>NZ_VCPC01000003.1 GCF_005938225.1 Arenibacterium halophilum
ATCATAGCAAGAGCAAAACACCCAGAACCATCCCGAACCCGGAAGTTAAGTGCCTTCGCGCCAATGGTACTGCGGCTCAAGTCGTGGGAGAGTAGGTCATCGCCAAACCTAGTAAATGCCCCTTGCTTTGTATCGATCTATATGATGCCCAATTCAAACGCCCCGGTCGGTAACGACCGGGGCGTTGTCTTTTCCGTCAGATGTTATATTGCCTTTATGTCTAAGCATAATGGTGATTTTGCATGGCTGATCAGCCCGAAAAACGTGGCGTGACCTTTCGTGAGATCAAATCCGACTTGTTGGAGCGCATCGCCGCAGGCGAATGGGCCGCGGATGGGATCGTACCGGGTGAAGTCGAACTGGCCGCAGAATACGGCTGCGCCCGAGCAACGGTGAACCGAGCACTCCGCGATCTGGCTGAAGACGGTGTGGTTGAACGCAAGCGACGGGCAGGAACACGCATATTGGCCCAGCCTGTGCGCAAGGCGCGGTTCGATATTCCGATCAGCCGAACCGAGATCGAGGCCACGGGGGCCCGCTATCGTTACGCCCTTGTCGATCGCGCTATTGTCGAAGCGCCGGGCTGGCTGCGCGCGCGCCTTGCCTTGGACCGCGGTGCGCGAGTTCTGCATTTGACGTGCATGCATTATGGCGACGGCGCGCCTTTCCAGTTTGAAGATCGCTGGATCAACCTTTCGGCTTTGCCCAAAGCTGAAAGCCAGAATTTCGAAGCGCAGGGACCGAATGAATGGCTGGTTGAAACGGTGCCCTATTCTGACGCGGAAATTGCATTTTCAGCGATTGGGGCCAGTCCGGACGTGGCAGAGCACCTGTCGTGCGATCCAAACACACCCTTGTTCCGGATCGAGCGCACGACGTGGTGGCAGGATGTGGCGATCACCCATGTGGCGCTCATGTTCCGGCCGGGTCACCGGATGACAACCCGCTACTGACGTGCAAGTGCCTGCCGTTTCAGTCGGCGTTCGCGCCAGAGTACCAGCGCCCCGCCAAATACGATGAACAACACGCCGGGGAAGAGATCGTCAATCGGCGCTTCGTCGAAGAACAGCCAGCCAAGGACAAAAGCCGTAAGGATTCCGAAATAGGTGAAGGGGGCAAGATTGCTTTGCTCGGCCATGCGATAGGCCACCACCATGCATAGAACCGCGAGCCCGCCAAAGGCGCCCATCCCGCCGATGTACCAGAAATCGCTTGCCTGTCCGACCTGGGAAAAGCCCCCTGTCGCGAAGACCAGTATGAAGGACCCGATCAGCGCGACGGCATTCGAATAGATATTGGCCAGCGCGCTTGGCAGATCGTCGTCGAGCCGCCGGGCCAGCACCCCGGAAAGGGCATACAGGAAAGCCGCGCCCAAAGGCGCCAGCGCGTCGAGCGTAAAGCTGTCGCTGCCCGGTCCGACGATCAGCACAACCCCCAGGAACCCGATCAACACCGCCGACCAGCGCAGCGCGCCTACCCTTTCGCCCAGCAGGGGAACGGCAAGGGCGGTCATGAAGAAGGCGTTGCAATAGGTGATCGTGTTGGCCGTGGCAAAGGCCAGCTTGCCTAGCGAGTAATAGAACAGGACTTGTGCCAGTGCGACGCAGAGACCGCGCAGGCTGGCCAGTTTCCATTGGCGAATGCGCCATGGGCGCCCTTGCCGGTGCCATGCGCGGGCCGAATACAGGGCGATCAGGCTGGGCGGAACGCCGAAAAGATTGCGATAGGCCGAGAGTTCGATGGCGCGGTAATTGTCCGACAGGAACTTGATCAGCAGTCCCATGAAATCGAACAGCACGATCGATACGATGGTCAGCAGGATAGCAAGGCCAACGCGATCCGTGGCTTTGACGCTCATGCCGGAAGCTCGGCCAGCAGCGCTTCGCGATCCGGCAGAACCGGGGCCGCGTCAATCAGGCTTTGCGTATAGGGATGCTGCGGGCTGGAGAACACGGCCTCGGTTTCACCCTGCTCGACGATCTCGCCGGATTTCATGACAAGCACCCTGTCCGTGATGGTACGCACCACGGAAAGATCGTGGCTGATGAACAGGTAGGTCAGCACGTAAGCCTTGCAAAGGTCGGCAAGCAGATCGAGGATTTGCGCCCGCACCGAGACATCCAGCGCGCTGACGGCTTCGTCAAACAGGATAAGTTGCGGACGGGTGATCAGCGCGCGCGCGATGGCGATGCGCTGGCGCTGGCCGCCTGAAAATTCGTGAATGAATTTGCCAGCATCCGCCGGAGAAAGCCCCACGTCTGTCAGCGCCTTGTCAATCGCGCGTGTCCGCTCGGAGCCGGTCGGCGGCGTGTCGAGCAGGTGGAAGGGCTCGGTGATCAGCCGGTCGACCCGGTGGCGAGGGTTGAAGCTGCCAAAGGGATCTTGAAACACCACCTGCATCTTGCGGCGCACTTCGCGCCGGGGTGTGTTGCCTGACAGAACCGGATCGCCATCCAGCGTGATGGTGCCGCCCTGAATGGGCTCGAGCCCCAGGATAGCTCGGGTCAGGGTGGATTTGCCGCAGCCGCTTTCGCCGACCAGACCCAGCCGTTCGCCCCGGTTCAAGGTAAAGCTGACGCCTTTGACCGCGCGGAAGTGGCCCGGCGGGGCGAACAGCTTGGTTCGGGGAAGGCGGTAATCGCGCACCACGTTTTCCACCCGCAGCAGCGGTTCGGGCGGAGGCGCGGGAGGCAGGATCACGCGGTGCGCCGAGGCGGCAAAGAGCGCGCGGGTATAGGGGTGGCGCATATGGGCCAGCACCTGCCGGGTCGCGCCGGTTTCGACGACCTCGCCATGACGCATCACCACGATGCGGTCGGCCAGGTCGGCCACCACGGCAAGGTCATGGGTGATCATCAGCAGGCCCATGCCGAATTCGGCCACCAGCCCCTTGAGCAGCTCGAGGATTTGGGCCTGAGTTGTCACGTCCAGCGCGGTTGTAGGTTCATCCGCAATCAACAGCTTGGGCCGCAGCGCGATGGCCATTGCGATCACCACGCGCTGGCGTTGCCCGCCCGAGAGTTCATGCGGATAGCGGGTCAGCGGAAAGCGCTCTTCGGGCAGGCCAACGCGGTCCAGCACCTCGCGCGCGCGGGCGCGGGCCTGTTCGGGGGGCATCGCCTTGTGCACAAGGATCGTCTCGGCCACCTGATCGCCGATGGTGCGCACAGGGTTCAGCGCGGTCATCGGTTCCTGAAACACCATGCCCACCGCATTGCCACGCAATGCGCACAGATTGCGTTCGGGAAGGGCCAGCATATCCTGTCCGTCCAGCCTTATCGCGCCCTTCGCCTCCATACGGTCAGGCAGCAGGCCGATGACCGACAGCGCCGTCATGGATTTGCCCGATCCGCTTTCGCCGGTGACGGCGACGATCTCGCCCGCATCCACGGTCAGCGACACGCCATGCAGGATCGGCGTTTTATGAATCGCCAGCGACAGGTTTTCGACGGACAGCAAGGTCATGCGCGCGACACCCGCAGCCGTGGGTCAAGGTGATCGCGCAGCCCGTCGCCCATCAGGTTCAATCCCAGCACCGTCAGTATGATGGCAAGGCCGGGGATCAGCGCCAGATGCGGGGCAATGGCGACCAGAGTTTGCGCATCGGCCAGCATCCGGCCCCAGCTGGGTGTGGGCGGCTGGGCGCCAAGCCCGACATAGGACAGCCCGGCCTCGGCCAGAATGCCAAGGCTGAACTGGATGGTGCCCTGCACGATCAGAAGGTTGGTGACATTCGGCAGGATATGTTCGGCCGAGATGCGCGCCGCGGATTTGCCCGCCACACGGGCGGCCATGATGAACTCCCGCTCCCACAGCGACAGGGCGGCACCCCGCGTGATGCGGGCAAAAACGGGGATATTGAAGATACCAATGGCGATGATCGCATTCACCGCGCCTGCGCCGAACACGGCGGTGATCAGGATCGCGATCACCAGCGAGGGGAAGGCAAAGACCAGATCGTTGCCGCGCATGATCAGCTCGTCCAGGAACGACCCGCGCAGCGCGGCGGCAGTCAGCCCCAGCGGCACGCCAAGCGCCATGCCGATCCCCACGGCGACCAAAGCCACCGCGATCGAGGTACGCGCACCCACCATGATCATGCTGAAAATGTCGCGCCCGTATTGATCGGTGCCCAGCCAATGCACCCCGTCGGGGCGTTGCAGCTTGGCCGGGATGTCCATCACGGTATGGTCAAACGGCGTCCAGACAAAGGATACCAGCGCGGCGGCCAGAAACAGCGCGGACAGCAGCGCGCCAAGGATCAGGTTACGGTTCATGTCCGGGACCTCAGGCGCGGATCGACCAGCGCATAAGCGATGTCGACAAGGAAGTTCACGGTGATGACGGCAAAGACCAGCAGCATCACGACCGATTCCACCACGATCAGGTCACGGGCGGAAATCGCCTGAAACACCAGCCGCCCGAGCCCGGGCAGATAGAACACCTGTTCGATGATGATCGAGCCCGCCAGAAGGAAGGAAAATTGCAGCCCGATGATCGTCAGCACCGGGATCAGCGCGTTGCGCACGCCATGCCGCCACAGCGCCTGCCGCCGGGTCAGACCTTTGGCGCGGGCGGTGCGCATGAAATCCTCGCCCAGAATGTCGATCAGTGCCGACCGCATGACTCGCGCCAAAATTGCCGCCTGCGGCAGCGCCAGCGCGATGGCGGGCAGAGTCAGCGCGTGCAGGCCCGCCCACAGGCCCTTGTCCCAGCCCGGGAACCCTCCGGCCCCGAACCAGCGCAGGTTGATGGCAAATAGCAGAACCAGCATCATGGCGAACCAGAAATTCGGCACGGCCACGCCCAGCTGGGTCGCGCCCATCACCGCCATGTCGCCACCGCGCCCGCGCCGGGCAGCGGCGTAGATACCGGCTGGAAAGGCGATCAGGGTCGAAAGTGTCAGCGCGTAAAGCGCCAGCGGCAGCGATACCTGCATCCGCGCGGCGATCATGTCGGCCACGGGCGTGCGATAGGTATAGGAAGTCCCGAAATCGCCCTGCACCATGCCGCCGACCCAATTCAGGTAGCGTTCCCATTTCGGCACGTCCAGCCCCAGCTCTGCCCGGAGAGAGGCCAACGTATCGGGCTGCGCGTTGATGCCCAGCATGATGGCGGCGGGGTCGCCGGGCGCCACCTCGATCACCAGAAAGATCACGACGCTGGCCACCGCCAGGCTGATCAACAGCGATAACAGACGTTTCAGCGAATAGCGCAGCATGGCCGGACGTTAGGCGCGCGCGCGGGCAGGGTCCAGAGGTTAACGTTTGTCGATCAGGGCAAGAAGACGCATTTGAAATTCCAAGGTAAGAAAATGGCCCCGCACCGTGGTGCGAGGCCTTGTGACGTGGGGGCCGGGTTAATCGGCCCAGCTGACTCCGGTCAGGTCGGTCGCCTGTGTCGGCGCGTTGACCCAAAGACCCTGAATGCCGGCCTTGGCGACGGTGGTGAAGGCCAGTTCAAAAAGGTAGGCGTTCACGTAATCACCGGCGATCATTTCCTGCGCTTCCTGCAGGATCGCGGTGCGGCCCTCGGTGTCGGTGGTGCCGTTCAGCTTGGTCATCAGATCCTGGAACGCTTTGCTGTCATACTGGAAATAGTAATCCGGTCGGGCGTAGATGTTGATGTCCATCGGCTCGGTGTGGCTGACAATGGTCAGGCCGAAATCCTTGCCCCGGAACACTGATTCCAGCCATTGAGCCCATTCCACGTTGATGATTTCCGCCGTGATCCCGACGGCGGCCAGCTGCGCGGCGATGATCTCGCCTCCGCGACGGGCATAGGACGGGGGCGGCAGGTGCAGCGTGGTTTCAAAGCCATCGGCCAGACCGGCCTCGGCCAGTAGCGCCTTGGCCTTTTCCGGGTCATAGTTCGACATGCCGGTCAGGTCGACATAGGCCGGGTTGTGCGGCGCGAAATGGGTGCCGATGGGCGTGCCAAGGCCGAACATGGCGCCGTCGATGATCGCTTGGCGGTCGATGGCGTGCGACACGGCTTCGCGCACCTTCACGTTGTCGAACGGCGCGGCCTTGTTGTTCATCGCAAGGATGGTTTCGCCCTCGGTCGACCCGTTCAGGACCTGAAAGCGGGGGTCGGCCTCGAACTGGGGCAGGTTTTCCGGCGCGGGAAACCCGGCGAAGGCGTCGATGTCTTCGGCCATCACGGCGGCAAAAGCGGCGGTCGGGTCCGAGATGAACTTGATCGTCGCCTTGTCCAGCTTGGCGGGCGTGCCCCAGTAGTCGGGGTTCTTTTCCATCACCACGCTGTCGCCCTGCGTCCAGTTGACGAACTTGAAAGCGCCGGTGCCGATGGGGGTGGATTTGATATTCTCGATGCTTTCCGGCGCGACGATCACCGCGTCGCCCCAGGCCATGTTGAACAGAAAGCTGCCATCGGGCGCGCCCAGCGTCACCTTGACGGTGGTCGGGTCAACCACATCGACCGACTGGATGCCCGCGAACAGCGCCTTCTGCGCGTTGGTGCTGTCTTCGGCGCGGGCGCGGTCGAGGCTGAACTTCACGTCTTCCGCGTCCATCGTGGTGCCGTCGTGGAACATCACGCCATCGTGCAGGGTGAACGTGTAGGTGGTGCCGTCCTCGGAAATCTCCCAGCTTTCGGCCAGCCCCGGAATGATCGAGCCGTCCGAGGCAAAGCGGGTCAGACCCTCGAAGATATTGGCATAAACGACCGAGTCGATGGCCCCGGCAGCGGCGCTGGTCGGGTCCAGATGCGGCGGTTCCAGCTGGATGGCGACGGTGATTTCGCCTTGGGCCAGCGCTGCGCCGGTGCCGGCGCTGATGGCCAGGGCGCTGGCAAGGGCCAGGCGGGTGAAATGGTGCATGTTCAGAACTCCCCATCGTCTTGATGTGCCGGGAACCGGCGTTTTGCGCCCACCAGTCTTGGCCGAGATTCGTTGTGATACAAGATGTTTATGGGGAAATCGGCGGGCAGACGGCTATGGGCTGGAAGCGGGGGGGCATCCATGTCTAATCTAGCGCTAACGGGCCAAGGGGAGGCAGCGATGACATACGTACTGGCAATCGATCAGGGAACCACATCCAGCCGGGCGATCCTGTTCGATGCGCAGATGCGCCCCGCCGTCACGGCGCAGCGCGAATTCACCCAGCATTTTCCGCAGGCCGGGTGGGTTGAGCACGATGCCGAGGAGATCTGGGACACCACGCTGGCCGTCTGCCGCGAGGCGATGGACAAGGCCGGTGCCACGCCCGGTGACATCGCGGCCATCGGCATCACCAATCAGCGCGAAACCACCGTTGTCTGGGACAAGGACACCGGCAAACCCGTACATCGCGCGATTGTCTGGCAGGATCGGCGCACCGCCAGTATCTGCGCCGATCTGCGGGCGGGAGGGAATGAACAGGCGGTCACGGAAACCACCGGCCTGCTGCTGGATCCCTATTTCTCGGGGACCAAGGTCAAGTGGATCCTGGACCAGACCGGCACGCTGGAGCAGGCCCGCGCGGGCAAGCTGCTGTTCGGCACCATCGACAGTTTTCTGATCTGGCGCCTGACCGAGAGCCGCGTGCACGCGACCGATGCCACCAATGCCGCGCGCACGTTGATGTTCGACATCGCCAAGGGCGAATGGAGCGCGGCGATGTGCGACATGCTGGACGTGCCCGCTCAAATGCTGCCCGAGGTGCGCGATTGCGCCGCCGATTTCGGCGAAACCACGCTGCTGGGCGGCTCGATCCCGATTTGCGGCGTGGCGGGTGACCAGCAGGCGGCGACCATCGGGCAGGCGTGCTTCAAGCCGGGGATGATGAAATCGACCTATGGCACCGGCTGTTTCGCGCTGCTCAACACGGGCGACACGCCGGTTCTGTCGCGCAACCGGATGCTGACGACGGTGGCCTATCAGCTGGGCGGCAAACGGTCCTACGCGCTGGAAGGGTCGATTTTCATCGCCGGGGCCGTGGTGCAATGGCTGCGCGACGCGCTGGGGTTGATCGAGCGGGCGGATCAGGCGGGCGGCATGGCGCGCAAGGCCGATCCCGCGCAAGAGGTGATGATCGTGCCCGCCTTCACGGGCCTTGGTGCGCCCTATTGGCAGCCCGAGTGCCGCGGCGCGATGTTCGGGCTGACGCGGGGCAGCGGCGCGGCGGAATTCGCGCGTGCTGCGCTGGACAGCGTGGCCTTCCAGACCCGTGATCTGGTCGAGGCAATGCACGCCGACTGGCAGGCCGATGCCGACACGATCCTGCGCGTCGACGGCGGGATGAGCGCCAGCAACTACACGATGCAAAGCCTGTCGGATCTGCTGGGTGCGCCGGTCGACCGGCCCGTGATGCAGGAAACCACCGCACTTGGCGCGGCCTGGCTGGCCGGGATGCACAAGGGCGTGTTCCCCGGGCAGGACGGGTTCGCCGAGACATGGGCGCTGGACAAACGGTTCGAACCCGCGATGGATGCCGAAACCCGCGAGGCGCGTTATGGCCGGTGGAAACGCGCGGTTGCCTCGGCGATGGCCTATTCCGAGCCGGATTGATCCGGGCCAAAGATCGCGGTGGCGTACCGCTCCAGATAGATGCGCAGCCACGGTGTGAACCGCTCGGGCTGCGCGGCAATCTCGGCATGCAGATCGGGCAGGGCGATCCAGCGGGTCGCCATCACTTCGGCCGGGTCGGGGTTCAGCGCCAGGGGGGCAGGCACGCGGGCGAGGTAAACCTCGACCACCTCATGCTCGGTCAGCCCGCCGCCCACATCGGCGCGGTATTCGATCTGTTGCCGCCAGTCGGGCGCAAGACCGGTCAGGCCCAACTCCTGCCCCAGCCGCCGGACGGCGCAATCGGCCGGGTCTTCGCCCCACAGGGGATGCGTGCAGCAGGTGTTCGCCCACAGCCCCGGCGTATGGTATTTGCCCAGCGCGCGCTGCTGCATCAGCAGGTGGTCGCCATGACACACGAAGACCGACACCGCCGGATGCCGCAGGCCCCTTTGATGCACATCCAGCTTGTCAAAGGGCACAAGTGCCCCGTCGACCCATGCGGGGATCATCTGGCCGCTTGCGGCCTCTTGCGTCAAACCGATGGCCTTTCGATCAGTTCGACACGCTTTCGATATAGGCAAAGATGTCTTCGGCGCCGGATTTCAACTTGAACGCCATTTTCGATTTGGCGCCGCTGTCGTCCAGGTATTCCTTCAGGAATTCACGCGGATCGGCGGTATAGGCGGCAAAGGTTTCGGCATCCCACGTCAGGCCCTTTTCTCCCGCGGCCACCATGTCATCGCCATAGTTAAAGTCTTCGGCGGTGCCGGCCTGACGCCCCGCAAGGCCATAAAGGTTCGGCCCCGTGCGCCCGCCCTTCACGATGAAATCGCCCGCGTCAGTCTGGATCGAATGGCATGCGCGGCATTTCTTGAATCCGTTTTCGCCCTTTGCGGCGTCTTGCGCGTGAAGCGGCGCAGCCATGCAAAGTGCGGCAAGGGTCAGGGCGATACGGGTCATGGGTTGGCTCCTTCGGTGCGGCTTTTCACTGGCCAACCTTTGCCGGTTGGCCGGAACTGTCAACGCGCAAGAGTGACGCGGGTTAACCATTACCCGGATTCAACTCGTGCCAGGTGGGCAGCAGATCGCCCGCGCGCGCGGAGGCGTTGTAGACGCCGCGCGCGATGGCCCGCGCAAGGCAGAGCGATGCGGCGTGGCCGATGGCGTTCACATCTGGCGGTGTTGCGTGGGTGCCAGTGGCCAGCGCAAAGACGATATCGCCGTCATGCGGTGTGTGCGCGGGCACGATGGCGCGGCCAATCCCATCATGCGCGGCAACCGACACGCGGTGGCATTCGGCCTTGGTCAGCGGGGCGTCGGTGGCGACGATGGCGATGGTGGTGTTCGCGCCTTGCGCCGCGCCGCCCGCCATCGCGGCGGATTTGCGGCTGGGTCCGGGCCAGCCCAAACCGGCATCGGGGCAGGGGCCGTGGCCGCCGAATTCGCGGTTCTGTTCGAACGGGGCGGCCCAGAAATGTGCATCGTCCGGTGTGGTCACGCTGCCTACCGGGTTGGCGGCGACCAGCGCGCCGACAGTCGTACCGTCGGGCAAGACCAGAGAGGCCGAGCCAAGCCCGCCTTTCGTCATCGCTGCCATCGCCCCGGTGCCCGCGCCGTGGCTGCCCAATTCAAAAGTCTCGGCGGCGGCGTGAAAGGCATCCGCCCCCAGCGCGCGATAGGGGTTTTCGGGCCAGCCCTTCAGCCCGCCGTTCAGAAGATCGAACAGGATCGCGCCGGGCACGATCGGCACCCGCGCCGCGCCAACGGCCAGCCCCCGCCCCTGGTTGAACAGCGCCTGCATCACGCCGGAACAGGCATCCAGCCCAAAGGCAGACCCGCCCGACAGCACCAGCGCATCGATCTGCGACACCGATTTGTCGGGCGCCAGCAGGTCGGTTTCGCGGGTGCCCGGCGCGCCACCCATGACGTGAACCGAGGCGACAAAGGGCGCGGCCGCCGTCACCACCGACACGCCCGAGCGAATTTCATGATCCTGCGCATTGCCGACCAGAAGGCCCGGCACATCGGTGATCAGGTTCCGCGCTCCGGTCGCGATCATGCCCGGCCCCGGGCGAAAATTCCGCGTGTCATGAAGTGCTTGCCCATGGTGCCCCCTTTTGGGCGCACCCTGCCGCGCCGCGCCACTGGCTGCAAGCCCTTGCGCTAGGGGTCTTCGACCTTGCCGCGCAGCGCCTTCACCTCTCCGCGTCGCGTCTTTGCGTCCAGCCGTCGCCGGATCGACCCCTTGGTGGGCCGCGTGCGGATGCGTTTCTTGGGCGGGGTCAGGGCCGAGGCGATCAGCTCGGCGAGCCGGGTTCGCGCGATCTCGCGGTTGCGGGCCTGGCTGCGGGTTTCGTCGCACTGGATCACCAGCGCGCCCTCTTTCGTCCAGCGCCGCCCGGCCAGTCGTTTCAGCCGCGCCTTGACCGGTGGCGTCAGATTGGGCGAGCGCGCGGCCTCGAACCGCAGTTCAACCGCGCTCGACACCTTGTTCACGTTCTGCCCGCCCGGCCCCGAGGCGCGCACGAACTGTTCGGTCAGCTCCCAATCCTCGATGGCGGTCTTGTCGTCGATTCTAAGCATGGTCTGGTTGTAACGGGCAGCGTCTCCGTCAAAAAGGGCCGCCCTGCACAAGCGGGGCGGCCCTGATCGAAAGTTGATTTGGAGGCAGGCGCGGGTCATCCCGATGTAGGATCACCTGCCGGGGGCGGTTCCGCCCGGGTTTGCCCTAACGGCGCATCTCCCGGCTGTTTCCGACACCTCGCTCCAATACCTTTCTCGACACTGGACCACCTCCTTTCAGTTGTTTCGGTTACCTTGATGCTGGCAGACGTGTGGCCGATCTGGCAAGCACCGATTTCGCCCAAAGCGATTTTCTGCATTTTGCTGCCTGATTTTTCATCACAGCCGCCACGCGCCCGATCGGGCCGACTGTTTGCGCCAACGACATTGAAATGTTGCCTTGCCCGCGCAAAAGTGGCGGGGCGCACCGTATTTCGCGCGATTTTTCAGGGGGAATTTTATGAGCGACGTAACTGCAACGGTCTATGACCACACGTTTTTCTACAGCAACTACAACATGCCCTGGCAGGGGGTGATTGCCCAAACCCTGCGTGGGGCGTTGCGCAAGTCGGTCTCGGGTGACGACATAATCTACAAAGACGCCTGGTCAGGTCTGACGGTGACGGTGACGAAAACCGGACAATTCGTGACTGGTCTGGTCATCGAAGGCCCAATTCCCGATGGGGCGGGGGGCATGACGGACAAGGTGCTGGTCGACGCCAGCTTCGACACCGGCGTGCTGAAGGCGTGGAAGCTGAAAGACGTCTTCAACAGCTATCATGCCACCAGCGGGGACGATGCCCGGATCGAACGGATGTTCGACAACTTCACCTACGACACTACAACCGTCAACACCCGCGAGATCGACGCGCATATTTTCAACCCGATCATCACCGGGGGACGCGGAGACGACACCTTTGTTTTTGGCCCGGGGCCGCACAGCGTTTATGCCAGCGCCGGCAACGACAGTTACACCGGCGGCGGACAGCACAACACGATCAGCTATGAAAAGTTCAGAGACGGGCTGACCCTGTCGCGGTCGGGCACCGAACTGACCGTCGAGAAAAGCGAAGATGAAAGTGACACGCTGACCAATTTCCGGTGGATGATCGGGTCGAAGGGCAACGACGATTTCAAGGTCGGGCTCGGGAACCAGACCGGAACGCTTTATGGCTGGGGCGGTCGCGACAAGCTGGGTGGCGGGTCCGATGCCGACTATCTGGACGGGGGCAACGGATCGGACGTGATCTGGGGCCGTGGCGGTAACGACCTGCTGATCGGCGGCAACGGCAACGACCGCATCATCGGCGGCGCCGGGGCCGACATCATCGTGGGAAATAACGGCTACGGTTATGGAAGTGGTGTGACCACCGCCACCGGAGGCAAGGGGCGTGATCTGTTTGTGCTCGAAGCCGGATCGCCCTATGCCCAGACCTCGGCCATGATGGTGATCACCGATTTCCGCGATGGCGTTGATTTTCTTGGCCTGATCGGAAACGGGTTCCAGATCATGAACTACGGCAGCTATGGAACGAATTTCGACGATCTGACGATTGCCGACAGCGTCGATGGCGCCGTGATTTCAGTTGGCGCGCAGCAGATCGCGCTGGTCGAAGGCATCGATGCCTCAGACCTTACACGCCGCGATTTCGTCGAGATGCTGGATGTCGAGGCGCTGCGATCGCAACTCTACTACGACAACGACGCCTACTTTTACTACTAAGCGGCACCGGCCCCCGCCTGTGCGGGGGCCGGGCCTTTCAGGCCAGCGCGCGGCCTTGCAACTGCTGCACGATCATGCGGAACGGAATCAGCGCGATCAGCGCCAGTGACAGTTTCACCATCCAGTCCGCCACGGCGAGCGAGACCCAAAGCGGCACCATCGGCCCGACGCCCAGCAGCGGCAGAACCTCGGTCGCCCAGCTGACATCGTTGGCCGGTTCGATCCAGATCAGACTGGCCGAAAAGGCGATGGTGAAGAACAGCGCGGTGTCCAGAGTCGAGCCGACCAGGGTCGAGGCCAGCGGCGCGCGCCACCATTTGCCCGACCGCAGCGCGGAAAAGATCGCAACGTCGCTCAGCTGTGCGACAAGGAAGGCGATGCCCGAGCCGATGGCGATGCGCAGCGTGACCAGCGGGCCGAATTCGCCCATGATCTGCGTGCCGATCAGCGAACAGATCACGCCGGTCACGAACCCGGCCAGCACCACACGGCGCGCGGCGGGCGCGCCATAGACGCGGTTCATCACATCGGTGATCAGGAACGCGATAGGATAGGTAAATGCCCCCCAGGTCAGCCATTGGCCGAACAGGAACTGCACGAGGATATTCGAGGCCACCACGACGGCAGCCATGGCAAGAATGCCAGGAAGGTAGGAACGTGTCATTTTCAGAGCCCGTTTTTACAAGGTAGCGGCGACTTGGCCCAGCCGGCGCGGCTGGGCAGATCGCGTGCTAGTCCTTTCGGGCGCATTTTGCAACCCCGGGCGCTAGTTCGATCGCAGCACTGCCGAACATTGCTGGGGCAGGTCAGCCAGCACGTATTCGCGGCGCGGCTTGGGTTTGGGCGCGTTCGGGTCACGCGGCTTCGCCTTGGGCGGATTCAGGATGTCGCGCGCCCATTTGCGCGCCTCATCACAGCCATCGCCCGGCGGCGGGGCAGCCTGATCCTCGCAGCCGCGCATCCCGCGCGGGCAGGCAAGGCGGACGTGGAAATGATAGTGATGCCCCCACCACGGCCGGATCTTGCGCAGATAGCGGCGGTTGCCCTTTTCGTCGTTGCACATCTGCACCTTGGCGCCCGGGAACACGAAGATGCGGGCGACACGCTTGTCCTTGGCGGCCTCGCGCAGGATCTCGTGATGCGCGCGGCTCCAGTTGTCGTTCACATAGGCGCCGTTCGCCCGGCGCAGCGAGATGGACGAGATGTTTTCGCGTTCATTCCGCGTCAGGTTCAGGCGCGAGGCGGGCAGCATCCAGATATCGGCGTCCAGCCCCATCTGGTGGCTGCGGTGGCCTGACAGCATCGGCCCGCCCCTTGGCTGGCTGATGTCGCCGACATACAGCCCCTTCCACCCCGGCTGACGCGCGGCGAACCGGCTGAGATCATTGATGAAATCCACCAGTTCCGGCTGACCCCAGTTGCGGTTGCGCGACAGGCGCATTGCCTGCCATGTCGGCCCGGTTTCAGGTAGTTGCACGCCGCCGGCCATGCAGCCCTTGGCATAGCTGCCGAAGGCGGCGGATTGCTGGCGCGATGGTGTGGACTTGCCGCCGAACAACTGTTTCGCCAGCGGCTCGGCCAATGCGCCAGTCGGCAAGGCCAGCGCGAGCGCGACAGCAAGGCGCGCACAGAGTCGGGTGAGTGTCATGTGGTCTGATCTCCCTCGGCTTTGACCCAGGCTAGCAGAAACAACCCCAGCGCGAAAAGGGCGATCACCGGGGCCACGCCAATTCGTGCGCTTTCGGTCGCCGCCGTGGTCAATCCGATCAGCGACGGCGCGATGAACGCGGTGGCACGGCCCGACAGGCCATACAGCCCGAAATTCTCGGTCGGGTGGGCCGGGTCGGTGTGGCGCGACATCAGCGACCGGCTTGCTGATTGCAGCACGCCGCCCATGCCGCCAATCAGCACGCCGCAGCCGAAAAAGATCGCATCGGGCAGGGTCGATCCGGGTGCAAGCGGGATGCCGAACAGCTGGTCACGCGACATGCCCACGATTACGATGCACACGGCCATCAGGATCAGGATCGAGCCGATGATGATCGGTTTCGGTCCCATCCGCGAATCGGCCTTGCCGCCCAGCCACGAAAACAGCGCCGAGGAGATCAGCGCGACGATGCCGAAGATGCCGATGGCGGTCAGCTCCCAATCCAGCACCAGCCGGGCATAGACGCCTCCGAACCCGTACAGCCCGTTCAACGCATCGCGGTAGAACATCGACGAGCCAAGGTAGGACGCAAGGCTGAGCCGGTGCCGCAACCCGGCGATCGAGCCCAGAACCTGCCGAAGTGCGGCCGCAAAACTCGCCTGTCCGCGCGGGCGGGGCGCTTCGCGGAACCACAGGAAATAGGGCACCATGAACAACGCGAACCAGATCGCGGTAAGTGGCCCGATGGCGCGGGTGCCTTCGTTCGCGGCAGCGTCCAACCCCAGCACGGGGGCCAATCCAACCAGCGTGCGCCCGTTTGGCTGTTCCACGAACAGCGCCAGCGCGATCACCAGCGCGACCAGCCCGCCAAGGTAGCCGAAGGCAAAGGCGCTGCCCGAAATCTCGCCCACTTCCTCGGGCGTGCCAAGGTCGGGCAGTTGCGAGTTGATGAAGATCAGCGCGTATTCCGCGCCCACGAACCCGATGCCGAAGGCCAGCAGCGACACCCACATATTGCCGCCATCCGGGGTCAGCACCCAAAGCCCCCAGGCCCCGACGACGTACATCGCGCAGAACGCCACGATCCAGCGCATCCGGTTACCGGAAATATCGGCCATCGCCCCGATCAGCGGCGCGCCGAACCCGATCACCAGCCCGCTGACGGCAAGGCACAGCGACCAGACCGCCTGCGCGCGGGCGTCGGCGGTGGGCTCGGCCAGACCGGAGGCCATGAAATACTCTGCCGCGACCCCGGCGAAATAGGGACCGAAGACGAAGGTCACCAACAGCGTGTGATAAGGCTGGCTGGCCCAGTCGAAGAAATTCCAGCCCCAGATCCGCTTGCGCCGTGAAATCTCTGCCATATCTGTCCCGCCCGGTTTGCCCCTTGGCGCGATATGACAGGGGTTTACCCTGTCGTTCAAGCGCGGGTTGCGCCGGGCATGGGTGCGGCGCCTCGACACTTGCTCTTTCGCGGCGCTGTGCTTAGGTCAGGGACGACCTGAAAGGAACCTGCCGCATGACCTCGATTTTTCAGATCCTGATGCTTCTGCTCGACATCGTGTGGTTCGTCATCATCGCCCATGTCATCATGAGCTGGCTGATCAACTTTCAGGTCCTCAACCTGCATCAGGATCTGGTCCGCCAGATCTGGTACGGGCTGAACCGCCTGCTGGAACCGCTCTATGGCCCGGTGCGCCGGGTGCTGCCGCAGATGGGCGGGCTTGATCTGGCGCCGCTGGTGGTGCTCATCGGCGTGGCGGTGCTGCGCATCATCCTGATCAACAATGCTGCGGCGTTTTATTGACGCACGGGCCCCGGCCGCCACTTGTTCACCGAATCTTAGTGTGTGAAACTGCCCGATAAGAGCAGATAACAAACAACACACAGGGCCCTCATGAGTGCTGCCAGCCCTCTGCTGCGCGATGTTTTCGGATTCGACGGATTTCGCCCCGGTCAGCAGGCCATTGTCGAGGCGGTGACCGCCGGGCAGAACGTGCTGGCGATCATGCCCACCGGCGGCGGTAAATCCCTGTGTTTTCAGCTTCCTGCCCTGCTGCGCGAGGGCGTGACCGTGGTGGTTTCCCCGCTGATTGCGCTGATGCGTGACCAGGTGCGCGGGCTGCAAGAGGCCGGCGTAAGCGCGGGTGCCCTGACCTCGGCCAACACGCCCGAGGAAAACGATGCCGTCTGGGCCGCGATGGGCGCGGGCGAGCTGAAGTTGCTGTATCTTGCGCCGGAACGGCTGGCTTCGGGCGGAACGGTGCCGATGCTGCGCCGCGCGGGCGTGTCGCTGATCGCCGTGGACGAGGCGCACTGCGTCAGCCAATGGGGCCACGATTTCCGCCCTGACTACTTGCGCATTGGCGCGCTGCGGCAGGCGCTGAACGTGCCGCTGGCCGCCTTCACCGCGACGGCCGACGCTGAAACCCGCGCCGAGATCGTGGAAAAGCTGTTCGACAACCACGCGCCAGAAACCTTTCTGCACGGGTTCGATCGGCCCAACATCCACCTAGCCTTTTCCGCGAAAAACAACCCGCGCCAGCAAATCCTGACGTTTGCGGGCGCGCGGCGGGGGCAGTCGGGCATCGTCTATTGCGGCACGCGCAACAAGACGGAAACGCTGTCCAAAGGGCTGGCCGACGAAGGCCATAACGCCTGTTTCTATCACGGCGGAATGGACCCGGACGACCGCCGCGCCGTGGAAACCCGCTTCGCGCGCGAGGATGGGTTGATCGTGGTCGCCACCGTGGCCTTTGGCATGGGCGTCGACAAGCCCGACATCCGCTGGGTCGCCCATGCCGATCTGCCCAAGTCGATCGAGGCCTATTACCAGGAAATCGGCCGCGCCGGGCGTGATGGCGGGCCTGCCGAAACGCTGACGTTGTTCGGCCCCGATGACATTCGCCTGCGCCGCTCGCAGATCGACGAAGGGCTGGCCCCGCCGGAACGCCGCGCCGCCGACCACGCGCGGCTGAACGCGCTGCTGGGGCTGGCCGAGGCGCTGGGCTGTCGGCGTCAGTTGCTGCTGGGCTACTTCGGCGAAACGTCTGAACCTTGCGGGCACTGCGACCTGTGCGAAACGCCGCCCGATGTGTTCGACGGTACAACAGCGGTGCGCAAGGCGCTGTCGGCGATCCTGCGGACCGAGGAATGGTTCGGCGCGGGCCACCTGATCGACATTCTGACTGGCACGGACACCGACAAGATCCGCCAGCGCGGGCACGACAGCCTGCCAACCTATGGCGTGGGCACCGAATACGACCGGCGGCAGTGGCAGGCGGTGTTCCGGCAGATGATGGGCCACGATCTGGTGCGCCCCGATCCCGAACGCCACGGCGCGCTGCGCATGACCGATACCGCCCGTCCCATTCTGCGCGGCGAGGCCGAAATTTCCCTGCGCCGCGATACCCTTAGCCGCGCCGCCACGCGCCGCCCCGCTGCGCGCGAGATGGTGTCGGAGGAAGACGCGCCGCTGCTGTCGGCGCTCAAGGCCAAGCGGCGTGCCCTTGCGGAAGCGGCGCGGGTTCCGGCCTATGTCATCTTTCCCGACCGCACGCTGGTGGAAATGGCCGAAAAACGCCCCGCCACGCTGGACGCGATGGCCGGAATCGGCGGGGTCGGCGCGAAAAAACTGGAACGCTATGGCGCGATGTTCCTCGAGGTGATTACCGGCGCCACCGAAACCCTGCACCCGGCGCGGCGGCGTCTGGCGGGGCGCGAGGCAGGCACGGTCTATGACCGGCTTTTGCAGGTGCAGGCCGATCTGGCGCGCGGCGAAGATGGCGGGGAAAAACCGCTGTCGTGTTCCTCGGCGCAACTGGCCAAGGTGGCGCAGCTGCGCGCGGGCGATGAACGCGGGCTGACCCGGCTGCTGGGCGACCGGCGGGCCGAACGGTTTGGCGCGGCCTTTCTGGATGTGCTGCGCGCCGAGGCGTAACGATTGAGCCGCGCGCCCGGTCGCGATACACCCCTGCAAGCAGATGAAGGAGAACGGGTATGCTGGTGGTGATCTCTCCGGCCAAGCGGCTGGACTGGGCCGAACGCGACGTGGCGATGACCGAACCGGAGTTCGCCGAGGAGTCGCGGCGGCTGGCCAAGACCATGCGCAACCTGACGCTGGGCGCCTTGCAGGGGCTGATGGATCTTAGCCCCGATCTGGCGCGGCTGAACCGCGACCGCTATCGCGACTTTGCCGATGCCCCCGAGGCCGAGGCGCTGCGCCCCGCCGCGCTGGCTTTTGCGGGCGACACCTATCAGGGGCTCGAGGCCACGTCGCTCGACCCGGATGAGTTGGCCTGGGCGCAGGACCATCTGCGCATTTTGTCGGGGCTTTACGGCGTGCTGCGCCCGCTGGACGGGATTCAACCCTATCGTCTGGAAATGGGCAGCCGACTGAAAACCCGGCGCGGCGCGTCGCTGTACGACTACTGGAAAGACGCGCCGGCCAAGGCGCTGAACGCGCAGGCGCAGGCGACGGGAGCTGACGTGCTGGTGAACTGCGCCAGCCAGGAATATTTCGGCGCGGTGGCGCCCAAGGCGCTGAAGCTGCGGGTCATCACGCCGGTGTTCATGGAAGACAAGGGCGGCACCCCCAAGATCGTCAGCTTCTTCGCCAAACGGGCGCGCGGAGCCATGGCGCGGTTCATCGTGCAGAACCGGCTGACCGACCCTGCCGCGCTGACGGACTTCGACAGCGGCGGCTACAGTTATCGCGCGGACCTGTCGGAACCGGATAAACCCGTGTTCGTGCGCCCCTATAGCGCCTGACGGTCTGGCTCGGGCTGCGCGTCCGACTTTGACAAAGCAACGGGCCGGGCGTCCGCCGGTTGGAATTCGGCGATCAGGTTCAAAATCTCGGCCTTGCGCAGGGGTTTCGACATGAACCTGTCCATGCCCGCGCTCATGATGCGGTCGGAATCGCCATTCATGGCGTGGGCGGTCAACGCGATAATCGGCACATGCGTGCCAAGTGCTTGTTCCAACTCTCGGATTTCCCGTGTCGCAGCGCATCCGTCCTTACGGGGCATCGACACGTCCATGAAGATCAGATCGGGTGGGGCCGATTGAAAGGCAGCAACCGCCTCTTCCCCGTTGCTGGCGAAATCAAGCGATATGTCGAGCGATTTGACCATCTTGCGGAACACCAGTTGATTGGTCTTGTTGTCTTCGGCCGACAGGATCCGCATCTGTCGCAAGGCGTCGGACGAGTTTGGCAAAGGACTATCGGTGTCGGCACCCGCTTCCGGCAGTGGCGCCCGGGCATCGCAGCCTGTCATCGCCTCGACAAGCCGATCCAGAAGTTCCGAGCGCTGATAGGGCCGTTGCAAACTGCCCTGAACCAGCCTGAACGCCGGATCGGATCGCGCTGCGCTGCCGTTCAACGACACCAGAAGAAACGGAAGATCCTCCCATCCGGCGGCGCGCAGTGCCTCGACCAGTTCAAGCCCGTCCATTCCGGCCATGGCGTGTTCGCTGATGACAAGGTCGATGTCCGAGGTCATTGCCTGCAGCGCGTCGGGTCCGGTGAGACAGCTTTCAATTTGCAGGCCCAGCTGTTCAAGCTGTTTTGACAGGATCGACTGGGTCGGTTCGGGCTGGCCCACGATCATCACCCGGCGCAGCGAATCCGGCATCGACACCGGCATCGGCGTATCCGGATCAGCCAGCGGCAGGGTCAACCGGACCCCGAATACCGAGCCCTTGCCGGGTGTGCTGTCCACCCAGATGTGGCCCTGCATCAGGTCAACCAGTCGCCGGGTGATCGCAAGGCCAAGGCCGGTGCCTTCGAATTCGCGGTTCGCCTCGGATGCAACCTGCTGAAATTCGCCGAAGATTTGGGCCTGTTCCTCTGGCGACATGCCAACGCCGGTGTCTTCGACAGTGATATGCACGGTGCAGTCGGTTTCGCCGGGATTGGCCAATCCGGTCACGCGAACGGCGACATGCCCTTTGCGCGTGAATTTCACCGCGTTGCCAACAAGATTGATCAGAATCTGGCGCACGCGGCCCGGATCGGCGATGAAGCGGGTCGGCAGGAACAGATCGTAATCGACCAGCAAATCGACATCCTTGCCGTGGGTCACCGGCTGCAACATCGTGACGATATCGTGCACGCAATGCTCCAGGTCGAAATCCTGCGGATGCAGAACCAGTTTTTCCGCCTCGATCTTGGAATAGTCCAGAATGTCGTTGATGATCCGCAACAGCGCCTCGGCCGAGGTGTGGATCGTGCTGGCATACAGGCGCTGTTCTTCGCTCAGGTCGGACTCCATGAGCAGCTCCGCCATGCCGACGACCCCGTTCATCGGCGTGCGGATTTCGTGGGACATATTGGCCAGAAACGACGATTTCGCCCGGCTGGCGGTTTCCGCAGCATCGCGCGCCGCTTTCAGCTGTTCCTCGTAGCGCACCGTCGCCGTGATATCGAGAGCGATGCTGACCATGTCGCCGCCGGGGCCGCGCTGATCGATCAGGCGAAACGACATCCCGTTCCACCAGCGGATCACGATGGGCTCGGGCGCCTCGCTGGCCCAACGGTCCAGCATCATGGCGCGCCAGTCCTTCGGCCCCATCTGTTCGGTATCTACCAAACCTTCGTCTGTCAGCAGTTGCAGGATGCGCGGATAGGACACGCCCGGTGCGATTTCCTCAAGACCGTCGAAGGCCGCGATATAGGCCGAATTCGCCGCGATCATCAGCCCATCGGCATCGAAAAACGCGAACCCGTCCTGAATTGTCCGTATCGAATGCCAAAGCCGCCGTTCGGCCACCTGAATTTTCTGGTTGGCGACCGAGAGGTCGGACTTCACCCGTTCGTTTTCATCGCGCACGGTGGCGACTTCGGCGCGGGTTTCACCAATTTCGCGCGTCAATGCCAGCGCGTGCCGCCCAAGTTTGCGGTTCGCGGCAGACAGTTCGGCTTCTTTCAGCTCCAGCTTTCGCTCGGCCGCGAGGCGGGCGCGGCGTTCTTCAGACAGCATGTTGGCAAGGTTCATGCCCAAAGCTCCGCCGGGGGACCGGCACGGGGGTGAAATCAATGACGGTTAAAATCCTGCGACTCGGTGAAGAAGTGCTTAATCACCGGGGCATGGCCGCAGAACTTGCCGAATCCCGCGCCCCCATGCGACGATTTTTCGACGTAACGAGGAGATTGGGCATGGCACGGGTTCTGATAGCGATTCTGGCGTGGATCGCCATGGCAGTCGGCAGCACAGCGGTGGCACAGCAGGCCCTGCCCGAGTTTCGGTACATCGCCACGCGCGATATGGATTTCTACGGCGCTGATCTCGATTCGCTTTTCGGCACCGATCTGCAAAGCTGCGTGCGGGCCTGTTCGGCCAATCCGCAATGCGGCGCCTTTACCTTCAACAGCCGCTCGAATGCCTGTTTCCCGAAACGTGGCGTGCAGGATATGACGCCCTTCGTGGGCGCGGTTTCGGCGCGCAAGATCGCGACAGAGGCTGGCATTTCCGCCGTCGCAGACACCCGCGCGCAGGCCTTGCCGGACCTCCGTGGAGAGGTGATCGACGATGCCCGCGCCTTGGCCCGTGACATCGGCCTGCGCCACTTCGCGGGCGACGAAAACCTGCAACTGATGATCGAGGCCGCAATCAATTCGCGCGCGCGCAACGATACCGCCGCTGCGCGCAATTGGATCGGTGCGGCGATTTCGCTGGCCGACCGCGCCGATCTGTGGGTGGAATACGCGCGCCTGTCGCTGCGGTTGAAACCCAATCGTGGCGCGGATCAGCGCCGCGCAGAGGCCGACGCGCTGTCGGCCGCCATCAACGGCTACCTGCGCGATCCGGCCCCGGCGGGCCGCGCCAGCGCGCTGCTGATCGCCTCGCAGGCGCTGGAACGCATGGGCCGCGGGCGCGAGATGATCCCGATCCTGCGGCTGGCCGTCAGCGAACAGCCCCGGGCCGAGCTGGAAGAGGCGCTGGACACGGCCATCGGCAAATACGGGTTCCGCATCACCGATACCGAGGTGGAAAGCGACAGCGCCGCGCCGCGCATCTGTGCCCGGTTCAGCGAACCGCTGGTCAACGCGGGCGTCGATTACGACCTCTTCGTACGGCTTGATGACCAGACGCTGGTGGTACAGCCGAACGACACCCAGCTGTGCATCGACGGCGTCAGCCACGGCAGCCGCTATCGCGTGACCTTTCGCGCCGGGCTGCCTGCGGCCAGTGGCGAAACGCTGGCGCGTGAAGTGACCATCACCCAATACGTGCGCGACCGGGCGCCCTCGGTCGCCTTTCCGGGCCGCGCCTATGTGCTGCCGCGTGCCGCCGACGCCGCGCTGCCGGTGGAAACGGTGAACCTGACCGCGCTGGACCTGACCCTGCGCCGCGTGAGCGACAGGAACCTGCTGCGCGCCATGCAACAGGGGTATTTCGCGCGGCCGCTTTCACAATGGGAGCTTGACGATTTTTCCGACAATGTGGCGCAGGACGTGTGGTCCGGCAGCGCCGATGTGCCGTCCGAGTTGAATCGGTCGATGACAGTACGCTTGCCGATGGGGCAGGCCATCGCCGATCAGCCGCCGGGGATTTACGCCCTGACCGCGCGGGTGCCGGGTGCCGATCCCTATGACGATCCGGGTGCCACGCAGTGGTTCGTGCTGTCCGATCTGGGCATTTCCACCATGTCGGGCACCGATGGGCTGCATGTCGATGTGCGGGGGCTGTCCGATGCCGCCGCCCGCGAAGGGATCGAGGTCACGCTGGTGTCGCGCGCCAATGCGGTGCTGGGCACGGCCACCACCGATGCCGAGGGCCGCGTGGATTTTGCCGCCGGGCTGACGCGCGGAACCGGGGCGGCCGCGCCCGCGCTGGTGCTGGCCAGCGATGGCGAGAGCGATCTTGGCTTCCTGTCGCTGATCGACCCGGCCTTCGACCTGTCCGATCGCGGCGTCGAAGGCCGCGCACCGGCCGGTCCGGTCGACGTGTTCTTGACGACGGATCGGGGCGCCTATCGTGCGGGCGAAACCATCAACGCCACCGTTCTCGCCCGCGACGCCGGGGCTACTGCCATCGAGGGGCTGCCCCTGATGGCCGTGCTCTCGCGCCCCGATGGCGTGGAATACCGCCGTCTGATTTCCGACGGCGGCGATGCGGGCGGGCATGTATTTTCCTTTGCCACCGGCGGCGGCGTGCCGCGGGGCACCTGGCGGCTGGACATCAAGACTGACCCGAAGTCTGAAACTCTGGCCAGCCAGACGGTGCTGGTCGAGGATTTCCTGCCCGAACGGATTGATTTTGATCTGAGCCTGCCCGATGCGCCGATTTTTCCGGGCGACCGGCCCGCGCTGGGCATCGATGCGCGTTACCTGTTCGGCGCGCCGGGCGCTGATTTGACCATCGAGGGCTTTGCCACCCTGCGCGCCGCCGACAGCGTGGCGGGCTGGGACGGCTATCGCTTTGGTCGGTTCGACGATGAAAGCCAGTCGCGCACCAACCGCTTTGGCGGAGAGCGCACCGATGCCGCCGGGCAGGCGCGCGTGGCGCTGGAGCTGCCCGAACCCGATACGAAGGGCCGCCCCCTGACGCTGGACGTGGTGGCACGGCTGGCCGATGGCTCGGCCCGGCCGGTGGAGCGCCGCATCTCGGCCCCGGTGCGCCCGGATGGCCCGGTGATTGGCATCCGCCCGATGTTCGACGATGTGGTCGCCGAAGGCAGCGCGGCGCAGTTCCGCGTGATCGCGCTGTCCCCTGATCTGACGCCAGCGCCAATGCGCGTGAAGTGGACGCTGAACCGGCTGAACACGCGCTATCAATGGTATCAGCTGTACGGCGAATGGAATTACGAACGCACCACCCGCCGCAGCCGTGTCGCCAGTGGCGAGGTCGAGATTGGCACCGATCCGCTGGCGTTGGAAACACCCGTCGACTGGGGCCAGTACGAATTGGTCGTGGAACGGGTCGGGGGCGATTACACCGCCTCGTCGGTTGATTTCTACGCGGGTTGGTATGCGCCCGCTGCCGGATCCGACACGCCCGACCGGCTTCAGGTCTCGCTGGATCGCGCCGACTACGGGGTGGGCGATACGGCCCGGCTGCGCGTGGTGGCACGCCATGCGGGAACGGCGCTGGTCTCGGTCCTGTCGGATCACGTGATCGCGCGGCAGGTGGTGGACCTTCCCGAGGGCGACTCGGTCATCCCGCTGACGGTCGAGGAAAGCTGGGGCGCGGGGGCCTATGTGGCCGTTTCGCTGATCCGCCCGATGGATGTGGCCGCCGGGCAAAACCCGGCGCGCAGCCTTGGCATTGCCCACGCCAGCGTCGCCCCCGGTGAGAAGGCGCTGAGCGTGTCGATTGATGCGCCCGAAGTGGCACGCCCCCGGCAGACCCAGACCATTGGCGTGCAGGTCGATGGTGCACGCGAGGGCGAAGAGGTCTGGCTGACGCTGGCCGCCGTCGACCTGGGCATCCTGAACCTGACCGGCTATCAGGCGCCCGATCCGCAGGGCTATTACTTTGGCCAGCGCCGCCTTGGCGTCGATCTGCGCGATGTTTACGGGCGGCTGATCGACGGCATGTCGGGCGCGATGGCCGATGTGCGATCCGGCGGGGATGCCGATCAGGGCGCGCGGATGCAATCGCCGCCGCCGACGCAGGATCTGATGGCCGTTTTCAGCGGCCCGGTCCAGGTCGGCCCCGATGGCCGCGCCGAGGTGGATGTGAAGCTGCCGCCGTTCAATGGCACCGTGCGCCTGATGGCTGTGGCGTGGTCGCGCACCGGCGTCGGGCAGGCCAGCCGCGACATGATCGTGCGCGACCCGGTGGTGGTGACGGCCTCGGTTCCGAACTTTCTTGCGCCCGGCGACACCAGCCGCATCCGGCTGGACGTGGCCCATGCCGATGGCCCAGCAGGCGGGATGGGTCTGGCGATCACCCGCGTCGGGGGCG
The DNA here is from genome assembly GCF_005938225.1 of Arenibacterium halophilum. Taxonomy (GTDB): domain Bacteria; phylum Pseudomonadota; class Alphaproteobacteria; order Rhodobacterales; family Rhodobacteraceae; genus Arenibacterium; species Arenibacterium halophilum. The sequence continues at coordinate 25,356 of NZ_VCPC01000003.1, forward strand.
AGCTGACCGTGGGCGCGGTGGCCACCACGCTGACCCTGGCCGAGGGCCAGCGCACCAGCCTGTCGGTTCCCGTTACGGGCATTCGCGTGGGTGACCCCACTTTCGACGTGGTTCTGACCACGCCGGACGGGCAGGCGCTGACCCAGACGCTGCGCCTGCCGGTGCGCGCCAACGATCCGGTCGTGGCGCAGACCCGGCAGTTCGCTTTGGCGGGGGGCAGCAGCTTTGCCTTTACGCCCGACGTGTTCGACGGGCTGCGCCCGGGCACCGGCAAGGCAATCCTGTCCGCCGGGCCGATCGCGCGGTTTAACGCGCCCGCGCTGCTGGAGCAGTTGGACCGCTACCCCTATGGCTGCACCGAACAGGTGACTTCGGCGGCGATGCCTCTGCTGTACCTGTCGTCGGTGGCGCGCGCCACGGGGCTGGGCGATGGCCCGGCGGTGGAAGACAGGATCGACGCCGCGATTGCGCGCGTTCTGGCGCGGCAGGCGCCCAACGGCGCGTTTGGCTTGTGGCGCGCCGAAGCGGGGAATTTCTGGCTGGATGCCTATGTCTCGGACTTCCTGTCACGGGCGCGCGATCAGGGCCATGCGGTGCCTGATCTGGCCTATCGGCTGGCGATGGACAACCTGCGCAACCGCATCAGCTATGCCGCCGATTTCGACAGCGGGGGCGAGGATATCGCCTATGCGCTGATGATCCTGGCACGCGAAGGCACGGCGGCGATGGGCGACCTGCGCTATTACGCCGACGTGAAGGGCGATGCGTTCTCGACCCCGCTGGCGGCGGCGCAAGTGGGCGCGGCGCTGGCGTCTTACGGCGACCAGATGCGTGCCGATGCGATGTTCGCCCGCGCGGCCCGCATGATCGCCGCCGATGCCGCCAAGGCCGCCGAGGTGCCTGTCTGGCGTGCCGATTTCGGTACCGACCTGCGCGATAGCGCCGCCGTTCTGGCGCTGGCGACCGAAGCCGGCAGCACGGCCATCGACCGCACCGCGCTGCTGACCCGCGTGACCGCGCCGGGGGCGAACCTGTCGACGCAGGAAGCGGCATGGACGCTGATGGCGGCGCGCGCGCTGATCGCCGCGCCGGGGTCGGGGCTTCAGGTCAACGGCGCTCCGGTCGAGGGGCCGTTCGTGCGCGTGCTGGAAGACGACGCAGGCGATGGTGGGTTGTCGATTGCAGCCGCCGATGGGCAGACAACTGATGTGACGCTGACCACCTTCGGCGTACCCGTTGTCGCACCCGAGGCGGGCGGCACCGGCTATCGGATCGAGCGCAGCTATCTGACCCCCGAGGGCGCGCCGCTGGATGTGACGTCCCTGACGGTCGGGCAGCGGTTCGTGACCGTGCTGCGGGTCACGCCGTTTGAAGACGGCGGCGCGCGGTTGATGATCGACGATCCGCTTCCGGCGGGAGTGGAAATCGACAACCCCAACTTGCTGCGCGCGGGGGATATGGGCGCGCTGGACGGGCTGAGCCTGTCCGATGCCACGCACAGCGAATTCCGCAGTGATCGCTTCCTGTCAGCCATCGACCTGCGCGACGGGCAGACGATCACGCTGGCCTATGTGGCGCGGGCGGTGACCCCGGGCGATTTTTACCACCCGGCGGCCTCGGTCGAGGATATGTACCGCCCGCGCTATCGTGCCCGCACCGACACGGGGCGCGTGGTGATCGCGGAATGATCAGGCCCGCGCGCTGGCTGTTCGGGCTTGCGCTGGCGTTGGGCCTTGGCGCGGGGCTGCGCGCTGGCGTCGACGATTGGATCGACGCCACCCGGCTTCCGCCGGCGTTCTCGGAAACCTCGGTTGAAATGCACGACCGCGCGGGTGTGCCTCTGCGCGTCTGGCAGGTGGGCGACGGGCTGTGGCGCATGGCGGTGCGGGTCGCGGATGTGGACCCGGAGTTCATCGCCATGCTGGTGCGCTATGAGGACAAGCGGTTCTGGCAGCACGCCGGAGTCGACCCGCTGGCGTTGCTGCGGGCGGCGGGGCAGGCGGTTCTACACGGGCGCGCGGTGTCGGGAGGGTCCACGCTCACCATGCAGGTGGCGCGGCTGCTTGAAGACGGCAGCACGGGGCGCTGGGCGGGCAAGCTGCGCCAGATCCGCGTGGCGCTGGCGCTGGAGCGACGGATGGACAAGGCGTCGATCCTGCAGCTTTACCTGACTAATGCGCCCTATGGCGGCAATGTCGAAGGCATCCGTGCTGCCGCCTACGGCTGGTTCGGCAAGCCGCCGCGCCGGTTGACACCTGCGCAGGCGGCGCTGCTGGTCGCGCTGCCGCAATCGCCAGAAACGCGGCGGCCCGACCGCCACCCCGAGGCCGCGCGCGCGGCGCGTGATGCGGTGCTGGCGCGGATGGTGGACGCAGGTGTTCTAAGCGAAGTTGTGGCGCAAGTGGAACAGCGCGCGCCGCTGCCAGACGGTCTGCGCGCCTTTCCCCGGCTGGCGGCGCATCTGGGCGATACCCTGCGCGCTGAGGCCCCGGGCGCACCGCTGATCGCGACCGTGCTTGAGTCGCGCGCGCAGGCCGCGATGGAGGATCTGGCCCGCGCGGCGGCACGCCGGGCGGGGGCGCGGATATCCACCGCCATCGTGGTGGCGGACCGGGCGACCGGCGATGTCATCGCGTCGGTCGGGTCGGCGGATTATGCGGGCAGCCCGGGGCGCGAGGGCTATGTCGACATGACCCGCGCAATACGGTCTCCGGGGTCTTTGCTGAAACCGGTGATCTATGGTCTGGCTTTCGACCAGGGGCTGGCCCACCCCGAGACGATCATCCACGACGGACCCGTCCGGTTCGGTCAATACGCGCCTCAGAATTTCGACGGGCAGTTTCGCGGCGACATCCGCGTGCGCGAGGCATTGCAACAGTCGCTGAACATCCCGGTGGTCAAGCTGGCCGAGGCGCTGGGCCCTGCCCGCGTGGTTGCGGCGCTGCATCGTGCGGGGGCGCAGGTGCGTATCCCCGGCGGGCGGCCCGGTCTGGCGATTTCGCTGGGCGGTCTGGGGATGAGCCTGCGCGATCTGGTGCAGGTCTATGCGGCGCTGGCCAACGGCGGCACGGGGCCTGTGCTGCGCGAAGCGCAGGCGGCGCCGCGCGTGATGGGCGGCCGCGTCACCAGCCCCGAGGCGGCCTGGCAGGTTGGCAATATCCTGGCCGGGTTGGCGCCACCGCCGGGCGCGCCTGCGGGTGTGCTGGCCTACAAGACAGGTACGTCCTATGGGCACCGCGATGCCTGGGCCATCGGCTATGACGGGGCGCATGTGATTGGCGTGTGGATGGGGCGGCCCAACGGCACGCCGGTGCCGGGCGCCTTTGGTGGCAGCCTGGCCGCGCCGGTGCTGTTCGAGGCCTTCGGGCGGTTGAAACCGGCGTTCGACCGTTTGCCGCCACCGCCACCCTCCACGCTGATCGTGTCGGGTGCGGATCTGCCCATGCCGCTGCGCCGGTTCGAGGCGCGCGGTGGCGACATGGCAGAGGCGTCGGCGCCGGAACTGGCCTTTCCACCCGATGGCGCGCGCGTGCTGGTGGAGCCGGGCGCTCCACTGACGCTGCGCCTGCGCGGTGGGACCGAACCGTTTTCGGTGTTGGCCAATGGCGCACCTGTTGCACGCGGGGTTCGAGCGCGCGAGATCGACATTGGTGTGCCGGGGCCGGGATTTTCCACGCTTGTGGTGATCGACGGGGCGGGCCGGTCGGACCGGGTGACGATCCGGCTGGATTGACCCGCAGCTTTTGCATGTGCCGCGCGCGGCGGATTTGAGTGATTTTTCCGAAAAGAAGCAGGGGGTGGCGGGTCAGCGGCGGCCTTCGCGCAGCCAGCCGCCGGTGATCAGCAGCGCCGCCAGCAGCAGCACCAGCCAGGGCGGCAGCAGCGCGGTTTGGGTGACGTCGCTGGTTTCATAGGCGTTGCGCGGGGTCAGCCCGATCCAGCCGCGCCCAGAGGCCGGGCGGCCGGGGCGGATGTCGCGCAGCGAGGGCGTGCCATCTTCGAGTGCCATGATGCCGCCGCGTTGCGGGGCGATCACCGGGGCGAGGATGTCGCCCGTGGAGATGGTTTCTTCGAACTCGCGGGGGGCAGCCGGGCCCAGGCCGATGACGGTTTCCAAATCGCCCTCGGCCAGGCGGTAGAGGCCGATCTCGTTCCCGCGGTAGAGCGTTTCGAACCGGCCCGGCGCGGTTTCGCGCAGCTCGACCGTTTCGGTCTGCCCGTCGGGGCGGGTGACCGTGACTGGGCCCACGCTGTCAGACAGGGTGCGGCGGATGATGCGCATGGTCTGGCCTTGCGGTACTTCGGCGACCAGCGCCTCTTCTTCAAGCTCGGGTTCCTTCATCATCCAGTGGGCGAGGCGGCGCAGCAGTTCCAACTGCGGGCCGCCTCCTTCGTAGCCGCGATTCCAAAGCCACGCATGGTCAGACGCGAGAAGGGCGACGCGGCCTTCGCCGACACGGTCAAGCACCAGCAGCGGGCGATCGTCCAGCCCCGACATCAGGGTATTGCCGGACGTCGGGGTCACCTCGATCTGACGCAGCCATCCTCCCCAGGTTTCCGGATCGCCCAGATCGCCGGTTACGGGGTGGCGCTGGCCCATGTCGGTCACCTGCGGGCGATAGCGCTGTTCCAGCACGCGTGCGGTGGGTTCGGCCGGGATCACCGGGCCAAGAGGAGAGCGGAAGATGCTGTCGGCGCTGGCGAAATCGGGGCCCGCTGCCACCAGAACGGCGCCGCCGCGGGCGACATATTGCGCCACGTTGTCAAGGTAGAGCGCAGGCAGGATGCCGCGCCGCTTGTAGCGGTCGAAGATGATCAGGTCGAAATCATCAATCTTCTCCATGAACAGTTCGCGCGTGGGGAAGGCGATCAGCGAGAGTTCGGCCACCGGCACGCCATCCTGTTTTTCAGGCGGGCGCAGGATGGTGAAATGCACCAGATCGACCGAACTGTCGGATTTCAGCAGGTTGCGCCATGTGCGCCCGCCCGGATGCGGCTCGCCCGAGACGAGCAGCACCCGCAGCCGATCGCGCACGCCGTTCATCTGGATCAAGGCGGTATTGTTGCGGTCGGTCAATTCACCATCGGCGGTGGGGACCGAGAAGCGGATCACGTTGTTGCCGCCGTGGCCGAGCGTTACGGGCAGGTCGATGTCCTGTCCCACGGGCACATCATAGCGGGCAGGCTCTCCGCCATCGACCGAGATTTCGAGCGGCGCGGTCGCGCCGATGGCGTCGGGAACCGCGCCGCTGTCTTCGATCCGCAGGGTCAGGGTGACGGGTTCGCCAATGATCGCGAAGGCGGGGGCGTTGGCGACGATCAGGCGACGGTCCCAATCGGAATCGCGCCCGGTTATCAGCAGATGCAGCGGCGCGGGCAGATCGGGGGCCAGATCGGCATCGTGCACGCGGCCGTCCGACAGCGCGATAATTCCGGCGACCCGTGCGCTGGGCTCTTCGGCCAGCGCCTCGGACAGGGCGGCCATCAGCCGGGTGCCTTCGTCGCCTTCGCCGTCGGGCACCGGGACGCGGCGCACTTCGGTATTGGGGCGGCTTGCCAGTTCGCTTTCCAACTCTTCCAGCGCTTCGGCAGTCTGTGCGGGGCGGTCGGACAGGGATTGGCTGGCGCTGGTGTCTTCCAGCAGCAGAACGATGTCGGACAGCGGATCGCGATCTTCTTGTTGATAGACCGGACCGGCCAGCGCGCCCAGCAGGACCAGCGCCGCCAGCGTGCGCAGGGGCCAGCCCGCAAGCCCGCGCCAAAGCGCAAGCGCCAGCCCGGCAAAGGCTAGCACGGCAATCGCCACCAGCAGCGGCAGCGGCACAAGCGGGTCGAAGATCAGCGTTCCGGTCATTGGCCCAGCCTGTCCAGCAGCGCAGGCACGTGCACCTGATCGGATTTGTAATTGCCGGTCAGCACGTGCATCACAAGGTTCACCCCAAAACGGAAGGCCAGTTCGCGCTGGCGTTCGCCGGAAAAGCCACGCCCCACGGGCAGCAGCGCGCGCCCCTCTCGATCCACCGCCCAAGCGGCGGCCCAGTCGTTGCCGCCGATCACCACCGGGGTCACTCCGTCGTTGAGGTTACGGAACGGCATGCCTTCGATCTGTTCGGCATCCGGCGGCGCGGCTTCGACCCAGACCTCGCGCCCGGCGTGGCGGCCCGGAAAATCCTGAAGCAGGTAGAAGGTGCGCGTCAGCACATGGTCGGAGGGCAGCGGTTCCAGCGGGGGAATATCCAGCGGCGCGGCCAGCTGTTGCAGCTTGCGCCCCGTGGGACTGGCGGCGCCAAAGCGCGACACATCGGCATCGCGGGTGTCGAACAGGATCATCCCGCCCGAGCGCAGGTAGGCATTCAGCTTGGCATAGGCCTCGTCCGAGGGGATCGGCTGATCCGGCGTGACCGGCCAGTAGAGCAGCGGGAAAAACGCCAGTTCGTCCGTTTCCAGATTGATGCTCATCGGAAGCGAGGGTTCAACCGATGTGCGGAAATACAGCGTATCGGCAAGGCCGCGCAGCCCGGCCAACGCGATGTCGTCAACTTGGGGATTGCCGGTGATGACATGAGCCAGCACCAGTTCAGACGTGGCGGCAAGGGCGAAATCCTCGGGGTCGTCCTGCGCCTGCGCGGCCTGGGGCATGGCCATCACCGCGGCAAGGGCGATTGCGGCGGTGGTGCCTGCGCCAGCGGGCGACAGGCGGCCCGACAGTGCCAGCGAGGCGACGATATCGCCCACCAGAAGCGCCAGCGCCAGCACCAGCAACGCGCCGCCCAGTGGCCATTCGGCGGCCACCGCCAGCCCGGTCACGGGAATACTGGCGGGCCAGGCGGCTGGCGCAAGCGTGGTATCCGCGGTCAGCACGTTGCGGGCCAGCCGCCGGTCGCCGCTGCGGTAGAGGCCCGGTTGCAGATCGGGGCCGACCGGCGCATCGGCCAGCGCGGGGCCCGCGACTCCGGGCAGGGTGCCCGCGTCCGACAGGGTGCCAAAGCCGTCCATCACCTGAACCGGCGTCCATGTCGTGCCTTCCAGATCGGCGGCGCTGGGGCGTTTTGCGGCCGAAGACACAGCCAACCGTTCCAGCATTTCGACAAACAGACCCGACAGCGGCAGCGATGACCATTCGGCATTGGCGGTGACATGGAACAGCACCACCTGCCCCTGACCAATAGCCTTGCGCGTCACCAGCGGTGTGCCATCCGAGAGTGACGCGATCACGCGGTTAGCAAGGTTCGGATCGGGCTGGGCCATGACCTGCGCGGTCACCGTCACATCCTCGGGCACCGGAAGGCCATAAAAGGGCGACTCTTCGGCAAAGGGCGCAAGCATCTTGGGTTCGCCCCAGCTCATCGCGCCGCCGACACTGCGGCCACCGGCCCGCAGGCGCACGGGCATCAGCGGATCTTCCTCATCGCGACTGACATCACTGGCGGCAAGGCGCGGCCCGGCAAAGCGCAGAAGCATCCCGCCGCCGTCGATCCATTCCGCCAATGCATCGGATTCCGCCGGGGACAGTGTCGCGATATCGGCCAGCACGACCACATCGGGATTCGCAGGCAGCAGATCGCCCAACGCGCCGGTCAGCAGGTCTGCCGAAGGGGCCAGTGCCTGTTCCAGGTAGTGCAGCGGCGACAGCAGTTCGAGCCCTTCACGGTCGTCCCGCCCGGCAATCAGAGCAACCTCGCGGCGGCGCAGAGCGTCGTCGGTCATCGAGAGCGCACCGGCCGAGCGAAGCCCGCGCAGCTCGAACCGGGTAATGCGGGCGCGCAGCTCGGCAGGCAGCGACAGGGCGGCGGTGGTCTCGGTTGCGCCTGACTCGAACGCGGCGGGCACCTGCGCCAGCACGCGGGTGTTACCTGCCGGGTCGCGGCCCTGAGCGATGATATCGACCGTGCGTTCCGGCCCACCGACAGACCGGCGGGCGGTCAGCTGGATGGCGTTGTCCTCGAAACTCGCCGGGCCAAGGCCCAGCACCTCGGCCTGGGTCTGATAGGCGGAAACAGTGCCGCGCTCTTGCAACGCGGCGATCAGCGTGTCGCGCCCGTCGTAGGCCAGCCCGTCGCCGAACCAATGGGTGTCGAAATCGCCCTCGACCGCGGCCAGCGCCTCTGTCGCGCGATCGATCATCGCGTCCGAAGGCGACCACGGCATCGGTTTCAGCCCGGGCAGGCGGCTGGCGGCGGCATTCGCGGCCTGAAAGCTGACCGGTTCGGGCGCGGTCAGTTGCAAAATGCCGACAGGGCGGCCCGCGCGCCCGGCCTCTTGCAGCTGCGACTGGATCAGTCCGATCTTGTCACCCCAATGCCCGGCCCCGGCCCATGTGCCATCCAGCACGATCAGCAACGGCCCGTTCCCGTCACGATTCACGGTGGGGTTCAGAACCGGACCGGCCAGACCGACGATCATCGCGGCCACCGCCAGCATCCGCAACAGCAACAACCACCACGGCGTGCGGTCGGTCACGGTTTCGTCGTCGCGCAGGCCCAGAAGCAGGGCGACCCCCGGGAACCGGCGCCGGATTGGCGCGGGCGGTACGGCGCGCAGGATGATCCACAGCACCGGCAGCGCCAGAAGCCCCAACAGCAGCCAGGGCGCGGTAAATCCAATGCCGCCCAGAACGGTCACGCGGTGCCTCCGTCCAGCGCACGATACAGCCACAGCAGCGCCGATTGCGCGCTGTCGCCGGTATGGTGCAGGCCAAATTGCCAGCCGGTGGCGCGGCACAGCTGCGCCAGTTCGTCCCGGCGTTCGGCCAGCCGGGCAAGGTAGCGGTCACGCAGGTCTGATGCCTTCAGCGTTTCATGCCGCAGGCTGCCGCCGACGCTTTCGAAAATGGTGCGCCCGCGAAAGGGAAACTGTTCTTCGGCCGGGTCCAGCACCTGATAGACCACGCCGCGCACGCCACGGTCGGCGGCCTTGGTCAGCGCAAGCCGGACCTCGGCCATGTCGCCAAGGAAGTCAGAGATAAACACCGCGCGGGCATGGGGTAGCATGGCACGGTGTTCGGGTGGCGCGTAATCGGCATCGGCATCCACCACCAGCGCCTGCGCCAGGCGCATGATCTGCGCATTGCCGCGCCGGGGCGGAAGGCTGGTTCCGGTCAGGCCCACGCGTTCGCCGCCGCGCACCAGCAGCACGGCGATCGCCAGCCCCAGCAGGCGGGCGCGATCGGCCTTGGTGCCCAAGGTTTTCGGATCTGACGCAAAGCGCATCGACGCGCCCTGATCGACCCAGAGCATCACAGATTGCGCGATCTGCCATTCGCGTTCGCGCACGAATTGCTGATCGCCATGGGCGCTGCGCCGGTGATCGATCATGCGGCGGCTGTCGCCGAATTGCGCCGGGCGGTATTGCCAGAAATCATCGCCCATGCCAGCGCGCCGCCGCCCGTGATCGCCCAACAGGACCGTTCCGGCCAGATGCTCGGCCCGGGCCAGCAGCGCGGGCAGGCGCGCGGCTTCGGCTTCGGCGCTGTGGCGTAGGGCGGTGTCTGGTGTCACGCCGCAGCCTCGGTTTTGCCAAGGGCGCGGGCGGTCTGGTCAATGAGCTCCGACAGGCTGTCGCCGCGCGCACGGGCGGCAAAGTTCAGCGCCATCCGATGGCTGAGTACGGGGCGCGCCATTGCCAGCACATCCTCGGCATTGGGGGCGAGCCGCCCCTGCAGCATCGCACGGGCGCGCACCGTCAGCATCAGCGCCTGCGCGGCACGCGGGCCGGGGCCCCATGCGACGGTGTCACGCACCTTGTCCGAGGCGTCGGGTTCGTCGGGGCGGAAGGCGCGGACAAGATCAAGGATCATTTCCACCACCGAATCGCCCACTGGCATCCGGCGCAGCAGCTTCTGCGCGGCCAACAGTTCCTCTCGGGTAAAGACGGCAACGGCCTCGTCTTCGGCGACGCCGGTGGTGGCCAGCAGGATCGCACGTTCGGTGTCACGGTCGGGATAGGCGACGTCGATCTGCACAAGGAAACGGTCAAGCTGGGCCTCGGGCAGGGGGTAGGTGCCTTCCTGTTCAATCGGGTTCTGCGTGGCAAGAACGTGGAACGCCGCGCCCAGATCGCGGTTTTCGCCCGCGACCGTGACCATGCGTTCCTGCATCGCCTGCAACAGCGCCGATTGCGTGCGCGGGCTGGCGCGGTTGATTTCATCGGCCATCAGAAGTTCGCAAAAGATCGGGCCTTGAACAAAGCGGAAGTTCCGTGTGCCATCGGCAGCGGTGTCGAGAACTTCGGAACCAAGGATGTCGGCCGGCATCAGATCGGGCGTGAACTGGATACGGTTGCCGTGCAGACCCATCACAGTCGACAAGGTTTCCACCAGCCGCGTCTTGCCCAGCCCGGGCAGGCCGATCAGCAGGGCATGACCGCCGCAGAGCAGCGCCGTCAACGTGAGGTCAACCACCTGTTCCTGGCCGATGAATCGCCGTGTGATCGAGGCTTTCGCCTCGGCCAGCTTGGCCTCGACCGTTTCGATCGCGGCGACCAGATCCTCCGACTCGGGCATGACTTTCCTTTCATCGCACATATATGCTTTCCTAAGAGTGTACCCCGAGCGAAGGAAATGGCAAAAGCAATGAGCGGACAAAATGCCGTGACCCCATCCGCCGAAGGCATCGCCGCCTCGGTCCGCGCCGCCGGAAAATCGCGTGGCCTGCCGCCTGTGCATCTGTGGAATCCCGAGTTCTGTGGCGATCTGGACATGCGTATCGCCCGTGACGGCACATGGTTCTATCTGGGCACGCCCATCGGCCGACCCGAACTTGTGCGTTTGTTTTCAACGATCCTGAAGAAGGAAGGCGACGATTATTTTCTTGTCACGCCGGTTGAAAAGGTCGGGATCACGGTGGATGACGCGCCCTTTGTCGCGGTTGATTTCGAGGCGACGGGCGAGGGCCGCGATCAGGTTCTGACATTTGCCACAAATGTGGGCGACAAGGTCAGTGCCGGGGCAGACGCGCCATTGCGTGTGGAACGGGATGCCGAAACCGGGGAACCGTCGCCCTATGTTCTGGTGCGCGCCAACCTCGAAGCGTTGATTGATCGCAAGAGCTTTTACCGGCTGGTCGAGATCGGAGAGCATCACGACGGTTGGTTCGGGCTGTGGTCGGGCGGCGACTTCTTTCCGGTGATCCCATCCAAGGAACTGCCGACCTAGGCGCGAGTGGTTGATATTCCTGCCGGAGTATGATTGTTAGCGGTAACATAGCGGCGTAACTGCCGCTGCGCCAGCTTCGGGAGGCCTCCATGCCAACGCCATTGAACGACACCATCGCCCGCGTCACCGACCGGATCATCGCCCGCAGCGAGGCAACGCGCCGCCCCTATCTGGACCGGATGCGCGATGCGGTCTCGAAGGGGCCGGCGCGGGCGCATCTGTCGTGTTCGGGGCAGGCCCATGCCTTTGCCGCTGCCGGGCCGGACCAGCGCGCACTGGCGCAGGGTACTGCGGGCAACCTTGGCATCGTCACCGCCTATAACGACATGCTTTCGGCGCATCAGCCGTTTGAACGCTACCCCGATCTGATCCGCGCGGCGGCCCGTGCGGCGGGCGGCACCGCGCAGGTGGCCGGTGGCGTGCCCGCCATGTGCGATGGTGTGACCCAGGGCGAACCGGGTATGGAGCTGAGCCTGTTTTCCCGCGATGCGATTGCCATGTCGGCGGGGATCGCGCTGACCCACAACACCTTTGACGCCGCCGTATTCCTGGGCGTCTGCGACAAGATCGTGCCGGGCCTCGTGATTGCGGCGCAGGCCTTCGGGCACCTGCCCATCGTCTTTCTGCCCGCCGGGCCGATGACCAGCGGCATCAGCAACGATGAAAAGGCCAAGGTGCGGCAGCAGTTCGCTGCCGGGGAATGCGGGCGCGACACGCTGATGGCGGCAGAGATGGCGGCCTATCATGGCCCCGGCACCTGCACGTTCTACGGCACCGCCAACACCAACCAGATGCTGATGGAGTTCATGGGCCTGCACCTTCCGGGCAGCAGCTTCGTGAACCCCAACACCCCGCTGCGCGATGCGCTGACGGTGGAAGGCGCCCGGCGTGCGCTGGCGCTGTCGGCGCTGGGCAACGATTACACACCGACCTGCGACATCCTTGACGAACGCGCCTTCGTGAACGGGATCGTGGGGCTGAACGCGACGGGTGGCTCGACCAACCTGCTGATCCACCTTGTCGCCATGGCGCGCGCGGGGGGCATCGTGCTGGACTGGGAAGATTTTTCCGACCTCTCCGATGTGACCCCGCTGATGGCGCGTGTTTACCCCAACGGACTGGCCGATGTGAACCATTTCCACGCCGCTGGTGGCCTCGGCTATATGATCGGTGATCTGCTGAAATCTGGCCTTCTGCACCCCGATACGCGCACCGTGGCGGGGCAGGGGCTGGAACATTACACCGCCGAGCCCAAGCTGATCGGCGATGCGCTGGAATGGCAGCCCGGTGCGGGCCACAGCCTGAACGACAAGATCCTGCGCCCCGCCGCCGATCCGTTCCAGCCGACCGGCGGGTTGAAGCGCCTCAAGGGCAGCCTGGGCACCGGGGTCATGAAAATCTCGGCTGTCGCGCCGGAACATCGCGTGGTCGAGGCGCGCGCGCGTATCTTCCACGACCAGGAGGCGGTGAAAGAGGCCTTCAAAGCGGGCGAATTCACCGAAGACACCATTGTTGTCGTGCGTTTCCAAGGACCCAAGGCCAACGGGATGCCTGAACTCCACAGCCTGACGCCGGTTCTGTCGGTGCTGCAATCGCGCGGGCTGAAGGTCGCGCTGGTGACTGACGGGCGCATGTCGGGTGCCTCCGGCAAGGTGCCCGCCGCGATCCACGTCTGCCCCGAGGCGCTGGACGGCGGCCCGATCGCGCGGCTTCAGGATGGCGATCTGCTGCGCGTCGATGCCGAGGCCGGTGTGCTCGACATCCTGACCGAGGGCGTGGCCGACCGCCCCGCCGCCACCCCCGACCTGAGCGCGAATGAAACCGGCCTTGGCCGCGAGCTGTTCGCCGTTTTCCGCCAGACTGTCGGCTCTGCCGACACTGGCGCCACCGTATTCGGAGCCTGACCCATGCCCCTTTCCGCCAAAGACGCCAGCCGCCGCACCCGCGAAATTTGCGCGATGGCCCCCATCGTTCCGGTCTTGGTGGTGAAGGATGCCGCCCAAGCCCGCCCGCTGGCCGAGGCGCTGGTGGCCGGTGGCCTGCCCGCGCTGGAAGTGACGCTGCGCACGCCGGCCGCGCTGAACGTGATCCGCGAGATGGCACAGGTGCCGGGCGGGGTCGTGGGTGCGGGTACGCTGGTCACGCCGCAGGACGTGCGCGATGCAGTGGCTGCCGGGGCAACCTTTGGCGTGTCGCCCGGTGCGACCGACGAATTGCTTGCCGCCTGCGAAGCCGAGGGCCTGCCGTTGCTGCCCGGCGCTGCCACCGCCACCGAGGCAATGCATCTGCTGGCGCGCGGCTATGACATGATGAAGTTCTTCCCCGCCGAAGCCTCGGGCGGGGCACCGGCGCTCAAGGCCATTGGCGCGCCCTTGCCGCAGATTACATTCTGCCCAACGGGCGGTGTGTCGGCCGACAATGCGCTGTCGTACCTGTCGCTGGCGAACGTCGCCTGCGCCGGGGGCAGCTGGGTTGCCCCGGCGGAGGCTGTCGAGCGCGGCGATTGGGCACGGATTCAAAAGCTTGCGTCCGATGCTGCAACGCTTGGCAAATGAGGTAATGCAAGGCTAGGTTGTGCTGAACGCCGGTGTTCAGGGAGAGCCCATGCTGCGATTTTCTGCAAACCTGTCGATGCTGTTCACTGAACTGCCCTTCGAGGACCGGTTCCGCGCGGCCGCCGCCGCCGGATTCGAGGCGGTGGAAATCCCCTCTCCCTATGATGGCGCCGCGCGTGACATTCGTCGTGCCCTGCTGTCGAACGGGCTGTTACTGAGCCAGATTGGCGCGCCGCCGCCCAACTACACCGGAGGCCGCCCGGGATACGCCGGTGAACCCGAAAGCGAAGCACGATTTCAGGGCGACATGCGCCGCGCCATGCGGGTCGCGGCCGAGCTGAGCCCGGAGATCGTTCATATTGCGGTCGGCAACGCCGAAGTGGCAGAGGCCGAAGAGAGGCTGGTCACCAATCTGCGCTGGGCGGCGCAGCAATGGCCAAGTCAGGTCTTTGTCGTGTCGCCGTTGAACGCGCGCGAACATCCCGGCTGTGCGCTGCCCGACTACGACGCGACGGCGCGGGTGCTGGACAAGGTCGGGTTCACCAACATGGGGCTGCAATTCGATACTTACCACGCCGCGATGATCACGGGCGACGCGCTGGCCGTCTGAACGGCGCACAAGGCGCGCATTCGCTATGTCCAGGTCGCCGACATGCCCCGCCGCACCGAACCCGGCGCTGGCCGCATCGACTTTCCTGCGCTGTTCACCGCCATGCAGGCCGACGGCTACAAGGGGTGGATCGCGGCGGAATACCTGCCCACTACACGCAGCAGTACGGACAGTCTGACGTGGCGACCGGAACCGGCGTGATCCGGGAATTGGCAATATTTTGAAATCTGGTCGGAGTGAGAGGATTCGAACCTCCGGCCCCTGCCTCCCGAAGACAGTGCTCTACCAGGCTGAGCTACACTCCGACCGTGGGGCGCGGGATATATCGGCGGCGCGGCTTTGGCAAGAGGCAGAATGCAGCCTTAGCGGCCCAGCCCCAACATGCGGCGCGCGGTCGAAATGCGCGGGGCCGAAGGGGTGGCGGCGCGGCTGCGGGTGCGCAGGACAGGGGTGTTTTCAGATGCGCCCCCGCGCGCCTCGCGGAACACGATATAAAGCCCCGAGGCGATGATCAGAGTGACGCCCGCGAAGGTCGCTGTGCCCGGCCATTCGTCGAACAGCAGCCAGCCATAGAACACGGCCCAGAGCATCTGGGAATATTGCATCGGCGCGATCAGCGCGGCTTCGGCGCGTTTGTAGGCCTCGATCGTCAGCAGCATGGCGGCAAAGGCCAGCAGGGCGATCAGTGCGTTCAAGCCGAAATCAAGGCCCGACATCGGCGTATAGACAAAGGGCAGCGCCGTGCCCATCACCACGAAGGTGGCGACCGAGGGGTAGATCAGCATCGCCACGTTGCGTTCATCGCGCCCGATGCGGCGCACGATGGTGGCCGCCGTGGCCGAGCCAAGCGCCGAGATCAGCGCAGCCAGATGGCCCAGCGACAGCTCGGCCTGGCCCGGTTGCAACACGATGCCCACGCCGATCAGCCCGACGGCGATGGCGACGCCCCGGCGCAGGCGGACCCGTTCGCCCAGGATCGGGATCGCCAGCAGGGTAATCAGGATCGGCATCGCGAACAAGATCGCATAGGTATCGGCCAGCGGCAGCACCGAGAAGGCATAGAAACACGCCGCCGAGGAGATCACGATGGCCACGGTGCGCGCCGCCATCCAGCCGGGATGCACGGGCCGCAGGCTGCGCGGCTCGCGGTCGCCGATCAGCATCAGGGTGGACAGGGGAAAGGCGAAGAGGACGGTGAAGAACACGATCTGGAACGGCGCGTGACGCCCGCCCAGCAGCTTCACCAATGTGTCATGCCCCGCGTAAAGCGCGAAAGCCAGCAGCGCCAGAACAATGCCACGGGCCTGAGGTGTCATGACGCCCTCCGCGAGGTGGATGGGCGCGGGCCGGGGTCGGCCAGCGCCCGTGTGGTTTCAGAGGCTCGCGTCCAGCGCGGCCAGGATCGCATCGCCCATTTCGCTGGTCGACACCGGCGTCACGCCTTCTTCGCCCAGCAGGTCGGCCGTGCGCTTGCCATCGGCCAGCACGGCTTCGACTGCCTTTTCGACACGGGTGGCTTCGTCGCCCATGTCGAAGGAGTAGCGCAGCGCCATCGCGAAGGACAGGATGCAGGCGATGGGGTTCGCCTTGCCCTGGCCGGCGATGTCGGGGGCCGACCCGTGGACGGGCTCGTACAGCGCCTTGGGGCGGCCGTTTTCCGTCGGCGCACCCAGCGAGGCCGAGGGCAGCATCCCGAGCGAGCCGGTCAGCATCGCGGCCAGATCCGACAGCATGTCGCCGAACAGGTTGTCGGTGACGATCACGTCGAACTGCTTGGGCCAGCGGGTCAGCTGCATGGCGCCGGCGTCGGCATACATGTGGGTCAGTTCGACATCGCTGTATTCGGCTTCATGCACCTCGGTCACGACGTCGCGCCACAGGATGCCCGATTCCATCACGTTGGCCTTTTCCATCGAGCACAGCTTGTTGTTGCGCTTGCGGGCCAGTTCGAAGGCGCTGCGTGCCACGCGGGCGATTTCCGACTCGGTATAGCGCTGGGTGTTGATGCCCACGCGCTCGTTGCCTTCCTTGAAGATGCCGCGCGGCTCGCCAAAGTAGACGCCGCTGGTCAGCTCGCGCACGATCATGATGTCGAGGCCCGCAACCACGTCCTTTTTCAGCGAGCTGAAGTCGGCCAGCGCGTCAAAGCACTGGGCGGGGCGCAGGTTGGAAAACAGGTCCATTTCCTTGCGCAGGCGCAGCAGGCCGCGTTCGGGCTTCACGCTGAAGTCGAGCTTGTCGTATTTCGGGCCGCCCACGGCGCCCAGCAGGACGGCATCGACCTCGAGCGCCTTCGCCATCGTGTCGTCGTGCAGCGGGGTACCGTGCTTGTCATAGGCGCACCCGCCGACCAGATCCTCGCTCACGTCGAAGGCGATGCCGCGTTTGGCGCCGAACCAGTCGATGATGCGGGTGACCTCGGCCATAACCTCGGGGCCGATGCCGTCGCCCGGCAGGATCAGAAGGGAAGGGTTGGACATGAGCGCGCTCCATTGAATATGCCGCGACGGGGGTAGCGCGCCGGGGCGGCATGGTCAATGGAGGGCGGGCGTTCGCCCCTGTTTTGCGGGGCTAGGGCGCGTCGATGTCGACCCAGACCAGCCGGTGCCGGCTGGCCGTAGTGGCCGCATCGTACCCCGGTTCGTCGGGCGCGGGCCAGAACACGCCGGCCCCTGTCACGCGCAGATCAGCGGACGGCAGAACGTAATCCACGCGCAGCCGCCCGATGCCGTCCCAATCGACGGTGTCCAGCGCATCTGGCCCGGTGTGGCCGGGCGTGGGCGCGGTTTCGGCGCCGGGGCTGGCGGGGCGTGGATCGGTCAGGCGCGGGTCGTTCAACAGGGTGGTTATTGCCTCTCGGCGGCCATCGCTGTCGTGCGGGTCAAGGTTCGCGTCGCCCGCGATGATGAACCGCTCATCGGGTGCCGGGCCGAACGCGCCATCTAGATAGGCGCGCCAGAACAGGATTTCATCGGCATTGCGGCGCCCGTTCCTGTCTTCGGGGCCGTCGAACACGGGCGGGGTGGCGTGGAACGTCAGCACCGTCAGGGTTTGACCCGAGGGCAGGCGGACCGGCACCGCCCAATGCGCGACCGAGCTGAGCCTTTGCGCTGCCTGCGCTTCGACGGTCGGAAAAGCGGAGCCGTCGGGATGGGTCGGCAACTGCGCGCCGGGCAGGTCGCGCCACAAAACCGCGCTGAAATCGCGGATGTCGTCACGGTCGATCGGTAAGCGCGACAGGATCGCCATACCGTCCGCACCGGTGAATTCGCCATAGCCCTGCATGTCTTCGGGCTCGTCCAGCCGCCCGTCGCCGTCCATGTCATGCCCGCTGGGCAGGCCGGTGTTGGGCTGCGCGGAAAAGGTATGCGCGTACACTGCTCCGGCGCGGGTCAGCGCCTGTTGCAAAGCGGCCAGCGCCAGCCCGTCCAGATCCCAGTCAATGCCTTGAAGGGCCAGCACATCGGGCTGCACGGTGGCAATCACCTCGATCACGGCAGCGATCTTCGGATCTTCGCCGCGCGAAATGTCGCGCAGCAGGATGCCAGGGCCCCGGCGCGACACTTCGATATTATAAGTGGCGACGCGCAGCGTTTCGGCTGTTGCGGGCATGGCAAGGGCAAGGGACAGGACAAGACAGGCGACAGCGCGCCGGGCCGTCATGCGGTTTGCGCCGCCTCGGAATTGGCGTAGACGCGCCGGCGCTTTTCCTCGATCAGCTGGGCGATGCGTGTCATGGCGATGCCGCGCATGATCATGCTGGTCGGCAGGAAGGCCCACGCGGCCACCACCCAAATGCGGGTCTGGGGATCTTGCAAAGGTATCGGATTCAGGAAATCCGAGGCCAGTTTCAGCAGCGCGGGTATGATGAACGGCAACAGGAAGCCGACGATCATGTTCACCCGCCCGTCGCGTTTCAGACGCATCACCACGTCGCCGCCCTTGGTCGGATCGAACAGAGGCAGGTTGATCCAGACGTTGAAAGCGCCGTTCCCCGCGGGCCAGTTCAAGACGCGCACGATGAACAGGAAGGAAAGAACCGTGAGTGACGCTATGACATAGGCCATCCCGGCGGCGATGCGCATGCTGTCGATCGTAAAGGGAGTCGATCCATCGGGCAGTACAAGGATCATCAGCCGCACGGGCGAATAGGGAAAATCGGTCAAATATCCGATCAGCCCGCCAAACCCGGCGATCAACCCGGTCAGGTGGGTCGGTTCATAGGCGTGTTTGGCGATAACGGTCAGCAGGAAAAAGATCAGGAACAACGCGATAAATCGTAGCCGGTTCACCGGCGGGGCATCGCGGAATTCGATAAAGCTGGGGTAGTCGGTGTTATATTCGGCAAAGGTCAACCCGCCGGCCAGAATGGCAAGCAACGCGATCATTTCTGTCGCATCGGTGGTGAAACCCGGCAGGAGCAGCGACGGAGTCGCCACCAGCAGGGCCACCAATATGCCACGCATTGCTGCGCCCGTGATCCGTGCGAACACTGTTCGATCCCTTCAAACTGGACAGGATCGGTTCATTGCCGGTCCTTGTTCCACCTTGATCCCACCCGATCCGGGTGGCGTGCCTCATTTTGGCCTCATTTGTGCCGCTATTCCGCCCACCACTCAAGCCGTAGGACGACGTGACCCGAGGATTAGGGCGAAAACGTGATAAAACTGGTGCGACTTTGCATCAATTTTGAAGCATCCCGGTGGCAGAGCAGGGAAAACGCCTACATTTTGTGGATCCGCAACATTTAACTACAATTTAATGCTTTGGGCAGCGGCGCGGAGTTTGCGCGGTTTCTAGGCGCCCGTGCCGACTGCGCGGGCGGCCGTCCGGCCCGCCGGGTGGCAGGCTTTTGCCAATTGTGGCGGCGACACTGGCGCAAATTCGCCGATACATGCCTGCGCCATGCAAAAAGGGCCGGGAAATCCCGGCCCTTTCAATCACGTTTGAATTGGCTCAGACCCAGGGGCGCGCCTGCGCGGCCTGTGCCTCGTAGCTGTCGATCGACGCCTCCTTGGCCATCGTCAGCCCGATATCGTCGAGACCTTCCATCAGGCAGTGCTTCTTGAAGCTGTCGAGTTCGAAGGTGAACACCTCGCCGTCCGAGGTGGTCACGGTCTGGGCTTCAAGGTCGACGCTCATCCGCGCGTTCGATCCTTTTTCCGCGTCCTTCATCAGCACATCAACGGCCTCTTGCGGCAGCGCGATGGGCAGGATGCCGTTCTTGAAGCAGTTGTTGTAGAAGATGTCGGCAAAGCTGGGCGCGATCACGCAGCGGATGCCAAAATCCTTGATCGCCCAAGGTGCATGTTCGCGCGACGACCCGCAGCCAAAGTTTTCGCCAGCCACCAGAATTTCCGCCTCGCGGTAGGCGGGCTGGTTGAGCACGAAATCCGGGACTTCGTTGCCTTCTCGGTCGTACCGCATCTCGTCAAACAGGTTCGCCCCAAGTCCCGAGCGCTGGATCGTCTTCAGGAACTGTTTCGGGATGATCATGTCGGTGTCGATGTTGACCAGCGGCATGGGCGCCGCAACGCCGGTGAGTTTGTCGAACTTGTCCATTACATCATCTCCCGAACGTCGGTCAGTTTGCCGGTGATCGCGGCGGCGGCGGCCATCGCGGGCGACATCAGGTGCGTACGCCCCTTGAAGCCCTGGCGGCCTTCGAAATTGCGGTTCGAGGTCGAGGCACAGCGTTCGCCCGGCGCCAGCTGGTCGGGGTTCATTGCAAGGCACATCGAACAGCCTGCAAGGCGCCATTCAAACCCTGCGTCCTTGAAGATGTCGGCCAGGCCTTCCTCTTCCGCCTGGGCCCGCACAAGGCCCGAGCCCGGAACGACCATGGCGCGCAGCCCGTCTTTCACCTTCTTGCCTTTCAGGATCGCCGCCGCAGCGCGCAGATCCTCGATCCGGCCGTTGGTGCAGGAGCCGATGAACACGGTGTCGATTGCGACTTCGTTCAGCGGCGTACCGGGCGTGAGGCCCATATAATCCAGCGACCGTTGTGCCGCGCCGACCTTGCCGCCGGTGAAGTCGGCGGCGGCGGGCACCTTGGCGGTGATCGGCAGAACATCCTCGGGCGAGGTGCCCCAGGTGACGACCGGCGCGATATCTTCGCCCTTGATGGTCAGCACCTTGTCCCAATGCGCATCGTCATCGGAATAGAGCGTTTTCCACCACTCCATCGCGGCTTCCCACTGGGCACCCTTCGGCGCATGGGGGCGGCCCTTGCAGTATTCAAAGGTGGTTTCATCCGGTGCGATCAGACCAGCGCGGGCGCCACCTTCGATGGCCATGTTGCACACGGTCATCCGACCTTCCATCGACAGGCCACGGATCGCTTCGCCGCAATATTCGATCACGTAACCGGTGCCGCCGGCGGTGCCGGTCTTGCCGATCACCGCAAGGGTGATGTCCTTGGCGGTGACGCCCGGAGCCAGCTTGCCGGTGATTTCCACTTTCATGTTCTTGGATTTCTTCTGGATCAGCGTCTGCGTCGCCAGAACGTGTTCCACCTCTGACGTGCCGATGCCATGCGCCAGCGCGCCAAAAGCACCGTGGGTCGCGGTGTGGCTGTCGCCGCAGACCACGGTCATGCCTGGCAGGGTCCAGCCCTGTTCGGGGCCGACGATATGCACGATGCCCTGACGGACGTCGTTGACCGGATAGTAATGCACGCCGAAGTCGCGGGCGTTCTTGTCCAGCGCCTCGACCTGGATGCGGCTGTCCTCGGTCATGGTGGTCGCGTCGTCGCGATCCAGCGTGGTCGGCACGTTGTGATCGGGCACGGCGATCGTTTTTTCCGGGGCGCGCACCTTGCGGCCCGACATGCGCAGGCCTTCAAAGGCCTGCGGGCTGGTCACTTCGTGAACCAGGTGACGGTCGATATACAGAAGGCAGGTGCCGTCTTCGGCCTCATGGGCAACGTGGGCATCCCAGATCTTGTCGTAAAGCGTTTTGGGTGACATCGGTTCTTTCCTCGAATGTCGGAAGCAGTAGCTGTTCGGCGCAAGCCGGTGGCAGTCCCGTCAGGGAAGCAGGCGCGTCAGGCGCGCGCCAGAATGGCGCGGGTCGCACCATAAAAGCGCCAGGGCAGGCGCGAATGATCGGCAATGTCGAATACACGGCTCATGACAAGGGCAGATACGCCTGTCCCGCCTTGCGATCAAGTGCCGTCAGCGCCCTACGAAACAGGCTGCCGGGGGAGGGGCGGCCTTTCTGGGCGCATCGCAACCATCAACCCCGCTTGCGCCGCCGCATTCGCGCCATCGCTCCGACACCTGCCGCCAGCAGCGGCAGAGAGGCACGGAGCCCGTTGGGTGCCGACCGACGGAGTTGGGTTCACCTTCTCGCCAATCACCACCTTCAGCCCATTGTTGGCCGTCGTGTGGCAGTAGGTTGCGTTTGTCAGCGTCATGCCAGCCAGAGTCTTGTTGTTGTGCTTCGACGAACTGGTTACCGCGATCAGGTTTGCGCGCATCGCCTCTGGGGTAAGATCGGGATCGCCCGGCTTGCCTTGTGAGACCACCGGGATAAACTTGTTCCAAGGAGGAGCCGCGCCCGCATGGAAGAATTCGCCGCGCTACAGTCGTTTGCCGAGGTCGCCCAATGGCTCTGGGACGAAGTTGTGCGCTGGGTGATGCTATTCATTTCGCCCGGCTGGCGGCAGTACCAGCTGTTCATCATCATCGGCTTGATCGGCGCGGCATTCCTGCTGCGGCTGATCGTGGCGCCCCGGGTCGAGGCCTGGGCGCGCTCGCGCAGCGGCTGGGACAAATGGCAGCTTCGGATGCTGGTGCAACTGCGCCGCATGCTGGGGCTGATCTGCTATGCGGTGCTGGCCTGGGCCGTCTATCTGGTGATGCAGCAGGCCACATGGCCCTCGCGCAGCTACCTGATCGGGGTGGCGGCCACGCTGGTTACGCTCTGGATCGTGGTGGCCTTCGTCACGCGGCTGGTGGCCAATGCCTTCCTGCGTCGCATCGTGGCCTGGGCCCTGTGGATCTACGGCACGCTTTATGCGCTGAACGTGTCCGACGATGTGGCCGAGTTCCTCGACAGCCTGACCTTCGGGATCGGCGAGGTGCGGCTTTCGGTGCTGACAGTGCTGCAGGCGGCGGTGCTGATCGCGGTGTTGCTGGCGATTGCTCGGCTGGCCACAACCCGCGCCTCAGGCGCACTGCGCCGCAACGAAGACATCTCGCCCTCGATGCAGGTGCTGGCGGTCAAAGCGGTGCAGGCGCTGGTCTACGGCATCGTGCTGATGATCGCGATTCGCGCGCTGGGCTTCGACCTGACCGGGCTTGCGGTGCTGTCGGGGGCTATCGGGCTTGGCATCGGGTTCGGGTTGCAGAAAGTGGTATCGAACCTTGTCTCGGGTATTATCATTCTGCTCGACAAATCGATCAAGCCGGGCGACGTGATCTCGCTTGGCGATACCTTCGGCTGGATCGACAGCCTTGGCGCGCGCTATGTGTCCGTCGTCACCCGCGACGGCAAGGAATACCTGATCCCGAACGAGGATCTGATTACCAGCCAGGTGGTGAACTGGTCGCATACCAACAAGCTGGTGCGCCTCGATCTTCATTTCGGCGTGTCCTATGGCGACGATCCGCACCGCGTGCGCAAGCTGGCCATCGAAGCGGCCGCCGGGGTGCGCCGCGTGCTGTCGAACCCCAATCCGCCCGTTTGCCATATCACGGGCTTCGGCGACAGCAGCGTCGATTACATCCTGCGCTTCTGGATCACCGATCCCTCGGACGGGCTGACCAACATCAAGGGTAACGTTTACCTGGCCCTCTGGGACAGCTTCGCCGCCAACGGCGTGTCATTCCCCTTCCCCCAGCGCGAGGTGCGCGTGTTGCCGGGCTCGACGCTGGAAACCACGGCCACCGCACCGGGGGCAAAGGAATGATGCCCATCAATCCGGCAGTTGCCACGTGCCCGGCTTTCGTCACGGTGGTTTCATTGAATTGTCGCGGTCAAAATGCTATGTTAAGGGCACCCCGGCGCCCGGGGTTCAGGGCGCGCCACCTAGGAGGACATCGTCCTGACACCACAAGCAGAGGCGGCAATGCCCGCCGATGACCGGGCCGCGCTGATGGCCGCCCAAACCCAGCCCGACAGCGAAACGCTGCTGGCACGAATCCTTTCCTCACTCGATGACGACAAGGCCGAAGATGTCGTGCAGATCGACCTGCGTGGCAAGACAGCCATTGGCGACTACATGGTCATCGCTTCGGGCCGCTCGACCCGGCAGGTCGCCGCCATGGCGGAAAAGCTGGTTGATCGACTGAAGCAGGACTATGGGCGCCTGTGCCGCGTCGAAGGCAAGGATACGGGCGACTGGGTGCTGATCGATACGGGCGACGTGGTCGTGCATATCTTCCGTCCGGAAGTGCGCGAATTCTACCAGCTCGAAAAGATGTGGGCCCCTACCACGACGAACTGACGACGACGAACGGGCGCCCCGCCGCGCGAGGGCCGGAACCGAAACGGGGGCACCCCACCATGCGCGTGCATATTTGCGCGGTCGGGCGCCTGCGCAAGGGGCCGGAAAAGGCCCTGCTCGACGACTACCTCACCCGGTTCGACCGCACCGGCCGCGCCCTGGGCCTTGGCCCTGCAAATGTGATCGAGGTCGAAGACCGCAAGGGCGGCGGCATGGCGGCCGAAGCAAATTTGCTGCGCCGCGCCATCCCGCAGGGCGCGGTGACTCTGGCGCTCGACGAACGCGGCAAACCCATGACATCGCCTGATTTCGCCACCCGCCTTGCCGACTGGCGCGATCAGGGCCGGGGCGATCTGGCGCTGCTGATCGGCGGCGCCGATGGGCTGGATCCATCCTTGCGCGACGAGGCCGATGCGCTCCTGTCCTTCGGGGCAATGGTCTGGCCGCATATGCTGGTCCGGGTCATGCTCAGCGAGCAGCTATACCGCGCCGCGACCATCCTTGCCGGAACGCCCTATCATCGCGTCTGACGCGGAACCCCCTGCTTCTTCTTTGTCCAAATACTCAAATTCCGTTTCCAGCCCCACGCGGTTCGGGTGGCGATGACAGCAACACGCTGCGCGAATGGGACGCGAACTCGCGCCGCCACAGCATTGCAACCGTCGCAAGCGCCGCCAGCGCCAGCATGGCAGGCCCGATCAGCCACGCACAGACCGCCAGTGCGAAATAGGTCGCGCGCATCCCGCGGTTGAAGCTGCGCGCCGCCGTGATGTTCAACTCGGCCGCCTGCCGCGCCCGCGGGGCAGCTTGCCCATGTTCGGGGTCGTTTGGCACGGCGGCCATCGCTACCGCGCAATAGCCGAACAGCCGATGCGCCCAGACGTATTTCAGAAACGCATTGGCCTGAAACAGCACGATCACCAGTATCTTGATTTCCCAGACCAGAGGCGGCGTGTCGCCCAGCGTCAGGTCTTCGGCCAGACCGGCCAGGGGATCGGTGTTCCCGATCAGCGCCAGCCCCCCGCCAATCGCGATCATCGAGGCCGAGGCAAAGAACGATGCGCCCTGTCGCAGGGTGCCCAGTAGGTGCGCGTCAAATATCCGCGGTTGCCGCGTCACCATCTGCTGCATCCATTCCCGCCGGAAGCCCTGCATCAGGATGCTGACCGAAGGCCGGGCCTTCGACGGATGCTCGATCCGCCAGCCGATTGCCAGATAGCACAGCCACAGAAGCGCCAGCGCCGCTGCGTCGGCCCATGAAAACACCGCGAGCACATCGCTCCACCGCATGGTCATCATGTCGCGGCCCTCGTTTTTGCTTGCGTCACCGCGTAGTTGGTCATATTTTTTTACCAAACCGGAGATATGCCATGGACATGCCACAGCCGAACCCGGCCATTGTGTCGCGAAAAGCCGAACTGGTCGAGCGGTTGCACAGGGTTTTGCCCGACCGCGCGGTGATTTCCGACCCCATGGAAACCCGCGCCTATGAATGCGACGCGCTGACGGCCTATGCCTGCCCGCCTTTGGTCGCAGTGCTGCCGGCCACCACCGAAGAGGTCGCCGGCGTGCTGCGCATCTGTCACGACATGGGCGTGCCCGTGGTGCCGCGCGGCTCGGGCACTTCGCTGGCGGGCGGGGCGTTGCCCACGGCCGATTGCGTGGTGCTGGGCGTGTCGCGCATGACCGAGGTGCTGGAAACCGATTACGACAACCGCTTCATCCGGGTGCAGACCGGGCGGACCAACCTGTCGGTCACCGGCGCAATCGAAGGCGACGGGTTCTTTTACGCCCCCGATCCCTCCAGCCAATTGGCCTGTGCCATCGCGGGCAATATCGCGATGAATTCCGGTGGCGCGCATTGCCTGAAATACGGTGTCACCACCAACAACCTGCTGGGGGTGCGCATGGTCACCATGCAGGGCGAGGTTCTGGATATCGGCGGCGCGCATCTGGACGCGGGCGGGCTGGACCTGCTGGGCGTGATCTGCGGATCCGAAGGCCAGCTTGGCGTGGTGACAGAGGCGACGCTGCGCATCCTGCCCAAGCCGGAAGGCGCGCGGCCCGTGCTGATCGGGTTCGACAGCAACGAGGTGGCCGGGGCCTGCGTGTCCGACATCATCCGCGCGGGCGTCCTGCCCGTCGCCATCGAATTCATGGACCGCCCCTGCATCGAGGCCTGCGAGGCCTTCGCCAAGGCCGGATATCCGATGTGCGAGGCGCTGCTGATCGTCGAGGTCGAAGGATCGCCACAGGAAATCGCCCATCAGCTGCGCCTGATCGGCGACATCGCCCGCCGCCACAACCCGGTCGAGCTGCGCGAGGCTGCCGATGCCGACGAAGCCGGGCGCATCTGGCTGGGCCGCAAAAGCGCGTTCGGCGCGATGGGCCAGATCAACGATTACATGTGCCTCGACGGCACGATCCCGGTCAGCCAGCTTCCGCTGGTGCTGCGCCGCATCGGCGAGCTTTCGGGCGAATACGGGCTGCGCGTCGCCAACGTGTTCCACGCGGGCGATGGCAACATGCACCCGCTGATCCTGTTCGATGCCAATACGCCGGGCCAGCTGGAAACCTGCGAGGCGCTGGGCGCCGAAATCCTGAAGCTCTGTGTCGAGGTCGGCGGCTGCCTGACCGGCGAACACGGCGTGGGCATCGAAAAACGCGACCTGATGACGGTGCAATACAGCCCCGCCGACCTCGAGGCGCAGATGCGCGTGAAGGACGTGTTCGATCCTGACTGGCTTCTGAACCCGGCCAAGGTCTTCCCGCTGGGCGCCAGCGAGGCACGCCGCCAGACGCCCCGCGCCAGCGCCGCCTGACCCGCGACAAGAAGGATGCCGCCTTGCTGACACCAAAAGACGAACGCGATCTGGCGCAGGCCGTCGCCGATGCCAAGGGCCCGTTGTGGGTGCAGGGCGGTGGCACCCGTGCCAGCGGGCGCACGCCGCAAGGCGAGGTGCTGTCGGTCGCGGGGCTGACCGGCATCACACTGTACGAACCCGGCGCGCTGACCATGGTGGCACAGGCCGGCACCCCGCTGGCCGAGATCGAAGCCGCGCTGGAGGCCGAGGGCCAGATGCTGCCGTTCGAGCCCTACAGCCTTGGTGGCGTGACGGGCGTCAGCGGTGACACGACCATTGGCGGCGTGTTTGCCACCAACGCCTCGGGCGCGCGGCGGGTGCAGGTGGGCGCGGCGCGCGATCTGCTGCTGGGCGTACGGTTCGTCGATGGCCGGGGCGAGGTGCTGCGCAACGGCGGGCGCGTGATGAAGAACGTCACCGGCTACGATCTGGTCAAACTGCTGGCCGGATCGCGCGGTGCGCTAGGCGTGCTGACCGAAGTGGCCTTCAAGGTGCTGCCCAAGCCCGAGGCCGTGGGCCATGTCACTCTGACCGGGCTGACAGATGCCGAGGCGGTTCAGGCCATGGCGGCGGCGATGGGATCCCCTTTTGATGTCAGCGGTGCAGTCCACGCACCAGCAGGGATCGAGGAAGAGCCGACAACCCTGCTGCGCGTCGAAGGATTCGCCGACTCGGTCACTTATCGCACAGAACGCCTGCGCGACCTGCTGTCTCGCTTTGGCGCAGGCCAGATCGGTACCAGCGTCGAGCCATGGCAGGCCGGGCGCGCGCTGTCGGCCTTTTCGCAAACGGTGCGCGGGCCGGGCGGGGCGACATGGTTCGTCTCGGTCAAGCCGGGCGATGCGCCCGCGCTGATGGCCCGGATCGCGGGCGCGCATGACTGCCTGTATGATTACGACTGGGCCGGGGGGCGCATCCGCATCCACGCGATGGCGGACCAGCGTGCCCTGCACGATGCCCTGCGCGCCGAGGTGGCAGCCATTGGCGGCCATGCCACGCTGATCCACGCGCCGTCCGATCTGGCCGATGCCGTCCCGCTGACCCAGCCGGAGCCCGCGCCGCTGGCAGCGCTCTCTGAACGGTTGCGGGCGCAGTTCGACCCGCGCGGCATTCTGAACCCGGGGGTAATGGGCTGATGCAGACGAATTTTACCGGCGCCCAGCTGAAGGATCCGGGCACCGAGCGCGCGAATGAAATCCTGCGCGCCTGCGTGCATTGCGGGTTTTGCACCGCGACCTGCCCGACCTATCAGGTGCTGGGCGACGAATTGGACAGCCCGCGCGGCCGCATCTACCTGATCAAGGATATGCTGGAAAACGAGCGGGTGCCGGACGAAAAGACCGTCAAGCATATCGACCGTTGCCTCAGCTGCCTGGCCTGCATGACAACTTGCCCATCGGGCGTGCATTACATGCATCTGGTCGATCACGCCCGCGCCTATATCGAGAAGAACTATCGCCGCCCCTTCACCGATCGCGCCCTGCGCTGGGTGCTTGCGGGGATCCTGCCCTATCCGACGCGGTTTCGCCTTGCGCTGCTGGCGGCACGGCTCGCGCGCCCGTTCCGAGGGCTGCTGCCCGACCCGCGCCTGCGCGCGATGCTGGATATGGCGCCGCGCCACATCCCGCCGGTCAGCCGCCACGACGATCCGCAAAGTTTCGCACCTAATGCGCCGCGCCGGATGCGCGTGGCGCTGATGACGGGCTGCGCGCAGAAGGCGCTGAACACCGATATCAACGATGCCACCATTCGCCTGCTGACCCGTCTGGGCGCCGAGGTGGTGGTGGCCAGGGGCGCGGGCTGCTGCGGTGCGCTGACCCACCACATGGGGCGCGAGGATGAAAGCCACGCCTCGGCTGCGCGCAACATCCGCGCCTGGTGTCACGAGATTGACGGCGCCGGGCTGGATGCCATCGTCATCAACACGTCGGGCTGCGGCACCACGGTTAAGGACTATGGCCACATGTTCCGCACCGATCCGCTGGCCGCCGACGCCGCCCGCGTGTCCGACCGCGCCAAGGACATCAGCGAAGTGCTGGTGACGCTTATGGCCGATGCGCCCGTCGTGACCCACGCACCGCTGCGCGTGGCCTATCACGCCGCCTGCTCGCTCCAGCACGGGCAAAAGATCAAGGATCACCCCAAGGCCCTGCTGAAAGCCGCCGGGTTCGAGGTGGTCGAACCCGCCGACAGCCACCTGTGCTGTGGGTCCGCCGGCACCTACAACCTGATGCAGCCCGAGATCTCGGGCCAACTGAAGGCGCGCAAGGTGCAAACGCTCGAAGCCCGCAAGCCCGATGTGATCGCCGCCGGGAACATCGGCTGCATGATGCAGATCGGGTCTGGCACCGGGGTGCCGGTGGTGCATACGGTCGAGCTGCTGGATTGGGCGACCGGCGGGCCACGGCCCCGCGCGCTGGGCGACGGCCCGACCTAGACCGACCTTTTTGCCGCCGCATTTTCGCCCTATCAGGGGCCTACGAATCCTCGGGATAAATGGGCAGGAGCGCGGCGTGCGGCGGCTGATCGGAACGATACTGGCACTACTCCTGCCGATGCAGGTCGCGGCGCAGGATGCGGCGCTGCAATCGCTGGAAACCACCGACGCAGGCCGCCAGTGGGAGGCCGTGGGCCGTCTGGATCTGAATGGACGCGGATTTTGTACCGGTGCGCTGATCGCGCCCGATCTGGTGCTGACGGCAGCGCATTGCCTCTACGACAAACGCAGCGGCCATCGGATCGACCCCGAAACCATCGAATTCCTCGCCGGCTGGCGCAACGGCCGCGCCTCGGCCTACCGCCAGGTGCGCCGCGCGGTGGCCCACCCCGACTATACGTTTGATCACGATCTCTCGGCCGACCGGGTCCGCAACGATGTGGCACTACTGGAATTGCAGCACCCGATCCGCAACACCACCGTGGTGCCGTTTGAAACCGCCCGCCGCCCGGCTCCCGGCGATGCCATTGGTATCGTGTCCTATGCCCATGACCGGTCCGAGGCGCCCTCGCTGCAAGAGGTCTGCCATGTCATCTCGCGGCAGGAGGGCGTTCTTGTGATGTCCTGCGACGTCGATTTCGGATCGTCCGGCGCCCCGGTCTTTTCATTCGCAACAGGCACGCCGCAGATCGTATCGGTGGTCTCGGCCAAGGCCGAGGTGGGCGAGGGGCGCGTGGCGCTGGGCACCGATCTCGAACGCCCTCTGGCCACGCTGATGACCCAACTGATTTCCGGTCGTGGTTTCAACACATCGGCCCCGCCCCGCGCAAACCGCGTGATGGTGGGGGAAGGCAAACGCAACACTGGCGCAAAGTTCATAAAACCATGATGAAACACCTATGCCTCGTCGCGGCGCTCTGCGCGCTTCCTCTCTCGGCATCGGCAGACGGCGCCGTTCCCTCACTGAGCAACGCCGCAGCGTTCACCCCCAAGGTTGGCCCGGTCGGGCGCGCATTGGGGCGCCCGGAGGCCCGCCAGCGCACGGCGCGCTACGATATCGGATGCTCCGAGATCCTGCGCGCCGGCGCCGTTGCCCCGAACTGCGCAATGGGATTTCGCCCAGCGCGCGCCACCGGCAAAGGAACCCGGAGCAAACCCGCCATCCTGGGCGATCTCACGGCCTTTCCCATCGGCAGCGATGACCGTTTTGCCGTCGGCCTGCGGGCGCCGGGGTTGATCGAAACGCTGCGCGCAGGGCGCATGGCGTCCAGCGCAGACACCGGCAAGGGGTCGCGCTAACCTGCGACGGAGCGGGTCTTGACAGCCCCGCACAGCGTTCCCATCTCCAGCGATACCGGGATGCCAGATCGGGCCCGGTGATGAATTGCCCGTCCAATCGGAGGGCATGACACCATATCGCTCATGATGAGGATGACACATGCGTAGTTTTGATTTTGCACCCCTGCACCGTGCAACCGTCGGCTTTGATCAATTCGCCGACCTGATGGACCGCCTGCTGACCAGCGACGTCAGCCAGCCGACCTACCCGCCCTACAACATAGAAAAGACCGCTGCCGATGCCTATCGCATCTCGATTGCCGTCGCGGGCTTTTCGGAGTCTGACCTTATGGTCGAAGTGAAGGAAAAGGCGCTCGTCGTGTCGGCCCGCAAAGCCGAGGAAGACACCAATCGCAGCTTCCTGCACCGCGGCATCGCGACCCGCGCGTTCGAACGTCGCTTCCACCTTGCCGACCATGTGCGCGTCACCGGCGCAACCCATGTTGACGGGATGCTGCATATCGACCTGGAACGCGAAGTGCCCGAGGCGCTGAAACCGCGTCGCATCCAGATCGCCAGCACGACGCCGACCGCGCAGGAAACGGATGTCGTCGAGGCCAAATCGGTCAACTGATCCCAGTCACTTGTTCAATGTGATGAAACGGCGCGAGGCTCAATTGCCTCGCGCTTTTTTATGGCTGGAAAATCTGGCTGCGCGCGTTGCCTGCCTGGCCGGGATATTTTTGCCTCAAGGAAACAGGGGCGCCTTCCCCCTTTCAATATTCCGAAAATACTCCGGGGGAGTCCCGCAGGGACGGGGGCCGCGCCCCCTCAATCCCCACGCTATTTCGCCTCGGTCAAGGATTTGGCAAGCCGCATCAGCTGCACCGCTTCGCCGCGATAGCCAAAGGAGTCGTCGCCCCTGTTGGCATTGGCAAGGGTGATGGCGTCGTTCCAACTCCAACCACCAAGGTAGTCCGATCCGCGCAGCAGTTGCCCGAACCCCGCAATCGCCTGGGCAAAGCCCGCATCGGGGGCCGGTAGAGCACTGGCCGTGATCGGCATCTCGATCAATTCGCTATCCGCGGCTCCGGGTGCCTTGTGGCGCAGTCGCAGAAAGCCAAGCTCTCCCTCGCCTGTCGGGGCAGGCGTCGCGCCGGATTGATAGCGCAGATCATCGGTCAGCCGTGCCGGTGAGCCAACCGGGGTTACTTCGTACAGCGCGGTGACTTGATGGCCCGCGCCGATTTCACCGGCATCCACGGCATCGTTGTTGAAATCTTCGCGCCGCAAGGCGCGGGTTTCATAGCCGATCAGCCGGTATTCGGCGACTTCGGCGGGGTTGAATTCAACCTGTACCTTTACATCATCCGCGATCGGGAACAATGCACCGGCGACCTGATCCACCAGCACTTTCTGCGCCTCGGCAAGCGTGTCGATATAGGCGGCGGTGCCGTTGCCGTTCTGGGCCAGCGCCTGCATTGTCGCGTCATCAAGGTTGCCGCGCCCGAAGCCCAGAACGCTAAGGTATGTTCCCTGATCGCGTTTGGCAGCGATATACTGTTTCAGCATCTCGGGGTCCGACAGTCCGACGTTGAAATCCCCGTCGGTGGCCAGCACGATCCGGTTGACCTCGCCCTCTTCGGCCATGGCAGCGGCCACCGCGTAGGCCTGTTGCAGCCCTTCCTGACCGCCAGTGGAGCCGCCGGCCTCAAGCCGCGCCAGCGCTGCATGGATCGCCGCCTTGTCAGTGGCAGGGGTGGGCGCCAGCACCTGCCCGGCGCTGCCGGCATAGGCCACGATCGCAACCTGATCGCGCGCGCCAAGCTGGCCCAGCAGCATCGAAAACGCCTGTTTCAGCAGCGGCAACTTATCGGGCTGGTTCATCGACCCAGAGGTGTCGATCAGGAACACAAGGTTCAGCGGAGGCCGATCTTCCACCGGGGGTGTCGCGCCCTGAATTCCGATCTGAACCAACCGCGTATCCGCATTCCACGGCGTCTGGCTGACCGAAACGGTTGGGCGGAAGGCGGCGCCCGGTTCGGGCAGAGGGTAGTCGTAGGGGAAATAGTTGATCATCTCCTCGATGCGCACCGCGTCGCGCGGTGGCAGTTGGCCCGCGTTCAGCGAATTTCGCACCACAGCATAGGAAAACGTGTCGACATCAATCGAGAAGGTCGAGACCGGATCGTCGGCGACGATTTTCAGCGGCGAGTCGTCGTCGTTGGCAAACTCCTCGGTATCGGCCTCGGGGATCGGCATCGCGTCGGGCAGGGGCATCGGCCGTGCTGCCTGTTTTGCAAGTGCACCGACCGACCGCCCTGCCATTGGGGCGGGCATGGGCGACGGCATCGGCGCGGGTTCGGCGACGATGGCGGGCGCTTCAACGGCAAGGGCGTCGGCACCTGCATCATCCGCTTCGGTGTTTTCCTGCCGGGCGCGGGGCGCATCGGATGGCGCGCCAAGATCGCGCGGCAGCAGCGTTTCGCCCAGCGGCGTAAAGGCCACCATCGCCAATGCTACCAGTGCCGTGGTTGCGGCCAGACCGCCGCGGGTTGTCATCGTTGCAAACATCTTTCCAACTCCTCTCAACAGCCCCGAACGGGGGCGATCAGAGGTAGGACGCGGCTCGGGCGGCGTTTCTTGGCTCTCGCGGAAATTTTTTCGTGCCAGCGCCAGATCGGCGGCGCGTTTGCGGCGGTCGGGGGCGGGTGTGGCGGCATCCAAAGCCGCCTTCAGCCGTTCAAGATCGTCTCTCATGCGCGGTCCTCCTTGGCACGCAGCGCGGCCAGGTGTCGTTTCGCCTCGTAAATGCGCCAGCTGACCGTGCCCTCTGAAATGCCCAGCACCTCGGCCGCTTGGCTGTGGGTGGCGTCGTCAAGGATCAGCGCCAGCGTGTCGCGCAGATCGTCCGGCAGGGCGCGCATTGTGGCGATCAGCCAGTCGACCTGTTCGGCGGTTTCCTTGGCCTCGTCGCGGCGGGCCAGTTCCCAGTCGCCCCAGCCTTCGGCCGCCTTGTCGTGGGCGGCGCGGCGACGACGCAGATCGTAGGCGGCGTTGACCATGATCCGGTACATCCACGTCGTAAACCGCGATTCCGCCCGGAAACTGCGGATTTTCGACGGCAGCGCGGCGCAGACATCCTGTGTCAGATCCTCGGCATCGGCGCGGCTGCCGGTCATGCGAAAGGCCAGCCCGAACAGCCTGTCGTAGTGGCGCGCCAGCAGGGTCGAGAAGGCGGCCCCATCCCCGTCCGAGGCCGCCCGGGCCAGATCGTCATCGCTGATATGTATGCGCTTCACGGTCTTCTGACGCGCGCGCGCCTGCAATCCTTGGCCGCCCATGTGAATTTTTCTGACACATAAGGGGCCGTCGCGCCATTAAAAGCGCGTGGCTTAGTCTGTTGTGCCCCAATCCTTGTCCTGCATTTCGCGCAGGCGCGAGGCGGTGCGTTCAAATTCGAAGGTGCCTTCGCCTTCGACATACAGCATTTCGGGTTCCGCCGCCGCCGAGGCGATCAGGCGCACGCGCGCCTCGTAAAGCGCGTCGACCAAGGTCACAAAGCGCTTGGCTTCGTTGAAGTTCGACCGCGACAGGCGCGGAATATCCTCTAGCACCAGGACGCGCAGGGCATCGGCAATCGCCAGGAAATCGGCCGGGCCAAGCGGTTTGCCGCAAAGGTCGTAGAATTTCGCCCGGGCCACGCCGTTGCGATAGCGGGGCAGGGTCACCTCGCGCTTGTTCACCGTCAGCACCAGCGGCGTATCGGCACCGCCGGCCAGATCGTCCCACACCGCGTCGATATCGGCGCGGCTTTGCGGGCCGATCGGGGTGAAATAGACCTGCGAGCCCGACAGCCGGTTCTGGCGGTGGTCGGTGTCGCTGGCCAGTTCGCGCACGGCCATACGGTTGTTGATCAGGTCGATGAAGGGCAGGAACAGCTGTCGGTTCAACCCGTTCTTGTACAAATCCTCGGGTGGACGGTTCGAGGTGGTTACCACCGTCACGCCGGCCTCGAACAGTGCCTCGAACAGGCGGCCGACGATCATTGCATCAGTGATGTCGGTGATCTGCATTTCGTCAAACGCCAGTATGCGCAAATCTTGCACCAGCGCCTGCACCACGGGGGCCAGCGCATCCTGCGTATTGGCCTTGCGCGCGGCGTGCATCCCGGCGTGGATTTCCTGCATGAAGGCGTGGAAATGCACGCGCCGCACGGCCACGTCCGACAGGCTTTCGACAAACAGGTCCATCAGCATGGATTTGCCGCGCCCGACCCCGCCCCACAGGTACAGCCCTTTCACCGGCTCCGGCGTCGAACGGCGGAAAAACCCGCGCTTCACCGGCTGATCAAGGCCCGCGTGGATACGGTCGAATTCCTCCAGCACCGCCAGCTGGGCGGGATCGCGGGTCAGCTTTCCCTGGGCGATGCGCTGGTCATACAGGGTGGCAAGTTCACTCATGGTCCAGCGATAGCCCGCAGAAGTCGCAAAGGAAAGTGCTGGTGTGGGCACGATTTTCCGCGATGGATAAGATATTTTGATGGGTGCCGTCAAAACTCCTGAATTGACGCCGGCCGCAGATGGGAATTAGGTCAAATTTCCTGACCGGAGTCCACGTCATGCCCAAGTCGCCGTCCATCTTTACGCCCGTGCTGATCACCGGCTGTCTGATCATCGTGATCAGCTTTGCGGTGCGATCGTCCTTTGGCGTGTTCCAGATTCCGATTGCCGAGGAATTCAACTGGCTGCGGAGCGAATTTTCCCTGGCCATCGCCATCCAGAACCTGGCCTGGGGCATCGGGCAGCCGATTTTCGGCGCCGTGGCGGAGAAGATCGGCGACCGGAAGGCGATCCTGATCGGCGCGGTGGTCTATGCGCTGGGGCTGGTGTTGTCGGCCTATTCCACGACTCCGCTGGCGCATCAGACTTACGCCTGGCTTGTTGGCTTTGGCGTGGCAGGCACCGGGTTTGGCGTGATCCTTGCGGTGGTGGGCCGCGCGGCGAGCGACGAAAACCGCTCGATGTCGCTGGCGATCGTTTCCGCCGCGGGCAGCGCCGGGCAGATTTTTGGCGCGCCGATGGCAGAGTGGATGCTGGGCTTTCTGACTTGGCAATCCGTGTTTCTGGTGTTTGCGGCGATCATGGTCGCCTCGATCCTGCTGTTGCCGTTCATGCGGGCGCCAACGCCGATTTCACGCCCCGAGCTTGAAGAAAGCATGGGCACCATCGTGATGCGCGCCTTCCGCGATCCGTCTTACGCGATGATTTTCATGGGGTTCTTTTCCTGCGGCTATCAGCTGGCCTTTGTCACCGCGCATTTCCCCGCAATGGTGACCGAAATGTGCGGCCCGATCCTTGCAGGCGGTATCCTGCACAATATCGGGATCACCACGACTTCGGCGCTGGGCGCGGTGTCGCTGTCGCTGATCGGGGCGGCGAATGTGGCGGGCACGCTGCTGGCGGGCTGGCTGGGCAACCGCTATTCCAAGAAATACCTGCTGGCGGCGATCTACACAGGCCGCACCATCGCGGCCGCCGTGTTCATCCTGCTGCCGATCACCCCGGTGTCGGTGCTGGTGTTCTCGGCGGTGATGGGATCGCTCTGGCTGGCGACGGTGCCGCTGACCTCGGGGCTTGTCGCGCATCTGTATGGGCTGCGCTACATGGGTACGCTCTATGGGTTCGTCTTCCTCAGCCACCAGCTGGGCAGCTTCCTTGGCGTCTGGCTGGGCGGGCGGATGTATGACCTTTATGGTGATTACACCATGGTCTGGTGGATCGGCGTGGGCATCGGTGCCTTCAGCGCCATTGTCCACCTGCCGATCCGTGAAGACCGGGGCCCCAAGCCGGTGCTGGGCGCGGCCTGAGGCAAGGGCCCGGCAATCAGGCCGGGCTGTTCCAGCGATCCAGGATATAGCGGCTGGTCATCAGATCCAGATGGGCGCCGCCGCCGTTCTTGAACAGCGTGATGTCATCGGCGCCGGTGCGTGCAAAGCTGTCCAATGCGTAGAAATCGGCGACCAGATCGTCGCGGGTGATCGCGCCTTCGGCAATCGGGATCTTGATCTCGCCGATGTGGTCGACGGTGGTGTCGTAGCTGTCGACGAAGATTCGCGCCCGTTGCAGGGCGGTATCGTCGGTTTCGCGCATGTCGGGACGGTAGGCGCCGATCAGGTTCAGGTGCTGACCGGGGCGCAGCCATTCGCCACGGATCACCGGCTGGGTCGCCATGGTGGCCGAGACGATGATGTCTGCAGCGCGCACCGCCGCCTCGAGATCGTCGGCAACCGAGACGCCATCCAGCGTTGCGGCGAGGGCCTCGGCCTTGGACTTGGTGCGATTCCACAGGGTCTGTTGCGCATTCGGGAACCCGGCGCCGAAGGCCTCGCAGAGCGAGCGGCCCACGGTGCCCGCGCCCACGATCAGGATGTTGCGGCTGTCGGGATCGGCCAGCCGCAGCGCCCCCAACAGGCTGTCACCGGCTGTTTTCCACTTGGTGACAAGGTGGAAATCAACGAGCGCCTCCAGCGTGCCGTCCATGTCGGAGAACAGGCTGACCGACCCGTTGACCATCGGCTTGCCAGCATCCGGGTTGCCGGGGAACACGGTCGCGCTTTTGACGGCCAGCCCCATGCCGTCGATCCAGGCCGACCGCGACAGCAACGTATCGGGATCGCGGTACAGGAAGGTGTCCGCAATCTCGGCCTTGGGCAGGGCATGGCCCGCCGCCAGCGCCTCGGTCAGGCCGATCCAGTCCAGCCGGGCTTCGCCCTCGGCAAAGGGGATGATGGTGATGTCACTCATGCGGCGTCTTCCTTGGTCAGTAATCCGGCCTCTATCAGCCGGTCGGCCCAGCCCCGCGGACCTTCGAACAGATGGGTTTGCCAGCCACGGCTGGCGGCCATGGCAATATTGTCGGCCCGGTCGTCGGTGAACAGCAGCGCATCTGGCGCAATGCCGCTGGTCTCTTCCAGGCGGCGATAGATTTCGGGGTCGGGCTTGATCACGCCCATATGCCCCGAGATGAAATCGCGGTCGAATTCGCGCAGGAATGGGTAGAAGGTGGCGGCATGGTCATAGCTGCCGATGCCGAAATTCGTCAGCGAAAACACCGGCACGCCGCGCGCCTGCAGCGCCCGCATCAGCCGCACCGAATGGTCGATGACCGGGCTTGCCATCTCGATCCAGTGGTCGTGCCACATGCGGATTTCATCGCGCCAGGCCGGGGTGGCCTCGGCCATGTCGTAGATCGTGCCGCGAAAGTTTCCTCCCAGATCGACGCGGTCGTTCATGCCATGCAAATCGACCTCGGCGAACATGGCGCGGCGGCGATCAACCCCGATGCGGGAATCGTAGAACCGCTCGGGCTGCCATTCGATCAGCACGTTGCCGATATCGAAAACCACCGCTTCAGGAGTCATGTCACACTTGCCTCTCCACGCGTAAAAATCTTTGCAAGATTTTTGATGCAAGTTTCGGGGAAACTTGCCCGCCTCATGTCCGATGTGCCGCCCGGACTTCGCGTTCGAGCGCGTCCAGAAAACGGGAGCGATCTGCCTTTGTAAAGGGCTTGCCGCCGCCGCCCTGGCCCAGCGGGTTGGCGGCGCGCATGTCTGCCATCAGATCGCGCATTGCCAGCTGCTGGCCGATGTTCATTTCGTTGAACGCCTCGCCGTTATGGCGCAGCACACGCGCGCCCTGTTCGACACAGCGTGCGGCCAGCGGGATATCGGCGGTAATGACAACATCCGCAGGCCCGCAGGCGTCTGCGATCCATTTGTCGGCTTCGTCGGCACCCGCCGAAACGATCATCGTTTCCACCAGCGGGTTCGGGGAGGGGCGGATGCCGCCGTTCGACACCACCACCAGAGGGATGCGGTGGCGGGTCGCCACGCGCTCGGCCTCGGCGCGGACGGGGCAGGCGTCGGCATCGACGAAGATGCGCGTCATGCCCGGGTCACGCCCAGAGCGCGGCGGCGTGGAAGGCCACGTGATCTTCCATGAAAGACGACACGAAGAAATAGCTGTGGTCGTAGCCCGGCTGCAGGCGGAGCGTTGCCTGCTGGCGCTTTTCGGCGATGGCCGCGGCCAATGCCTCGGGGCGCAGCAGATCGATGAATTGATCGGTGGTGCCGGTGTCGACCAGAATTGGTCCGTCGAAGCCCTTGTCACGCATCAGCAGGCTGGCGTCATGTGCCGCCCATTTGGTTTCGTCCTCGCCCAGGTAGGCTGTCAGCTGTTTGCGGCCCCAGTCCGATCCGGTGGGGTTGGAGATCGGTGCAAAGGCCGAGACCGAGCGGAATCGACCCGGCAACGACATAGCCAACGTCAGTGCACCGTGGCCGCCCATGGAGTGGCCGGTGATGGCCTGACGTTCGGCGTCGATGGGGAAATGTTCGGCGAGCAGGTTGGGAAGTTCCTCGGCGATATAGTCCCACATCTGGTAGTGGGCGGACCATGGTTCCTGCGTGGCGTTCACGTAGAACCCGGCGCCTTTGCCCAGATCATAGGCGTCGTCGTCGGCCACGTCATCGCCGCGGGGGCTGGTGTCGGGGAAGACAAGCGCGATGCCGTGTTCGGCGGCCCAGGCCTGTGCCCCGGCTTTGGTCATGGCGTTTTCGTGGGTGCAGGTCAGGCCCGAGAGATACCAAAGCACCGGCACCGGGCCATCGGCGGCCTCGGGGGGGAGGAACAGGCCGAAGGTCATGTCGCAGTTGCAGGCTGTGGAGGCGTGGGAATAGACGCCCTGTGTGCCGCCGAAGCAGGCGTTTTCCGATACGGTTTTCATGATGCGTCTCCTTGGCTGCTTTGGGTCTTGGCTAGCGGGACGATGCGCGGGCGTAAAGGGCGGGACGCCTCCGGCGGGAGTATTTTTGCAATGGTGAAATGTGGGTCAGCCCGAGACCCAGGCGATGGCGATGGGCACGGTGAGGATGGAAAGTGCCGTCGAGACCAGGATCGCGGCCGAGACGCGTTGCGGGGCGACGCCATAGTGTTGTGCCAGCATGAAGACGTTGCCGGCGACGGGCATGGCGGCGGCCGAGACGACGACGATGACCAAGAACGGGTCGATCGGGAACAGGAGCATCACGCCGATGGCGACAAAGATCGGGTGCAGTACCAGTTTGCAGAAGGTCAGCCAACCCGCGACCTGAATGCGTTCCGCCGATTTGCCCGCCAGAGAAGCGCCGATGGCAAACAGCGCGCCCGGGGTGGCGGCGCCGCCGAGGATCGTGAGGAAATCGTTCAGCACCTCGGGTGTGGGCAGGTCGAACCCCGACCAGAGCAGCCCCGACGTGATGGCCACGATCATCGGGTTGCGCAGCAGGCCGAGGCCGATGGTTTTCAGGATCGCCGGACTCATCCTGCCGTCGCGGGCGGCGTTGATCAGGATCACGATCAGGCTAGAGAACACGATGAGATCGGTGGCGAGGACCATCATCATCGGGCCAATCGAGGCTTCCCCGAACAACAATACGAACATCGGCAGGCCAAGGAAGCCGACATTGCCGATCACGGCGCATTGCGCCTCGATCGCGGCGGTGGGCACGTCGAGCTTGCGGAAGAAGCCGACCGCCGTGGCGATTCCGTAGACGAAGGCCGTGCCCCAGAGGTAGCCCGCGATCAGGCGGCCGTTGAAAACTTCGGCAAAATCGAGGTTGGCGGCAAAGCGGAACAGCATCGCCGATAGCGGGAAGAAGAACACGAATTTGGTCAGGTAGGCCGTGGCTTCCTGCGTGAAAAAGCGGGTGCGCCCGGCCCAGAAGCCCAGTCCGATGATGACGAAGAACGGCAGCGTGCGCAGGAAAATCTCGACCATGAATCGCTGGTAGCCTGCGCGCCTGCCAAGGGCAAGACAGGGCGTGCCCTAGCCGCTGCCGATCAGGATGCCTGCCGCCAGAACCAGCGCGCCGCCCAGCACCACCTGCAGTGCGGCGCGGAAGAAGGGCGTTTCCATGTAGCGGTTCTGGATCCATGCGATGGCCCAGAGTTCGGCAAAGACCACGATGAAGGCGATCACCGTCGCGGTCCAGAAATCGGGGATCAGGTAGGGCAGGGCGTGACCCAACCCGCCCACGGTTGTCATCACCCCCGAGGCGATGCCGCGTTTCATGGGCGAGCCGCGCCCCGAGAGCGCGCCATCGTCGGAGGCGGCCTCGGTGAAGCCCATCGAGATGCCGGCCCCGACCGAGGCGGCGAGCCCTACCAGCAGTGTGGTCCAGGGGTCGTGCGTGGCGAAGGCGGTGGCAAAGATCGGTGCGAGCGTCGAGACCGAGCCATCCATCAGCCCGGCTAGCCCCGGCTGCACCCATGTCAGGATGAACTGGCGGCGTTCGGTGGCCGCCTCTTCGTCCCGACTGTCGTCGCTCAGGTGTTCGCGGGTCAGGTCGGCGGCGCGGTGTTGGTGCCCGGCTTCGGCGGCGGCGAGATCGCCCAGCAGTTTGCGGGTTGCGGCATCGCTGGTGCGGGAGGCGGCCGAGAGGTAGAAGGCTTCGGCCTGATGCTCCATGGCGCGGGCTTCGTCGCGGATGCGGTCCACGCCAAGGTTTTCGATCAGCCAGACCGGGCGGCGGTTGTAATAGCCGGCCACATGTTCGCGGCGGATCAGGGGAACCGTGTCGCCCCAGCGACTGCGGTGCAGCTCGAACAGGCGCGCGCGGTGCTCGTCTTCTTCGGCGGCCATGCCTTCGAAAATGGCAGCTGTGGCGGGAAAATCGTCGCGCAGCCGTTCGGCGTAACTGCGATAGATGCGGGCGTCGTCTTCTTCGGACGAGATGGCGAGGGCGACGATTTCGCGTTCGGTCAGATCGTCAAAGCGTTTGCGGCTGGGGAGCATGGGGATATTTATTTTAGTTAGAATAATTCCAATTAATAAGGTGTGCTATGGCTTTTGCAACCCCGTCGCTGGCTGGCGCGTTGTCGAATCTGAACCGAACGGTTTATGTTGGTGCGGAACAGGGACAGGTTGATGAGCGAAACGGCAACATTGGTGCGCAAGGGGCGCAAGTTCGATCAGGTTCTGGCGGGCGCACGCGAGGTCTTTATGGCCGATGGATACGAGGGCGCCAGCGTTGATGACATTGCCCGCGTGGCAGGGGTGTCGAAGGCGACGCTGTATAGCTATTTCCCTGACAAGCGGCTGCTGTTCATCGAGGTGGCGACCACTGAATGCCAGCATCTGGCCTCGCGCACGTTGGATTTGATCGAAGTGGATGCGGGACCTCGTGCAGTGCTGATGACGGCCGCCGGCCAGATCGTGCCGTTTCTGTTGTCGGATTTTGCGCAGCAGGTGTTTCGCATCTGCCTGGCCGAGAGCGACCGTTTCCCCGAGCTGGGCCGGGCGTTTTACGCGGCGGGGCCGGAAAACGGGCGCAGACGGCTGGAAGAGTATATGTCCTGCGCAGTGAAACGGGGCGAGTTGCAGATCGACGATGTGACGCTGGCCGCCGAGCAGTTCACCGAGCTGTGCAAGGCACGGCTGTGGACGCAGGCGATTTTCGGCATCCGCCGCAGCTTTGCGCAGGATGAGGTGGAACTGGTCGTGCGTGAGGCGGTCGAGACGTTCTTGGCGCGGTATGGCGTGTGAGGCTCGGGGGGGGGGGCGCTGCCCCCGTCCGCTGCGCGGGCTCCCCCGGGATATTTGACCCCAAAGAAGGATTGGGTTTTGGTCAGTCAAGCCGCCGGATTTGCAGCTGGTTGCCGTCGCCGCGGCGGGTTTCGAACAGTTTGAGTTCCATCACCAGATCGCTGAGTTTCTTCTTGCCGTAGCTGCGTGTATCGAAATCGGGGTTGGCGGCGCTGATGTACTGGCCGATCTGGCCAAGAGTGAACCATTCGTCTTCCTGCTCGATCGCGTCCATCGCGCGGATCACCAGCTTGGTCGGGTCTTCCAGTTGGGTCGGGTGTTCGGCGGGTTCGGCGGGTTTGGGAGCCTCGGGTCGGGTTTTCTTGGCCGTCTCGGACACGAGGTTTTCGACGTAGATGAATCGTTTGCAGGCCTTGACGAAGGCGGCGGGCGTCTTGCGCATGCCCATGCCGAAAACATCGACGCCCTGTTCGCGGATGCGGCTGGCAAGGCGCGTGAAATCGCTGTCGGACGAGATCAGCACGAAGCCGTCGAAGCGGCCCGAGTGCAGGCAATCCATCGCGTCGATCACCAGCGTGATATCGCTGGCGTTCTTGCCGGTGGTATTGGCGAACTGCTGGTGCGGCACGATGGCGAGCGCGGCCAGCTTGTCCTTGGACCAGCCCTGCGGCGCGCCGCCCGAGAAGTCGCCGTAGATCCGCCGCAGGCTGGCCTCGCCCAACGAGGTGATCTCCTCGAACATGGCCTCGGCGTAGCGGGCCGAGATATTATCCGCGTCGATCAGGACGGCGAGGTGCCTGCGGTCATCGGCCATGGCTCAGGCCAGTTCATCGACGGAAGAGATGATCTTGCCCACCAGACCATAATCGACAGCTTCCTGGGTTTTCAGCCAGAAATCGCGGCGGGTATCTTCGGCGATCTTTTCCGGGGTCTGGCCGGTGGCCTTGGCGAACAGCGCGTGGAAGCGTTCCGACATGATGCGGATCTGTTCGGCCTGGATCATCAGGTCGCTGACCTGGCCGCGGATTCCGCCCGAGGGCTGGTGCAGCAGGAAGCGGGTGTTGGGCAGGCAATAGCGGTTTTCCTTGGCCGCGCCGACGAAAATCAGCGCGCCGGCGCTTGCGACCCAGCCCGAGCCGATGGTGCGCACCTTGGGGCGGATGAAGCCGATCACGTCATGCACCATATCGCCGGATTCGACGTGCCCGCCGGGGGACGAGATGAAGAGGTTGATCGGGTCGTCGCTTTCCTCGGCCAAGGCCAGCAGCTGCGTGGTCGCGCGCTGGGCCAGCTTGTCGTTGATTTCGCCCGTGATGATCACGTTGCGCGATTTGAAGAACAGCTGATCGACCTTGCCGGCGGCGCCGTCTTCGGGTTTGGCGGGGCTGTCGTCGGAAAACCGGATGGTCATGGAAATCTCTCCCTTGGGCTGGCGGTTGCGCCGACCCTAGGGGCGTTGCCGATGGGGTTCAACGGCATAACGACCGGGGTTACCTGCGGGCCGAGAGTTCGTCGAACAGCCGCACGATCAGCAGCGCTGCGCCCGAAATCACCAGCGAGCGGCCCACGGCAACGGCAAGGTTTCCGGGGGCAACGCGGGCGATGCGGTCGCGCGAGCCGCGGGCAAAACGGGCAAGGCGGCCGGGCGCGTGATCGTCGTGGATGGGCGCGGGTTCGGGCATGTCGAAGGCCGAAGGCTTGGCGCGCCACATGGCGGCGCCGGCGACGACCACACCAGCGGCAAAGGCGATGGGGGCAAGGCGTTCGGTGGTATCCTGGGATAGATGCATGGGCGACTGTCTCCTTTGATTGGCAGACAAACGCCTGTTGGCCCGGCGGGTTCCGCCGGGCCAGTGCCGTCAGAGGCTTAGTATTCCACGACGGCGCGGATGGATTTGCCCGCGTGCATCAGCTCGAACCCTTCGTTGATGTCCTCAAGCTTCAGCTTGTGGGTGATCATCGGGTCGATCTCGATCTTGCCGTCCATGTACCAGTCGACGAACTTGGGCACGTCCGTCCGGCCCTTGGCGCCCCCGAAGGCGGTGCCTTTCCAGACGCGGCCGGTGACCAGCTGGAACGGGCGGGTGCTGATCTCGGCCCCGGCGGGTGCCACGCCGATGATGACCGACACGCCCCAGCCCCGGTGCGAACATTCCAGCGCATCGCGCATCACCTTGACGTTGCCGGTGGCGTCGAACGAGTAATCCACGCCGCCGATCTGGTCGTCGCCCTTCTTGGTCAGGTCCACGATGGCCTGCACCGTGTTGTCGACCTTGGACGGGTTCACGAAGTGGGTCATGCCGAATTTTTTCGCCATCTCGGCTTTGTCGTCGTTCAGGTCGACGCCGATGATCATGTCGGCACCCGCCATGCGCAGGCCCTGGATCACGTTCAGGCCGATCCCGCCCAAGCCAAAGACGGCTGCGGTGGACCCGATTTCAACGCCTGCGGTGTTGATCACCGCGCCGATGCCGGTTGTGACGCCGCAGCCGATATAGCAGATCTTGTCGAAGGGCGCGTCGTCGCGCACCTTGGCCAGCGCGATTTCCGGCATCACCGTGTGGTTCGCGAAGGTCGAGCAGCCCATGTAGTGATAGATCGGCGTGCCATCCAGCATCTTGAACCGGGTGGTGCCGTCGGGCATCAGGCCCTGCCCCTGCGTGCCGCGGATCGCGGTGCACAGGTTCGTCTTGCCCGAGCGGCAGGACGGGCATTCGCGGCATTCCGGCGTGTACAGCGGGATCACGTGATCGCCCGGCTTCAGCGTGGTGACGCCTTCGCCCACTTC
The DNA here is from genome assembly GCF_005938225.1 of Arenibacterium halophilum. GTDB lineage: Bacteria > Pseudomonadota > Alphaproteobacteria > Rhodobacterales > Rhodobacteraceae > Arenibacterium > Arenibacterium halophilum. Next base: position 70,080 of record NZ_VCPC01000003.1, read on the forward strand.
CAGCACGATGCCCGCGCCCTCGTGGCCCAGGATCGACGGAAACAGCCCTTCGGGATCGTCGCCCGAGCGGGTGAATTCATCGGTGTGGCAGAGGCCGGTCGCCTTGATTTCTACCAGAACCTCTCCGGCCTTGGGGCCTTCAAGCTCGACTTCCATGATTTCAAGCGGTTTTCCGGCCTCCAGGGCAACGGCGGCTTTGGTGCGCATGGCATTTTTCTCCTGCTTTGGCGGTTGCGGGGACACTTTCCTAAAGCGGCGGGCATTTCAACCGTTATCCACGGCGATCCGTGAAACGAAAGCGACGGGAATTGACGACTCGGTGCGCTAGAACATAACAAGAACATATATCGCTGTCTGACTGCCATCAGAGCCATGCCGAACCGACGTATCCTTTCCCTTTGGTTTCCCCGGCTGGGGGCCGAGCGCGTGCAGCGTGCCCATCGGCTTGCCGGGGATGAACCGCTGGCCGTGGTGGACGAACGCGCCAACAGCCAGAGCGTGAGTTCCGTGAACGGGGCGGCGCTGGCGGCGGGGGTGCGCGTGGGCCAGCCGGTGCGCGATGCCCATGCCATCTGCGCCCACCTGCGCACCAAGGCGCGCAACACCCCGGCCGAGGCGGCGTTCCTGGCGGCGCTGCGGCGCTGGGCGGGCAAGTTCAGCCCCTGGGTCGCGGATGAACGGCCCGACGGGCTGGTGATCGACCTGACCGGCTGCGCGCATCTGTTCGGCGGCGAGGCCGAGCTGCTGGCCGTGGTCGAGGCGGATTGCGCCGACCTGGGGCTGACGGTTCAGGCGGGCATCGCCGACACGCTGGGCGCGGCCTGGGCGCTGGCGCGGTTTGCCGGACAGGGGGCCGTGTCTGACCGCAGCGGCGATGCGATTGATCAAGAGGCGCGCGCCACCCGGGCGCGGGCGGGCAAGCGGCGGCACTGGACAAAGGGCGGTGCCGCGCCGCAGCTGGTGGCAACTCCGGGCGGGGCCACCGCGCGCATTGCCGCGCCGGGGCAGACCTATGGCGCGCTGGCGCCCCTGCCGGTGGCGGCGCTGCGGCTTGAGGGCGACGTGGTGGCGCAGCTGGGGCGGCTGGGGCTGCGCCGCATCGGCGATCTGCTGGGCCAGCCGCGCGCGGCGCTGGCGCGGCGCTATGGGCGCGGGCTGGTCGACCGGCTGGACCAGGCGATGGGCCAGGCGCCGGAACCGGTCTCGCCCGCGCGGCTGCCCGATCTCTTTGCCGCCCGGATGAGCTTTCCCGAGCCGATCGGCCTGCTGGACGACATGCTGGCGGCGGTGGATCGCATCCTGCCCCGGCTTTGTGCCCGGCTGGCCGAGAAGGGGCGCGGCGCGCGCACCCTGCGGATCGAGGCGTTTCGGACCGATCAGCGTGCCGAGGTGGTGGTGGTGGGGCTGGCCCGGCCCAGCCACGACCCCGACCGCATCCGCCCGCTGATCGAGATGAAACTGGACCAGATCGACGCCGGGTTCGGGCTGGATCTGTTGCGCATCGAGGCGGTCCAGACCGAGCCGATCCACGACCGCGCCGTGGTGGGGCACCTTGGCGCGGGGCAGGCGGTGCGCGACCGGCTGGCGGCGAACACCGAGCTGGATGATCTGATCGCCCGGCTGGGCGCGCGCGTCGGGCTTGAGGCGATCACCCGCCGCCATCCGGGCGCGGGGCATATCCCGGAAAAAGCGGCGCAGGTGCTGGCCGCCGCATGGTCGGACCCCGCGCGCGATTGGCCTGCGCCGCGCAACCCGCGCCCGCTGCTGCTGTGGCGCCCCGAGGTGGTGCAGGCCCCCGATTTCCCCGCGCTGCCCCAAGAGTTCCGCTGGCGCGGGCGCGCCTGGGCGGTGCGCGGCGCGCAGGGGCCGGAACGCATCGCGCCGGAATGGTGGCTGGACGATCCCGAATGGCGCAGCGGCGTGCGCGATTACTGGGTGGTCACCACCGACCGGGGCGACCGGCTGTGGCTGTTCTATGGGCATGGGGCGGAAATGTCGTCGGGGTGGTTCTGTCAGGGCAGCTTTGCCTGATCGGGCCTGTGTGCACGCGGGCCGATCATCGCCGCCGCGCGGGCATAGCCGCCCGAGGCTCCGTCGATGAAATGCACATGATCGTCGCGCGACACGGATGGCACGATGCAGGTCATCATCGCCTCGTCCTGTTCGAACAGGCCGAAATCGATGGTCCCCTCTGCGCGGGCCTCTGACAGCGTGGCGCGCAGCTGCGCCAGTGTGGCGGCATCGCAATCCAGCGTCATCTTGAGCCCGTCGTCGAACTTGCGGAAATCGGCGTTACGCCCCACCGCACGGCGATACTGGGCCGGGTCGAAATTGCCCAGCCGCACCCCGCTGCGCAGCACGGCCCAGGCAAACAGCGTTTCCCCAAGCAGCTTGATCCGGCGCAACCACAGCGGCCCGCCATCGCGCAGCGCGCGGGCCTCTTGTTCCAGCCCCTTGGTGGGCCAGCGCACGCCCGCGCCCTGTTCCGGCACCGGGTGGCCGTCGCGGTCAAGGTGATGGACGATGCCCAGCACCCTCTCGGCCACGCGGGCGAACTCTGCGGGTGGGGCACCGGGCACCGGCAGGATCACGAGTGACACGATCGACCCGTTGCGGGCCGGCATATGTGACCAGCGACAGCTGAGCCCGTTCAGATCGGGGCGCGCACCGGGCGGCGCGGCGGGCAGATCCAGCCGCCCGGCCTTCATCTGCGTTTCGGCCCAGGTGATGCCGCCGCCCGCGAACATCGCGTAATCCACGTCGGGCGAGGCCTGGTACCGCGCCACCGTCACGTCGAACCCGGCAGCGCGGATATCCCGCACCGGCAGGATCGCGGTGCGCAGGGTCAGGCCGAATTCCTCTTGCGCCCAGGTCCGCACCGCCGCCAGGGCGCCAGCTGCCTGTGCCGCCAGATGCGGCGGGCAGGCAAACCCCGCGCCGTCGCCGCCAAACACATAGGGAAACGGCGCCGGTCCGATGGTGTTGATCTGGGCCGAGATCACGGCAGCCCCGACCATGTTCACCGTCTTGTACCCGCCCCGCGCGATTTCCTGTGTCGATCCGACAATGTCGGCCACCCCGACCGACCAGTCGTCGGGCAGGGGTGTATAGCTGCCACCCTCGATCAGATCGTCAAAGGCCGTCAGCCGGGGCAGGGCATCATAGAAATCGCGCGTGTTCATGGGCAAAGCCTAGCACCGCTTGTCGCCGCACGGAAACACAGGTTGGTGTGCGCTCTGACATAGACGCTGCATCTTGCGCCTGTCGCAGGGCCATGCCACCAGTGGCGCAACCTTTGGGAGGAGGGACCACAGTGCAAGCCGGGATGATCCTGTTGTGCCTGGCTTATGTGCTAAGCCAGTTCTTTCGCGCCTTTCTGGCGGTGCTGACCGGCATTCTGGAGCGCGATCTGGCGATGACGCCGGAAGATCTGGCAACCGCTTCGGGGTTCTGGTTCCTGTCGTTTTCGCTGATGCAGCTGCCCGTGGGCTGGCTGCTGGACCGGGTCGGGCCACGGCGCACGGCGGCGGCGATCCTGCTGGTGGGCGGCGGCGGCGGCGCGGCGCTGTTTGCCGTGGCCACCACGGCGCTGCATGTGAAACTGGCGATGCTGCTGATCGGGGTCGGCTGTTCGCCGGTGCTGATGGCGTCTTACTATATTTTCGCGCGCGAGTTTCCGGCCGCGCGCTTTGCCACGCTGGCCGCGCTGATGCTTGGGGCCGGGTCGGCGGGGAATCTTGTCGCGTCCTACCCGATGGCGCTGGCGGCCGAGACGATCGGTTGGCGCGCCAGCCTCTGGGCGCTGTCGGCGGCCTCGGCCATGGTGGCGCTGGGCATCTTCCTGACGGTGCGCGACCCCAAAGCCAACGGGCAGGGCGAAACCGGATCGGTGCTGACGCTGCTGAAGATGCCGGTGATGTGGGCGATCCTGCCGATGATGCTGGTGAACTATGCGCCCACGGCGGCGCTGCGCGGGCTATGGATCGGCCCGTATCTTGGCGATGTCTTTGGCCTTGGGATCAACGACGTTGGCACCGCAACGCTGGTGATGGGCACGGCGATGATCCTTGGCACCTTTGCCTATGGGCCGCTGGATCGCTGGCTGGGCACCCGCAAATGGCTGATCTTTGGCGGCAACATCGGCACCTGCATCGCGCTGGCGGCGCTGATGGTGTTCATCGACACCTCGCCCTGGCTGTCGATCACACTGATCGCGCTGACCGGGTTCCTTGGCGCGTCATTCCCGGTGATCATCGCCCATGGGCGGGCGTTCTTTCCTCCGCATCTGGTGGGGCGCGGTGTGACGCTGATGAACCTGTTTGGCATCGGCGGGGTGGGGGTGGTTCAGATGGCCTCGGGGCCGATCCACCATGCAGCTGCCGCCAGCGGCCCGCCGACCTATCCCTATATCGTGCTGTTCGGCTTTTTTACCGTGACGCTGCTGGCCGGGGCCCTGATTTACCTGTTCAGCAAGGACAGTCTGGATTAGCCCCTTTATTCCGCGCGCAACTGCCTATAAGTACCCGCTGCCGGTCAGATCCGGCAGAATTGGAGAAACTTACATGGGTTATCGTGTCGTCGTCGCGGGGGCCACGGGGAACGTGGGTCGCGAAATGCTGAACATCCTGGCCGAGCGCCAGTTTCCGGTGGATGAAATCACCGCTCTCGCCAGCCGCAGGTCGCTGGGAACCGAGGTGAGCTTTGGCGACAAGACCCTGACCACCAAGGATCTCGATACCTTCGATTTCACCGGCTGGGACATCGCGCTGTTCGCCATCGGTTCGGACGCGACCAAGAAATACGCCCCCATCGCCGCGGCGGCCGGCTGCGTCGTGATCGACAACAGCTCGCTCTATCGCTACGACCCCGACGTTCCGCTGATCGTGCCGGAATGTAACGCCGATGCGATCGAGGGCTATTCCAAGAAGAACATCATCGCCAACCCCAACTGCTCGACCGCGCAAATGGTCGTGGCGCTGAAGCCCTTGCACGACCGCGCGAAAATCAAACGCGTCGTGGTCAGCACCTATCAATCGGTGTCGGGCGCGGGCAAGGACGGCATGGACGAACTGTGGGACCAGACCAAGGCGGTTTATAACCCCACCGACGACAAGCCGGCCAAGAAATTCACGAAGCAGATCGCCTTCAATGTGATTCCGCACATCGACGTCTTCATGGAAGACGGCTCGACCAAGGAAGAATGGAAGATGGTCGCCGAGACCAAGAAGATCCTCGGGTCGTCGATCAAGGTCACGGCCACCTGCGTGCGGGTGCCTGTGTTCGTCGGCCACTCCGAAGCGGTGAACATCGAAACCGAGGATTTCCTGGACGAGGACGAAGCCCGCGACATCCTGCGGGAATCGCCCGGGATCATGGTGATCGACAAGCGTGAAGACGGCGGCTACGTGACGCCGGTGGAATGCGTAGGCGATTTCGCCACTTTCATCAGCCGAATCAGGCAGGACAGCACCATCGACAACGGGCTGAACCTGTGGTGCGTCAGCGATAACCTGCGGAAGGGCGCGGCCCTGAACGCCGTCCAGATCGCCGAGCTGCTGGGCCAGCGGGTTCTGAAGAAGGGCTGAGTTTTCCGGACCTTCCGGAAGGTCGACTTAACCGGCGTGGATGCGCCGACACGCGGCGGTCAGGCAATGGCCGCCGCGATTCCGTTTTGGCGAATATTTTGATCGGTGTATAACGAAATTCAGGCACCCAAGGGGCGGGCTGCCAATCCGCGCCGTGGGTGCCGCCATTTCACAAGGGGGTTCCCATGAAATATTTGACTATTGCAACTTTCGCCCTGGCCACTGCATTTTCCGCACATGCCGCAGCTGCACAGGAAAAACCGCGCATCCTGACCAAGATGCCGGGCCTGTGCGACGTGACTGTCGACGAGCTCAAGAAATGGGCCGCAGTGACAAATTCCAACGCCGCTTTCGCCATCCCGACAAGCAAGACGCCAACCTCCTGCGGCGATCCAAACGCGCGGCAGATAAAGGCGGGCGTGTCGAACAACGCCGCGACCAAGGAAGAGGCGATCAAAGCCGCGCTGGCCGTCTGCAATCAGTCCAAAGATGCGGATCTGGGTAACTGTGTTGTGATTGGAACCGCGCGTCCCAGCGAATGACACACCCTGACTCCTGATGTGGAAGGGCGCTGCGAGCGCCCTTTTGCATTTCCGTTAAGGTCGGATTCACTTCTGCGAGTCACAGTCGCCCGGACATGGTTTCCACAGCACCGAGGCATCATGGAAGAACTACATTTCAAGTGTCCCGCCTTCCTTGCCCAGCGGTTTTGGCTGCTGTGTGCTGAACGTGACGAAACGCCGGGCGCTGTATTGCGCGAATTCATGATCAGGGAAATATCGCAGGCGGATGCCGGATTCGAGTTCGACCTCAAGGAAGTGACCGGCTCTGATCCCTGGTCGGTGCGGCAGGGGCGGCGGATGCCGAAATCCGTGCCGCCCGCTACCGCTCCGAAGTAGCGGGCCGCCGAAATAACGGGCCGTCAGACCACGTCGAACTTGCCGGTCTCCGGATCAAAACACTGCAAGCCGCCTTCGCCAATGTCGGTCCACAGCCCGTGCAGGCTCAGGCTGTTGTCGTCCACGGCTTCGCGGACAAAGGGGAACGTCATCAGGTTTTCGAGCGAGGCGACGACGGCGTGGCGTTCCAACTGGCGCAATTGCTCGGTTTCTTCCGCAATATCAGCAACCAGATCGTATTTGGGGCGCAGGATGTCCATCCAGCGACCGACAAAACTCTCCTTGACCTCTAGCTGAGGCGCTTTGCCCTTGCACATGTCGGCGCAGCCCTGAACGCCACCGCATTGTGAATGGCCCAGAACGATCAGATGCGCGACTTTCAGCACCGTCACCGCGTATTCCACGGCAGCGCTGGTGCCGTGGTGATCGCCGTCGGGTTCATAGGGTGGCACGAGGTTGGCGATGTTGCGGTGAATAAAGAATTCGCCTTGGTCTGCCCCGAAGATCGAGGTGACATGCACCCGGCTGTCGCAGCAGGAAATCACCATGGCGCGGGGGCGCTGGCCCTCGGTCGCCAGGCGGCGATACCATGTGCGGTTCTCGGAATAGGTGGTTGCCTTCCATCCATGATAGCGCTGGACGAGATAGCTTGGCAAAGGTTTCGCGAATTCCACGGCTGGCCCTTCCTGATGACTGACTAGACTGGCAGATAGCGCAGATTATTACCAATTTTAAGGTATTAAAGCACGAGCACTCAACCTTTTGACAACGAGACCTGGTGCAAGTTGGTCCAAGGCCGGGGGCGTCTTGGGGTCAGGGGACCGACGTTGGCGAAAGTATATGAACTTGTACAGTATGAAATGGCCCGGGTGGATCCCGGTCGGCTGGATGGACTTTATGGCCAGCTAGAGTCGCATTTGGCGGACCGTGTTGTCAGTCGCACTGTCGAAGAGGTGGCCGCGCGCCTCGCGCAGTGCGAACGTCTTTGGCAACAGGAACACTGGGGCGAGCTGCGCAAAAGCGCCAGATCCCTGATCGCCATATCCGATCAGCTGGGGCTGGTGTCCATCGCGAAGGTTGCTGCCGACGTGACCCGGACGATTGACGCTTGCGATCTGGCTGCGGTCGGGGCCACGCTGTGGCGCTTGCTGCGGATCGGCGAACAATCGCTGTCGGCAATGCCCTTGCAACCCGAACTCTCGGGCTGAGGGGGCTTGAATGGCCGGGCCACCTGACCATAGCTTGCGGGGATCAGAACCCAAGCGAGTAGCCCATGCCTTTTGCCTTTGCCGATACTGCCGAAAACGCCATCCCATTGCATGTGATCGAAACCGCCGCGCTGGATGACTGGTGTGTGGATCAGACCGAAACGGTGGTGAACTGGGTCCGGCTGAACGGCTTTACCGGCAAGCTGGGCAGCGCGCTTCTGGTTCCCGGTGAAACGGGGCCGATAGCGGTGGTCGGTTACGGCGATGCGGACGCTCGCGCGCGCGGACGTTATGCGCTGGCCGGCGCGGTCAAGAAACTGCCGGAAGGCACTTATGACATCGTCTGGGGCTTGCCCGAACACCTGCTTGAAACCGAATGCCTGGGCTGGCTGTTGGCGGGCTACAGGTTCGACCGCTACAACAAGAAGAAAGACCGCGATGTGCGCCTTGTTGCCCCCGCCGGGGTGGATGCCGACCGCGTTCGCATCATCGCCGAGGCAGAAACCCTGCTGCGCGATCTTGTAAACACGCCGACATCCGACATGGGCCCCGATGCCCTGGAAGCGGCGGCGCGGGACCTGGCCGAGAAACACGGCGCGGCGTTTTCCTCGGTCGTGGGAGACGATCTGCTCGACAAGAATTTCCCCATGATCCACGCGGTTGGCCGTGCCTCGGCCACGCCGCCGCGGCTGATTGAATTCACATGGGGCAGCGATGGGCCGCTGCTGACGCTGGTGGGCAAGGGCGTGTGTTTCGACACCGGCGGGCTGGACCTGAAAGGCGCGTCCAACATGCTGCTGATGAAAAAGGACATGGGCGGCGCGGCCAATGTGCTGGGGCTGGCGCATATGATCATGGCGTTGAAACTGCGGCTGCGGCTGCGGGTGCTGATCCCGGCGGTGGAAAACTCGGTCGCGGGCAATGCCTTCCGCCCCGGTGATATCCTGACCTCGCGCAAGGGGCTGACCGTTGAAATCAACAATACCGATGCCGAGGGCCGGCTGGTCCTCGCCGATGCGCTGGCGCTCGCGGCCGAGGATGAACCCGAGCTGGTGATTTCCATGGCGACACTGACGGGCGCGGCGCGGGTGGCGCTGGGGTCCGATATCGCGCCGTTCTTTACCGATGACGATGCCGGTGCCGACACCCTGTCGCGCGCGGCGCGCGAGATCGACGATCCGGTCTGGCGGATGCCGTTTCACACGCCCTATGAATCAAAGATCGAGCCGGGAATCGCGAACCTCGATAACGCGCCCTCGGGTGGCTTTGCCGGGGCGATCACCGCAGCGCTGTTCCTGCGCCGCTTTGCGGGCGAAGGGCGCTATATGCATTTCGACATCTACAGCTGGTCGTCGTTCAACCTGCCCGCGCGGCCCAAGGGCGGGTGTGGTCAGGGCATTAGGGCGCTGCTGCAGGCCATGCCCGACCTGCTGGCGAAGTGAGCGCCGCCCCGACCGACCGGCGGCTGCTGGCTTGTAACCCCCGCGTGGCGCACAGCAGCCTGCGCGGCCAAGTGCAGACTGCGCGGTTCAGCGATGGCACGCTGCAATCCGTTGCCGTGCCTGTCACGCCGATCCTGTCGGGACCGGGTGGCGCGCGCGACCGCGAGATGGTTCTGGGCGAGACGTTTTGCGTGTTGGAAGACCGGGAAGGTTACAGCTTTGGCCTGCGTCCGTCAGATGGATATGTCGGCCATGTGCCCAGCGCCGATCTGGGCGCGGCGGTGCAGCCAAGCCATCGTATTGCCGCGCCGCGCAGCTATGCCAAGCCCACCGCCGATCTGAAAACGACCGAGCCGATCACCCATTTGCCCTTTGGCGCCCGCGTGCAGGTGGCCGCGCAGCTGGGCGATTGGGCGCGGATCGAGGTGCGCGGGCAGCCACTTTTCATGCCCGCCTGTCACTTGGCACCCGTGGACACCCTTGAGCTTGACCCGGTCGAGGTGGCCGCCCGGTTTCTGGGCACGCCCTACCTTTGGGGCGGCAACTCGGCCTTCGGGATCGACTGTTCCGGGCTGGTGCAGGCCGCGTTCCACGCCTGCGGCCGGGACTGCCCCGGCGACAGCGACCTGCAAGAAGCCGCTTTGGGGGCGCCTTTGCCGCAGGGCACGCCGCCAGAACGGGGCGATTTGCTGTTCTGGAAGGGGCACGTCGCGTTGGTGTCGTCGCCCGATACGATCCTGCACGCGAACGCGCATTCGATGAACGTGGCCTACGAGCCTCTGGCGGGCGCCATCGCGCGGATCGACACTAGCGGCGGCGGGCCGGTCACTGCGCACATTCGCCCCTAGCGGTCAGTCGACGGCGCGGATCAGCTTGCGTTCCAGCACCCGCAGCACGGATTTCAGCTCGTGCCCGCGTTTCAGGATCTGCCCGTCCATACCCACGACCGCATACATCCCCTGCCGCAGGCGCAGGCGGGGGTGTTTCTCGATCCGGTAAAGCGGGTTTTCGGCGGTGCGGCGAAAGACGGAAAACACCGCCGAGTCGCGCAGGCAGGAAATGCCATAGTCGCGCCATTCGCCAGCGGCCACCATGCGGCCGTATAGTCCCAGGATGTCCTGAAGCTCGCGCCGGTCAAAGGCCACCTGGGCCGATGTGCCCGGAAACGGGCTGGGCTGATGCACTGTCATACCTTAGATTTGCGTCTTTCCCGGCGCAAATCAAGCGCCATCGGTGCTGCGGAACCGTTGCGCGACATCGCCGCTTGGGCCGGGCATGGCGGGCAGCCCGTCGGCGCTGCTGTCCAGCCATGCCTCGGCAGGGGCGGCAAGGCGGGCATAGGCCTGCGCCACACGCGCACGTGCATCGGGCAGGGGCGTACCTTGGGGCAGGATCTCGGGCGGGTATTCGGGATAGCGCAGAACGATGCGCCGCCAGCGGTGGATCAGCAGCATCCGCGCCGCTGCCGCGCCCAATGGGTCGGGCTCGGGCGCCCGGGCAAGGCTGTCGAGGTCACGCTCCAATGCCAGCAGCGCCGCGTGGTGCGCCTCCGAGATCAGTCCCGCCCGCCACTCCGGCGTCAACGACTCCAGCGCCCCAACCACGGATAGCGCGGCCTCGGGGGCAGGGCCGTCCGCCGGTGTCAACGCGATCTGCGCCGCACCGCCAAGCTGTGGCACCACTGACAGGCGCCAAAGATCAACGGCCCCTGCGCGGGGTGGGGCGTAGATGCGCGTGGTGGCGGGGCCGAATTTCTCCAGCCCTTCGGGCGTCAGCCGGTACAGGCTGAGCCGCCCCTGCCGGGTCGAGCTGACCCAGCCATCTTGCCCCAACCGCGACAGCGCGGTCCGCAGCGTGCCCTGTTCGACCCCGATTCGCCCCATCAGCAGCTTCAGCCGCGCGGTCGAAATCTCGCCTCCGCGATGCTGCACAAGGTCGCCGAAGGCGGTGATGACCAGCGACCACAGGCGCAGACGGCCTTCGCCGTGCAGCGCCGTGACAAGGGGGGCAATCGGATCACTCATGCCCGCAGGCTGCCCCATTCAGCGGTCGTAAGAAACCATTGTCAGCAATTCATATTGCGCAACCTGATCGCCGTCCTGGTTGGTGAGCGTCACGTTCCAAGCGACCTCGCCATAGGTGTCGGTGCGCCGCGTCTTGCGCGCGCAGGTCAGGCGGCAGCGGATGGAATCGCCGGGGCTGACGGGTTTCTGGAACGACAGCCCGTTCAGCCCGGTATTGGCCAGTACGGGGCCGGGATCGGGCTGCACGAACAGGCCGGCTGCAAAGGACAGCAGCAGGTAGCCATGCGCCACGCGTCCCGGGAAGAAGGGGTTCGCGCGGGCCGCGTCCTCGTCCATGTGGGCATAGAAGGTGTCGCCGGTGAAATGGGCGAAATGCTCGATATCGTCGAGCGTGACGGTGCGCGGCTTAGTCTCCAGCGACTCGCCGATGGCGATTTCGGTGAAGGTGCGCTGGAACGGGTGCGCGGGGCCGGTGCTGGTGGGCGCGCCGGGCATCCACTGGCCGGTGATCGCGGCGATCACCTCGGGGCTGCCCTGGATGGCGGTGCGCTGCATGTAGTGCAGCACGCCACGCACGCCGCCCAGTTCCTCGCCGCCACCTGCGCGACCGGGGCCGCCGTGCACCATGTGCGGCATCGGGGCGCCGTGGCCAGTGGCCGATTTGGCGTTGGCCCCGCCCACGATATACAGCCGCCCGTGCCATGCGGCGCTGGCCAAGGTCACCTGCCGCGCCACATCGGCATCTGCCGTCACCAGCGAGGCGACAAGCGAGCCGCCGCCGCGATTGGCCAGCCGCGTCGCATGGGCCAGATCGCGATAGGGCATCAGGGTCGACACGGGGCCGAACGCCTCCATCTGGTGCAGGGCGGTGGCGGCATCCGGGTCGTCGCATTGCAGCAGGGTTGGGGCAAGATAGGCGCCCGCCGGGTTCGCGCCGGTGTCTTCCGGATCGCCCGTCAGGCGGCGGGTTTCCGGGGTAAAGGCGGCGAGCTTTTCCAGAACGTCAGCCTTCTGGCTGGCCGAGGCCAGCGCGCCCATGCGTGTCGACTCGTCACTCGGGTCGCCCACCTTGACGCCGGACAGCCGCGCCAACAGCGCCTCGGCCACGTCACTCATGGCCGATTGCGGCACCAGAATACGGCGGATCGCGGTGCATTTCTGCCCGGCCTTGGTGGTGATCTCGTTGCTGACTTCCTTGATGAAGGCGTCGAATTCCGGCGTGCCTGCGCTGGCATCCGGGCCAAGGATCGTAGCGTTCAGGCTGTCCTGTTCCGAATGGAACCGGACCGAGTTGCGCATCAGGTTGACGTTGCCGCGCAGCTGCAGCGCGGTATCGGCCGAGCCGGTAAAGCTGACGACATCCTGCGCGCCAAGATGGTCCAGCATATCGCCCACGCCCCCCACGACCAGCTGCACCGCACCTTCGGGCAGCAGGCCCGACTCGATCATCATGCGAAAGCATGCCTCGGTCAGATAGCAGGTTTGGGTGGCCGGTTTCACGATGGCAGGCATCCCGGCCAGCAGGGTGGGCGCCAGTTTCTCCAGCATCCCCCAGACCGGGAAGTTGAAGGCGTTGATATGCACCGCGACGCCCTGCAAGGGAACGCAGATGTGCTGCCCGACGAAGGACCCGTCGCGCGACAGCCCCTCGGGCGCGCCATCGACATAGACCTGACCGTCGGGCATCTCGCGCCGGCCCTTGCCCGCGATCACCGCCAGCGTACCTATGCCGCCTTCTATGTCCACAGCACCGTCGCGCCGGGTGGCCCCGGTCAGCGTGTTCAGCGCATACAGCTCTTCCTTGCGTTCAGTCAGGTAGCCTGCCAGCGCCTTCAGCATCCGCGCCCGGTCGTGAAAGCCCATCTCGCGCAGCGCCGGCCCGCCGGTGTTGCGCGCCCAGTCCAGCATCGCCTGCACGTCCAGCGCGGCACCGCCTGCAACAGCGATCTGGCTGCCGTCATTTGGCCCGTGAATGGCGCGCGCCGCGTCGCCCGGCGCGATCCAGGTGCCTGCGGCGTAGCTTTCCGGTTTCAGCATGGCTCTCTCTCCCATTTGTCAGCGGCGCGTCTGGCCAGCGAGGCGCACAATGGGCCGGGCGCGGGCGGAAATCAACACTCTTGACCGCGCGGTCGGTTCTATGCAGTCTGCGCCCAACGGCAAGGGGGAGGCCAGATGACACCGCAGGAACGCGCCGAGAAAAGCGCAAAGGCCATGTGGTCGACCGATTCGGCCTCGAAATGGCTGGGCGCGCGCATTGATGCGGTTGGCCCCGGCACTGCCACCCTGTCGATGCAGGTGGCAGAGCATCACCTGAACGGGCATCGCATCTGTCACGGCGGCTATATCTTTACGCTGGCCGACAGCGCCTTTGCCTTTGCCTGCAACAGCTACAACCAGGTGACCGTGGCGCAGGAAAATTCGATCACCTTTCTTGCGCCGGGCCAGCCGGGCGAGCGCCTGACCGCCACGGCCGTGGAATCCGCGCGCACCGGGCGCTCGGGCGTGTATGACGTTACCGTAACGGGCGAGGACGGGCGCAAGGTTGCGCTGTTCCGGGGCCTGTCACGCACCATCAAGGGCCAGAACTTCGAGGAGACCCCATGACCATCGCTTATCTCTGTGACGGGCTGCGCACGCCCATTGGCCGCTACGGCGGCACCCTGTCCTCGGTTCGTCCCGACGATCTGCTGGCCGGTGTGATCCGCGACCTGATGGCGCGTCACGAGGGCCTGAAGGTCGACGAAGTGCTGGCTGGTTGCGCGAACCAGGCGGGCGAAGACAACCGCAACGTGGCCCGCATGGCCGCGCTGCTGGGCGGCCTGGGCGAAGACGTGCCCGGCGCCACCATCAACCGGCTGTGCGGTTCGGGGCTGGATGCCGTCGGGTCCGCCGCGCGCGCGATCCGCACGGGCGAGGCCGAGGTGGTCATTGCCTGTGGCGTCGAAAGCATGAGCCGTGCGCCGCTGGTGATGCCCAAGGCCGACAGCGCCTTTTCCCGCAAGGCCGAGATTTACGACACCACCATCGGCTGGCGCTTCGTGAACCGCGCCATGCACAAGCAGTTCGGCACGGAATCGATGCCCGAGACCGGCGAAAACGTCGCCGCCGATTTCGACATCAGCCGCGAGGCGCAGGACGCCTTCGCCCTGCGGTCGCAGGAACGCGCCGCTGCCGCCATCGCCTCGGGCCGGATGGCGCAGGAAATAACCCCGGTGTCGATCCGCCAGCGCAAGGGCGATCCGATCATCTTCGACACCGACGAGCACCCCCGCGCCACGACGCTTGAAAAGCTGGCGAAACTGCCGACGCCCTTCCGCGAAGGCGGCACCGTGACGGCAGGCAACGCCAGCGGCGTGAACGACGGTGCGGCGGCGGTCATCATCGCCTCGGAAGCGGCGGTTGAAAAATACGGCCTGACGCCGCGCGTCAAGGTCTCGGGCATGGCGACGGCCGGCGTGCCGCCTCGGATCATGGGCATCGGCCCGGCACCCGCGACCGAAAAGCTGATGGCGATGCACGGCCTAAGCATCGGCGACGTCGACCTGATCGAGCTGAACGAGGCCTTCGCCTCGCAGGGGTTGGCGGTTATGCGCCAGCTGGGCCTGGCCGACGATGCCGCCCACGTAAACCCCAATGGCGGCGCCATCGCTCTGGGCCACCCGCTGGGCATGTCGGGCACGCGTCTTGCGCTGACCGCCTCGCAGACCATGATGAACGAAGGCATGAAACGCGCCATCTGCACCATGTGCATTGGCGTGGGCCAGGGCATCGCGGTGTTGCTGGAAGCGGTCTGATGCAGGATCTCACGCCGTCCCGCGACAGTCTTGACCCGATCGAGATCGCCAGCCGCGACGAGATCGCCGCGCTTCAGCTGGACCGGCTGAAGTGGTCGCTGCGCCACGCCTATGACAACGTCGCCCATTACCGGGCGGCGTTCGACGCGGCGGGCGTGCATCCCGACGATGTGACCTCGCTGGCAGATCTGGCGAAGTTTCCCTTCTCGGTGAAGCAGGATTTGCGAAACAACTACCCCTTCGGGATGTTCGCAATCCCGCGGGGCGACGTGAAACGCATCCATGCGTCCTCGGGCACCACGGGGCAGCCGACGGTGGTCGGCTACTCCGAAAAAGACCTTGCCACCTGGGGCAGCGTCGTGGCACGCAGCCTGCGCGCGGCCGGGATGCGCCCCGGCGACATGCTGCACAACGCCTATGGCTATGGGCTGTTCACCGGGGGCCTGGGCATCCACCTGGGCGCCGATGCGCTGGGCCTGTCGACGGTCCCGGTTTCGGGCGGGATGACCCAGCGCCAGGTCCGCCTGATCGAGGATTTCCGCCCCAAGGGCATCACCGTCACGCCGTCCTATGCCCTGTCGGTTCTGGATGAATACGCGGCCCAGGGGCTCGACCCGCGCAAATCGCCGCTTCAGGTCGGCGTGTTCGGCGCCGAACCCTGGACCAACGCGATGCGGAAGGAAATCGAGGATGCCTTCGACATGCACGCCGTCGACATCTACGGCCTGTCCGAAATCATGGGCCCGGGCGTGTCGATGGAATGCGTCGAAACCAAGGACGGGCTGCACATCTGGGAGGACCATTTCTATCCCGAGGTGATCGACCCGGACACCGGAGAGGTTCTGCCCGATGGCGAGCTGGGCGAGCTGGTGTTCACCTCTCTCACCAAAGAGGCGTTTCCGATCATCCGGTACCGCACCCGCGATCTGACCCGGCTTTTGCCGGGCACCGCCCGGTCGATGCGGCGGATGGAAAAGGTGACAGGCCGCAGCGATGACATGATCATCCTGCGCGGAGTCAACGTCTTCCCGACCCAGATCGAGGAACAGCTGATGACGGTCGCGGGGCTTGCGCCGCATTTCCAGATCGAGCTGGGCCGCGAGGGCCGGATGGACACGCTGACCGTGCTGGCCGAGGCGAGTGTTGCCGCTGCCGAGGCCGCCGCGCGCACCGTCGCGGCAAGTGAGCTGTCCGCCAAGGTCAAGGACGCCATCGGCGTGTCGATCCGCGTCACCGTGGCCGATCCGGGCGGCGTGGCCCGCAGCCAGGGCAAGGCGGTCCGCATCGTCGACAACCGCCCCAAAAACTGATGCCGCGCGGCGTTGCACGCGACCACGACGACAAGCGCGCCGCCCTGCGGAAAGGGGCGGCTGCACATTTTGCGCGGCTTGGATACGATCGCGCCTCGATGACTGGCGCTGCGAAGGAATGCGGCGTGTCGAAGGCGCTGCTGTATCACTACTACCCAAGCAAGGAGTCGCTGTTCTACGACATCCTCGATGCGCATTTCCGCGAGTTGGTCGAAGCGGCCAGCGAAGCCCGCGATCACGGCCTGCCGGGGCTGGTCCGCGCGATCCTTGAAGCCTATGCCGATGCAGATGCGGAACATAAGTTGCAGATCGACGCGCTGCACACCCTGCCGCCCGAGATGCAGGCACCGCTGATCGCGCAACAACGCCAGCTGGTCGCGATGATGTCCGACGCCCTGCGCGCCGAGCGTCCCGACCTTGATGCCGACACGCTGCGCGCGTTGACGATGTCCGTTTTCGGTATGCTGAACTGGGTCTATATGTGGCACCGCCCCGGTAAGGGCCTGAGCCGCGAGGACTACGCCGCGCTAGCCGCGGACTTCATTCGCTCGGGCCTTTCCGGTCTGCCAGGCGACGCTTGATCGTTCCAGAAATGCTGGAGGGATGGGGCTCTGCCCGCCGCCAGCGGGAGGCGACAATAGAAAGGAAACGGGGGCTCTGCCCCCGTCCCTGCGGGACTCCCCCGGGATATTTGGCCCCAAAGACATGGTGAGTCCCTCGTTTTCTTTGGGGTTCAAATATCCCCGCCGGAGGCATCGCGCAGAGCGCGATTCATGTCAGGCGCCGGGTTTCCATTTCTGCAAAAGACGCCGCGCGTTACCGGCGAGGATGCCAACGTCGGTGCCAACGGCCACAAAACGGGCGCCCTGATCGATGTAGCGTTGCGTCGGTGTGTCGGTGACGGCGAGGATCCCGGGTGCCTTGTCGGCGGCCGCAATCTTTGCCAGCGCGTCGCGGATCGTTTCCTGCACCTCGGGCGCTTCGGCATTGCCGGCGAACCCCATGTCGGTCGAAAGATCCGCCGGGCCGATAAACACCCCGTCCACCCCGTCGGTGGCCAGGATATCATCCAGCGCGGCGATCCCCTTGACGCTTTCCACCTGCAAGAGCAGGCAGATTTCCGCATCCGCCGTTTGGATGTAATCCGTGACCTGCGAAAATCTTGTCGCGCGGCCAAGCCCGGCACCAACGCCGCGCACCCCGTTCGGTGGATAGCGGCAGGCACGCACCAGCTCTGCCGCCTGCTCGGCGCTGTCCACCATCGGGATCAGCAGCGTCTGCGCGCCCGCGTCCAGCGCCTGTTTCACCATCCAGGTTTCGCCAACGGGCAGGCGCACTACCGGTTCGGAATCGCTTGTTGCCAGCGCGGTCAGCTGTTCACGGATCGAGCGCAGATCGTTTGGTGCATGTTCGCCGTCGATCACCAGCCAGTCGAAACCTGCCGTGCCCATCAGTTCGGCCGCATAGCCATCGGCCAGCGCCAGCCAGCAGCCGATCAGCGTGTCACCGGCCAGCAGGCGGCGTTTGAAGGTATTCACGGGGGCAGCCATTGCGGCTCCTTTCAGGTTAATCAGATTTCGTCGGCAACAGGGTTGCGCAGGGTGCCGATGCCCTCGGCGCTTACCTCAACCGTATCGCCGGGGGTCAGGTATTGCGGCGGTTCCATGCGTGCGCCTGCGCCCGTCGGTGTGCCAGTCACGATGATATCGCCCGGCACCAGCGTCGTGAAGGTCGAGATATAGGCGATTTGCCGCGCCACCGTAAAGATCATGCGCCCGGTGCGATCCTGCTGCCGTATCTCGCCGTTTACCCGCGCTTCCAGCGCGACATCCGTGATCTGCGCGGCATGGGTGAAGGGCACGATCCACGGCCCCATGGCGCCCGACGCGTCAAAGTTCTTGCCTTGCGTCACGTTGAACTTGGCATGGCGCACCCAGTCGCGCAGCGTGCCTTCATTGCACAGCGTCAATGCGGCGATGTGGCCCAAGGCTTCGGCTTCGGGGATATGGCGCCCACCTTTGCCGATCACTACGGCGATTTCTCCTTCATAGTCCAACTGCTCCGACGCGCGGGGCCGGATCAGTGGCTGCTCGTGCCCGGTGAAGGACCGCGGAAACCGCACGAAGAGAGAGGGGTTCGGCGGCGCCTCCTGCCCGTCCTTGTATTCGGCATTGCGGTCCGGGAAATTGACCCCCACGCAGATGATCTTCTCGGGTGCCGGGATCGGGATCTCCCATGTGAAGCTGCCGTTGGCATGGCTGTCAGGTTGCCCCTGCGCCGCTTGCGCCAAGTCGTGCAACCCGTCATCCGTGATCACTTCGCGCAGCGTCGGCCATTTGGGAAAGCGTGGCGACAGCGCGATGAACCCGGTGTCGGTGACCGCGCCATACATCTGTTTTCCCGATGCGCGAACCGTTGCAAACCGGCTCATTGCGTTGCCCTCGCGATTTCGGTGATCACGTCATAGGCCATCATCACATCCTCGCGGGTTGCGTCGAACTGGCCGGCCTGAAAGCGGATCACCAGATCGCCGTCAACCCGCGTCTGCGTCAGGTAGATCCGTCCGTCATCGTTGATCGCATTGACCAGCGCCAGGTTCACCGCGTCCAGGTCGCCCCTGCCGGTATAGCGGAAGGTGAACAGCGACCACATCGGCGCGGTCACGATCTCGAAATCCGGCTCGGCCGCCAGCCTGTCATGCAATTCACGCGACCAGTCGATGTGGTTACGGAGCCGCTGGCGCAACGCCTCCAGCCCATAGGCGCGCAGCACGAACCACAGCTTCAGCGCCCGAAACCGGCGGCCCAGTGGCACTGACCACTCGGAATAGTTGATGATCCCGTCGGCGCCGTGGGTCTTGAGGTATTCCGGGCTGATCGCCAGCGTTTTCACAAGGCTGTCGGGGTCGCGCAGGAAATGCGCGGAACAGTCGAACTGCACCCCCAGCCACTTGTGCGGGTTGAACACGATGCTGTCGGCGGCTTCGACCCCCTCCCACATGTGGCGATACTCGGGGCAGATCATGGCCGAGCCGGACCAGGCCGCATCGACATGGGTGTAAAGCCCGTATTTCCGCGCCACCGCAAGGCAGGCCGCAACCGGATCGGTCGCGCCTGTACCGGTGCCACCAACACAGAGGATTACCCCGGCAGGGACCAATCCCGCATCCAGATCCGCCTTGATCGCGCGCTCCAGCGCCTCGGGATCCATCCCGCGCCAGTCACCTGCAATCGGCACGCGCACAAGGTTTTCGGCGCCGATGCCGGAAATCCAGATCGCCCGGTCGATCGAGGTATGCACCTCGGTGCTGGAGTACACCCGCAATTGCGGCCCCCCGGCCAGCCCACGCGCATTGCCCGCCCAATCCAGCGCGCGTTCACGCACCGTCAGCACGGCGGCCAATGTGGCCGAAGAGGCGCTGTCCTGGATCACGCCCTGAAACGGTTCCGGCAGCCCGAGGGCCTGGCGCAGCCAGTCCATCATCCGGGTTTCCATCTCGGTCGCGGCGGGCGAGGTCTGCCACAACATGCACTGCGGCGCGAGCGCGCTGGCCAGGAACTCGGCCAGAACCGAGGCTGGCGCCGCGTTGGATGCGAAATAGGCAAAGAAACGCGGATGCTGCCAATGGGTGATCCCCGGCATCACGATTTGCTCGAAATCCTGAAACACCTGTTCCAGCGGTTCCGCCATCTCCGGCGGCGCACCGGGCAACGCGTTCAGCACCTCTCCGGGCGCGACCTGCGCCCGCACCGGACGCTCGCCCACGGTGCGGTGATAGTCTGCGGCCCACTCTGACACCCGCGCGCCCCATTCGGGGAAATCATCCCATTTCATCCTGTCGCTCCGCTTCTCATTCTTTGGGCCCCAAATATCCCGGGGGAATCCGGCGCAGCCGGGTGGGGGCAGAGCCCCCTCTGCCCTCTCCTCAGGGTGCCACGATCGGTTGTGCCTTCAACAGCGCCTCTTGCGGCGCAACGCCGGCAAAGACCGAACCTTCCTCGAACCAGCTGCGCGGGGCAGGTGCGCCCCACAGGGTCTGGCGCTGGGGGTCGGTCAGCGACCAGCGGATCGGCTCCATATCCGGATCCACTGTCTGGTAGTCGGAACAGTAGATCTCGATCCGGTGCCCGTCGGGGTCGCGCACATAGAGGAAAAAGGCGTTCGAGATACCGTGCCGCCCCGGCCCGCGTTCGATATTGGTGACATAGCCGGTGGTCGCCATCAGGTCGAGCAGGTCGATGATGTTCAGCGGGGTCGGCACCCAGAACGCCGTGTGGTGCAGGCGCGGGCCGGTGCCATTGGTAAAGGCCACGTCATGCACGCCGCCCTTGCGGTGCATCCACGCCGCCCACAGCTTTCCGCTCTCGTCATCCTCGGTGTATTCCGTCACCCGGAACCCGATGTCGCCGTAGAAGGCCACCGCCGCATCCACGTCCGGCACGAACATGTTGAAATGGTCGATCCGCAGCGGCTTCACGCCCTTGTACAGCTTGTATTGCTGGTGGATCGGGGCGAGCCGGTCCATCTTGACGTAGAATTCCAGCGGAATGCCCATCGGGTCGGCGGTGCGCAGGGTGCGGCCCATGTGCGGCCGTTCGACCCAGGCCACCGGCAATCCGCGCGCGGCAAACCACTCGGCGGCCGTGTCCAGTGCGGCGTCGTCCCACAGCTTGAACCCCAGCACCCGCACATCCGGCGTTTCCGCCTTGGCCAGCACCACGCAGTGATGCCCGCGCTCCTCCATCGCGCGCAGGTAGATGCGGCTGTCATCCTCGTAACTCACCTGCAGGCCCAGCGTATCGACCCAGAAGGCACGCGAGGCCGCCAGATCGCGCACGCCGTATTCGACGTGGCTCAGGCGGACGATGTTGAACGGCGGGTACAGGTTCGGGGCGGGCACCGGCATGTCTTGGCTCCTCTCCAATCAGCGGTCAGCGTGGCTCAGGCGCCAAGCCGGGGGATATTATGCGCACCGGTGGCAAAGCCGATGTGCTTGGTTTCCATGTAGAAATCGAACGACCAGTCGCCGCCGTCGCGGCCGATGCCGCTGGCCTTGACCCCGCCAAAAGGTGTCGGCAGGTGGCGCACGTTTTCCGAGTTCACCCAGATCATCCCGGCCTCCAGCGCATCGGTGAACCGCATGGCGCGGGTGATGTCATTGGTCCAGACATAGGCTGTCAGCCCATAGGGCGTGTCGTTGGCGATGCGCAGCGCCTCGGATTCATCACTGAACCGGATCGCGGTCAGCACGGGGCCAAAGATCTCTTCCTGCGCGATTGTCATGTCGTTGGTCGCGCCGGTGAACAGGGTTGGCGCCACGAACCAGCCTTGATCGCCCACCCGCTCGCCCCCGGCGGCGATGGTCGCGCCATCGGCCCTGGCCGTGTCGAAATAGGAGGTCACCTTGTCAAAGTGCGTCTTGTGGATCAGCGGGCCGATTTCGGTCGCCGGGTCCAGCGGGTGGCCCACGCGAATATTGCGCACCCGCGCGGCCAGTTTCCCAAGGAAGTCATCGGCGATGCTGTCCTGCACCAGCAGGCGCGAGGACGAGGTGCAGCGTTCGCCGTTCAGTGAATAGATCATGAAGATCGCGGCATCCAACGCGCGGTCCAGATCGGCGTCGTCAAAAACAACCACGGGATTTTTGCCGCCCAGTTCGAAATGAACACGCTTCAGCGTGTCGGCCCCCTGTTTCATGATCATCGAGCCGGTCTTTGACTCGCCGACAAAGGCGATCGCCCGGATCGCGGGGTGTTCGGTGAGCGCGCGCCCGGCCTCTTCTCCCATCCCGTTGACAAGGTTCCACACCCCCGGCGGCAGCCCGGCGTCATGGGCGATTTCGGCCAGGATACGGGCGGTGAGGGGTGAAAACTCGGCCGGTTTGTGCACCACGGTACAGCCCGAGGCGAGTGCCGGGGCAATCTTCCACGTCGACAGCATGAAAGGCGTGTTCCACGGTGTGATCACGCCAACCGGGCCGATCGGTGTGCGCGTGGTGACATTCATCAACGTGGCCGACGGCAGCATCTGCCCATCGCGCGCGCCCGGCGCCCGGTCCGCGAAAAAACGGAAATTCTCGGCACCGCGCAGCGCGGCCTTTTGCATGAAGCGGATCGCCTGCCCGGTGTCCCAGCATTCGCACAGCGCGATTTCCTCGGCCCGCGCCACGATTCCATCGGCGATGCGGTGCAGGATCTTCTTGCGCTCGGCGCCGGGCATGTCGCGCCACGCCGGGAAGGCGCGGGCGGCGGCCTTTGCGGCGGCGTCCACGTCGGCGGACCCGCCGCGCGCCACGGAACAGATCACGCTTTCATCCACCGGAGAGGTGGTTTCAAACGTCGCCCCCGATTGGGCGGGTACGGTTTCACCGTCGATCAGGTTCAGGATGCCGGTGTCGCGAAACCGGGCAAGGTGGGTATCCAGCGTGGCAAGCGAGGCGGTCAGGTCGGTCATGTGTCAGGATCCGTCAGATGGTCACGAATGGTGCCCGTCTTGGGCGAAAGCTCGGGGTCGATGTCGCGCACTTCCAGCGAGAGCGCGATGGGATGGCGCGCCAAGGCGGGCGCAAGAAAGTTCTGCGCCGCCTCGAACAGCGTGGCGGCGGCGGCCTTGCGGGTGGCCAGATCGCGCCCGCCGCGCAGCCGCAGCGAGATATCGACAAAGCCATGCGCCGGGTTGCCATCGGCGATCGAGACATGGTCGGCCCGATGCGCGCGCACCCGAACCCCGGCCATGGGCAGCACCCCGGTCGCAATCGCGGCGCGGCGCAGATGGTCGCACAGGGCGGCCATATCGCTGCGCTCTTCCATATTGGCCGAATATTCGAGTATGATGTGCGGCACCGTTCCCCCTCCGGGCGCGAGTTTGTTAACTTGTGTAGCAAATCCGTCCGCCGTGTCAACCTCTCCTGCGGGCCGTGCGCGGCTTGCGGCCCAGTGTACAGCAAAGACGGCCATGCCCCCACGCCTGTTATCGACCGACCGTTCGCTGCCCATTGCCCTGCTACGGGCGCGCGAGAGGGTGATGGCGCCGATCCGGCTGATGCTGATGGACGTGGGGCTGACCGAACAGCAATGGCGCGTTCTGCGGGTGCTGGACGAATCCGGCGCGATGGAGCCGACGCGCATCGCCGATACCGCCTGCCTGCTGCTGCCCAGCCTGACGCGGATCCTGCAAAAGCTCGAGGAAAAGGGGCTGGTCGACCGCAAGCCCGATACCGAGGACCGCCGCCGCCAGATCGTCTCGATCTCGGATGCCGGATCGGCGCTGATCGAGGCGAACCTGGAAGCCAACCATGCGGTTTTGCTGGATATTCGTGCCCGCATGGGGGGCGAGCGATACGATCAATTGCTGGATCTGCTGAACGAGCTGGACAAGACCGCCGCGCCCGACTGACCGCCCGACTGACACCCTGACCGGAATTCCGCCCAGCCCGCGCGGCTGCCCTTGCATGGGGGCGGGCGGACCTGCGACACTGGCGGCAGAGGCAGTAGAACACCCGCAGCCAAAGGCGCGGGCAACGAATAGGCGGGGCAGATGGTTATTTTGACGAAACGGGCATTTCTGGGCGGCGCGGCCTGTGCCGCGCTGGCAGGATGCGGCGGCGGAGCCGGGCAGATCGGCGCGCCGGGTGTGGGCGGGGGCTCAACCTATCGGCCGACGCAGAACGCGGGGTTCGACAGCTGGCTGGCCGGATTTCGGCAGCGCGCGGCATCCAGTGGCATATCCGACTCGACCATCTCGCGCGCGTTTCGCGGCGCGGGGTATCTGCCTGACGTGGTGGAACGCGACCGAAACCAGACTGAATTCAAGCGCAGTCTTGAAGATTATCTTGCCATCGCGGCCTCGGACGAACGCGTTTCCAAGGGGCGGGCGGCATTGGCCCGCCATGGCAACGTGCTGTCGCGAATCGAATCGCAATACGGCGTGCCCGCGCATGTCGTGACCGCCGTCTGGGGGCTGGAAAGTTACTACGGAGAGCGGCGCGGCGATGTGCCGGTGATTTCCGCGCTGGCGACGCTGGCCTATGATGGGCGGCGCGGCAGCTTCTTTGAAAGCCAGCTGATCGCGGCGCTGCGCATCCTGGAAAACGGCGACATCACGCCCGAGAGGATGACCGGCAGTTGGGCCGGGGCGATGGGGCACACCCAGTTCATCCCCACGTCCTACCTGTCCTATGCGGTGGATTTCACCGGCGACGGCCGCCGCGACATCTGGAGCGACGATCCGACCGACGCCCTCGCCTCGACCGCGGCCTATCTGAACCGCGCGGGCTGGGTCCGGGGGCAGCCCTGGGGCGGAGAGGTTGGCAGCGCGGCGGCGAACTCGGGTACGCCGTCCGAGATTTTGCAGCCGCAGGTGCCGGGGCCGCAATTCGCCGTGTTCCGCAACTTTCAGGTCATCAAGCGCTACAACAACTCGAATTCCTACGCGCTGGGCGTCGGGCACCTGTCGGACCGGATCGCCGGGGCCGGGCCGCTGAAGGGCCAGTTCGGGCCGGATGCGAACGGGCTGACACTGGCCGACCGCAAGCGGTTGCAACAGCGGCTGACGGCGGCAGGGTTCGATACCGAAGGCGCCGATGGGGTGATCGGGCCGAAATCGGAAAGCGCGATCCGAGCGTACCAGCGGCAGAACGGTCTGCCGGAAACCGGGCAGCCTTCGCCCGGCTTGCTGGCGCGGTTGGGATAATTCCAAGGGAGTTCAGGATATGGAAATCACCAAGGCAGGCAGCCGGCCCACGCGCCGCGCGCCCGACAGCTATTTCACCGGCACCGTCTGGCAAGACGTGATTGCCGACGCGCCCGAACCGGCCCGCCTGCGCGCCCTGCGCGTGACGTTCGAGCCGGGCGCGCGCACCGCGTGGCATACGCACCCCTTCGGCCAGACGTTGCACGTGGAATCGGGCGTTGGGTTGATCGCGAAACGGGGCGAGGCGCCGCAAGTGATCCGCCCGGGCGATTCGATATGGATTCCCGCCGGGGTGGAGCATTGGCACGGGGCAGGGCCCGACACCGGCATGGTGCATCTGGCCCTGCAAGAGGCGGAAAACGGCAAGACGGCGGATTGGCTGGAACACGTCAGCGACGCGGATTATGCCCTGACGCCCGCCGGTTAGCCTCTATTCGGCGGCGCGGGCGGCCTGAATACTGGGCTCGCGCCGTTTCAACCACCAGCCATAGGCATCGGGCCAGTCGTCAAAGCTGTTCACGCCCATTTCATAGGCCTGATGACGCGGCCAGAACGGATCGAACAGTGCCTGCCGCCCCACGGCGATCAGATCGGCCTGCCCGGCCTGCAAGGCGGCCTCGGCTTGCGGCCCGTCAAGGATCATCCCGACGCCCTGCGTTGCCAGCCCGGTGCCCTCGCGGATCGCCCGCGCATACTCAAGCTGATAGCCCGGCTGGATGGTGCCGCCCCGGCTGACCTTGGTCGCGCCCCCGATGCCGCTGGAGGAACAATCAATCACATCCACGCCCAGCGGCTTCAGCGCGCGGCCCAGCGCGATGCTGTCCTCGATGGTCCAACCGCCTTCGGCCCCGTCGACCGAAGACAGGCGCACGAACAGCGGCTTGCTGTCCGGCCAGGTAGTGCGCAGGGCGGTCACGATCTCAAGCACGATCCGCATCCGGTTCTTCAGCGACCCGCCATAGGCATCCTGCCGCGCGTTCGACAGAGGCGACAGGAAGGAATGCAGCAAATAGCCATGCGCGGCGTGCAACTCGATGAAATCGACGCCCAGCTCGTCGGCGCGGCGGGCGGCATCGGCAAAGGCCGTCGCCAGTGCGGAAATCTCATCCGTCGTGAGCTCCTCCGGCATCAGCCAGCCGTCGGCCACGGGCTGTGCGCTGGGCGCCTTGATCGGCCAGGGCATATCGCCCCGGTCAAAATCGTCCTGCGCCAGCGGGCCGTTTCCGTACCAAGGCCGCTGCATCGAGGCTTTGCGCCCGGCATGACCCAGCTGGATGCCGAACCGCGCCCCGCGCGCCTGCACGAACTGAACCAGCGGGCGAAAGGCATCGCGATGGGCGTCCGACCACAGGCCAAGGTCGCCATGGGTGATCCGGCCCTCGGGGACCACGGCGGCAGCCTCGGTCATGATCGCGCCAAAGCCGCCGTTCGCCATGCCGCCGAGATGCACCAGATGCCAGTCGTTCGCGATACCGTCCTGTGCCGCATACTGGCACATGGGCGACAGCATGATCCGGTTGGGAAAGGTCACATCCCGCAGGCGCAGGGGTGAAAACAGCATGGTGTCTTGGGCGGTGGTCACTTGGGCGGTCCTTTCGGGTGTGTTTGACGCGGAAACGGCCCGGAGCGTTGTGCCCGGGCCGTAACGGTGGTGCGTAAAGCGCCTAGTTCAAGACGGTGAATTCGATCCGACGGTTGCGCGCCTTGTTCTCGCGCGTGTCGTTGGGGCGCACGGGTCTGGATTCGCCATAGCCCACCGCGCGCATCCGCGCCGCGGGGATGCCCTTGGCGCGCAGGTAGTCGCCCACCGCCGCCGCGCGGCGCTCGCTCAGGCTCTGGTTCGCCTGGTCGCTGCCGTCGCTGTCGGTGTGGCCACCGATCTCGATCGACAGGTCGGGGCACCGGTTCACGATGTCATAAAGGTTGTCGAGCAGCGGCGTGCTGTCAGACGACAGACGGGCACTGGCCGGGGCAAAGTTGATATTGCCGGTGCGAGACAGGATTTCAAACCGCCCGACACAGGCCTCGCGGTCCATCACGCCCTTGGTCTCCAGCGCGGCAGACCCCGGGGTCACCGCCGCCTGCACCACCGAGGCATCGGGGGGCGTACCCGGGGCGGAGCGGTCGAACACGAAATCAAAGCTGACGATCCCCAGCGGTACGATGGTCACATTCGCCGCCTCCTGCAGCTTTTCGCGCCCACCTTCGAGGTTGAAATCCGACAGCTTCAGCGCGATGGGCGTGGTCGAAGACACGTTGACGCGGTCATTGCTCATCAGGGTAACGGCGACATCGGCGGTGTTTTCATAGGTCACGCCATGCAGGTTCAGCGTATAGCCAAGGCGCACCATCTTGCGGCGCGTCGAATGCAGGTCGCGCAGGTCATCCGGGTTCAGATCAACCGTGATTGTCGCTTCGGGGTTGTTGAAAGTTTCGAAAAACAGAAAGCGCATCCGCACATTGCGCAGGTCGATCGTGGTGTCGACCGAATCCAGCAGCACCCGGATCTGCGCCTTGCCGCTGTCAGTAATCAGTCCCGACAGCGTGGCAAAGCGGCTGGTTTCGGCCAGATCGCCCTTTTTGATCGACAGGAACCGCAGATCGCTTGCTTCTGTGTCGAGCGTCCAGCCATGTTCGAACGGATCGACGGTCTGTGCCTGCGCACCCCCAACAGCGCCCCACAGGGCAAGGGTTGCAACAAGCATTAGGCGGGCGGTGAATGAGGCAAAGCGTGGCATGGGCGACCCTATCCGGTGATCTGGCGGTTTCAGATGGCTGACATTAGGAATTCTATAAACTACTGTCTGCAAAATGTCGGATATGACCCCGAATTGCCAGCGTTGCGTTGCGTGTGCCAAAGTCTTGTCGCAGTTATGCGTCATGGAATGCGCCAATCCGGGTTAACCAAGGCAGGATGATCCTTTGCAAAAGCTTTTTGCCCTTTTGATGTCGGCTCTGTTGTTGGGGGCAGCACTGGCCCCGGCCCATGCGGAAACGCGCATCGCGTTGGTGGTGGGCAATTCGGGCTATGGAACCGTGTCGCCGCTGGACAACCCGTCGCGCGATGCCCGGCTGATCGCCGAGACGATCGAGGGGCTGGGGTTCGAGGTGACGTTGCTGCTGGATGCCACGCAGGTCGACATGAAACGCGGGATCGCCCAGTTCGGCCGCGCCCTGCGCGACGCCGGACCCGAGGCGACAGGGCTGTTCTACTATGCGGGTCACGGGGTTCAGTCGTTTGGCGCCAACTACCTGCTGCCTGTCGATATTTCGCTTTCTGATGCCGCTGATCTTGATCTCGTCGCGGTTGAGGCGCAGTCGGTTCTGCGCCAGATGGCCTCGGCCCGGAACCGCGCCAATATCGTGATCCTCGATGCCTGCCGGAATAACCCGTTTTCCGACATCCCGGCGTTCAACGACAATGGTCTGGCCGAGATGAAGGCGCCCACGGGCACGTTTCTGGCCTATGCCACCGCGCCGGGGGCCGTGGCGCTGGACGGGCTGACCGAAAACAGCCCCTTTACGCAATCGCTGGCGCGGTTGCTGCCGACCCCGGGGATGCCGATCGAACAGATGTTCAAGCAGGTGCGTGTTGATGTTCTGGAAACCACGCGCGGGTTGCAAACCCCTTGGGACAGTTCGTCGCTGACCAGCAATTTCACCTTTGCCCAGGCGCAGGTGCAATCGCCCCGCGATCTCGAGGCCGAACAATTCTGGCGCTCGGTCAAGGAATCGCGCGATGCCCTGCAGATCATGCTGTTCCTGCGCGGCTATGGCGATAGCGCCTATGCCGCCGATGCCAAGGCCCTGCTGGCCGAGGTGATGGAGCAGGAGTTGGCCGGGAATGCGCCCGCGCGCAGCCAGCCCGCGCAACAGGGCCCCTCGGCCGAGGAACAGGCGATGTTCGAGGCGGCGCAGGCCGAACCGTCGCAGGCGGCTTATGAAGGCTATCTGCAAAGCTATCCGCGCGGGGTGTTTGCCGAATTCGCCCAGCAGGAACTGGCCGCGCTGCGTGAAAAGGCCGGCCACGATCCGGCGGGCCCGGGCGGCCCCAGCGGTCCGGCACCGCAAACAGCCGAGGCTGAGCCCGAAATGCCCGTAGGCCCGGTGACATTCGAGACGCCACTTGTGTCGGAACAGTCGCTGGTGTCGGGCCGCACCATCGCCGAGCTGATCGGCGCAACGCCACTTTACCCCCCGATCGAGGGCCTGCCCGAGGCCTATTGGAAGGATCAATCCTGTTCCAACTGCCACGAATGGACGCGGGACCGGATTTGCACCCAGGCCAACACCTATCTCAGCCTGAACATGCAACGTTCGCTGGACAAGGCGCACCCGTTTGGCGGCGCGCTGAAACGCCAGCTGAAGGCATGGGCGGCCGGCGGGTGCCAATAATTCGACCTATCCCTCGCTTGTGCTGACGAAGAAATAGACCCATTCGCCCTTGAACTCCGGGTCCGCTGCGCGCGCCGCCCGCACCCGGCTGCGCAGCCAGTCCAGGTAGGGCGCGGCGGGTTCGACCATGGGCCGCAACACATCATACAGCGGTGCCGAAGCGGCGAAGGCCACCGCGATTTCCTGCCCATAGGGCGGTCCCACCAGCAGCGTCAGACCGACGTCGCGCTCTTCCCGCGCGCCGACGCGATAGTTGGCCTTGGGTGCCAGCTCGGCCAGCGGCACCTGCGGGTTCGGCGCAAGGTGGATCACGTTTCCGCCGGCATCGAAGAAATCGACATAGACGTAGGCCGGGTAATCCGGCCCGGTGATGTCGAACCACAGCCTGTCATCGCGCACGAAATCCAGCGCGCGGGCGTGGGTACCTTCGCCGATCAGCAGCGGATTGGTCGTTTGATCCGTCGATTGCGGCAACCCGACCGAAGCAATGCCCGACAGCGCCCCGCATTGCGGGCGCGGCAGCAGGCGCAGGCTGTCGGATACAGCGATGTCGGGGCCCATCTGCGCCTGAAGCGCCGCCAGAACGGGCGCGCGCAACCCATCCTCAGGGATGTGACCCTTGAGCTGGAGCGTGGTGGTTTCGGGGTCGAACGACACCTGAAGCCGGGAACAGGGCACGGCGGCCAGCAGTGCAGCCACCCCGTCGCGCAGCGGATCGCCCTGTGCGGTGGCCTCGCCCGGCTGCATGAACGCCTGGAACGCGGCCAGCGAAACCGGATCCACGTCACCGTCTGCCCCGGCAAAGGCCAGCTGCGCGGTGACGCGCGCGCCCTGCGGTGTGGCGGCCTCGCTGCGGGTGTGATCGGGGTCGGCAGCGATGGCCGGGTTTGACGCCACAGGTGCGTTGGGCAGAGCGGCCGGTTGCGGCGTCGCGGGTTGTGCAACCGCCGCCGGAGCCTCGGCCAGCGGGGCGGTATGGGCAGAGGGCTGCAACGCCGCGGCGGCAATGGGCCGGGCGGTTTGCGATTGTGCCGGTTCCGCGCGGGGTTGTGCAGGCAAAACCGCGGATGGCTGCGCGACACCTGCCATGGCGACCTGGGCCGACGGCGGCGCATCGGTCAGGGAGCTGGCCGTGAGAGCCGACGCCGCAATCGGGGCAGACATAGGTGCCGCCAGCGACGCGCGCTCGGACGCGGGGGTGCTTGCCTGCGCTTGTGAGGGCGAGGCACTGGCAGGGGCAATTGTGCTAAGGGTGGGCGTAGCAGCGGGTGCCGTCTGCGTCGGGGCGTCTGTCGCGACGGCGGTATCTGTCGGGGGCGCAACCGCGTCAGCACGCGAGGTTGAAACGGCACCAGCGGGGATCGTCGCGCCGTCCGCGTCGCTTTCGCGGGCGATGCCTTGCCGCGGTTCGGCCTGCTGCGCGGACTCGCGTTGCAAGGCCATCGCCTGCATATCAAGGCGCGAGGTCGGCGCAGGTTGCACCGGCACAGGATCCGGCGTCAGCGCGGCCAGAAGCACCCCCGCACCGGCCACATGCACAAGGGCCGAAGCGCCAAAGCCAACCGCCCAGCGCGCAGCGCGGGTCACGGCTTGCCCTCGGGCGTGACGACCAGAACAATATCGCGCGTGCCCAGCGCCTCGGCCCGGGCGACCAAAGGCAGGACGTTGCGCAACTCGGCATCGCGATGGGCGTTCACGCGCAGCCTCAGATCACCCGCATCTGCCAATCGCTGCGCCAGCGCCTGTTCGAACCCTGTGGCATCCGTCGCCACCCCGTCAAATGCCAGCGAGCCATCCGCCCCGACGGCCAGCGTCACGCCGCCCGAGGGCATATCTGCGCCGGTTGTGGCCACGGGAGGCGCGACGTCGAATGGGGCAGTGGCGTCCATCCGGCCGATCAGCATGAAGAAGACCAGCAGGAAGAATACCACGTCGATCAACGCGATGATGGTTTCCGAATGCTGCGCGCGGGTGGGGCGGGCCAGTTTCATGGCTGCGCCTCCAGCCGGATCACCTGAAGCTGCTGGATCCCTGCACCTGTGGCCGCGTCCATCACGGAAATCAGCGCCTGCGTCC
This sequence comes from Arenibacterium halophilum, assembly GCF_005938225.1. Taxonomy (GTDB): domain Bacteria; phylum Pseudomonadota; class Alphaproteobacteria; order Rhodobacterales; family Rhodobacteraceae; genus Arenibacterium; species Arenibacterium halophilum. The sequence continues at coordinate 101,504 of NZ_VCPC01000003.1, forward strand.
GCGCCGCGCCCGAGGGCAGGATCAGCACGCGCAGGTCAGGGGCGTCGGCCAGCCGCGCGCGGAGGTCGGCGGTCAGATCGGCCATCGCCACCGGCCGCCCCGAGACGACCGGATCGCCGCCTGCGCCAAGGCGGATCATCACCGTTTCGCCTGCCGTCGCGGGGCCAGCGGTGGCGCTGTTCTGCTGCTGCACCGCCGGGATCATGTCGAGATTCAGATAGGTCGAGGTGACCATGAAGAACACCAGCAGGATCAGCATCACGTCGATCATCGGCACCAGCGAAATCAACGGGCCAGCGCGGGCGGGGCGGGTCAGGGCAACCGGTTTGGCCATCTCAGCGCCTTTCGGTCAGATCCCGGGGTTGCGGTCGGCCAGCATCAGCGCGCCCACCGCGCTTTCCATCGTCTGCGCAGCACGTTCGATCCGCGCCGAGAGCAGCCCGGCCCCCACGGCCGCCGGGATAGCAACCAGCAGCCCGGCGGCCGTGGTCAGCAATGCCTGCCAGATACCGCCTGCGAGAACCGAGGCATTGGCCGCGCCTTCGGCCAGCTCAAGTTGCTGAAACGATTGGATCATGCCCAGCACCGTGCCCAGCAGACCCAGCAGCGGAGAGATCATGGCGATCAGCTCCAGCAGACGGATCATGCCGTTCATCTCGGCAAGTTCTTCATTTCCGCGCCGGGTCAGTTCGGCGTCCAGATCGGGCCCCTTGAACCCGCCTGCGAGGGCCTTCATCGCATAGGCGGTCAGCCGATCGGCGGGGGCGGGGCCCTGTTCGACCATCTGGCGCGCGCGCTGCTTGTCGCCCTGCCGCCACAGCTCGAAGGCTTCGGTCCGGCGCGCCCCGCCCGCGCGGACATGGCGCAGTTGCAGCACCTTGGCGACGATCAGCGCCAGCGACAGCAGCGATAGCGCGGCCAGCACAAGGATGATCGGCCCGCCAGAGCCGAGGGTGGCCAAAGCGTCCGCCACCTATTTCACCATCCGGGCCGAGGTCTTGCTGCCAAGGGTCAGGATCGGAAAGCAATCCTGTTCGCCTGCGTTCTGCGGCTTGCACGATGTCAGGTCGTGCAGCAGGATTTCCGAGATGTCGGTGCAAGCCAGTTCGGGAATCTCGAACAGTTTCAGCGTGGTGCGCGCCACCGGCAGGGGGGCGGCGTCGATCGACAGCAGCCGGTCGATCACGCCTTGCCCGTCAAGGATCGCAAGGCTCATCTCGAACCCTTCGTAACTGGTGCCGGTGCCGTTGCGGAACAGGAAATAGGCGCGGCAGCCGCCGCCGTCGATATCCTCGACCTTGTTCAGCTCGACCGAAAGGCCAGTCGAATCGGCGGATTGCTGGGCCGTGGCCGCGCAGGCGGTTCCGGCAACAATGGCGGCCGCTAAGGCGAATTGTTTCATAGGGCGCATTGCGGCCTCCTGTTCCCTTTTCCGTTACGCGGCCAGCGCGTCGCTGACCTGTTTCAACGAGTCGAGCGCTGCGCCCCGGATGTTGGTTTTCACGAAGCCGTTGTCGTCGACCGCCTGGAAGAACGGTTCGTCCAGCGCCGTGCGATAGGTGTCGATGATGCCGCGCGCTTCGGTTTTCAGCGCCTCGCGCCGGTCACCGTCGGGCGCTTCGACCAGCGTTTCCAGCGTGTCTTCCAGCCGGGAATCGATCCCGTCGAGATAGGTGAACAGGACCGACGAATGGGCCGAGACATCTTCCAGCCCCTCGATGCCGCTGGTGGCGCTGTCGATGGCGGCTTTCAGGCCTTCCAGCTCTTTTCTCAGCGCGCCGCGCGTGTTGATCCAGGCCAGTCGGGATTTGACATAGGGCACCAGGTTGGCCTGAACCGTATCCTGCGCCTCTTGCGCGGCGGCGCTGGTGGTGGCGCTTGTGGCGGCTTTCAGCAGTTCGGCCACCTTGCCGGCCGCGGCCAATGCGCGGTCGTATGCGCCATCGGCGGCCAGATCCTTGGCATAGTTGAAGGCGCGGTTGATCGCGTCCAGATCGCCGCGCTTCTCGGCCATGGCCTTGTCGACCAGCGGTTGCAGGCGTGCCTCGGCGGTGGCCCATTTCTGCGCTTCGGCAGACAGCGGCTCGGGCGCGGGTTCGGGCGGGGGCGGCGCGGCAGGCGCGGCGCCCAGTTTCTGCACTGCCGCCTCGATCTTGGTCAAACCACCTTCGGCACCGGGCAGATCGCCGCCCTTGATCGCCTTCACGGCAGCGCCCAGCGCGGCCAGCAGCTTGGCGCGGACGGGTTCGGAGGTGCCGTCGATAGCCTGTTTCAGGGCCGAGGCGCGGGCTGCCAGGGCGCGGGCGTCGGGCGCGTTGGCCTGCGGTGGCGCTTCGGGCGCGGCTGGGGCCTGGCCCAGCTTGGCCAGCGCGGATTCGATGGCAGTGACGGTTTTCTCGGCCTGCCCAAGGTCGCCGGATTTGATCTGTCCGACGGCAGCGGCCATGGCCGCTTTAAGCTTGTCCGCCACGCCGCCTTGCACGGCGGCGACACCGGGTTGGGCCGCTTTCAGCCGCGCGGCAAGCTCTTGCGCAGATGCACCGGTTTCCTCGGATGCGTCATTGCTGTCGTCGCTGTCGTTACTTTCGGTCTCTTGCGGCCCCGGAGGCGGCGGAGGGGGCGGTGGAGGTGCGTCGTTGCTGACGGGTGCGGCGGCTTGGGCCGGGGCATCATCGTCGCCATCATCCTGCCCGTCATCCTGATCGAACTCGGGATCATCGGGCAGATCCTCGATATCGCTTTCAAGCTCGTTGCCGTTTTCATCCAGAATACGGACGTTCAGCGTGATCTTGTTCAGGCGCAGATACTGTTTCAGCGTCTTGGCAAGCTGGGGCACCACGCGCTCGCAGGTCAGTTCCAGAATCTTGCCGCTCACCGCCATCGTGCCAAAGGCCACCTTGGGCGAGTCGCCCTCGGCCTTGGCGGCCTTGGCGAGGATCTTGGGATTCTTGCGCCGGTCCACGATGACGACGTGGTTTTCCTTTTTCTTTCCCGGGCAGAAGGCGAAGGGCATGTCCTTCTTTTTGGCCAGCTTGACCATCTTCTTCAGCTCGGCGCCTTCCAGCTTCTCGGATGCCATTGCGACAGCTCCAAATGCAGTTTCAGAAATGAATTGACATTAAGGAAACGATAAGGCTGTCTTTGGGTCAAGCCATTGTTTTTTTACGCTGTGTGAACTGGATTACAGCGGCCCGCGTGGGGACGGGGTGTTAAGGTTTCGGCTTCGATTGAACGGTTTCAGGGGAAGACGGATGGACCCGGTTAGCTTGTTGGTCGCCAGGGCGGATGATGCCCCAAGTGGCGAGAACCTGGAATATGATCCAGAATTTGTGGAAATGGAGCTGGCCGCCCAGCCCGGCGAAGAGTCGCAATTCGGCGATACGGTGAAAGAGGCGGAAGGCGCGGATTACGGCGAGGTAGCCGAAAAGGCGCTGGCGATCCTCGAGCGCAGCCACGACCTGCGCGCAGCCATCTTTCTGGGCGAGGCGATGCTGGCCACCTCGGGGCTGACCGATTTCGCCGATGTTACCGCATATGTGCGCGGTTGTCTGGAGCAGTATTGGGACAGCTGCCACCCGCAGCTGGACGAAGATGACGACGACGATCCGACGATGCGGATCAACGCGGTGCAGAACCTCTGCGGTCAGCCCGGCGGGCAAAGCGGCCCGTCGCCGGTTTACCGTGCGCTGCGCAACGTGCCGCTCAGCGAAAGCCGTGGCTTTGGCCGCTTTTCGTTCCGCGACGTGGAGATTTCCGAGGGCCGCGCCCAGCCCCGCGCGGGCGAAGATGCCCCCGCCAACAGCGCCAACATCGCCGCCGCCTTTCAGGACAGCGACCCCGAGGTGCTGCAACGCCGTCTGACTGCGGCGAAGGCGATCCGCGATGACCTCAAGGCGATTTCGGCGGTGTTCGACGACAAGACGCCGGGGCAGGGCCCCGAGCTGGACCCGCTGATCAAGCTGGCACATGACATCCACACCACGCTGAAACGGTTTGCCGGGGGCGATGAGCCCGCCGAAGCCGAGGCGGCCAGTGATGACGGTGCCGCGCCAGAAGGTGAGGCCGCGCCCGAGTCAGGCGCCGCCGCGCCGCGTGCGGTGGGCGGAATCGCGTCGCGCAGCGATGTGACCAACGCGCTGGACCGCGTCATCGACTATTACCAACGCAACGAACCGTCGAGCCCGGTGCCGATTCTTCTGAAACGCGCCAAACGCCTTGTGAATGCCGATTTCATGACGATCATGAAGGACATGGCACCCGGCGGGGTTGAAAATGTGCACCTGATTGGTGGCATCGACGACGAATAATGCGCTGGCTGTGATATGGTTCACAGATAGCCGCACAGATTTCATGGATATTAGGGACATCAAGGAGCACTAAATGGCCGGAAGTTCACAAAAATTTATCGCGCGCAACAGGGCGCCCCGGGTGCAGATCGAATATGATGTCGAACTGTACGGAGCCGAAAAGAAGGTTCAGCTTCCGTTCGTGATGGGGGTGATGAGCGATCTGGCCGGCAAGTCCGAGGTGGAACAGCCCCCAGTTGCAGACCGTAAGTTCCTGGAGATCGACGTCGACAACTTCGACGACCGGATGAAATCGATGAAACCGCGCGCCGCCTTTACGGTGCCGAACACGCTGACCGGCGAGGGCAACCTGGCCGTCGACATCACCTTCGAGAGCATGGACGATTTTTCGCCCGCCGCGATCGCCTCGAAGGTGGCACCGCTGAAGGAACTGCTGGATGCCCGCACCCAGCTGAGCAACCTGATGACGTATATGGATGGCAAGACCGGCGCCGAGACGCTGATCTCCAAGATCATCCAGGATCCGAGCCTGCTGAAGACGCTGGCCGCACAACCCGCGCCCAAAGCCGCGGACGAGGAATAGGAGGCGACCATGGCTGAAGAACAGGCACAGGCAACCGCCGCGGAAGGCGCAACCGCCTTCGGATCGTCCGAATTCGAGGCTTTGCTGCAAAAGGAATTCCGGCCGAAATCCGACAGCGCCAAATCTGCCGTCGAAAACGCGGTTAAGACGCTGGCGCAGCAGGCGCTGGAGAACACCGCGCTGATTTCGGATGATGCGCTGCGCTCGATCGAAAGCATCGTGGCCGAGATCGACAAGAAGCTGACCGAGCAGGTCAACCTGATCCTGCACCACGAAGAATACCAGCAGATGGAAAGCGCCTGGCGCGGTCTGCATTACCTGGTGAACAACACCGAAACCGACGAGATGCTGAAAATCCGCGTGATGAACATCTCGAAGAAGGAAATGCACAAGACTCTGCGCAAGTTCAAAGGCACCGCCTGGGACCAGTCGCCCATCTTCAAGAAGGTCTACGAAGAGGAATTCGGCCAGTTCGGAGGCGAACCCTATGGCTCGCTGGTGGCAGACTACCATTTCGATCACAGCCCGCCCGATGTCGAACTGCTTGGCGAAATGTCGAAGATCGCCGCCGCAGCCCATGCGCCGCTGATCACCGGCGCGCAGCCCAGCCTGTTCCAGATGGACAGCTGGGGCGAATTGGCAAACCCGCGCGACCTGACGAAAATCTTCCAGACGCCGGAATATGCCGCCTGGCGCAGCCTGCGCGAAAGCGAAGATGCCAAATACGTCGGTTTGGCAATGCCGCGCTTCCTGGGCCGTCTGCCCTATGGGTCGAAAACCGATCCGGTCGAGGCATTTGCCTTTGAAGAAGACACCGAAGGCGCAGACAGCACGAAGTACGGCTGGGTCAACGCGGCCTATGCGATGGCGGTAAACATCAACCGTTCGTTCAAGGAATTCGGCTGGTGTTCGCGGATCCGCGGCGTGGAAAGCGGTGGCGCGGTGCCGAACCTGCCGTCGCACACTTTCCCGACCGACGACGGCGGCGTGGATCAGAAGTGCCCGACCGAGATTGCAATCTCGGACCGTCGCGAGGCGGAGCTGGCCAAGAACGGCATGATGCCGTTGATCCACCGCAAGAATTCGGACATCGCCGCCTTCATCGGCGCGCAGTCGCTGCACAAGCCTGCGGAATACGATGACCCGGACGCAACCGCGAACGCCAACCTGGCAGCCCGCCTGCCGTATCTGTTCGCGACCTGCCGGTTTGCGCACTACCTGAAGTGCATGGTGCGCGACAAGATTGGTTCCTTCAAAAGCCGGAACGACATGGAAAACTGGCTGCAGGAGTGGATCAACAACTACGTCGATTTCAACGCGGAAGTATCGAACGAGCGTGAAAAGGCCCGCAAGCCGCTTGCCGCTGCCGAAGTCGTCGTGGAGGAAGTCGAGGGCAATCCAGGATATTATTCTTCGAAGTTCTTTCTTCGCCCTCACTACCAGCTTGAAGGCCTGTCGGTCTCTCTTCGTCTGGTATCAAAACTGCCTTCGGAAAAAGGGGCGTAATTTCAGGTCTCCCGAAGGTCTCACTTGCAAATAGGCGCGCGTCGCCACACTCGGAAAGGATACTACAATGGAAAATACATTTGCGCTTGTCAGCGATGCCCCCGGTGAAAGCCTTGAGAAAAACCACAAGGACTGGATCCCGATCAAGAGCATGTCGTGGGAAGTGACCCGCACGCTTGATATGGACGATCTGGGCACCGCGCAGCGTGGCTATGCCAACTCGTCCTTCGGCAAGATCTCGATGACATCGGAACTTGGCCTGCATTCGCCCAAGATCATGCTGTCGGTCGCCAACGGCACCGTCCGCAAGGAAATCAAGATCGAAATGTGCCGGTCGGGCGACAGCACCAGCCAGGGCGCCGAGCCGTACCTGATCTTCATCGCCAAGCACGCGACCATCGACAAATACGAGGTCTCGGGCGGCGAAGAGCAGATCCCCGAAGAAAACTGGGACATCTGCTATCGCGAGATCATGATCGAGTACAAGAAGGCCGATCCGGAAAGCGGCGCGCTGGGCAAGGGCGGCGATTTCAGCTGGGATCTCATGGCGATGGAAATGGGCTCCAGCAGCTAAGCCTCTTACATGCGATTTTGTCCGGGCCGTTTCGGCCCGGGCTTATTCATTTTTTCGACCCCGATTGGATCTGGCCTTATGACCCCCGAAGATCACCTGAAGTCCGGCGACCTCGATGCGACGCTAGCAACCCTGCAGGACAAGGTGCGTAAGAACCCGGCCGATCCGAAACTGCGCATCTTCCTGTTTCAGCTGCTATGCGTTCTGGGCGACTGGAAACGCGCGATCACCCAGCTGAAGCTGTCGGCCGAGATGGACGAGGCCGCGACCATGATGGCGCGCACCTACCGCGAGGCGATTATCTGCGAGGTCTACCGCGAAAAGGTGTTCGCCGGTGAAAAGGAGCCGTTGGTGATGGGCGAGCCACAGGAATGGCTGGCCTTGTTGATCGAGGCGCAGAAGGTGCTGGCCAAGGGGCAGCCCGAGAAGGCCGCCGATCTGCGCGGCCGGGCGTTCGAACTGGCCCCCGCCGTGGGGGGAATGGCCGACGGGCAGGCGTTTGAATGGATCGCCGACGCCGATATGCGGTTGGGCCCGGTGCTCGAGATCATCGTGAACGGGCGCTATTTCTGGCTGCCTTTCAACCAGATCGGCGCGCTGACGATGGAGCCGCCCAGCGATCTGCGCGATGCGGTCTGGACGGCGGCAACGCTGCGCGTGGCCAACGGCGGCGAAATGCCCGCGCTGATCCCGACCCGCTATTGCGGCACCGTCGACAATGGCGACGCCGCCGCGCGTTTGGCGCGGGCCACGCAATGGGTGGATGCCGGGGCCGAGACGTTCACCGGGTTGGGCCAGCGCCTGTTTGCGACCGATCAGGGCGATATCCCGCTGCTGGATCTGCGCCAGTTGCAGATGAACACCGCCGCAACCGCCGAGGGTCAGGATGGCTGACAAGACCCTTTCCGAGCGGCTGCAACCGTCGCTTCTGGATCGTCTGACCGATCTGGAGCCGGGGCAGACCAAGGAAAGCCGGGAGTCCCGGGTGATTGACGTGTCGCGCCTGCGCGACATCATCCAGCGCGATCTGTCGTGGCTGCTGAACACCAACAACATCGAAAACACGCTGGACCCCGAGGAATTTCCGATGATTTCCCGGTCGGTCCTGAATTACGGCCTGCGCGAGGTGTCGGGCGAATTTTCCACCGCAGAGCGGGCCGAGCTGATCCGCAAGTCGATCGAACGCGCGATCGAAACCCACGAGCCGCGCATCATCAAGGGGTCGGTCGATGTGTCGCTGAGCCCTGATGATGACAAGGGCCAGATGACGGTGGCCTTGGTGATCCGCGCCGACATGTGGGCCCAACCCCTGCCGATGGAGCTGTACCTGCGCAGCAGCGTGGATGTGACCACCGGCGAAGTCATGGTCGAGCGGAGCATGTAGGCCATGGATACCCGCCTGATGAAGCACTACGAGGCCGAGCTTCTGTACCTGCGTGACATGGGTGCCGAATTCGCCGAGGCCTATCCCAAGATTGCGTCGCGCCTTGGCATGGAAGGGGTCGAGGTGCTCGACCCCTACGTGGAACGGCTGCTGCAAGGCGTCGCCTTCCTGTCGGCGCGTGTCCAGCTGGAGTTGGAACTGCAGTACCCGAATTTCACATCGAACCTGCTGGAAATCGTCTATCCGCATTACCTTGCGCCGACGCCCTCGATGATGATCGCCAGTTTTGAGCCCGATGTCAGCAATTCGGCGGTCAAAAGCGGCTATGTCCTGCCGCGTCATACGGTGCTGCGCAGCCGGCTGAGCGAAGGCGAGCAGACGCCTTGCGAATTCCGCACTGCCGCCGACCTGACGCTGTGGCCGGTCGAAATCGCCGAAGCCGAATATATCGACGGTCGCGGAGAGCTGGTGGCCGCCGGTGTCGCAATCACGCCCGAGGCACGTTCCGCCATCCGCCTGCGCCTGCGCCGCACCGACAGCGGCAAGATGGCCGATCTGCCGATGGAGAATTTGACGGTGCATCTGCGCACCGGGGGTGGAAATGCGTGGCAGTTGCTGGAGCTGCTCTGCACGCAAAGCGTGGGGCTCTGCGGCCGCTCGACCGACCGGCGCGCCGACTGGACGGCGCCGCTGGCCAATGGCGCGGTCGAACCACGCGGATTTGAACGCGACGAGGCGCTGCTGCCCACGCCGGGGCGGTCTTTCGATGGCTACCGCCTGTTGCAGGAATATTTTGCCATGCCCGAGCGGTTCCTGTTCTTCGATCTGCAGGGCCTGCGCCCGGCGTTGAAGAAATGCGCGGGCGGCGATGTCGACATTTACGTTCTGCTGGGCGAAACCCGGCGCGAGATCGGCCCCATGGTGGTGCCCGAGGCCTTTGCGCTGCATTCGGTGCCCGCCATCAACCTGTTCCCGAAACGCTGCGACCGGGTGCATGTCAGCACGCGCGAGACCGAACAGCACATCATCCCCAACCGCATCGCCCCGATGGATTTCGAGGTGTTCAGCATCGAGAGCGTGACCGGCATCAGCGGCGAGGGCGCCGATGACGTGCAGTTCCGCCCGTTCTATTCGGCGACCGATTTCACGGCAGCGGGCGAAACCCACCCGGCCTATTACACGCTGCGACGTCGGATGCGGCAGCGGTCGGAAAAGGAACGGCTGCGCGGGGTGCGCACCTCTTACCTTGGGTCGGAGGTGTACCTTGCGCTGGTGGATCGCAGGCAGGCGCCATTCGGGGCCGATCTGGACCAGCTGGCGGTGCGGGCGATGTGTTCGAACCGCGATCTGCCGATGCTGCTGTCGACGGGCGATGCCGATGTGTTCCAGCTGCCCGAGGGCGGTCCGGTCAAGTCGATCCGCCTGCCGGTGTCGCCGACGCGGCCGCATCCTACGCTGGCGCAGGGCGATACCGCGTGGCGGCTGATCAGCCACCTCAGCCTGAATTACCTGTCGCTGGTTGATACCGACCGCGGCAGCGCACCCGAGGCGCTGCGCGAGCTGGTCGGGATTTACGCGCCGCTGGGTGACCGGGTGACAGAAAAGCAGCTGGAAGGCATCGTCGGCGTATCCAGCCGCCCCATCGTGCGCCGGATGAGCGACGAAGTGCTCTCGACCGCCGTGCGCGGCCTCGAAATCACCATAACTTTCGACGAAAGCTTCTTTGAAGGCACCAGTGTCTTCGTGCTGGGGGCCGTTCTGGAACGGTTCCTGCGCAAATACGCAACGATAAACAGCTTTACCGAAACGGTATTGAAAACGCAGAAACGCGGGGAGATAGCCAGATGGCGACCGGAAAAGGGTCTGGGCCGGATGATCTGACGCATCTTCGCCGCCTGACCGAAGCGCCGGAGCAGTACAACCTGTATCAGGCGCTGCGCATCATCGAAGCCTCGTTTCCCGAGGCGCCTCGGCTGGGCCAGAGCCGGCGCCCGCGCGAGGACCGTATTCGTATCGGGCAAGAGGCCGAGCTGGCGTTTCCGCCCTCGACCATCGCCAGCTTTGCGGCGCCACAGGCTGCGCGGCCCGGGCGGCTGATCAACCGGTTCTTCGGCCTGTTCGGGCCGCAGGGGCCGATGCCCTTGCAGATGACGGAATACGTGCGCGACCGATATCGCAACCATCGCGACCGCACCATCGTGGCCTTTGCAGACATGCTGATCCACCGCATGGCGGGGCTGTTGTACCGGGCGTGGAATTCGGGGCAGGCGGCCCCCAGTTTCGACCGGGGCGATGACCCGCTGGCGCGCAAGGTGGCGGCGATTGCCGGTCTGCATGGCGACCACCTGCAAAACCGCGACGCGATGCCCGATCTCGCCAAGCTGCACAACATCGGCCACCTGGCCCTTGGGGCGCGCAACCCCGAGGGGCTGGTGTCGATCCTGACGAATTTCTTCGGCGTTCCGGTAAAGTTGCAGCAGTTCGTTGGCAGTTGGCTGACCCTGGAACCCGACGACCAATGGCAACTGGGCCAGCCCGCCGCGCTGGGCCGCTCGACCAGCATCGGGCAAAAGGTCTGGACCCGGGGCGCCAAGTTCCGGCTGCGCATCGGGCCGCTGTCGCGGGCCGAATTCGAGCGGCTGCTGCCCGGTGGAGACTCGCTGAACCGGCTGCGCGCCATCGTGCGCAACTATGTGGGCGACAGCCTGGATTGGGATGTGAACCTTGTGCTGGCGGGCGATGAAATTCCGCGCGCCAGCCTGGGCGGGACAACGCGGCTGGGGCACACCAGCTGGGTCACGTCGCGCCGTGACGACGATATAGAACGGCCGGATGCCGAGGATCTGTTCCTCTACCCCGGCGCGATTGCAGAGAACCGGCCCGGGACGGCCGGGGGACATAGATTGGGAAGGGCATTGTCATGACGGATATCAGCCGGGTTTCGCTGTTCGGGAAGCTGAACAAGCTGGGGTATCAGGCGGTCGAAGGGGCGACGACCTTCGCGAAGCTGCGCAACAACTCGACGGTCGAGATGGTGCATTGGTTCCACCAGATCCTGAACGGGCAGGACAGCGATCTGCATCGGATCATTCAGCACTACAATCTGGATGTCAGCCAGATCGCGACCGAGATGACCGCCGCGCTCGACAAGCTGCCGCGCGGGGCGTCTTCGGGGCTGAACCTGTCGGAAGAGCTTGACCTCGCGATGGAACGCGCCTGGGTGCAATGTTCGCTGCGCTATGGCCAGACCAAGGTGCGCACCGGCCACATCTTCCTTGCGATGCTCGAAAACAAGACGCTGCGCGCCAGCCTGTTCGACATGTCCGAGGAATTCCGCAAGATCAAGCTGGATGACCTGGCCGAGGCGCTGCCCGACATCGTGGCGGCCTCGCCCGAGCAGGGGCTGGCCGACAGCGGGGTCTCGGGCGGCGGGGCCGAACCCGGCGAAGCCAGCGGCGCGCGCAAGGCCGAGCTGGGCGGGACCGAGGCGCTCGACCAATTCTGCACCGACCTGACGGCGCAGGCCCGCAACGGCGAGATCGACCCGATCGTGGGCCGGGACGAAGAAATTCGCCAGATCGTCGATGTGCTGATGCGGCGGCGCCAGAACAACCCGATCCTGACGGGCGAGGCCGGTGTCGGCAAAACCGCCGTGGTCGAGGGATTCGCCCTGCGCATTGCGCGCGGCGACGTGCCGCCCGCGTTGAAGGATGTGCGCCTTCTGGTGCTGGACGTGGGCCTGTTGCAGGCCGGGGCCAGCATGAAGGGCGAGTTTGAAAACCGCCTGCGGCAGGTCATTGACGAGGTGCAGGCCAGCCCGACGCCCATAGTCATGTTCGTCGATGAAACCCACACGCTGGTCGGCGCGGGCGGCGCGGCGGGCACGGGCGATGCGGCGAACCTGCTGAAACCGGCGCTGGCGCGCGGCACCCTGCGCACCATCGGCGCAACCACCTGGGCCGAGTACAAGAAATACATCGAGAAGGACCCGGCCCTGACCCGGCGCTTTCAGGTCGTCCAGGTGGATGAACCGGGAATCGACAAGGCGATCCTGATGATGCGCGGCATCGCCTCGATGCTGGAAATCCACCACAAGGTGCAGGTTCTGGACGAAGGCATCGAAGCGGCGGTCACGCTATCGGCGCGCTATATCCCTGCGCGGCAGCTGCCCGATAAATCGGTCAGCCTTTTGGACACTGCCTGCGCCCGCGTGGCCGTCAGCCAGCACGCCGTTCCGGCCGAGGTGGACGACAGCCGCCGCCGGATCGAGGCGCTGACGACGGAATTGGAGATCATCGACCGCGACGAAACCGCCGGCTATGACGTGGCCGACCGGCGTGAAGCCGTAGGCGCGGCGAAAGAGGCGGAAGAGGCCCGTCTGGCCGAGTTGACCGCGCGCTGGGACGGCGAAAAGGAGGTGGTCGAGGCCATTCTGGACCTGCGCGCGCGCCTGCGCGACGGGGCCCAGCCTGTCGATGCCGATCTGGCGGGCGGCGCGCCTGCCGACCCCACGGCCGAGGTGCCCGACGCCCCCGCCAGCCCGCTGACTGCCGAAGACCGCGCCGCGCTGATCGCCGAGCTGAAGGCGAAGAACGCCGAGCTGACCGAGCTTCAGGGCGACAGCCCGCTGATCCTGCCCATCGTCGATCATCAGGCCGTCGCAAGCGTGGTGGGCGACTGGACGGGCATTCCCGTGGGCCGGATGGTCAAGGACGAGATCGAAACGATCCTGAATCTGGAAGAGCACCTGGCCAAGCGCGTGATCGGGCAGGACCATGCGATGAAGATGATCGCCAAACGCATCCAGACCAGCCGCGCCGGGCTGGACAACCCGTCCAAACCCATCGGGGTCTTCCTGCTGGCGGGCACCAGCGGCGTCGGCAAAACGGAAACCGCGCTGGCGCTGGCCGAGGTGCTGTATGGCGGCGAACAGAACGTCATCACCATCAACATGAGCGAATACCAGGAGGCCCATACCGTCAGTTCGCTGAAAGGCGCGCCTCCGGGGTATGTGGGCTATGGCGAAGGCGGTGTGCTGACCGAGGCGGTGCGGCGAAAGCCCTATTCCGTCGTGCTGCTGGACGAGGTCGAAAAGGCCCACCCCGACGTGCACGAGATTTTCTTTCAGGTCTTCGACAAGGGCGTGATGGAGGACGGCGAAGGCCGGGTGATCGATTTCAAGAACACGCTGATCCTGCTGACCTCGAACGCCGGGTCCGACATGATCATGGACATGTGTTCCGACCCCGACCTGATGCCCGAACCCGAAGGCATCGCCAAGGCGCTGCGCGACCCGCTGCTGAAAATCTTCCCTGCCGCTCTGCTGGGGCGTCTGGTGACGATCCCCTACTATCCGCTCTCGCCAGACATGATCGCGGCGATCACCCGGCTTCAGCTGGGCCGGATCGAGAAACGCGTCCGTGCCAGCCACGGGGTGCCGTTCGAGTATACCGACGCGGTGGTCGATACCATCGTGGACCGGTGTCAGGAGCTGGAAAGCGGCGGACGCATGATCGACGCCATCGTGACCAACACGATGCTGCCCGAGATCTCGTCGGAATTCCTGCGCCGATTGATGGAGGGCAAGGAAATCGGAAAGGTTGTGATCGACGTCACAGACGGCGACTTCACCTATGCGTTTGACTAGGGGAAACCCGCCGCCAGAAGGAGCGTGCATCATGTCCAGTTCATCCCTCACAACAGCCAAGCGCGCCGTGCGACGCATGATCCTGGGTGGCGGCGACGCGGGGCTGTTCACCTTCCTCGGGCCCTCGCGCCATGCGGCACCGCCGCACGGCGTGGTGCGGCTGGTGGCGCTGCACGATCCGAAGGCGGCAGGCGCAAAACCCGCGGCACACGCGCAGATTGATCGCGCACCCCCGCGCTGAATAGGCTATTGCGGGGCCGGAATGGCCCGAACAGGGGGCGGCAATGGTTGACAAGGGACTGTCATGACCGACGAACAGGCACAGGTGGAATTTTCTGGCACGCGCGAACGTATTCGCGCTCTGGTGGATTCGGATCGCTTCAAGAACACGATCATGACCGTGATTATCATCAACGCGATCACGCTTGGCATGTCGACGTCGCATACCATCATGGATTCCGTTGGCCCGATCATCCGCCTTGTCGACCGGCTCGCGCTGGCGATCTTCGTGGTCGAACTGCTTCTGAAATTCTATGCCTACCGGCTGAAGTTCTTTAACAGCGCCTGGAATATCTTCGACCTTTGCGTTGTGGTCATCGGCTTGCTGCCCTCAGGCGGAGGCATGTCGGCGCTGCGGGGGCTGCGTGTCATCCGGACGCTGCGGCTGCTGTCGGTGGTGCCGCAGATGCGCGCAGTGGTTCAGGCCCTGCTGGATGCCCTGCCAGGCATGGGCGCGGTCATCATCATGATCTCGATCGTATTCTACGTCTTTGGCGTGATGGCGACGCTGATGTACGGCAATGCCTTTGACGAATGGTTCGGCACGCTGGGCCGCTCGCTGTATTCGCTGTTCCAGATCATGACGCTGGAATCCTGGTCGATGGGCATCGTGCGCCCGGTGATGGACGAATTCCCGATGGCCTGGGCGTTCTTCGTGCCCTTCATCGTCATCACGTCTTTCTCGGTTTTGAACCTGTTCATCGGTCTGCTGGTCAACACCATGCAATCCGCCGTGGAAGAGGAAACCGAAGCCGAATTCGAAAAGCTGCGCGATCTGGTGCGTACCGAAACCGATACCGTCGATCAAAGCGTGAAGGCCATGCACGAGGAGCTGCGCGCCCTGCGGGCCGAACTGGCCAACCTGCGGGAGGGTCGCGATGGCTGAGTCGCAGAAATTCATCGCCCGCAACCGCGCGCCACGGGTCCAGATCGAATATGATGTGGAACTCTACGGCGCCGAGAAAAAGGTGCAGCTGCCTTTTGTCATGGGGGTGATGAGCGACCTGTCGGGCAAATCGAAGGTGGCCCAGCCCTCGGTTGACGACCGCAAGTTCCTTGAGATCGACGTCGACAGCTTTGACGACCGGATGAAGGCGATGCAGCCCCGCGTCGAATTCAGCGTGCCCAATACGCTGACCGGCGAAGGCAACCTGCCTGTCGATCTGGTGTTCGAGCGGATGGAGGATTTCTCCCCCGCCGCCATCGCCGCCAAGATCGCGCCGCTGAAGGCGCTGCTGGATGCGCGTACCGAGCTGTCGAACCTGATGGCCTATATGGACGGCAAATCCGGGGCCGAGGCGCTGATCGAAAAGATTCTTGCCAACCCGGCCCTGTTGGCCGCCGCCTCTGGCGCTGCGGTTGCTGACAGCGCCGAGACCGATGCAGCACTTGCCGCCCTTCGGGCCATTGCTCCTGCCGATACGGCGCCGAAAGACACAACCGATGCCACGCTTGCCGGGCTGGCCGCCGCCGCCGCGCCCGCAGATGCACCCGCCGAAGATCCGCTTGCAGCGCTTGGCACACTCACGCCGGTGGAAGAAGTTAAGGCACAGGATACCACAGCCGATACGCTGGCGGGCCTCGCCGCCGCCGCGCCGGTTGATGCGCCTTCGGAAGATCCGCTTTCGGCGCTGACTACGCTGACGCCGGTGACCGACGCAGAGATCGTTGACACTACGGCGGACACGCTCGCGGGCCTGGCGTCCTCAGCGCCCGCAGATGCACCCGCCGAAGATCCGCTTGCAGCGCTTGGCACACTCACGCCGGTGGAAGAAGTTGAGGCACAGGATACCACAGCCGATACGCTGGCGGGCCTCGCCGCCGCCGCGCCGGTGGAGACAGTCGAGGAAGATTCGCTTGCGGCGCTTGGCACGCTGACGCCTGTAGAAGAGGTTCAGACGAAAGACACCACCGCCGACACGCTTGACAGCCTTGCTGCGGCTGCGCCTGTTGACGCGCCTGCGGAAGATCCGCTTGCGGCGCTGGATAGCCTTGCGCCGGTCGAGGAAACCCCCGCCGAAGACGACACGGCCGACACGCTCGCGGGCCTTGCCGCTGCCGCTCCGGCGGAGACCGTCGAGGAAGGCGGGCTCGCGGCGCTTGGCACTTTGACCCCTGTGGCCGCGCAGGACGAGATTGACACTTCGGCTGACACGCTCGCTGGTCTGGCATCCGCCGCGCCACAGGATGCGCCTGAAGAAGATCCGCTTGCGGCGCTGGATAGCCTTGCGCTGGTCGAGGAAGCCCCCGCCGAAGACACCACCTTCGACACGCTCGCGGGCCTTGCCGCTGCCGCTCCGGTAGAAACCGTAAAGGAAGACGCGCTGTCTGCGCTGGGCACTCTGACACCTGTGGCCGAGCAGGACGAGATTGACACTTCGGCTGATACGCTCGCTGGTCTGGCATCCGCCGCGCCACAGGATGCGCCTGAAGAAGACCCGCTTGCGGCGCTGGATAGCCTTGCGCTGGTCGAGGAAGCCCCCGCCGAAGACGACACGGCCGACACGCTCGCTGGTCTGGAATCCGCCGCGCCACAGGATGCGCCTGAAGAAGATCCGCTTGCGGCGCTGGATAGCCTTGCGCCGGTCGAGGAAACCGCCGCCGAAGATAACACGGCCGACACGCTGGCCGGTCTCGCCACCGCGACGCCGGAGGAAGCACCCGCCGAAGACCCACTCGCCGCGCTGGACAGTCTGGCAGCGCTCGATGCGCCGCTGCCCGCAGACGAGGCTGAGGTGGCGCTGGCAAGTCTGGAGACGCCAGAGGCCGAAGTACTGACTCCGCCCGAAGCGGACGACCTAGACGATTTTCTGGCGGATCTCGCGGACGACGGCGGCCTGGACGATCTGTTGGAGACACCCGAGAGCGCGCCGGACACCGCAGAGGACGGCGGGCTTGACGACCTTTTGGGCGACCTCTCGGATGACACCGGGCTGGATGATCTACTTGCCGATCCGGCGCCGCAGGCCGAGGCCGCCGCCGAAGACAGCTTGGACGACCTGTTGGGCGATCCGGGCACCGAGGACAGTCTGGACGATCTGCTGGCGGCACCGGAACCCGAATTGGAAGACAAGGCCGCGCCGTCGCCAGAGCACGAGAGTGTGGCGGATGACGATCTTGACGATCTGCTTGGCGGGCTTGCGGACGATGACCCGCTTGAAACACCCGAGCATACGGAAGAACCCGCCGATGATCTGGGTGCGTTGCTGGGCGACCTTGCGGATGATGCGGCGCCTGCTGTGCCTGAGGCCGAACTGGCGCCCGCGCCAAGTGACGATCTTGACGATCTGCTTGGCGATCTGACAAGTGATGACGGATTAAGCGATTTGCTGGATGCGCCAGAGCCAGCCGCCGAGCCACAGCAAGACACCGCAGATGACGACTTTGACGATCTTCTGGGCGATCTGGCCGGGGATGCCCCGGCTGCCGAAGCTGCACCGGAAGCGGCCACGCAACGCGATGAACTGGACGATCTGCTTGGTGGGCTTGCCGGGGACGACCCGCTTGAAAGCCCCGAGCCGACGCCAGCGCCAGTGGACGATCTTGACGATCTTCTGGGCGATCTGACGACAGGTGACGGCCTTGACGATCTGCTGGCCGATCCGGATACCCTGCCCGAAACCGAACCGGCGCTGGAAATCGCCCGTCCCGCCGAGCCGGAGTTCGCCTTTGGCACCATCGCGGGGGAACGGCCTGCGCCCGAGAAGCTGAACCGCAAGCGGTTCCGCATGGCGATCCTTGGCGATTTCTCGGGCCGGGCAGCGCGGGGGCTGGTAGACACCGGCGATGGGTTGGCCAGTCGTGCGCCGATGCCGCTGGACCCGGACACCGCCGACGACCTGATCGAAAGCTTTGCCACCACGCTGGTGTTGCCCATCGGCAAGGATGGCACGGGCGTCGAGGTGAAGCTGGGCGAGCTGGACGATCTGCACCCAGACGAGCTGTTTGAAAAGCTGCCGCTGTTTGCCGATCTGGTCGGGTTGAAGGCGCAACTGGGCGCTGGGGGCACAGCCGAAAGCGCCGCAGCGAAACTGCGGCAATGGGCCGAGCAACACGGCACCTATGCGGCGCCCGCGCGACGCACCTCGTCAGGTAACGCGATGCCTGCGGGCAAGCGGCTGACAGACTTTCAGGCGCTGATCGGCGATACCTCGGGGCAGCTGACCCAGCCGTCGGCCATCGAGGATCTTCTGGCGCGTGTCGTCGGGCCGCATATCCGCGCGGTGCCCGATGCGGATGCACAGGCGATGCAACAGGCGGTGGACCAGTCCATCGCCGCGGCGATGCGGCTGATCCTGCACCACCCCGAATTCCAGTCGCTGGAAGCGCAGTGGCGCTCGATCGACCTGATCGCGCGCAGCATCGAGGCCGACGATACGCTGGACGTGGTGCTGTACGATGTTTCGGCCGAGGAAATCGCCACCGATCTGGCCCGCGCCGACGACCTGTCACAATCCGGTCTGGCGCGGATGCTGACCGAGGCACCGCTGGACGAGGACACCGGGCGCGGCGGGTTCTCGGCCATTATGGGGTTGTACACCTTCGAGGAAACGCCGCCCCACGCGCAGATCCTTGGCCGGATCGCCCGCGTCGCCGCCCATGTCGATGCACCTTTCTTCGGCGCGATGGCGGCGGGCACGCTGGCCACCGACAAGGCCGACCGTCACCCGCTGGTGGCCGAGGCCTGGGACGAGCTGCGCGGAATGGCCGAGGCGAAATACCTGGGCCTTGCCACGCCGCGCTTCATGCTGCGCCGCCCCTATGGCGCGAAGACCGAGCCGACCTATGAATTCGATTTCGAGGAGTTCACCATGCAGGACGGGCTGAAAAGCCTGCTGTGGGCGAATCCGGTGGTGCTGGTTGCGATCCTGCTGGCGCAGTCTTTCCGCGCCAACGGAAAGGGCATGAACCTGGGTTCGGTGATGAGTCTGGGCGGCATTCCCTATCATTTCGTGACCGACCGTCATGGCGATCAGGTGCAGCTGCCCTGCACCGAGCGCAACCTGACCGAAAAAACGGTCGAGGCGGTGATGGCACGCGGGCTGATGCCGGTGGTGTCGATTCGCGGGCGTGATGAAATCCGGCTGGCGTCGTTTCAGGCGCTGGGCGGGGGCACCGTGCTGGGGCCGTGGTCGGATGTGCCGCCACCGCCGCCGACCGCGCCCAAGGTCACGGCCCCGGAACCCGACGATGCCGAGCTTGCCAGCGATCTGGACGATCTGCTGGCGGGATTTGACGATGCAACACCCGCGCCTGCGGACCCGGGCGATGTGGATGCCGAACTGGCGGCGCTGCTGGACGGGCTGTAAACCCGGATGCGCGCCGCGCCAGGCCGGGCCAAGTGCCGGGCCGTAACGGAAAGGACTGGAGATGGCAGAGCAACAGACACGTAAGGACTCTCCGGCCTGGATGACCGGCGAATTCGCAAGCACCGATGTGGTGTTCCGCCGCGCAATGGTCCGCGAAAAGTTCAACATGCTGACCGAAACCACCATCGAGTTCAAATCGGGCAACAAGGCGCTTGATCTGGACAAGCTGCTGGGGCGGCCGATGTCGGTGCGGATGAAGAAGGTTGACGAAAGCGAGCGGCGGTTTTCGGGCATCTGCGTATCGGTCGAAAGCCTGGGGCTGAAAGACGGCGAAAGCCAGTATGTCGCGCATCTGCGGCCGTGGCTGTGGATGCTGACGCAGGCCAGCAACAACCGGATCTTTCAGGAAATGGACGCGGTGGCGATCATCGAACAGGTCTTCGCCGATCACGGGTTCACCGATTTCGACAAGCGCCTGTCCGAGACCCGCAGCGCACGCGAGTACTGTGTTCAATACCGGGAAAGCGATTATGATTTTGTCTGCCGGCTGATGGAGGAAGAGGGGATTTATTTCTTCTTCACCACCGAAGGTGTGGATGGCGACAAGGAAAAGCTGATCCTGTGTGACGGGCGCGGCGCGCATCGGGCGGTGCCGGGCGAAAAGGTCATTGAATTCTATGGCCGTGGCGCTGCGGGCAGCCGCCGCCCCGACAGCATTGGCGAATGGAGCGGGGCGCGGCGTGTGACATTCGGCAAGGTGACGCTGAATGATTTCGACCCGCTGTCACCCTCGGCCGATCTGAAAACGGTGCAATCGATCAAGAAGGGCACGCATTCGCACAACCAGTACGAACGCTATCACTATCAGGGCCACTATCGCAAGGACACCGAGCTGGGCAACACGCGCGGCCGCGTTCGGATGGAGGCCGAGGCGGTGCGCTATGAAACCAAGCGCGGCGCGGGCAGCGTGCGCAACCTTGCGGTCGGGGCGTTCTTTTCTATGGACAAGCACCCCGATCACAAGAAATCCGAGGAATTCATCCTGTCCGAGGCCACGCATTACATTCAGGACACCGGCAATTTCGACGACACCAAGCGCCGCCGCGATCTGGAACAGGATGAAATGCAGTTCCCCGAGGATATGGCGGGCGATATGTATGCCATCACTTTCGCGGCCTTCCCCAAGGCGACACAATTCCGCGCGCCGCTGGTCACGCCCTGGCCCGAAATCGGCGGGCTTCAAACCGCCATCGTCGTCGGCAAGTCGGGCGAGGAAATCTGGACCGACGAACACGGGCGCATCAAGGTGCAGTTTCACTGGGACCGCGACGGGAAGAAGAACGAGAATTCGTCCTGCTGGGTGCGCGTTGTGACGCCGTGGTCGGGCAAGGGCTGGGGCATGGTGGCCATCCCGCGCATGGGGCAAGAGGTGGTGATCCAGTTCGAGGACGGCAACCCGGATCGCCCGATCTGCACCGGGATGCTGTGGAACGAGGAAACCAAACCGGCCTTCAACTATCCCGACGATGCGACCCAGCTGGGGATCCGAACGCGGTCATCCAAGTCGGGCTCGGACCAGACCTACAACGAGTTGATGTTCGACGACAAGAAAGACGCCGAGCTGATGCGCGTGCAGGCGCAGAAGGACCATCAGGAACTGATCAAGAACAAGTCGGTGCGCACCATCGGCTTTGACGAGATCGACGCCGGGGCCCATGACGCCGACGGCTGCCTGTCCGAGGTGATCAAGCAGGACGTGACCCGCACCATCACCGACGGCAACCATTACCACACGATCAAGAAGGGCGATGAAGAGTTCAAGATCGAGACCGGCAGCCAGACCATCGAGATCGAGACCGACAAGACCCAGACGATCAAGCAGAACTACTCGACCACGATCAGCCAGGGCAACCACACCACCGAGGTCAAGCAGGGTAACCAGACCGACACGGTGAAGCTGGGCAACATCTCGGTCAAGGCGAGCGCCGGCAAAATCACGATGGAGGCCGCGCAGAAGATCGAGCTGAAGGTCGGCGGCTCGAAGATCGAGATCACGCCTGCCTCGATCACGATCAAATCCGTGATGGTCAAGATCGACGCCAGCGCCATGGCCGAGGTCAAATCAGGGGCGATGACCCAGATCAAGGGCTCGGCCATGGTGATCGTCAAGGGCGGCATGACGATGATCAACTAAGGGGGGAACGGGTATGAGCGAACGTTACAACGATTTGACCAAGATACCGGCCGATCCGCCCGCAAAGCTGCTGGCGGCGGCCAACCTGCATCTGCAAACCCCGCTGGAGGCCCCGGCTAGCGCCCCTGCGGCCGTTGTTCTGGCCGAACTTGAGGCGAAACAGGCCTGGGTCGATCTTCTGATGACGCTGGCGGCGCTGTTGCCGCCGCGTGAACGGGTCTGGTGGGCCTGCATTGCCGCGCGCGATGTGATCGCCTTTCGCGGGCAAAAGGAAACCCGCCCCCTGGTGGCGGCCGAGGCCTGGGTGTTCAAGCCGACCGAGGAAAACCGCGAAGCCGCCCGTGCCAGTCTGGACGGTGCCTATGTCGATGACGACTCGGTGCATTGTGCCACGGCGGTGCTGTATGCCGATGGCACGCTGGGCCCGGGTGATCTGGCCCAGCATCCGGCACCTGCCGGGGCCTGCGAACTCTCGGCTTTTGCCATGAATATGGTGGCGCTCGGTGAACTCTCTGATAAATTTGAAACATATGTGCAGGTGCTGATCGACAGGGCGCTTGATATCGCCCGCGGCGGGAATGGCCGCATCGCCGCACCCGCCATGGAAGAGGAGCAGACGGCATGACAAAACCGCAGGCCCGCCTGTCCGATCTGACGATCTGCAACCTGTGTATCCCCACGCCTGCGGGGCCGGTTCCGGGGCCATCGCCGATCGTGCCGCCTTGCGCGCCCACCGTTCTGGTGGGCTGCCTGCCTGCGGCCCGGGTTGGCGACATGCACATCGGGATCGGGCCGCACCCGATTGCGCTGGGATCGTTCACCGTGATGATCCAGAAGATGCCGGCGGCCCGCATTGGCGACATCCACGGGTGTGGCGGGGCCATCACGGTGGGCCTGCCCACGGTTCTGACAGGAGGCTGACCAAGCAAATGCCGGTGACGCTCAAATTCCAGTCGTCGGGGACCGTGCCGGGCAATGCCCGCCCGGTCGAAATGCGTGGTCCAAGCCTGACTGTGGGGCGTGGCCCCGCGAACGATCTGGTGCTTCCCGATCCTGACAGGCTGCTGTCGAAAAATCACTTCGTGATCGAGGATCACAACGGCAACGTTATGATCGTCGATCTGTCGACCAACGGCACCTTCCTGAACTATTCCAAGATCCCGCTGGGCCGCACGCCGACTCCGCTGAACAATGGCGATGTGTTGGGGCTGGGCACCTATGAGCTGGTGATCGAGATCGGACAGGACATTCCCGATATGGCCGATCTGCTGGCCCCGCCCGCTCCGCAAGACGGGATATCGCCGGGCCGGGCCGATCGCGCGCCCGATCCGATGAAGCTGCTGGACGACAGCGGGCCCGACGATTTCCTTGACGATCTGCTGGGCCCCGATACTGCACCCAAGGGGCCGTCGCAGTTGAACCCCGTCGATCCGATCGACGAATTGCTGCCGCCCATGGGCGAAGACGAAGACCCGTTCTTTCAAAAGCCGAAGGATGGCCGCGAAGGCGAGGGCGCCAGCCTGCCGTCGCATGGCGCCTCGGCCAATGACAGCATTCGCTCGGGTGGCGTCCAGGGCGGGAATGCGATCATCCCCGACGATTGGGACGATCTGCTTGACGGCATCGAAACGCCCGGCGCCAAGCCGGAACCGGAACCAGTGCCTGAACCGGCGCCCGTGCGCCGTACCCCGCCGACGATCCCGCCCGAAGATCGCGCGCCGCCACCGCCCGAGGCCGCGCCCGCACCAGAGCCCAAGCCCGAACCAACCACCAAGGCCCCGCCATCGGCCGAGCAGGCCGATCTGGCGCGCGCCTTTCTTGCCGCCGCCGGCGCGGGCGAGGTGCGGCTGGACGATGCAGATCTGCCCGGCACGATGGAGCGTATGGGCCGAGTGATGAAATCACTGGTGACCGGATTGCGCGAAATCCTGATGACGCGCACCTCGATCAAGTCGGAATTCCGCATCGAACAGACAATGATCGGGGCGGGCGGGAACAACCCGCTGAAGTTCTCGATCAGCCCGGAACAGGCGATCGAGGCGATGGTCAAGCCCGCGACCCGTGGCTACCTTGATCCCGAAGCCGCCGCCGAACAGGCGTTGCAGGACATCAAGGCGCATGAAGTCGCCATGGTGACAGGGATGGAGGCCGCGCTGAAAGGCGTGCTGCGCAAGCTGGACCCAGAGCAGTTGGCGGGACAGATCGAAACCAGCAGTGCCTTCGGCAGCCTGTGGAAGGGCAAGAAGGCGCGGTATTGGGAAGTTTACGAAAAGCTTTATGCCGAAATATCCGATCAGGCCGAGAATGATTTCCACGACCTGTTCAGCCGTGAATTTGCACGGGCCTACAAGGCGCAGCTGGACAAGCTGAAGCCGAAGGCCTGAGAAGAAGGAGAGCCGCGTGTCCTGGGACAGCAAGGTGCTTTGGACCGAGGGGTTGTTTCTGCAACCCCACCATTTTCAGCAGGCCGACCGCTATCACGAGGCGCTGGTCAGCGGGCTTGCGCGCCGGATTCGCCCCTATGCCTGGGGTGTCAGCGCGCTGGAGATCGACGACGAGGTGCTGAAGGTCGGGCAGTTCGCGCTGAAGTCGGCTGCCGGTCTGACCGAGGACGGCACCGTGTTCCGCGTGCCCATGGCCGACGATCACCCTCCCGCGCTGGAAGTGCCGGGCACGATCAAGGATTGCGTCGTCTACCTGACCGTGCCGCAGCGCCGACAGGGCGCGACCGAGGTCGATATGTCGGGCGCGGAGATGTCGGCCTCGCGCCTGCGCCCGTCCGAGTTGGAAGTGACCGACACGATGGGGCCGCAGAAGAAGCCGGTGATGCTGGGTGTGGGCAAGATGCGGCTGCAATTCGCGCTGCAGGTGGATGACCTGGCCGACAAGCTGGCGATCCCGATTGCCCGCATCATCGAGGTCCGCCCCGACCGCGAGATCATTCTTGATCATGCCTTCGTGCCGTCTTGCCTTGACGTGCGCGCGGCGCATCCGCTGACAGGGTTCCTGCGCGAGATCGAAGGCCTGCTGTCGCACCGGATGACGGCGCTGGCCGGGCGCATGGCCGAAAGCGGCCCAACACGGGGCGCGGCCGAGGTGCAGGATCTGCTGTTGCTGACGGTGGTCAACCGGTCGCTGCCGGTATTCCGCCATCTGGCGCAGATCGAGAACCTGCACCCCGAGGATTTGTATCGCGCCAGCATCGCGCTGGCCGGCGAGCTTTCGGCGCTGATGTCGGCAGACAAGGAACCGCCCAAATTCCCGGCCTATCAGCACAACGATCTGACAGGCACCTTCGCGCCGGTGATCCGGGTGCTGCGGCAATACCTCAGCTCGGTTCTGGAGCAGACGGCGATTTCCATCGCGCTGGAAGAACGCAAGTACGGCATCAGCGTGGGCGTGATCGCCGACCGCAAGCTGCTGGGCACCGCCGGGTTCGTGCTGGCGGTGGATGCCGACATTCCCGCCGAAGACGTGCGCCGCCATTTCGCGGGGCAGGCCAAGATCGGCCCGGTCGAGGAAATCCGCCAACTGGTCAATTCGGCCCTGCCCGGGATCACGCTGCGCCCGCTGCCTGTGGCGCCGCGGCAAATCCCCTATCACGCGGGTGTCGTCTATTTCGAGATGGACAGCGACAGCCCCTATTGGGCCAAGATGACCACCTCGGGCGGGATTGCCGTGCATGTCTCGGGGCAGTACCCGGGGCTGAAAATGGAACTCTGGGCGATCCGGAACAACTAGGGATTGGGGGCGCCGATGTCGGACAAAGACCCGTTCGCGGAACCAGATGACACCGACAAGACGGTGATCCGCCCCAATCCGGGCGGGCGGCTGACACCGTCCGCACAGCCCACTCCGGCGGCAGCCGCAACCGCTGCGCCCGCCGACCCGTTGGACCCGGCCGAGCCGCCAACCGTGGCCTATGGTGTGCCGCAGGGCCACGCCGCGCAGGCCGCGCCGCGGGCGTCAGGTGGCAATGCCAAGATGGCGATGACGGGCATGAACCGGCTGACCGCCTGCGCCAGCACGCTGTTTTCGCTGATTTCCCGCATCCGCAATCGCGCCCAGCACATGGACCCGGACAAGCTGCGCCTGTCGGTGGTGGCCGAGGTGCGCGAGTTCGAAAACCGCGCGTTGCAGGCAGGCATCGCCGCGCAGACAGTCAAGGTGGCCCGCTATGCGCTCTGTGCCACGCTCGACGATGTGGTGTTGAACACGCCCTGGGGCGGGCAATCTTCATGGGGGCTGCAGTCAATGGTCGGCACCTTCCACCGCGAAACCGTGGGGGGCGACCGGTTTTACGACCTGCTGGCGCGGCTGGAAAAGGAACCCGGCAACAACATCGACATGCTGGAATTCCTGTACATGTGCATGTCGCTGGGGTTCGAGGGACGGTTGCGCGTCGAGCAGGGCGGGGCCGAGAAGCACCTGCAAATCCGCGCCGCGCTGGCCCGCATCATTCGCGCACAGCGTGGGCCGCTGGAGCATGACCTGTCACCGCGCTGGGAAGGGTTGAAGAAGCCGTTCAAGGCGCTGTCGGCCTGGCGGCTGCTGTGGATCGCCGTGGGGCTGACCTCGGGGCTGTTGCTGATGGAATTCCTGGGCCTGTCCTATGCGCTGTCGAATTCGACCGAGCGGGTGATCGGCCAGCTTTCGGTGATCGACAGCGGCCAGCGCGCCACGCTGCTGCGCCGGGCGCCGCCGCCGCCCCCGCCGCCGCCCGCGCCCACGGCCGAGGAACAGTTGAAAAAGGTCGAAGGCTTCCTGCAGGAAGAAATCGACGATGGCGTGGTCGAGGTGTTCCAGAAGGCCAACACTTTGGTGATCCGCATCGCCGGGTCGGGCATGTTCGGGTCGGGGTCCGACGATTTGCAGGCGCGGTTCGAAGAACCCATCGCCCGCGTCGCCCGGTCGCTGAACGAGGAACCGGGTCCGGTTATCATCGTGGGTCATTCCGACAACGTGCCGATCCGGTCGTCGCGGTTTCCGTCGAACATGCACCTGTCGCTGGCGCGCGCCAAATCGGTGATGAACGGCATCGCGCGCATCTTTGACGACCCCAACCGCCTGACCGCCGAAGGCCGCGCCGACAAGGAACCGATTGCCGACAATGGCACGGCAGAAGGCCGCGCCAAGAACCGCCGGATCGAAGTTGTACTGGTGCGGGAGAGTGACCAATGATCCGCCTGTTTATGCGCGCCATGCGCTCGATCTATTTCGCGCTGTTTTTTGCGGCGCTGGTGCTGTCGCTGGCGATCTGGTTCCTTGGCCCGCTGATCGGAACAGAGGCCTGGCACCCGCTGGCCAGCCTCAAGGCGCGGATCATCACGGTGACGATCCTGTGTTTCCTGTTCGTGATGACGATGCTGCTGATCCTGGTGCTGCGCCTGCGCCGGAATCGCAAGATGACCGAGGATATGGCCGAAGCCGTCGAGCCTGTCGAAGATGATGTGGTCTCGGAAGAAATCGGAGAGCTGCGCGGCAAGTTCAAGGCAGCGATCACCGAACTGCGCAAATCGAAGAACGGCAAACGGTCGCTGCGCGAGCTGCCCTGGTATGTCATCATCGGCCCGCCCGGCGCGGGCAAAACTACGGCTATCGTGAATTCGGGGCTGCAATTCCCGCTGGCCGACAAGCTGGGCAAGGCCGCCGTGGGCGGCGTGGGCGGAACGCGCAACTGTGACTGGTGGTTCACCAACGAGGCCGTGCTGATCGACACCGCCGGGCGCTACACCACGCAGGAAAGCGACGCCGAAACCGACAATGCCGCCTGGATCGGGTTTCTTGGTCTGCTGAAAAAATACCGGAAACGCCAGCCGATCAACGGCGCGGTGGTGGCAATTTCGCTGTCCGATCTGTCCTTGCAAGACGAGATGACCCAGAAGGCCCACGCGCAGGCTGTGCGCAGGCGCCTGAACGAACTGCGCGAAAAGCTGGGCGTGCGGTTCCCGGTTTACGTTCTGTTCACCAAGGCCGATCTGATCGCTGGCTTCACCGAATTCTACGACGATCTGGGCAAGGAAGGGCGCGAACAGGTCTGGGGCTTTACCCTTCCGCTGGACAAGGCGCGCACCGAGACGCCGCCCGTGGCCGGTTTTGACGAGGAATTCGGCGCCCTGCTGGGCCAGCTGAACGCGCAGATGCTGGAGAAGATGCAGCGCGAGACCGACCAGCAGCGCCGCGCGCTGATTGCCGGCTTCCCGGCGCAGGTCGCCTCGGTCCGCGTTGTGGCGCGCGATTTCCTGAACGAGGTGTTCCAGGACAACCGCTATGAGAACCGCCAGATGCTGCGCGGCGTCTACCTGACCAGCGGCACGCAGGAAGGCACGCCCATCGACCGGCTGATGCTGGGCATGGCGCAGACCTTCGGCATCGGGCGTCAGGCTATCGGCACCGGGCAGGGCACCGGGCGGTCGTTCTTCCTGACCAGGCTGTTTGAATCGGTGATGTTCAACGAGGCCGGGCTGGTTTCGGCCGATGACAAGGTAGAACGCCGCTATCGCTGGACCCAGCGGGCGGCGATTGCCGCGACCGTGCTGATCGCGCTGGGCATGGGGGCGCTGTGGGTGCGCAGCTACCTTGGCAATACCGCGATCATCGCGCAGGCGGCCGAACAGGTCGACAATTACAATCAGGCGGCCTCGGCTCTGCCGCCCAGCCCGGTGGGTGATACCGATCTGCCGCCCGTGGTGCTGGCGCTGAACCAGCTGCGCGATCTGCCCGGCAATCCGGTGCTGTCCGACCCCGATCCCGATGGCAGCGTGCGCTATGGCCTGTACCAGGGCGAGGTGATCGGCACGCAGGCCGCGCAAAGCTATCGCGCGGCGCTGAACCAGCGGCTTCTGCCCCGGCTTCTGCTTCGGCTGGAGGAACAGATCACCGCCAACATGAACAACCCCGAGCTGCTCTACGAGGCGCTCAAGATCTACATGATGCTGGGGCTTCAGGGGCCGATGAACGTCGATCTGGTCAAGGAGTGGATGCAGGTCGACTGGTCGCTGGTCTATCCCGGCGTGGTGCGTGACCAACTGCGCGCCGATCTGAACGACCACCTTGATGCGTTGCTGTCTCAGCCGATGGAAGAGATTGACCTGAACGGCCCCTTGGTCGAACAGGTGCAGGGCATCCTGACCGAGCTGCCGCTGGCGCAGCGCGTCTACAACGGCATCATCAACAGCACCACCGCCACCGCTTTGCCGAAATGGCGCATCACCGAGGTGGGCGGCCCGTCGGTCGCGCGGGTTCTGGTGCGCAGCTCGGGCAAGCCGCTGAACGACGGGGTCGAGGGGATTTTCACCTACAACGGTTTCAACGACGTGTTCCTGCCCGAAGCGGTCAGCGTGGCCGAACGGGTGCAGTCCGAGGCATGGGTGCTGGGCGAACGCGGCGAGGCGATCCAGACCGAAGGCGCGTTGCTGCAGCTTAGCCGCGATGTGCTGGATCTGTATTACAACGACTATATTGCGCGGTACGACGGGGTGCTGGCCGACCTGGACATCATCCCGATGGAAAGCCTCAGCCACGCGGTCGAAGTGACGAATGTGCTGTCGGGGCCAACCTCGCCCATCGTCAATATCCTGACCGAAATCTCGAATGAAACCAAGCTGACCGAAGATCGCAATGCGCTGAATACCGAGTCGCTCAGCGATGGGGCGCAAAGCATCGCCAGGCTGGAAGCGAGGTCGAGCCTGTCGATCCAGGGGCAGATTCTGCTCGAGGCGCTGACCTCGGCGGCGACCACGCAAACGGGCGTGCCGCCCAAGCCGCCCGGGGCCTATGTCGAAGATCGCTTTGCCTGGCTGCACCAGTTGACGGAACGCCCCGAAGGCCAGCCCAGCCAGCTGGACCGGCTGATGCAGGCGCTGACGGCTGTCTATCAGGAAATGAACAAGATGACGTTCTCGGGCGTCTCGACAGGCGGCGAAACCGGGCAGGCGCTGTTGCAGTTCCAGCAGGCCGCCAGCCGGATCGAAGGCCCGATGCCGCGCTGGGCCGCGCAGATCGCGACCGGGTCGTCTGGCATTACCTCTGACAGTACCCGCGCCTCGATCAACGCGCGCTGGCAGGCCAACGTGCTGCCGTTCTGCGAAAAAGCGCTCGACAATCGCTATCCGTTCAACAAACGCGCCGGGGCCGACGTGGCGATGGCCGATTTCGCGCGGCTGTTCGCGCCGGGCGGGTTGATCGACAGTTTCTTCAACGAGGCGCTGTTGAAGCACGTTGATATCCGCACCCGTCCGTGGACTTGGAAATCGGTCAACAACGTCGATCTGGGCATCAGCCAGGCGGTGCTGGACCAGATGCAGAACGCGTCCGAAATCCGCGAGGCATTCTTTGGTGGCAGCGCCACGCCGCTGGTGCAGTTCCAGATCACACCCGAGGCATTGGACCCCAAGGCCAAATCGGTGACGCTGGAAATCGACGGGCAGCGGGTGGAATTCGCGCAGCGCAGCGGCCAGCCGAACCCGGTGGCGATTACATGGCCCGGCGCGGTGGGGCTGGCGCGGGTGCACTACGAACCCGACCGCAAGAACATCGAAAGCACCCTCAGCCGCGATGGCCCGTGGGGCTGGTTCCGCCTGCTGGACGCGGCCGAGGTGCGCGGATCGAACGTATCCGACCGCAAACGCGTGATCTTCAACGTGGGTGGGCGCATCGCGATCTTCCAGATGCAGTCCGGCTCTGTGCTCAACCCCTTTGCCCTTCCGGCGCTGGCCAAGTTCAGTTGCCCGAAATCCATGTGATGGCGGCGATGTTCGGCGCATTCGGCAAGATGCCGTCGGTGGGCGATTTCTTTCGCATTAACCTTGGGCCGGGGTTCGTGACGCCGTGGGATACCTGGATCCAGCAGGTGATGCTGGGCGCTCAGGGCGTGTTCGGCAATCGTTTCGACGCATATTACATGTCCGCACCGATCTGGCGCTTCAGCCTCTCGGCGGGGCTGGCCGGGCCGCAGAAGATGCTGGGGGTGCTGATGCCCTCGGTCGATCGGGTGGGGCGGCGGTTTCCGCTGACCCTCGCCGCGCCGATGGACACGCCCGGCTCCGCGCCGCTGGACCATTTCCGTGAAGAGACGCTGTTTGCGCAGTTGGAAACGCTGGCCCTGTCGGCGCTGGGCGATGACATGACGCGCGAGGGTTTGGCCGAGCGGCTGGGCGATCTGCCCGCGATGCCCCTGCGCGGTGCTGCCCCGCTGCGTGCCCATGCGGGTGCGATGGTGCTGACCGGTGCGGGCGAGGGCGGGTTTCTGCCCGATCTGGCCTCCGGCCTGCTGGCCGGAAAATATTCGGCACCTACCATGTGGAGTGCTGTTGTGAACGATGTGACCCGGGTTATGATTTGCGATGGTTTACCAAATGACACCAAAGGCTGCGCGCTGTTCGATCTGGATGCCCCGCTATGGACAGAGGCAGGTGCGCCATGAGTGATCGTTCCGCCTATCGCTACAACGCCAAAACCCATGTGGGCCTGAAACGCCGTGTAAACGAAGACGCGGTGCTGGCCTTGCCCGAACACGATATCTGGGTCGTCTCGGACGGCATGGGCGGTCACGAGGCGGGTGATTACGCCAGCCGGTTGATTGCCGATTCCATTGCCACCATTCCCCTGGGGCTGGACCCGGCCAGCCGGATGCACGCCCTGCGCGATGCGATCCGCACCGCCCATACCATGATCGTGCAGGAAGCCGAGGCGCGCGGGCGCGGGGTGATCGGGGCGACGGTGGCGGCGCTGATGATCTCGGGGCCGCATTTCGTGGCGATCTGGGCCGGCGACAGCCGCATCTATCGCCTGCGCGACGGCCGGATCGAGCTGTTGACGACAGACCATTCCGCCGTCGCGGAATTCGTCGCCGCAGGCCAGATGACGTGGGACGAGGCCGAAATGCACCCCCATTCCAACGCCATCACCCGCGCTGTCGGCGTGGGCGACGAGTTGGAGTTGGACAAGGTGCGCGGCGATGTGCAAAGCGGCGACCGCTATCTGCTGTGCTCGGACGGGCTGACCAAATACGCAACCTTCGCAATCCTGGAACGCGCGCTGGGGCGGTTCCCGCTGGAAACCGTGTCGGACGAGCTGATTCAGATCGCGCTGACCGGCGGCGGGGCCGACAATATCTCGGTCATCGTGGTGGACGTGCTGTAACGTCGGCAAACACGCACCTTACGGGCGCGCTGTTTCCAGTATCCGGCTGTCGAGCGAGCGGATGCTCGTCTCATTGCTTTCAGCAAACTCCTGCAAGGCTTCGGCATAGCCCGACGCGCTTTCCGATGTCGGGCGCAGCCCGTCGAACAGAGGGGTGTCCGACAGGATCGCGATCACCTTGCTTTTGCCCAGCGTGCTGTCATCGACGCGAAAGGCCAGCCGCCCATTCTGCGCGGCCTCTTTCAGGTCATAGGCCACGCGTACGGACACCTCTCCGCCCTGGCCTTCGCGCAGGGCAGAAATGGAATTGTCCTGGCGGTTCAGATTGGGCAGCAGGTGGAACACGTTGCCCGAGACATCAAGGATCGAGACGCTCAGGAAGCCATCGGTCACGTCGGGGGGGATAATCACGTCGATCACCGGGTTTTCGCCCACGAAAAACCGCCCCGAGGGGTTGGCTTCGTCACGTTCGCCGACGCGATAGGCGATGCCCACGTTCCCGGTGGGCGCATTGGGCAGGTGGTTTTCGATCAGGCAGAGCGTGTGATTCAGAACCTCGACATCCAGAACGATCTTGCGATCCCCCGCCAGCGCGCGCAGCTGGTCGAACATCTGCACACGTGTCGCGGTTTCGCCAACCCGGCCGGAAACGGTGATCGCGCTGTCGGGGCCGTAGCCGGTGGCGGGCACGCTGCCCTGTTCCAGCGGCCCGCAATCGGCCAGCCCGTCCAGCACCGCGCCCACCTCGGACGCGGCAAGGAAAACGGGGACAAAGCTGATCTGCGCCCGGCCTTCCAGCGCGCCGGGCAGATCGCTGCCCATGGCTGCCATCAGCCGTTGCTGTTCGCCCTGGTCGGTCGCGGTGCCGGTGACCTGCCCGCGATTGCCGCTGACCGACAGCCGCCATGCGGGCAAATCTTCGATCGCCTCGATGGTGGTCAGCACGTCCTCGCCCCACGTGGCGGCGATATCACCGCGCGCAAGTGTCAGATCGGCGCTGCCCTGGCCTGCGTCCATCAGCGCGGTCAGACGGGTCTGCACAGCTTCGGAGGGCACATTCCCCACGGCTTGTGGCGTACCGCCTTCCGCCTTTTCAATGATCAGCGTGTAAGGCTCTGCCAGCGGTAGCGACGGCCCCAGCAGGCTGTCGAACGCGCCGCTGGCATAGCCGCCTGCGCCTGCGACGCCAATCGCGGCCACCGCCAGCATCGCATAAAGCCCGCCGCGCGATTTTCCCGCTTTCGAGGTGTCTGGCAGGGCGGCGGTGCTGGCTGCGGGGGCAACCGTTGCGCCCACGGGCGGCGGCGGCGGAATGGTCGGCGTCTCGGTCCGCGTGCGGGCGGCTACAGGCGTGATAACGGTGGCGTCTTCATCCAGATCAGCATCGGCGGGCGCGGGATTGTCCAGATAGGCCAGCACGGCGGCGGCGCTTGCCATACGGTTGTCCGGGTCGGGCGCGCACATCCGGTCGATCAGCGTTTTCAGTGGTTCGGGCACGCCGGTGGTGTCCAGAGGCTCGCTCTTGCGTTTGACCACTTCCATCGGGTTGCGGCCCACGTCGGGCGGGCTGCCCCGGAAGTTCGCCAGCAACAGCGCGCCCAGCGAATAAATATCAGACCGCGCGTCGGTCTGCCCGTTCAGCTGCTCCGGCGCGGCATAGGCGTATTTCCCGGCGAATTCGTTGCCCACGATGGTTTCGGCGCCGGGATTCGTATCTTTCGCGATGCCAAAGTCGATGATGATCGCCTGCGACGGCTCGCCATCGCGCAGGATGATATTGTCGGGTGAAAGATCGCGGTGCACGATATTGCGTGAATGCGCGGCTTGCAGCCCCTCGGCCACGCGGCGGCACACGGTCAGCAGCTCGTCAGCAGGCATCGGCCCCTGTTTCAGACGTTTGTCGAGCCCGGGGCCTTCGACGTAATCCATCAGAAGGTAGATATGCCCGCTTTGGGTTCGCGAACATTCAGAGTAGCGCACCACCGCGTCATGGCGGATGTCGCGAATTTCCTCTTCCCGGGTCAGCAGGACTAGGTAGTCGTCATTGCCTGACAGTTCCGCCTTCAACACCTTCAGCGCCATCAGGCGCCCGGAAATTTCCGACCGGGCCTTGTACACATCCGACGTGCCGCCACGGCCAAGGATGCTTTCGATCCGGTAGGTGTTGTTCAATAGCTCGCCGGGCTGGAATGCGTCGCCCGGGCGCGACTCGATCATGGGCGCCGCTCCTTATGACCGGCAGGCACGGGCCTGCCGGAACCGTTCTGATCTGCGCCCGACAGGGGCTTAACCCAGCGCCTGGAATTCAACCCGGCGGTTCACGTCGCCGCGCGGATCGTTGGCGTCAAAGGGTGCGGATTCGCCCAGGCCCACGGCCTCGAGCCGGGTTTCCGGGATGCCGCAATCGCTGACCAGATGGCGCTTGACCTCTTGCGCGCGCAGCAGCGACAGGCGTTCGTTATAGCTGGCGCTGCCCGAGCTGTCGGTGTGGCCGATGATCTGGAATTTGGCCACATCCACGCTGCGCATCACTTCGCACAGGGTGCTCAGCTTGACCTTCTGGTCGTTGCGCAGGGTCGCGCTGTCGAAATCGAAGGCGATCTGGATGTTGACCTGATCCGCGCGATCGACCGCGCTATAGGCGGTGGTGGCGGCAGG
This sequence comes from Arenibacterium halophilum, assembly GCF_005938225.1. Lineage (GTDB taxonomy): Bacteria > Pseudomonadota > Alphaproteobacteria > Rhodobacterales > Rhodobacteraceae > Arenibacterium > Arenibacterium halophilum. The sequence continues at coordinate 136,088 of NZ_VCPC01000003.1, forward strand.
GGCGGTTGCAACGCTGGTTGTGCTGGCCTGTTCGGCCTGCTGCCCCGATGGGACGATCACCAGACCGCGGGTTTTCTGTTTCTTGAACGCCTCGGTGATTTCTTCGGCGGTCATTTCATTGGCTGACTGGGCCGACACGGCAACGGGGGCGGAAAACCCGATTCCGGCAATCAGAGAACAGGCGATAAGGCTGGTAAGACGGACCATGGTTCGCTTTCCCTTTCTATCCACTTGGGTTACGTAAGGACTTTATACCGAAGGGCTTATAACCGACAACGGGTATTGCTTCGGTGAACTGGGTCACTTTACGCGATTCCGGTGCATTTTTATGGCAGCGCGGCAATAATTTCGCGCGTGGGCAGAATGGGACGACGGGCGCGATGCGGTATCTGCCGGCAATTATCGTCGCGGTGGCGCTGATCATGGTTCCGGTCATCTGGGTCGGGCTGAATTTTGCGCTGTCGGAAGAAGATTTTCAGGGCGCGGCCGTGGATTCCGGTGCGCGCATCGACATCGAGGTGCTGCGCCAGCAGGTCGAGGATTTGCAGCAACGCCTTGCCGCACTGGAGACCGAGGTCGCGCGGCTCCCCGCAGCGGGCGCGGGGCAGACGTTCCAGCGCGACGAAGACGCCGAAAACGCGCTGCTGAACAGTGGGCCGAACGACATCATCGACGCCTATGCGCAGGTGGTGCTGATTGCCAATCGCACCAGTGTGAACCGGGGGCTGGAAGTCGCTGGGCCCGACTACCTCGAGGCCAAGCTGGGCCGCCCGCGCGCGGTGCTGTCGGACACCTGCGAGCCGATGACGAACGAAGCGTTGAAATCGCGTCTGGTGCTGGAACAGGTCGGCCCGATCCGCGTCAACATGCTGCGCCCGGCGGTGGATTCGCTGCGCCGGGTGTTCGCCAATATCGAACGCGCCGATCCCGATCTCTATGCGCGCATCAATTCCTCCGGCTCGCTCTGTGTGCGGCGCATTCGCGGCACGGTCGACCGGCTCTCGACCCACAGCTATGGCCTTGCGGTCGATCTGAACATCGACGGGCATCTGGATAATTTCACCGATGGCAAGACGCAGCTGGGCCTGACCATCCTGGCCGATTTCTTCCATGCCGAAGGTTGGGTCTGGGGGGCAGGATTCCGGCGTGAAGACAGCATGCACTTTGAAATCAGCCGCAAACAGCTGGATGAATGGCTGGCAGAGGGCGCGCTTTAGGCCGCCTGTCGCACCAGTTCGACGGCGCAGGCCAGATCGCCCGTCAGGTCGGCGCTCGCCTTCTGGCGCGCGGTTTCATCTGGCAGACGCAGGATATAGCTGGGGTGTAGGGTGATCAGCACCGGCGTGTCATCCGGCCCCGGTTCCACACTGCCGCGCCGTTTCAGAAGGCCCGATTTGTCGCCTGTCAGGCTGTAGGCCGCCGTGCCCCCCATCGCGACCAGAAGCCGGGGCCGGATCAGGCGGCGTTCCACGTCCAGCCACCAGCGGCAATGGTCGATTTCGTCCCGATCGGGGGATTGGTGCAACCGGCGCTTGCCGCGCGGCTGGAATTTGAAGTGCTTCACCGCGTTGGTCACATAGGCGCGTGACCTGTCCAGCCCGGCCTGAGCCGCCAGCCGATCAAACAGCTGCCCGGCGGGGCCGACAAAGGGACGCCCGGCCAGATCTTCGTGGTCGCCCGGTTGTTCGCCCACGATCATCAGCGCCGCATCGGGCGGGCCTTCGCCGGGCACCGCCTGCGTGGCCGATTGCGCCAGCGGGCAACGGGTGCAGCCTTGTAGCCCGGCAAGATACTCGGCTTGGTCGCCTACTACGGGCGCAGGGGTGCGTGTCTCGGCCAGACGGTCCAGCACGCGCGCCGCGCGAGGGGGCGCGATTGTGGGCATAGCCAGAGCCATCTCGCGCGCGCGGGCGGGGGCAGTGGCGATCAACTCGGGGATCAGCGCGGCCTCCGGCAGGTTCTTCCAGTACTTGCGCGGCATTTCCGTCTGCATCGCGTTCACCTTCAGCCGCGCCGGGTTGAAGATGTTGCGGAAATAGGTGCGCCACAGATCCTCGGTCGCGTCTTCGGGCAGGGGCGGTTTCGGCTGGCCCGCGTCAAAGCGCAGTTGGCCCGCGCGGAAATGCGCGGACAGGTCGGGTGTCAGGATCGCCCAGTCCATGTCGCCGAACCGTTTGGCAAAGAAGGCCGCGCCGGGTTCGGTGGTGAAATGGCTGGGTTCGAACCACGCGGCAAATTGGCGGCGGCCCTCGACCGGCTCGGCAATTTCGCGGAACCGCACGAAGGCGTGCATCTTGTGGATGTCGCGGCGCACCGCCTTGGCCATGTCGTTCAGCCGCGCGATGCCCGCATCCCCCCGGTCCGAGATCAACGCGGGCCGGTCCCGCAACGCCCAGAGCAGCGCATAGAGCCGGGCAAAGCGTTCCGGGTCGCGGTGCCAGATCACGCTGCGCGCCAGCGCGACGAAGGCGCGCGGCACGTTCGGCGGCGGGCCACCCGGGGCGGCGTGCGCGACGGGCGCATCGAACAGGTCGCCGCCATCGGCCCCCATCACCCAGCGCAGCGTTTCAGGCCGCTGCTCCGCCATCAGGCAGGCGCGCGCCTGATCGCGCCACGCGTCAAAGGTGCCGATGGTCGGCAAGTGGATCGTCTGCATCACAGCAGGCTCAGCTGTTCCGGCGGCGGTGCGAACCGCGCGCGCAGCCCCGCGCTGTCCGTCAGCCCGCCGGGCGACCAGTCTGGCAGGGTCAGGAAGGGCCGCGCATGGGTTAGCCGCGCACCCATTCGCATCAGGTCGCCATAGCGTATTGTCCGATGCCGGCGGGTGGCAAGAATGCGGCCCACTGTCTTGGCGCCCAGCCCCGGCACGCGCAACAGCATCTCGCGCCCCGCGCGGTTCACATCGACGGGGAAGTGGTGCCGGTTCGCCAGCGCCCATGCCAGTTTCGGGTCAATCGCCAGATCCAAATTGCCGCCCTGCGTCGCGCCGGTAATCTCGCCCACGTCAAAGCCGTAGAACCGCAGCAGCCAATCGGCCTGATACAGCCGGTGTTCCCGCATCAGCGGCGGTTTGATCAACGGCAGCACCTGTGAGGAATCGGGAATAGGGGAAAACGCCGAGTAATAGACCCGGCTCAGCCGATAGCTGGAGTAGAGCCGGGTCGAGGTGGTCAGGATGTCCGTATCCGTCGCCGCATCGGCCCCCACGATCATCTGCGTCGATTGCCCCGCGGGCGCAAAGCGGGGCGGGCGTTTGCCCCGGTGGCTTTTGTCGCAGCGCGCGTCGCGGTTCAGGCGCACATCGGCCATGGTGCGGCGGATTTGGTCGGGCGACTTCTCGGGGGCCAGCGTTTTGACCCCGGCATCGGTCGGCAGCTCGACATTGATCGACAGGCGGTCGGCGTACAGCCCGGCCTGTTCGATCAGCTCGGGCGCGGCATCGGGGATGGTTTTCAGGTGGATATAGCCGCGAAAGCCGTGGTCTTCGCGCAGGGTGCGTGCGATGCGGACCATGTCGCCCATCGTGTCGTCGGGCGAGCGGATGATGCCGGAGGACAGGAACAGCCCCTCGATATAGTTGCGGCGATAGAATTCCAGCGTCAGCGAGACCACCTCCTCGACGCTGAACCGCGCGCGGGTGACGTTCGAGCTCACCCGGTTCACGCAATAGGCGCAATCGTAGATGCAGAAATTCGTCATCAGGATCTTCAGCAGGCTGATGCAGCGCCCATCCGGCGCATAGGCATGGCAGATGCCCGACCCGGTGACCGAGCCTAGCCCTTTGCCATCGCGGCTGTCGCGTTTCGCCCCCCCGCTGGACGCGCAGGAGGCATCGTATTTGGCGGCGTCGGACAGGATCGCCAGTTTTTCGTCCAAGGTGAGTCGGGCCATATGTTCATGATATGTTCACGCGCCCGGCGCGACAATAAACCATGACATAACACACGCGTGAGCGGGGGTTATTCGCTCAGGCCATAGGCCAGCCGGATGCTGCGCCGGGTGCCCGGTCCGAAATCGCCGTCGATGGCTCCGGCGTAGAATTCGTATTTCTGCAATTCGCGTTGCAGTGCCTGCCGGGTTTCGGTGGCGAACATCTCGGGCCGGTCGGTCAGCAGGTTCAGCACGTCCTGGCTGCCCGAGCGCAGCGCGGCATACAGGTACTGCGCCGCATCCTCGGGGCCTTTCGACGGGATCAGCCCGTCGTCGATCAGCGCGGCAAAGTTGAACTGCGCCTGCGGATGGCGCAGATCGGCGGCGCGTTCAAAGAAAGACAGTGCGCGTTTTGGATCGGCGGGCAGGCCAAGCCCACCCTGATAATGCAGGAAGCCCAGATCGTTGATCGCATCGGCGAAATCCTGATCCGCCGCGGCGCGGTACAACTCAAGCGCGCGTTTTTCGTCGCGGTCCACTCCCGTGCCGCGTTCGTACAGTTTCGCCAGCTCGAACTGCGCCTCGGGCGACCCGGCCTCGGCCGCGCGTTCAAGGAAGCCCACGGCCGCCTGCGGGTCGAACCGGCCTTCGTTCGGGTTCAGCCGGATATAGGCCAGCCCCAGCATCGATCGCGTATCGCCAAGATCGGCCAGCGCCAGCAGCTGTTCCTCCTGGTCGGGCTTGATCGCGGCCCAGGCATCGACGGCCTGCGCCTGCGCCACATCCGCCTGCCCCTGTCCGGGACCGGCAAGGTAAAAGGGCACGCCGGTAAGGGAGCCATAGGTGTGCGGTTCCTGCAGGTTGTTGGTATCGCGCAGAACCTGGTCGCGCACCTGTCGGAACATCAGCGAAATTTCCAGCCCGGGCTGCACCATCTTGTCGATCAAGGCGCTGGCATAGGGGCTGTTTTGCCCATTGCCATCCAGCGCGACCTGCCCGTCCTTGGCGGCAAATGCGACCAGCGTGCCCCGGTCGGGATCGGCGGCCGCCAGCCCGCCGCGTTCACCGCCGCCGCGCGTGATATTGCCCGAGCTGTCCATTTCGATCAGATCGCCCAGCGGGTTGTCGCGGCAGCTGTCCAGGATCACGATCCGCATCTTGCGGGCGCGTTCGACCGCGTCGAGCAGCTGTTTCAGCGAGACCGACTGCCGCTGCACATCGCGGTTGGACTGCACGTTGGCATCGACGGGGATCAGGAAATTCTCGCCCTGCACCTCGACCCCGTGACCGGCGAAATAGATCAGCGCGAGGTCGGCGGTTTCCGAGCGGAAGGCGAAATCGTCCAGCTGCTGGCGCAGTTGATCGGTGGTGGCGTCCAGCGCCAGCGTCACGTCGAAGCCAATGCCATCCAACGCCTTGGCCATGGCCTCGGCGTCGTTGATCGTATTGTCGAGCGGCGGAATCGATTGATAGGCGCTCATCCCCAGAACCAGAGCCACACGGTCGGATGCGGCCATGGCCATCGGGGCCGTTACCAACAGAGTGAACAGGAAAACAAGACGCGCCATCAATGTCATGGCCTGATACCTACGTGAAACGTGAAAGACTTTGGCGCAATGGTAATCAACGAAAGGGCGAAACGGAACATGCGATTTTGCGCAGCGGGTGACGAATGCGCGAGGGTGGAGTTAGGCGTTTGCCGGGTGCCATGCTAGTCTGGATCGGCATGTTGCTGTGTCGCGAGGGTGAGGATGAGATACCTGCGGTTTCCGGTGTGCCTGTGCGGCGCGCTTCTTTTGCCGATGGTGGCCAATGCCGAAGGCATTCTGAGCGGCGGCGCAGGGAAGGCGATCCTGTTCGGTCAAAGTCAGGGTGCCGGGCGAGGTGGGGCGGCTAACGGGGCCGAGGGCGGATCATCCGTTGGCAGCAGCGTGGCGGACCGCTTTGGCGCGGCGAGTGCAGGCAGCGCGACAACTGGCGTGGCCGCGCGGATCGAAGCGGCCTTTGCGCAAGCGCGCGGGCTGTGCACGGCTGTTCCGCGCGAATACCGTCTGGACTGTATGCTGGTGTTTTTCCGTCAGGCTTTGGCCGAAACCCCGCAAGCCGGGCAGATGGCCGAGGCCCATGCTATCCTGCGCGACACGGTACAACGGCTGGAGAAGTTGGTTTCCGACAATGCCGATGGCTCGCGCCCGACGATCCGGGCGCAGGTCCGCGAGGGCAATCGAACCCGTGCGACGCCACGTTTGCGCGCCGTGCGGGCAGAGCGCGTGGCGCAAACCAATGCCGCCGCCGCCCGCATCGTAGCCGAAGCGGAAACCCAGCTGCTGAGATCTGCGCCCGCCAGCAGTCCGGCGCGGCTGGAATACACCCGCATCGCCTCCGCAGTCGGGTCGAACAAGGTTCTTCTGCGCTCTACGTGAGATGTTTCTGGTCCGACCGGGTCGAACAAGGTTCTATTGCGCTTTACGTGAGTTCAAAGCCGTTCGACATTGCGGCGTAGCACGCGCATCACCCGCAAGAATGCTTCGAGGTCTTCAGGGTCCACCCCGTCGATCAAAGCCGCTTCGCGATCCAGCGCGGTGGCCATCACCCGATCATGCAGCGCATAGCCATCGTCGTTCAATGACAGGGCCTTGCGGCGCGGATCAGTGGGTGAGGCTTGGGTGTTCAGGAGCCCCATGTCGGCCAGTTTGCTGACCGAGCGGCTGACGGCCGCCTTGTCGAGCGCGATCACGTCGCAGATGCGCGAGGCTGGTATGCCCGGTTCAGTCGCCAGCCACGACAGCACGCGCCATTCGGTCACGCCCACGCCGAAATCCGTCAGGTAGCGCGACGACGCGCCACGCGACAGCGCGTTGTTCACAGCCGCTAGGAAATAGGGGATGTAATTGTCGATATCTATCACGCGCTGGCCATGCGGCGTGACAAGCGTGGGCTGCGAAAGACGGCCACCCGGGCAGGTGGCGCCGGCCGGATCGGTCGACGGGGTCATGCAACTCTCCTGGTATCGCGACCCCGGCTCAGTACGGCAGTCCGACGTAATTCTGGGCAAGCGCGGCCTGGGCGGCCTCACTTTCCCTGAGATAAGAAATTTCCGCCTGTTGCATCCGCAGGTCGAACCCCGAGTGTTCGGGGAAGCGGTGCAGTAGCGATGTCATCCACCAACTGAACCGTTCGACTTTCCAGACACGCGCAAGCGCCTTTTCAGAGTACGTGTCGAGCCCGACCGAGTCACCCTCATTATAGTGCTGGATCAGCCCGCGATGCAGATAGAACACGTCCGATGCCGCCGAGTTCAGCCCCTTGGCACCGGTGGGCGGAACAATATGCGCCGCGTCTCCGCAGAGGAACAGCCGCCCCCAGCGCATCGGTTCCGACACGAAAGACCGCAAGGGCGCGATCGATTTCTCGATCGCGGGGCCGGTGACCAGCGTGTCGGCGGCGTGTTCGGGTATGCGCCTGCGCAATTCGTCCCAGAAGGCGGTATCGCTCCAGCTTTCGGGTTTGTCGGACAGATCGCATTGGATGTAATAGCGGCTCAGCTTGGCATTGCGCATCGAACACAGGGCGAAGCCGCGGGTGGACGAGGCATAGATCAGTTCGTCGTTTACTGGCGGGGTTTCAGACAGGATGCCCAGCCAGCCAAAGGGGTACACCTTTTCGTATTCGCGCCGCACCGTGTCGGGAATCGATTTGCGGCTGACACCGTGGAAGCCGTCGCAGCCGGCGATGTAATCACAATCGATCCGCATGTCCGCGCCGTCGTGGCGAAAGGTGACATAAGGCGCATCGCTGTCGAGCCCGTGCAGTTCGACGCCTTCGACTTTGAACAGCGTGGTGCCGCCGCTGGCATCGCGCGCCTGATACAGATCGCGGGTGACTTCGGTCTGCCCGTAGATGGTGACAGGTTTTCCGGCGTGGCGGGCAAAGTCGATATGTACCTGGTCGTTGTCGAAAGACAGGATGGTGCCATCATGCGTGAAGCCTTCGCGGTCGAGCCTGTCGCCCACGCCGGCCTCGTGCATCAGTTCGACCATGCCCTGCTCCAGCACGCCGGCCCGGATGCGGCCCAACACGTGATCCCGGGTCTGGCGTTCAAGGATGATCGACTCGATTCCGTCTTTGGCCAGCAACTGCGACAGCAAAAGCCCCGAGGGGCCGCCTCCGATAATCAGAACCTGCGTGCGCATGATCGCAATCCTCCCTGCCGCAGGGCGGTTCGCCCCTTGTCTGAATATTAGTATTGCGATCATGAGTTGCGGGGTCAACTCATTTTGTGTTTCAGGGAGTCATCTAACGCGCAAGCGGGGAGGGGGCCCAGTCTAACCATTAACTGCAGTGCCCCCTTCGCAAGACGGGACGGCCTGTTGAGACATTGGCGCCATTCCCCAAAGAGAGTGTAGCAACGAAGGTGGAAGGGGGCTCTGCCCCCGTCCCTGCGGGACTCCCCCGGGATATTTGTCCCCCAAAGAAGGATTGGATTTAGCTGCGGGAAATCCGGGTGGCGATGCGGCCGTCGATGGCCGCGAGGCCGGCACCGATCAGGGCCATTCCGGCGAGGTGGCGCGGCAGGAGCGATTCGCCCAGGAAGACCGTGCCCAGCACGATCGCGCTGACCGGGATCAGGAAGGTGACAAGCACGAGGTTGGTGGCCCCGGCGGTCGCAAGGATGCGAAAGTAGATCACATAGGCCAGTGCGGTAGACAGGGCCGCGACGCAGATCAGCGCCGCGATGGAGACGGTGTCAGGTGCAGGCAGTGTCCAGGGGCGGTCGATGATCAGCGCAAAGGGCAGCATGACGCAGCTAGAGGCGATGACCTGTCCGGTGGCGGTTGTCATCGGGGCCACGCCCATAGCGCGAAAGCGGCGCCCGAAGATTCCTGCAAAGCCGTAAGAGAGTGCAGCGGCAAGGCACATCGTCTGCGCCGCGACGCTTGTGCCCATATCGTTCAGCGCGGCGGGTCCGATCATCAGGGCGACCCCGGCAAAGCCGATCAACACTCCGGCAAGCCGGTCGCGAGTCATGCGCTCGTCTGCCGTAAGGACATGCGCAAGAACCACCGTGAACAGCGGCGTTGCGGCGTTCAGGATCGAGGCCAGCCCAGAGGCGATGTGTTGCTGGCCCCACACGATGAGAGTGAAGGGAACCGCATTGTTCAAAAGCCCCATGCCCATGAAAGCCAGCCAGATGTGCCGATCATGGGGCAGAGGCGTGCCACGGGCGCGCAGCAGGGCGGTCAGAAGGATGGCTGCGATCACAACGCGGGCCGTGACCACCGTGAACACAGGCACGCTGCGCAGGGCGATGTCGTTAAAGAAGAACGAGCCGCCCCAAAGCAGCGACAGGGCCAGCAGCAAGGCCCATTCGGTGGTTGTCATCGGGCGAGTGCTGGAAGGCTGAGGCATGTCTGATAAGGTCCGGTGCTTGGTGGTCGTGCCAGATTGCCCCAAGCTGCGCCAGTCGGGCGATCCGGTTCCTGCGCCTAAACCGTATCCCGGAACGACAAAAACCGCCCCGGATGGAGCGGTTTGCCGTGGGTCGGATCAAAGGGCCGCAGATGCGGCGCCCGGGGTCAGGCCCAGATATTGCCTGCGAAGTGGTCGAAGGCCAGGCTGGCACGCTTCAGGCCGCGCGCGTCGAGTTCGGCATCGCTGAGGGCCCAGATCGCATCGAAGCGGGTCAGCGGGGTCGGCTCGGTCACCACGGTTGCGGTGGCTGCGGGTTGGGCGGCGAGGGGAGCGGAATCAAATGCCATGGCTAAGGGGTCCTTTCGCTGGGCAGTCGGCCGTGTGGCCGATCAGAGGTAGAAACGGTCGCCGAATACGTGGCGGGCGATGTCTTCGCGCTTGATGCCGCGATCGGCCAGTTCGGCGTCGGTCAGGGCGCTGAGGGCTGCGACCTGGCGCATACGGGGGTTGTTTTCTGCGATGCGGACGAGGCCGCCGAACAGGGCCGAAAGGCCACGGGCGACGATGCCGCCAAAGTCGTTGCGCGCTGCGCTGTGTGTTGCTGTGTAAGCCATTTTCTTAGGTCCATAGATGGATATTGCTGTGTTGCAGCGAACTTATGCTGCACTTGCAGCAAGCGGTAGAGCCGAAGCGGAATAGCCGCCTTGCAGCGGATGCAGATCTGGCGGTGCATTGAAGCAGGGCGCGGGGCGGCCTAGACTCGGGCCAGTCAGGACGGGCGAGGCATATGGCGGGGCAGACAGATACGGTATTCGGGGCGGTGCTTGATGGTATCGACAAGGGCCGCCTGTTGCCCGGCGACATGCTGGACGAGGCCGCGATCATGGCGGAACATGGCGTGTCGCGGACCCCGGTGCGCGAGGCGTTAATCCAACTGGAGGCCGCCGGGCTGATCCGCCGTTTGCCGCGCAAGGGGGCGGTGCTGTTCAAGCCCACGATCGAGGAGTTCCTTGGCATTCTGGAAGTCCATGCGAGGCTGGAGGGGCAGGCGGCCGGGCTGGCGGCGCGGCGGCTGTCAGCCTCGGGGGGCGACGATCTGGAACGCGCGGTTGCGGCCTGCGAAGACCACGCTGCGCGGCAGGGCGATGGCGACCCGGACGGCTATTACCAGCTGAACATGCGCTTTCACGAGGTGGTCGCGCTGGGCGCGGGCAATCCGTTTCTGGTGGACATGATCAAGACCAACGCGCGCAAGCTGATGGCCTATTATCGCGCGCGCTACCGCTATCCGGGTGCGATTGCCGCCTCGGCGCGGGAACATCGCTACATTGCAACGTTGATTCGCGCCCATGCCCGGGGCGAGGCCGATGCGAAAATGACCGCGCATGTCGGGTTCGACCGCGAGACCGTGATGGATTTGCTGGCCGCGCTGGGCTAGCGCGCCTGTTCGAAGAACCGCGCGACGGATTCGGCAAAGGCGGCGCCATCGGCAGGGCGTTGAAGCGATGCGCGCGCGCGGGCCAACTGGTCGGGGGTCAGCGCCTCGGCCATTTCCTCGGTCAGGGCGGCGATGAAATCGGCGCTCATCTCGGGATGGTGCTGGGTGGTATAGATGTGCCGCCCGATGGCCATGCCCGCGTTGGCGCAATCAATAGACCGGGCGATGATGCGCGCGCTTTCGGGGGCGGCAATCACCTGTTCCTTATGGCTGGCATACAGGCGGAACGGATCGGGCAGGTCTATGGCCCAATCCACCTGCGCAACTGAGTCAACTTCGACCGCGCCATGCACATAGCCGCCGGGGTTCTTGCCGATCTGCCCACCCAGCGCCAGCGCGATGGCCTGATGCCCGAAACACGCGCCGAACAGGGGAAACCGCGCGGCGTTGGCATCACGGATCAAGTCCAGCAGACGCGCGACCCAAGGCGCGCCGTCCAGAACCGAGGCCGGGCTGCCGGTGATCATCGCGCCGTCCAGCCCGCTCAGCGTGTCGGGAAACACGCTGTCCTTCACCGAAAACACCTGACACTGCCACTCTGGGCGGCGCGCGCAAATCATATCGGTGAATTTCTGCCCATCCTTCGGGTGGTGCGTGGCAAAGGCCGACTCGTCGGTATTGGTCATGAAAATGGCAAGCCGCATGATCCGCACCTCTCTGGGCAAGATTTTTATATACATATTTATAAGCCTCATTAGTATACATTGCAAAGAGGGGAGTGCCATGACGGTCTGGACAGCCTGGGATGACGGCCACGCCGATCTGACAAGCCACGATACCTTTGCGCGTGGCCTGCCGCTGAACACCTTCGCCCGGATGCGGGCCGAGGCGCCGCTGGAATGGACGGCCTATGACGGCGGGCAGGATTTCTGGTCGGTCACGCGGCACGCCGACATTGCCGAGATGAACAAGCAGCCCGCCATCTTCAGCTCGGCCCGTGGCATCCGCATGGAAGACCAGAGCCACGAGGAATACATGGCGCGGCGGACCTTTCAGGAAACCGACCCGCCCGAGCACAGCCAGACCCGGATGAAGCTGTTCAAGGCGTTTTCCCGCACCACCATGTCGGCCTACGAGGATACGATCCGCGACTTGTGTCAGGGCATTCTGGATCAGGCGCTGGCACAGGGCACGTTTGATGCGACGCGCGAGATTGCGCGGCAGTTGCCGATGCGGATGCTGGGGCGGATCATCGGCCTGCCAGAGGCGGATTTGCCCTGGCTGGTGGAAAAGGGCGATGCACTGATCGCCAACACCGACCCGGATTTCACCTCTCACGTCCTCGACAAGATGACGACGGATGAATTCCGCATGATGCCGTTCAACTCGCCCGCCGGGGCCGAGTTGTACGATTATGCGCGCGAATTGATGGCGGGCAAGGCGGCGAGGGGCGACACCGGCGGCGTGCTGAACATGATCCTTGCGCCGTCCAAGGATGGCTCGGTCATTTCCGACACCGAATTCCGCAACTTCTTCTGCCTTGTGGTGGCGGCGGGCAATGACACCACGCGATACTCCATCGCGGCGGGGATTCAGGCGATGTGCCACCAGCCCGAGCTGCTGGCGCAGATGCAGGCAGGTGGTGATATTTGGGACACCGCCCCCGATGAAATCATCCGCTGGGCCACGCCGGCGATCTATTTCCGGCGCACGGCGGCGCAGGATTACAGGATGCACGGCAAGACGATCCGCGAGGGCGACAAGGTGCTGCTGTGGTGGGCCTCGGCCAACCGCGACGACACCGTGTTCGACGCGCCCGACCGGGTGGACCTGACGCGCAGCCCCAATCGCCATCTGTCGTTCGGGCAGGGCGGGCCGCATGTCTGCCTTGGCATGTGGCTGGCTCGGCTCGAGGTGCGGGTGCTGTTCCAGGAACTTGCCAAGCGGTTGAAATCCATCGAACCTGCGGGCGATCACCTGTTCCTGCGGTCGAATTTCGTCGGCGGGATCAAGCATCTGCCGGTGCAGGTGACCCTGGCCTGAAGGAGGCAGCGATGAAGCCCAGACTGCGTGCGATGTTCTGCGATCACCTGTCGATCATGCGGGGCAAGTATCTGCCGGGATCAAAGATCGGCGATGACGGCACGCGGTTCTGCCTCTCGGTGTTCGGCACCCACTACGACCGCGATCTGCTGGATGCTCCGGGCGCGCGGGTCAAGCAGGGCCTGCCGGATATGGAGCTGATCTGGCGTGGCGACGAAGTTCGGCAGGGGTGGGAGAAGTCGACGCAGGTGGTGCTGGGCGATCTGTATGATGACACCGGCGCGCCGCTGTCCCTGTGCCCGCGCGGCGCGCTGAAACGCGCAGTGGCCGATTGGCAGGCTCTGGGCCTCACGCCCAAGGTGGGGATCGAGCTTGAGGCCTTTGCCTTGCAAGCCGATGAACAGGGTCGGTTGATGCCCTATGACGCGCCGGGCGGCGTGGTTTATGGCACGGGGCCCTTTGCCGACCCGCTGCGTTTCAACGACCGCATATGGGAAATGGCGGACGATCTGGGCTTTTCGCTCGACATGATCACCTCGGAATTCGACACGCCTCAATTTGAATATACCCTCACCTTCGACGATGCGGTGAAGGCGGTGGATGACATCGTGCTGTTTCGCCTGATGGCGCGGGAAATCGCCTTGGAATACGGGATCGTCCTGACCTTTCTGCCCAAGCCGATTGCCGAGGCCGGTGGCTCGGGGATGCACGTCAACTTTTCCTTCACCGATGCACAGGGCGGCAATGCGCTGGCCTCGGGGCCGGTGGGCGGGCCGGATCACCTGAACGATCTGGCGCGCGGCTGTCTGGCCGGGTTGGTGCATCACCACAAGGGGCTGGCCGGGCTGGTTGCCCCCACCGCCGGGTCCTACCTGCGGCTGCAACCGGGCGCGCTGTCGGGCTATTGGCAGAACTGGGGCGGCGACCATCGCAACGTCACCACGCGGGTCAGCGGCGAAGGCGGGGCGAAGGCGCGGCTGGAACACCGCATGGCCGATGCCAGCGCCAACCCCTATACTGCCGTCGCCGCCGTGCTGCAGGCTGCGCGGCTGGGCGTGGCAGGGGGGCTGACCCTGCCGCCGATCGAAACCGGCGACGGGTTCGATCGCACCGATGCGCGCCATGGCACCGCGACCGATTTGAAGGGCGCATTGGACGATTTGCAGGCGGATCAGGACCTTACCGATGCCGTTGGGCCGGAACTTGTGGCCAATCACCTGTACATGAAGCGCAAGGAAGTCACCAAGACGCGCGATCTGGAAGGCGACGCGCTGCGCGATTTCTACGTCTATTTCGTCTGAGGCTGAGGGTTTGTTAACCCGGGCGCGATAACCCGGTGCAAACGGTTGCCGCCGTGGGGCGCGGGCGGCCTTTGCTATCGGATGACCTGCATGAATATCGAACCTTCCAAATCCGTCGCCCCAAAATCTGTCGCTGGCCGCTTGGCCGATCTGCTGCGCGCGCGTCAGGCGGGCGCCTTGTCCGATCCTCAGGAAGAAGAGCCTGATCCGGACGAAAGCCCGGACTTGGCCAAGGTCGGGGATGCCCCGGAACAGGCTGAACTGGCGGAACCCGCCCCCGATACCGTCACGGCCGACGAAATCATGCTGCGCGTGGCCCGCGCCGTGCGTGGCTCCCCCGGGGGAGCCTCTTCGCCGTCCGCACCCGCTGGGGACGAGACTGCGCTGGGGCTTGAAGACTGGCGGGTGGAAGCCGCAGGGGACAGCGACGAGGCTGACACCGAGGATCGGGACGCCGGGGTCGAGGAGGGCACCGAAGACTGGAATGGAAGCGCAGGGGACGAGACTGAGGATTTGGACGCCGAGACCGTCCAGGAGACGGAGGAAGGAAGTGAGCCCCGACCGATGGAAGCGGATACTGCCTCCGCGGACGATCTGCTCGACGGCCTGTCCGAGGCACTCGCGCGTGTCGAGGCGGAAGATGCCGAACGTGCCGCGCTGCAGGATAGGTTCGAGGGCCGGACTTTTGCGGCAGTGACGCCGGGCGAGTCGATGCCGGTCACGGTCGCGTCCTATGACGGCGCAGGGTCCGGTGACAGGGTCGCGCCAGAGGTGGGCCCGGAGCCGGAGGCAGGCCACACGGATACCAGCGGTGACCGTGGTGCACCGGCCGTCGCGGTTGTTGCGCAGCCGCATGGCATCCGCGTGCCTGACGGGCCTGGCCTGCATTCGAAACGCATCGCGCGCATGGCGGCGGGCACCTACGAACCGCGCGAGATTGACGGCGCGCTTGCGGTGGTCAGCCCTTCGGACGTGGTGCTTGACCTTGGCGCAGGCACCGGGCTGGTCGGGGCGGCCGTGGCACGTGCCATCGCTCCGCAACGGGTGATCGCGGTTGATCCGCACCCGGATCTGGCCGAGCCTTTGGCCGCGATCTATGAATGTAACGCGCTCGCCTCGCGCGCGGAGGTCTGGCAAGGCGTTTTGGTGCCCGATGATCGCGCCCCGGATGATACCTCGCTCTTTCTCGCAGAGGATCCAGTGGCCTCGACCACGCTCGGCCCGATGAATGGGCTGCCTCCGATCTCGGTGCCTTGCCGCCGGTTTGCCGACTTTTGCGAGGAACACGGCGTGACGGTTCTGTTGGCCGACATCAACGGGGCGGAGCTTGACTTGCTGCGCGGCGCCAACCTGTCGCATCTGCGCGCGCTGGTCATTGCGTTTCACCCCGCGGTTTACGGGGCTGAAGGGATGCGCGAGGCCAAGGCGCTGATCCAAGCCGCCGGGTTCACCCCGCTTGAGGCCTTTTCAAATCGACTGGTCTGGACCTGCACGCGGGCAGAGTAACCCAATATGATTGCGAATTCGCGCCTCGGTGCGGCGCGGGATGGTCGGTGGGTGCCTATCCACCAGGTGTTCCTTTCGAAGGGAGCGCAGACCGGTCCGCCTAGGCCGCCGCCAGCCCGGTCGCCAAATCCGAAAGGATGCGGCTCACGTCGTCCTCTGTCACGATCAGGGGCGGCGACAGGATGATGTTCGGCCCTGATACGCGGATCATGGTGCCGCTGCGATAGGTCGCCTCCTGAACCGCGCCGATGCGCGACTTGTCGATCGGGGCCTTGGTGGCGCGGTCGCTGACCAGCTCCAGCGCGCTCATCAGGCCCTGACCGCCGCGCACGTCCCCGATCACGTCAAAGCGATCCTTCAGCGCCAGCAATCCTTGGTACATCTGCGCCCCGCGCGCCGCGGCATTTTCCGGCAGGTTCAGGCGTTTTGTCTCGGCCAGGCAGGCCAGCGCGGCAGCCGCGCCAACGGGATGGCCCGAATAGGTATAGCCGTGCCCGATGGCGGCCTTGCCCGTCTTGTCCTGCTCGAACACCTCGGCCACGCCCTCGGCGATCATCACCGCGCCGAAGGGGAAATAGCCGTTGGTGATCGCCTTGGCGGTGCAGGCCATATCGGGCTGCACGCCCCAGTGGCGCGAGCCGGTCCAGCTGCCGGTGCGGCCAAAGGCGGTGATCACCTCGTCCGCGATCAGCAGGATGCCGTTTTTGTCGCAGAGCGCCCGCACTCCGGGCATGAAACTGGCATGCGGCACGATCACGCCCCCCGCGCCCAGCACCGGTTCCATGATGAAGGCGGCGATGGTCTCGGCCCCCTGGAACGCGATCTCGTCCGCCAGCGCGGCCAGACATTTCTGCGCCAGCTTCTCCGGGTCGGTTTCGTCGAACGGGTTGCGATAGGTGTAGGGCACCGGAATGTGGTGGCAGCCGGGCATGAGCGGTTCATATTGCGTGCGGAAATTCGCATTTCCGTTCACGCTCGCCCCGCCGAAATGGGTGCCGTGATAGCCCTTTTTCAGGCTCAGGAATTTCGTCCGCGACGGCGCGCCCTTGACCTTGTGATACTGCCGCGCCAGCCGCAGCGCGGTTTCCACGCTGTCCGACCCGCCCGAGGTGAAGAATGCGCGGGTCAGCCCGTCGGGGGCAAAGAAATCCCGCAGCTCTTCGGCCAGCTGGATCGCGGCGGGGTGGCTGGTGCCGCGAAAGATGGAATAATAGGGCAGTTCGTTCAGCTGTGCGGCAATCGCGTCCTTCACCGGCTGGCAGGAAAACCCAAGGTTCACGTTCCACAGCCCGCCCACGGCGTCGATGGCCTGATGTCCGTCGATATCGGTGATCCGCACGCCGTCGCCGCTGGCCACGATGGTAGGCGGGTTGGCCTGGCTGTCGGCCGGATGCGCCATCGGATGCCAGACCGAGCGGGCATTGTGTTCCTTGAGGTAATTGGAATCCTTCATCGCGGATGCTCCGGTATGTCAGGCCGCGCGGGCGGCGGGAAATGAGGGCGGGTACAGTCCGCCGATGCGCTGCGTCATGTCGCGCGCGCCGGCGGCCAGCTCGGCCCGGATGGTCTGTTTCAGCGTCTCGGTCATGCGCGACACGGGCGCGGCCACAGCCAGCGCGCCAATGGGGCGTTGATCGGGGCCAAAGACGGGGGCGGCGTGGGAATGCACATCGGCCTCGTATCCGCCGATGGATTCCGCCATGCCGTCGCGCCGGATGTCGTCCAGCCGGGCGCGGATCGCCTGGGCGCTGGTTTCCGTGTCGGGTGTAAAGGCGTGCAGGCGTTCGGCCAGCACGGCATTGACAAAATCGGGCTCGGCCCAGGCCAGCACGGCGAGCCCCGAACCGGTGGCGTGGAAGGACAGCACCTCGGTGTCGTCCATCATCACGCGGGTCGCATAGCGCGGGCTGTAGGCGTGGCTGAGCGCGTTCAGCTTTGCCCCCTGCACCAGCGAGATATGCGCGGTTTCCCCCGTCGCGGCGCTGAGCCGGTCCAGCACCTCGCGCGAGACCGACAGGATCGGCACCGTGGCTTCGCGCAAGGCGGCAAGGCGCAGCACCTCGGGGCCAAGGCGATAGGCGCGTTCCGGCCCCACCTGTTCAACGAATCCCTGCGCCTGCAATTCGCGCAGCAACCGGTGCGTCGTCGCCTTGTTCATGCCTGACAGGCGCGTCAGATCGCTTAGCCCGATTTCGGGCCGGATCTGGGTGAATAATCCCAGCAGCGACAAGGCTTTGGTGACGGTTCCCATGGGGCGCAGGCGGCTCCGGTTTGCGGCGGTTTTGGGCGGATGCGCGGGGCAGGCCCGTGCGGCGTTTCAAAATTGTTGACAGATCGACAGACCGGGTGTCAATCTAATTCAAACCAATGGTTCAAATAATGAACCAACGCAACAGGGGAAAGACCATGCCAACCAAGCGTATCGTTTCGGGGGCGTCCGCCCTTGCCATGACGGCCCTTGCCATGACGGCCTTGGCCGGTCCGGCGCTGGCCGAGTATCCGGAAAAGCCGGTGAACTTCATCGTGCCCTGGCCTCCGGGAGATTTGGAAGACGTGCTGACCCGCATGATCGCCGAGGATTTCCAGGCCGAATACGGTGTAGCGGCGGCCGTGGTGAACAAGCCCGGCGGGGGTGGCGGCCCGTTCCCCGGCGCGATCGAGGTGGCGAATGCACCGGCCGATGGCTACACCATCGGGTCTTTCGTGATCGGCGTTCCAGTTGTCGGCCACCAGATCGACATCGCGCCGCTGACCCCGGCCAAGTTCGACCCGCTGGGCATCTTCCTGACCTATCCCTTCGTCATCGCCACCAGCGGCGACGCGCCCTATTCCTCGATGGAAGAACTGGCCGCCTATGCCAAGGAGAACGAGGTGGCGCTGGGCCATTTCGGCGATGTGCTGACTCCGACGCAGGTGACCAAGGCCTTTGCCGTGAACGCGGGGTTCGAATGGGGCTCGGACGCGGCGTTTGACGCACTGGATTGCAACACGCTGGCCTCGGGCGATGCGGATGTCATCAACACGACGCTGCAACTGATCCTGCCCTGCCTTGACGATGTGAAGGTGCTGGTGGCGATCACCGACGAACGCATCCCGCTGGTGCCTGATGCCCCGACCATCGGAGAGCTGGACGAGAGCCTGAACATCGCCCTGTGGAACGGGCTGTTCGTCACCAAAGACACCCCGCAGGACGTACGCGACAAGATCATCGCCGTGGCCGAAAAGACGGTGAAGAGCGAGCGCGCCCAGAATGTCGCCAAGGAAACCGGCGCGCTGGTGTACTGGCAAGGTGCCGATGAAAGCGCCCAGCGGATCGAAACGGACATCGAAACCGTGGCCCGCATCGGCGAGCTGCTGCAATAAATCGAGCAGGGGGCGGGCCGCAAAAGGCCCGCCCGTCACCCTTGGGGCGATGCCATGACAACCGAACGCGAACGCCGTTTCACCGGCCCAAGGCGCGGGCAGCTTGCCTTTGCGCTGGGCTTCCTCGCGATTTCGCTGCTGCTGCTGGCGTGCATCCGCGACCAGACGGTCTGGGCGGCAAAAACCGGGCTGGCCGCCCAACCCCGGTTCTGGCCCGCGATTGGGTTGGGCGCGATGGTGGCGCTGGGCGGTCTGCATCTGTATCGCTTGCCTTGGCGGCGGTTCACCCGCTTTGACGGGGCCGAGATGCGCCGTTGGGCCGCCGCGCTGGAATATGTTCTGTGGTTCATGGCCTATGTCGTCGCAGTGCCCTATGTGGGCTACCTGCCGGTCACGATGATCTTCGTGCCGCTGCTGGCCTGGCGCATGGGCTATCGCAGCGGCCGGATGCTGGCAATTTCGGTCGGCTTTGCCGTCGCCGTGGTGCTGGTGTTCAAGATGGCGCTTTCGGTGCGTATTCCGGGCGCCGTGCTATATGAATACCTGCCCGACGCACTGCGCGGCTTTTTCATCCTGAACCTCTGATGGATCTGATCCTTTCCGCCATCGAGATCCTGATGCGCTGGGACGTGGCACTGGCGCTGCTGGCCGGGTCGGTCGGCGGGGTGCTGATCGGCGCGATTCCCGGCGTTGGTCCGGCGGTGGCCATCGCCATCCTGCTGCCCGCGACCTTCAGCATGGACCCGATCGTTGGGCTGACGGTGCTGTTGGGGATTTACGGTAGTTCGATGTACGGCGGCGCGATCCCCGCGATCCTGATCAATACGCCCGGCACGGCGGTGAATGCGCTGACCACCTATGACGGCTATCCGATGACCGCGCGGGGCGAACCGCGCCGGGCGCTGTCGCTGGCCTATTCCGCGTCCTTCTTCGGCGGCGTGTTTTCCGTTCTCTGCCTGATCCTGTTCGCCCCGGTGCTGGCGCGTGTCGCACCGATGTTCGGCAGCCGAGAGATATTTCTGGCTGCGCTGCTGGGCATCATCCTTGTGATCGTCGCGCACCGGGGGCAGACGCTGATCGCCGGGGCGCTGGCGGGGCTGGGCATCTTCATCCAGTCCATCGGGCTGGAGCCGGTCAAATACTCGCAACGCTATACCTTCGATCAGACCTGGCTGTCGGGCGGGATAGACCTGATCGTGGTGGTTCTGGGGCTGTTCGCCCTGAGCCAGGCCTTCGTGCTGCTGACCAGCGAAGACGAGAAAATCCGCACCACGCGCCTGCGGGGCGGGTTGTTTCAGGGCCTGCGCGAACTGGCGCGGCATCCGCGCGTGGCGGGCGTGTCGGCCAGCTTTGGCGTGCTGATGGGGATGATCCCGGGCGTCGGCGAATTCACCGCGCAATTCATGAGCTATACCTACGCGCAGCGCACCAGCAAACGCCCCGAGGATTTCGGGCATGGTTCGTCCGAGGGGCTGATCGCTGCGGAAACCGCCAATAACGCGGTGCCGGCGGCGGCGATGGTGCCGCTGCTGGCGCTGGGCATTCCCGGCGAGGCGCTGACCGCGATGATGCTGTCGGTGTTCTATGTACACAACGTGGTGCCGGGGCCGGGGCTGTTCCAGACCCGGATGGATTTTGTCGTCGCGCTGTATATCGCGCTGCTGGTGCTGAATGTGCTGGTGCTGATCTTCTTGCTGATGGCGACGCGGCCCTTGGTGCAGGTGGTGAAGATCCCAAACCGCTTTCTGGGCATCTGCGTGCTGACGCTGTCGTTCGTCGGGGTCTATTCGCTGCGGAATTCCGCCAGCGACTGCATGATCGCCGCCGGGTTCGGGCTGTTCGGATTTGTGCTGAAACGGCTGAACATGCCCATCGTGCCGATCATCCTTGGCATGGTTCTGGGCAACATCATGGAGGTGAAGCTGCGCGCGGGTATGGCGCGGGTCAAGACACCGCTGGATTTCATCGACCGGCCCGTCGCCTTCATCCTGTTCTGTATCATCATCATCGTCTGTGTCGCGCATCTTCGCCGAGTCTGGCTGGATCGGCGCGAGTTGAAGGAGGCCGAATGGCGCAGCAAGACACGATCAACACGCTTCGGCGGGCACCTGTTCCGGCGCAGAAGTTACTTATCGACGGAGCGTGGCAAGACGGTTCGGGCACGCCATTTGCCGTCACCTCGCCCATCGACGGATCGCGACTGACCACGCTGGAAGCGGCGACAGAGGCAGATGTCGAACGGGCCGTGGCAGCGGCGCGGCGTGCATTTGACAGCGGTGTCTGGTCGCGGGCGGCCCCTGCCGCGCGCAAGAAGGTGCTGCATGCCATTGCCGACCGGATCGAGGCCGAGGCGCTGGACCTCGCCGTGTTGGGCGTGCGCGACAATGGCACGGAATTGGCGATGGCGTTGAAGGCCGAGCCGGGATCGGCCGCCGGGACGTTCCGCTATTACGCCGAGGCGCTGGACAAGGTGAACGGTGAAATCGCCCCGACGGCGCCCGATGTGCTGGGGCTGGTGCACCGGATGCCGGTGGGCGTGGTGGGTGCCATCGTGCCGTGGAACTTCCCGCTGATGATCGGGGCTTGGAAGCTGGCCCCGGCGCTGGCGATGGGCAATTCCGTGGTGCTGAAACCGGCCGAAACAGCATCTTTGTCGCTGCTGCGGCTGGCGCAGATCTGTGCCGACTGCGGCCTGCCCGAGGGCGTGCTGAACGTGGTGACGGGCGCAGGTGCCGAGACGGGCAGCGCGCTGGCACTGTCGATGGGTGTGGATGTGCTGGCCTTTACCGGGTCGGGCGTGACGGGGCGGCGGTTGCTGGAAGCCTCGGCGCGGTCGAACCTGAAACGGGTCTATCTGGAGCTTGGGGGCAAGTCGCCCAACGTAGTGTTCGCCGATGCGCCCGACCTGCGCGAGGCGGCCAAGGTCTCGGCGGCGGGGATTTTTCGCAATTCGGGACAGGTTTGCGTCGCCGGGTCGCGGTTGCTGGTACAAGCCTCGGTTCACGACGAATTCCTGGCGCTGCTGAAAGCCGAGGCCGAAGCGCTGCGCGTCGGCGACCCACTGGCCGAGGGCACCCAGATCGGCGCGGTGAACTCCGAGGCACAGCTGGCGCGGGTGCTGTCGTTCATGGAGGGCGCGGGCGAGATCGTGACCGGCGGCGCGCGGATACTGGAGAACACGGGCGGCACCTATATGGCGCCGACCATCGTGGCGGGCGTGGGCGCGCAGGACCGGCTGTTTCAGGAAGAGGTGTTCGGCCCGGTGCTGGCGGTAACTCCGTTCAGTGATGAAGCCGAGGCGGTCAGGTTGGCCAATGCCACCGATTTCGGGCTGGCGGCGGCGGTCTGGACCTCGGACCTGTCGCGCGCGCATCGCATGGTCGCGGCGATCCGCGCCGGGGTGGTGCATGTGAACACCTATGGCGGGGCCGACAACACGGTGCCTTTGGGGGGCGTCGGGCAGTCGGGCAACGGGCACGACAAATCCTTGCACGCGCTGCAGAAATACGTCGATCTGCGCACGGCCTGGATCAAGCTGTGAAGCACGCGGCCTCCGGCGGGAGTATTTGAGGAATAATGAAACGGGAGAGTTGCATGGCCGAGCGGACGATTCTGGTGGCCGGGACCTATGACACCAAGAGCGAGGAACTGGGCTATATCGTCGAGGTGATCCGCGCACAGGGCGGCGATGTGGTCAGCATGGATGTGAGCGTGCTGGGCGACCCGCCGGGCCGGGTGGATGTGGGCAAGCACGCGGTTGCCGCGGCGGGGGGCAGTTCGATCGCCGAGGCGGTGGCGCGTGGCGACGAGAACAGCGCCATGCAGATCATGGCGCGCGGGGCGGCGGCAGTGGCGCTGGACCTGTATCGGTCCGGGCGCATTCACGGGGTGATCGTGCTGGGCGGGACAATGGGCACCGATCTGGCGCTGGATCTCTGTGCCGCGCTGCCGGTGGGGGTGCCGAAATATGTGGTCTCGACGGTCGCGTTTTCGCCGTTGCTGCCTCCGGACCGGCTGGCGCCGGATATCCAGATGATCCTCTGGGCCGGGGGGTTATATGGGTTGAACCCCGTGTGCCGTGCCTCGCTGTCTCAGGCGGCGGGGGCGGTTCTGGGGGCGGCGCGCGCGGTCGAGGCGCCGGTGTCGGGGCGTCCGCTGATCGGGATGACGAGTTTCGGCAAGACGGTGCTGCGCTACATGGTGACGCTGAAGCCGGCCTTGGAGGCACGCGGCTTCGACCTGGCCGTGTTTCATGCCACCGGCATGGGCGGGCGCGCCTTTGATGCGCTGGCGGCGCAGGGGGCCTTTGCCGCCGTGATGGATTTCGCGCCGCAGGAGGTGTCGAACCACCTGTTTGGCGGGCTCTCGGCCGGGGCCGACCGGATGACCGGGGCGGGTCGTGCAGGCGTGCCGCAGATCGTGGCGCCGGGCTGCTATGATCTGGTCGATTTCGTCGGCTGGCAGGGGGTGCCGAGACGGCTGGAGGGGCGTCCGACCCATGCGCACAACCGGCTGCTGAGTTCCGCGATGCTGGACGCGGGCGAGCGGCGCGAGGTGGCGCGGGCGATCTGTGCCAAGATGGCGGGGGTGCGCGGGTCGGTGGCTTTCGTGTTGCCCTCGCAGGGCTGCAACGAGTGGGATCGCCCTGGCGCCGAGTTGCACGATGCCGAGGGGTTGGCGGCGTTTTGTGACGAGATGCGCGCAGCCTGCCCGGCCAATGTGGCGCTGCACGAGATCGACGCGCACATCAATGACGCAACGTTCTGTGACACGGTGCTGCGCCTGTTTGATGGCTGGTTGGCTGATGGGACGTTGACGCGCGTCTAAGCCGGTTTGCGCGGTTTGCCGCGACGAGACGGTTGTCTGTCTGCGATAAGTGTGGAATAGAATTCCGCAGATCGGAACGTTACCTGAATCGGCAGCTTGCAAAGCCGGGGGGCGGCGTTAGGGTCTGCCGTGGCGGCCGGAGGGTTTGGCGGCCACAGGGAGGAGACTGCCGCAACCCATGCGCCGCACTGCCCCTGTGCCATGCCCCGCAGGCCGCGAGGAATGAGAGGGTGAACGAACTTATGTCAGATGCGATTGCTTACGAACGGGTGGGCGATGTTGCCGTGCTTATCGCGCAGAATCCGCCGGTCAACGCGCTGGGGCTGGATGTGCGGGCCGGGCTGGTGGCCGGGATCGAGCGGGCCGAGGCCGACGAGGGCGTGCGCGCCGTTCTGATCTATGGCGATGGCAGCACATGGTTCGCGGGGGCTGACATTCGTGAATTCGGCAAGACGCCGAAGGAACCCTATCTGCCCGACGTCTGCAACCGGATCGAAGCCTGCCCGCTGATCGTGGTTTCAGCAATGCATGGCACCGCGCTGGGCGGCGGATTCGAGATTGCGATGTCGACGCATTACCGCATTGCCGTTCCCAAGGCGCGCATGGGCCTGCCCGAGGTGCATCTGGGCCTGATCCCCGGCGCGACGGGCACCCAGCGGCTGCCGCGTCTGACCGGGGTTCCGGCGGCGCTGGACCTTGTGACCTCGGGGCGGCAGATCAACGCGAAAGAGGCGCTCAGCCTTGGCGTGATCGACCGTATCGAAGAGGGCACCCCGCGCGACATCGGGCTGGCCTATGCGCAGGAATTGCTCGACGCGGGCGCCCCGCGCCGTGCGGTCAGCGAACTGCCTGCGCCCGAGCCGGTGGATTTCGATGCCGCCTATGACGCCGCCCTGAAGAAAAGCCGCGGCCAGATTTCGCCCGCCTATGGCGTGCGCGCGGTTCAGGCGGCTTGCGAATTGCCATTCGCAGAGGGCGTGGCCGAAGAACGCCGCCTGTTTCTTGAACTGATGGGCACCGACCAGCGGCAGGGCATGATCCACGCGTTCTTTTCCGAACGGGCTGTGGGCAAACTGCCCGAGCTGAAAGGCGTCGAGCCGCGCGGGATTGCTGCCATCGGCGTGATCGGCGGCGGTACGATGGGCGCAGGGATTGCCACGGCGGCGCTTCTGTCGGGGCTGAAGGTGGTGATGCTGGAAATGACGCCCGAGGCCGCCGAGGCCGCGCGCGGACGCATCACGGGCAACCTTGGCGGCGCCTTGAAGCGCGGCAAGATCAGCCAAGACACCCATGATGACATGGTAAACAAGGCGCTGACCCTGACCACCGATTACGCTGGCCTGTCCGACGTTGATCTGGTGATTGAGGCTGTGTTCGAGGACATGGGCGTCAAGAAACAGGTGTTCACCCAGCTGGACGAACACTGCAAGCCGGGGTGCGTACTTGCCTCGAACACCTCGTACCTGGATATCGACGAAATCGCGGCCTGCACCAAGCGGCCCGAGGATGTGATCGGGCTGCACTTCTTCTCGCCCGCCCATGTGATGAAGCTTCTCGAGGTGGTCGTGGCCGACAAGACCGCGCCGGATGTGGTGGCGACGGGGTTCGCTCTGGGCAAGAAGCTGGGCAAGATCTCGGTCCGCGCCGGGGTGTGCGACGGGTTCATCGGCAACCGTATCCTGAAGACCTATCGCACCGCCGCCGACCACATGGTGCTGGATGGCGCGACGCCCTACCAGATCGACAAGGCGCTGACCGACATGGGATTTGCGATGGGGCCTTTTGCCGTGGGCGACCTGGCCGGGCTGGACATCGGCTGGGCCACGCGCAAGCGGCTGGCCCCGCACCGCGACCCGCGCGAGCGGGTGCCGACCTATATCGACAAGGTCTGCGAGGCGGGCAACTTTGGCCAGAAGACCGGCAAGGGCTATTACATCTACGAGGCGGGCAAGCGCGCCGGCGTGCCCAACCCCGAAGTGCTGGAGCTGATCGAGGCCGAGCGCGCCGAGCGCGGCATCACCCCGCGCGACTTCAGCGACGATGAAATCCGCCGCCGGTACATGGCCGCAATGGTCAACGAAGGCGCGAAGGTGCTGGAGGAAGGCATCGCGCGCCGCCCGCTGGACATCGATATGGTGTTCCTCTTTGGCTATGGCTTCCCGCGCTATCACGGTGGGCCGATGAAATGGGCCGATCTTCAGGGCCTGCCCGCGCTGCTGGACGATATCCGCAGCTATGCCAAGGAAGACCCGTATTTCTGGCAGCCCGCACCCCTGCTTGAACAGCTGGTGGCCGAAGGGCGTACATTCGACGACCTGAACAAGGATGCCGCCTAAGGCGCGGCCTTCGGCCCCTGCTGCGGGGCCGTTCCCTGATTGACCGTATCGGAGCGTGACATGGAACTGAATTATTCCCCCGAAGACATCGCCTTTCGCGACGAGGTTCGCGCTTTTCTGGACGAAAAGCTGCCCAAGGACCTGTCGGCCAAGGTGAAGGCGCGGGCGCATCTGTCGAAAGACGACATGGAGCGCTGGCATGCGATCCTGAACGAGAAGGGCTGGCTGGCGCCGAACTGGCCCAAGAAATACGGCGGGGCCGAATGGAACGCCGTGCAAAAGCACATCTTCGAGGAAGAGACCGCCAAGGCCGGCGCACCGCGCATCGTGCCCTTCGGCCTGTCGATGCTGGCGCCGGTGCTGATGGCCTTTGGCTCGGACGAGCAGAAGGATCATTACCTGCCGCGCATCCTGAACGGCGACGACTGGTGGTGTCAGGGCTATTCCGAACCGGGCGCCGGATCGGACCTTGCCAGCCTGAAAACCCGCGCCGTGCGCGAGGGCGACCATTACATCGTGAACGGCCAGAAAACGTGGACCACGCTGGGCCAATACGCGAACATGATCTTCTGCCTTGTTCGCACCGACCCGGACGTGAAGCAGCAGGAGGGCATTTCGTTCCTGCTGATCGACATGGACACCCCCGGCATCGAAGTGCGCCCGATCATCCTGCTGGATGGCGTGCACGAGGTGAACGAGGTGTTCTTTGACAACGTCAAGGTGCCGGTCGAAAACCTCGTGGGCGAGGAAAACAAGGGCTGGACCTATGCCAAGTACCTGCTGACCCACGAACGCACCAACATCGCGGGCGTCGGGTATTCGCAGGCGGGGCTCGAGTCGGTCAAACGGATCGCCAAGGCGGAACGCGCCAATGGCAAGCCGCTGATCCAGAACCCGCATTTCGCCGCGCGTCTGGCGCAGGTGGAAATCGATCTGATGGCGATGGCGACCAGCAACATGCGCATCATCTCCAAGGCCGCCGCCGGGCAGGCGCCGGGCGTCGAATCCTCGATGCTGAAGGTCAA
This sequence comes from Arenibacterium halophilum, assembly GCF_005938225.1. Classification (GTDB taxonomy): domain Bacteria; phylum Pseudomonadota; class Alphaproteobacteria; order Rhodobacterales; family Rhodobacteraceae; genus Arenibacterium; species Arenibacterium halophilum. The sequence continues at coordinate 163,209 of NZ_VCPC01000003.1, forward strand.
AGGCACGATCATCCGACAGGAGCTGAACGATCTGGCCCGCCGCGCCGTTGGCCCCTACGCGATGCCGTTCCCGTCGGAAACCGTCGAAGGCGACAACGATCCGATCGGGCCAGAGTACGCGGCGCCGGTCTCGGCCGCATATTTCAATAACCGCAAACTGTCGATCTTTGGCGGATCGAACGAAATCCAACGCGGGATCATCGCCAAGGTAAAGATGGGGGGCTGAGCACATGAATTTCGACCTGACCGAAGAACGCCAGATGCTGCAGGACACCCTGCGCCGCTATCTGTCCGACAAGTACGACACCGCGACCCGCAACAAGATCATCGACAGCGATGAGGGCTTCAGCGCCGAGATCTGGGAGGGCCTCGCCGAGCTGGGCGTGATTGGCGCGCTGTTCACCGAAGACCAGGGCGGATTCGGCGGTGCCGGGTTCGACATTTCCACCGTGTTCGAGGAGTTGGGCCGCGCGGGCGTGGTCGAGCCGATGCTGGACACGGCCATCCTTGGCGGCGGTCTGATCGCCGCGCTGGGCAATGACGACCAGAAGGCCCTGCTGGAAGAGGTAATCGCCGGCGGGCTGCACCTTGCGCTGGCGCATGGCGAACCCGTCTCGCGCTATGACCTGAGCCGCGTGGAAACCACCGCCAAGGCCGATGGCGACGACATCGTGCTGGATGGCCGCAAGGCGGTTGTGGTCAACGCCGAAGCGGCGGGCCAGCTGATCGTTTCGGCCCGCGAAAGCGGCGATGTGGATTCGCGCGATGGCATTTCGCTGTTCCTCGTGCCCGCCGATGCAGCCGGTCTGACAATGCGCGGCTACCCGATGCTGGCCGGAGGACGCGCTGCCGAAGTCACGCTGGACGGTGTGAAGGTTCCCGCCTCGGCCCGCCTGGGTGTGGCTGGGGCAGGTTACGACGCGCTGTGCGACGTGATCGCGCGGGCCGACGTGGCCATCGCCGCCGAGGCGCTGGGCGCGATGGACACCGCGGTCGAACTGACCCGCGATTACCTGACCACCCGCAAGCAGTTCGGCCGCCCGATCGGCACCTTCCAAGCACTGGCGCACCGCTACTCCGATCTGCTGATCGAGATGGAGCAGGCACGCTCTGCCGTGATCAACGCTGCCGGCCACCTGGAAACCGACGATGCCGCGCGCCAGAACGCCAGCACCCGCAACCTGACCGCGCGTGTCGGGCGCCTTGTGGCCGAGGAATCGATCCAGATGCATGGCGGCATCGCCATGACCAAGGAATACGAACTGGCCCATATCGCGAAGCGGATCGTCATGTGCGACCACCGGTTCGGCGACGCAGACTATCATCTGGAGCGGTTCATTGAACTCAGCGCAGCCTAAAGAAAGCGGGCGGCGGATCGAAGGCGAAACCGGCGCGCAAAAGCTGGTTGGGTGGGTGACGGATGTCAGCCACCCCGATGGCCGCGCCCGGCTGACCCTGCAGGTCGATGAGCGTCACACCAACCGCCACGGCGTGCTGCACGGCGGCATCATCGCGATGCTGCTGGACAGTGCCAGCGGCTACACCGGCTCGCGTCATGCCGATGATGCAACGCTGCCGCCGATGCTGTCGCTGTCTTTCACCACGCAGTTCCTTGCCCCGGCCCATGCGGGCGAGGTGATGGCCATTGGCCGTGTCACCGGGGGCGGGCGTAGTACGCTATTCGTCGAAGGCGAATTGCGCGATGCCGACGGGCGGCTGATCGCCACCAGCACCGGCGTTTACAAACGGGTTCCACAGGAAAGCACCAAATCATGACACTGGCCCGCACGGACGATCAGGGCGACCGCCTTGTCGTCGTGAACATGAATTCCACCCGGCGCGGCGCGCTGTCGCCCGACCTGTATGACGCGATCAACGACGCGATGGCGCGGGCGGTCGATCCGCGGATCCGCGCCGTGATCCTGACCTCTGAAGGCGGGTTCTTCTGTGCCGGGGGCGACCTGAACGTGCTGATCGAACGGCGCAGCCTGCCGCCCGGCGAACGCCGCAGCAAGATCGACGGGCTGCACGGGCTGATCCGCGGTATCCGGGGCTGCCCGGTACCGGTCATCGCAGCCGTCGAAGGTGGCGCCGCCGGGGCGGGGGCGTCGCTGGCGCTGGCCTGCGATCTGATCGTGGCGGCGAAGGGCGCGAATTTCACGGCGTCTTACGTGCGTGCGGGCCTTGTGCCCGATGGCGGTCTGACCTCGGCCCTGTCGCGGATGCTGCCGCGTGCCCTGGCGATGGAGATGTGCCTGATGGCGCGCCCGGTCAGCGCCGAACGCATGGCCGAGCTTGGCGCGATCAACGCCGCCGTGCCCCCCGGCACCGCCTTGGACGAGGCGATGGCGCTGGCCGATGCGCTGGCCAAAGGCCCGCGCGATGCGCAATCCACCATTCGCGAGCTGGTCGCCCAGGCCTACGAGCTGACCGAAGACGCCCAGCTTGACGCCGAGCGCGATGCCATGGCGCTGGCCCAGGGCGGCGACGAGGCGGCCGAGGGCATCTCGGCCTTCCTTGAAAAACGCAAGCCCGACTTCAGCAAATGACCGGGCGCTGGCACGATTACCTTGACGGGCAGGTGGCCAACCGGCCCGACGCCGCCGCCGTCAGCGATTCCATTGGTACGGAATGGACCTATGGCGCGCTGGATGCGGCCTGCTGCGATGTCGGTGCCGCACTGTCCGCCGCCGGGGTTCAGCGCGGCGACCGCGTGGTGATCCTGATCGAGAATTGCGCCGCCGCCGTCGCCGCGCTGTTCGCCTGCTCGCGCATGGGCGCCATCGCGGTGCCGGTGAACGCACGGCAATCCGCGTCCGAGCTTGACCGCATCCTCGACCACGCCAACCCGGCAGCGGTGCTGTTCACCGTGGCCGCCTCGAAAGATGCCGAGGGTCACGCCGCCCGCCTTGGCGCGCGCGAAATCACCGGCGCTTTCGGGTCGCTGCACATGCTGGCGCGTGACAGCGCGCCCGACGATCTGCCCGATGTTGCGGTGCTGCTCTACACCACCGGCACCACGGGCGCGCCGAAAGGCGTGATGATCACCCACGGCAACCTGCGCTTTGGCGGTGAATCCTCGGCCCGGCAACGCGCGATGCGCGCCGATGATCTGGTCTATGGCGTGCTTCCCGTGACACATGTGTTCGGCCTGACGGCCATGATCACCGGGGTGACGGTGGCTGGTGCGCATCTGTTTCTTGAAGCACGGTTTTCCGCCGCGCGCCTCTACGAGGCGCTGACCGGCAAGGTCACGTTGTTTTCAGGCGTGCCGCAGATGCACGCGCTGCTGATGCAATACGCCCGCGAACAGGGTGTCGAAAAGCTGACGGGCAGCCGGTTGCGCTATGTCTCGTCCGGCGCTGCCCCGCTGGACCCGGCCTGGAAGCGCAAGGCCGAGGCGTTCTATGGCCTGCCGCTACAAAACGGCTATGGCGCGACCGAAACCACCTCGGGCACCAGCCTGACCAACAACGCGCTGGGCGATCCCGACATCTCGGTCGGGCCGATCCTTCCGGGCACCGAGGTAAAAATCGACGAAACCGTGCCCGGTGGCGGCGATGGCGTAGGCGAAGTGCTGGCGCGCGGCCCCCACATCATGAAGGGCTACTACCGCAACCCCGAGGCCACCGCCGCCGCGCTTGATGCCGACGGCTGGCTACGCACCGGCGATCTGGGCCGATTTGATGCCGAACAGCGCCTGCACATCGTGGGCCGATCAAAAGAGCTGATCATCCACGGCGGCTTCAACGTCTACCCACCCGAGGTCGAAGCCGCGCTGAACGACCACCCGCAGGTGATCCAAAGCGCCGTGATCGGCCGCCGGGTTGGCGGCGACGAACAGGTGCTTGCCTTCGTCCAGGCCGCGCCCGGAGAGCTGCCGGATGAATCGGAACTGCGCGCCTTCGTGGCAGACCGGCTGACCGGCTACAAACGCCCCAGGCATATCGTCATCGCGACCGACCTGCCCTCCGCGCCGACGGGCAAGATCCTGAAGCATAAACTGCTCGAGGCCTTCGGCGACAGGTTGCCTCAGACGTAGGTGCCGTCCGCCGCCTGACGGATCGCGCGGATGTTCTCGCCATAAGGCGCCGGGTTGGCGACCGAGCCGCCGCGGAACACCGCAGACCCGGCGACCAGCACATCCGCGCCAGCCTGCGCGACCAGCGGCGCGGTTTTCGCATCGACCCCGCCGTCGATCTCGATATGCACGGGACGGTCGCCGATCATCGCGCGCAGAGTGCGGATCTTGTCGCTCATGTCGATGAACTTCTGCCCGCCAAAGCCGGGGTTCACCGTCATCACGCAGATCAGATCGGTCAGATCCAGCAGATGTGCCACCGCCTCGGCCGGGGTGCCGGGGTTCAGCGCCACACCTGCCTTCGCGCCCGCACCCCGGATTGCCTGAAGCGTGCGGTGAATATGCGGCCCCGCCTCAACATGGGCGGTGATCACATCGGCTCCGGCCTGCGCGAAGGCGTCGATATAGGGATCAACCGGCGCGATCATCAAATGCACATCCATCACGCCCTTGATATGCGGCCGGATCGCGGCACAGGTGGCCGGGCCGAACGTGATATTGGGCACGAAATGCCCATCCATCACGTCCACATGCACCCAATCGGCGCCTTGCGCTTCGACCGCCGCGCATTCGGCGCCGAAATTGGCGAAATCCGCCGCAAGGATGGACGGGGCGATCTTGATCGAACGGTCGAATGTCATGGCATTGGTCCTGTGCACGTTACCCACAGGCCGCGTATACGGGCTGCGCCGGTCTTAGGGTAGGGGGTTTGACGTAGAGGCGCGCTTCGCTCTGGACGGGTGTAGGATTTTGAGTATTTGGACAAAGAAGAAGCACGGACCGGGCTGCGCGAATTCCCTGCTTCTTCTTTGTCCAAATACTCACCTGCGGAACGCCGCTGCGCAGGCGGGGCTTAGGGGTATGTCCGAGGCAGCCCCACGCGGGCGCGTCCCTCTTCCGTCTTGAGCGAGAAATCAGTGCCAAGGAAATCGTCGCCTCCGGGCCCGCACAAATAGGCCAGGCCGCGCGCGACCCATTCGGCGGGAATATGGACCGAGGGGTCCAACTGGCTGACCGGATTAAGCCCCGAGGCCTTGATCTGCACCTGCATGTCTGTCGCGACGGTGCCGGGGCTGAGGCCCATGATGCGCAGGCCCTTGTCGCGGTACTCCAGATCGGCGCCGCGGGTCAGGGACAGAACGGCGGCCTTGGAAGAGCAATAGTGTGTCCAGCCCTCCAGCACGCCGGTCGCCGCGCCCGAACTGATGTTGATGATCGTGCCCGCGCCGCGCTTTTCCATACCCGGCAGGACCGCGCGCAGCCCGTGGTAGACGCCTTTCACGTTCACGTCGATCACCTGGTTCCAGCCCTCCGGGTCGCTGTCGCCCAGCCGCGCGATCGGGTCGATCAGACCTGCGTTGTTGATCAGGATATCGATAGGGCCGAAGTGGGCTTCGGCCTTTTCAAATGCGAGCCGGACATCGTTCCAATTCGCCACGTCGCATGTGAGAGCCAGGGCGCTGCCGCCTGCGGCCGTGATGTCATCTGCGATGGCTTTGATTTGCCCGCCAGAGCGGGCAATCAGGACGACGTTTGCCCCGTGTTCGGCAAAGTGGCGCGCGGTAGCGGCCCCGATTCCCCGGCTCGCGCCCGTGATGACTGCGGTTTTGTTGGCAAGGGTCATTTGGTCTTACTCCTGTTGCTTCGGTGGCTTCGGTCCTCCGGTAAGGCCGAACCGCTGGATGACGTGGAAGCGGCCATCAGGCGCTTCACCCGCAAGGGCAATGTCGTCGATCCGGAACGGGCGTGGCAACCTGTCTGCCAGCGCCTGCTGTAGCACGTCATGGGTGTTGTCGCGCAGGGGTTGGTCCAACCGCCCGGTCAGTGTGATGTGAAATCGGAACTGTTCCAAGACATGAGGATAGCCCCATGTCACCAGGTTGCGCTCCTGCGCGGGGCCAAGGCCGGCGACGCGGCGGCGGTCCAGTTCGGCATCCGACAAGGGCGCGCGAAATCCGTCGAGGCCGCGCATACAGTCGTCCGCCAAGGCATTCAGTTCGGTCGCATCCCCATCCGGGCAGAGCGCGAAAAAGCGCCCAAGCCGGGCAAGCCCCAATCCAGCGGCGGTGGCTGGTGCGAGGGTTGCGGCAAGATCGGCGCAGGCGTTTTCCAGATGGTCACGGGTGGTGCCGCTGGCCAGACGGAAGGGCGCTTTCAGCGTGGCATGAAGCCCGTATTTGCGCGGCGTTTCCGTGATCTGGGGCACCGGAACAGCGGTGTTCGGATGCGCGACCTCGCGGACCGAAATAGAATCCCAGCCCAGCCATGCGGTGCAGTAGCTCGCCCAATACTCGGCTTCTGGCGGGACATAGTAGACGGCGTAGCGCGTGAATCCTGTCATGCGCGATAGAACAGGTAGCGGTCGGGCGCGATGGTGTCGGGGCCTTGCAACTGGGTCATCCCGACGAGCGGCTGACCTGACACCACCATCCCGCCGGGGGCCATGACGGCGGCCAGATACGGGCTGAGCCTTGCCGCTTCGGCCACGTCCTGATCTTTCACGCCAAAGCCCAGATCGTAATGCGCCAGCGCGAATTGCGCGCCCTCGCGGGCCAGTTGCGTCAGCATCGGTTCGGCCTCGCCTTGCAGGAAATCCGCTTCTGGCGGAATGCAGGAAGGGTGGCAGTTCAGCGCGCGGTCGATCACCCGGATGCGGCGATCGGGCAGGATTTCGCGCAGGTGGTCGTAGGTGCGCCCGTTGCCCAGCCCAAGGTCAAGCACGTCGCCCAGGAGGTCTGATATGGCGTCGGCAGCCCAGTTCAGCCCGTCGCGTTGTGCGCCAAGACGGCGCAGCATCGAATCCAGTCGGCTCATGCGGAATTTCCTTTGATTTGCGGCGCGTCGGCCCGCCACGATTGTACCGGTCCCTGCATCAGCCGGTCGATCAGGCGTTCGGTAAACTCCCAGATCGGGGTGTCATGCACAAGGTGGTGGGTCAGCAGGCCAAGCGGCTCGGCGGTATCAGTCTGGCCTTCGCGGCGCGACTTCAGCGCGGCGACAAGCCCTGCGATCAGTTGCTCAGGTGGCACCAGAGAGCGGGTGCCGCGCCAGTCGATCACGTCGAGATGGGTGTTGACCGTGATCAGCCCCGGTGCGGCGGATTCCGTGGCGCGGGGGCCATAGGTTGACAGGAAGCGATACCCCATGTCGGCAAGCCCGGGCGCCAGATCAGGGCCGATCCGGTTCCACGGTGGGACGAACATCGGCGCAACGGCCTCCTCGCCTCCCAGCAGTTGGCGCAGCCGCGTCAGCCCCTCGCGCGCATCCATCAACCGGTCGGGCAGCGGGCGCGAGGCGGCAAATTCGGCCCTCTTCTCGGTCGAAGGCGTATGGGCGCGGTGGGCCCATCCATGCACCACCGGCACCACGGAAGACGCAGCGGACAGCCGGTGCGCCAGCTCGGGCTGGGCCGTGGCAGGGATCACTGCAAGATGCAGCGGCAGGCCGTAGGATTCGGACAGCCCGATCAACCGGTCGAGCGGCGTAGTCGCAGCGATGGCATCGTCGTCGCGCCACCAGATCGGAATGCGCCGCCCTTCGTCGCGCCAGTTAGCCAGTTCGGTGTCCAGCGGGCTCCAGTTGATCTTAGGCAGGGTCATAACGCGCGTGCCTCTGCCAGCCGCTCGGCGATGGCCACGCTGCTGGCGCCGCCGTCGCATCGTGGCCCTTCGCCTGAGCGGCGCGGCGTTGCGATTGCGCGGGTCACGGCCTCGGCCAGCGCCTTTCCCGACAGGTCGGCGCTGGTCAGCACCGAAACGGCGCCGGCGCGGGCAAGAGCGCGGGCACGCAGGGTTTGTTCCACCTCGGCGCCATCGTCGAAGGGCACCACCACGGCGGGGCATCCGGTTTGCAGCAGGTCGAGCGCGGTGTTGTAGCCGCACATGCTGACCGAAGCTGCCGCCAGCGGCAGCATCTGGCGGAAATCGGGGCGCGCCGGTTCGATGATGGCTGGGCTGTCGGGGTGGCTTGTGCGCAGCGCATCTGCCGCCCCGCCGCCAACCAGCAGGCGCCAGCGCAGATCGGGTGTGAGCTGTGCAGCGTCCAGCGCGGCCCGGAACAGGGGTTGCCCAACGCGGCCACCCCCGGCGCTGACCAGAATTTCACCGTGGCCCGCGCCAGCAGGATGGGGCGCGGGCGGTGGCGGGGCCACAAAGCCGGTGTAGTGCAGCATGGGGCGCAAGTGGTCGTTCATGGGCCAACTCGCATCCAGCCGGACCAGTGCCGGGTCGGAATGCACAAGCACGCCGTCGTAATGCTCGTCCAGCCACGCCTGCGTCTGGTCTGCCTTGGCCGGGGACGACGGCGGCGCAAGGATGTCGCGGACCGAGGCCAGCACCACCGGCCGCCGTGCCATCCGCGCAGCCGCTGACAGCAGCGCCAGAAATTCCTGCCGCAGCATCCGGCGGCCAAAGGGGAACAGCTCGGTGATCAGCACATCGGGGGAAAACCCGAGTAGCGTCGCCACCAACCGCGACCGGCGCGCATCATGGCAGGTTGCATCGGCGGGTTGGTCACCCACCGTCAGCAGGCGTGCGAAATCGGTGCCGTCCGAGCGCAAAGGCGGCAGTTGCACGACGTCGAGCCCTGACAGGTCAAGCTGGGGTGCGGGAAATCCGCCCGAGACCAGCCGCACGGCGTGGCCTTCGGACTGAAACGCGCGCGTCAAGGTGGCCGCCCGCGCCAAATGGCCGGTGCCCAGCAGATGCGTGGTGACGATCAGAACCTTCATGCGGCGCCTTTCGGGACAAGCCGGACCGGATCGCCCAGCGGCACAAGGCCGATTTCGGTGATCTCGATCAGGTACAGCCTGTTGCGTTTGATGGCAAATGGGGCCGGGCCGTCAAAATTCCAACCGTGTGCGCGGGCGAGCAGCACGCGCATCACGCCAATGTGGCATACGGCCACCGCGTCGCCCGTCAGGTGTGCCAGCCAAGGCTGTAACCGGCTCAGGACCGCGCGCGGGGGTTCGCCCTCGGGCGGGCAATAGTCCCAGCCCCAATCCTCAATATGGCGGAAGCCGCTAGCCGGATCGGCGGCAAGCTCGGTGCCGTGCTGTCCCTCCCATGCGCCCCAGTTCATTTCGATCAGCGCCGGGTCGGTCTGCGGTTCACGCGCGGCGACCAGCCTTGCGGTGTCAAACGCGCGGGCCAGCGGGCTGGACCACAGCGCCGCGCGATCCCAGGGCGCGGGCAGCGCCAGCGCGGCCAGATCGGTTCGGGCTTCGGCGTCCAGCGCGATGTCGCTGCGGCCCTGGATGCGGCCTGCCCGGTTCCACGGCGTATGCCCGTGTCGCAGCAGGGCAAGCCGGGTCATGTGGGCGCCCCCACAAAGCGCGAGAGTTCGCTGTTCAGTGTCGTCACGGCGCTGCCGATCAGGTGGTACTCGCGGATGTGGCGGACGGCGGCGGCGCCCTGCGCGGCGCGGGCGGTGGGATCGGCCAGCAGGGCGTTGACATGCCGCGCCAAACCTGCGGCACCCGCATCTACCGCCGGATAGTTCCCGGGTTCCAGCACCTCGCGCACGCCGGGACGGTCTTGTGCGACAACGGGCAGCCCTGCCGCCTGCGCTTCCAGATACACCATGCCGAAGGCTTCGTTCACCCCGGGCCACAGGAACAATGCGGCGCGGGCGTAGGCGGCGGCCATCTCCTCGGCACTCAGCGCGCCAAGGAACCGCGCACGGTCGCCCAGCAGCGCCTCGACCTGCGGGCGGGCAGGGCCGTCGCCGGCAACCTCGACCGGGGTGCCCGTGGGGATCAGCGCCAGCGTCTGCGCGATCAGCCGGTACGACTCGAACTTGTCACCCGGGCGCATCATCCCGGCGCAGAGGACCGGCGCATCAGGCCCGCGCGACGGGACCGGGGGGAGTTCGGCCTGCGGCAGGAAGGGGCGCAGGTGCACCACGCGCTGTCTGTCGGGGCGGTCGCGCAACAGCGCTTCTCCGTCACGTTCGGTCAGATGAAAGATGGTGTTGGCCGCATCGCAGGCGGCTTCGGCCCGCGCGGCGAACTGCGCCCAAGGCCCGGTCAGCCGTTTGCGGGCGCGCGTCGCCTCTATCAGCAGATAGGGAAGGCCAAGCCGCGCGCAAACGGCGGGGCCAATCAGATCGGGCGCCTTGTAATAGCTGTGATAGGTGATCCACGCGGCAAAACCGCTGTCGCGCAGCGCATCGGTCACGCGATCCACCTCGGCCTCGGCTGCGGCGATCAGCTCGGCCTGCCGCTCCGGGTCGCCTTTGCCATCACGGCTGGTGAAACGCGACGCCACGTCCACGCGATGCCCGCCTGCGCCCAGTGCCGCGATCAAAGCGCGCGCCATCTGCCGATCGCCCGAGACCACGGGATGATCGGGCGGTTTCATGGGCGCGTAAAAGGCCAGCCGGGCCAAACGTTAGGCGCCTGTCAGCGCTGTCAGCCGTTCGGACAGGCGGCGCAACCCCGGTTCTGCCCCGAAATCGCTGCGCAGCCGGTCCAATGCGGCGTCGGCCATGGCGCGGGCATCGTCGGGGTTTTCGGCCATCCAGGCGATGGCATCGGCCAAATCCTGCGGCCGGTCGCTGGCCAGCAGCCCTTGGGTACCGCTTTCGATGAACTCGGGTATCGCGGAAATTGCCGTCGACAGGATCGGCAGCTTCTGCGAGGCGGCCTCCATCAGCACATTGGGCAGCCCGTCGCGGTCGCCGTTGATCGCGATGCGGCTGGGCAGCACGAACAGATCGGAGGCGCGCATTGCCTCGATCACCTCTGGCTGGGTCAGCGGCCCGCGCCACGTGATCCGATCAGTTATTTCGCCCTTGGCGGCCATGTCGCGCATCTGGTCCTTCAATTCGCCCCCGCCGATATGCGTCCAGCGCCAGTCCAGCGTATCGGGTAGCATCGACAACGCCGCGATCAGCCGGTCGAAGCCTTTTTTCTCGACCAGACGTCCGACGGAGACCAGATGGATCGGGTCGCCGGGCGCGCGCTTGGGCCGCTCGGGTGGTGCGGGAAAACGCGACAGATCGAGCCCGTGATAGATCAGGTCTATCCGGTCGGGGTCGGTGGCCAGATCGCGCAGCGTATCGGCCCCGAAGGCCGTGCAGGTGGCGCCGAAGGTCGCGCCCGTGGCGTCGCCCGCCATCTTTTCGCGCAATTCCCAATCGGGCGAAGTCCAGATATCCTTGGCGTGGGCCGAAAACGCCCAAGGGATACCCAGCATCACGGCGGCATAGCGCGCCACGGTCGACGGCGTGTGAAGGAAATGGGAATAGATCGCGCGCGTTCCGGCGGGCAATTCGGTGGCCAGAACACAGGCCTGCCCAAAGCGGCGCACCCGGTTGCGGGTCCGGTCGCGGGCGAAATCGGCACGCCAGATGCGCCGCGCCTCGGCGAAACCAGGCAGGCGGCGGGCGGCGCGATAGGCGGCCAGCACGCGGGCTGTTTCGCTGCGCAGGTATTCAGGCAGATAATGCACCGGGGCGGTTATCTTGTCATGCAGCGGGTGCGTTTTGGTATCGGTCGGGTGGCGCAGCGACCAGATCGCGAAATCGTGGCCCATGTCCTGCAATCCGGCCAGTTCCTGCGCGATGAAGGTTTCCGACAGGCGCGGCCAGCCCTTTACCACCACGGCAAGCGCAGGGCCGTTTGCGGGCGTATCGCTCATTCCGCGGCCTGACCGGCAGCACGGCCACCCAGCAGCGCGGATATCCGGGTGGTCACATAGTCCAGCCCGTCCAGAAGTCCGTCGGTGATCGCCTGGCTTGGCAGCGCCTGTTCGGGCAGGCGGCGGATCGCGGCGATCATCGCCTCGGGGGTCAGCCCGTCGCGGGTTTCGTCCAGCATACTTATCAGGCCCAGCTTTTCCGCCCGGGCGGCGCGGATATACTGTTCCAGCCGGGGCACGGTGCGCGGCACGATCAGCGCGCGCTGATCGAAGGACAGCACCTCGCAGAAGGTGTTGTAACCACCCATGCAGATCACGCCCTGCGCATGCGCAAACAGCGTTTCGATCTGGGATTCAAAGCCCACGGCGGTGACGCGGCCATCAAGTGCCTCGACCCGTTCTTCAAACGCGGCGCGGGTGTCGCCCGACAGGAACGGCCCGTAGACCAGCACCGCGCGCGGACTAAGGCCCGGATCCTGCTCGTATGCCGACAAGACAAGGTTTACCATCGCCTGCCCGTCGCCGCCGCCCCCCGGCGTGACAAGGATATAGGGTTGCTCGGGCGGCTCTGCGGTGGATTGCAGGCTCCGGCGCAGATAACCTGTCCAATGCATCCGGGCGCGCGCGGCAGAAGACAGCGGCAGGCCATCCGTGGGGTCGTAGATCGATTTCAGACCATAGACCCATGTTTCGTGATAATATTTCTCGGTCGCCTCAACCGCGTTCTTGCGCGCCCACTCGGCGGCCAGCACCTCGGGTTCGTCCAGCACATCGCGCAGGCCCAGCACCATCCGTGCGTCGCCGCGACGCGCCAGCATATCGAGCGTCGGCACCAGTTCGCCACGAAAGCCGGTTGGCTCTTTGTCAACGATCAGGACGTCGGGCTGATACTGCTCGGCCGTGGACCGGATCAGCCCGGCGCGCAGGTCGGTGGTTTCTTCGATGGTCATGCCCATGGTCTGGCTGACATAGGACCCGTCGCGCCGTTTCGTCACCCCGGGCAAGCGAACGTGATCGACGCGGCGCGGGAAATCGAACCGCCCGGCCACGGGAGAGCCCGTCAGGATCAGCGCCGAGGCATCCGGGTTGGCTTCGGTGATCGCCTGCGCCAAGGCGCGCGACCGGCGCAGGTGGCCAAGCCCAAAGGTGTCGTGGCTGTATAGCATGATGCGCGGCCGTCGGGGCGCGGTGCTGTCCGGACTCATCTCAGATAAATCCCGGGAACCGGGCGCCGCCCGCGTGACAAGGTGTGCGTGCCGTCCACTGTCTGCCCCCACGTCGTTCAGACGTCTTGCGTTCCCTTGGCCGACCATTGCAGCAACGGTCGGCACCGTCCTTTCCGTGGTACTGAAAATCGAACCTGTTGGAAATACGAAACTGGTGCATCGAAGCACACCCTGTGTGGCGTGGGAGAGATATGTGCGCTGACGCGGCGTTAGGCGATTGCACGGTGGATTCCGGGCGGCTAGCCTTTGTCCGGATCGCCCGAGCCCGCCGGAGACGCCGATGCCGAACCTTATCCTGTGTCGTATCCTTGCCCTGATGCTGGCCGCGTTCGCGATGATCTTGCTGCCTGTTGGAGGCGCCTTTGCGCAGCAGGCCGACGGAGAGCTGGCGCAAGCGATCCGCGATGCGATGGCAGGGGGAGCGCGGGTCATCATCCTGAACGGCGACGGCGCACTGGCCGGTGCCACCGGGGCCGAGGCAGCCAGCACCGAAACGCCGTCACCGATGAAAGACGCCTCGGCACTGATGCAGGCGCAGGCCGAGATTTCGGGCTTCCGCGAAACTTTGCGCGAGCGGCTGACCGCACTGCCCAATTCGCTGAACGAGGTGGCCTTTATCCTGCGCGCCACCAGTCCAGACGGCCAGATTTCAACCTACGTTCATGCGCTGTTGTGGACGTTGGTTTTGCTGTTCATCGGACGTTTCGCTGCAGTTTACATCTACGGCCAGCGCCTGATGCGCGGCTTTGTGACCGGCAAGGTGCTGGACGCACCGCAGGGCTACCGCGAAAAGATGCCGTTCCTCGTGTTCCGCTTTGTCGTTGGCGTGGGCGGCACGCTGTTCGGCATGGCGGTGGCCTATACGCTTGGAGTGCTGATCTTTGGCGCCTCCGACGACATCTCGATCCAGTTCACCGTCACGGCGATTTTCACTGCGTGGTTCGTGGGGCGCACTGTGTCGGACGTGTGGCGAATGATCCTGTCACCCTTCCTCAGCCAGTACCGTATCCCGTGCTTTACCGACCGGGATGCCAAGCGGTTGTACTACTGGGCGTCGCTGCTGGCAGGCTATTCGGTCGCCGCCTATATGTTCAGCACGTGGATCCACGATTTCGGGCTGAACTATAACGTCTACGCGCTGATCTATGGTGCGCTGTCGCTGATCGGGACGCTGCTGAATATCGCGATGATCCTTGCCAACAAACGCGCGGTCAGCAACGCGATCCTGCATGGCAAGTCGCGGCAGGATTCGTCGTGGATTTCCCGCGCGGTGGCAGTGGCATGGGCGCCGGTGGTTATCGTTTACACCCTGTTCGGGTGGTTCGAACTGGTTTTCGATCTGGTGCTTGAACGGCCCGAGTCGCTGCCGCTGACGGTGGGGGCCTATGCCGTGTTCCTGTCGATCATCGTGGTCTACGGCGCGATCAACTATGTGATTGAACGCTATTTCGACCGTCGCCTGTCGCGCGAGCGGATGAACAGCGATATGGCTGCGGCCGATGCAGCCGAAGATGCCGCCGAGGCGGGAAACGCACCGCCACCCGCGCCAAGCATCAACACCTTCGAACAGTTGGCCCGCAGGGTCGCAGGCATTCTGGCCTTCGTCGCCGGGGCCTATGCGCTGCTGCGGATATGGGATGCCGACAATGCGGTGATGTCCGAAAGCTTGGTGGGGCGGATGCTGGACGTGATCGTGATCCTGTTCATCGGCTATATTGTCTACAACATCTTCCGCATCTGGATCGACAGCAAGATCGCCGAGGAAACCGTGCCTGTGGAAGAGGTCGAGTTGGGCGACGAAGGCGGCGGCTCGAGCACAAGCCGGTTGGGCACGCTGCTGCCGCTGTTCCGGGGCGCGATTCTGGCCGTGGTGGTGGTGGCGATCGGGCTGATCGCCCTGCTCGAGGTCGGGATCAACGTCAGCCCGCTGTTCGCGGGGGCCGGGGTTGTCGGGCTGGCCGTGGGGTTTGGCGCGCAGACACTGGTGCGCGATATCTTCTCAGGCGCGTTCTTCCTGATCGACGATGCGTTCCGCAAAGGCGAATACATCGACATCGAAAGCGTGAAAGGCACGGTCGAGAAAATCTCGGTCCGGTCGTTCCAGCTGCGCCATCATCTGGGCGCGCTGCATACGATCCCCTTTGGCGAGATCAAGGTGCTGACGAATTACTCCCGCGATTGGGTGATGATGAAGCTGCCCCTGCGGGTGACATATGACACCGATGTCGAACACGTCCGCAAGATCGTGAAAAAGCTGGGCCAGCAGCTGCTTGACGATCCGGTGATCGGAGAGAGCTTCATCCAACCGCTGAAATCGCAGGGCGTCATCGAAATGCAGGACAGTGCGATGATCATCCGGGTCAAGTTCATGACGAAGCCGGGGGATCAATGGCTGGTGCGCAAGAAGGTCTACGAAGAGATCCGGGCGCTGTTCGAACGCGAGGGCATCCGATTTGCCCATCGCGAGGTGACGGTGCGGCTGGCCGACGGAAAGGTTGAAAACCTCTCAGAAGCAGAGCGCAAGGCCATAACCGGGGCAGCGCAGGCGGCTATCGACGACGATGCGATGGGGCCGGCGGATGCCTCGGGCGATGATCGATAGCGGATCAGGCCTGCGGTCGGACGATCACGCGGTGGCTGTCGGCCTGGACGCTGGGCTTGCCTAGTCGTGCCATCAGCGAGGCAAAGCTGTGCCCGATCGACGCACAGGTGCAAAGCGACATCCCAGTGTTGTCGTTGACAAGCACAAGGCGCGTGTCTTCGAACTGCAACCCGAACCCGCGCTTGGCCAGCGCGATCACAAGATCGGCCCAGGATTTGGCGCGGGTGAAGCTGCCGGATAGGTGGCAGGCCAGCGAGGCCGCACTTTCGCAATCCAGCGCGGTTTCGGTGGTGCCACGGATGCGCTCGCTCCAGACGGTCGGCATCGGGGCGTCGGCTGGGGGAGGAACGATTTGGAACTTGGTATCGGTCATGTCGTGTCTCACTCGTAAACTCCTTCTCTCCGTCCAACCTTGCCAGCGCATTCGGGTGCCGGCAGGGTCGGCCTTGGGTCATTCTGCGGCATCTTGGCGCGCCGGTCTGTGACCCGTATCACCAACTATGACGTGGTTAAAAAGGTTTCGCATAGCCTGAAAAATGCGTCAGAAATGCGTTTTTACTGCTGATTTGGGGTCAATCTGCACCAGCGTTAACTTATTGTTGGCCAAGAGTTGACAGAGGCGGAATCGGGCGGATTGGCGGCACTGCGGTGCCGGGGCTATGGCGCGGGGGCGCGGAGGGCGCAAGCGGGGCCGCGGCACGACCCCGCTTGCGCCCTCCGCGCAGGCGTTGCGCTGCACCGTCGGTGCCTAGTCCTGATAGGGGTCAAGGCTGTCGCGCAACCCGTCACCAAGGAAATTGAAGGCCAAGACCACCACGATGATTGGCAGCATCGGAATGGCCGTCCACCAATACAGCTCGACGTTCACGAGGTTCTGCGCGTCGTTCAGCATCACGCCCCAGCTGACCGCAGGCGCGCGCAGGCCAAGCCCCAGGTAGGACAGCGCGGTTTCGCCCAGGATCATTGCCGGGATCGACAGCGTGGCCGAGGCGATCAGGTGCGACATGAAATTCGGCAGCAGATGGCGCCGGATCACACGGGCAGGGCGGGCGCCCATCATTTCCGCCGCGCGTACGAATTCCTCTTCGCGCAGGGCCAGGAATTTCGACCGCACGGACCGCGCCAGCCCTGGCCAGTCCAGGATGCCCAGGATCACCGAGATGATGAAGAACACCGCCACCGGCCCCCAATTCGACGGCACCGCCGCCGAGAGCGCCAGCCACAACGGCAGTTCGGGCAGGCTCCGCAGGATCTCGATCACCCGGTTGATGGTCCAGTCGATGCCGCCGCCGAAGTACCCCGCCAGCGCGCCAAAGAAGATGCCCAGCACGAAGGACACGGTGATGCCGATCAGCCCTACGGTCAGCGAAAGTTGCGCGCCATAAAGGATACGGCTGTAGATGTCGCGGCCCAGCCGGTCGGCGCCCCAGAGGAAAACGGGCGCATCTTCTGGCGCGCAGAACAGGTGCCGGTTCGCCGGGATCAGCCCGGCGAGGTGATAGCTGTCGCCCTTGCAGAAGAACCGCAGTTTTTGCGGATTGCTCATGTCGGGCGTGAATTCCCACTGGAAGGTTTCAAGGTTCGCGACCGAGGTGGTCGGGTAGACATGCGGGCCAATAAATTTGCCGTCGTGAAACAGGCTGATGCCTTGTGGTGGCGCATAGAGGTGCTCGGAGTGGCGGTGGTTCGGGCCGTAGGGCGCAAGGAACCCGGCAATCGGCAGCGCGAGGTAGCACATCAACAGGAAGGCGCCCGAGATCAACGCCAGCCGGTGACGGCGAAACTTGCGCCAGATCAGCAACCAGTTCGGCGCGTCCAGATCGCGCCGTTCGGGCGCGGTGGCCGAAGCCTGCGGATCGAACGGCGCGTCGTCGATGTAATGTTCGCCCCGTGTCGTCATCCGCCGCGCCCCTTGTAGCGGATGCGCGGGTCAAGCAGCACCAGCAGCACGTCCGAGATCATCGTGCCCAGCAGCGTCAGCAGCGCCACGAACATCAGCACGAAGCCCGCGAGGAACTGGTCTTGCGTCTTCAGCGCGGTCAGCAGGGTTGGCCCGATGGTCTGAAGCCCCAGCACCACCGACACCAGCACCGAGCCCGAGATCATCGCAGGCAGCAGGTTGCCGATGTCGGCGACAAAGGGGTTGAAGGCCATGCGCAGCGGGTATTTCGTCAGCATCCGCGGCGGGCTCATCCCCTTGGCGATGGCGGTTTCCACATAGGGTTTGCCCAGCTCGTCCAGCAGGTTGGCGCGCAGGCGCTGCATCATCGCCGCCGCGCCGGAGGTGCCGATCACGAAGGTCGGCACGATCAGGTGCAGAAGGATGGATTTCACCTTGGCCCATGTCATCGGCTCGCCCTCGAAGGCCGGGTCCATCAGCCCGCCGATCGGCAGATCGAACCAGCGGTGGCCATAGTAGAACAGGATCAGCGCCAGCAGGAAGTTCGGCGTGGCAAGGCCAAGGTAACCCACAAAGGCCGAGGTATAATCGACCCAGGTCCGGCTGCGCGCCGCCGCCAGCACGCCCAGCGGCAGCGCCACGGCATAGACAAACAGCACGGCGGCCAGATTCACCAGAACCGTCAACCAGAGCGTATCGCCGACAATCTCGGCCACGGGCCGGTCGAATTCGAACGACCAGCCGAAATTGCCCTGGATCAGCCCGTAAAAGCCCTGTGGCCCCGGCCAGAAGCCGACCCAGATCAGGTATTGTTCCCAGATCGGCCGGTCGAGCGCATATTCCTGCCGGAGAAACTCGGCCTTGGCGACACCGGCAGATTGGCCAGTCGCGCGCAGCTCGGCGATCTGGTTCGACAGGTAGTCGCCGGGCGGCAGGTTGATGATGAAGAACACCAGCGCCGAAACGACGAGCAGCGTCAGCAGCATCGTCCCGAACCGGTAGATCGCGTACTTCAGAATCTCCATCAGTGCGAGACTCCGGGCTCGCCCAGGTAGAATTCGTCGATCCGGTGGATGCCGAAATGCGCGCCCGGATCCCAGGCCCATATCGCCTCGGTCGGGGCGTTCTGCACGCGGTCCGACACAACGACGGGCTGCGGCGCACCGGCCAGAATGCCAATGCCAAAGACGTTTTCGGCGTGGATCGCCAGCATCTGCCGCCAAACGTTGGCGCGGGTGGCATCATCGGAGGCGACTTCCCAGTCGTGCGCCAGATTCATCAGCGCCAGTGCCGGTTCCATGTCGGGGGCTTCGCCGGCCTCTCCTCCGGTCTGGTGGAACTGGCCCCATTTCGGCCAGGCAAAGAATTCCTGATATCGCGGCGCGAGGTAATCGGGCGATGTATAGGCCTGCGGTATGCCATTGTCCCAGCCATACCAGACCGAGGCCATGCTGGTGCCCGCGTAGACGCGGTTGCGCAGGATGTCGCGGTCCAGCGGGCGCATCACCAGCTTGACGCCCACCTCGGCCCAGGTGTCGGTGACGATCTGCAGCGCGTTTTCAACCTCTTGCCGCTCGCCCGCCGTTTCCACGACAATCTCCATCGGGCGGCCGTCGGGCAGGTGGCGGATGCCGTTACGCCCGCGCGGCAGCCCGGCCTGATCCAGCAGCGCATTGGCCTGTTCCGGGTCAAAGCTCGCCCAGGCGTCGCGGTTGGCGACATCGAAAAACGGGCTTTGCGGCAGCACCGTCATCGCGCCGGGGCTGGCGAGGTTGAAATATAGCGCCCGGTTGATCGTCTTGCGGTCAATCGCCAGCGACAGCGCGCGGCGCACGCGCACGTCGCGAAGAACCTCGCGCCAGACGGGATCGGCATAGTTCAGGTTCGGATAGATCGCGATCTGGCTGGCGGTGCCATTGGCCCACAGCAAAGTGCGATAGCCGCTGCCATCGGTTTCGCCCTTGCGCAGGATCGGGATGTCGCGGAAATCCAGCCCACGCGCCTGAAGGTCTGCCTGTCCGGCATTCGAGCGCGCCGCCACCAGCCCGCCGCCAACGACCTCCATCTCGACCGCATCGATATAGGGAAGCTGCACGCCGTTCGGATCGACACGGTGATAGAACGGGTTGCGGGTAAAGCGGTGGCGCATCTTCTTGCCATCCGTCGCGTTGATCCACGGCTGCAGCGTTGGCAGGTCGGGATTGTCGAAGTTGTACATATTGTCCATCTTGTTGTGCAGCGCCGCCCAGCCCTTGACGCGGGCTGCGATCACCGCCGCCGTCAGGGTCTCGGTTTCGGCGTAGGCCAGATGGAACGGTTTCAGGTAGTGCGCGGGGCGGTAGATGAATGGCGGGCGCGCCATCGCCAGCGTGGGCAGGAAGTTCGGGTTCGGGACCGGCCAGTCGAACACCACGGTCGTTGCGTCCGGGAAGGTGACTGTGGGGTAGTGTCCCTCGACCCGCAGGAAATCCGGCGGGCCCGAGGGGCTGAGCTCTGCGTTGTTGGCAACATCGTTCCACCAATAGGCGAAATCGGCCGAGGTGAAAGGCGCGCCGTCGCTCCAGCGGTGGCCGGGGCGCAGGTGCAGGGTAAAGGTACGGTTGTCATTGACATCGACGCTGTGCAGCAGATCGGGCGCAAGACGGTAGTCGCTGTCATAGCCCACCAGCCGGGCATAGCCGTAGACCACCATCATGCGGATGTCCTTGTCGCGCGAGATCATCGTGCGTAGCGTGCCGCCGGGCTGGCCGGATGTGCGGCCCCGTGCGGCAAGGTCGACAACCAAGGGCACTGTCGGGATCCGCTCGGCCACGGGGGGAAGGATGCCTGCTTTCACCGCATCCGCGAACATCGGGGTTTCCTGGGGGGAGACAGCCTGCGCGCGGCAGGGCGCAGCGGGCAGCAGGGCGGCCAGCGCCCAGGCGGCGGCCAGCCCAAGGGCCGGCAGGGTCAGCGCCGCGCGTCTAGACATGCGCGCGCACCAGATGTCCGTCGCCTACCTGCGTCAGCGCGGGCGCGCCTGCGGCGTCAAACCGGAATTCCTCGGGCCAGGCCTGTGGCGAACCGGCCCCCTGCGCCACCACGCTAAGGTCGATGGGGCGCGAGATGTCGGGCGTCGGCTGGGCCGCGATCAGCGCGCGGGTATAGGGGTGGCGAGGCGCGTGGAATAACGTGTCGGGCGTGGCTTGTTCTACCACCAGCCCCTGACGCATCACCGCCACTTCGTCGGCGATCCGCGCCACCACCGCCAGATCATGCGAGATGAACAGGTAGGAGAGGGTCATCCGGTCGCGGATGTCTTCCAGCAGCGTCAGGATCTGGTCCTGCACCGAGACATCCAGCGCCGAGGTGGGTTCGTCACAGACCAGCAGCGACGGATCCAGCATCAGAGCGCGCGCAACCGACAGCCGCTGGCGCTGGCCGCCGGAAAAGGCGTGCGGATAGCGGTACATCATATCCCGGCCCAGCCCGACCTGCGCGAGCATCTCGGCCGCCTTGTCACGGCGTTCCGCCGGGGTGCCGATGCCGTGAATGTCCAGCGGTTCGCACAGTGCGTCGATGATTCGCATCCGGGGCGAGAGCGAGGAATAGGGATCCTGAAACACCATCTGCGCCTGCCGCCGGAACGCTACGCGCGCGGGCCCATCCAACAGATGCACCGGCAGCGGGGCGGCGCCGCCGGGCCCGTGAAACAGAACTTCTCCGCCTTCGTCAGGCACTTCGGCGCCCAGCGCGATCCGCGCCGCCGTCGTCTTGCCCGATCCGCTTTCGCCGACAATCGCCAGCGTCTTGCCGCGCTGCACGCTCAGGTCGATGCCGCGACAGGCCTGTACGATTGTCCGGGGCGCCCAGCCGTTGCGCCCGCGCACGGCATAGGTTTTCGAGACCGATTTCAACTCTAGGATCGGGTCGGTGTTTGCCGGGGGCAGGGCGGCCTGCGTCTGCGCCGGAATGGCAGGCGCAGCATTGAACAGCTGGCGCGTATAGGCATGGCCCGGTGTGCCCAGCACGTCGCGGGCCGGGCCGCTTTCCATCACGCGGCCCTTGTGCATCACCACCACACGTTCCGCCATATTGGCCACAACTCCCAGGTCGTGGGTCACGATGATCATCGCCATGCCGGTTTCGCGCTGCAAGTCCTTCATCAGCCCCAGCACCTGCGCCTGCGTGGTCACGTCCAGCGCGGTGGTCGGTTCGTCAGCGATCAGCAGTGCCGGGCGCGTGACCATCGCCATCGCGATCATCGCGCGCTGCCGCATTCCTCCCGACAGTTCGAACGGATAGGCCTGATAGGCGCGATCGGGATCGGGAAAGCCGACGCGGGCAAAGGTTTCCAGCACGCGGACTTGTGCCACACGACGCGGCGTGCGCTGGCCGTCGCTTCGGTGAAGACACAGAGCCTCGGACACCTGATTGCCGATCCGGTGCAACGGCGAGAGCGAGCGCATGGGCTCCTGAAAGATCATCGACACCAGATTACCGCGCACCCGGCGCATGGCGCGTTCGCCAAGCGCGGTCAGGTCGATCTGTCTGTCGGGCAGGTTCAGCGCGATCTGCCCCGACAGGAACCGCGCGCTGCGGGGCAGGATGCGCAGGATCGTCCGGCAGGTCACCGTCTTGCCCGAGCCGGATTCGCCCACCAAGGCCAGCGTTTCG
Source organism: Arenibacterium halophilum (assembly GCF_005938225.1). Lineage (GTDB taxonomy): Bacteria > Pseudomonadota > Alphaproteobacteria > Rhodobacterales > Rhodobacteraceae > Arenibacterium > Arenibacterium halophilum. The sequence goes on from NZ_VCPC01000003.1 coordinate 185,314, forward strand.
CCCGGATTCACGGCAAAAGACACACCGCGCACCGCCGGCGGGTTGGCGCCAAAGCCGATCGACAGGTCGTTCACTGTCAGCAGGGGTGTCATTCGTGCCGTTCCGTCCCTTTGCGCCGCCATGGGGCCGCCGCGCGGCCACCTTCGCTTGCGGCCCTGTTGGTAGTCAAACACCAAATGCGGCTTTCGGCGCGGATTGCGGGCCAGCCCCTACACATTCGCGCCCCGGGCTGCCATGTAAGGCACAATGGCCCGCAGGCAGCGCCGCCCCACCCAGAAGGAGCCCCGATGACCCGACTCGACATGTTCATTGACCGGATGGTGTCACAGCGCGCCTGTCTGGATTTCGCCATCGCGGAAACTGCGCTGATGGGCGGGCCGGTGTTTGAACTGGGCCTTGGCAACGGGCGAACGTATGACCACCTTCGCGACCGCGTTACGGGCCGCCCGATCTATGTGTTCGAACGCGCCGTGGCCTCGAACCCGGCTTCGACCCCGCCCGAGGACATGACGATTTTGGGCGATGTGCGCGAAACCCTGCCCCAAGCGGTGGGGCGCTTTGGCGATACGGCTTCGCTGATCCACGCCGATCTTGGCGGGCATAACCTTGCCAAGAACGATGAATTCGCGCGGCTTGTGTCGCCGCTGATCGCCCCGCTTCTTGCGCCCGGCGGGTTGATGGTGTCATCGGACCGGATGTATTTCGACGCACTGGAACAGGTCCCCCTGCCCACCGGCGCGGTCGAGGGGCGCTGCTTCATCTACCGCCGCCCGACCGCCTGAGCGTTACAGCAGCGCGCTGGGGCGTTCGCGGATGTTGTCGCGCCACGTCAGCGTGGCCTTATGTGTCTCGGGAACGCGCATCTTGATGACGCGGGCGAATTCGACAAAGACAAACGCGGTGATGTCGGCCAGCGTGAAGTGATCGGCCGCCAGAAACGGGCTTTCGCCCAGCCGCCCCTCGAGCAGGTCGAAAAACACGGCGGTCCGCGTCAGCCCACGCTCGGCCAGCTCGGGGATTTGTGCGTGGTTCGTCGGGCCGGGCAGGGCGCGATCCTTCATATGCGGGTTGGAATTGCGCAGCGCCTCGGCAATGGGCTGGCCGCCCTGCTGTTCCGCAATCGCGTTCCACATCAGCACCTGCCCCTTTTCCTCGGGGGTGCGTCCCATCAGCGGCGGTTCGGGTTGAAAAGCCTCGAGGTAGGCGGCGATCCCAAGGTTCTCTGTCAGTGTCGCCCCGCCTGCCGTGACCAGAACGGGCAGGGTGGCGCGCGGGTTCACGGCCAGAAACTCAGGTGCCATCTGCTCGCCGTTGGCGATCGAAACCTCGTGGGTTTCGATGGTCAGCCCCTTTTCGGCGATGAACATCCGGGCGCGGCGTGGGCTGGGCGCGGTGGAACAGTCGTAGAAAATCATGAATCGTCCTCCCTTGGGCAGCTTTCCCGCTTTGCGCAGCCAGAGCAAGGCCCGCGCAAATGCCGTTGCGTCACGTCAACAGCGCATTGGCGGCCCGGGCAATGACCAGTTCTTCGTCGGTGGGAATGACTAGGATACGTGCAGCGCCGGTCCCGATGTCCTGCGCATTCGCGTCATTGGCGGGGCCGTCGATTTCCAGCCCCAGAAACGCCAGCCCTTCGACCGCGCGCGCGCGGATCGCCCCGGCATTTTCGCCAACCCCACCGCAGAACACCAGCGCGTCGATCCCGCCCAGCGTCGCCGCCATCGCTCCGATCTCGCGCCGCAGCCGTTCGATGTAGTACTCCAGCGCCTGCGCCGCCTCGGGCACGTCACTTTCCAGCAGCGTGCGCATATCATGGCTGATGCCCGACAGCCCCAGCATCCCGCTTTGGCGGTACAGAAGGTCGGTCAGTTCAGGCGCGCCCAGGCCCTGATCCAGCAGATACAGGATCACGCCCGGGTCGATCTGGCCGCAGCGCGTGCCCATCGCCAGCCCGTCAAGCGCCGAAAACCCCATCGTCGTGCTGATGGATCGCCCGTTGCGAAGCCCACAAAGCGACGCACCATTGCCCAGATGCGCAATGATCACGCGCCCGGCGGCAAGGCCAGGCTCGTTCTGGCGCAGCACGCCCGAGATATAATCGTAGCTGAGCCCGTGAAATCCATAGCGACGGATACCCCGCTCGTAATAGGCGCGCGGCAGCCCGTAGGTGTCATTGGCAAAGGCATGGCCCTGATGAAAGGCGGTGTCGAAACATCCGACCTGCACGGCATCGGGAAAGGCAGCCTGCGCGGCACTCACGGCCGCAAGGTTGTGTGGTTGATGCAGCGGAGCCAGCGGGATCAGCCCGGCGAGCGTTTGCAGCACATCCGGCGTCAACTCCATAGGAGCGGAGAAATCCGGCCCGCCATGCACGATACGATGGCCCACCGCCGCCACACGGCCGCCCCCCAGCATAGGCCGGATGGTGACAAGAATCGCTTGAACCGCGTTGGCATGGTCGCTGGCATCGATGGCGGTGGATGTTCCATCCACCTTTAATCTGGCATCGCCGCCGATCCGCTCGACCTGACCCGCGCCCACCAGATCGGGCGCAACAGCCTGCGTGTAGACCGCGAATTTGATCGACGAACTGCCCGCATTCAGCGTCAGGATTGCGCTCATACCCCGCCCCCATGCGCCGCGTTCAGTGCCGCCACCGCGCAGGATGCCAGCCGCGCGTGTTCGTCATCGGCCCGACTGGTCAGGATCACCGGGCATTTCGCCCCCATCACGATCCCGGCGCTGCGGGCGTGCGCCAGATACGTCAGCTCTTTCGCCAGCATGTTTCCGGCTTCCATGTTCGGCGCGATCAGGATTTCGGCGCGGCCCGCGACCATCGATTTGATCCCCTTGGTCATCGCGGCGCCAAGATCGACGGCATTGTCCATCGCCAGCGGCCCATCGACCAGCCCGCCCTTGATCTGGCCCCGGTCTGCCATCTTCGACAGGATTGCTGCATCCAGCGTCGAGGGGATGGCCGGGTTCACCTTTTCCACGGCCGACAGGATCCCGACCCGGGGCTCCGCCACCCCCAGGCTGTGCGCCAGGTAGATCGCGTTCTGCGTGATGTCGGCCTTGGCCATCAGGTCGGGCGCGATGTTGATCGCTGCGTCGCTGACCATCAGCAGATGATCCAGCCCCGGCACATCCATCACGAAGACATGGCTCAGCCGCCGCGCGGTGCGCAGCCCGGTGTCGCGCTGAACGATGGCGGCCAGGAAAACATCGGTATGCAGGTGCCCTTTCATCAACGCGCCCGCCAGGCCTTCGTTCACCATCTGCACGGCACGGGCAGCGGCGGCCTTGTGATCGGGCACATCGACGATCTGGATGCCCTCCAGCGATTCCCCGGCCTCTTGCGCCGCCTTTTCGATCTGCCGGGCATCGCCCACAAGGATCGGCAGGATCAGCGTATGCCGCGCCGCCAGCAGGGCACCGGCCAACGAATCGGGTTCTTCAGGGGCCACCACGACAGTGGGAATGGGCGGCAATGGTTCCGCCAATTCCAACAGCCGGTCGAAATGCCGGTGGCTCTGCACCGTCAGCCCCGGAATGTCATCGGCGCGGAACGACAAGGCGCGCTCGGGTGCGATTACCTCTGCTTCGCCCCGCAGTACGGGCGTGCCATCGGCGCCGAACACCTCGGTCGCCAGCCGCACCAGCCGGCCGGGTTCCTTTGCCAGCACCCGCACCCGCGCGGTCAGCACATCACCGGCATGGGCCTGCCCGACGAATTCCAGAGTCTGCGCCCGATACAGCGTGCCCGGTCCCGGCAGCCGCGTGCCCAGCACGGCCGAGATCAATGAGGCCACCCACATCCCCGGCGCCACCGCCTCGGGGCGGCCATCGCCGTCGCCATCCTCTTTCGGCAGGTGCATCGGGTTCAGATTGCCCGAGGAATTGGCGTAAACATACAGGTCGTCGGCGCGCAGCGCGCGCGTCAACTCGGCCTCCATCCCGACGCGCAGGCTGACATAGGGCACGTTGGCAATCGTCTCGGTCATGAAATCGCTTTCTGCAATGCGGCACACAGGGTCAGGCGCAAGCTAGGGGCGTTCGCCCCCCGCAATCAAGCATTCGCTTGACCCGCCCCGCAATGCGCCGAATGCTGCGCCCATGGTGTTGCAACTGGTTATTGGAAGCGGGCTGATCGCTCTGACGGCGCTGGTCGCCGCCTTTGCGTGGTGGCTGCTCGAGGTGTTTTTGCTGCGCAGCCACGGCTGGGCGATCCGCCCACCGCACGGGGCGCGACTGACGGCCGTACTGCTGGTGGCGATGTTCTGCACGCTCATGGTAATGACAGCCTCGGTCTGGATCTGGGCGATCGCGCTGGCGCTGCTCGACATCTTCGTCACCTTCGAGGCCTCGGTGTACTTCGCGCTCGTTGCCTTCACCACGCTCGGCTTCGGAGACATCCTCCTGCCCGTCGAATGGCGATTGCTCGGTGGGCTCGCCGCCGCCAACGGTCTGCTGATCTTCGGCCTGCTCACGGCCATGCTGGTCGAAACCCTCCGCGAAACCCGCGCCCGCCAGCGTGACGCGTGACCCGACCCTTTTTGGGGCCAAATATCCCGGGGGAGCCCCGCAGGGGCGGGGGCAGAGCCCCGTTTCGTCGAGTGTTGCCGCCTCCCGGCGGCGGGGCGGTAGAGCCCCTCCTCCCTAGAATTCCAGATACTGTCGCCGCGTCGCCTCGTCCGCGCGCAGGTCCTCTGTCGTGCCGCTCCAGACCACCTCGCCGCGCTGGACGATGTGGTGGTGGTCGGCGATGCGCATCAGGTCGGCCAGGTTCTTGTCGACCACCAGAATCGACATGCCCTCGGCGCGCACCTGCTCCAGCGCGTCCCAGATCTTGCGGCGTACCAGCGGGGCCAGCCCTTCGGTCGCCTCGTCCAGGATCAGCAGGCGCGGATTGGTCATCAGCGCGCGGCCGATCGCCAGCATCTGCTGTTCACCGCCCGACAGCAGGTTGCCCATCGACGACACCCGCGTTTCCAGCTCGGGGAACAGCGCGAACACCTTGTCGATGGTCCAGGGATCAGCGACGCCCAAGTGGTTGCTGGCCGTTGCCACAAGGTTCTCGCGCAGCGACAGGTTCGGGAAAATCTGCCGCCCCTCGGGCACCAGCCCAAGGCCAAGGTTTGCGGTGCGGAAACTGGCGCGACCCACCAACTCTTCGCCATCAAAGGTGATCGACCCGCCACTGGCCTTCACGATCCCCATGATCGTGTTGATCGTGGTGGTCTTGCCCATGCCGTTGCGACCCAGCAACGTGACGACCGATCCTGCGTTCAGGGCCAGCGACATGCCGAACAGCGCCTGGCTGGTGCCGTAATGGGCGGTGACGTCTTTCAGAACCAGCATTGGTTATTCCTCGCCCAGGTAGGCGTGCTGCACCGCCTCGTTGCCGCGAATCTCGTCCGGGGTGCCGGTGGCGATGATGTGGCCGTACACCAGCACCGAAATCCGGTCGGCCAGCGCGAACACCGCCTCCATGTCATGTTCGATCAGCAGGATGGTGTGCTGGCCCTTGATGCCGCGCAGCAGCTCGACCATCTGCATCGATTCATGGCTGCCCAGCCCCGCCATCGGTTCGTCCAGCAGCATCAGCTCGGCATCCGAGGCCAGCGCAATGGCAATTTCCATCCGGCGGTGTTCGCCATGCGACAGCGCCTTGGTGCGATGTTCGGCCTTGGCGGTCAGATCGACCTTGCCCAGCAGATCCATCGCCTTGTCGCGCAAGTGGCTCAGCGACCGGGCGGGCCGCAGAAAGCGGAAGGAATGCCCGTCGCGCGCCTGCAAGGCCAGCGCCACGTTGTCGATCACGCTCATCTCCATGATCAGCGAGGTGATCTGATAGCTGCGGGTGATCCCCAGATGCGCGCGTTTGTGCGGCGGCAGGGTGGTGATGTCGCGCCCGGCGTACAGGATGCGGCCCGTATCGGGGCGCTGGCTGCCGCAGAGCTGGCTGATCATCGTGGTCTTGCCCGCGCCATTGGGGCCGATCACGGCGTGCAACTCGCCCTTTTGCACGCTCAGGTTCAGGTTGTCGGTGGCCTTGATGCCGCCAAAGCTCTTGTTCAGCCCGTCAATTTGCAGAACCGCGCTCATCTCAGTCCTCCTTGCGGCCAAACATGCCGGCCAGACCGCCGCGCACGAACAGCACCACCGCCATCAGCAACAGGCCAAAGGGCAGGTGCCAGTAGATGGTGAAATGCGACAGAACCTCTTCGAGCACGATGAAGACAACCGCGCCCAGCACCGGCCCCACGGTCGTCGAGGCGCCGCCAAGGATCACCATGAACATCAATTCGCCCGAGCGCGACCAATCCATCATTTCCGGGCTGATGAAGGTGGTGAAATTCCCCAGCAGCGCCCCGGCATAGCCCGCCATCGCGCCGGAAATCACGTAGGCCACCAGCCGGAAGACATAGACGTTGAAGCCCAGCGTCGCCATGCGGTCGGGGTTGCCCTTGGCGCCTTGCAGCACCATGCCAAAGCGCGAATTCACGATCAGCCGCACCAGCACCATCGACACGATCAAGGAGACATAAGCCAGCCCGAACAGTTGCAACGGGTTATCAAGGTCGATCCATGCAAACTGGGACCGGGTATCGATCACAAGGCCGTCGTCGCCGCCATATTCCTCGATCGACACGATGAGGTAATAGATCATCTGCGCGAAGGCCATCGTGATCATGATGAAATACACGCCCTTGGTGCGCAGGCAGACCAGCCCGGTCAGCAGCGCGAAGACCGCGCAGGCCAGCACCGCCAGCGGCAGCTGGACATAGCCCATCGTCGCCCAGTCGCCCCAGCCGGTATAAAGCCAGTGATGCGCCGGAATGCCGACCGCATAGGCGCCCAAGCCCACGAAGGCCGCGTGACCAAAGCTCACCAATCCGCCGTAGCCAAGGATCAGGTTCAGGCTGACCGCCGCGATCGCCAGGATCACCAGCCGCGTGGCGAGATCCAGGTAGAACGGGTTGCCGGTTAAAAAGAACAGTGGCGGCAGCACGCCAAGCAGGGCCATCACCGCAAGGGTGATCCATCCGCGTGTCGTCATGTCAGCGTACCTTCGGCGGAAACAGACCCTGCGGGCGGAACGCCAGCACAAGGGCCATGATGATATAGATCAGCATCGCCGAAATCGCGGGGGCCGAGTTCTCGGCGGCGACGGGCGACATGAACAGGGCAAAGATGTCGTCAAGGAACGACCGCCCCAGCGTGTCGATCAGCCCGATCAGCAGCGCGGCGATGAAGGCCCCTTTGATCGACCCGATCCCGCCCACGATGATGACGACAAAGGCGGTGATGATGATGCCGTTGCCCATACCGATGGTGGCCTCGGTGATCGGGGCGATCAGCATGCCGGCCAGTCCCGCCATCGCGGCGCCAAGGGCAAACACCAGCCCGAACAGCAGCTCGATGTCGATCCCAAGGGCCGACACCATCGTCCGGTTCGACGCGCCCGCGCGGATCAGCATCCCCAGCCGGGTTCGGTTCACCATCCAGAACAGCCCGGCGGCGGCGGCCAGCCCGGCGCCAATGATCATCAGGCGAAAGGTGGGCACGACGGTATCGCCCCACAGCGTGATTTGCCCGCGCAGCCAGTCGGGCAGCGGCACAGATAACCCCTCGGGCCCCCAGATCAGATGGGTCAGCGTGTCGATCACAAGGATCAGGCCAAAGGTGCCAAGCACATGGTCAAGATGGTCGCGGGCATAGAGCGGCCGCGCCACGAAGCGTTCGACCAGAAACCCTATGACGCCCGTGATCGGCACCGCGACGATCAGCGCAAGGATGAAATTGCCGAACAGGTAGGTCAGCGTCGCGCAGAAGAACGCGCCCAGCATGTACAGTGACCCGTGGGCCAGATTGACAAAATCCAGAATGCCGAAGACCAGCGTCAGCCCCGAGGCGACGAGGAACAGAAGCAGCCCCAGTTGCAGCCCGTTCAGGCCCTGAATCACAAGCAGCGAAAAATCCACGCTTAACCTCTTTGCGAAAGAAAACCGGCCGGGCGCATGTGTCCCGGCCGGCTCTCAGGCAAATGCCTTACTTCATGTCACATTCGGCGGCAAAGCTGTCGACGTGGTTTTCGTAAACCGTTTCGACAACCTTGGTGGTCCAGACGCCATCAGCATCTTCGACCACTTCACGCAGGTAGAAGTTCTGCACCGGCAGGTTGTTGTTGCCGAAGGTGAAGTCGCCCCGCACGCTTTCGAAATCGGCCTCTTTCAGGGCGGCCCGCAGCGCGTCCTTGTCGGACATATCGCCGCCCACTTTTTCCACGGCTGAAGCGATCAGCATGATCGCGTCATAGGACTGCGCGCCATAGTACGACGGGTAATGGCCGAACTTCGCCTTGAAATCGGTGACGAATTTCTTGTTCGCGGCGTTGTCGAGCGAGGGGTCCCACTCTTGCGTCACTTTCGAGCCGATCACGTCGGTGAAGCCCGCAGATTGCAGTTTCGGCAGCGAAATCGCATCGACCGTGAACACCGAGTAGAGCGGCAGCGTCTCTTTCAGACCGGCCTGCTGATATTGCTTCACGAAGGCACCACCGGCCGCACCGGGGTAGAACACGAACAGCCCGTCCGCGCCGCTGGCCTTGGCCTTGGCAAGTTCGGCCGAAAAATCAAGCTGGGCGTCGGCGCCCCACTTGGTCAGGTCCTTGCCGACGATTTCGCCCGTGAAGGTGCGTTCCACACCGGCGGTCATGTCCTTGCCCGCGGCATAGTTCGGCGCCATCAGGTACAGCGATTTCACGCCTTGGCGGTTCAGAACCTCGCCCATCGCCATCGGCGTCTGGTCGTTCTGCCACGAGGTGGAAAAGAAGTTCTTGTCGCACAGCTTGCCCGCCATCTGGCTGGGACCGGCGTTGGCGGAAATCAGGATCTTGTCGGCGTCCAGCACCGATTTGCGGCTGGCCAGCAGCACGTGCGACCAGATGTAACCGGCGACGAAATCCACGTCATCCTGTTTCACCAGCTTGTCGGTCACCTGCTTGCCGGCTTCGGGGGCGAACTGGTCATCGCCGAAAATCACCTCAAGCTCGGTGTCGCCGGCTTTGCCGCCCAGATGCTCCATTGCCAGGTTCACGGCGTTCTGCATGTCGGTCCCGATCACGGCTGCGCCGGTGGTCAGCGTTGTGACAAAGCCGATCTTTACCGGCTCGGCGTGCAGCGGCAGCGCCAGCAGGCTGGCGGTGGCCGCCATGGTCATCAATCGTTTCATTCTCTCTCCCCTTCGTTGGCAGGCCCGCTCAGGGCCGCTTGCACCATGTGTGCATTATATTGCTTATTCAGGCAATATAATTATCGTTTCTGCGCCGCCATCAGACGACCGACAGATCATACCATGCGCGCGACAGCCCGAGGGTCAATCTTGCCGCTGCCGATTTTTGGCAAATCGTTAACAAAAACGTCCCTCTCACACGCTTGTGCAAGAAATGCGTTGTTTTCGAAACGGATCGGAACCCGTGTGTCAGTCCGTCCAGGACGGTTATGCCGCCGGCCAAAGCGACCAACCTGCGAAACATCCCTCGCCAGACAGGCAATGTGAAACCCAGATGCGTATCTTTTGATCAGGAAGGATTGTTGTCTTACTTGCCCTGAAGGCCAAGCTTTTAGGCGCCGCCTTGCCGTTTCCAAGGTGCCAAGCCTTGCCGGCCAGGACAGAGGCTCTGCCACCGTCCGCTGACGCGGACGCCCCCGGGATATTTTGGCCCCAAAGAAGGGCAAGATGCCCCATTTCTTTAAGGCCATAAATATCCCCGCCGGAGGCATCGCGCGCAGCGCGATTCTTTCAGTAAGGGTTGCGAGGCGAGCGATCGTCCGAAAGGGATTGCTGGCGCCGTTCGACAAGCGCTTCGATCGCATCGGCCAGATGGACTTCGGCGATGTTATAGTCGCCGCGCGCCACACGGATGCGGTGGGCTTCGATCATCACATCCGCATGGCGGCAGCCCTCTGGCGGTTCGAAGCGGTAGCAGGCAAGTTCAATCAACAGGCCCAGCGGATCCTTGAAATAGATCGAATCCATGAACCCGCGATCTTTTGGCCCCGAATGACGGATGCCCCGGTCGTCCAGCCGGGTGACGGTCTGGCTGAAAGTCGCTTTGCTGACGTTGAAGGCGATGTGATGCACGCAGCCCGGCTCGGTCGGGGTGCGGCGCGGATCGGGTTTGCGGTTTTCGTTTGTGAAGATCGTGATCAGCCTGCCGTCGCCGGGATCAAAATACAGATGGCCTTCGTCCGGGTTGTCGAGATTGGGCTGATCGAAAATGAAGGGCATCCCCAGAACGCCTTCCCAGAAGTCGATGCTGGTCTGCCGGTCGGCCCCGGTCAAAGTGATGTGGTGCACGCCCTGTGCCTGCAGTTTCTTCATGCGCTTGCCTCCGTCTGGAACATCTCGAGCTTCAGTGGCAGCAGTGCGCCCATCCAGATACCGTGGTCGCGGTGATCTGCCAGATCGTCGCCGGTATCGAGGTGGGTGAACACCGTCAGCCCGTTGCGGTTCATGGCAAGCCAGGGCATGACCGTGCCGAACTTCTCGGGGCCGAAGGCCAGTTGGCAGCTCCACATCGGATGGGGGCCGACCTCGCGTTCGTGGATGCGGCCCATCGAAATATCAAAACGGTCGCGCGCCGCTTCGCAGAGGGCGCGGGCCTGCCCGACGGTCTCTGCATCGAAATAGACATGGGCATGATAGCCGAGGACGTCATTCTGCATCATCTGATCTCCGGTTCGTTTCGATCAGAATGCACGGGTAAAGAGCCCGCGTGAACCGGCGATCTTTCCACAGAATATGTGCAGTGGGGCAAGGTTGCGCGAGGAACCGGCGGCATTGCTGCCGCCGGAAGGGTATTAACCGCGGCGTTTGCGGCCAAATGCGCCCATCGCAAGCGCGCCGCTCACCAACATCAGCCCGGTTGCCGGAAGCGGAACCGCCGAGATGGTATTGGTGCCAGAGGAAAAGGCCACGCGAACGGTGGTTTCCTGCCCGGTGCTTTGCGTGCTGAAGGCAAAGACCGCATCGGTCGCGTCAAATCCGTTGCCGGTCAGCGTGCCGCTGGCCTGAAAACCACGGGGCGTGTTGGGCGCGGCGACGAAGTTGTAGAAGCTGGTGGCGGTAAAGGTGAAACCGCCGCCGGAATAGATCATGGCCGGGGCCGTTCCAACCAGATCATACAGCGTGAATTGGGTCGCCGTCCCAAGTTCGTCCAGATCGATGATAAAGCTGTCGAAATCGCCGGTCGCAACCTGCGCGCGCCCGACGCCGACAAAGTCGACGTTGAAGGTGCTGGCCGAGAATGTCGAGCTGGGATTGATTGAGCCGATAAGCTCAAGCTGACCATTTATGGGGGCCGCCTGAACGGCCGCGGGCAACGCAAGCAGGCAAGCTGCGAACGCCGCGTGGATTGGTTTCATGATTAACCCTATGTACGAAAAACTAGGGGCATCCGCGCCCCGGTCCCATCATACCATGCCGTATCGCCCGACGTTAAGAATTCTGCGTATTGCGGTGCTGGCGCGCGACAGAGGGCGTCAGAGGTTTGCGACGCTTCGGCATCGGAATTCAAGCGATTATAAGCTGTAAATTGTGGGGTGACCGCGCAAGGGGCGATGCACCTCTGCGCAGCGGCATCCAATCACCACAACGTGAAGCGGAGATCGTCGATACGGGCAGGTACAGGAGGCCGAATCACACTGACTTGGCCGAAATCCGTGGCCCGGTCAGGGGCCACGGAAATGTTCATATTGCGGGTATCAGACCCAGCGCAGTTTCCACGGCTGAACCACGAAACCGATGTGGTGCGCACCACCTTCGAGGTTCGTTTTGGTATGGTTATAGAGCGAGCGCCAATAGGCCTGGATGGTCACGCCGTCCTCCTGAAGAAGCTTTTCGCCCTTGGCCATCAACTCGCGCCGCGCGTCAGCGTCCGCCGTGGCCAGCGCCTGCTCAAGGATCGAGTCGAATTCTTCGCTGGCATAGCCGAATTCGTTCCATGCCTCACCGGATTTATAGGCCAGCGCCCAAATCTGCACACCCAGCGGGCGCGCGTTCCAGTTGGTCGAGCTGAACGGATACTTCGTCCAGTCGTTCCAGAAGGTCGACCCGGGCAGAACGGTCCGCTTGACGTTGAAGCCCGCATCGCGCAGCTGGGCCGCCACCGCGTCGGTGGTATCCTTGCGGTAGGCATCGTCAATCGAGATGATTTCCATCTCGAAGTCCGCCATCCCGGCTTCGGTCAGCATTTCCAGCGCCTTTGCGGGGTCGTGCTCCAGCTTGGGCAGCTCGGCGTATTCCGGGTGCATCGGGCCGACATGGTGGTTTTCGGCCACCTTGCCACGGCCACCATAGCCCAGTTCAAGGATCACTTCGTTGTCGACGGCCAGCTGGATTGCCTTACGCACTTTCGGGTCGGCATAGGGCTTCTTGCCGTCCACTTCGGCCAGCTGGTTCGGGCGCACCACAACGGTTGCCGCGCTGGTAATCTCGTTCTGGTTCCAACCGTCTAACGTGGCCATGATGTCGATGAAATCGCCGTCGACCGAATAGGTCATGTCGATCTCATCCGCTTCGGCCGCAGCCACCCAGGCCGACGGATCGGTGCCATAGTCGATGAATTCGACCCGCTCGACCCAGGCGCCGTTTCCTGCGTTCCACCATTCGTGATCGTCGTTGCGCACCAGCACGCCCTTGACGCCGACCTCGAGGCTTTCGGGCAGATAGGGGCCGGTGCCGATCGGGTTGTCCAGCATCGTAGCCGCATCGTACGACGCATGCACGATCGCCGCCGGATAATCCGCCATACCTGCGATCAGGGTGATGTCCGACCGCGGCAGTGTCAGCTTGACGGTCGACCCGTCGACGGTGATCGCCCCTTCGGCGGCCTTGCCGGTGGCGTCATCGATCAGCACGGCAAAACGACCCGCCATCGAGTTGCCTTCAACATCCTTTTCGCACCAGCGGGTGATGTTGCGGGCCACGTCCTCGGCGGTGAAATCGTCGCCATTGTTCCACTTGACGCCCTGACGCACGTTCAACGTGTACTCGGTCGCGTCTTCATTGATCTCCCAGCTTTCCAGCAGCATCGGGGTGAACGAGCCGTCGTTCTCCCAGGCCACCAGGTATTCCAACCACCCGTTCGAGAAGTTGGCGATCTGGCTCCAGTCATAGGTGCGTGTGTCCTTCAGGGCGCGCACTTCCATCTGGATCCGCACAGTGCCACCGTTTTCGCCACCGGATTGCGCCATGGCCGGGGCTGGCAGGCCCAGCATCCCATAGGCCGTGGCCGCCGTGGCCCCGAACGACGTGGCAATGGCCATGAATTCGCGGCGGCTGACCGGGTCCGATCCGACCTTACCGGCCTGATCCTGAACCGTCTTGGGCAGCGTTTTGCCGGTGCGGGTAAAAAATGTCATGGTCTTCCTCTCGGTTGGTTATCTGATGCGGGGTTGATCCCCGCGTATCCCCTGTTTGTGTCGGGCGCGTCACAAATGTTGCGACCAGCCCGATCTTCCATGTGACGGATCGCCGAAATTGATCCGGCTCCAGGCCAGTTGCCCGTCATGGCGCAGTCTGACGCAAAGCCACGCAGGGATGCAACCCGACGCGCGCGCGGCAAACTTGTACGTCTCCGACATCTGAGGGGTAAGATAAGACACTTTCTGCAAAATTCCCGAAGTTCGCAGAAGATTCTGGCAGTCAGTACGATGTGTGCCAGCGCGCATTATTCTTTGGGGGCAAATATCCCGGGGGGTACGGGGGGCAGAGCCCCCCGTGTTGGTCGGATCGCGCAGGCGATCCGAAACCGGTTTCACTCCTTTGCGATCGGGTCGGGATCGCCCGAAGCGAACCGAAACCGGTTTCACTCCTTTGCGATCGGGTCGGGATCGCCCGAAGCGAACCGAAACCGGTTTCACGTTGTTGCGATCGGGTCGGGACCACCCGAAGCGACAGGGAATCGCGCTTAATACAGGGCCACCGGGTTGATGATCATCTGTACCGTGCCGCGAATCCGGGCCTGTCCCAGGACGAACATGAATTCGTTCACCCCGTCCCGCAGGATCGGGCCGGTGTTCATGGTTTCCAACAGGTAGATGCCGTTTTCCTTCAACAGCACCACGTGGCCATAAAATGCGCCGTCTCCCTCGGCAGGCGGGATCGGCTCGATGCCCCAGGTGTCGGCCCCAACCGCCATCACGTTAAGCGACGCCAGATACCGCGCGCCGTTCACGTTCAAACCGGGCTCGCCCGAAACCCAGGCCGTGGGGTCGCTCTCCAGCTTGCCCTCGGTCCAACCGGTGTGGAACAGCACGATATCGCCTTCACCGATGCTCACGCCCTGCGCCTCGGCGGCGGCCTTGATCTCGGCCTCGCCGAAATTGTCGCCCGCGTCCATCACCTCTTTCCCGGCGTGGCTCGCCATATCAAGGATCACGGCGCGCCCGACCAGCGGCGGAATGTTATGCGCGCCCAGCTTGGTCAGACCGGTGATGGCGCTGATGTCTTCCTTGTTGCAGTTATAGTAGTACCCTTTCTCGCCCAGATGGCCCAGGCCGTCGATCTGGCTGCCGATGCCGACCCAGGTCTGGATGATGTCGTCGTTGTAGTTGCCGGGATAGCCAAAGGCGGTCAGCTTGGCGCCGCCCTGCTGGTTCGGTTGCACCACCTGCAGGTTCAGCGACCGGGGCGCAAAGGCCGGGGTTTCGCTGTCGATCACGATGCCCAGAGGCACGGATTTTCCCTGTTTCACCAGCTCCAGCGCCGCCATCGTGCGTTCGGGCGTCACAAGGTTGGCCGAGCCGATTTCATCCTCGGCGCCCCATTTGCTTTCTTCACAGTCCTGCGCGCTCAGGCTTCCGGCGATCAGCGCGACGGAACAGGCGAGGCTGGCAATCAGTCTTTTCTTCAATGTCTTATCCTCCCAGATCAAAATGCCGCGGTGCGGAATGCTATTCCGCAACCCCGACCGTGCGAGTGTTGCACGATTCCGTGATCTGGCAAGGACGTTTTTTCAACCTCCGGGCGCCGGGCGCGCACCAGAGGTTGAAACCGGCATCAAGCCGCCGGTTGCCACTTTTCGGGGTGAGCGGCGGCAAAGGCCGGGTGCGCCGCGCAGGCATCGGCCACGCCGCTCAGCCGGGTCAAGTCGTCCATCTGCACGCCCCAGCGGTTCGCGTTGTAGACTTGCGGCATCAGGCAGATGTCGGCCAGACCGGGCGTATCGCCACAGCAATAGGGCGCCTGTTCGAAGCCGCCCAGCAGCACCTCGAAGGCTTCCAGCCCCGGGCGGATGAAATGGCGCATCCAGGCGCCCATCGTCTCGTCATCGCCGGTCAGCGCCTTGGCGTGGCTGGCGACCGACAGGTTGCAGACCGGATGGATGTCGACGGCAATGGAATGCGCCAGCGCCCGTTCCCGCGCACGCGTCAGCGGATCGGCCGACAGCAGGCCCAGCCCGCGGGTGTCGTTCAGATACTCCAGCATCGCCAGCGATTGCGTCAGCCGTGCTCCGTCGATGTCAAGAACCGGCACAAACCCTTGCGGATTGCGGGCACGATGCGCTTCCGTGCGGTGTTCGCCCGTGGGCAGGTCCACCGGCACCGAGGTGTATTCGATCCCGCCCATATGCAGTGCGATCCGCATACGATAGCTCGCCGACGAGCGCCAGTAATCGAACAGGGTGATGTCACTCATCTGCATAGCTCCTTGCAGTCGTCAGGAGGGCGCGCAGATCGTCCAGCGCGCCGATGTGGTTCGCCATCAACAGCACCAGTCGCGCGTTCAGGGCGTGGCTTTGCGGCTCGCTCAACCCCTCGTGCGCCTGCATCAGCGCGGCGTAGAACTCGTCCTGTACGGGGCTCAGGTTGTCGGCGGCGATGGTGCGGCTCATGCGATGGCCCTTTCGGTTGCGGCCGTGGTGCCCTTGGCGCGGGCCAGCGCGGCGGCAATCTCTGCGGCGCTGGGGGCGGGCCCGAAGGCCGCGCAGATATGGCCGTCGGGGCGGATCAGGTAAACCCGCGCCGCGCCATAGCGGCCCAGCGCCAGCCCGGTGGGGTCTTCGAATCGGCGACAGCCGTCCTGCGCCCCGCCGATCACCACCCGGTCAACGCCATCGACCTGCGGCAAGGTCACCGCGTCAAAGCCCACCAGCGTGAACCGTCCCTGCAATTCTGCCACCAGCCATGTGTCGCGGTTCCCGTCGCGCAGAGGCGCATCCAGCAGCGGCGCCCCCGGCAGCACTGGCGCCGTGCCCGGTGTTTGCAGCGCGAAGCCCGCCAGCGAGCAGGGCAGCGACAGCCGCCCCGAGTTCAGCAGCCGCCGGGCAAATGGCTGATCTTTCGCCAATTTCAGGGCTTCGGCCCGGAATAGCGCCTCGATGGGCGTTTTCGGAGTCATGAAGTTGGTCGAGCGCGACGAGTTCAGGATATTCTCGGCCGACCCGTGGCTGCGTTCATCGTGGTAGGTGTCGATCAGCTTGGCGGGGGCCGTGCCGTCCAGAACGGCGGCCAGCTTCCAGCCCAGATTGTCAACATCCTGGATGCCGCCATTGCCCCCACGCGCACCGAAGGGGCTGACCACATGGGCGCTGTCGCCCACGAAAATCACCCGCCCATGCACAAACCGATCCAGCTTGATGCAGCGGAATTTGTACACGCTGACCCAATCCAGCCGGAACGGTTTGTCCCCCACGATCGCCTTGATGCGTGGGATCACCCGATCCGGGTCAGATTCGGCGCGGCCGTCGGCGTCCACGTCCAACTGTAGGTCGATCCGGTAGATATTGTCGGGCTGGGCGTGCAGCAGCGCGGATTTTCCCGGGTGGAACGGCGGATCGAACCAGAACCAGCGTTCCGGCACCGGATGGTCTCCAAAGGGGCTTTGCTCCATTTCGATATCGGCGATCAGGAATTGCTCCTGAAAGGTCTGGCCGGTGAAATCCAGCCCCATGCGGGTGCGGGTTGCCGAATTCGCGCCATCGCAGGCCAGGTAATATTCGGCTTCGAGGTGGTAATTGCCCTTGGGCGTGTCGATGGTCAGCACGACGTGATCGCCGTAATCCTCGTGCTTGATGACTGCGTTCTTGAACCGCAGGTCGATCAGATCGGGAAAGTCCTGCACGCGTTCGACAAGGTATTGTTCAACGTAATATTGCTGGAGATTGATGAAGGCGGGGTACTTGTGGCCGTCCTCGGGCAGCAGATCAAAGCTGTAAACCTCGTCGTGGCCGTGGAAATTGCGCCCGACCTTCCATGTCACGCCCTTTTCCAGCATCCGCTCGCCCACGCCCAGCCGGTCGAAGATTTCCAGCGTGCGCTTGGCCCAGCAGATCGCGCGGCTGCCGACCGAGACGACGTTGTTGTCATCCAGCACCACGCTGGGCACGCCGCGCTGGGCAAGGTCGATCGCCATGGCCAGCCCGATCGGCCCGGCGCCCACGATGGCGACCTTGTGGCGCGGCTCGGGCGCGCTCAGCCCCGGCGGCGCAACAAAGGGAAACGGCGTGTAATCGTAGGCCATGGGTGTCCTCCCCCTTGGGTCAACTGTCGAAATAGGCCTGCGCGGTGGGCGCGCGGTCGTAGTCGAGAAAGAATTCGTCCAGCTGCGGCGGGGCCACGCCCAGCGTTTGCAGCTGTACATGCGCCTGCCCGCGATGGTGCACCTGATGCTGCGCCAAATGCAGGATCAGCGCATCGACACGTTCCTGCACCATGCCCTCGGGGCGTGCGGTTTGACGTGTTTCCGTCAGCGCCTCGGCGGTCAGGTTAAAGCAGAACCGGATGAACCGCGCGTCCACATCGGCCTGCGCGCGGGCCAGTTCAGTGGGGTCGTCCAGCTCGGGCTGGTCATAAACGCTGCGGCCCAGCCCCCCCGATTCCAGCGCGTCGAGGTAATACAGATCGACCTGCCAGATGTGGTTCAACGTCGCCTTGAGCGAGCCGAAGAACCCCGGTGCCGGCGCGGCAAAACCCCCGGCGGGCAGGGTGCCCACCGCGCGATGCAGCGTGGCATTGGCCCAGGCGTTGTTCTGAGCCAACAGCCGGAAGGGGGCCGCCGCTGGCGTCATCCTTGCAGCGCCTCCCACATCTCCTTGTCGCGCGCGGCGGTCCAGATGCGGGGGGTGTCGATATCCAGCGCCTCGTCATAGGCGCGGGCGACGTTGAAGGGCAGGCAGTGTTCGTAGATCGCGTAGTCGCTGAACTTCGGGTCGCATTCGGCGCGTACCGCGTCCCAAGCCTGTTTCAGCGTGCCGCCTTTCAGCGCCACGCGGGCGGCAGGGCGATAGGTGGAGCGCACGAAATCCTCGGTATTGTCGAGCGCGGCGTTCACCATGTCCTTGCCGACCAGCGCATCGCCCCGGCCCGGCGCGATGGCGTCAAGGTCGAATCCGCGGATCGCGTCCAGCGTTTTCGGCCAGTCGTGGAAATGCCCGTCGCCGCAGTAGCAGGCCGAATGGTATTCGACGATGTCGCCGGTGAACATGGTGTTGGCATCGGGCACGAAAGCCACGATATCGCCCGCCGTATGGGCCCGGCCCAGGTGCATCAGGTCGACCCGGCGTTTGCCAAGGTAAACGGTCATCCGGTCGTTGAAGGTGGTGGTCGGCCAGGTCAGGCCGGGGATGCTTTCATGGCCTTCGAACAGGCGCGGGAAGCGCGCGAATTCGCTGTCCCAGTCTTCCTGCCCGCGCTCGGCGACCATGGCGCGGGCCTTTTCGCCCATGATGACCGTCTGCGCACCAAAGGCGGAGCAGCCCAGCACGCGCACGGCGTGGTAATGCGTCATCACCACGTGGGTGATCGGCTTGTCGGTGACCTCGCGGACCTTTTCGATCACCTTGTTGGCAAGGCGCGGGGTGGCCTGTGCCTCGACGATCATCACGCTGTCGTCGCCGATGATGACGCCCGAGTTGGGATCGCCCTCGGCGGTAAAGGCCCAGAGGCCTTCGCCCACCTCGGTGAAGGAGATATTCTTTTCAGTCATGTCGCCTTGCGACGCGAAAGCCTTGGCCATGTGGTGTGCCTTTCTGACGGGGGACGCCGGGGGCAGCTGCGGGAGCCTCCGGCGGGGATATTTATGGGCCCAAAGAAGGATCAGCGTTTGTACGGATCCGCGAGGGCGGGCAGGATGGTGCCGGTGCAATCGCCGAACCCGATGGTATAGCCGTCGCCCTTGGCTGCGCCGCGCAGGGTCAGCGTGTCGCCGTCTTCCAGGAAGCTGCGGGTGTCGCCGGTGTCGAGCGTGAGCGGTTCCTTTCCGCCCCAGCTGAGTTCCAGCAGCGATCCGCGTTGCGATTTTTCCGCGCCCGAGATGGTGCCCGAACCCAGCAGATCGCCCGTGTTCATCGGGCTGCCGGCGGTGGTGTGATGCGCCAGCTGCTGGGCCGATGAATAATACATCTCGGCATAGTTGGTGCGCGCGATGGTGGTTTCCGCCTTGCCTTCGGGGGCCAGCGCGACCTCGAGCTCGATGTCATAGAGCATCGGGCCACAGTCCTTCAGGTGGTCGAGCAGTTCGAATTCGCGCACGGGCGTATCGGTGCGGAACGGTTCCAGCGCCGGTTTCGTCACAATCCACGGGCTGATCGAGGTGGCCGTCGCCTTGGCCTGGAACGGCCCGAGCGGTTGGTATTCCCAGGCCTGGATGTCGCGCGCGGACCAGTCGTTCAGCAGCACGTAGCCAAAGATCATGTCGTCGGCTTCCTGCACCGTCACGGGGCCGTCGCTGTCGGTGCCGACGATGGCGCCCATTTCCAGTTCGAGGTCGAAGCGGCGGCAGGGCAGGAAGGCGGGTGTGTCATGGTCGGGCGATTTCAGCTGGCCCCAGGGGCGGCGGATGTCGGTGCCCGATACATAGACCGACGAGGCGCGGCCGTTATAGCCGATGGGAATATGCAGCCAGTTCGGCGGCAGCGCGTTTTCGGCGCCGCGGAACATGGTGCCGACGTTGGTGGCATGGTGCCGCCCGGCGTAGAAATCGGTGTATTCCGACACCATGAAGGGCATGTGCAACGAGGCCTCGGCCATCGGCACCAGCAGGTCTTCGACCTTGTCCTGTTCCTTGCTGCCCTCGGCCAGCAGGGCGGTCAGCCGGTCGCGCAGGGCGGCCCAGACGGCGGGGCCTTCGGCCATCAGGTCGTTCCAATAGGGCGCCTCGAACAGCGGTTCGTCGCCGAGGGCGATCAGCCCGCTTTCCTCGGCGGCAGCCATGTCGAGGATCTGGTCGCCAATGGCGACACCACAACGTGGTTCGGTCCCGTCGGTCGAAAAGACGCCATAAGGCAGGTTGTTCAGCGGAAACGGGCAATCGGCGGTATTGGCCGAGGCGACCCAGCTTTTCATCAGCGGCATCGGGTGTCCTTTGGTGTATCGGTTCGGCGGGCCCGGCGGGCGGGCCTAGTCCTTGTTCTTGCGGCGTTTCTGCGCCCAGCGGATGACCACGAACAGCACCGCCATCACGACGATCCAGAAGATCAGGTCAAGTGTTGCGTCGTTCATCCCGTGGTCCTTTCGGTGGCGGGCGGCCCCTGCGCCATCCCTGTTGCGTCAGGGATAGCCCATTGGCGCGGTGATCGCCACCGCTGCCACTCCGTCGGGGGCGGGCTACTTCCGCCCCGGCGTTCCGTCGAATTTCTTTTCGAGGCTCGACCAGCAGTCGATGTAATCGTCCTGCAAGGGCGCCTCGGTCGCAGCAAAGCGGGTCAGGTGCTGGGGAAAGCGGGTTTCGAACATGAACGACATGGTCTGGTCCAGCTTGTCGGGGCCAAGGTTCGCGTTCGAGGCCTTTTCAAAGGCGTCGCGGTCGGGCCCGTGCGGCAGCATCATGTTATGCAGGCTCATCCCGCCCGGCACAAAGCCCTGCGGTTTGGCATCGTATTGGCCGTAGATGTTGCCCATCAGTTCCGACATGATGTTCTTGTGATACCACGGAGGGCGGAAGGTATCCTCCATCACCATCCAGCGTTCGCGGAACAGCACGAAATCGATGTTCGCGGTGCCCTCGACCCCGCTGGGCGCGGTCAGCACGGTAAAGATCGACGGGTCGGGGTGGTCAAACAGGATCGAGCCAACGGGGCAGTAGTTGCGCAGGTCGTATTTCACCGGCGCATAGTTTCCGTGCCAGGCCACCACGTCCAGCGGGCTGTGCCCGATATGGGTTTCGTGGAACTGGCCGCACCACTTGATGGTCACGGTCGAGGGCGTTTCGCGGTCCTCGAAGGCGGCGACCGGAGTCTTGAAGTCGCGCCGGTTCGCCATGCAGTTGGCGCCAATCGGGCCACGGCCGGGCAGGGCGAATTTCTGGCCGTAGTTTTCACAGACAAAGCCGCGCGCCGGGCCTTCCAGCACCTCGACCCGGTACAGCAGGCCGCGCGGGATGATCGCGATTTCCTTGGGCTCGATGTCGATGATCCCAAGCTCGGTCGCGAACCGCAGCCGGCCTTCCTGCGGGACGATCAGCAATTCGCTGTCGGCGGAATAGAAATAGCTGTCGACCATGCTTTCAGTGACCAGGTAGATATGGCTGGCCATGCCGACCTGCGTGTTCACATCGCCCGCCGTGGTCATGGTGCGCATGCCCGTCAGCCAGGTCAGCGGGGTGTCAGAATGGGGCACCGGATCCCAGCGATACTGGCCAAGGCTGGTCACATCCTCGGGGATATGCGGCGCCGATTTCCAATAGGGCAGATCAATCCGGGCATAGCGGTGCGAATGTTTCACCGAGGGGCGGATGCGATAGCACCAGGTGCGTTCGTTCTGATGGCTAGGCGCGGTAAAGGCCGTGCCCGATAGCTGTTCGCCATAGAGGCCATAGTTGACCTTTTGCGGGCTGTTTTGCCCTTGTGGAAGGGCGCCGGGCAGGGCCTCTGTTTCGAAATCGTTGCCGAAGCCCGGCATGTAGCCTTCGGTTGTGCCGGTGGGCGCGGCAGCCTGCACGAAGTTGTGCGGATCGGTGGGGCGATTCATGTCGTATCCTCCTCTTTGGCGGGCGCGGGGGCTTGCCTTTGCCGAGACAGGTAATAGTTGATTTTGTAACTAACAACGGGAAAGGTGCGGGAATGCCGCCAAAAGATGACTTTGATCTGCACGCCTTTCTGCCCTACCTGTTGAACCAGGCGGCAGAGGCCAGCAGCCTTGGGTTTCAGGCGTCCTACAAGGGGCGGTATGGGATGCTGCGCACCGATTGGCGGGTGCTGTTTCACCTTGGCATCCATGGGCGGATGACGGCCAAGGACATTGGCGAACGTGCCAAAATCCACAAAACCAAGGTCAGCCGTGCGGTGCAGCGCCTGGCCGACCGGCGGTTTCTGACGCGCGAAAGGGACGAATCCGATCGCCGGTCCGAGTTTCTGGAACTTACGCAGGCAGGGCAGGCGGCCTATCGTGACCTCCGCGCCATCGCGCAAGAGTACGAGGCGCGGTTGACGGCGCGCTTCTCGGCCGAGGACACCGTGCTGTTGAAACGCCTGCTGGTCGAACTGGCGCGTTAGCCCGGGATTTGCGAACAGTCGATCTGGGTCTCGGGGGGGAATTCCATCCCGTCGATGGCCGCGCGCGCGCCGCACAGCTGGGGTTTGCACTGCTGCCCCGCGTCGTGCAGACGCAAGGCGCCCGCCTGCGTTACCTCGATTTCGACCCGGCAGCCGGAGGGGCCGGTATGCACCCAACGCCCGCTTTCGGCCCTTACCGCGCCGTCAAACCCGCAGTGGTGCCCGCCGCCCTGCCAGCTGTCGAGCGCGGCGCGCCCTGTGCCATCATCGCGGGGGGCAAGCAACAACGTGCTGTCGCCGCGTTTGTAGCAATAGCGCGTCGGTGCGGCGCTGGCTGTGGTCGAGGCAGACGCGCAGGGAATCTGTGACAGGCGCCAACCGCTGCCGGCGAGGTCGTCCAGTTTCCAAAGCCCGTCGTGGGGAATGAAATCATAGGCAACGACGGTCGGCTCTCCGAAAAGGGAGAACCGGGCGGTGACGGTCTGGCGCGCCGCGTCGCCTTCGGTTGTCACCTGCAAGGTGCGGGACAATTCGTTAGCGTCGAAATCCTGGCCCGAGATGTCGGGCGCAAAATCGAGACAGGCATTGGCCAGGTTGTCGCTATGGCTGTCGTTGGCCTGGAAAAATGCAATCAGCCGAGGTGTCAGGAATTGTCCGCTGCGCTCGGGCGCGCGCAGGTAGGTCAGCCCGGCGTGTGCGCCACCGCCTTGTGCCAGCGATTGATAAATCCAACGCACCGTATCCTCGGGCCCGGCGGCATGGGCCGCCGTTCCAAGAATCATTGCGATCAGCGTGACACAGATTTTCAACATCGCCGCCCCCCATCCGATGCCAGAGTGACATGGCGCGGCGGCCCTGCCTAGAGCCTAGAAATCGACGGTGACACCGGGCAGGCGCAGGCCCTTCATCATGTCACGCAGCTCTTGCCGGGCGGCCACGTTCGAGATGTTGAGCTGCTTCACCCCAATGTCTTTCAGGTCCAGCAGGGTCAGGCCGCGCGGAAAAAGCTCGCGGAAAATCACCCGCTCGGAAAAGCCGGGGACGATGCGAAAGCCGACCCGCTCGGCCAGCATGTTGACCGCGCGTTCCATCTTTTCCTTGTTGACCATGCGCTGCGTGCCCACGCGGTTGCGCATCACCACCCAGTCGATCGGCTTCAGCCCGGCCTGCGCGCGTAACTGGCGTGCGTTCCACACCATTTCCGAATATACGGACGGGCCGGTGATCTTTTCCCCGGCGGCGTCGGTATGGGCCAGCAGGTCGAAGTCTATGAAACTGTCGTTCAGCGGGGTGATCAGCGTGTCGGCCAGCGAATGCGCCACCTGGCTGAGCCGCGTATGAGAGCCGGGGCAGTCGATCAGGATGAAATCGCTGTCGGGTTCCAGCCGCGCCACGGCCGCCGACAGGCGATGGTCATAGATGTTTTCGCCGGGCTGCAGCGTGCTTGCGTCAATCTCGGGCAGGTCATGGCAATCGGCGCTGGCCAGTTCCAGCCCCGACTGTTCGATGAATTCGCGCCGGTTTTCGACATAGCGGCCCATGGTCCGCTGCCGCAAATCCAGGTCCAGCGCGCTCACCTTGAATCCCATCCGCGCAAGGGCCGTCGCCACATGCATCGAAACGGTCGATTTGCCCGCTCCGCCCTTTTCGTTGCCTACAACGATGATATGCGCCACCGGTCGCACCCCGCTCTGTTCTTTCGGGTATCTATATGTAGGGGCGGCAGCGCTGCAAAGCCCAATTGCGCATATTAGAGCCGATTCCGGCGGGAACGGCGCAGGAAATCCACAGTTTCTGGTTGTGCCGCGTCAGGTGACCCCGGCCGCCGTCAGTGCCGCAATGATCGGGGCCATCCCTGTGCGATAGGGATGCCAGCCATCGTCGGCGCCCGGCGCGATGGGATGGCGAACCTGCATGTTGCTGGCGGTGAGAACCGGAGCGGAGTTGTCTTCGGGGCGTAGGTTGCCGGCACTCCATTCAACATCGCACGCCGCGCAAAGCGCCTTGCCCTGATGTTCTGGGTCGGCCACCAGATCACCATAGTGCAGCGCGTGGATTACTTCGCCAAACCTTGCCGCCCAGCCGTCGGTGAGCGCCTTGTGCAGCGCCATGTAGACGACGATGTGCGCCGGGTCATAGCAGAACCTGTTGCCGCCGCCTGCGAATGAATGGCGCAGCAGCGAGAAGGCCAGCGGGACGGCGTCGCGCGTCACATGGACAAACCTTGCCTCGGGCAGGGCGGCGCGCAAAAGCCCGACCCAGCGGAAATTCAGCGGCATCTTGTCGGTCAGCAGGGGTCGCCCGTCCGAACGGGCGGCGAACCCTTCATCCAGCTTTTGCCGCAGAGCCAAAATGTCGGATCTGTCAGGGTGTTCGCGAGACTCGTCCTGCAACTGGCGCAGAAGCGGGGCAACCGCGCCCGAGACAACGGGCAATTCGCCCCCCATCTGCACGCCCGCGCTTTGGCCAAGGACGCGTTCCACGAGCGTTGTGCCCGAGCGCGGCAACCCCACGATGAACACGGGGCGCGGGCCAGTCAGCGGGGCCATGTCGCTGAGGTTTGTGGGTTGCATCTGCGCAAGCCAGGTGAACAGCGCCGCCTCCCGCGCAGGGTCGAACCCGGCAGTTCTGGCGCGCAGCGCGTTCCCCTTGAGAAGATGCGCAAAGGCCAGATCATGCTGTCTTAGCGTGTGCAGCCGTTCGAAGATTGCGAAATGCCCGGCAGGATCGCTGGCGGGCAGCTTTTTCAGCGCCGCCAGGTGGGCCTTTGCGTCACCGCCCGCCCGCGCAAGGTTGTAATGCACATCACCGTTGTCGGGTGCCCAGCGGATCGCTTTTCGAAAGAACGTGGCGGCCGTCTCCAGATCGCCACGCGCCCGGGCCAGAATACCCAAGTTGTTCAGCGGCGCGGCGTCACCCGGGCCATCCACCAGCGCGGCGCGATGGCAGGATTCGGCCCCGCCAAGATCGCCCAGTTCGCGCAGGATACGTCCGCGTAAATCCAGCGTTTCGGGGCATTCGGGCAACCCGTCAAGCGCGCCCAACGCGGCCTGCATCCGTCCAAGATCCAGCCGGCACAACGCCAGGGCACGGGCGGCACTGTCATCGGAGGGGGCAAGCTGCACCAGCGCGGCCCACAGCCGTTCCGCCGAATGCAACGCCCCGCGCGACTGTTCGGACCTTGCACGGCTGGTCAAATCGGTGATGGCGCGGGCCTTCGTACGCTGCAATCCCTGCTGCGCGCGGCGATTGCCCGGAAATTTCACCAGAACCGAGGCAAAACCGCGCGCCGCCGAACTGGCATCGCCCTTGCGCCGGGCGCGTTCGGCGCTGTCGAGCGTTCGCGTGATGTCTGATGCCATAGGAAGTGCGCGTGCCGTGCTTGCCAAGCCAGTGGTCCCTGTTCCGTTCCCGGCCAAGACTAGGGGCGCATTCCTTTCGATTCGGTCACTTTCCAGCCCCTCCCCCGAGGGTTTTCCAAAAAGAAAGCGCCGCCCGGGGTGGGGCGGCGCCGAATTCTCTGCAACGTGGTTGGGTTCAGAACCCGAGACCTTCGTATTTCTTCTTGAACTTCGACACGCGTCCGCCGGTGTCCATCAGGCGGGTGCCACCACCGGTCCATGCGGGGTGAACCGACGGGTCGATGTCCAGCGACAGCTGGTCGCCTTCCTTGCCCCAGGTCGATTTCATCTGAACGACGGTGCCGTCGGTCATCTTGACGTCGATCACGTGATAGTCGGGATGGATATCGGTTTTCATCTCGTCTCTCCTTATGCCTCGGCGCCGGATTTCGGCTTGTAGTGGGCGTTCTCGACGATGCGGGCCGATTTTCCGCGACGGGCGCGCAGGTAATACAGCTTGGCACGACGCACACGGCCGCGGCGCACCACGGTGATGCTTTCGATGTTGGTCGAGTGCAGCGGGAACACGCGCTCCACGCCTTCGCCGAAGGAAATCTTGCGAACGGTGAACGAACCGGCAATGCCGTGACCATTCTTGCGCGAAATGCACACGCCTTCATAGTTCTGCACACGGGTCCGCGTGCCTTCGGTCACCTTGTAACCGACGCGCACGGTGTCGCCCGGTTTGAAGTCGGGGATGTCTTTCCCCAGTTCGGCGATTTGTTCCGCCTCAAGTTGAGCGATCAGGTCCATCGCATCACTCCTGGTTATGTCACGGTTAGTCCGCGAATGTTTGCGCGCCCCAGAGCTTTGGTCTTCGGTCGGGTCCCGATCCGGTGATCGGCCCGCCAGAGGTACGGCGTCAGGTTCTTCGGTTGTGGCAGGGGCCCCCGACGTCACCGGCAGAAGAAAACCGGATTCGCGAAGACGAGGGCACAATACCAATACGCCCGGAATCGCCTGAGCGAGTCCGAACCAGCGCCGTGTAGGACATTCGCGCTGGCGGATCAAGCCGTTTCGCAGGGCCTAGCATGCGGCATTCGCTGTGCAATACGCGGCAGAAAGCGCGCGAAATTTTTCGAAACGGAAGGCGTGTTTACTGTTGATGCAGGGCCACCGACTGCACGAAACTTCTGCGTAGAATGCATTCAGTTTCAAATGTTCAGCGCGCGGGTTTACGCGCAGGTTTCGGGGGAATTTATTATGTGCGGATTATGCGGTTTTGGCGATGCGGGCGCGGTTTCAGACGGCAATCACCTATCGGCCTGGCCCAGTTTCGCCGCGCAACGCCTGGCCGATCTGGGGCTTGAGGTTGCCGATGCCGGGGCGCTGTTTGGCGGGGCGGTTCCTTCGACGGGGCCTGGCGACGAAGTGGACGAAACCGGCTTCAACGCTTTCTTCGATATCCCATCGGGCACCGGCACACCCTATTTCCTTGGCGTCGGCCAGCGCATCAATGCCGAGATCAGTTTTCAGGGCGATACCGACTGGTTTGCCATGTCGCTCGTGCAGGGGCAGACCTACCAAATCAGCCTGCGCGCCTTGCCGTTCTTTGGGCTGGGCGACCCGCAACTGTACCTCTTTGACAATTTCGGCAGCTTCCTGACGCTGAACGACAATGGCGGCAGCGGTCTGGATTCGCTGCTGACGATTACGGCCACCCGGACAGGGACCTATTTCATCGGTGCCACAGGCTTTGGCGGCAATGGGCAAAGCACCGGGCAGTATGAAATCAGCCTCGCCCAGGTGAATTTCACCGCGGACATAATCGGCGATACCGCCGCAACGGCAGGGGTTGTCGCCGTCGACGGGTTTGTCACCGGCACGATCGATTATGGCACCGATCAGGACTGGTACGGCGTCAGCGTCGAAAAGGGCAAGACCTATGCCGTGTTCCTTGACAGCGCGACGCTGAGCTTTACCCCGCTGGCCGACCCAAAGCTGGAAGTGCTGGACCGAAACCAGACCAGCGTCGCCATCAACGACGACAACGGCATCACCAAAAATGCGGCGCTGACCTTTACCGCGGATTACACCGGAACCTACTATATCAAGGCCTATGGCGGCCCGGCCAATACCGGCGATTTCAAGCTGACAGTCGCCGATTTCACACCACCCGCGCCGCCCAGCCCGACGGCGGGGCTGGATTGGGGGGTCAAGTTCAACAAGACCAATATAAAGGTCTACTTCGCGCTTCAGGGCGAGACCTTTGCCAACGAACTGACCGATACGCCCTGGAACGCATATGAAGTCACGCAGGCCATGTCGGCGCTTCGGGAATATTCCAAGTTCTCCAACCTGACCTTTACCACAGTGAACATCGCGTCGCAGGCCGATTTCTTCCTGGCCAAGAACTTCCTCGACAGTTCGACCACCGGGCGGATGTTCCCACAGGATCCCGAATTCGGCGGCGCGCAAGGCGTGGGCTGGTTCAACACCAAACCATCGGTCTGGTCGCGCGAGGCCGGAGGGTTTCTGGAAAAGGGGGCCTATGGCTATTCCAACTTCATTCATGAATTCGGCCATGGTCTTGGCCTGTCGCACCCGCATGACAACGGCGGCACTTCGCTTGTCTTCGCCGGGGTCAGCGGGTCGGGCGATTTCGGCGATGATGACCTGAACCAGGAAGTGTTCACCGTCATGTCCTACAACAAGGGCTGGCAGACGGGGTTCAACGGCGGGTCGGGCACCAATGCCTATGGCATCGTGCGCACGCCGATGGCCTTCGACATCTCGGTGATTCAGGAGAAATACGGCGCGAACACCACCCACGCCTCGGGCAATGACACCTATACCCTGTGGACGAAGAATGAAATTGGCACCGGATATGAAACCATATGGGACACCGGCGGGCGCGATACCATCGTGAACCCGGGCAGCGCAGGCGCCACGATTGATCTGCGCGCCGCCACGCTGAAACAGGAACCGGGCGGCGGCGGGTTCGTCTCTTTCACGACCGGCATCTTCGGCGGCTACACCATTGCCAATGGCGTGCGGATCGAAAATGCCACAGGCGGGTCGGGGCGCGACACGCTGATCGGCAACGGGGGCCGCAACCTGCTGGACGGCGGTGGCGACAAGGACGTGATGATCGGCGGGCGCGGCAACGACACCTATATCATCAGCCAAGCCGACGATGTTGTTTCCGAGACACGCAAGGGCGGCATCGATACGCTGCGCAGCGGGGCGGTTTCGCTGGATCTGAACGATTACGATTTTGTCGAGAACGCCCGGCTAACCGGCGCTCGCGCGCTGGACCTGACCGGCTCGAAGCAGGCGAACCTGCTGGCGGGCAATAAAGCGGCCAATGAAATCTTCGGCAGCGGTGGAGGAGATACGCTGCGCGGCGGTGGCGGGTCGGATACCCTGCGCGGCGCGGCCGGGAACGATAAACTGATCGGACAGGCCGGCCGTGACAAACTCTTCGGAGGCGCCGGGAATGACGTGATCGAAGGTGGCAAGCTGAACGACAAGTTGTTCGGCAACAAGGGAGCCGACAGCTTCGTCTTCAAAGGCAACTTCGGCGACGACACGATCGGGGATTTCAAACAGGGCGCCGACGCGCTGCACCTCTCAAAATCGCTGTGGACAGGCCAGCTGACCAAGGCTCAGGTCGTCAGCGATTTTGCTGACATCGTGCGGGGCAATGTCGTATTCGAATTCGACGGCGGTCAATCGATTACCCTGAAAGGCGTCGGCTCTACCGCAGGGCTCGCTGACGATCTTGTCCTGATCTGATCGCGCTGCGCGCGATGCCTCCGGCGGGGATATTTATCACCCCAAAGAAGAATGGGTTTTATATCTTCTTTGGGGTCCAAATATCCCGGGGGAGGCCCGCAGGGACGGGGGCAGAGCCCCCTTAAGGCCTAAAGGTAGACGCCTGGCGGCGGTGGCGCCGCCCCCACTCCACGTTCATTCCTGATCGTTGCTGCCGGATGTCCTATGCGCCCAGAGATCGGGCCTCCGGATGCGGGTCAGTTCTTTCGCGGCGGCGCGACGCCAGCGTGCGATCTCGCCATGGTTTCCCGACATCAGCACATCGGGTATGTCCCGGCCCTGCCACGACGCGGGGCGGGTGTACTGAGGGTGTTCCAGCAGGCCGTCGGAAAAGCTCTCTTCGTCGGTCGAGGCGGCATTGCCCAGAACCCCCGGGATCAGCCGCACCGTGGCATCAATCAGCGCCTGCGCTGCGATTTCTCCGCCCGTCATCACGAAATCCCCAAGCGAGATTTCCTGCACCCCATAGTGTTCCAGCGCGCGTTCATCGATGCCTTCGAACCGACCGCACAGCAGGGTGACACCGTCGGCACGCGACAGGCGGTGCATCAGCGCCTGTGTCATCGGCTGGCCGCGCGGGCTGAGGCCGATCACGGGCCAGTCGCCGCGCACGCCGGATTGTGCCGCCTCGATCGCCGGGCCGACCACATCGGCGCGCAGCACCATGCCGGCGCCGCCTCCTGCGGGCGTGTCATCGACATTGCGGTGCTTGCCGATGCCAAAGCCGCGAAGATCGATCGTTTCAAGCTGCCACAGCCCGTCTTTCAGCGCGCGACCCGTCAGGCTCTGCCCCAGAACGCCGGGGAAGGCTTCGGGGAACAGGGTGATGATGCGTGCGGTCCAGACGCCAGCCAGCGTGTCGCCATCGGTCATCAGATCGCGCGGTTGCAAAGAGGCGCGGATCGACTTGCGCCCAAACGACCGGCTCGGGGATGGGGTGTCGCTCATTCGAACAGCCCTTCGGGCGGATCGGCAACAATCGCGCGCTTGGACAGATCCACGGTCGGGACATTCTCGCGCGTGAAAGGCAGAAGAACGGTTTCGCGCCCGTCGGGGCGGATTTCCAGCAGATCGCCGGCACCGTGGTTCTGCACCGCGATCACCGTGCCAAGCACGCGTCCTCCCGTATCGCTGACGGGCAGACCGACAAGGTCGGTGTAATAGAATTCGTCGTCTGGCAGCGAAGGCAGCCTGTCGCGCGGGGCAAAGAGTTTCAGCCCCTTCAGCGCGTCGGCCTGTTCCTTTGTCTCGATCCCCGACACCCGTGCGGCAAATCCGTTGCCGATGGGCCGCGTCAGCGTGACGGTAAACTGGCGGTCGCCATCTTCGGTGCATAGGGGGGAATATGTGCCAATGGCTTCGGGTTCGGCGCAAAAGCTCTTGAGCCGGACTTCGCCGCGCACTCCAAATGCGCCAGCCAGCGCCCCGACACAAATCAATTCGTCAGGCATCTCTGCCGTGCTCCCTGAAACGGTGCGGGCCTATCGTGGCGCGCACGAAAAGCCATCTGGCGGAACCGCGCGGCGGCGGCGGGGGAGGCGGGCCTACCCCGCCGCCGCCGCGCCCGGCCCGTTATTCGGCCGATGCGTCCTCGGCCGGGGCTTCGGCTGCGGCGGCTTTTTCAGCCTTGGCTTCGGCGCGTTCCTGCGCCTTCTTGCCGGGCGTACCCTTGTTGGGGTTGCTGCGCTCGGTCTTGGTGCGGGCGCCAGCGGCTTCCAGCATGCGGGCGATCCGGTCGGTGGGCTGGGCGCCTTTGTCCAACCAGTGCTGGATGCGCTCGAGGTCCATCTTCACGCGGTCTTCGCTGTCTTTGGGCAGCAGCGGGTTGTAGGTGCCCAGCTTCTCGATGAAGCGGCCGTCACGGGGCATCCGCGAATCTGCCGCGACGATGCGGTAGAAGGGGCGTTTCTTGCTGCCGCCACGGGCGAGCCGGATTTTCATAGCCATTGTTGGTCTCCTTTGAATGGCGTGTCAGGCGCGGGTCTTCCGGCGCCTAGGATTGGTGTTTCTGGTGGTGGTGGATGACTTCCTGAATGATGAAATTCAGGAACGCCTTGGCGAATTCAGGATCCAGATCGGCCTGGATCGCCAGGTCTTCAAGCCGTGCGATCTGCTGCTTTTCGCGCGCGGGATCGGACGGGGGAAGGTCGTTTTCGGCCTTGAGCTTGCCCACGGCCTGCGTGTGCTTGAACCGCTCGCCCAGCGTGTAGACAAGGATTGCGTCCAGCCGGTCGATGCTTTCGCGGTGGCCTTTCAACAGCTGCGCGGCGCGCGCCACAACGTCGTCTTTGGTCTGGTCAGTCAATGGCCCAGCCTTTCGGTTTGAACAGCGGATCGGCGTAATGGCCGATTTCCATTTCGATGCCATGGGCCAGCTGGGTTCGGTCCAGCTGCTGCGGCGAAGGGTGGCGATAGACGGCATCGCTTCCGTCGATGGTTTGCGCCTCGTGGTCCTTTTTCGCGCCAAGCCGTTCGGCCAGGCGGATACTGTCGAGGTTTTTCGGGTCGATATAGCTGACAGCCGTAGTCCAGCCGTTGCGATACAGGTGACGGCGCACGGCGTGGGTCGCTTCCAGCGCATAGCCCTTGCCAGCGCGGTCGGGCCAGATGACCCATGCGATTTCGCGCTCAGGCCAGCGCGCAGGCTGCCAGCCTCCGGCCATGCCGACGGTTTCGCCGGTGTCACGCAGGTGGATCATCCACATGCCGAAGCCACGAATTTCCCAATGGCCGATTTCGGCGGCATAGAGCATCCACGCCTCGTAGGCGTTCAGCGGCCCGCCCATGTAACGGGCGCGGTAGCTGGTGAAGGTCGCCTTGAAGTCGGGGTAATCCTGCGGCTCGGGGCCGCGCAGGACAAGCCGAGGGGTTTCGATCACGGGGATGCTGGCGCGGGTCATGCGGCCTCTCCCATGACCGAGGGATGGCGCCAGACCTTGCAGGCGTGGCCGTTCACTGTGCCATCGCGTTCGATTTTGGCGCCCAAGCGTCGCGCCAGCGCGGCGGATCGATGATTGGCGGGATCGACGTAGGAAATCAGAGCATCGAGCCCTTGATGTTCGGCGGCGTAGGCGCGGGCCGCGAGCGCGGCCTCATAGGCAACCCCCTGGCCTTCGAAGCCTTCGAACAGGTGCCAGCCGAGTTCCGGTTCATCCCAGCCATCATTGTTGATGACCCCGACGCGGCCCGCAGGTGCCCCGGTGGCGCGGTCTTCGATCATCCACATGCCATAGCCGCGCAGGGACCAATGGCCCATCTGCGCAAGGAAGCTGCCCCATGCGCGCGGCCGTTCATACGGGCCGCCGACGAAAACCGACCGCGTCGAGGCAGAGAACCGCGCCAGCGCGTCGAAATCCGTCTCGCGCGGGGCGCGCAGGATCAGGTTCGTAGTCTCGATGACCGGGATCGGAAGCGCGGTGCCGCTCATGCGTAGGCCTCCACCCCGCCATCGGCGATCTGGTCGGCAGACGGATGGCGCCACAGCCCCATGGTGCCAAAGGTTGGATGCACGAAATCATCCGCCTCGCGGCGCGCACCAAGCCGTTCGGCCACGCGGATCGACCCCACATTCCCGGGCGCGATGGAACTGATGAGCGTGGTCAGGCCGAGGGTGTCATAAGCGAAGCTGCGGGCGGCGTGGCCCGCCTCGACGGCGTATCCCTGTCCGGTGCCGCTCCAGATGAACCAGCCGACCTCGGGTTCGGGCCAGTCCATCGGGGCGTGCAGGCCGACAAGGCCGATGGCACCGGGCGCGTCTTTCGACTCGACGATCCAGCGACCGAACCCGCGCAGCTGCCAGTGGCCAAGCACCTGGGCAAGATAGCGCCAGACTTCGAATTCCTGAAGCGGGCCGCCGACATAGCGCGCGGCATCGCTGGCGTAGAAGGCCGCGAAGGCAGGCACATCGTCTTCGCGCGGGGCGCGCAGGATCAGCCGTTGGGTTTCAAGCGTCGGGATCGGCCTCATGCGCGCGTTCCCATCGCGGGCCTGGCCGCCTGTTGCGACCTCCGGCAGACGTATTTGGACCGAAAAGAAGCCATGGTCATTTCTTCTTGCCAAAGCCGCTGAGGCCCGGGGGCAGGCCGCCGCCGCCAAGGCCGGGCAGGCCGCCGGGCATCTTGCCGCCCATCTGGCGCGCCGCCGCTTCGAGTGCGGCCGGATCCATCTGCGAAGGGTCGGGCATGCCGCCGCCCTTGCCGAACATGCCTTTCATCGCCTGTTTCAGCATCCCGCCTTTGCCCATCTTGCCCATCTTCTTCATCATGTCGCCCATCTGGCGGTGCATCTTCAGAAGCTTGTTGAGGTCGGAGACATCCATCCCCGCACCGGCGGCGATGCGTTTCTTGCGGCTGGCCTGCAGAATCTGCGGCGCGGCGCGTTCCTTCTTGGTCATCGACTGGATCAGCGCGATCTGGCGGGCGAGGATTTTGTCGTCGAACCCGGCTTCTTCCACCTGCTTCGCCATCTTGCCCATCCCTGGCATCATGGACATCATGCCCTCCATGCCGCCCATCTTCTGCATCTGTTCCAGCTGCATGCGCAGGTCGTTCATGTTGAACTGACCTTTCATCATGCGCTTCATCATCTTTTCGGCCTGTTCGGCCTCGATGGTTTCCTGCGCCTTTTCGACCAGGGCCACGATGTCGCCCATGCCAAGGATGCGGCCCGCGATGCGTTCCGGCTCGAAGGTCTCGATGGCGTCCATCTTCTCGCCAAGGCCGACGAAGCGGATCGGCTTGCCGGTGACGGCGCGCATCGAGAGCGCCGCGCCGCCGCGCCCGTCGCCGTCCATCCGGGTCAGCACCACGCCGGTCACGCCGATCTTGTCATCGAATTCCGTGGCAACGTTCACCGCGTCCTGCCCGGTCAGGCCATCGACCACCAGCAGGGTTTCGCGCGGGTTGGCGACATCGCGCACCGCGGCCGCCTGGGCGATCAGCTCCTGATCGATATGCAGCCGGCCGGCGGTGTCGAGCATGTAGACATCGTAGCCGCCAAGGCTGGCCTGCGTTTTCGCGCGTTTGGCGATGGCGACCGGGTCTTCGCCCTTGACGATGGGCAGGGTATCCACGCCGATCTGGGCGCCAAGGATCGCCAGCTGTTCCATTGCCGCCGGGCGGTTGGTGTCAAGCGAGGCCATCAGAACCCGCTTGCCTTCGCGGTCTTTCATCCGCTTGGCGAGCTTGGCGGTGGTGGTGGTTTTGCCCGAGCCCTGCAGGCCGACCATCAGGATCGGCGCGGGCGGGTTGTCGATTTTCAGGTGGCCGGGATCGCCTTCGCCCCGCAGCACGTCGATCAGCGCGTCATGCACGATCTTGACGACCTGCTGGCCCGGGGTGACCGATTTGGTCACCGCCTGTCCGGTGGCCTTGTCCTGCACTGCCTTGACGAAATCGCGGGCCACCGGCAGCGAGACATCGGCCTCGAGCAGGGCGACGCGCACCTCGCGCAGGGCGGTTGCGACATCGTCCTCGGACAGGGCGCCCTGTTTCGTCAGCCGATCAAAGACGCCGGACAGGCGTTCGGACAGATTTTCAAACATGGGCCGTGGCCTCCTGGTTGTTCATTGCCATGGCCCACAGATAGGCACGGCGGCGGATCGTGTCAGCGCAAAGCCAAGGCTGAATGCGCAAATGCCCCCACGGGCGCAACGCGCTGGTGGAGGGCGATCCCCTGAAATCGGGGACCGGAAAGCCTTGGCTTCCGGGTATTAGGTGCCGTTTAGGGCGCCCGCTGCGCAGAGTCAAGTTGCGCAGCGGGCGGGTCGCGGGCCGGGGTGGGGCGGAATCGGGCCCGCGACGCAAACGCGCGGTCGTTCAGATCAGCCAGCTGTCATCCAGAACCGTATCGGCCGAGATGTAGCGCAGATAGGCCAGTTGCACTGCATCCCCATTGTTGTCGACCATCAGCCAGGAACTGCGGCCGTCTGCCAGAAGCGAAATGGCGCTGGTCGAAATGGCGGCGTTGATGTCGGAAAACAGCTGCGACAGCTCGATCTGGTCGCCGTCTTCCAGTTTCATGTCATAGATCGTGTCTCCGGCATCGTCGAAGGACCGGAAGGCGAAGATATCGGCGCCTGAACCGCCCTTGATGAAATCGGCGCCGCCGCCGCCGTAGAGCAGATCCGATCCAAGGCTGCCGTCGATATAGTCGTCTCCGGCGCCGCCTTCGACGGTGTCATCCCCGGCTTCGCCATACAGGAAATCGTCGCCATCGTCGCCGCGCAGGATGTCATTGTCGACACCGCCCTTGATCAGGTCGTTGCCTGCGCCGCCTGCCAGAACGTCATCGCCGCCGTTGCCGTACAGCATGTCGGCGCCATCGCCGCCTGCGATGGTGTCAGCGCCAAAGTCGCCGCGGATGAAATCTGCACCCGATCCGCCTGCGATCGTGTCGTCGCCATTGCCGCCATAGACACGATCATTGTCGGCGCCACCGTCGATCACGTCGTCGCCATCGTCACCTTTAATATAATCGTTGCCGTCGCCGCCGCGGATCACGTCGTCATCCTTGCCGCCGTATATGCGGTCGGCGCCCAGCCCGCCATCCAGCAGGTCTCGCCCCTCGTCGCCGCGCAGGTAATCATCGCCATCGCCGCCATAGACGATGTCATCGCCATCGCCGGCATACAGCCGGTCGGCATCGTTTCCGCCATCCAGCAGATCGTGGCCTTCGTCGCCGCGCAGGTAATCCTTACCGTCGCCGCCTGACATCTCGTCGTCCCCACCACCACCGTACAGCTTGTCTATGCCGTTGCCGCCGCTCATGATGTCGCTGCCGCCGTCACCTTTGAGATAATCGTCGCCTTCACCGCCGGTCATCGAGTCAGCGCCCGAGCCGCCATACAGCTTGTCGTTTCCGTCTCCGCCGTCCATCGAGTCGGCGCCGCCCTGGCCCTTGAGATAGTCGTTGCCCAGGTCTCCGGTCATTGTGTCGTCGCCTTCGTCGCCATACAGGCGGTCATTGTCGGCGCCACCGTCCATGATGTCATCGCCATCGCCGCCATACAGCCGGTCGGCGCCGATGCCGCCGCTCAGCGTGTCATCGCCAAGCGCGCCGAACAGTCGGTCATTGCCCGCGCCACCATCCAGGACGTTATCCAGCGCATTGCCATATCCGGTATCGCTGCCGGACCCCAGCAGGAGGTTTTCGATATCGGTGCCCGTGGCGATGGTTTGCAGCTTGCCGGCGATCTTGTTCCGGGCGCCCGAGGTGAGGTTGACCCGGGATGCGCTGTCCAGTGCTGTCAGGTCCATCGTGTCGGTGCCGCCATCGCCATCGGTCAGTACGCTAGAGAAGTCGGACCAGTTGGCAGCAAAGGTTTCGGTGAAGATATAGATGGTGTCGGTCGATCCGGTGCCGCCACCGCCGCCGGTGTCGCCGGTATCATCACTGTCGTCATCCGGGGTGGTGGGCGTGTCGCCGGTGGCGTCGATGACTGCGCTGACCGACGTGGACGAGGCAAGGCCCGCAAGGAAGACCAGCGCGGTTTCCGCCACGCTGCCCGTGCCATCAGGGTCGAACATCAGCCAGGACCCGCCGGTCGCATTCGCCAGCCAGACCAGCCCGTCGGCCACCGGATCGTTGCCAGAGTAGCCAACGGCGGCCAGCAGCGGGCGGATGTCTATCCGGTCGCCTGCGGCGAGGTCGAAATCGGTGATCGTGTCGCCGCCGTCGCCACCGTCAAGATAGACAAAGCGGTCGGCGCCTTCGCCGCCGGTCAGCGTATCGGCTCCGGCGCCGCCGGTCAGAACGTCATTGCCGCCAAGCCCAAGGATCGTATCGTTGCCGCCGCCGGAATAGATGTCGTTGCCCACGTCATTGCCGGTGATGTGATCGTTGCCGCCGCCTGTCTGGGCGTTTTCGATTACAGTGCCGCGCGCGATGGCCAGGTTGCCGGTGCGCCCGTTGATGTCGGAAAAATGTTCGGCCCGCAGGTCAAGTCGCTGGTTGTGGCCGCGCGATGTCAGGCTGATGGTGTCATTGCCCGCGCTGTCGAAGATCGTGACTGCACGGTTTGTGGGTAGGGCGGCGCCATAGAACGACTCGTTCGTGTTGTCGCCATAGGTGCTGTCGCCCGACTGGGCATTCGTGGGCGTGCCATACAGATTCTGGATCGCCACGATGTCGGCCATCATCGCGCTGCCAAGGAAGGTATAGCCGGCGGTGACATAAGGGTTCTCGGTCTGGCTGAAATAGCTCATGACCGTCATCTGCCAACTGTCGTTGGCATAATGCGCATCACGGCTGAAATCGGCGCTGCCATTGTAGTTGCCGCCATGGCCAAGGCCCAGCGCGTGGCCGATTTCGTGGATATAGGTCTGGAGATAGTAATCGCCATAGCCCTGCCACGAGGTCTGGACGTTTACATGGCTCGACGTGATCGTCGATCCGGACATCATCGAATAGGCGTAGGCGCCGGACTGGTTGTCGTCAAAGGTGATCTGCGCGCTGGACGATTGCACGAATTCGATGCCGGTCACGGCGGTCCAGCTGTCCAGCGCCTCGCGCGCGGTCGCGCGGCCGGTTGCATCCAGCGAATTCAGGTTCACGGTGATCTGGCCGCCGCTCTGCACGTCGAACGACCGCTGCGTGCCACCGCGCTGCTGCCAGAACCCCGCGGTCAGGTAATCGGCAATCTGGTCCAGCGTATAGGTCGGCAGAGTGGCCGAGACCGATCCGCCGGTTCCATCGCCGGTATCAAGGCTCTGTACGCCATGATCGTCGTAAGTTGTCTGGTTCGGGTTCAGCGCGAGGCATTGAAGGCACATGTTAATCACCGTCGTGTTAATTTCGGACCGCGACGAAACGGACAGGACGGGCGCAGCGGTGCGCCCCGGGTGGGGCGCGGGGGCTTGCAGGGAACAGGGGGCATCGGTGACCGGAACGGCATCGCCCGGGCAGGGCATAAGCCACCGGGCGATCACGTCAGGGCCGTGTCGTCAGCGTATGTTGGGGGGAACGGCCATTCTGGTCCGATGCCATATGTCTAGCGCCCGATCTGGCGCGTGATTCGACCAAATCGGGGCATTATCGGGGCGCGGCGCCCTGCCGCTGCCTGTCCGGATGGGAAGAGGTTCGAGGCGGCAGCGAGGCGGAGGTGCAGGGGCCGCGCTTAGCCCCTGCATAGCATGAAAACAGCGGGCCACGCCCCGGCAAGGGAGTAGCCCGCTGTCTCGTACGTATAGTCCTGTGAGGGGCAAGCGCCCCTTGGATCAGGCGGCCAGCGCTTCGATCTGGGTCTTGGCGGATGCCATCTTTTCTTCCAGCCCGGCCATGACCTGATCGGCACCGATCACGGTCACGTCGGTAATGCCGATAAAGCCAAGGATGAATTTCAGGTAGCCGGTGAGGTAATCGTAATCGGCCTCGATCGGGGTGCCGCCGGTTGCAATGGCAACAATCGCGCGTTTGCCGGTCATCAGGCCTTCGGGTCCGGCTTCGGTATAGCGGAACGACCGGCCCGCGCGGGCGATCAGGTCGATCCATGTCTTGAGGCTGGTGCTGATCGAAAAGTTGTACATGGGCGCGCCGATCACGATGGTGTCGGCCTGCTCCAGCTCTGCCAGCAACTCGTCAGACAGCGCCAGAATGGCCTTCTGATCGTCCGAACGGTCGGCGTCGGGCGTAAAGTTGGCGCCGATCCAGGTGGCGTCGATGGCTGGCAGCGGCTCGACCAGATCGCGGCGGATCACCGTATCTGCGTTCAGCTGACGCAGGATTTCGGCGCTCAGTTCTCGGGTGACGGATTGTTCGGTGCGCGGTGACGCATCGATATGAAGAACGGTGTTGGTCATTTTCGGAGGTCCTGATGAGAAACTTTTGTGCCGCCAATTTGATCCTTGCACATGTGAACGCAACTTGCGAAAACTCGCACACCCTGTGTTCTGACGCACATAAAACCGGAGCAGGCCGCAATGGATAACTGGGACGAGGTACGCACCGCCTTTCAGGTCGCGCGAATGGGCACCGTCAGCGGTGCCGCCGAAGTTTTGGGCGTGCACCATGCCACCGTGATCCGCCATATCGACGCGCTGGAAGGCCGGATTGGCGTCAAACTGTTCCAGCGTCACGCGCGCGGCTATACCGCCACCGAAGCGGGCGCCGATCTGCTGCGCGTGGCGCAGGCCACCGATGATCAATTCAACCAGCTGGTCGGGCGGCTGAAAGGGCAGGGCGAGGATGTGGGCGGCGAGCTTGTCGTGACCTCGCTTACCTCGATGGCGCCGGTGCTGATCCCGGTGATGACCGATTTCCAGCGCGCCCATCCCGATCTGCTGGTGCGATATCTGACCTCGGGGCGGCTGTTCCGGCTGGAATACGGCGAGGCGCATGTGGCCATCCGTGCAGGCGCCCCGCCGGACCAGCCCGACAACGTGGTGCAGCCCTTCGTGCGGCAGGCCATCGGGCTTTATGCCAGCCAAGGCTATGTCGATGCCCATGGCAAGCCGGAGTCCGTCGCCGATTTCCCGCAACACCGCTTTATCGGGCCCGACGATCTGACCAGCCGCGCGCCTTTTTACCGCTGGCTGCGCGATAACCTGGACCCGCGCCACATTACCTTCCGCGTGACCAGCGAGCATTCGGTGAAAGAGGCCGTGCTGGCCGGGGCTGGTCTTGGCTTCCTGACCGAATGTGAAGCCTCGCGCCTGCCCGGTCTCGTCCAGGTGATGGAGCCGCGCGACGACTGGACCGCGCCGCTGTGGCTGGTGACACACGTTGATCTGCACCGCACCAACAAGGTGCAGGCCTTCCTGAAGTTCCTGAAATCACGCGCTCAGGATTGGGTGTAATGCGCGATTCGCTGCGCGGGCATCTGGCGATGCTGACCTTTTCGGCGCTTGTGGGCGGATCATTCTCGCTTGGCGCAATGGTGGCGAATGATATCGCCCCCGCCGCGTTGAACGCGGTGCGCTTTGCCATCGCGGCGCTGGTGATCGGCTCGGCCGCGATGGCAACCACCGGCATTCCGCGCAGCGCGCTGCGGGCCCCTTGGCGGTATCTTGTGCTGGGCGCGATCTTTGTCACCTATTTCGTGCTGATGTTCGAAGGGCTGAAAACCGCCGCGCCGGTCAGCGCCTCGGCGGTGTTCACGCTGACGCCGCTGATGGCCGCCGGCTTTGGCTGGCTGTTGCTGCGGCAGGTTCTGACGGCGCGCATGGCGCTGGCCCTGGCCATCGGCGGAGCCGGCGCGCTTTGGGTGATTTTCCGCGCCGACTGGGCCGCCTTCAGGGCCTTTCATATCGGGCAGGGTGAAATTGTCTATTTCTGGGGCTGTGTGGCCCATGCGATCTATACCCCGATGGTGCGCAAACTGAATCGCGGCGAACCGGCGATCGTCTTTACCTTCGGAATGCTGCTGGCGGGGTTCCTCGTACTGGTCGTCTACGGATGGTCCGACCTGCGCGCTACCGACTGGGCCGGTCTGCGCCCGCTGGTCTGGGTTGCTATCTTTTACCTCGCGATCTTCGCCAGTGCCGCCACATTCACGCTGATGCAATATGCGGCACTGCGTTTGCCCTCAGCCAAGGTGCTGGCCTACACCTACCTCGCCCCGACCTGGGTCATCGTCTGGGAAATCGCGCTGGGGCACGAGGTACCCTCCGGTCTGACCCTGGTCGGAGTGGCCGCCACGGTGGTCGCCCTGCTGCTCCTTCTGCGCGACGAACCGGCCCACGCGATGCCCGCACGCACGACGAAAACAGTCTGACAAGATCCAAGGGAACACAAACGGCCCGGCGTGCGTTCCTGTCACAGCTACGTGAAAGGACACATTATGAACAGCATCATCTATCTCGTCGGCCTGGTCGTTATCGTTCTGGCCATCGTCGGCTTCGTTCTCTAACGCAACTCTGACCAACGGCCGGGCGCGCCACGCGCTGTCCCGGCCGGTTTCTACCCCCGACTATTCCGCTCCGTCGCCTCCTTCGGCGAATTCGCGTTCCAGGAACCGCTCGAACGCATCCAGGTTCACCGGCTCGAACTGCCCAAACCCCTGCATCCAGACACTCGCCGCACGCATCCCGCCCGGCTCCAGTTTGCACCACTTCACCCGCCCGCGCTTCTCCTGGCTGATCAGACCGGCCCGTGTCAGGATGACAAGGTGCTTGGAAATCGCCGCCAGCGACATCTCGAAGGGCTCGGCCACATCGGTCACCGCCATGTCATCCTCCAGCAGCATGCGCAGGATCTCGCGCCGCGTCGGGTCGGCAAGGGCTGAAAAGACGGTATCAAGGCTCGGGCTCATGGCGCCACCCTTGCCCGCCCGCCCGGCAACCGTCAACCAGCGGGTTGAATATGCCCTGACCCCGGTTTCAGCCCTCCGCACGGCGAAACAGGCACCCGCCCCCTCTTTCATCATTCCAAATATACTCATTAAAACAACAAACTAACTCCCGCCACACCCCGCGATTTCAACCGATTGACTCCGCTGCTCCACCCGACTAGCACCATGCCAGCACTTGCGAGGGCATTCAGGGTGGCGAATGACGACCATAAGCAGCGCATGGCGCAGCTTGAGGCACGGATCGCGGCGGCCAAACAGGCCAGCGCCCCCAAGCCCAAGGGCAGTGACCACCACACCCAGGCGCAGCTGGCCTGGCGGATGGTGATCGAACTTGTGGCCGGTCTGGGGATCGGCTTTGGCATCGGGTACGGGCTGGACAGTCTGTTCGGGACACTCCCGATCTTCCTGGTGCTGTTTACGCTGCTGGGTCTTGCCGCAGGCATCAAGGTGATGCTGGCAAGCGCCCGGGAAATTCAGGACGACCGGCTGGCCGAACAGGCCGCCGAGCAGACGCAGGGCCCCGCGGGTGACGACGGGGACGAACAAGGGACAAGGACGCATGGCAACTGAAGCGCATGGTGCAGAACAAGGCGGTGGTCTCAGCTTCCACCCGATGGATCAGTTCATCGTCAAGCCGCTGTTCGGCGATGGCCCGATTGCATGGTACACGCCCACCAACGTGACCCTATGGATGGCGCTGACCATCCTTGCCGTCATCGCGCTGCTGGTGCTGTCCACGTCGCGCCGTGCCATCGTGCCGTCGCGCGGTCAGTCGATCGCCGAAATGGCCTATGGCTTCGTCTACAAGATGGTCGAAGACGTAACCGGCAAGGACGGGATCAAATACTTCCCCTACATCATGACA
Organism: Arenibacterium halophilum; assembly: GCF_005938225.1. Classification (GTDB taxonomy): domain Bacteria; phylum Pseudomonadota; class Alphaproteobacteria; order Rhodobacterales; family Rhodobacteraceae; genus Arenibacterium; species Arenibacterium halophilum. The sequence goes on from NZ_VCPC01000003.1 coordinate 228,144, forward strand.
CTGTTCATGTTCATCGTCTGTGCCAACTTCCTTGGCCTGCTCCCGGCCTCCTTCACCACCACCAGCCATATCGCCGTGACCGCCGTGATGGGCTTTGGCGTGTTCTTCGCCGTGACGATCCTCGGCTTCATCAAGAACGGCACCAAATTCCTCGGCCTGTTCTGGGTGTCGTCCGCCCCGCTGGCCCTGCGCCCGGTCCTGGCCATCATCGAACTGATCTCGTACTTCGTGCGCCCCGTCAGCCACTCCATTCGTCTGGCTGGCAACATGATGGCGGGCCACGCGGTTCTGAAGGTCTTCGCCGGCTTCGCCCAGGTCACCGCAATCGCGCCCATCGCCGTTCTTGGCGTCACCGCGATCTACGGTCTCGAGGTCCTCGTGGCCTTCATCCAGGCCTACGTCTTCACCATCCTGACCTGTGTGTACCTGCGCGACGCGCTGCACCCGGCTCACTGATCCCGAACACCGGCGGGCCTGCGCAGCTGCGCACCCGCCCAGACATCACAACCATTCCATCGTAAGGAGAGAACACATGGAAGGCGATATCGCACAACTCGGTCAATTCATCGGCGCAGGCCTGGCAGCCATCGGCTCGGGCACCGCAGCCATCGGTGTGGGCCACGTTGCCGGCAACTTCCTGGCAGGCGCGCTGCGCAACCCGTCGGGTGCCGCAAGCCAGACCGCGACGCTGTTCATCGGCATCGCCTTCGCAGAAGCCCTGGGGATCTTCTCGTTCCTCGTTGCTCTGCTGCTGATGTTCGCCGTCTAAACCGCGACGAACCATCATTCCTTACGGTCGGGCGGCGCGCGGCATCCGCGCCCGCCCGATGTACTGGCAGCATCCACGGAGAACGACATGGCAACCGAGACGCAAGAAGCCGTCGGAGAGGGCCTGGCCGACGCGACCGGCGTTGCCGCGCATCAGGCGGGCGAAGCGGCAGGGATGCCGCAACTTGATCTCAGCACCTTCCCGAACCAGATTTTCTGGCTCGTGGTCTCGCTGATCGTGATTTACCTGGTGCTGTCCCGCGTGGCCCTGCCGCGCATCGGGGCGATCCTTGCAGAACGCGCCGGCACCATTACCAACGACATCGCCGCCGCCGAAGATCTCAAGGCGCGCGCGGCCGATGCCGAAGCCGCCTATGACAAGGCCCTGGCAGATGCCCGCAGCGAAGCCCAGCGAATCGCTGGCGAAGCGCGCGCCGACATCCAGGCCGATCTCGACGCCGCCATCGCACAGGCCGATGCCGACATCGCGGAACGCACCGCCGAATCGGAAAAGGCCATCGCCGAAATCCGCGCCGGCGCGCTGGAAGCCGTGAACACGGTGGCCCGCGATACCGCCTCCGAACTGGTCGCGGCCCTTGGCGGCACCCCCGACGCAGACGCCATCGGCGCCGCCGTCGACACCCGGATCAAAGGATAAGCGACATGCGCACCCTTCTTGCCATCGCGCTCGCCTCCCTGACAGCCAGCCCCGCGCTGGCGGCCTCGGGGCCGTTCTTCTCGCTCGACAATACCAACTTCATTGTCCTGCTGGCCTTCATCCTGTTCATCGCGATCCTGTTCTACTTCAAGGTTCCGGGCAAGATCGGCGAAATGCTCGACAAGCGGGCCGCCGGCATCAAATCCGATCTGGACGAAGCCCGCGCCCTGCGGGAAGAGGCCCAGACCCTGCTGGCCTCCTACGAGCGCAAGCAGCAAGAGGTGCAGACCCAGGCGAACCGGATCGTGGAAACCGCGAAATCCGAAGCCGCTGCCGCCGCCGAACAGGCGCGCGAGGATCTGCAGCGCTCGATCGCCCGGCGCATTGCCGCAGCACAGGATCAGATTGCCTCGGCCGAAGCCGCTGCCATCAAGGACGTGCGGGACCGCGCCATCGCGATTGCCGTCGCCGCAGCGAAAGAAGTGATGGCCAAGCAGATGACCGCCGCACAGGGCAACAAGCTGATCGACGAGTCGATCAAACAGGTCGACGCCAAGCTGCACTAGGCCGCGCCCCATCGACCACCGAAGCAACCCGGCCCCCGCGCCGGGTTTTTTCATGCATGCGCCATCCGCGCGCCGCCGAATATTCTTTGGGGCCAAATATCCCGGGGGAACCCGCGCAGCGGGTGGGGGCAGAGCCCCCTCTACGCCAATACCCTACCGCAAGCTCTGCTCGTGGCTCAGGCGTTGCCGCGCGATGTCCTCGTTGCGGTCGGCGCGCTGCTTGTCGCGCAGGGCAGATTCGACATAGCTCAGATGCGCCCGAACCGCCTGCGCGGCGCCTTCGGGGTCGCGCGCCTGCAGGGCTGTGTTGATGGCGCGGTGCTGGTCCAGCAGGGCCGCGCGCGAGGTGCGCTGCTTGAACATCACCTGCCGGTTATAGAAAACGCCCTCGCGCAGCAGATCGTACATCGACCGCATCATGTGCAGCATCACCACGTTGTGCCCGGCCTCGATGATGGCGCTGTGAAACTGCGCGTCCAGCCGCGCCTCTTCCTCGGGGTTGCGCTTGGAATGGCTGGCTTCCATCTTATCGAACACGGTCTGGATCACCTGCAAATCCGAATCCGACCCAAGCCGTGCCGCGCGTTCGGCGGCCAGCGCCTCGATGTCGCGGCGGAACGACACATAATCGAACACCGCCTCGTCGTGGATCGAAAACAACCGCTGCAAGGCTGGCGAAAACGCGGAACCCAGAACATCGGCCACGTAAATCCCCGATCCGGCCCGGGTGGTCAGCAGACCCAGGTCCTGCAATTCCGCCACCGCGTCGCGCAGGCTGGGCCGCGATACGCCCAGCCGTTCCGACAGTTCGCGCTCGGCCGGCAGGCGTTCGCCGGGGCGCAGGATGCCGCGCAGGATCAGCAGTTCGATCTGGCGCACCACATAGGTCGAAAGCTTGTCGGGCTGCACTTTCTGAAACGGCATCGCTTTGGTCCTGCACTTCTCCGCGCGGGCGGCGGATAGGGCGCGACCCTAGCCAGCTTGTGCGAAAACGACAATCCCTGCGCGCGCGGCAGGGATTTGTTAACCATCTGGCTGGCAAGCTGCGGCGGAAAGGATCGCCCATGCGCTGCCTCTGCCTTGTTGTCCTGCTGCTGACCGCCTGCAACACCGCCGGGCCGGGGTTTCGCGGCGTTCCCGCCACGCGCATCACGGTCGAGGGGTCCACCTTCGACGTGCGCGTCAAGGACAACCGGGCCGAGGCGATCCGCGTGAACGCCCAATATGCCCCTCGCGTCGGGCCCATCGGTGCGCGCGCGCAGGTGGCGATCGAAGGCGCCAGCGGCTGCGCCGTGCGCAAGATGGCCGGCGACCAGGCCCAGATCGTGGCCGAGCTGACGTGCAAGGGCGCCCCGCCCGCGGCCCCGCGCCAGCAAGCGCCGGAATACAGCTGCTGGCCAGTGGGCTTGGCACAGGTGGCGGGCCCCCGCGCCCTTCCGCAGGAAATCGAGTGTCGTCCCATTTAAGTGTCTCGCAATATATTGTGGATAACCGGCGCTCCTTTGCCAGATGCAGCGTGAACCGGTTGACGGCACCCCGCCACCGACTGCAAGCTGACACCTCATCGGAATCATTGCGCCCACAGGATCCGCGTGCGTTTCAACAAGCTCAGATTGTCCGGCTTCAAAAGCTTCGTGGACCCAACCGACCTGATCATCGCCGATGGGCTGACCGGGGTGGTGGGGCCGAACGGCTGTGGTAAATCCAACCTGCTTGAAGCGCTGCGCTGGGTGATGGGCGAGAACCGCCCCACCGCAATGCGGGGCGGCGGCATGGAAGACGTGATCTTTGCCGGGGCCGCGACCCGGCCCGCGCGCAATTTCGCCGAGGTCACGCTGGTGATGGACAACTCTGACCGGCTGGCGCCTTCGGGGTTCAACGACGCCGACCAGCTGGAAATCGTGCGCCGCATCACCCGTGATGTGGGCAGCGCCTATAAGGCCAACGCGCGCGACGTGCGGGCGCGCGACGTACAGATGCTGTTCGCCGATGCCTCGACCGGCGCCCATTCGCCCGCGCTGGTGCGGCAGGGCCAGATTGCCGAGCTGATCAACGCCAAGCCCACAGCGCGCCGCCGCATTCTGGAAGAGGCCGCCGGGATTTCGGGGCTTTACCAGCGCCGGCACGAGGCCGAGTTGAAGCTGAACGGCGCCGAATCGAACTTGACCCGCGTCGATGACGTGTTGGAACAGCTGGCCGCGCAATTGTCGCAACTGGCGCGGCAGGCAAAGCAAGCCGCCCGCTATCGCGAGATCGGCGAGGCGCTGCGGCTGGCCGAGGGGATGCTGCTGTACCGTCGCTGGAAAGAGGCCGACGACGCCCGCGCCACCGCCGATGCCACCCTGCGCGACCGCACCGGCGCCGCGACCCGGGCCGAAACCGCCGCCCAACAGGCGATCAAGGCGCGGACCAATGCCGAAGAGGCGCTGCCGGCGCTGCGCGAGGAAGAGGCTATCGCGGGTGCGGTGCTGCAACGGCTGATGGTGCAGCGCGATACGCTGAAAGATCAGGAAGACCGCGCGCGCCAGACCATCGACACGCTGACCGGACGTATCGAGCAACTGGGCAAGGACATCGACCGCGAAACGGGGCTGAACCGCGATGCGGGCGACACCATCCAGCGGCTGGAATGGGAACAGGGCGAGCTGGCCAAGGCGGGGCAGGGCCATGACGCGCGTCTGGCCGAGGCGGCGCAGGCGGCATCGGACGCGGCTTCGGTTCTGCGGGACCGCGAAACCACGCTGAGCCAGGAAACCGAAGATGTGGCCCGTCTGGCCGCGCGCCACCAATCGGCGCAGCGCCTTCTGGACGACAGCCGCAAAACATTGGCCCGAGCCGAAACCGAAGCCGAGAAAGCCCGCGTTGCGGTTGAGGAGTCGCGCGGCAAGCTGGCTCGCGCGGCGCAGGATTTCACCACGGCCCAACGCGCGGAAAGCGAAAGTATCGCGGCGGCCGAGGCGGCTGAGGGCGAATTGGCGGCAATAGACGAAGCCCGGGCCGAGACCCAATCGCGCGAGGCCGAAGCCCGTGCGCAACGGTCCGAGGCCGAGGGCGAGGCGGGGGCGTTGCGGGCCGAGGTGACGGCACTGGCCAAGCTGCTGGATCGCGACACCGCTGAGGGCGGGCAGGTTCTGGACGCGCTGAAAGTGGCGACCGGGTATGAAAAGGCACTGGGGGCGGCCCTGGCCGACGATCTGCGCGCGCCTCTGGTTGAAGAAGACGGGCCGTCTGGCTGGGTCGATCTGCCCGACTACGCCGAGGTCGCGCCGCTGCCCGGCGGTGTGCAGCCGCTGGCCGCCCATGTCTCGGGCCCGCCCGCGCTGGCACGGCGGATTGCGCAGATCGGGGTGGTCGATGGCGACGCGGCGGCGGCGCTGCAACCGCACCTGCGCCCCGGTCAGCGGCTTGTGTCGCTCGAGGGCGATCTGTGGCGCTGGGACGGGTTCCGTGCCTGGGCCGAAGATGCGCCAAGCGCGGCGGCCCTGCGGCTTGAGCAGCTGAACCGGCTGGAGGCGTTGAAGCACGAGATGGTGCAGGTGACGGCCCGCGCCGATGGCGCGCGGCAGGCCCATGAAACGCTGACACGCCTGTTGGCCGAACAGACCGCCGCCGACAAGGCCGCGCGCGACGCCCGCCGCCGGGCCGATCAGGCGGTGGCCGATGCGGCCCGCGCCCTGTCCCGCGCCGAGGCCGAGCGCAACCTGGCGCAGGGCCGGCTGGAAAACCTTGGCCTTGCCGTCTCGCGCCATCAGGAAGACGCGCTGGCCGCGCGCGCGCAGGTGAAAGAGGCCGAAGCCGGGTTGGCTGGATTGGGCGATCTGGCGCAGGCGCGGGCGCTGATCGAAGACGTGAAACAAACGGTCGAGGCGGCGCGGATCACCATGCTGACCCGGCGGTCCTCGCACGACGAACTGCGCCGCGAAGGTGAACAACGCACCCGTCGCGCGCAGGAGGTGACCAAGGAAATCAGTGGGTGGCGGCACCGGCTGGACACTGCCGAAAAGCGGATCGCGGAATTGAACGCGCGGCGCGACGAGGCGCAGGCCGAACTCGCCGAGGCCAGTGGTGCGCCTGATCGGATTGCGGCCGAGGGCGCGGCGCTGGCGCAGGATATCGCACGCGCCGAGGCGCGTCGCGCGGCGGCGTCCGAAGCGCTGGCGCAGGGCGAGGCGGCGCTGCGCGAGGCCGGCCAGACCGAGCGCGACAGCGAACGCGCGGCGTCCGAGGCGCGCGAGGCCCGGGCTGCCGCCGAAGCCCGCACCGAAGCGGCGCGCGAAACGGTAACGGCGGCCGCCGAGCGCATCGCCGAAGACCGGCAGCTGACTCCCAACCAGCTGCTGAACAAACTGGATACCGCGCCGGGCGACATGCCCAACGCCGAGACACTGGAAACCGAGGTCAACCGCCACAAGCGCCAGCGCGATGCGCTGGGCGCCGTGAACCTGCGCGCCGAAGAGGATGCGCGCGAGGTGCAAAACGAGTTTGACACGCTGACCTCGGAAAAGGCGGACCTGGAAGAGGCGATCAAGACGCTGCGCTCTGGGATCGCCAGCCTGAACCGCGAAGGACGCGAGCGGCTGTTGACGGCCTTCGAGCAGGTGAATTCCAACTTTGCGATGTTGTTCCGCCACTTGTTCGGCGGCGGCGAGGCGAACCTGGTGATGGTGGAATCCGACGATCCGCTTGAGGCCGGGCTGGAGATCATGTGCCAGCCGCCCGGCAAAAAGCTGTCGGTGCTGTCGCTGTTGTCGGGGGGTGAGCAGACGCTGACCGCCATGGCGCTGATCTTTGCCGTCTTCCTGGCGAATCCGGCGCCGATCTGTGTGCTGGACGAGGTGGATGCGCCATTGGACGACGCCAACGTGACGCGGTTCTGCGACCTGCTGGACGAGATGTGCCGCCAGACCGAGACCCGGTTCCTGATCATCACGCACCACGCGGTGACGATGGCGCGGATGGACCGGCTGTTCGGGGTGACGATGCAGGAGCAGGGCGTGAGCCAGCTGGTGTCGGTCGATCTGAAGAAGGCCGAGCAGATGGTGGCCTGAGGGCCGCCGGACCGCCGCTCTTTGCTGCGCAAATTCGCCCCGCCCGCCGTCCCGTTCGGGAACCCGGGACGGGGTGGCGCGTTTGGCCGGGACTCAAGTGGGGGCTTCCATGACAATCGAGATGACGGTCGGCGTTCAGCTGGAATACGGGCTGGCCGGGACCAGCGATATTCTGTTGCAGATCGAGGCAGCGGCGGATGCGCCGGGGCAGCGTGTGCTGCAGGAAAAGATCGAGATGCCGGCGGGTGAGCACACGGGGCGCATTCCGGGGGAAGACGGATTGGGCACGCGCGTGTGGTTGCGCAGCGGCGGACCGTTGACCGTATCCTATCAGGCGCGGGTTGCGGTGGATCGCCCGTGCCCCGACTTTGCGGGGATGGCGGCGGTGCCGCCGCATCAGCTGGGGGCGGAGCCGACGCGCTACCTGTTACCGTCTAGGTTCTGTCCCTCGGACCGGTTTCAGAGCTTCGTGGCGCATGAGTTTCCCGGCCTTGGCGGTGGGGCGCTGGTGCAGGCCTCGCTTGACTGGATCGCGGGGCATTTGAGCTACGTCCCAGGCAGCAGCGGTCCGAGCACCGGCGCGGACCAGACATTCCTCGATCGTGAAGGGATTTGCCGCGACTATGCGCACCTGCTGGTGTCGTTTCTGCGAGCCGGGGGCGTTCCGGCGCGGGTTGCTTCGGTGTTCGGCCTGGGGGTCACGCCGCAGGATTTCCATGCCGTGGTCGAGGTCTGGCTGGATGGGGTCTGGCATCTGGCGGATCCGACAGGGATGTCGTCGGCTGACCGGATGGCGGTGATCGGCGTGGGGCGCGATGCGGCGGATATTGCCTTTCTGACCTGTTTCGGCCGGGCGGATCTGCTGCGCCAGGTCGTCGAGGTCCACGAGGCATGAAGCGGGGCGGAGCGGCGCTGTTTGCTGCGCAAAGGCGCCCCGCCCGCCGTTCTCTGCTATAGTTTCGACAGCAGCGCAGGTGTGGGCCAGCCGTCCACGATAATCCCCAGCCGCGCCTGTTCGGCACGCACGGCGGCGCGGGTGTTGGCGCCAAGTATTCCGTCGATCTTGCCCACATCGTGCCCGCGCGCGGACAGTTTTCCTTGCAGGTCTTTCATCTGGGAACCGGACAGCCCGGTGTCAGGGGTGCCAGCATCGTAGACCTGCGCGCCTTCGAGGCGGGTGGCGAAATAGGCCGCTGTCATCACGTAGACGAAACTTTGGTTCCACTCGAAATACACACGGAAGTTGGGGTAGGCGAGGAAGACCGGCCCCTTGTGCCCCTGGGGTGCCAGTACCGAGGCCGCCAGCCCGCCATCGGCGAGTTGCCCCTGGCGCGCCGTGATGCCCATAGCGGCCCAATCGGCTGTGCTGCGGGTTTCCTCCAAGCCTGAAAGCGACCAGTCGAACCCAGCGGGCACGGTGATTTCCTGCAGCCAGGGTTGCCCCTTTTGCCAGCCGAGCGAGGCCAGCATACGCCCGCCTGACATCAGCGCATCGGCAGCAGAGGTCTTCAGCGTGACATGCCCGTCGCCATCGCCGTCGACCCCGTTTTCGAGGATATCGCGGGGCAGCATCTGGACCATGCCGATTTCACCGGCCCAGGCGCCGGTGGTGCGGGCCGGGTCGAAATCGCCGTGTCTGAACAGCTCGAGCGCGGCAAAGATCTGAGGACGGAACAGCTCGGGGCGGCGGCAGTCATGCGCTAGCGTCACTAGCGCGTCGCGGGTGTTGAAATCGCCCTGAAACGCCCCGTAATCGGTCTCGAACGCCCAGAAGGCCAGCAGCACACCGCGCGACACGCCGTAGTCGCGTTCGATCTGGTTGAAGACATCTGCATATTTCTGGGCATTCGCCTTGCCCCGGTTCAGCCGGTCGGCTGAAATCAGGCGGCGCGAAAACTCGATGAACGGTTTCTGAAATACGCCCTGCGCGCGGTCGGCTTTCAGCACGGCCGGGTCCTGCCGCACGCCGCGAAAGAAGGCGTTGACCTGCTCGGGTGAGTGCCCCTGCTGTACAGCCTCCTGTTTCAACCCGTCGATGAATTGGCCAAAGTTTCCGCCGCATTCGGCCTGGGCCTGCAGGGCGGGCAGCAGCAGGGCAAGCGAAAGGGAAAGCAGTTTGCGCATGAAGGGTGTCCTTGAAATGGGAATGGTTCGCGGGTGTTGCGGGCCTAGCCAGTAAACGGCAGCGCGCCAAGGGGTGCAACCGCAAGCGCGATGGCCAGCAGCGCCGCCCAGACCCGCCAGAGGATCGCCACCGCCCCGTCGATCTCGGCAGCGCCGATGCCGTGTCGGCCGGTGGGGTGAACAAAGGGAAAGTCTCTCATCTGCCCGTCATAGCTGCGCGGCCCGGCCAGGGCGACATCCAGCGCGCGGGCCATGGCGGCCTCGGGCCAGCCGGCATTGGGCGAACGATGCCGACGCGCATCGGCCGCGATCTCGGGCCAGCGCGACAGCCCGCCGGTGAGCGCCGCGATCAACAGAGCCGTCAGGCGCGCTGGGGCAAGGTTCAGCACATCGTCAAGCCGGGCGGCGGCCCATCCGAACGCCTCGTGACGCGGGGTGCGGTAGCCGATCATGCTGTCGGCTGTATTGACCATCTTGTAAACCATCAACCCGGGCAAGCCGCAGAGGATCAGCCAGAACAATGGTGCCACCACGCCGTCCGACAGGTTTTCCGACGCGCTTTCGATGGCCGAGCGGGCGACCTGCGGCGCGCTCATCCCGGCGGTATCGCGGCTGACGATCATCGCAACGGCATTGCGGCCTTCAGCAGGCGAGCGGCGCAGGCCCCGGGCGACAGCGGACACGTGATCGACCAGCGAGCGTTGCGCCATAAGGATCGCGGCGGCAAGCCATTCGATCAGCCAGCCGGCCTGTTGCAGGACCCACCCGACCGTCGCTGCTCCCACCACCAGCAGGACCACCGCCCCTACACCGCGGAGCCTGCGCGCGCGGCCTTGGTTCAGGGTTGCATCAAGAGCGCCGACGCAGCGCCCCATCAGCACCGCCGGGTGCGGCAGGCGATGCCACAGCCAGCGCGGTTCACCAAGCGCAGCATCCAGCAACAGGGCAGCGGCCGGGATCAGGGTCACAGCGCGTCTTTCAGGCGGGACCAGCCGTCGCCGTCGGGCAACCCAAGGCGGATCAGCGTGTCGGACCAAGGGAAGATTCGGGTCCAGATATAGTGGCGCGCCAGACGCTCTTGCCAGGCTTGCGCATCGTCTACGCGGTAAAGGCGGAACAGATCGGTGCCGCAAGGCGCCTCGGCGCCGGCTTGGACCATCATCGCATCCAGCCGCGCGGCGTCTTGCGCCAGCCGCGTGCGGGTATCTGCGGCCCAAGCCGGATTGGTCAGGGCCGCGGCACCGATCCGCAGGGCAGGGCCCGACACCGCCCAGGGGCCGATCATCTCGGCCAGTGGGTTCAACGTGTCGGGATGCGCGATGGCAAAGCCCAGCCGCAAGCCCGCCAGCCCCCAGAACTTGCCGAAACTTTTCAGAACGATCACGCCGGGCCGTTCGGCCAATGCAACAAGCGATTGCGCGGGCATCGTGTCGCAGAAACTTTCGTCGATCACGGTCAGCGGCGCGTCTGCGTCCGAGTCGCTCCACACCCGGCCATCGGGGTTGTTGGGATGGACGATGACTCTTGCGTCCGCTCCGCCGTCGCTGCCCTCGGTCACATGCCAAGCCTGTGCCGCAAAGGCGGCGCCGTGTTCGTTATAGGTTGGCCAGTCGATCCGAACCCGGCCCGGTGCGGCCAGAGCCGGAATGCGCGCAATCAGGGCAGACGCGCCGGGGGCGGCAAGAACACTGCAGGTGTCGGGCACGCGCCAGAATGCCCGCGCGGCACGGTCGAGCCGGGAAAATGCAAGCCTATCGGGCAGCGCCGTCCAGTCATCAGGGGCAAATCCGGAAATGCGATAGGGGCGGGGGTTAATGCCGGTCGACAGGTCGATCCAGTCAGAACGGGTGCCACCAAACCGGGCCGCCGCTGCGTCCAGCCCTCCACCGTGATCGCGCGCGCCACTCTCCGTTCCTGATGTCTGCTGCATCCCGCCTCGCCTGGGCCTCGGACCGCCGCCGAGCCTTTTCCTGCCGAACTTTGTCGAGCGTTAAGCGGAATCAGGCCGAAACCGCAAGTTTCTCGTCAGAAATTCATACTTTTGGTCGTGCGTTAACGCCTTGTTAACTAGTTTGATCCCTACTCTCCTCCATGCCTCCTCCTACTGGGGGTTGCCGCGCTTGTAGTGACGTATGGTGAACTGCATCAGGTGGAAATCGGATGAACGTTCTTATTGTCGAAAGCCAAACCGATCTTGGTGCGCTGTGGAAGCGCCATCTGGAGCGTCAGGGGGCCTGCGTGACATTGGTAGAGGGGCAGACCGCCGCTGTCGAGGCACTGCAGGAAGCTGAATTCGAAGTGATGGTACTGGACCTCGTGCTCAAGCACGGTTCAGCCTTTGCGGTGTCGGATTTTGCCAGTTTCTGGCAACCCGACGTCCGCGTGATCTTTGTGACCAACACCAGCTTCTTTTCAGACGGGTCGATTTTTGCCCATAGCCGCAACGCCTGTGCCTACCTGCAAAGCAGCACCCCGGCAGCTGATCTTGCGGCTATGGTTGAACATTACGCCGTGAACTAACCGCGCGGGCCGCGCCCATGCGGTGCTGTCAAATCAAGCACGGGATTGATCGGAATGATCCGATTCGGGTTAATGTTCTCGTGGCTATAGTGATAGTGGCGCACGATGTGATCCAAGTGCACTGTCTCGGCGATGCCAGGCCACTGGTACAGCTCGCGGGTGAATCCCCACAGGTTCGGGTAATCCACGATCCGGCGTCGGTTGCATTTGAAATGCAGGTGATACACCGAATCGAACCGGATCAGTGTCGCGAACAGGCGCCAGTCGGCCTCGGTGATGCGATCCCCCATCAGGTACCGCGACTCGGATAGACGTGCCTCAAGCCAATCCAAGGTGTCGAACAGGTCATGTACGGCTGTGTCATAGGCGCTTTGCGTCGTGGCAAATCCCGCGCGGTAGACGCCGTTGTTTACCGTGTCATAGACCCGCGCGTTGACCTCGGCGATGCCATCGGCAAGTTCTGCGGGATGGTAATCGTCGGTGTTGCCGGTCAGCCCGTTAAAGGCACTGTTGAACATGCGGATGATCTCGGCGCTTTCGTTCGAAACGATTGTGCCGCGCTGTTTGTCCCATAGGACGGGCACGGTGACGCGGGTGGATACATCCGATGCCGCGCGTTGATAGACCTCGTACAGATAATCGGACCCGAAAAGGTCGTCCCCTGTCGCGCCCGGGAAATCGGTGGAAAAGCTCCAGCCATTGTCCAGCATGTCGGGGTGCACGACGCTGACGCCGATATGAGGTTCAAGCCCCTTCAGCTTGCGGAACATCAGGGTGCGATGCGCCCAAGGGCAGGCATAGCTGACAAACAGATGGTAACGCCCGCTCTCCGCCGGGAAACCGCCCTCGCCAGTCGGTCCGGCGCTGCCATCTGCCGTGACCCAGTTGCGGAACATCGTTTCTGACCGCTTGAACTCTCCGTCACTGGCCAGCTTGCCCAAGCTGCCCGGTTGCCATTCGCCCTTTACCAAAGCGCCCATTTCAATATTCCTCCTATGCCGTGTTCCGTTGAAACTTAGCGCCCGCCCCGCCAGACCAAAGCCCGGAGAGCGCACTTGCGCTATGCGTTCATGCACAGGTCAGGGCCGAAGGCCGGATCGGAAACGAAATGTCATTGAATCTTTGCTTGATTTGCGATGGGAGCGCGCCATTCTTGAACTCATCCTCGGGGGAGCGACACAGATGACGACATTTCTGCCGAAAGATCTGCAAGACGGGCTGCGCGCCGCCCAAATCGCCAGCCGGAAAAAGGCCAGCCGCCTGAGGGTTCGCGCGGGGCAAGACGAATACCCCGTACTGTCGTTGCGCGCCGATGGCTTCTCGGTCGAGCTTGACACCGTGCCGCCGCTGCGTGGCCTCGTCGATCTCTACGATGGCGCGCGGCACCTTTACTCTTGTCTGATTGTCGCCAGTGGCGACGAGATGGGTGAAATGCGGTATGAGTTCAAACGGGCAACCCAGGCCCAGCAGAACGCCCCACTCGATTTCTACCTGCCCCCTGATGCGCCGTCTGGCTACATCGAATATCGTCGCCGCAGCTAAGGCAAACCTAAAATCGCGCTGACGCGCGATGCCTCCGGCGGGGATATTTGACCCCCAAAGAGTTGTGACAGACATTTGTCTCTTTGGGGCCAAATATCCCGGGGGAGTCCCGGAGGGGCCGGGGGCAGAGCCCCCTCTTACCCTACTGCAAATCGGCGAAGGCGGTGTTCAATCGCTTGCAGGCTTCTTCGATGCGGGCGCGCTGGGTGCCGAAGTTGAAGCGCATGAATTGCGCGCCACCAGTGCCAAAGGTTTTACCATGGTTCACCGCGATCCGCGCATCGCCTTCCACCCGTTTCAGAAACTCGGCCTCGGTCATGCCTGTGCCCGAAAAATCCACCCAGGCGAGAAAGGTCGATTCCAAAGGCATCGAGCGCAATCCGGGTATCGCATTGATCGTCTCATCCAGCAGATGCCGGTTTGCATCAAGGTAGGGCACAAGTTGATCCACCCAGACCGCGCCTTCGGGCGAATAGGCGGCGGCCAGCGCGAACTGGCCCAGGCTGTTGCCTGCTAGGTTCAATGCCGACATCCGCGCCGCGAACCGCGCGCGGAGCGTTTCGTCCTGGATGATCACGTTGCCGGTGTGCAATCCGGCGACGTTGAAGGTTTTCGACGGCGCCGTCAGCATCAGCAACCGGTCGGTGATCGACGGATCGGCCAGCGGCATCGGCGTGTGCCTGTGGCCGTCGAACACGATGTCGTGGTGGATTTCATCCGACAGCAACAGCAGATCGTGGCGCTTGCAGAAATCGCCAATGGCGCGCAGCTCGTCCACGCTCCAGACCCGGCCACCCGGGTTGTGGGGCGAACACAGGATCACCATGCGCAGCCGGCCGGTGACCAGCGCCTCGGCGGCCTCGGTGTCCATCACATAGCGCCCGTCGATCTGCGGCATTGGGCATTCGACGACCTCGCGCCCGGCGTTGCGGATCACCTTGGCGAAGGCGTGGTAGACCGGCGTGAACAGCAGGACCTGGTCGCCGGGCTGGGTGAAGGCATCCAGGCACATGCCGACGCCGTTCACCAATCCGGTGGTGGTAAAAATCCAATCAGGTTGAACCTCCCACCCGTGGCGTTCGCGCATCCACCACTGGATCGCGCCGTTGAATTCGTCCGTGTTGTTGGCATAGGCGAAGATGCCGTGTTCGGTGGCAGCGCGCAGGCGGTCCACCACGCAGTCGGGCGCGCGGAAATCCATGTCGGCGACCCACATCGGCAGCCCGTCGTCCGCCGAAACGCCATAGACCGCTTCCATCATATCCCATTTGCTGGAATGGGTACCGCGACGTTCGATTAACTCGTTAAAATTTGTCATGTTCGCCTTCTTCTTTGCCGTGGTGCACGCTATCTGCTTTGCGCCTGGGCGCAAGGGGCGTTGCGATGGCTGCGGCAATCGCCTAAATCCAGCCCATGAAACGCGATATCCTGATCCATCCCGACCCGCGCCTGAAAAAGGTCTGCGCCCCTGTGCCCGACCTGTCGGATGAGCTGCGCCGGCTGGCCGATGACATGCTGGAAACCATGTATGACGCGCCGGGCATCGGGCTGGCCGCGCCGCAGATCGGTGTGCTGGATCGGCTGATCGTGCTGGATTGCGTTAAAGAAGACGGCGTTCCGCCGCGCCCGCTGGTGATGTTCAACCCTGAAATCATCGCCAGTTCCGACGAAACCAGCGTCTACGAGGAAGGCTGCCTGTCGATCCCCGAACAATATGCCGAGGTCACCCGCCCGGCCGAGGTTCAGGTCCGCTGGATCGACCGCGACGGCAAGGAACAGACCGAAGGCTTTGACGGGCTGTGGGCGACCTGCGTCCAGCACGAGATCGACCATCTGAACGGAAAGCTGTTCATCGATTACATCGGGCCGATGAAGCGCCAGATGATCACCCGCAAGATGCAGAAGCTGAAGCGCGAGCGGGCGCGCGGCTGATGGCGGTGCTGCCGATCCTGCGCTGGCCCGATCCACGCCTCAGCGAGGTCTGCGCCCCGGTGCCCGAGGGCGCCGAGATGGGCAACCTGATCGCCGATATGTTCGACACGCTCTATGCCGCGCCGGGCCGGGGTCTGGCGGGGCCGCAGGTGGGGGCGATGCAGCGCATCTTCATCACTGACACGGACTGGAAAGACGGCACGCCCGCGCCGATGGTCTTCATCAACCCCGAGATCACAGATCACGCGGGCGAAACGGTCAACCGAGACGAAGGCTGCCTGTCGATCCCCGGCGTGTTGGTCGGCGTGGCCCGGCCCGAATGGGTGGACATGGCCTGGACCGATGAAACCGGCGCCGCGCGAACGGGCCGGTTTGAAGGATTCGCCGCCGCCTGTGTGCAGCACGAGCTGGACCATCTGAACGGCACGGTCACCTTCGACCGCGTTTCGCCCGAGGCCCGCGAGTGCGCCGAAGCCGCCTATGGCGAGGTGCCGCAATGACTGTGCGCCGCTGCCTGCCGTGGCCCGACCGTCGC
This sequence comes from Arenibacterium halophilum, assembly GCF_005938225.1. Classification (GTDB taxonomy): domain Bacteria; phylum Pseudomonadota; class Alphaproteobacteria; order Rhodobacterales; family Rhodobacteraceae; genus Arenibacterium; species Arenibacterium halophilum. The sequence goes on from NZ_VCPC01000003.1 coordinate 243,837, forward strand.
CTGCGCGCCAGGGCCGAGGACGTGGCCGAGATCACCGACGAGATTCGCGCCATCTGGGACGACATGATTGACACGATGGAGGCGATGCCCGGCGTCGGGCTGGCTGCTGTGCAGATCGGGGTGATGCTGCGGCTGGCGGTTGTCGATGCCTCGGCCGAGCGGGGCCGCGCGATCCGTCTGGCGAACCCCGAGGTACTGCACGCCTCGGTCGAGTTCCGCGATCATGAAGAAGCGAGCCCGAACTTGCCCGGTGTCTCGGCCAAGATCAGCCGCCCGCGTGCCGTGACCGTGCGCTACATGGATGACACCGGCGCCGTGATCGAACGCGATTTCGTGGGGCTGGAGGCGACGAGCGTCCAGCATCAGATCGACCATCTGGCAGGGCGGATGTATTTCGACCGGCTATCCAAGGTAAAGCGCGACATGTTGCTGCGGCGCGCGCGCAAGGGGGGCTAGGGCATGCGGATCGTGTTCATGGGCACGCCCGAGTTCTCGGTCCCGGTGCTGGAAGCGCTGGTGGAGGCCGGGCACGACATTGCCTGCGTCTACTGCCAGCCGCCGCGCCCGGCGGGGCGGGGCAAGAAAGACCGCCCGACTCCGGTGCATGCCCGCGCCGAGGCGCTGGGCCTGCCGGTGCGCCATCCGGTCAGCCTGAAGGGCGCCGAGGAACAGGCGGATTTCGCCGCGTTGAATGCCGACGTTGCGGTGGTCGTTGCCTATGGGCTGATCCTGCCGCAGGCGGTGCTGGACACGCCCGCGCAGGGCTGTCTGAACATCCACGCCTCGCTATTGCCGCGCTGGCGCGGGGCCGCGCCGATCCACCGCGCGATCATGGCAGGCGATGCGGAAACCGGCGTCTGCATCATGCAGATGGAGGCCGGGCTGGACACCGGCCCCGTGTTGTTGCGCGACAGCGTGGCGATTGGCGACGACACCACGACCGGGCAGTTGCACGACACCCTCTCGCAGATGGGTGCGGCGCTGATTCTGCGCGCGCTGGGCGATCTGGAGTCGCTGACTCCGCAAGTGCAGCCCGAGGACGGCGTGACCTATGCCGCCAAGATCGACAAGGCCGAGGCGCGGATCGACTGGTCGGACCCGGCCGAGGTGGTCAGCCGCCAGATACGCGGGCTGTCACCCTTTCCGGGCGCCTGGTGCGAGATTGACGGCGCGCGGGTCAAGCTGCTGGGCGCGCATGTGGTGCCCGGCCAAGGCTTGCCGGGCGAGGTGCTGGACGACACGCTGGTGATTGCCTGTGGTGCGGGTGCGATCCGCCCAACGCGAGTGCAGCGCGCGGGCAAGTCGGCGCAGGACATCGACAGCTTTCTGCGCGGCAACCCGGTGGCACCGGGCACGCGGCTTTAGCCGCTAAACCGGGTCGCCCGCATCCAGCCGGGCCAGGCAGTCTTCGGCCTCTGACAGGATTTGCTTGCGGTCATCGGCATCGCGCCCATCCCAGTTACGATAGATCATCCGCATGCGTTGGTTGCCTTCGAACCGCTCGCGGTGGCGGTCGATAAACTGCCAATACAGCAGGTTGAAGGGGCAGGCGTCCTTGCCCATCTTCGCCTTCACGTCATAGGCACAGCCGGTGCAGTAATCCGACATCTTGGCGATGTAGTTGCCCGAGCTGACATAGGGTTTCGACGCGACAACCCCGCCATCGGCGAATTGGCTCATCCCCACGGTGTTCGGTGCCTCGACCCACTCGAACGCGTCGGCATAGACCGACAGATACCATTCGTGCACCTCGGCCGGATCCACGCCCGCCAGCAGGGCGAAGTTGCCCGTGACCATCAGGCGCTGGATGTGGTGGGCATAGGCGGTGTCGCGGGTCTGGGCCACCACCTGAGACAGGCAGGCCATGCGGGTTTCGACCCCCCAGTACAGCGGTGGCAAAGCGCGCGCGTGTTTCAGGGCATTGCGGGTCGGGTAATCCGGCCCCTCAAGGAAATAGATGCCGCGCACGAATTCGCGCCAGCCGATGATCTGGCGAATGAACCCCTCGACAGCGTTCAGCGGGGCCTTTCCAGCCTGATAGGCGGCTTCGGCGCGCTGACACACCTCAAGCGGGTCCAGCAGGCCGATGTTCAGATAGGGCGAGATCACGGCGTGCCACATGGTGCCTTCGCCCGTCAGCATCGCGTCCTGATAATCGCCAAAGCGGGGCAGGGCATGGGTGATGAAATGATCCAGCGCCTTCAGCGCCTGATCGCGGGTGGTGGCATAGCCAAAGGGGCGCAGGGTGCCGAAATTATTGCCGAACTTCGCGTCTACGAGGTCGAGCACGTCTGTCACCACCTCATCGGGGTCGAAGGTCAGCGGCTTGGGCGGGGCGGCGTCGCCCTTGGCGGGCTTGCGGTTGTCGGCGTCGTAATTCCATTGCCCGCCGGCGGGGTCGTCGCCTTCCATCAGCAGCCCGGTGTCGCGCCGCATCTCGCGATAGAACCACTCCATCCGCAATTCCTTGCGGCCCTCGGCCCATTGGGCGAACCACTCGCGCGAGCACAGGAAGCGGTCGTCGGGGTGTTCAGTCATGCGCAGGGGCACGTCTTCCAGCGCGGCGATCAGCCGCCATTCGCCGGGCGTGGTATAGAGGATTTCGTCGGCCTCGTAGCCTTCGGCACGGCGCAGCAACTCTCCGGGGATCGAGCCGGCGTTGTCGGTATCGTCCAACTGGGTGTAGGCGACGGTCCAGCCGTCCTTGCGAAGGTGCGCGGCGAATTTGCGCATCGACGCCAGCACCAGCGCGATCTTTTGCGGGTGGTGGGGGACATATTCGGCCTCGGCCATCACCTCGGCCATTACCACCACGTCGCGATCCTTGTCGGCGGCGCGCAGCGCCGACAGGTCGTCGCTCAGCTGGTCGCCCAGCACCAGAACCAGCCGGGGTTTCACCATGGGATCACCTCTCCGGCGTAGTCAAAGAACTGACCTGTCTGGGCTGGAGTCAGGCTGTCGAGCACGTGCAACAGGTTTTCAGCGGCCTGCGAGGGCGAAACCTTGCGATGGGCGGGGTAATTGCGCGTGAAATCGGTTTCAACGGTGCCCGGGTGCAGGGCGACAACCGCCGCATCGGGGTATTTGCGGGCAATTTCGATGGCGGCGGTGCGGACGATCTGGTTCGCAGCGGCCTTGGAGGCGCGATAGCTGTACCACCCGCCAAGCCCGTTATCGCCGATCGACCCGACCCGCGCTGTGAGTACGCCCGCGACGGCGCGGCCCCGGCGCGGCAGCAGGCGCGGCACCTGCGCCAGCACCAGCGCCGGGCCAATGGCGTTCACTGCCATGACCTGGGCCATTGTTTCTGCGTCGATCTCGGCCAGCGATTTTTCGGGCCGCGAGTCCTTCGGTGACAGGATGCCTGAGGCGATCAGGATCGTATCGAATGGTCCCTCCAGTGCGGCCATGTGGGTCGAGACCGAGTGCGGATCGGTTATATCGAACCCGTCGCCCGAGCGGGACAGGGCGGTGACGGCATCGCCGCGCGCGTCGAGGGCCGCTGCCAAGGCCGCGCCGATACCGCCCGAGGCGCCGATAACCAACGCCCGCCCGGTCATGGCGCGCGCCGCGTTCTGCGGCATCGGTCTGAACAGAACCTTATCTCGTCCCAGCAGCGCGCCCATTTGCGCCGCCATGCGAAGGGGCGGCCACAGGCCGCGCAGTCCTTGTGAGGGAGATCGCCCTTGCGCCGCATCCGGCCAGATGGCGCAGGTATTTGATCTTGCGAAGTCATGTCAGACATACGCGCGGGCGCTGCAGTCGGTTCACTCTCGCCAGATCTATCCGCCGCGCCCGGTCGGAATCGGATCGTGACGGGAAGTGAGTATATTGTGAATAGTGAATATGGAAGGCGACGGTCTGACTGTACCGGAATGGGTGTGCGCCATATCGAGTTGATGAGTCGGAAAAGGCTGATCGCGGCCGGTATTTGGCGCGCTTAGCGCTGTGCGGCCCTGGGAGGCAGGCCTTTGCGCCCCGGGTCTAGGGCTTTGACGGCGTGGCGTTGCCGCTGATCTTGCGCCGCATCAGGTATTGATAGAGCGACGGTGACAGCCGCATGATCCAATAGGACAGTCGCGCGACGCGACCCACGGGGATAAAATCGCGACCGCGGTTCAGGCCGGAGAGTATGACGCGCGCCGCATCTTCGGGTGTCATGTAGTCCAGCCCGTCGCTGGCCGATCCGGGGCGCACGATGCCATTGTCGTCGCGATCCGGGCGGCCGATGTTGGTGGCGACGAAGCTGGGCGCAGCGATGGCGCAACGCACGCCGTGGGTGTGTTCCTCGGCGCGGAGCGAGGCGAAGAACCCCTGCATCGCATGTTTCGACGCCGCATAGGCGGTGCGGTTCAGCAGCGGCGCAAAGCCGGCAACAGACGAAATCGCCAGATGGGCGCCACGGCTTTTCCGGACCGGCAACAGGAAGGCGCGGGCCATGTTGACGGCGGCGAAATAGTTGATCTCGAACACGCGGCGGTGGCTGTTCTCGTCACTGGAGTCGAAGCCGCCGATATGCGAGACGCCGGCATTATAGATCACTAGGTCGATCGAGGGGCGGTTTTCGATGATCTTTTGCGCGGCCATCGACAGAGCCTTTGGATCGGTCAGATCGACCTGAACCGGGGTGCAGGCGGGGCCGAGCGTCACCCCTTCGGTCGTGAGGTCCATCAGGACGCAATGCCAGCCCTGCGCCATGAGCTGCGCAGCCAAGGTACGACCCAAGCCCCCGTTTCCGCCCGAGATCACGGCCGTTTTCAAAGCGCTGCCGCCTGTTTCCAGATGTCGAAGGCCTGTGCCGAGGTGCATTCCGGGATTATGCCGAAATCGCGTTTCAGGCGGTCGTTCGACAGGACAGGGCGGTATTGCAGAAATCGCACCTGCTCGGGGCCATAGGGCGTCAGGCCAAGGGGGTGCGCAATGGCCAGCGCGGCGCGCAGCAGGCTTGCGGGGATGCGCAGCACGGGCTTTTTCAGGGCGCGGGCCAGATCATCCACCGTCATCATGCCGTCTCCGGCCACATTGAAGATGCCGGTCGGAGCGGCCGTTGCGGCATGATGCAGGATGCGGGCCAGATCGCCGGTCCAGATGAAAACAAACGGGCTGTCGCTGCCCGAAACCGCCAGCAGCCGCTTGCGTCGGAACAAGGCGGTGATCTGGTTTTCGACACCTGCGCCCAGCACCGTACCGACCCGCAGTACGACCTGTTCCAAATTTGGGTGATCGATGCGCGCGCGTGCCAGAATCTCTTCGACCTGACGCTTGTGGTCGGAATAGGCGAATTCTGGGTTGCCCCGGCACGGGTCGCTTTCGCGCAGCGGCATCGGGTTGTCGGCATGATAGCCATAGGCCGCGCCGGAACTGGTGACCACGATCCGCCGCACACAATGGTCGATACAGGCTTGCAGGACGTTGCGGGTGCCGGTGACATCCACCGCATGGGCCGCTTTGCGCGTCATTCCGGGCGGTGGGGTGACGATGGAAGCCAGGTGAACAACAACGTCGGGGCGGTGTGCGGCAATCACACGCGCGGGATCGTCGGTGGTAACATCCAGCCTTTCGAATGCGGTGTCCGGCGGAAGAGTGCCGCGCGCAAGGTCGGTGGCGATGACATCGGGGGCGTTCAGGCGCGCCAGCACTGAGCGGCCGATCATGCCCGCCGCTCCGGTGATCAGGACCCGGGTCATCTGGCCGCCGGGGTGCGGCGCATCACCTGCGCCAGTGCGATGCCTGAAACCGCGTGCCAGATCCCCCAGAAGGCGGCGACCACGGCCATGCCGCCCAACCCGCCGAAGAAGCCGAAGATCAGCACCAGACCAAGGCCGGAATTCTGGATACCGGTTTCTATCGTGACCGCGCGGCGGTCGTAAGCGGACAGCCCGGCCAGCGTTGCCAGCGTAAATCCGCCCCCCAGCGCCAGCGCGTTGTGCAGCACGACCAGCGCGGCAATGCCTCCGGCGTAGGTGAGGAACTGCGCCCAGTTGGCGGCCAGCGCAAGCACGATGAATGCGGCGAAGATGACCATCGACAGTGTTTGCAAAGGGCGGCGCAACCGGGCGGCGATCATCGGACGGTGCGTGTTCAATGTCACGCCCAGCAACAGTGGCAGGATCAGCATGAATCCGACCGTAACCGCCACCTGCACCGGATCGATCGAGGTCGCGCGCAGGATTTGCGCGGTCGGGCCGTACATGCCGCCCCAGACCGCGACGTTCAGCGGAGTCAGAAAGATCGCGCCCACGGTGGCAAAGGCGGTCATAGAAACCGACAGCGCCGCGTTGCCTCCCGCGCGATGGGTGATGAAGTTGGAGATGTTCCCGCCCGGGCAGGCCGCCACCAGTATCAGACCCAGCGCAACAGAGGGCTGCGGTTGCAGCAGCAGGACCAGCGCAAAGGTCAGCGCCGGCAGGGCGATGAACTGTGAGACGAGCCCGACGATCAGCGGTTTCGGCGCGTGCGCGAGGCGGCGGAAATCGCGTGGAGCCAGGTCCAGCGCAACAGAGAACATCACGATGGCCAGAATTCCGTTGAGCACCATCAACGATCCGGGTGTGAAATCCAGAACCGCCTCGTCGATCATGTCCGGGCGCCTTTCAGTCGCGCGATCCAGCCGCCAACGGCGTTTCGGTAGGTGGTTTTATCGACGTAGTAGGCCATGCGCGGCAGCTTGATATAGCTCATACCGCCTGTTGCACGTTCGAACCCTGCCGCCTTCGTCTTTTGCAAATCATGTGCGGCTGCGGTGTCTGCGCGCAGCCCCGTGATATAGCGCGCAACCATTTCGGCCTGTTCGTGGCGACCTTGCCAGCCCAGCCCAGAGGCCTCGACCATGCCCAGAACGAACAGATCATCGCGGTCGGGGACAAGGCAATTCAGATACAGATGCGGCGCGTCCCCCCGCCAATTCAGAAGCTCGGGCGCGACGAAAGGGTAATCCAGGCGGTATCCCGTGGCCGTCAGCACCATGTCATATTCGGCGCGGGTGCCATCGGTGAAGATGGCTGTCTTGCCGTCGAACCGATCAATATCGGGGCGCACCCGAATATCACCGTGTCCTGCGTGATACAGAACCAGCGAATTCACGATGGGGTGGCTTTCGTACAGGCGGTAGTCCGGTGTCGGAAAGCCGTACTTTTGCGGGTTGCCAACGAACCATTTCAGGATCGTCCCGTCGATCACCCGCTTGATCGGCATCGGCAGGCGGATCGCTCCGCCCAGCGTGTCGGCCGGTTTGCCAAACACGTATTTCGGCACAAAGTAATAGCCCCGCCGCATCGACAGATCGCAGGACGCGGCGTGGTGAATGGCATCTACCGCTATATCGCAGCCCGAGTTTCCGGCCCCTACGATCAGCACCCGTTTGCCGTTGAATTGGCTGGCATGGCGATAGGCAGCGGAATGGATCATCTCACCGGTGAAGTCGCCTTTGAACGCGGGAATATTCGGTGTCGAGAGCGTTCCATTGGCGATCATGACACCGGCATAGGTGGCATTACGGGTTGCACCAGACTCGTCGCGCCATGTCACACGCCACCCTTCGCCCGAACCACCCAGCGGCGTGCAATTCAGTACCTCGCAGTTGAAACTGAAATGTCGATACAGGTCGAAATGCTGCGCGAAATCGCGGAAATAGCTGCGCATATCACGATGCGAGGGGTATTCCGCGATGTCTTTGCGCATCGGGAAATCCGCGAATTCGGTCATCCGCGCAGATGAGATCAGATGCGCAGTCTCGTACATCGTTGATCGCGGGGCATCAATGTCCCACAACCCGCCCACGTCCGAATGCAACTCGAACCCGTCAAAGGCGATGCCGTGTTCGGCCAGAACCTTGGCCATGGCCAAGCCCATTGGTCCGGCTCCAATCAACGCGTATCGCCCGGCGGTTTCGGTCATCGGCCCTCCAACTCCTCTTCGCTAACTTGAACGCGCGTTCAAAATAAGGCAAGATATTTATATGCATCCGCCACTTGCAGATAACTCGCCGCGCCAGAGGGCGCCGTCGCGACGGGCCTTGGCCACGCGGGCGCGGGTGCTGGACGCGGCCGAGCGGGTGTTCGCGCAATCCGGCTTTGATGGCGCAACGGTGCGCGACATAGCCGATGCCGCAGGCGAGCCGGTTGGGACGGTTCATCATCATGGCGGTGGCAAGGCGCGCCTGTTCGCGCAAGTGGTGGCGCGCCGTGCCGGGGTGCTGTCACAGGCGCGTCTTGCGGCGCTCGACGCGTCGCGAACAGGCAGAGGCGATCCGCTGACCCGGGTGGTTTCGGCCTTTGTCGCGCCGTTCTTCGATCTGGCGACGAACGATCCGGGTTGGGCGAACTACGCGCGCCTTGTCGCGCAGGTGTCGGCGGATGCGCGCTGGCGCGACCTTGCCGCCGAACAATTCGATCCGGCCGCCAGGGTCTTCGTGGACGAAATCCTGCGCTGTTGCCCCGGGATGTGCCGCCGCGATGCCGCACAGGGGCTGGTCATGTCGGTGGCCGCGCTGTTGGCGCTGTTGACGTCTCAGCCCCGCGTTGCCGACCTTGGCGACGGGGCAGCACCCGTCGATCCGCTGAAGTCGTTGATCGCCTTCTGCGCAGCGGGGCTGGCGGCCTGTCACACCGGTCAACAGCCTGTCGCATAGGGCGCGATCTTCATCAGTTCACGCTCCCGTTAAAGATTTGTTAGCGATTCTTGGGAAATATTGGCTCTGCACGCGGTGCGCCCGGCATCTGTCGGCCGTTGCGTGCGTCTTGCGAGATTTGGGGGCAGGGCAAAGGATGGGTTGGTATGGCGGAAACGATCATTGGGGGAATTCCCGCACCGGCGCGCAGGGGGTTTGGCGGACGTGTCATGCGCGTCCTGTTTCTGGATGATCACCGGATGGACCGGCGGCGTCTGATCGAAACCAGTCGCGAGGCCGGGCTGGAATTCGAAGCCAGTGAAGCCGCCAATCTGGATGAGCTGTCCGAGGCGTTGAATGGCGCGCGGTTCGATCTGGTATTCATCGACTTCCACCTTGGATTCGATACGGGGCTGGACGCGTTGGCAACGTTGCGCGCGCACCACGAAAATGGCAGCGCAATCGCCATCATGGTCACGTCAAACGGGGCCACCGAAACGGTGGTAGAGGCGATGCGCGCCGGCTGTTCGGATTATCTGGTCAAGGACAGCCTGACCGTCGATTCCCTGCGCCGCGCCGTAGCCGGTGCTGTCGAGCGCAACATGATGCTGGCGGCGGTCACCGAACAGGGCGCGGGCCTTGCCGAACTGGCGCAGACATCGGTGCGCTACTGGTTGTCCTGCGGGCCGGAGATGAAGCGCCTGTCGGTTGGCTTGTTGCAGCAGATCGCCGATATTCGCGCCCTTATCGACCAGGACGACGAAGGGAGGCTGGCCTTGCGGCGCCTGCAGTCCGACGGAGGCAAGCTGTTTGCCTTGCTCGACGAAATGTCCGAGCTGACCGCCGATGCCGCGACCCCGAAGCCGACCTTCGTTGGGCAAACGCGAAGTCTAACGGCATAGATCATGGCGGTTCTGGGCAGCGATATCCTGAGGAACCCGACCCAATTGCGCAGCAAGCTGGTGCTGCTCAGCGCGCTCATAACGCTTGGCACCGCTGCTGTGATGGCGGCGATGTCCTATTCCGAATTGCGCAAGACAGCTTATGACGCGGCTTACGACAAGCTTCGTTTCGCTGCGCGGTTCCATGCGCAACAACTTTTGGAGGTGATCGATCAGACCCGGATAGATGCGCACATGCTGGCCGGTATGCCGCCGATTTCGGGCATCATCAGAACAGACAGGGACGCCGCCGGCATCGACCCGATGGATGGCTCCAGCAACGCGCAATGGCGCAGGCGGCTGGAAGACATCTTCGCTCAGATGTTTATGGATCGGCCGCATTATACCCAACTGCGCTTCATTGGCAGGGCCGACAACTGGCATGAGATCGTCCGCGTTGACATGACCGAGGGGAGAACCTTCCGTGTGTCTTCGGATCAGCTTCAGGCCAAGGGGCAAGAGCCCTATATCGCGGAGTTCACGACGATGGAGCGCGGAGCCGGGCGCTTTTCTGACGTGACGTACAACCGAGAGCATGGCCAGATCACCGGCCCACCGACGATCCGATATGTCCAGCCGGTCATGGATGACTCAGGAGTGGTATTCGGGGCGGTTGTCATCAACGCCGATTTCACCGCGCTGCTCGCACAGGCTGCGGTTCTGGAACACCCGGGGCTTTCCGTACACGCATTTACCCAAGCCGGAGATTACATGCGTCTGGGCACCTCGGCGGGCGCCGGAGCCCTGAAATTCCATCAAGACAGCGACTACACGATACCGGCCTTCGCAGCGGCGCTTACGGATGGCCACGTTCCGGGAGAGATGGTCGAACATGACGGCAACGTGCTGTTTTTTGACCGGCTTACCATCGACGACGGCAGGGGGCTGGGCCTGTCTGTCGTGACGTCGATGTCACGGGATGTTCTGCTGGCCGATGCGGGCGTCGCTCTTTGGCGGCTGTTGATGGCGGCGATCGTGCTGGTGTTGCTTTCCGCGGTTGTCGCGGCAGCTATAGGTGGCCGCCTGACCAGGCCGATCCTGCACCTCGCGCAGGCGGTGCGCGGCCACCGCCGGGATCAACCGCTTGATATCGTGGCAACAAGCCGCGACGAGGTTGGCGAAATGACAGAGGCGTTCATCGGCCTGTGCAATGATGTGCTGGCCGAAACGGCGCGGTCGCGGGCCATTCTGGATGGCGCGGCCGAGGCGATTGTGACGGTGACGCAGGATGGCGTTATCGAAGAAGCGAACCCGGCAGCGTGCCGTCTGTTCGGGCTAGACCCCTCTGAACTGTCGGGCCAGCCGCTGAGCATTCTGGATGCGGGTCTGCAGGCAGCAGGTCTATCCCAAGCGATCGCTGCGGCCCACGCGGGCGCATCAATGGCGGAATGCATGGCCCGGCGAAACAATGGCGACACCGTTCCGATCGATGTTTCGGTCAGCCAGACCGGATCGGGCGACGGCGCGCGCATGATTGTCATCATGCGCGATATTTCTGTCCGACGGGCCGCTGAACAGAAGGTTGAAGGGCTGATCCAGGCGCTTGAACGGTCCAATGGCGAATTGGACAAATTCGCCTATATCGCTTCGCACGATCTGAAGGCGCCGCTGCGTGTGATCGACAATGCCAGCCGCTGGCTGGAAGAAGATTTGGCTGACCAGCTCGATGAGGAAACCCGCGAAAACCTGGGGTTGATCCGCACGCGCGTAATCCGAATGGAGGGATTGCTGGACGATTTGCTGGCGCATTCCCGCATCGGTCGGGATGAACAGGTTTCAGCTGTCATTTCCGGCGCCACCTTGCGGGAGACCTTGAATGAACTGGGGCATGTGACGGCGGGCATCACGGTGCAGTTTTCCGACCGGTTTGACGCCATTTCGGTCCCGGCGATGCCCATTACCACCGTGCTTCTGAACCTGATGAACAATGCGATCAAGCATCACGACAAACCTGTCGGAAAGGTTCGTGTCGATGCGGTGCCAGTTTCTGCCGGGATTGAATTTTTGGTTGAAGACGATGGCCCCGGCATCCCCGAAAAATACCGCAGTAAAGTGTTTGAAATGTTCCAGACCTTAAAACCACGCGATCAGGTGGATGGCAGCGGCATGGGCCTGGCGATGGTGCAGAAATATGTCGACCACGCTGGCGGTACGATCACGCTTGGGGAGGCGCCGGGAGGTGGCGCGGCCTTCCGAATGTTCTGGCCGCTTACGACCGCGAAGCGAACAACAGGGAGCAAGGCAGCATGACAAGACTGACCTGTATGGATGAAGAGAACCTTCTGAATATCATTCTGGTGGAAGACGACGATGGTGATGCCAAGGCGATACGGCGGGCGTTGAACCGGTCTCATATTGCGAACCCGGTAACGCGGGTTGTCGATGGGGTCGAGGCGCTTGAACTGCTGCGGGGTGAAACCACTGAAACGCTGGACAGCTACGTCATGCTGATAGATCTCAACATGCCGCGCATGAACGGACTGGAGCTGTTGTCGGAAATTCGCAGCGATCCGAAACTGCGCGCCACGGTGGCCTTTCTGCTGACAACATCGACCGCCGCGGAAGACAAGGCAGCGGCCTATGCGGCGAATGTGGCCGGTTATATTCAGAAAAACCGTCTGGGCACGCATTACGCCGACCTGGTCAACACGCTGGATCACTACCGGCGCATTGTCGAACTGCCGGATATGCGAATGCAGTCGGGACGGGTCTGCGATTGAAGATACTGGTTGTCGATGATGATTTGGGAGATCGCAAGCTGATACGGCGTCAGCTGGGCGCCAGCGCGCCGGGATGGACCCTTGCGGAAGTCGATGGATGCGCTTCGGCGCTGGCATTTACTGATTTCGCGCCGGATGCCGTACTGTTGGATTATCTTCTTCCGCGTGTCAGCGGGTTGGATGCCATATCGGGCCTGCGCGACAGGTGGCCGGGGGCGGCGCTGATCATGATGACCGGCGCGGGCGACGAGGATGTCGCGAAGTCGGCCATTCAACAAGGCGCGGCCGACTATCTGATAAAGGCAAAACTGACGCCTGAGGGGTTGATTACCACGATCGAGGCGTCCGTAAAACTTGCCCGGATGCAGCGCAAGATCGCGATGCAGCAACGCGAACTGGCAACCTTTGCTCATGTTCTGGTGCACGATTTCAAGGCGCCGATCCGGGGTATCGATTTCCTGTGCGACCTCATCGCCAAGGCGCTTGATGCCGGTGACAGCGCCGAGGCCATTCGTGAACTTGACGAGATGCGCGGCGTCGGGCGGCAGATGTCCGACTTGGTGCAAAGTCTAAGCGAATACATTGGCGCCGATGGCGAAGACCGGCACGATGTATACAGTCTTAATGACATCGCCGCGCGCGCGCAGAGCGCTTTGCGCAGCGAAATCGCGGATGTCGGCGCGCGGATTGAAATTGTCCAGCCTGATTGGCCTGTATTCGGATCCGCCCCGCTTCTGGCGCAGCTTCTGCAGAATCTTTTATCGAACGCGATCCGCTATCGGGCAAGCGATCCCACGCACATTCGTATTGCTGCGTCGAACGCGGCGGCGGGGCTGACGCGTATTTCAGTGGAAGACAACGGCCGCGGTGTGCCGCTTGCGTTTCGGGATCGGATATTCGAGCCGTTTCAGCGGTTCACGTCGCGTGATTGCGTGGCGGGCTCTGGGCTTGGACTGGCGACCTGCCGCAAGATTGTCGAGCGTCACGGGGGGCGAATTTGGTGCGGCACCTCAGCTTTAGGTGGCGCCGGGATTCATTTTACACTCCCGGCTCAAGCCCATGATCTGGCAGCGCAGTAACTTTTAATAAGTTTAAAATCAATGGCTTGATCGATTTATTTCCGGGGTGCTATTTCGGTGGATTTCCGCCGGTACCCCGCATGGTGGGGCAAATCGCATTTTGTCTGCGGAACCAATTTCGGGGCGCTGCTGTTGTGCTAGCGAAGGTCAGGCAGGACTTGACCAACCGATTAGAGGAGATCAGACATGAAACGCCTTTTGATGACCACCGCGATGATTGCCGTTGGCGCAACCGGTGCATTCGCACAGACGCAGACCGAAGCCCCCGCCGCCGACGCGAAGCCCGCAGAGATGCAGGCTAGCACGAATTCCAGCTTCCGCACGGAAGCGGGCCCGATGGAAGTTCAGGCCTCGGACTTCATCGGGATGCGTGTCTACACCGCTGAAAATGCAACGGACGCAGACTCCTATGCAGGTATCCAGGACAACTGGGAAGACATCGGCGAAATCAACGACGTGATCCTGTCGCGTGACGGCGCTGTAGAGGCTGTTCTGGTCGATATCGGCGGCTTTCTGGGCATCGGCGAACGTCAGGTCGCCGTGAACATGGACGCAATTAAGTTCGTGTCGGACGACGCCACCGAAGGCGATGACAGCGATTACTTCCTTGTCATGAATGGCACCAAAGAGTCGTTTGAAAACGCACCTGAGTATCAGATGTCGGGAATGGCGGCTGACCCCGCAATGACCGCTCCGGCTGACCAGACTGCTGCCATGACTACGGAAGAGCCGGTTGAGGCCGAAGCAGAACAGATGGCCGAAAACACCGAGCAATCGGTAGAGAATGCGGCTGAATCGACCGAGCAGATGGCCGAAAACGCTGCTGAATCGACGGAGCAGATGGCTGAGAATGCCGCCGAGTCGACCGAGCAGATGGCTGAGAACGCTGCCGAGAACGTTGATCAGGCAGCTGACAATGCTGCAGCCGAGATCGACCAGACGGCTGAAGCCGCTGAAACCGAGATCGAGCAGACTGCCGACGCGGCCGAAGCGCAGACTGACGAAGCAGTTGCAAACGCCGACGCTGCTGCGCCGACCATGACCGAGCCGCGTGAAGGCTTCGAGGTGGTCAAGGTTGACGCGATCACCAGTGAAGAGCTGACCGGTGCCCGCGTTTACGACGCCAAGCAGAACTGGATCGGCGAGATTTCGGAACTGCTGATGGCTGATGGCGCGACTGTCGACAAGGCCGTGATCGACGTGGGTGGCTTCTTGGGTATTGGCGAAAAGCCGGTTGCCGTGAATGCCGACGAACTTGATGTCGAGCGTGCGGTCGACGGCGGTGACATCCGCATCCACGTGAACAAGACCAAGGAAGAACTGGAAGCCATGGCGACCTACGAGAAGCAGTAAATCTTCTCTCACTTCCGAAGACGTAAAGAGGGGCCCGCGATTTTTCGCGGGCTTCTTTTTTGTACGTTAGCGTTGCGTGATCGCAGATGTCACCGTGTCCTATTCGGCTTTGTCCAGCGTCCGGCGGAAGCTGCGCAGCGTCTTGAGGTGGCGCAGGGTGGTGATTTCGCGTTCCATCCGGGCAAGCAGTTCTTGCAGGTGCGCGTCGGTCAGCGGGTCGGATTTGGTATAGGGTCGCGACTGGGCAAATCCCTGTTCCAGCAGGCGCAGGAACGTCACTTCACTTATGCGCACGCGGCCATCGGGCGTTTCGGTCAGCCCGCCGCGATGGTTGGCGGCCACGACCATGGCCGAAAACAGCCAGTTCATACAGTTGATCGCAGTAAATGGGTCATTCACGCCCGGCGACAAGGCCCGTGCGATCATCTCGACCAACTGGTCGACGATGAATAGAAGGTTCTGATGTTCTGTCCGGCTGTTGCCTGACGCGAAGCAGTTGATCAAATCGCTCTCTGAAACCCCATCCTGCACCTGACCCCAGGCGCGCAGTACCGCCGTGTCTGGTGTGACAAAGGTTCCCACAGGCGCGGTCACCTCGATAAGCAGGTTGTGTTCGCGGGCCAGTTTCGACAGCTCGGCCTTGTTGAGTGTCTGGATATAGCCCGACACCCCCAACGTCAGCGACAGATCCGCGCTGCGCTCGGCCCAGTCGATCCGCGTGCCGTCGCGGTTTTCTTCTTGCTGTTCCTCGATCCGGTTGCGCAGCGCCTCGCACAGTCGGTCTCCAAGCGAAGCGGTGATGTTCGAGACATTGATGGTTTCGGGAATGTGATGGACGAAATAGATCACCACGAAAACCGAGAGCGTCATCAGCAGCAGCGCCGTAAAAATCGAGATATGCGGCACGAACGCCTCGATCGCGGTTTGCGCATCATCCGGGGTCGCCGTCTGGATCGCGCGGGTGATCAGCAGGGCATACACGAAGGTCGCAACCAGAATGCCAAGGCTCCATTGGTTGCCGCGGTCACGCATGAAATTCCCGATCAACCGTGGCCCGAAGTTGCCAGAGGCGAAGGACACGGCCACCATCGTCATTGAAAACATCACCCCGGCCACGCCGAAAGACGATTCCGACACGATGCTCATCACGGTGCGGGCCCCGTCGACCTGCGTGTTTTTAAGAAACGCGGGCAGATCGAAGCCAAGATCGCCCACATGTCGATCCAGAAACAGCGTGGCCCAGGCCAGGATCATCGCGCAGATGACAAGCGAGGAGGGCAGGAACCAATAGCTGGCCCTGATGTCCTGAAGCAGTTTGATTAGGCGCGCGCGCGATCCCACACGGGTTCTCCTTTGCTGGTTGGGTGCAATGTGTCGCGAAAAGGCAGCAGAGGCCAGAGCACATCAACGGTTTTGCCAAGCCAATAGATTTGCGGTAGTGGAATCATACAATCCTATCGGAGCGCATATCGTGACCCACACCCCTGACCCGTTCGAGTTGTTCGCCATCGGCTATGCCCGCCATTCAGGGCGCAGCGCTCAGGAAAATTTCATCGGCGGTGATTTTCACGAATCTGCGTCGGACTTGGCCTATTACGTGTGGCTGGCCCGGCGGGGCGACCGGGTGTTTCTGATCGACACGGGGTTCGGCCCTGATGCGGCCAAGTCACGCGGGCGCGAGCTGTTCCAGACTCCGGCGCGGCAACTCGCCGGGTTTGGTGTCGATCCGGCAAAGATCGACGATGTGATCCTGACCCATCTGCATTACGACCACGCAGGTACGCTGGGCGATTTCCCTCGCGCACGGTTTCACGTTCAGGATGCCGAAGCCGCTTATGCCACCGGGCGCTGCATGTGCCACGATGTGCTGCGCGGTCCGTTCGATGTAGAGGATGTGGTGAGTTACATCCGCCACCTCTACGCGGGGCGGGTGGTGTTCCACGATGGCACGGCCGAACTGGCCGACGGGCTGACGCTGCACCGGGTTGGCGGGCATTCGGCCGGGTTGCAGGTGGTGCGGGTGTTCACTAAACGGGGCTGGGTCGTGCTGGCCTCGGATGCCTCGCATCTTTACGCCAACATGCGCACCAACACACCATTTCCGCTGGTCTACAGCGTGGCCGAAATGCTGGAAGGCTATCGCACCGTTGCGGCGCTGGCTGACTCGGCCGATCACATCATTCCCGGCCACGACCCGCTGGTGATGGAGTGGTATCCCCGCGTGACGGGCGAGGGGGCGGGCGGCGTTTACCGTCTGGACGTGCCGCCCAAGGGCTCCGGTTAAATCCCCGGTGTCGCGCCGCCATCGACTGTGAACACCGCGCCTGTAATGTACCGCGCCTGATCCGAGCAGAGATAGCGCACCATGGCGGAAATATCGCCGGGCTGTCCGAACTGCGCGATGCCCAGCTCGGCGCGCATCTCTTCGGCTGCAGCCTCGCGGCTTAGCCCGTGCTTTTCGGCGTAAGCCTCGATGCGGCGCGACAGCCGGTCGGTTTCGATATGACCAGGGCAAACGACATTCACGCGCGGCGCCCCGGGGCGTTTCGAGGCCGCCTTGGAAAAGTTGATCATCGCGGAATTCACCGGCCCGCCGATGGTGAATTCAGGCTCGGGCGTATGGGCGCCAATGCCCGAAATATTGACCACCGCGCCTTTCGACGCTTCCAGATGGGGCCATGCGGCACGACAGAAGCGCACCGTGGCGTGGTACTTCAATGCGAACCCCGACAGGTGCTGTTCGTCCGTCAGCGTCAGAAAATCGCCGCGCTGCGTATCGCCCGCGTTGTTCACCAGCGCGTCGATGCGGCCAGTCTGTTTCATCACCTCGTCGACCACGCGGGCAGGTTCGCCCGGCTGGCTCAGGTCTGCCGGATAGGTCAGCGCCACAGGGGCGCCTGCCTTGGTGCAGTCCTGCGCGACTGCCTCAAGCGCGGCGGCGTCGCGCGCCGTCAGCGCCACCCCGTATCCGGCAGAGGCAAGATCAAGCGCGATGGCGCGGCCCAATCCACGGCTGGCGCCGGTGATGATTGCGATGGGGTGGCTCATTGCGCGGCCTCCTGGCTGGCGGGTTTGCGGTGCACTTCGACCTTGGCCCATTGCTCGACCACGCGGAGGATTTCCGTCATGTCGGCGTCGGGGCCAAGGTGGTCGCGCGTCAGCATCAGCATCTGGCGCACGGCGGTGCCGACGGGCATCGGCACGCCCATGCGGTCGGCCTCTTCCAGACATAGGCGGGCGTCCTTGGCCGAAAGGGCAATCGACATACCGAAATCGAAGGCGCGGGTCAGCACGTGTTTCGGGAATTTGTCGGTGGTCGCGGTGTTGCGCCCGGACCCGGCGTTGAACACCGCGATCATGCTGTCGGGGTCCAGCCCCGATTTTGCGCCCAGCACCATGGTTTCTGAGGTGATCGCCAGTGCCGCTGTCGACATCAGGTTGTTCAGCACCTTCATCGTCTGGCCCTGGCCGGCGCTGTCGCCCACGCGGAAGACATTGCCCAGATGTTCCAGCGCGGGCACCAGCGGGGTGACGGCGGCCTCCGGCCCGGCCAGCATCAGCGCCAGCGTGCCATTACGCGCCCCTTCTGCCCCGCCGCTGATCGGGCAATCGACCAGCGTGCGGCCCTGTTCTGCGGCTACTGCCGCGATCTCCTTGGCGACCTGAGGGCCGGTGGTCGACAGATCTACGATAATGGCCGCGCCCTCTGCGCCCAGCAGGCCCGCGTCGCCACAGATCACGGCCCGCACCACGTCGGGCGTTGGCAGCGACAGCAGGGCAACGGGCGCGGCGGCGGCCGCCTCTTGCGCGCTGGAGGCTATCGTCGCGCCAGCGGCCTGCATCGTGGCGCAGGACTCGGCGTTCGGGTCATAGCAGATCAACGAATAGCCGGCATTCAGAAGTCGCGTGGCCATCGGGCGCCCCATGGTGCCCAGGCCGATGAAGCAGAAGTCGTGGGATGTCACATCGTATCCTAACGTGGTCAGCGCGCACCGGGCGCATGATTTTTTGTATAAGCATCATACGATTTTTCCAATGTCAACGTGGCCCGGCGGGAAACCGAAAAAATGCAGGATTGTATTACTGGATGATTGCATTCAATTCTTGATGTGCCTATCGTCGCCGTGATCCCGGTCGACGGGTGGTGAAAACTTTGGGAGGAATATCAAGTGTTTGATCTTGAAAAGAGACGATTCTTCGTGCGAATCTCGGCGGCAGCCGCGATTGGCGTTGCGGGCATTCCTGCGCTCGCTCAGGAAAAACTGGGCAGCCCCGACTGGGATTACGAGGTGGTCCTGGGTGGCGGTTCGGCCACCGGCAACTCGCGCGTACTGGCGGGGGCGCTGGGCAAGATCATCACCGAGAACGTACAGGGCGTGCGTGCCAGCGGTGCCGTTTCGCCGGGCTTTGACGCCGAAAGCGCCATTCACACGCACGAAGGTGCCTGGTCGGGCGGGGTGGGGACACCGCTGACGATTTCGAACGCCGTAAACGGTGTTGCGCCCTTCCCGAGTGAAGGCATCGCGCTGAAATTCTGGTTCTATCACAACGAGGTGCCGCTGAACGTTCTGGCCCGCACCGACACCGGGTTCACCAAGATTTCCGACCTCAAGGGCGCGACCGTCGCGTTGGCCCCGCGCGGCACCTCCAACTATCAGCTGACCGAGATCGTCTTTGCCGACAACGGCGTCTCGCTGGATGATGTGAAGGTCCGCTATATGGACACATCCGAGGCGATCAGCCAACTGCAGAACGGCAATATCGATGCCATGTCCTATGTGCGCGACTATTCCGGCGCGGTGCTGGAGCTGACGACCGCGCGTGACGTGACCCTGCTGCAGGCGGACGAAGCAGGTGCCGCCAAAGTGGCCGAGCAGCTGCCCTGGGCCGGTCCGATCGACTGGCCGTTCATCAAGGAATACCCGAACATGAATGTGCCCGCCCCGGCGCAATCCTTTGTCTCGCCGGAATTCATGTTCCTGGATGCCGATCTGCCCAACGATCTGGTCTACGCCATGACCCGCGCGGTGTGGGAGAACATCGAGACGGTGAACCGCAGTTCCAAGGTGTTCGAGGATGTGAACCTGCAAGAGGCGCTGAAGCGCGTGCCGATCGCGCCGCATCCGGGCGCGCTGATGTACTACAAGGAAATGAACGTACCGGGCTGGGAGGCCTACGCCGACCTGCTTCCCAAGGAATAGGTTGGCCCGATCCGGTCCGGCACCCCGCCGGGCCGGTCACCCCGCTACGTCCCCCTTAAACATCGGATACGTTTCATGACCGCTGAAGCCGCGAAATCCGCGCCGCCCGTCGTCGACGACGGGATCGACCTGACGATCAACCGTGGCCCGCTGTGGCGCTATGCGACCGGCGGCCTTGCGCTGATCCTGTTCCTGTTCCCGATGTACGCGGGGTTCTTCGGTGGGCCGCCCGCGTTGGTCTATCGGCCCTTCTACCTGATGGTCATCATGTTGCTGACGGTCATCATCCTGCCCTCGCGCATCTTCGCGCGGAATTCGGCGGGAGAATGGGTACTGAACGCGGTGATCCTTGCAGGCTGTGCGGCCTGCCTGTGGGTCGCCTATGTCTGGTTGGACTTCGCGTTGGTGTTCTCGCTGTCGCTTGGGGAAAAGATCGGCTGCGCCTTCCTGATCCTTGGCGCGATGGAGATGACGCGCCGCACCGCCGTCAAGCCGATGAACTATGTCGCGGTTGTCGCGATCCTCTACGCGCTCTTCGGCAACCTGCTGCCGGGGTTGTTCGGCCACGCCGGGCTGACCATCGACCGGCTGTTGTGGAGCCAGATATTTTCCACCGACGGGCTGTTCGGAACGCCCTTGGCCATCGGTGCGAACTACATCGGCCTGTTCGTGTTCTTCGCGGCGTTGCTGGATTGCAGCGGCGGCAGCCAGAAATTCATGAACTTCACGCTGGCGATTGCCGGTCGCTTTCGCGGCGGCCCGGCCAAGGTGGCGATCCTGGCGAGTGCTCTGATGGGCATGATGTCGGGCAGCGCCGTGACCAATATCGTCACCACCGGCGTCATCACCATCCCGATGATGAAGCGCGTCGGTTATCGCCCCGCCTTCGCTGCGGGCGTGGAATCCACCGCCTCGCTGGGCAGCCAGATCACTCCGCCGATCCTTGGCGCCACCGCCTTCCTGATGAGCGAGATCACCGGCTACCCGCTGATCGCCATCATGGGGCTGACATTGGTGCCCTGCCTTCTGTTCTATTTCTGCATCTTCGCGCAGGTTCACCTGGCCTCGATCAAATATGATATCGAGCGTCTGGATCCGGCCGAGCTGCCCAACCTGCGCCGCGCCAGCATCGAGGTCATTCCCTTCTTCGTGCCCATCGTGGTGCTGGTGGTGCTGCTGTGGCAGCGGTACTCGGCTGACTACGCGGTGACGCTGGCGATCCTGTCGTTCATCGCGGTCTGCATGATCGCCAAGGAAACCCGCGACAGCCTGATCGGCAACTTCATGAACGGTCTGCGTCAGGGCGCGGCCACCTGCATCCCGCTGGTCGGCTCGCTTGCCATTGCGGGCGTCATCATCGGCGTGCTGACCATGACGGGCCTGGGCGACCGGCTGTCCTACCTGATCGAGATCGTGTCGGGCGGCAATATTCACGTGATGATCGTGATGACGGCGATCACCTGCATCCTGCTGGGCATGGGGATGGTGACGGTGGGCGCCTATGTGCTGGTCGCCGTGACGGTGGCGCCACTGATGGTCGATCTGGGGATCGAGCTGATCGTCGCGCATCTGTTCATCTTCTACTTCGCGGTGATGAGCGCAATCAGCCCGCCGGTGATGGTGGGAGTCTTTGCCGCGGCGTCCATCGCCAATGCCGACCCGATCCAGACGGCCATCCATTCGCTGCGCCTGTCGATCGTGGGCTTCGCGGTGCCGTTCATCTTTATCTACGACCCGCGCATTCTGATGATCGGCGGGGTGACGGTGCAGGGCGTGTACCTTCTGGCAACCACGGCCATCGGGGTTCTGGCGCTGGCCATTGGCTTTGAACGCTACCCGTTCTTCCGGGCGATCCCGACATGGCACGCCGTGCTGTTCCTGATCGCCGCCGTGGTCACGATGATCCCATCGCTGTGGCTGTCTACCGTCGGCCTGCTGGCGCTGGCCGTGCTGATGGGCATCGAATTCGCAATCCGCGCCCGTGCCCCGGCGGCACGCGACGCATGACGTTCAAGGAGTGAGGACATGAGCAAGCAAACAGTCGGCCTGATCGGCATCGGCATGATGGGGGCCCCGATGGCCCGCAACATGGCCAAAGCAGGGTTTCAGGTGATCCTGTGCGATGTCGATACCGCGCGGGCGCGGGAATTGGCCGGGGAAATCGGCGGCGAGGTCGCGGAAACCCCTGCTGCGCTGGCGGGGATGACCGAAACGGTTGTCACCATGCTGCCCAACAGCGCCATCGTCGAGGCCGTCCTGTTCGGAGAGACCGGGCTGGCCAGCGCCGCGCCCAAGGGGCTGACCGTGGTCGAGATGAGCTCGGGCGATCCCAATGCCACGATAGGTTTCGGCGCGAAGCTGGCCGAACAGGGCGTGCAACTGATCGACGCGCCGGTGTCGGGCGGGGTGCCACGCGCCAAGGCCGGGACGCTCACGATCATGGTGGGCGGGGACGAGGCGGTGTTCAAGGCGGCCAACCCGGTGCTGTCGTCGATGGGCACGGCCACTCATGTCGGCATCCTGGGCGCGGGTCAGGCGATGAAGGCGCTGAACAACCTTGTCTCTGCGGGCGGTTTCCTGATCGGGATCGAGGCGCTGTTGATCGGTCAGAAGTTCGGGCTGGATGCGGGCGTAATGGTCGACATCCTCAACAGCTCGTCCGGCATGAACAATTCGACCAAGAACAAGTTCAAGCAATACGTCCTGTCGCGCGATTTCGATGCCGGGGGCTTTGCCCTGTCGCTTATGGCGAAGGACGTGGGCATTGCGATGAACGTGGCCCATGCCACCAAGACCCCCGCGCCGTTTTCGGCCGCCTGTGCCGACCTATGGGCAGCGGCCAACAACATGCTGGGGCAGGGGGCGGACCACACCGCCATCACCCGCATGTGCGAAACCTTTGCCGGGTTCGAGCTGGAGCAATCCAAGGAGGCCGCGCAATGACCGCCCGGTCCGCCCGCTTTCGCGCCCTGTTCAATGACGGCCCCTTTGTCTGCATGGGCGCACATGACGCGCTGACCGCCAAGCTGGCCGAGGACGCCGGAGCCAAGGCGATCTATGTCAGCGGTTTTGCCGCCTCGGCCATCGTCGCGGGCGCGCCCGACATCGGCGTGCTGACGCAGGCCGAGATGTATGACCACATCAAGCGCGTCGCGCGCGGCACGTCTTTGCCGATCTTCGCCGATGCCGATACCGGCTATGGCGGCATCGCCGAGGCGGTGGAAACCATGCGCCTCTGGCAACAGGCGGGCGCCTCGGTGCTGCACCTCGAAGATCAGCAGATGCCCAAGAAATGCGGCCATTTCGACGGCAAGGAACTGGTCAGCGCCGAGGATATGGTCGCCAAGATCAAGGCGATGCTGGCAGCGCGCACCGACCCGGATTTCTTCTTTGTCGCGCGCACCGATGCCATCGCGGTGACGGGGCTGGACGATGCCGTGGCGCGCCTGACGGCCTATGCCGAAGCCGGGGCGGATGGGTTGTACGCCGATGCGCCCGAAAGCCTTGACCAGATGCGAGAGCTGGCCGCGCGGATCAAACCGCTGGGCAAGCCGCTGCTGTTCAACATGGCGCGTTCGGGCAAAAGCCCGGTGCTGACCATGCAGGAAGCCTATGACCTGGGGTTCGATTACAGCCTCTGCCCGATTGAACCGATGCTGACGGTGCACAAGGCGGTGGGCGACATGATGCGCAACTTCATGGCCGCGCCTACAACCGAGACGATTGCCGCAGGCATGACCGATTTTCACGATTTCAACCGTTTCGTCGGCGAGCCGACGGGCGGCCACTGACACCAGCGACCACAAGGGAGAACGCAGATGGGCATGGATCCGACCAAGGAAAGCGAACTGTTCAACAAGGGGCTGGAGATCCGGCGCGAGGTGCTTGGCGCCGCGCATGTGAACCGCTCGCTGGATGCCGCCGACGATTTCACCGCGCCGGTGCAGCGTCTGGTGACCGAATATTGCTGGGGCGAGATCTGGGGCCGCCCCGGTCTGCCGCGCGAGATGCGCAGCGTCATCAACCTGGCGATGCTGTCGGCGCTGAACCGCCCGCACGAGGTGCGCCTGCATGTGCGCGGCGCCATCAACAACGGGTTGAGCCGCGAAACCATTCAGGAAATCATCCTGCAAGTGGCAATTTATTGCGGCGTTCCCGCGGCGCTGGACAGCATGAAGGTCTGCGCCGAGGTGTTCAAGGAAATGGACGCCGAAGCGGCCACGGCGGCGGAATAACCCCATGCAAGACCTGAGCAGGCACTTTGCCGAGACGCTGGCCGCCAGCCAGCCTGACAGCCTTGACGACGCGACGGTGACAGAGGCGCACCGAGCGTTGGTCAACTTCATGGGCGTCGCGCTGGGCGGCGCCGACCATGAAGCGATGGACATCACCCTGAAGGCGCTGGGCCAGTTCACCGGCCCCGGTACGGCGGCGGTTCTGGGGCGCCGCGAAACCGTCGACATGTCGATGGCGGGGCTGCTGAACGGCATCAGCTCGCACATCCACGATTTCGATGACACCACGCCAAGCAACTACATCCACCCCACATCGCCCGTGGCCTCGGCCCTGTTTGCCTGGGCGGCGGTGCATCCCATCTCGGGGCGGGATTTCCTGCACGCCTTCGCGCTCGGGTTCGACGTGGTGACGCGGATCGGCGATGCCACCTATCCCAACCACTATCAGGCGGGCTGGCACAGCACCGGCTCCATCGGCATCTTCGGCGCGGCCGTGGCGATCGGTCGGCTGCTGGGGCTGGATGCGCAACAGATGCTCTGGGCCATCGGCATGGCGGGCACGCAGGCCTCGGGGCTGCGCGACAACTTTGGCTCGATGGCCAAGGGGTTTCACCCGGGCCATGCCGCGCGCTGCGGGATCGAAGCGGCGTTTTTGGCGCAGGCTGGGTTCAACACCGGCAACACGCCGCTGGAAGGCCCGCGCGGGTTCGCGGCCGTGACGGCGGGCGGGATGCTGGATGTCGACAACCTGATGGACCGCTTCGGCAGCCATTACCGGTTTGAAGGTATCACCTACAAACCCTACCCCTGTGGCATCGTCATCCACCCGACGATCGAACTCTGTTCCTCGATCCACGCCGAGGGTACCGCGCCCGAGCAGGTGGAAAAGGTCGAACTGCAAGTGGCGCCCATCGTGCGCGACCTGTGCGATCAGCGCCCGACACGGGGCTTGCAGGGCAAATTCTCGATCTACCATGCGGCGGCCATTGGCCTAGTGCGCGCGCAGGGACGGCTGAGCGAATTCACCGACGAAGCCATCGCCGACCCGGCGCTGGCCGCGATGCGCGACCGGGTGACCCCGGTGGCGGTGGACGGGCAATCGGCGGATTCCGTGCGCGCCATCGTGACGCTGAAAGACGGCACGGTGATCGACAGGTTCCTGCCGGAATCGCTCGGCAACGTGAAACGTCCGCTGAGCAACGACCAACTGAACGACAAGTTCCTGAACCAGATCACCGCGCTGGGCGGTGATCAGGCACAGCAGGTGCTGGATGCCTGTTGGAAACTGGGCGAGATGGAAAACGTCGGCGATCTGGTGCGCGCGACCGTTCCGCGCTAGCGAATTGTAGGCGCCCGGGGGGGTTACTCCTCGGGCGTTTCGATCAGCGGCACCGCCGCTTCGGCCGCTTTCGACACATGGAACCGCGCCAGATCGGCTGCCTTTTCCGCGTCGCGATCCATCAGCGCGTCAACCACTGCGGTCAGTTCCTTCATGCTTTCCTTGATCCGCCCCGGCGCCTTGAGCGAGGTGGCGCGCAGAAGGGTGATGCGCGAATTCAGCATGTAGATGCAGTTGCCAAGCGCCTCGTTGTTGGCGCCTTCCACAAGGCAGTCATAGAACTGGTTCTTGGTCGACAACCGCGCCTGCGGGTCGGATTTGCGCGCGGCGGACTTGAGATTGCTCAACGCGGTCTTCAACGCGCGGCGCTGGTCTTCGGTCGCATTGGCCACGAACAGGCGGCAGGCCAGGCTCTCCAGCTCTTGCCGCACAAGGTAGATGCCTTCGGCCTGTTCCTTGGTGATCCGCGCGACAAAGGGGCCGCGATGGGGTTCGACCACCACGATGCCTTCGGATTCCAGCTGCCGCATCGCTTCGCGCACCAGCGTGCGGCTGACGCCAGTCATTTCGCACAACTCGCGTTCGGGAAGGTGTTCGCCTGCCTTGAAATGGCCGATGGCAATCGCGTTGCGGATGCTTTCCGTCACGCTATAGCGCAACGGCGCGGCGATCCGATCAACGCGGAATTGGCTTTCGGTCTTGCTCATGCGGGGTGGCTCCGTCGTGGTGCGGCGGCGTCGCGGCCGGCCGGCTGAGGCAGGGCAGGGTTTGCCATGCTGTCATACAATAATAGATGCTGGGACCAATATGCAGCGGTGTGTCTCATGACGCAAGCCACCCGCCATCCACCGGCAGCGTTGCCCCGGTAATATCGGCCCCGGCGTCCGAACACAGGAACACAAGCAATGCCCCGATGCTGCGCGGATCGACAAACCGCCCCGTCGCGCTGCGGTCGCTGGCGTATTCGCGCGCGAGTTCATCAAAATCGCGGCCCTGCTCGGCGGCCATGCCCCGGATACGGTTCAAAATCGCCTCTGTCCCGACCGACCCGGGGCAAAGCGCATTGCAGGTGATACCTGTCTTGGCAGTCTCGATGGCGATGGCGCGGGCCATGCCGGTCAGCGCAGTCTTCGTGGTGACATAGTCGATCCGGTTCTCGGCCCCGCGAAACCCGTAGTAGGACGAGATGTTGAAGATGCGGCCCCAGCCTTGCGCCTTCATCTGCGGGATGGTCAGGCGCGCGGTGTGGAATGCTGAACTCAGGTTCACGCTCAGCGAATGCTCCCAATGGTCCGGGTCAAAATCCTCGACCGGCGAGAAGTGGCGGATCACCGCGTTGTTCACCACGATATCGGCCGGTGCAAGGCGGGTGGCGGTGGTGTCAACCAGCCGGGTCACCTGATCGCGCTGGCCTACATCAGCGGAGACATAGATCGCGCGGATGCCGTGCATATCGGACAGGCTTTGCGCCAGCGGAGCGCCTTCGGCGTCAACCCGCAGCCCGTTCAGGGCAATATCGGCCCCGGCAGCGGCAAGGCTTTCCGCCAGAACAAGGCCCAGCCCACCTTCGGACCCAGTAATCAGCGCGGTGCGGCCCGATAGCGGGCGGTTTTGCGTGTCTGTCATGGCTTATGCTCCGGCCAGCGCGATGATCGCGCCCGCGTCTTTGGCGCTGTCGATCTGCCACAGCGCGTCCATCAGGACGCGGGTATCGCCCGGGAAGCCCGCGCGCGTGGCAGCGGCGGTCAGCTTTGCCTCGAGCCGGTCGTCGGGCAGCGGCTTGGCGCGCGACCCGGCGGCGTGGTCGATGTCGCGGGTCAGGTTCTGGCCATCCTTGGTGCGGATCTCAACGCCAACCGAATCCACCGAGCGGCTGTCGTCGTCTATGAAATCGACCGTTGGCCGCCCGATTTCCAAGGTTTGCGCGGCCGCAGGGTCGGAAAATTCATCCAGCCCCGCGCGCCCGGTCAGCAATGCAATGGCGATGGCGTGCTGCGCGCTGACCTGCGTTTCGCGGCCCGTTTTCACGTCGGGGCGGTTGGTGCGCTGTTGCAGCAAAGGATGGCCCGTCAGCGTGACATGCGCGACCTGATCCAGCCGCAGGCCGTCTGTCTCGCGCAGGTCCAGCACCGCCTCGATCACCGGGTTCAGCACCACGCCGACGGGATAGGGTTTATAGGTGTTCTTGCCGAACTCCCATTCCGTGCCCAGCCCGTCCGTCAGGCATTCGGGCTTCATCGCATCGGCGTAAACCTTCAGGTAACCGCGCGGCCCGGTCAGCGGGAGCGCAGGCCCATCACAGCCATTTTGCGCCAGCAGCGCGGACAGATAGCCATTGCGCGCGGCGCCGCCCATGCTGACGCTTTTGGCGCCTGTCCCCAGCGTTTCCACCAACCCCGAGGATTGCGCCGCTGCGCAGGCCAGCGCCTGCCGCAGACCTGTGTCATCCAGCCCCAACAGGCGGCCCATCGCCATCGCCGCGCCAAAAATCCCGCAGGTCGATGTGATGTGCCAGCCGTGCGCATAGTGATAGGGCGACATCGCATTGCCCATCCGGCACTCCACCTCGCAGCCCAGAACAAAGGCCGCCAGCAGATCGCGCCCCGATACTTGCGCCACCTGCGCGTGGGCAAACAGAGGGGCAAAAACAGCCGCCGCCGGGTGGATGATCGTTGCTTCATGTGTGTCGTCGAAGTCGAAAATGTTCGCGGCGGCGGTGTTCAGCGCGGCGGCGGTTGGGGCGTCGCAGCGTTCGGGCCGCCCGATCAATGTGCAGGTTTCGGAAGAGGAAAACGCCAGCCCGGTCTTGCGCATCGCGGCAATCGGAGCCTCGTCGCAGCCGGTAAAGGCGGTGGCGAAAATGTTGACCAAAGACCGTCGTCCCTCGGCCAGAACCTGCGCGGGAATATCGGCCGGGTCGAATCGGGCCACGAAGCGGGTTATGGCGGCTTCGGGCGTTGGCGTGTCGGATATGCGGGTCACTGCGGCCGGTTTCCTTGCTGTTTCACAGAGCGTTCAGTTTATAAGATTGTATTATCCAAATATTGACATACTAATCAATCCGTCTAATTTGACGGCACTCGCGCGGGGCCAAACCCGTGCGAGGCCCGGCCACGTCCGGGCAAAGGGGAGGGAAGGCCGCGATGACGAAACTCGATCTTGCCGGAGGGGTGGCACTGACGGCCTTTGGCCTGTTGCTGACCTTTGTCATCATTCCGATGGGCACCGAAGAGGGGATGTATTACGGCCTGCCGCCCACGTTCTTTCCGACGCTGCTGTCCGTGGGGCTGACGATCTGTGCGGTTGGTCTGACGGTGCAATCGGTGCTGCGGCTGCGCGCGGGCCGGGTTGATGCCGCTTCCCCGGTCAGCGGCTGGAACCTTGCAATGTTCGCGCTGCTGGTGGCGCTGATCCTGGGCGGGATCGTGGTGATCGACATCTTCGGCCTGCTGATCGGCGCCCCGCTGCTGATTGCCGCGCTGATGATCGTGCTGGGTGACCGCAGCCCGCTGCGCATCGTCCCCACGGCGGTTCTGCCGGTGGGCGCGGTCTATTACCTCGCGCTTTATGTGCTTGAAACGCCGGTGCCCTGAGGTTTGCTGCGATGACCAACCTAGCCGCCGCCGCCGCAGAAATCTTCACCCCGCTGACGCTGGCCTATATCGTGCTGGGCGTGCTGATCGGCTATGTCGTCGGCGCGCTGCCGGGCATGAACCGGACCACCGCGATTGCCGTGGCGCTGCCGTTCACCTTTGCCATGTCGCCCGCAGCCGCGCTGTCGTTCCTGATTGGCATCAACAAGGGTGGCGCCGCCGGGTCGGCGGTGTCCGCGATCCTGCTGAACGTCCCCGGAGAGCCATCGTCGGTCGTCACCACCTACGACGGCTATCCGATGACGCAACAGGGCAAGGCGCAGAAGGCGCTGAAGGTCGCGCTGATCGCCTCGGTCGCGGGGGATGTCCTGGCGACCATCGCGCTGATCGCTTTGGCGCGGCCCATTGCGCGCTTTGCCATCGGGCTGGGTCCGATCGAACTGGCCTCGATCCTGATCTTTTCCATCACCTTCATCGCTGCCGTATCGGGTGAAAGTTTCTTCAAGGCGCTGATCGCCGGGTTCCTTGGGCTGCTGCTGTCGGCGCCGGGGATCGACGCGGAAACCGGCTTGCCCCGGCTGACCTTCGGGCTGCTGCAGCTGTATGACGGAATACCGCTGCTGGCGGTGGCCATCGGCACGCTGGCGATGTCGGAAATCCTTGTGCAGGTCGATCAGGGCTGGCGTGGCGGCTACGCCAAGCGGCCCGCGCGGGTCGATACCGGCAACAAGGGCGATACGCATCTTAGCGGGGCCGAGCTGAAACAGGTGACGCCCGCCATCCTCAAAGGCTCGCTTGTGGGCAGTGCGGTGGGGCTGTTGCCGGGGCTGGGGGCGACGCTGGCGTCTTTTCTTTCGTACACATGGGTGCGGCAATCCTCGCCCCGCAAGGACGAGTTCGGCAAGGGCGCGCCGGAAGGCGTGGCCGCCTCGGAATCCGCCGATAACGCCACGGTTCCGGCCTCGCTGATCCCGGTCTTTGCCATTGGCGTGCCGGGCAGCCTGTCGACCGCGCTGCTGATGGGCGCCTTCATGATGCACGGGCTGACGCCGGGGCCGTTCCTGTTTCGCGAAAGCGGCGAGGTAGTGTTTTCCATCTACCTCGGGATGCTGCTGGCCTCGGCCGCGCTGCTGATGGTGGGGATGTTCGGGCAGCGCCTGTTTTCGATGGCGGTGCTGGTGCGGCCCACGATCATCATGCCGGTGATCGTGTTCCTGTGCATCACCGGCGCCTACATGGAAGGCGGCGGCATGTTCGGCGTCTACCTGATGCTGATCTTCGGCGCGGTTGGGTATTTCATGAAAAAACTCGACTATTCCTTCGTCACCTTTGTCGTCGGCTACGTGCTTGGCCCGATGGCCGAGCTAACGATCCGCCAGTCCCTGATCCTGTCCGACGGTGACCCGGCGGTGCTGCTGGATCACCCCATTGCCATTCTCTTTCTGCTGCTGGCTGCCTTTTCGATCTGGCGGTTCAGCATCGCGGGCGTGCGGTCTTCGCGCGGACCCGACCAACAGTCGATCGAAGCCAAGGGAGGAAACAACTGATGAAAAGACGTACGTTTACCACATTCGCCGCTGCCGCGCTGAGTGCGCTGGGGCTGACCGCTGCGGCGCAGGCCGAGGATTGGCCGACCAAGGCGGTCACCGTCGTCGTCGCCTATCCGGCGGGTGGCGGCACCGATTCCGCGATCCGCGCGATGACGGATATTGTCAGCCAGGAACTGGGCCAGCCGGTGCTGGTGCAGAACGTTGGCGGTGCCGGCGGCGGCGTGGCGGCCAGCCAGGTCGCGCGTGAGGAGGCCGACGGCTATACGCTGCTGGCGACGAATTCCACGTCGATCACGCTGGCACCGCTGGTACAGAAGGCGCTGTATGACATGGACAGCTTCGACCATGTGGCCATCCTGGGCGATTTCCAGAACGCAATCTTCACCGGCCCGAACCAGCCCTACAACTCGCTGGACGAGCTGATCGAAAACGTCAAATCCGAAGGCCGTCCGATGACCTACGCCAGCCAGCTGGCGATTGACCGGCTGCTGATGCACTACATCGCCAAGGAGCGCGGGGTCGAGCTGCGCCCGGTGCCGGTGAACGGCGGGTCGGGCGCGGTGCAGGCCGTGCTGGCGGGCGATGTCGATGTGGCCTTCTCGGGCGGGTCGTGGCGCCCCATCGTGGCAGCGGGCGATGCCAAGGCGCTGTTCGCGGCCTCCTTCGACAAGCTGAAAGTCGCACCGGAACTGACCTCGATGAAAGACATGGGATTCCCCTTTGGCGTGACCAGCCGGATTTCGCTGCACGCCCCGGCGGGCGTTCCCGCCGAGCGGCTTGAGAAACTGTCGGCGGCGTTTGAAAAGGCGGTGAATGGCGAACTGGCCCAGACCGTTGGCGAAAAGCGATCGATGGACATGACCTATCGCGGCTACGGAACGGCGGGCGAGGTCATGCAGAAAGAGCGCGAGACCTACGAGAGCATTCTCGACAATGTCGGGCGCGAGACGCTGACCGGCAAGAACTAAGCCGCAGCGGCATCAAAACACAGCCCCGTCCGGTGCCCCGGGCGGGGCTTTTCTTTCTTGGATCAGGTGTTGCGCTGCCAGTGGGCAATGGCGGCCATGCCTTCCGCTTCGGGCATCACGGCGGCGAGTCCGGCGCCGCCCTGCGCGGCAAGGATCAGCAGTTGCCCATCGCCCAGCGGCAAGGCCAGACCATCGGTGCGCGGGCTGCCAAAGCGGCGGTTGTCCGGGCCGTTCTTATCGCGCCGGCGAAATCCGTCGGCCGCGCGGGCCAGTGTTTCTGTCCACTCGGACGCGCCCGCGAAGGCCAGCGGCGCCTGACCCGTGGGCCAGCGACAGGTTGCCAGCGCATCGCGGTCAATCGTTTCGGCCAGACGCGCAAGGCCGGCCGAACCGGCCGCCCGGCCCGATTCTGGTAGATCGACCGACAGGGCCAGCCGCAGCTGCGCCACAGAGCAGGCGGTTTCGGGGCTGGGTGTCGCCACGGCGCGGCGGCGCACCACCATCGACATCGCCCCGGGCTGTGCCGCAAGCGACGCCAGCGCATCGGCCAGCACCCGCACCATCACCGAAGGGTCGGCGCGCAGGGCCCCGCGCCGCGCCAGTTCCAGCCGCACCAGACGCCGCTGGGAAATCGTCAGCCGCGCCACGGGGGTCCGATCGATGCACAGATCAACGCAACGTGGCAGCACGGTTTCGTCGATTTCGCGCAGTACCGCCAACAGCCGCGCGGATGGTGCATCGGGCAGGGCGCGCCGCTCTGCCGCCAGTTGTCCGGGGGTGGCCGCCAGGCGCAGCAGACGCTGTGACAGCGACGAGACCGGTTTGGGTTTCTGGGCGCGCTGGATCATCATGCGGCCTCGGCGATACGGCGGGCGCTGTCGTGAAGCGCGTGGGTCATTGGCGCGATATCCAGGCCGGGCGCGCAATCAGCACAGACCACGTCATCAGACCCGGCATCGTGGCGGGCAAAGAACCGGGTGCCCGATTCTGAAAAGGTGATCGCCAGCGTTTCGCTGCTATCATCAATCAGCCCGCTTAGCGCAAAGGCCCGGGCGGCTTCGGCCGCAATAGCGTCCAGCGTTTCGCGCGGACAGGGGCCCTCGGCGCTCCACGTCAGCACCAGCCGCGCGCGCAAGTCGCCAAAGGCGGTCATGCGGCAGTCGGGCGTCGCGAGGCGGAGCCGGTCGAGTTCGTCAGAGATCGAGGTGAGGGGCATTCTTGGTCTTGCTCGGGTCTAGGTGCCAGAAGGCACAGGCATCAGGTGCAGACGTGCGCCGGGGTCCGGGCGCGGACGGGGCGAACGGGCGCCCGATTGAACCCGGCGCGGAACAACACCGGGGGCCATGTCAGCCGCGGGCTCGACTTTGGCGGCGGTGTCTTCAACAGGTGCGTCTTCTGATTCGGGTCGTGCACCGCCATTCACCAGCAGGTCGACCAGATGTTCTGTAAAGGCGGCGGTGCCGCTTTCCTGCCAGGCCTCGGCATCCTCGCCCGCGTCCAGTGCCATCAACAGCGACACGGGATAGACCGCGCTGAACGCGCCGTTGATTTCGCGGGCGACGCGGCGCTGCACGCGCACCCGGTCGCGGGGGGTGCGCAGCTTGTCGATCTGGGTAATCAGCAGCAGATTCGCGCCGCTGCTGGACGGGGCCAGCTGCTCCCACATTGCCGCTTCGCTTTGCCGCCATGCCTGAGTGGCATGGGTGCACCAGATCACATGGTCGCGCGGTTCGATCACGTTGTCCCACATATCTGCGGGCATGTTCGGATCAGAGATGCCGGGCATATCGACCAGATCGCAGAGTTCCAGCAGATCGCATTGCATCGTCAGGTGAATGGCGCGGGTGTCTTCCAGCGGTACAAGCTCCAGATCGCCGTCAAGGATGTCGCTGAACGTGCCGTCGAACGCTTCGGCCCGGGCCGAAGGCGCGCCATAGGAAATATGCACGGGGGGCAGCCGTGTCGCCGTTACCCGCATTGGCAGGGGCGCGCCTTCCAGCAGGATATTCGACAGCGTACTTTTGCCCGCACTGAATTCGCCCATCAGCACCACGCGGGGTTTCTGCCCAGAGTGAGGTTCGGCGGATCCGCTTCGTTCTGTGTCGGTCATCACTGGCCTGCGTTCGTAGAGGTGTCTTCGCGGCCTTGAAGGGCCAGGGGTTCCAGATCGGCGATCAGCGCGGCTATGGCCGACTGGCGGTCTTGCTCGTGCCCGTCAAGGAACAGCGTATCGCTTTCGGGGCGCGCGCCGTTGCCCTGCGCGATGTCGTCCAGAACGTCGCGCGACTGATCGAGGAAGGATTGCAGCACGTCGATCAGCCGCGCGGTGAATTCGTTCGTGGGCGCGGTCTTGAACTGGGTGATGAAATCGGCGGTTTCAGCGGCGATCATCGCGTGGAACCGCGCGGCAAAGGCCTTGTACCCACGCGCGCGACGCCACCATGTACGCCACCAGCCATCGTTGAAATCCAACGCAATGGTTTGCGCCAATGACACGGGCGGCGCGGCGGCCGGCACCTCGGGCACCGACAGCTGGATGCCTTCGACCGCATCGCCAAAGGCGCGGTAATACAACTCGGCCACATCGGCGACAGCGTTCTGATAGGCCTCGGCCGCGGCGGTCTGCGCGCGGCTGGTGAACACCGAGTGCGCCGATTTCAGAAGCATCCGCAGGCCCGTGGGGCTGTATTCCCAGACCGGGCCGTCGCCGTGTTTTTCCAGATGCGCAATCAGCGAATGCGTTGCGCGTTCCAGAAAGTTCTTATGCGCCCGGTCCGACCGTTCGTGATGGCTGGCAGCGATGGCGGCAAGCGCGTCGGCCAGATCGTCCAGATGTTCCTGCGACAGGCTGGCCAACTCGCGCCGAATCTCTTCGATCGGCTGGTCCGCGCCGCCTGAATCGCCCGCGATACGGACAAGATTGGCGGCCTGCTGGCCGCTCGCGATGGTGACTGCCGCCGCCGCGATCTTGCGCAGCTTGGGCGCACCCAGCGTATCGACCACCTGTTCGGCAATTGCGCGATTCAGCTGGGGCAGGCCCGACAGTTGCCAGATCATGTCGGGAGCACCCAGATCGTGATCGCCGGTGGCCAGCTGTGCCTCGGCCCAGTTCATCAGCGCAGCGGCGCTGGCGTCGGTCATGTCATCCACGGTTTCCGACAGCACCCGACCCGCCCAATAGGCGCTGCCAAAGATGATCTGCGCGTCTTCGGGGCCATCGTGTTCGGCCAGCGTCGCGCGGATCGAGGCCTCGATCTCGGGCACCTGTTCGCCGGGATCCTGCAATTCGTCGATGCGATTCACGAAGATGATGACATCGCGTGCGTTCAGGTTCGACACCAGCCGGATCAGCCCCATGTCGACCGAGGTCAGCGCCTGATTGGCCGACAGCACCATCACGCAGACACGGCTGTTGCGCACGGCGTTGATGGTCACCTGCTCGCGCATCATGAAGGTGTCGTTGACGCCGGGCGTGTCACGGATGCACAGCGGATGCGGCATCGACTGGCAATGCAGGAACAGATCTGCCGAGCGGGTAATATCGGCGAACCGGCCTTGATCGTCTTCTTCCGGGGCGTCCTCTTCGCTTAGGAAGTCGTCGCCGAGGCAGATGTAACGCTCTAGCAGGTTCTTGTCGAAATAGCCGTATTCGTGTTCCTGCCCCAACAGCAGCTCAAACTTGCGCCCCAGACGGCGGCGCGATTTTTCGCGCATCTCTTCGATCTGGGCGCGGATCTTCTCCATCTCGGTGTCGGCCCCGGCGCGATCGGCCAGTTCGCCCAGACGGCCGCCCTTGCGCAGCAGGCGATCCCATTCCTCTTCGCGCATCAGCTGGAACCGGGCGCCCACATCCTGCCGCTGCCGCCCGGGCATCAGGTGCAACGAGGTGACAACCGACGTCCAGGGGTTCACATCCGCAGGCAGCAGATCGGACCAGCCCGCCAGCGCGTTCACCAGAGTCGTCTTGCCCGATTTCACCTGCCCGACGATGGTGATCGCCGGTTCAAAAGCGGCCAACTCGTCCCGCAGACGGATCACCGAGCGCTGCCCGGTCTCTCCGGCCAGTTGCTCCAGCAGATCCAGCGATTTTTCAAGGCTGCGTGCCTGATCTGCCAGCTGCGCCAGCGGTTCAAGCCCGGCGTTCAGGCAGCCCAAAGCGGGGGCAAGCGCAATTCGGTCGGTTGCGGTGAAGTCATGCGTGATATTCATCTTGCGTCCGGCCCCATCCACCCGCACCGCGCCACCGTTCACCGGCGGTCAATGACGTTCGGGCGTCTTTGATTCCAATTTTCGATACTCGCCGGGGATTATGGTTAAAGCTGGGCACGACTGCGGCGGTCCGGGGGGCAGGTCACACCACCGTCTTTTCCGCCATATCCTTTTTCATTTGCAACAGGACGGTAAGCGCATCCTCGGCGGCGGTTTCGCCGCGTTCCAACCGCAGCAGAAGCAACATCTGTTCGCCTTCGTTCGCATCATCGCGGAACGCGCGGAACACCGGGTCGGCGCCATCGGTGCCCGCCAGAAGCGCGGCCAGATCTTCAGCAGTCTGGGCACAGCGTTCCAGCACCCTGTCGGCGCTGTCGTCGTCGCCGGAGGGCGGGCCTTGCATCAGGTCCTCGGCGCAGCCTTGCAGCATGTCGAGCGCCTGCGCCATCACCTGCTGCGACGGTTCCGACGCCCTGACGGTTGGCGCCGGTTCAGCCTCGGCTGGCGCGGGGGCCTCTTCGCCCGGGGTAATGTCATAGCGTTCCAGCAGGGCGTGAACATGATCCACATCGGCCCGGCGATCCAGATCGATCTGGTCGTCCAGTCCCTGGCACAGTGCCTCCGCCCCGCTGGCCTGCCAGAGCGAGTCGTTGCGGGCGGAGCCCGCCGATTGCGCGGCGATGGCCTGCCGCGTGGCAATGGGAAACAGGCTCAGAAACTCTTCGGCGACGACCGGGGCCAACGCCTCGATCCGCGAGGTGAGCGTGCCCTGCATGTGCAGCCGGTCGGCCATTGTCAGGGCAAGAAAACCGTGATCCTTTAGGCGGTCTGGCACCGCCGACCACAGGGCGCGTTCGCGATCGTCAAACCGAGACGAACACCAGATCGCGATATCGGTGCGCAGCGCCATCCATTCCAGAAGGTCGCGCTGGGCCTCGATGGTGTCGGGCAGTTCGATCTCCATGAAATGCCGCGCGCGCAAGGTTTTGTGGCGCAGGTGCTGGCGCACGCGCACGGTGCCCGGCGGGATGTCATCTGGCGTGGCGATGCCTTCGACGGTGCGCGTATGGCCTTCCTGCCCTTCGATCACCGCGTGCAGGCGCTTGCCGAATACCAGTTCGACAACCGGCACGCCGGCCAGGTCGGGCATCGCGGGCTGGCCAGCCAGCATGTTGCACAGGCTGGTCTTGCCAGACCCCGGAAAGCCGATGATTGCTATGCGGGCCGGGGTGTTCAACTGCCGCAGCAGCCGCCGCCCGGTGGCTTCGCCTTCGGCGGGCAGCAACCCGGCCTCGAGCGCGCCGCGCAGGCACGAAGTGATCTGATCGGTATGTGCAATGGCCATGGTCATTTCCCTTCGCGGGCAGAAGTCGTGCCAAAGGCAACGCGGCGGTCATTGCCCTGCACGCGCATGAACAACGTGGTTTTACGGCGCGCGGGCTGTGCCGTGGCCGCGCGTGGCATCCGGGGCGCGGGCTGTGGACCCGACACCTTGATGACGCACAGCGCCGTATTGTCCTGATCGGGATCGTCAAGATCGTGTACGGCCTGCATCAACTGCGCGGCAATCTGGTGGCTTGGCGCATCCCTGTAACGGTTCAGCACGGTAGCGATCTGCGCATCGTCCAGAAATTCCAGCCCGTCGCTGGCGGCCAGCACGATATCGCCGGGGCAAAGCGCAAAAGGCGTGGCACGCAGGTCAACCTCGGGGATTGGCGCGCCGATCAGAACCGAAGTCAGCGCGTCGCGATCCGGCGTGGCCTGTGCCGCAGCCGCATCCATCGTGCCATCGCGCACCATGGCATCCAGCCGCGCGGCCAGCGTATGGGCGCGGTTCAGCCGGTACAGCCGGTCTTCGCGCATCAGAAACAGGGGCGAATCTCCGACCGAAACCCAATACAGCGCGCCATCGCGGATCACGGGCACCAGAAGCGTTGCGCCCATGCCCTGCGTTTCGGGGTGGCAATAGGCATGGTCGGCAATGTCGGCGTTGGCTTCGTCCATCGCCAGCTGCAACAGGGCGGCCATGTCGGCGCGCGGCGCATCCGGGCCACTGAACGCGGTGCCCAGATAATCGCGCACGCGGTGCAGCACCAGCGCGCTCGCCACATCCCCGGCTGCGTGCCCGCCCATGCCATCGGCCAGCACGGCAAATCCGGCCGTGCCATCACGGCCGAAGTCCGCCACTACAGCATCCTCCTGCGCGTCGCGGCGACCCTGGTCGATGACCGTGGCCGCCTCGACCCGAAGGGAAAGGCCTTCAGCCAGCATTCCGGCGCACACCGGCATCGCCGGCGCTCCACGAAAATCCGTCTCCACACAGGGCCACGAACCGCAGCGTGGTTTCGCCCAAACGGATTTGATCGCCGCTGGTCAGCTGTTCGGTGCTCAGCAGTGGTTTGCGGTTCAGGCGCACAAGGTTCGACTTGCCGCTGTGCCCGACGTAAAAGGTGTTGTCTTCAGCGTCGTAAGCGATCGAGATATGGTTCTCGCGCGAAATCGAATTGTCGCCAAAGTTCAGCGAAACGGTCTGATCGTCGCCCCGGCCCACGCGCGATACACCGTCGTAGAGCGGGAAGCTGGCGCCGCGCCCGGGGCCCGCAACCACAACCATCCATCCCACCGGGAAGTCTTTGGCTGCCGCACTTTCGGGCGCGGCAAAGGGGTCGCGCGGTTCGGTGCCGGGGGCAAAGCCCAGCAGCCGTGTCTTGACCCGGCCCGACCGGTTGGCGCCACGCCCGGCCGCCGGGGGCGGCATCTGAACCTGTGCTTCGGCCACGGGGGTGGGCATCGCTTCGGGCATCGGCTCGGGCTGGGCGGTCCGCGTCACGCGGGTCACGGCAGGCATGGGCGGCAGTTCGGCTGTGCTGGCCCGCACGGCTGCACGGAGGCTGTCCGCATCAACCTGAGGCGCGGGGGCGGGCTCTGCCGGGGCGAAGGTGTCTTCGTCGTCTTCGAAGACCGGGCCATCGGCATAGGGCGCCTGCGCAGCGTCAATGTCTTCGTCTTCGTAAGAGGCTTCAAACTGGTCGCTGTCTTCGGAGGGCTCCTGCGCGAAGGGTTCGTCCTCGTCAAAGGCTTCCACGTCAAACGCGTCTTCCGTCTCGGATGTCTCTTCCTCTTCGAGGTTTTCCTCAAAGGCGTAATCTTCCGCGGCGGCTTCCTCCTCCTCCTGCACAGCCGCAACTGGCTCGGGGGCAGGAGCGGCCTGATCGGCCCGGGGCTGCCACGGCTCGAAATCGTCGTCGTCGTCTTCGGCAAACAGGTCGAAATCCTCCTCCGGGTCCTTGCGGGCGGGACGGGCGATGTCAAACGTGTCGTCGTCGAAATTGGTCATCGCAAAGCCCGACGGCGAAGCGGTCTCGACCACCGGCTCGCGGCGCAGTGTTTCCAAAGGTTCAACGGGGGCATCCTGCGGCTCGGCCCGGCGCTTTTCCTTGATGATGTCACGTATGAATTTCATGTCAGCTCCAATGCGGGTGGCCTAGGCAAGGCGTGTGTCGGACCGGCGCGCGCTGCGGCGTCCGAAGAGGGTGGAAAGCAGGGATCGGCGGGGCGCGTTCTGCGCGTCGGTTGGCTGGGGCGGTGCGATGGGCAGCGCCCGGGGCTGGATTCGCTGGCCTTGCGGCTTTGAAGGTGCTTGCTGGTCCTGAATGGTCGGGGCAACGCTGCTGGGTGCGGGCACATGACGGTCGCGTTCCTGTTCGCGCAGCCAGCGATCGACATCGCGCACCGGGTTGCCGAAGAGGTCGACCAACTGCCTATGCTTTGGCTTTTCTGGCGCAGGTGCCGGGCGGCGTACGATGGCCTTGGGTGCACCTGGGGTGACTTCGCGGTTGGTTTCGCGCACCAGACGGGCCACTTCGGCGGCCAGCGCCGGGTCCAGCGCCACACCTTCCACATGCGTCGGCGCGGGCGTGGAAACCGGGACGGGGCGGTTGGGCGGTGCTTCGGCCAGCGCGGTGACCCATTCGGTTGCGCTTGCATGGCGATCGCTTGGGTCCAGTGCCAGCGCGCGATCAACGGTCAGCAACACCGGGTAGGGGCAATGCCACGTTTCGGGTGCAAGCGGCACATAAGGGTCGGGCGCGCCAGTTGCCAACGCCTCTGCCCGCTCGGGGCCGCTGGGCGGTGCGAGGCCGGTAATCAGGTGATAGAATGACGCGCCCAGCGAATAGATATCGCTGGGAAAGTCGTGAAACCCGGCCGGGTCGTAGAACTCGGGCGGAGAGTACCCATCCTTCACCGCGATCAGTGCCGGGGCCGGATCGGCTTCGCCCGGGGCCAGACGTTCCCGCGCGGCCCCAAAATCAATCAGCGTGACGTGGCCCAGATCGTCGATACGCAGGTTGTCAGGCGCGATGTCGCGGTGCAGCAGGCCATTGGCGTGAATATACGTCAGCGCCTGAAGCGACTGATGCAGCGCACTGTCAAGAAGAGCCGGGGTCAGCAGATCGGCATCATCTTCCAGCAATGTCACCAGATCTTCGCCCGGAACGAAATCGAGCGCCATATAGGCGGTGCCGTTTTCCTCGAACACCTGATGCACGGCGACGATGTTCGGGTGGCGCAGTTTCGCCAGACGGCGGGCTTCGCGCAGGAATTGCTGGATCAGCGCGGCATAGGGCGCGCGGTGGGCGCGGCTGTCGGGCCTCACCGCTGTGCCGCTGCGCCGACATAGGTCGCCCGGAAAGCATTCCTTGACCACGACTGTGCGCTCCAGACTGTCGCGCGCCAGGTAGGTGATGCCGAATCCGCCCTGTTGCAGAAGGCCGAGAATTTCATACTGGCCATTGAGCAACCGTGTCCCCGTCGGCAATCCGAAGGGGTCGGGTTCGGTATCGAAAGCCTTCTGGCTCATCCGTGCTTACCCTGCCTGACGAAATACGGACGGGGCAGGTGACGCCGCCCCGGGGAACAACCTGTATAATTCGAGTCAAATGTGATCAGAACATGGCGGGCTTTGGCCGCCTTGGTGGCGGTTTGGCCGAGCCGTCATCAAAGCGGTTGGGAACAGCCTGCGTCGACACAGAAGGCTTGCCTTGGCGTTTCGGGCGACGGCGCGCCATCTCTGTCCCGGACGTGTTACTTTGTGGTTAGAGCCCGGCTTGCCCGGGCCGCTCTCAACGAACGTCGATAAGCGCCAGAGCGCTGACCGGCTCGCCCTTGATTCGAAAGGCGCGGTGATCGTTTGTGTTCAGCGTGACCTTGACCATGTGCCGCCCCGGGGGCAGGGCACCGATGCGGGCCTGATTGGTATACATGCGCTGCAGCTTCAGCCCGTCGAGGTACAGATGGGCGTGGCCCTGACCGGGTTGGTGCGCCATATCGACAGTGTCGGGCGACAGTGTGAAGTCGCGCAGCTCAAGCGTGACGGTCCAGCTGTCGTTCTCGGGGGTCAGGATCAGACCAAGCCGGGGCGGAGTTTCGCCCGTCGGCACGTCATAGACCGGAGAGAAGTCCGGCACAGCGTGGGCCGCCAGCGCCGAGCTGTCGCGAACCAGTCGCGCGCGGGTCGTGATATCTCCCGCCTGTTCGAAATGCAGTGTCAGCGGCACCAGCCGCCCTTCGTCGGCCGGGCCGGTCAGCCCGTTCAGCCGCAGGAATGCGCCATCAGAGGACAGCGACGGGGTGGCTCCGCCGGGAATCACCGGCCCCCCGGGGGCTTCGGCGCCGGCAATCACGATCTCTTCGGCCTCGGCAGAGCTGGCGCCGGTCAGCCGGTCGGGTCCGCCCCGGTTCTCGATGCCCAAAAAAACAGCAAAGTCGCTGCGGGTGCCTGCGACGGGCACCATGGTTGCATTCGACAGCAGAGGTGCGGGATTGCCGCCAATCGACCCGCCCATCGCCCAGACAAGGGCCAGCGCCAGTACCGCAAGGACGGGCAACAGTATTTTCCCGGCTTTCATAGCGCTCTCCGGAGGGTAAGGTCCAGCCATGACTGTCACCCAGCGTCTGACAAGGATCAACCCCGTCGTGATCGCCGCCCTTCCGGGGGCCGCGCGCGCGCATGCCTCGGAGCAGGGGTTCGTGCTGTTATTGCCGACGGATGTCTATGTGCCCGCCGGGGCATCGGTAGTGGCGCTGACTGTGCTGGCGCTGGTGCTGCTGCCGCCGCGCGCATTCGCGGCGCTGTTCCGGCCGGTCGCGTGGGTGGCGTTGCCACGTCTGCGAGGCGCGGCGATGCTGACCAGCCTTGCGTCCACGGTGTTTCTGGCCGGGCTGCTGTGGCTGGGCCTGACCGGGCCGCGCGATCCGCTCACCAACCCGCTGCCGCTGACGGTGTGGGTGGTGTGGTGGATCGGGCTGGTCGCCTTGCAGGGGCTGTGGGGCAACCTGTGGCGCTGGATCGACCCGTGGCGCGGAGTGCTGGCGCTGATCCGGGCAGAAGGGTGGCGTGCGCCGCTGCACCTGTCGCCACGGGCGGGCAGTTGGGTCGCCGTTGCACTGTTTATGGGCTTCACCGGCTTTGTCCTTGCCGACATCGCACCGTCGGACCCGGGGCGGCTGGCGCGGATCGTGGCCCTGTACTGGCTGGCGATGCTGCTTGGCGCGGTGCTGTTCGGGCCGCGCTGGCTGGTGGCGGCAGAGCCGCTGGGCGTGCTGATGCGGGTCTATGCGCGGTTGGCGCCGATTGGGCGGCGGGGGCGACATTTCGCGCTCGGCTGGCCCGGGTGGCAGCTGGCGACGCGGCGCACGCCGCGCGCCGGGATGGCAGCGTTCCTGCTGGTTCTGCTGGGCTGCGGCAGCTTTGACGGGCTGAACGAAACCTTCTGGTGGCTGGCGAAGATAGGGATCAACCCGCTGGAGTTTCCGGGCCGTTCCGCCGTTGTTTTACCCACGTTGACGGGGCTGCTGGCGGCCAATGCACTGCTACTGGCGGCCTATGGCGCGGCCATCGCGCTGGGCGTTACGCTGGACCGGGACGGCCCCGGGTTTGCGCTGACGTTCCGGGCGCAGGCGGTGTCGATCCTGCCGATCGCGCTGGGCTATCACGTTGCGCATTATCTGCCGGGGTTCCTGGTGGATGCGCAATATGCGCTGGCGGCGCTCTCGGATCCACTCGCGCGCGGCGACGACTGGTTGGGCCTGCAACCGTTCTATGTCACCACCGGGTTCTTCAACACGCAATCGGGGGTGCGGGCGATCTGGCTGGCGCAGGCAGGCGCGGTGGTGCTGGGCCATGTTCTGGGCATCCTGCTGGCGCATCGCATCGCGCTGTGCCACCATGCCACCCCGAAACGCGCAATACTTGCGCAACTGCCGCTTGCCTTGTTCATGATCGGCTACACGTTTTTCGGGCTTTGGCTGCTGGCATCGCCGCGTGGGGCGTGAGGCGGGGAGAATTCTCTGGACAGGCGCGGCCCGGCCTTCGCAGTATGGTTAACGGCGCTGCCCCGTGATCTGCACAGGGCGGCATCCAATGGATAACCCGGGGAACGATCATGACGAAACGCGATTTCACACCATCCCTTACCACGCGACGCGGCGCGCTGAAGACCATGGCGGGCGCAGCGGGCGCGGCCAGCCTTCCGCTGTGGGCGCGCTATGCTCAGGCCCAGACATCCGAGCCGATCAAGATCGGATTTCAGGTGCACCGCACCGGCATCGGCGCTGCCTATGGCCGCTGGTACGACCGCACCACGCAAGCCGCCGTCAAGATGATCAATGATGGCGGTGGCATCAATGGCCGCATGATCGAAATCGTGGCCGAAGACGATGGCACCGACCCCAAACGCGG
Source organism: Arenibacterium halophilum (assembly GCF_005938225.1). Classification (GTDB taxonomy): domain Bacteria; phylum Pseudomonadota; class Alphaproteobacteria; order Rhodobacterales; family Rhodobacteraceae; genus Arenibacterium; species Arenibacterium halophilum. Next base: position 287,374 of record NZ_VCPC01000003.1, read on the forward strand.
GGCCGAAGTGGTCGAGAAATTTGCCACCCAGCACAATTGTGACGTCGCCTTTGGCACGCTGTTTTCGCATGTCGTCATCGGATCGGCCCCCCGCGCCGGAGAGCTGAAGCTGCCGTATTTCGTGGTGTCCGAGGGGCATCACGTGGCCAGCGGGATGCTGAACCGCTACACGCTTCAGCCCGGCATCACCGACGTGAAAAGCCAGGTTCAGGCGATGGCGCCCTATGTCGCCAACAATCTGGGCAAGAAAGTCACGATGATCTTCCCTGATTTCGCCTTTGGCCATGACCACCGCGACTATTTCACCGCCGCGATCGAGGCGCAGGGCGGCGAGGTGCTGGAACACATTGCGATCCCGCCGACCGAAACCAGCTTTACCAAGTATTTCCCCAAGATCCCGCGCGACACCGAGGTGATCTATCACGTCATGGTCGGCCCCGCCGTGCTGACATTTGTCAAGGAGCTGGGCGAATTCTTTGGCCCCTCGCGGCCCGAGTTGTTCGGGTTCATCGACAGCCTTGAAGCAGTCGACATCGCCAGCCCCGGTCTGGAATTCCTGGAAGGCACTTATTTCTGGGAGGGCAATCCGCGGTATGCACAGGCTGACCAAAGCGAGTTCGACAAGGCCTATCGTGCCGCCGTGGGCGTGGACGAAAATGGCGCGTCGGTCAGCGATCCCAAGGATATTTCGACCTACGCCCATATGTTCGGCTGCTGGGAAACGCTGCACGTGCTCAAGGCCGGAATGGAAACTGCGGGCTATGCCGGGCCGGATCATCGCGCCAAGCTGATCGAGGCGGTCGAGGCGATGACCGACATGCCGCATTCGATGGAACATCCCCAGGGCGCCAAGGTGTTCAACGGCAAAACCCATCAGGTGTTCGGCCATCAGTACATCACCAAGGTGACCGACGGAAAGCTGATGCTGGTGCACACCACGTCGATCGAGGATACGATGTATCCCGACGAGGTCGATTACACGACGCAGGCGCTATGACCGCAGCCAAAGTCAGACCCTGCGTGATGATGGAAGGACGGGCCGCCGACGCGGCCCGTGCCTATGCCGCCCTGTTCGAGGATGGCGAGGCGACAAGCGAGGTGGAAACCGGGACCGAGATCTGGACCGTTCAGGTGGCCGGGCAGGAACTGCGAATGTTCGACAGCCCGATCAGCCACGGCTTTGGCATCACTCCGGCGATATCCATGTTCGTCACCTGTGACACCGAAACCGAGGTGCGCCGCCTGTTCGAGGGGCTGTCGCCGGATGGCAAGGTGCTGATGCCGCTGGATGCCTACCCCTTCAGCCGCTGCTATGGCTGGGTGCAGGACAGGTTCGGCCTGTCCTGGCAGATTGGCGTGGCGGAGTAGCGGCGCGGGCTAGAGGAAGAAATAGTCGGCGATCACGTCGGCATCGACCACCGACACCTGCCCCGGAGTCAGGATGGTGCCGGGCGTGAACTGAACCACGGCACTGCCCGAAAGGCTGAGGATGCCGGATATGGGGTTGTATTCCACATAGCTGGGCGGGTCGGTGGGGAAAAGCGAAACAGCCTCCATCGATCCCACGTAGGTATCCGTCAGCACCAGTTTGTCCCTGGCGCCGAACCCGCGAATTGTGGCGCCAACCTGGTCTGCGAAGTTTGCCTTCCACAAAACGAAGGTATCGGACCCCTTGCCTCCGCGATAGACGGTGGCGGGGCCTTCGTCGTGCATGGACTGAGCAGACATGAGGAACATGTCTCGGCCGGCCCCGCCATAGACCTTTCCGCCCGGATCGTTGTAGTGAATCTTGTCGTTGCCCGCGCCGCCCCGGATGATCAGATCGCTTTCAGTCGGGTCGCGCAGGACGTCGTGAACCACGATACGGTCGCTGCCGGCCCCGCCGTTGATCACCAGCGTGTCATAGTTGCCGCCATAGATTTCGATGCTGTCGTTGCCGCCTCCGGCTGACAGCGTCGTGACCAGATGATCGTACATGCGATGGCCGAAGCTTAGGGTGATCTCCTCGCCCCGACTGGTGCCGGTCACGTCGAACCGCGCCGATGCAACGGGTTCACCCCAGCTTTGGTGGTCGGTCAGCAGGTAATAAAACTGCTCGACCGAGTTCAGCGTGCCGCCAAAGGCGTTCAGGTCGATGCTGTGACTTTCGGGCGTATAGATCACCTTGTATTCGATTCGGTCGATGCCGGTGCCCCCATCGAACCATATGGCGCGGTTCAGCGCCGGTATCTGTCCGTATTCGCCGAGACGGAAGTAATCCATCACCAGCGTATCGCTCCCCGGCCCGCCGATGAACCGGTCGCGTTCCTCGAACCACGAAATCATGAAGCTGTCGTCGCCCCCGCGCCCGACGAAGGTTTCGTTCAGGTCAAAATCGGTTCCGAAATTGTTGTCTTCACTGTCGCCAATGACGCGCGTGCGCATGTCTGAAATCCCCACCGTCAAATTACCGGGTAAGGCTAGGGCGCCGGGCTCAAACGCTCAAGACACTCCGTGCCGCAAGGCGTAAATCGTGATCGCCCGCATCAGCCGTGGGCAGGTTTTTTGGCGCCCCGGCAAGCATTTGCTTGCCATGTGGTGAAACGCCGGGCAACGTCGCGGCAAATGGAATTCGGTCCCTATCTTTTGCTGGCCTCGCTGGAAGGCGCGGTGACGGCGGCGGTGCTTGCGCTGACGGCAGTCGGCCTGAGCCTTGTCTTCGGTGTCATGCGCGTGGTGAACGTCGCGCATGGCGAATTCTTCATGCTTGGCGCGGTTCTGGCGTGGTGGCTGTCTCACCTGCTGGGCGATGCGCACCCGGCCATGGGCTTTGCGCTGGCGCTGGTGCTGGCGCCGCTGCTGGTGGGGGCCATCGCCGTGGCCGCCGACATGACGGTGTTGAAACGGGTCGACTATGACCCCGAGCGGACCATCGTCGCGACTATCGGGCTGCTGTATATCATCCAGCAGGTCACGCTGATGACTTATGGCCCCGATGCCCGCCCCGTCGAACCGCCGTTCAACGCGCGGCTGGCTATTCCGTGGGTCGAATGGGGCGAAAACGGGCTTCAGATGTATTGGCCCTGGGGCCTATCGACGACCAGCTACAAGCTGGCGGTGATCGCGGCGGCGGGCGTGGTGCTGGCCGGGGTCTGGGCCGTGATGGCGCGCACCCGGTTGGGGCTGGTGATGCGCGCAACGCAACTGGACAGCGAAATGGCGCTGGCCTTCGGCATCCCGGTCGAACGCGTCTATGCGCTAGTCTTTGGCCTGGGCGCGGGACTGGCGGCGCTGGCGGCGGTGCTGATCGTACCGATCCAGCAGGCGCACTACCTTATGGGCCACGACCCGCTGCTGCTGTCGTTCATCGTGGTGATCATCGGCGGACTTGGCAGCCTGCCGGGCACCGTGGTTGCTGCCATTCTGATCGGGTTGAGTGACGGCATCATTTCCGTTTTCTTCTCGCCAACGCTGGCGAAAATCCTGGCCACATTGCTGGTGGCACTCGTGCTGGTGTTTCGCCCGCAGGGGCTGTTCGGGTCGCGCGCCACATGATCGACTGGCGCAAATCCGCGCTTCTGCACGGCGCCTTGCTGGCCGTGCTGTGCGCGCTGAACTACCTGCTGCCCGCCTATCACCAGGGCAATCTGGCCCGCGTCATGGTGCTGGCCACGTATGCGGCGGGCTATAACATCATGTTTGGCTACACCGGGCTGCTCAGCCTTGGCCACGCGCTGTTCTTTGCCGCGGGCATGTATGGCACCGGACTGGCAATCGGTCAGTTCGGGCTGTCGCCGCTGCCCGCGCTTGCGGTTGGACTGCTCTGCGGCGTGGTCGTTTCGGCGGCGCTGGGCCTGCTGGCGCTGCGTACGGCGGGCGTGGCCTTTATGATCGTGACGCTGATGTTCGCGCAGGCTGGTTACCTGACGATCCTGTATTTTGGTGAATACACCCGCGGCGACGAAGGGTTCGTGCTGCAACAGGCGCAGCGTATGTTGTTTGGGATCGACCTAAGCGATCCGACGAACCGCTATTGGGCGGCCTTCGTGCTGTTTGCACTGTCGGTTGTGCTGATCCTGTGGCTGGTGCAATCCCGGTTCGGGCGCGTGCTGATCGCGATCCGCGAGAATGAGCCGCGCGCGCGGATGCTGGGCTATGATACCTTCGCGCACAAGCTGGCGGCGGTGGTGGCCTCGGGCATGATGTCGGCCATGGCGGGCGCGGCCTATGGGGTGCTGTTCGGCTATGTCGGCGCCAGCTTCGGTTCTGTTCAATATTCGATCTTTCCGCTGCTCTGGGTGCTGCTGGGCGGCGCCGGCACGGTCATCGGCCCCTTTATCGGGACGCTGTTCATGTTCTACCTGATCGATCTGTCCAGTGGCGTGACGACCGCCTACATGCTGATTGCTGGCGTGGTTCTGGTGCTGGTCACGCTGTTTGCACCCCAAGGCATCGCTGGTGAGCTGCGCCGGCGCATGTGGAGGTGGCTGCCATGAGCCTGCTGTCCACCCGCGTCCTGTCGCGCAGCTTTGCGGGGCTGAAGGCGGTGGAGTCCGTAGATTTCGACTTGCCACAGGGTCAGGTGCGGGCCCTCATCGGGCCGAACGGAGCGGGCAAGACAACCTTTGTCAGCCTGCTGTGTGGGCGTATCCCGCCGACCTCGGGCGCGGTGATCTTCGATGGCCAGGATATCTCGCACCTGCCGGCGCATCGCCGCATCGCGCTGGGCATGGCCTATACGTTCCAGATCACCTCGGTGTTTTCCAACCTGACCCTGCATGAAAACGTCGCGCTGGCCGCGCGGCGCACAACCCGTGGCGCGGCAGAGCTGCAATCGATGATACAGTCCGCGCTGGACCGCGTTGGGCTGAAGGCGCGCACGGATGAAATTGCGGGCGACCTGAGCTATGGCCACCAGCGGCTGCTAGAAATCGCCATGGGCCTTGCGCAAAGGCCCCGGCTGTTGATTCTGGACGAGCCGACCCAGGGTCTGGCCGATAGCGAGATCGCGGCTTTCATGGCGCTGATCGCTGAGTTGAAGCAAACAACAACGATCCTGCTGATCGAGCACAACATGAACGTGGTGATGGAAGCCGCCGACTATGTGACGGTGCTGAACTTTGGTCAGATCCTGGCCGAGGGCACACCTTCCGAAATTCGGGCCGACAGTGCCGTGCAAGCCGCCTATCTGGGAACTGGTGCCGATGCTTGAGGTCGATAGCGTAAATGTCGCCTACGGTCGCGCCCAAGTACTGCGCGATTTGTCGCTGTCGGTTTCTCCGGGCGAAATCCTTTGCCTGCTGGGGCGCAACGGGGCGGGCAAGACGACGACGATGAAAACCATCATGGGATTGCTGCCGCTGATGTCGGGCACGGTGCGTGTGGACGGAGAGGCTATCAGCGATCTCCCCGCGCATCAGACGGCCGCGCATGGGATCGGCTATATCCCGCAGGGGCGGCGCCTGTTCACCGAACTGACCGTGGCGCAGAACCTCGACATAGGGCTGATGGCGCGAAAATCGCCCCGGGCCACCTTGGACGATGTGCTTGACCTGTTCCCGCGCCTGCGTGAACGGATGGGCCAGGTGGCGCAAACGCTGTCCGGCGGGGAACAGCAAATGTTGGCCACGGCGCGGGCCCTCTGCCTGCGCCCACAATACCTGTTGCTGGACGAGCCGACAGAAGGGCTCCAGCCCTCGATGATCGCTGCGATCCGCGACGTGATTGCCGTAATGCGCGACCGGGGCGTTGGCGTGATCCTGGTCGAGCAACGCGTCGACGCGGTCCTCGAGGTGGCCGACCGGGTCGCCTTCATCGAAAATGGCCGCAATCTTGAGACTATGCCAGCCGAGGCTCTGCGCAAAGATCCCTCTCCGATCAAGGCGTACCTTGGCGTCTGACCAACGGAATTGCCCAACCCGACACGCCGTTACAGGGGAAAATGGAAACCGCAGTTGTCGAACTGGTTTGAACTGGGCCTATCGATTGTCATGGTCGCGCGTCCGGGCATCTGGCGACACCTGAAGCGTACGGAAGCCCAAGAAGGCCTCTGCATGCATTGATCCAAGCCCGGCCGCAGAAAAGTCTCTGCGGTCATCCGATGAAGTGGCCGGTTGTTCGAACTGATTTGCGACACTTTGTAAGAACTCGCACTCTGGTAACTGCCATCATGCATCGCAACGTAAAAATGTTTGGGGCGGGGCCTTAGCTTGGAATAAATCGCAACCGCAAGAACCCGCTGGCCCTTAGATCGCCGGCGTTCACATCCAGAACCTGCTTTGCCTGCCGCGACGAGGGCGGGGCGAGTGTCGTCCGATCCACGTTCATGATCTGCCCGCCTGCCAATCAGGGCGGCGTGAACTCTTGCGGGGCAACGTCGCCGGCAATGTTTGCGGATGCGACATCTTCAGTTCGGATAGTCGCGAGGCGGCGTTTTATGCCTAATGCGTGATGATCTTTCAGTGCAAGAGAGCCTGTTCAGCGGGATGCCGCCTTTGCCCGAAGGTCAACGCCACGCAATGTTCTGTCCAGCCGGTTCAGACCCAAAGCTGCCATTCCGACCGCTGCCGTCAAAGTTGTTAGGGGCACTGGCAAGCTATGTTTCAGTCCTGCCGTCGCAAGGCGCCCAACATAGGCGACACGCCTCCAATCTGGCGTGCAATTGCCCGCGGCCCGTATCCTCAAACAAGACTGTGGAATCGATTGTCGCTGCCGGCTTGACCGCAGCTTGATAGAAACTGGCTAGAGTTGGGCCAACCGAGGAGTATTGCGCTGTTGACTTGGTTGCGATCAGGCTTCTTGGTAAGAGTGAAGGCAGCCGCAAGAGGTGCGCCGATCCAGCCCGACCCTAGGTCAGGAATGGGTCTTCATCGTCCTGATCCACAATCCCCTGCAGAAACTCGGCAAATCCCGGAGACCTGTCGATTCGCTGTTTGAAATCCAGCCTTTGCAGCGCAACTTCCATCAAATCTGCCAGTCCTGCCGAGACCTGACTCTGCGCCGGCAGCGGGACCGTACGCGTCGTGGCGATGCGGTGTTCAGTGGCTTCCAGTATGGTGTGACGCAGAGTTTCCGGTGTCAGCGCGCTTTTGCACAGGTAGGATTCACATCCGCGCCGCATGGCTTGTACCGCCAGATCAACCTGTTCGCGCCCGGACACCATGATCAAGGCCGAATTCCGGTTGTGCGGGTCGTTGCGCACAAGTTCAAGCGCCTGAAACCCGTCGCCGTCCGCCAGGCTGTAGTCGACCATAATAAGGTCGAACGCTGTCTGGTGTATCTTGCGCTTCATCGCCGACAGCGAAGGCGCAGTCTGTATCGCGATCGGCAGGCCCGTCTTCTCGCCGAGCCGGCACAGATTGCGCCGGTCGAATTCGCTGTCATCCAGAACAAGCATGTTCAATGCCGCGCTATGCGGCGTCGATTGACTTGCAGTAATCATGGCCACCCCTTCACATTCACCCGAATCCGACTGTAGCGACTATTTATTGCCGATCGGTAAACTGGCGTGACCAGGCGGCGCTCCTTACAAAGAGAGTGTCAATGTATTGCGGGACGGGTGCAGGGAAATGAAATGGAGATATGACATCCGCGTGACTCCTCGGTCGTAAGCCAATCGATCTTGCCGCCATATAGCTTCACGATCTTTCGGACATTTGCCAATCCCATCCCACTGCCTTCGATCTCATCCCTCGGTCGCAGCGTCGTCATGACCTCGAACGCCTTTTCACGATAGGCCAAAGGAATGCCAGGACCATCATCTCGGACGGTAAAGACATGCCGACCATCCCTTTCATGGGTGCTAAGGTGGATCACCCCACGACCGCAGTCGTGATGCTTGACCGCGTTGCTCAGCAACGATGAAACAAGCGTAAGAGCGTCGGTCGATCCAATGCGAAACTGCGGCGCACGGAAATCACGCAGAACCTTAAAAGTGTCCGGTATCTTGATCTGATCCATCACCCCGTCTGTCACGCCTTCCCATTCGATTAACTCGTTAGATTGCATGCGTCCGATACGCGAATAGATCAACAAATCAATCAACATCCGGTCCAGCCGCCGCGTGTGTACATTCATCAAGTCAATATTTTCGGCGAGCGAGCCGTGCACGTGGATTCCCTCGGCTTCCAAATCTTCTTGTATCCATTGAGGGACTTCGATCAAGGCGCGTACAGAGTTTCGGACGTCGTGACTGATCAGGTAAATGAAGTCCTCAAATTCTTGCGCGGCAGATTCGATGCCGATTTCCGAGGGTTTCGATCTTTCCGAAGATTTTATTTGCATTGTGTCGACCAAGATTTTCACGAACGAAGCCAGATGTATCGCGAGGCTACTAAAACTGTGTTAATTTGACAGCGTAGTCGTGCAGGAACTTGTTTATCAAAGTAAACAGTTTCATACGTTGCGGAAAATGCCTGCTCAGCCAGTGGCAAGTTTACCGATGCGTAACCGATCTCAGGCTAGCCTACGGTGATTCGATACCCGTGCAAACGCAGAAGGAAGCTCAAGATGCAGCACATTGCTGACCACGCCGAAGGAGTAGGCAATCTGCAAATTGTGAACCAAATGGGCATTCGTGCGCTCATTCTTGACGACAGTGTTTTTGACAGGCGGCGCATTCGGAGATTGACGCACGATACAAACTTGCAGATATCGCTTGATGAAATCGCTTCCATTGAAGCGCTTGATAGAATTCTCGACCAGGAGAAATTCGATGTTATTCTAATTGATTACAACCTTCCGCAAGGTGACGGTATAGATGCGCTACGCCATATCAGGGCGCACCCGGTAAACGGCGATTGCCCGGCTATCATGGTTACCGGGAACGACAGTTCGGCCATCGCGGTTCAATCCCTTAAAATGGGGTGTTCGGATTATCTCCCGAAGGAGAGGTTGAGCGCGGGATCTCTGCGCGACAGCATCGTCAAGGCGATTGAGACATTCAGTGAGGAGCGCGACGCTCCGCCGCTTCCTCAGACGGAGGTCGATCGTCTCACATCGGTTGTCATGCAAAAGTATGCAAGTGCTTTGCAGCCAAAACTAGCCCGGATCATACGCGACTTGCGCACGCTCAAATCGAAATTGCCGGACGAGTCGACAAATGTGCCTGGAAGTCTGGAGACGGTCGAACGCCAGTGTATTCACATGTGGGCCATCCTGCTTGATCCGAAAATGGAACCAGATTCCAAAGAGTTTCGACATTGAATGAGTATGTCGATAAAACGGATGCCGCAAACTCTGATCTGAAATGTGACGCTGATCGCAACCGCCACAGACGTGACGCGGCCAGAAGCTGCGATGGGCCTATGATGCCATTCGGGTCAATGCCTTTGGCGATGGCGGTGTTTGACGTTCAAGGTCGACTAGCGCATGCGACAGGGCGGTTCTGTTATTTGATGGACTGTCCGGAGGGATCACTTCGCGGGATGTCGATCGACCAAATTTTTTATTGGCGAGGCACATGGCCGACCTTGTCGGGCACGTCAGTTAACGACGAAACATCTAAGCCCGGAATTGTCATGACGCGCGGCGGTGAGCTCCCGGTCGATGCATGCCTCTTGCCCGTCGATTTTCTTGGGGAGCCGCATAGCCTTCTTACAGTGCAAGACTCAAGGCCGGACAGGGATGTCGAAAGGATCTTAAGGGCGGTCATTGATGTGGCTCCAACTGCAACATTGCTGTCAGACGGTTCAGGGGAAATCGTGTTGTCGAACGCTGCTGCTGGTGCGCTATTTGGCTACGACCCAAGCGAGTTGATCGGCATGAGCGTCGATGATCTGGTTGATCCGGAGTGTCGCGCCAAACATGCATACAACCGAAAGGTGTTCAGTGAAAACCGGCTGCCGCGACCGATGGGAAGCGGGCAGTCGATCACCGCCCGGCGCAAGGATGGCTCGAACTTTCCTGTGGAAATTGCCCTTTACCCCTTGGACCGTTCCTACGGCGATCTCATCCACGCCACTGTCACAGACTTGACCGAGCGACATGCGACCGAAGCCCTCTCGGATCAGAAGACGCGCCGGATGGAGGCGCTGAATTCGGATTTGTCGGCCTTCGCGTATAGTGCCAGCCATGACCTGAAGGCGCCACTGTCCTCAATCTCGGGACTGCTCTCGATCTGTATCGAGGACCTGGACGAAGGAAACTTGCAGGAACTCAGGGAAAATCTGGACAATGCGGTCGAAATCAGCCGCCGAAGCGCGCACAAGGTCGAAGCCGTGCTTGCCATTGCAAGGGTGGGGCAGGAAACGATTCCGGCCGAACGTTTTGATCCGAACCGAGAGATCCACGACATCTGGCGCGATCTGACCGGCGCTATGACTGCGCCGCCGGATTTTCGCGTTGACCTTGATGTGCCAAACCTTATCCGCACAGAACGCCCCACATTCAACCTCGTGCTGGAAAACTTGCTTTCAAATGCCTTGCGCTACGGTGACGATCGGAAGGACCGGCATCGCATTCGGGTGTCCGGGGCACTGAGGGACGACCGGATTTGTCTGATTGTGGCTGACAATGGGCTGGGTATCCCGCCAGAAAATTTGCAACGCATTTTCAAGATGTTTGATCGGATCGACGATCGAAGCGGTGACGGCATGGGGTTGTCGCTGGTGCGTAAACAGATCGAACGGCTCAACGGGTCCATTTCGGTCAGTAGCACACCCGGAGCCGGAACTGAGTTTTCCTTCTCACTGCCGCTCCTGACGAAAGGCGAAACATGACCATACCAATCGTGATCGTAGATGATGACACTGTCGACAGATATACGGCCAAGCGTCAATTGGCTCGGCATGGCGGGTTTGAAGTGCCGGCGGAATACACATCGGGCGATGCATTTCTTGAGGCGATCGACGCAGGTCAGCTTGCGACACGATCAAACCCGGCATTGGTCCTGATGGATATCAAAATGCCCGGCCGGAACGGGTTCGAAACGCTTGAGGCTCTGGATGCAAGATTGCAAGAGACCGATGCGACCTCGCCGTTCATGGTTGTCTTCATGCTGACGTCCTCGGCCAATCCACGGGATCGCGCGCGTGTCGAAACCATCGATATAGTTCAGGGCTACGTGGAGAAACCGATCACAAAGGACGGTGTCGCATTTATTCACGATCTGTATCTGTCGACGATCCCTGGCAGCGCAGCCTAGTGTTGAGAACCAGCCGCAGGTTTCCGTGCTTCTGAGTGGCCTAGGCCGAAGCCTCCTGGGCCGATATCATGGCCAGGCCGCCGATCTCGCAGATCCGGTCGATCACCGGAGCAAGCCCGGTGCCGTGTCGGAGCGCCGTGAAATGAAACGGACGATCGCCGCGCATGCGCCGCGCGTCACGTTCCATCACGTCAAGAGAGGCGCCCACATGCGGTGCCAGATCGGTTTTGTTGATCACAAGAATGTCCGATTTGGTGATCGCCGGGCCACCTTTTCGCGGGATCTCTTCGCCTGCGGCCACGTCGATCACATAGATCGTCAGGTCGGCCAGTTCGGGCGAAAACGTTGCCGACAGATTGTCGCCGCCGGATTCGATCAGAACAATCTCGACCTCGGGGTGGCGGTCGCGCATCCGGGCGACAGCTGCAAGGTTGATCGAGGCATCCTCGCGGATCGCCGTATGCGGGCACCCCCCGGTTTCGACCCCTATGATCCGGTCTTGGGGCAGCACCTGCAGTCGCATCAAGGCTTCGGCGTCTTCTTGCGTGTAAATGTCATTGGTGATGACGCCGAGCGAGAAATGATTGCGCAATCCGGCGCAAAGCGCCGCGGTCAGCGTGGTTTTCCCGGCGCCGACAGGGCCGCCGATACCAATTCGAAGGGGGCCATTTGGAGTGGTCATGTTCTGAACATCCTTGAATATTGGGTTTCGTGGGCCATCGACGCGATGTCGCCAAGAAAAACAGAAGACCCCAGGGCGTCAAGATCAGCAGCCAAGGCCTGCGCGCAGACGTCATCGCATATTGACCGAAGCGCCAGAATACAGCGTTGCCCCGCGATCTGACCAATCGGCGCCAGTCGCATCGCCGCGGAGGTGATTGATGTAGCTAGGGCGTGCAGATACATGCGCGCGGTCAGATCAATAGGCAAATCGCATCGCGCGGCGGTGGCCCCTACAGCCACCGGATAGGTCAGCGGCGGCAAATCCAAACGCCAGACGGCATTCACCGTATCGACAAAGGCGCGGCCCTGGTCCTCCAACTCGACGACCCGTTCGCGAGACGCCGCAAGCGCGGCGGCCAGCGCGTCAATCTCTGCCAGTGCTGCATCCGAAGCCGCACGATAGGCGGCCGCCAGAAGCAGGGTGTCATTCCGCCCAGCGCCGTGCTGCAGTATTTGCCGCGCCCATTCAAGAAAGCTGTCGGCATCGCCGACCACGCCAGTGCTGGTCAGATATTCCAGCCCATGGCTATAGCTGAACGCGCCGATGGGAAAGGCGGGTGACAGCCATTGCGCCAGCGTCAGCGCGGCAGAATGCGGATCGGGCGCGGTCACCGGTTAATGCGCGTGGCTATGGGTGCGCCCATGCCCGTAAGCGCCGCCTTCCGGGGTGAACGGCTCGGTCACGTCGCGCAGCGACGCGCCCAGCCGTGTCAGCATATCGGCCATCACGTGGTTGCGCTGAATCAGCAGGCGCGCCGGTTCGATCTGGCAGGGCGTGTGACGGTTGCCGACATGCCAGGCCAGCCGCACCAGATCGGGGCCTGTGACCTCGGTCAGGGCCTCGTCGGCCGCGCGGATTTCGATCAGCCGCCCGTCGCCTAATTCCAGTGCATCCCCCTGATCCAAGGATTCCGTATGCTCCAGATCGACAAGAAAGCGCAGGCCGGCGTCGGTGGTCAGCACCTTGCGGCGCAGAAACCTGTCATCGTAGCCAAGTGTGCAGGCCAGGGCGGAGCCGCTCCAGCCAGAGGCGCGGTGTAGCGTCCGTGCGGCGGGCAGATCGCTCATACCAGCCTCGCTAGCGCTGAAGTCAGATGTAGAACAGGTCGCGGAACACGTGGCGTGCGATATCTTCGCGGCGCAGACCCATCTTGGACAGCTCTTTGTCGGACAGCGCATTCAGGCGCTCGATTTCGTCCGTGCGGGTCCGGCGTTCCAGATAGGCGGCAAACGCGGTTGCCAGCGATGCGCGGAACGATTGAAACGATGTGCGAACGCCCGAGGTGGGGGTTGCGGTTGCGACAGTTGCCATTGGAAACCTCATTCAGTGACACGAGTGTTTCCTCCCTTGGTTTGAAGATAGACCGATGTGCCCCGGATGGCCAATGCAGATGCGGCATGGTTGTTATGCACTTGCAGCAATACTAGGGCAGCTTTATTGACTTAAAACATGAAATATCGCTGCGCCATCGGCAGAACCTGTGCCGGTTCGCAGGTCAGCAACTCGCCATCGGCACGCACCTCGTAGGTTTCCGGGTTCACTTCGATATGCGGTGTCGCGCTGTTATGGATCAGGTCAGATTTTCCGATGTGGCGCGTGTTGGCGACGGCGACTGTCTGTTTGGCAAGCCCCAGCTTGTCGCGCAGCCCATCAGCCTGCGCCGCCTCGGACACGAACGTCACCGCCGAATGCTCGACCGATCGGCCAAAGGCGCCGAACATGGGCCGCGAATAAACGGGTTGCGGCGTCGGGATCGAGGCGTTCGGATCGCCCATCTGGGCACAGACGATGGTGCCCGACATCAGCACCATTTCCGGTTTCACCCCGAAAAACGCCGGGTTCCACAGCACCAGATCGGCGCGTTTGCCTTCTTCGATGCTGCCGATTTCGCCGCTGATGCCGTGGGCAATGGCCGGGTTGATCGTGTATTTCGCGATATAGCGGCGGACGCGGAAGTTGTCGTTGTCGCCCCGTTCATCGGGCAGGCGGCCGCGCTGTTTCTTCATCTTGTCGGCGGTCTGCCAGGTTCGGATCAGCACCTCGCCCACGCGGCCCATGGCCTGGCTGTCGCTGGCGATGATCGAAAACGCGCCCATGTCGTGCAGGATATCCTCGGCCGCGATGGTTTCGCGCCGGATCCGGCTCTCGGCAAAGGCGACATCCTCGGGGATCGACTTATCAAGGTGGTGGCACACCATCAGCATGTCGAGGTGTTCTTCCAGCGTGTTCACCGTGAACGGCCGGGTCGGGTTGGTGGACGACGGCAGAACATGCTGTTCGCCGCAGATGCGGATGATGTCGGGGGCGTGTCCGCCGCCCGCGCCCTCGGTGTGAAAGGCGTGGATGGTGCGGCCCTTCATCGCCTTCAGCGTATGTTCGACAAAGCCCGATTCGTTCAGAGTGTCGGTGTGGATCATCACCTGCACGTCCATCGCATCGGCCACCCCAAGGCAGCAGTCGATGGCGGCAGGGGTGGTGCCCCAGTCCTCGTGCAGCTTCAGCGCGCAGGCGCCACCCCTGATCTGTTCCTCGAGCGCGCCGGGCAGCGAGGCGTTGCCCTTGCCCGCAAACGCCAGGTTCATCGGGAAGGCATCGGCGGCCTGAAGCATCCGGGCAATGTGCCAGGGCCCGGGTGTGCAGGTGGTCGCCAGTGTGCCGTGTGCCGGGCCGGTCCCGCCGCCCAACATCGTGGTCAGGCCGGAATGCAACGCATCTTCAATCTGTTGCGGGCAGATGAAGTGGATGTGGCTGTCGAACCCGCCTGCCGTCAGGATGCGGCCCTCGCCCGCGATCGCCTCGGTTCCCGGCCCGACGATGATGTTCACGCCGGGCTGGGTGTCGGGGTTGCCGGCCTTGCCGATCTTGTGGATGCGCCCGTCTTTCAACCCGATATCGGCCTTGTAGATGCCCGTGTGGTCGACGATCAGCGCGTTGGTGATGACGGTGTCCACCGCGCCCTGAGCCCGCGTCACCTGCGACTGGCCCATGCCATCGCGGATCACCTTGCCGCCGCCGAACTTGACCTCTTCGCCGTAAACCGGCGCGTTGCCGGTTCCTGCGGCTTCGGCGGTCAGGTCGCTTTCGACCTCGATAATCAGGTCGGTATCGGCAAGGCGCAGCTTGTCGCCAGTAGTGGGGCCGAACATGGCGGCATAATCGGCGCGGGAAATCGTGGCGGGCATGGGCTCTCCTTCGGTGGGGCCTAGACGTGAAGGCGCGGGCCCCGGCGGGCAAGGCGGCGCGAGTTGGAACGGGTGCGTTTGCGCAAGGGCTTGACGGCGGCCTGCATCACGGCGGCGGGCGGCATGCCACGCACACCGGCGAACAGGGCCGACATAGCGGATTCGGCAAAGGCCGGGAACTTTTCGTCAACCATCCGTCGGTTTTCCGACTTGGTGACCGACCACAATCCGGCCAGACCCATCATGCGAAAGCCGACGACGGTTTGCGCCTCGACGGCAAGCGTGGCAACGGCTGACATGCTGTTGAGCATCTGCATCTGCTGGTCGATCAGGGTACTCAGAAACCGGGTATTCATGAACATTGTCGTGCTCCTTGGGGCAATGCGCCGTGGTGGCGCTACAAGGCCCCCATCACCGATTGATTGAAGCCATAGATCCTGCGACCGCCGGACATCGGGATCAGCTGAACGTCGCGGCGTTGTCCGGGTTCAAAGCGAACGGCGGTGCCGGCGGCGATGTCCAGCCGCATCCCCCGCGCGGCGTCACGATCGAAATCTAGCGCAGGATTGGTTTCGGCAAAGTGATAATGCGATCCCACCTGCACCGGGCGGTCGCCGGTATTTGCCACCTGCAGCGTGATCGCCGTGCGGTCATCGTTCAGAATCAGATCGCCTTCGGCGGGAAACAGCTCTCCGGGGATCATTTGTCGCCCCGGTTGCGATACCAGGCCAGCGTGCCGGCGACGGCGATTATTGCCAGCGCGGCGCTGATCATCAGAAATTCACCGCCGTGGTGGGGGTGGATATGGGCGCCGTCGTGGGCCTGCGCAGGCAGGGCTGCCAGCGGTGTCAGGGCTGCGGCAAGGCGGAATGCGTGTGTCATGCGGGTCCTTCGGTGAAACAATCAGCGGATCGGGTTGTGAACGGTTACCAGCTTGGTGCCGTCGGGAAAGGTGGCTTCGACCTGAACGTCGTGGATCATTTCGGCGATGCCTTCCATGCATTGTTCGCGGGTGATCACGCGGGCGCCGGCCTCCATCATTTCCGCCACCGAACGCCCATCGCGCGCGCCTTCGACCACGGCATCGGTGATCAGGGCAATCGCCTCGGGGTGGTTCAGCTTGACGCCGCGCTCCAGCCGCTTGCGCGCGACTTCGGCGGCCATGGCCACCAGCAGCTTGTCTTTTTCTCGGGGGGTCAGTTGCATGTCAGATCGTCCATGTTCGTGGGATTGGCCCATTCAAAAGCCGTTCCATGGCCGGAATCAACCGGCGGCGCAGGCCATAGCTGTCGGGGGCGAGCAGGCGCAGGAACAGCACGCCGTCTCGGATCAGGCTGACGCCGCCCACGGCCGCGTCGTTGGGTTCAGGAAGGGCGCGGCGCAGCGGGTCAAGGAAGCGCTCGGCATCGGGGCTGGCAAACAGCAGGCTGGCCATGGCGCCCGCGCCGTTTCCGGTGTGTTTCAGCGCCATTTGCGCGTGAATATCGCCGATGAGGCGGATCGCATCGGCAAAGATCAGCGCGCCGTTGCGGCGAATCTCGTATCTGTCGTGAAACTGGGCATGGTTCACCCGTTCTCCCATCAGGGCGCGGCCGAAAACCAGCGGTTCGACCAGCAGCAGGCTGGCATCGCCCGTCAGATCGGCGGTCAATCGGCGACGCAGGGCCGAGCCATCGAACAGGATGGTTTCCTGCGGCAGCCAGTTCAGCCGCGCGCCTTGCGCCACCTCGATCCGGGTCGAGACGCGGGCCGCCTCGTCGGGCTGGGCGCGATAGATACGCTCGGCCGCCTGCGTGGTCATGGTCAGCGTGCTGCCCGCACCTGCGATTGCCGTGATGTCGAACCGGTCACCGCCGGTGATGCCGCCCGCAGTGTTCAGCAGTACCGCATCCAGCGCGCCGGGGCGCGATCGCGGTAGCACCACCTTTGATGCGCCCGCCTGATAGAGGTCGCCCAGAACCGAAGCCTGCCCGCGTGACTTCGACGCCACCCGCGCATGTCCAACGGCGCGCGGCTGACGCTGCGCGTCGCCCACAGGGTGAAGTGTCGCGGAAATAGTTATGGCAGCCCCCTGGCAATCTGGTCCGCCCGTTACGGAGCCCGACTCGGATGTTATGTATTTTGGCGCGGGAATCGAGGGATTGGCGCTTTCCGCAGCGCGCGACGCATAAAAATTCATCATATGGCCGCGACGTGCACAACAATTAATCGCTCGGGTTGGATTTTGGCCGGTTCCTGCGCCCTCTAGATTGCCCGACTGCCATCCGGCGGTCTTGCTGAGGGCGCCCGAACGGCACCCGCAACGGGGGCCAGACAAGAAGAAACCGGGTGTGTGACGCCCCGCGACTGGACATCGGATCAGGGCATCACACGGGTGCAACGACTAGGTTGCGAGGGGACAGATAGGTGAATGCGTGCAATTTGCAAGCATTCGCGCTGGCCTCTGCGCAGGAGGATATTCATGACATTCTTTAAATCCGCGATGGCCGGAACCGTGGCGCTGGGTCTGTCCGCGCTGCCGCTTTGGGCGCAGGAAACGATCAAGGTGGGCGTTCTGCACTCGCTGTCGGGCACGATGGCGATTTCGGAAACCACGCTGAAAGACACGATGCTGATGCTGATCGACGAACAGAACGCCAAGGGTGGCGTGCTGGGCAAGCAGCTGGAAGCGGTTGTGGTCGATCCGGCCTCTGACTGGCCGCTCTTCGCCGAAAAGGCGCGTGAGCTGATTTCCGTTGAAGGTGTCGACGTGATGTTCGGCTGCTGGACATCGGTCAGCCGCAAATCGGTTCTGCCGGTGATCGAGGAACTGAACGGCCTGCTGTTCTATCCGGTGCAATATGAAGGCGAAGAAAGCTCGAAGAACGTGTTCTACACGGGTGCGGCGCCGAACCAGCAGGCCATCCCGGCGACCGACTATTTCCTTGAGGAACTGGGTGTCGAGAAATTCGCGCTGCTGGGCACCGACTATGTGTATCCGCGCACGACCAACAACATTCTCGAAGCCTACCTGAAGGACAAGGGCATCGCGGAAGAGGATATCTTCGTCAACTACACGCCGTTTGGTCATTCCGACTGGTCCAAGATCGTGGCCGACGTGGTCGCGCTGGGCGCGGACGGCAAGAAAGTCGGCGTGATTTCCACCATCAACGGCGATGCCAATATCGGCTTCTACAAGGAACTGGCGGCAGCAGGCGTTTCGGCCGATGACATTCCGGTCGTGGCCTTCTCGGTCGGTGAAGAAGAGTTGTCTGGCCTCGACACCGCGAACCTGGTCGGACACCTGGCGGCATGGAACTACTTCCAGTCGGCCGATACCGACGTGAACGCCGAGTTCATTGAAAAGTGGAAGGCCTTTGCCGGTGAAGACCGTGTGACCAACGACCCGATGGAAGCGCATGTGATCGGCTTCAACATGTGGGTCAAGGCAGTCGAAGCGGCTGGCACCACCGATGTGGACCCGGTCCGCGAAGCGATGTACGGCATCGAAGTTCCGAACCTGACCGGCGGCACCGCCAAGATGCTGCCGAACCACCACCTGACCAAGCCGGTTCTGATTGGCGAGATCATGGAAGACGGCCAGTTCGACATCATCAGCCAGACTGAAGAAGTCGCCGGCGATGCATGGACCGACTTCCTGCCGGAATCGGCGGTTCTGGAAGCCGATTGGCAGGAACTGGAATGTGGTATGTACAACACCGAAACCAAGACCTGCGTGCAGATCCAGTCGAACTACTGATCTGAACGATGAAAACGAGAGGGGGTGCGCCCCCTCTCGCCATCCCACCGGGGGCAGATGATAGTCATGCGGCTGATACTGGCGGTTTTCACCGCGCTCTTTCTTGCTGTCCAGGCAACCGGGTCAACGGCCCAGGACGCGCCGATGCAGGCCCTGCTGCAACAGCACGCCGACACCATCGTCAAATCCTCGCGCCGCACCATCGGCCCGGCGATCGACGCCATCGCAGCCAGCGGGCTGGAGCAGGCGCAGACGGTTCTGCAAAAATGGCAGGCCCGCGCCATGTGGCAACGCGACAGCGACGGGCTGTTCTTCTGGGCGGAAGAGGTGGACCGCGACACGCTGCGAATTTTCGATTTCGACAGCGGCGATGACCTTGGCACCGCGCCGGACGACGAGTTTTCCCAGATCAAGCCGAACAGCGGCATTCGCGCCCTGCTGGGCGTTGCTCTGGTGCAGTTCCAGCTGAGCGACCCGAACCCCCAGCGCCGACTGGACGCGCTTCAGGCGATCCAGCGCAATGCCGAAGCTTCGCACCTTCAACCGCTGCGCAATTCCATTGAATCCGAAACAGACGCAGGCATCCGCGCGACGAAAGAGCGGCTGGAAAACCTGCTGACGGTTTCCTTTGACGACGACGAAGCCGCGCGGATCGCGGCGATTGAGGATATCGCAGGCAATATCTCGCTTGATGCACGCTCGACGCTGAACCCGCTGCTGGCGGTGTCGCCGCAGGTGTCCGAGGGCGCCGTGCCCGCCGACCGCAATGTGGCGCGTACCCTGAAACCGGGCAGCGCCGCGCTGCCCCGCGATGCGGCTTACGAGATGCTGGTGGCCGAAGGGCTGGCCCCCGCGAGGATTTCGCCCGAGGCGATGCGCGCCGCGCTGGCCGAGAACATCACCGATGGCCGTGTCGGCGGCGTTCCGGTGGGGCGTCTCAGCGACATGGCGGCGCGCGAAACCGCCTATGCCGCGCTGGCCGAGGCGGGAACCGTCCCCGCCTTTGTCCGCGAGGCCGAGGTGGAGGCCGCCCTTGCGCGCCACAGTTTCTACGAGGTCTACGCCGAGCCGTCCAAAGCCGTGACCGATGCGGCCCGCGCCGCGATGAACCGCACCCAGCGCAATGTTCACATGTCGCAGGCGTTCGACCTGACGCTGGATGCGCTGTCGCTGGCGTCGATCTTCTTTCTTGCCGCGATCGGGCTGGCCATCACCTTTGGCGTGATGGGCGTGATCAACATGGCGCATGGCGAATTCATCATGATGGGCGCCTATACCGGTTATGTGGTGCAGCAGATCATCCCGAACTACACCGCCTCGATCCTTGTGTCGCTGCCGCTGGCCTTTGCGGTGACCTTTGCCGCCGGGGTGGCAATGGAGCGGCTGGTGATCCGCTGGCTGTACGATCGGCCGCTGGAGACGCTGCTGGCGACTTTCGGCATTTCCATCGCGTTGCAACAGATCGCCAAGAACATCTTTGGCACCCAGGCCCGCCCGCTGACTTCGCCCGCGTGGCTTGATGGCGCGTGGACGCTGAACGACGTGGTGTCGATCAGCTATATCCGCATCGCGATCTTCGTGCTGGCGCTGATCTTCCTGGCGCTGTTCCTGTTCATCATGAAACGCACGCGGCTGGGTCTGGAAACCCGCGCGGTGACGCAGAACCCGCGCATGGCCGCCAGCATGGGGATCAACCCCGACCGGGTGAACATGCTGACCTTCGGGCTGGGCTCGGGCATCGCGGGGATCGCGGGGGTGGCCATCGGGCTGTTCGCCAAGGTCACATCCGAGCTGGGGCAGGATTACATCGTGCAGTCCTTCATGACGGTGGTCGTGGGCGGCGTCGGCAACATCTGGGGCACGCTGGCGGGGGCGACGATGATCGGCTTCTTCCAGAAAGGGGTCGAGTGGCTGAACCCGTCCAACACGCTGGCCGCGCAGACCTACATGATCGTGTTCATCATCATCTTCATCCAGTTCCGGCCAAGGGGCATCATCGCCCTCAAGGGCCGCGCCGCCGGAGATTGACGCCATGACCCTAAGGCTCCCCCAGCCCGCCAACATCAACCGCGCCCCACGCCCCGCATTGGCCCTGCTGTCTTTTGACGGTGGCGCGCGGGCAGGCGAAAGGCCGAACGCATGAGAACCAGTTATTTCGTGCGCAACCCGTCGGTCGTGATCTTCCTTGCGGTGCTGTTGCTGTTCACGCTGGGAGTCACCGCGCTGTCGGACGGGGCCGGGAACGGGGCGATTTCCACGAGCTTCATCAAGACGCTGGGCAAGACGCTGTGCCTGTGCCTGATCGCCGTCGCGATGGATTTGATCTGGGGCTACACCGGCATCCTGAGCCTTGGGCATTTCGCCTTCTTTGGGCTGGGCGGCTATATGGTCGGGATGTGGCTGATGTACGAGCGCACCCGCGACATCGTCATCACCTCGCTGGCGAATGCGCCGATCCCGCCGACGGAACAAGAGGTGGTGGACGCCATCGGCACGCAAATTTTCGGGGTGGTCGGCAGTTCGGAGTTTCCGCTGGTCTGGGCCTTTGCCGACAGCCTGGTGCTGCAACTGGCGCTGGTGGTGCTGGTGCCGGGGCTGCTGGCGCTGGTGTTCGGCTGGCTGGCGTTTCGCAGCCGGGTGACGGGGGTCTACCTGTCGATCCTGACGCAGGCGATGACGCTGGCGCTGGCGCTGTATCTGTTCCAGAACGATTCCGGCCTGCGCGGCAACAACGGGCTGTCGGGGTTGCAGAACCTGCCCGGCGTCAGCGCGCCGCAGTCGGTGGTGTCGTTGTGGTTCTTTTGGGCTTCGGCGCTGGCACTGGGGCTGGGGTACATGCTGGCGTCCTGGGTCGTGTCGGGCAAGTTCGGCTCGGTCATTCGCGGCATCCGCGACGACGAGGCGCGCGTGCGCTTTCTTGGATACCCGGTCGAGGCGTTCAAGCTGTTCGTCTTCGTGCTGACAGCGGTTCTGGCGGGCATCGCGGGCGCGCTGTACTACCCGCAGGCGGGCATCATCAACCCGGCCGAGGTCGCGCCTATCGCGTCGATCTACCTTGCGGTCTGGGTCGCCATCGGCGGTCGCGGGCGGCTGTATGGCGCGGTGATCGGGGCGGCCTTCGTGTCGCTGATTTCGACGTGGTTCACCGGCGGGCAGGTGCCGTCGGTCAATCTGCTGGGCTATCGCGTCGACTGGGTCGAATGGTGGCAGGTCATTCTGGGGCTGTCCTTCGTGCTGGTCACGCTGTTCGCGCCCAAGGGCATCGGCGGGCTGGTCGATCTTGTGACGGGCCGTCTGGCACCCAACCGCCATGGCGCCGATTACGGCCCCGATCAGGGCGCGCTGATGGAAGAGGAGGGCCGCAAATGAGCACGCTTCTGGAAGTGTCGGGCGTGTCGGTCACCTTTGACGGCTTCCGCGCGATCAACAACCTGTCGTTCCAGATCGGCCCGGCCGAGATGCGCGCGATCATCGGCCCGAACGGCGCGGGCAAGACCACCTTCATGGATATCGTCACCGGCAAGACACGCCCCGACGAGGGCCGCGTGCTGTGGGGCGAAAAATCGCAATCGCTGACTCGCATGTCCGAGGCGAAGATCGCGCAGGCCGGGATCGGGCGCAAGTTTCAGCGCCCCACCGTGTTCGAGGATCAGAGCGTGTTCGACAACCTGGCGATGGCCCTGCGCAAGCCGCGCGGCCCGCTTGCCGTTCTCTGGTACCGTCCCGCGCGCGCGGATGCCGAACGGGTGCATGAACTGGCCGCCGAGATCGGACTGTCGGATCAGCTTTCGCGCAAGTCGGGCGAGCTGAGCCATGGGCAGAAGCAATGGCTGGAAATCGGAATGCTGCTGGCGCAGGAGCCACGGTTGTTGCTGGTGGATGAACCGGCAGCGGGCATGACGCATGAAGAGCGCGAGCATACCACCGCGCTGCTGGTCGAGGCGGCGAAAACCCGCGCCGTGGTGGTGGTGGAGCATGACATGGAATTCGTGCGCCGTCTGAACTGCAAGGTGACCGTGCTGCACGAGGGCGCGGTTCTGGCCGAGGGCAGTCTGGATCACGTCACCGCCAACCAGCAGGTGATCGATGTCTACCTTGGGCGCTGAAGGGGAACGGGCGATGCTGACAGTCGAGAACCTGACGCTGCACTATGGCGGCTCGCAAATCCTGCACGACGTGTCGATGCAGGCCGAGGCGGGGCAGGTGACCTGCATCATGGGCACCAACGGCGTGGGCAAGACATCGCTGTTGAAGGCGCTGTCGGGCACCCATGCGCGCAGCGGCGGCGACATCACGCTGGATGGAGAGCCGATTGGCCGGCTTCCCGCGCATGTGCTGGCGCGCAAGGGCATCGGCTATGTGCCGCAGGGGCGGATGATCTTTCCGCTGCTGACCGTGCGCGAGAACATGGAAACCGCCTTTGCCTGCCTGCCGCGATCCGAACATGGCATCCCGGACGAGATTTACGAGCTGTTCCCGATTTTGAAGCAGTTCCTGCACCGGCGCGGGGGCGATCTGTCGGGCGGGCAGCAGCAGCAGCTGGCGATTGCGCGGGCGCTGCTGACGCGGCCCAAGCTGTTGTTGCTGGACGAGCCGACCGAGGGCATCCAGCCCAACATCATCCAGCAGATCGGAGAGGTCATCCGCCTGCTGCGCAGCCGGGGCGACATGGCCATCGTGCTGGTCGAGCAGTATTTCGATTTTGCCTATGATCTGGCCGACCGCTTCGTGGTGCTGCGGCGCGGGGCGGTGACGGCCTCGGGCACGCATGACACGCTGACGCGGGACGATCTGTTGCAGGCCACCTCGGTCTAAGGTCGCCTGCGAGGCGCCTCAGCTGACGCTCATCTTCTTGATGTAGGCCACGCCGCTTTCGCCCAGCGGCACAGTGGCGAAGGGGCCGCCGTGGCACATCTGGGCCTTGTCCTGCGGATCGGCCTGCGGTGTCTGGGCCAGGATCGCCTCGGCGAAATCCTCGGCGTTGTCCTTGGGGCGGTAGCCCAGAAAGGACGCGGCCGAATTGTCGACCGGGCTGCGATCGTTGTTCGACACCCCATAGACCACGGTGAATCCGGTGATCGGCGTGTCGATGGACCGCTGCACCAGCTGGATCAGGTCATCGTAGCTAAGCCACGACCCCAGCGCGCGGGCATTCCCCACCGGGCCCGAGGCGGAATAGATGCGCAGGCACACCGCCTCGATCCCGTATTTGTCCCAGTACATGCTCGCCATATCCTCGGCAAAGCACTTGGACAGGCCATAGAAGGTGTCGGGCCGGTGCGGCATCTTGGTGTCGATGCGGGTTGTTTTCGGATACATCCCCATCGCGTGGATCGAGCTGGCATAGACGATCCGGCGCACGCCGTGTTTCTGCGCGGCGTTCCAGACGTTGTAGGCGCCAAGGAAGTTGGAATGCAGGATCTGCTCGAACGGGGCCTCGTCGCCAATGGCGCCGAAGTGCACGACCATCTCGGCGCCCTCCAGCAGGTCCATCACCGCCGCGGCATCGCCCAGGTCGGCCTTGACGTAGGTTTCATTGCCCGCCAGCCCCTCGACCGCGTCGGCCAGGTCGGTCGAGACCAGCTGATCCGCCATCGCGGCCAGCGGTGCCCGCAGTTGGTGGCCCAGCGCGCCGGCGGCGCCGGTCAGTACGATCTTTTTCATGGTCTGTCCTTTCGATTGCGTCAGATCACCGCCGTCTCGACAAGCGGCCGGTTTGCCGGCACCCTGTCATAGGCGAAGGGGCTCAGGTCAAGGGTGCGATAGGCGCCGTGGGTCAGCAGCTCGGCCATGCCGCGCCCGATGGCGGGGCTTTGCTGCAACCCGTGGCCCGAGAACCCGTTGACGAAGAAGAAGTTGCCGACCTCGGGATGGGGGCCGACAATCGCGTTCTGATCCAGCGTGTTATAGGCGTAATGACCGACCCATGAATTGATCAGCCGGATCGATTCAAAGGCCGGCACACGGTTGGCAAGCGCGGGCCAGACCTTGTCCTCCCACAGCTCGTGGTGATCCACGAAATCGGTGTAATCGACGGGGCCGTCCACGTCGGGCGGGCAGCCGGCCATGTAATAGCGCCCGTCGGTGCGCATGTGCACGCCCGAGGGGTCGATCGTCAGCGGCAGGTCGCGGTCCAGCGGCTGGGCGGCCTCGAAGATATAGGTGAACCGCTTGCGCGGCTCGACGGGCAGCGTCAGCCCGGCCATGTCGGCGGTCAGGCTGGCGCGCGGGCCAGAGGCGTTGACGACCTGCCCCAGCGCCACGCGGGTGCCGTTGGACAAGGTGGCATGGGTGATCCTGCCGCCGTCGCGCGTCATGGCGACCACTTCGTTGGCGATGTATTCCACACCGTTCTCGCGCGCCATGCGCTTGAACCAGTCGAACATTGTGCCGCCGTCGAAATAGCCTTCGTTCACAAGGTTGTGGTTGCCGCCAAGGATGCCGTCGAGGTTGTAGAACGGATATGCCTCGGCAATCTCGGCGGGGCTGAGGTGGCGTGTGGCGGCACCACATTCGGCCTGCAACTTTTGCGCGGCCTGCAAGGCGGCGCTGAACTCGGGCGTGTCCGACAGGTAGAGGTAGCCGAAGCTTTGCAGCGTCAGCGTCGGCACCCGTTCGTCTCCGCCCATGAAGTCGCGAAAGTTGCGGATGAACTCTGCCCCGAACTGTGACACGCGAACGTTGATCTCGGTGCTGTATTGCTGGCGGATGCAGCTGTTGGTGTGCGAGGTCGAGGCGAATTCGTAGCTCGGGTCGCGTTCTACGACCAAGACCCGGCCGTCAAAGCCGGGCATTCGGGTCAGCCACCACGCCACGGCCGAGCCGTACATGGCCCCGCCGACAATCACCACGTCATAGCTATCGTATTTCGGATCGCTGTATTTTGCTGCCATCACGCGATGTTCCCGTCTTCAACACCGGCAAGGATCGCCGAAATCTCTTCCTGCGCAAGGCCATAGTCGGCGGCGGCCGACTCGGGCGTGATATAGCCGCGCGCTAGGTCGCGGCGCACCAGATCGGGGTCGCGCCCGGCAGGCGCGCCATAGCCCGCGCCACCGGGGAAGGCCATGACCACGCGGCGGCCTTCGGGCACGAACTGGCGGCCCTTGCCACGCAGCGCGGTGCCATCGTCCAGCGCGATTTCGGTCGGCGCGCCATCGCCGCCGCCGTTCCGTCCGCGCGCGGGGTGGTTCACCCGGTCGAACATGGCCGAGATGTCGAATTCGTGGCCCGTGGTGGCCCCGACCTCCATGTATTGGCCCAACCCGCCGCGATAGGTGCCGATGCCGCCGGAATCGGGCCGCAGCTCTTTGCGCCAGATGATGACGGGGCCGACCTGCTCGGTCGCCTCGACCGGCATGGTCATCACGCCCGACGGGAAGGCCGTGGCGTTCATCCCGTCCAGCCCGGGCCGCGCGCCCGAACCACCGGAATTGAACGTCAGCACTTCGGCGCGTCGTGCCCCTGCCGCGCGCGCCGCCTGCGATGCGGGCCGCAACGAGACCTGAAAGTTGCACAGGCATCCGGCGCCTTCGGCCGGGACGGTTTCGGGCAGGATCTTATCAAGCGCATCATAAACCGTATCGGGGATCATGTGGCCGATCACGTGGCGCAGCGCGACCGGGGCGGGATGCACCGCGTTCACGATGGAATGCTCCGGCGCGGTGATTTCAAACGGAGCAAGCGAGGCGGCGTTGTTCGGGATCTCGGGCGCGATAGCGCATTTCAGCGCATAGCAGGCATAGGCCTTGGTATAGACCAGAGGCACGTTGATGCCCTTGGGGTCGGTCCCCGAGGTGCCCTGGAAATCACAGAGAATGCGGTCTTCCTCGATCTTCAGTTGGACGCACAGGGTGATCGGCTTGGAGTAGCCGTCGATCACCATCTCGCCGCTGGCCTCTTGTCGGGGCAGGGCCGCGATGCGTTCCAGCGTCGCCCGACGCGAGTTGTCGAGTATGAATTCGGCGATGCCTTCCAGATCGGTAAGGGCGAATTCGCGCATCATGTCGATCAGCCGCCGGTGCCCGGTTTCGTTGCAGGCGGCCAGCGCGTACATGTCGCCGACCAGCTGATCGGGTTCGCGCACGTTGCCGCGCACGATCCGCAGCAGGGTCTGATCGACCTCGCCCCGTTCCGCGAATTTCATGATCGGCAGGTACAGCCCTTCCTCGTAGACCGAATTCGCATCGGCCCCGAACCCACGCCCGCCCACGTCAACCACATGGGCGGTGCAGGCGAAGAACCCGACCAGAGCGCCGTTGAAGAACGACGGCGTGACCACGGTGATGTCATGCAGGTGGCCGGTGCCCTCCCACGGATCGTTGGTGATGTAAACGTCACCTTCAAACATGTTCTGTCGCCCGATCCGGCGGATGAAGTGCCCCACCGCGTCGGCCATGGCGTTGACGTGCCCCGGCGTGCCGGTGACGGCCTGCGCCAGCATCCGGCCATGGGCGTCATAGACTCCGGCCGACAAGTCGCCCGCCTCGCGCACGCTGGTGGAAAAGGCTGTGCGCACCAGCGCCTGCGCCTGTTCCTCGACCACCGAGATCAGCCGGTTCCACATCACCTGATGGGTGACGGTCGTGTTCGCCTTGGCCATGGTCAATCCTTTGCGCGCATGTCGATGCAACCGTCCGCGCGGCGCCGTGCGATGCGGCTGGCGGGAACGATGATCGTGGTTTCGTCTTCGGTGATGGCGGCGGGGCCGGTGACGGTGTCGCCGGTGTTCAGATCGGCCCGGGGCACGATGCCCGCCTGCACGGTCTCGCCCAGCGCCGGGTCGAACAACTCGCGATGTGCGGGTGCGGTGACGGTGCCGTTATCGGCATCCTCGGCCACCGGGTCCACCGGGTTGGGCGGGGTCGTGGCGTTGACCGACCAGACGGTGATTTCAATGTCGAGCCCCGCAACCGGGCGGCCGAACAGCTGGGTGTAGTCGGCTTCGAACAGCTCTTGAAAGCGCTCGGCGCTGGCCGTTTCGGCATCCGCGCCCGACAGGGCGACCGGGATTTCCCAGCCCTGACCGGAATAGCGCATATACACCTTGTATTCGGCGCTGATCGGCGCCGTGGCATCGCAGTTGCGCACGAACTTGGTCGCTTCGGCCTCAAGCTCGGCCAGAAGCGCACGCACGCGGCCCGGCTCCATGTCGGACAGGCGGGTATAGACGCTGCGGTTCGCCTCGAAGCTGAAGGGCGCGCGCAGGAACCCGATGGCCGAGCCGACGCCCGCTCCGGGCGGGATCAGCACGCGCGACACGCCCAGTTTCTCGCACAGCCGCCCGGCGTGCAGCGGGGCCGCGCCGCCAAAGGCGATCATGGTGTAATCGGCCAGATCCTCGCCGTTCTCCACCGCATGGACGCGGGCGGCGTTGGCCATGTTTTCATCGACCACCTCCGACAGGCCAAAGGCCGCGCCGGTGGCATCCAGATCCAGCGTGGTGCCGATGGCACTGTCCAGCGCAGCGCGCGACTGATCGGGGTGCAGCGCGATCGACCCACCCGCGAAATTGCCCGGGTCCAGCCGCCCCAGCACCAGATCGGCATCCGTCACGGCAGGGCGGTCGCCGCCGCGCCCGTAACAGGCCGGCCCCGGTTCCGACCCGGCGCTTTCGGGTCCGACGCGGATTTGCCGCATCGCATCCACATGCGCGAGCGACCCACCCCCCGCGCCGATTTCCACCATGTCGATCACCGGGATCGAGATCGGCATCCCCGAGCCCTTCTTGAACCGATAGGTGCGCGCCACTTCGAACACGCGGGCGGTTTTCGGGGTCTGGTTGCGGATCAGGCAAATCTTGGCGGTGGTGCCGCCCATGTCGAAGCTCAGCACCCGGTCCAGCCCGTGCCGCGCGGCAATGTCGGCAGCAAAGACGGCCCCGCCTGCCGGGCCGGATTCGACCAGCCGCACCGGAAAGTCCGCCGCGTTCTCAAGCGAGATGATGCCCCCGCCCGAATGCATCAGGAAGACCGGACATTGCAGCCCCTCGTCGCGCAGGCGCTGTTCCAGACGGCCCAGATAGCTTTTGATAAGCGGCTTGATATAGGCGTTGGCGACCACGGTGTTGAAACGTTCGTATTCGCGCATCTGCGGGCTGACTTCGCAGGACAGCGACACCATCGCGTTCGGCAGCCGGTCGGCCAGCACCTCGCGCACCAGCTTTTCGTGGGCGTCATTCTGGTAGGAATGCAGCAGGCCCACGGCGATACTGTCGAACCCGGCGCGGGCCAGCCTGTCGGCCAGCGCCTCGATCTCGGCGCGCTCCAGCGGGATCAGGACGTTGCCCTGTGCGTCCAGCCGTTCGGACAGCGTATAGCGATGCTGGCGCGGCAGCAGCGGCTCGGGCAGGGTCAGGTTCAGGTCGTATTGCTCGAACCGGCTTTCGGTCCGCATCTCGATCACGTCGCGGAAGCCCTCGGTGGTGATCAGCGCCGTTTTCGCACCGCGCCGCTCGATCAGCGCATTGGTTGCCAGCGTGGTGCCGTGGATGATCTGGGTGATCTCGCCGGGGGCGATCTGCGCGGCGGCGCAAACCCGGTGGATGCCTTCGACAATCGCGTTCTCGGGCGCGGCATAGGTGGTCAGGACCTTGGTGGAAAACGGTTTTCCGTCAACCTCAAGCACCACGTCGGTAAAGGTGCCGCCAATGTCCACACCCATGCGAATCGATTTGCTGCCCATGTGCGGCCCGTCCGTTTGCTGATTGATCGCGGGCAGGCTAGGGCCGCGCGCCGATCACGGCAAATTCTTTGATCTTCTGGAAAGGATAAAGAAAATTTATCCTGTGCGCCCGTCCGCCCCGGCGACATCAGCCGCGATTTCGGCGGCGCGGCGCACATGGGCCGGGCTGGTGGCGGAATCGAAACGCGCGGCGAATTCCAGCGCCGTGGGCAGCCAGCCATAGGGCACCTCGGCCAGCTCGCCCTTTTCGATTTCGGACTTTACCATGATGCGGGGAAGCGCGGCGATGCCCATGCCATTGGCCGCCATCTGCGCCCCGACGGCCAGGTTCGACGACGGCACGATGCGCAGGCCCGACACCTCGTGCGCGCGGAAATGGTCAACGACTTCGGTATGTTGCCGGGTGCCGCGCGCATGGGTCAGGATGGGGTGCGCGGCCATGTCCTGCGCACTGATCGGCGCCGTCAGGTTCAGCGCGGGGCTGGCGACCCAGACCGGAGGATAGGCCCCGATCACCTGCGTTCCGCTGGCCTGGCGGGTGAAGGGGCCGTTCTGGAAGGCAATGTCGATGGTGCGGGCAAACAGTTCGGTTTCCAGCGTGGCCGACATGTCGACCGTCAGCTCCACACTGATGTTGGGATAGGCCCGGCGAAAGGCGCGCAGGAAATCGCGCAGCCAGGTGTGGGCGATCATCTCGGTCACGCCCAGCCGCAGCGCGCCGGTGAACAGCGCGGTCTGGCCCGACGCCTCGATCAGCGCCTCGGTCGCGCCCAGCACCTGCCGCGCGTGATCCAGCAACTGCCGCCCCTTTGGCGTGAGCCGGACCGAGCCTGCATCGCGCTCCATTAGCTGCGCGCCCAATGCGGTTTCCAGCCCGGCGATGCGGTTGGAGATATTCGGCTGCGTGGTGTTCAGCCGCTCGGCCGCGGCGCGAAAGCTGCCAAGGTCGGCCACCTGCACGAAAGTCTCGATCTGTTTCAGCGTGATCGACACGGGCGGCTAGCCGATCCGCTTGCGCATGGCGTGCAGCCCGGCCAGCGTCATCGCCACCTCGTCGGTGCGAATAACTGGCACGCCCTGCGTCTTAAGTGCGGTGACATATGCGGCTCCGGGCCCTATTACGGCGACCTGCTGGCCCAGCCAATAGGGCCGCGCGGCGGCCAGTTCCGCGCCGATCAGCAACCCTTGCAAGCGTGAGAGCGAGCCCGAGACCCCAAGCGCCGACAGCCATGCCGCCAACCGTTCGGGGCGCGACATGGCATCGTTCAGCCCATTGGTGAACGCCTCGGGTGCGCCTTCGGGCAGGGCGCTCAACGCTGGCAGGGACGTCAGCGCATCCATCAATTGACCGGTCAGGAAGGGTTGCGTGCTGACAATCTCTTCGGCCGAGATCAGCACCCAACGGCTGACCGGCCCGGCAAGGCAAATCACGCCGTCCCATCCCGGATTATGAGCGATGAACCCCGCGATCGCGGACAGGGGGCCGCCCATTCGGTCTGGTGGTGTTGTTTGCGACAGAGCGGGCATGGCATACAGGCCATTGCCAAGGTTTTCTGGTTGCAGATCAAGCGGTTTTGCCGGTAGCTGTACCAGCGGCGCGTCGGGCAGGCCGCAGGCGACAAGCGGTAGGCCGGGCCAAGCCTTCGCCAGCATTTCGGGCGAAAAATCCCCGGTCAGGGGGTGCAGGGTGCGGGGCCCGGACATGGCCCATCCACGGGCGTTTGCCGTGTCCAGCGCGATCCAGTCCGGGCCGCTTGTCGGCGGAGTGATGTGGTGCGTCATGTGGGCAATCTGCCCTGATGAGTCCACACCGGCAAGAGGCGGTTCGTTGCGGCGGGGTGCGGATATGATTGACGTACCTCATTTTGCCGGACTAGCGTTGAAGCCCGAAGTTGAGGCCCGGAGGAGATTCGATTGGGCAAGCCCACCGTTCATGACATCGCGCGCGAAGCGGGGGTCAGCCTTGCCACCGTGGACAGGGTACTGAACGACCGCGCCGGCGTGCGCGAAAAGACCGTCGCCCGGGTGCGCGACGCCGTCTCGCGGCTGGGATATGTGCGAGATTTGTCGGCTGCCAACCTTGCCCGTCAACGGCGCTATCGCTTTGTTTTCCTGCTTCCGGATACCACCAGTCAGTTCCTGCACGCGCTGCACGATGCGGTGTTGGAAGCAACGGCAGCTCTTCAGTTGGACCGCTGCGACATCGAGGTCATGCATGTGTCGGTGGGCGATCCCGTCGCGCTGATGGCGGCTTTTGACCGGATCGAGGCGGCCGGAATCGATGGCGTGGCTGTCATGGCCAGCGAAACCCCGGTGCTGCGTGACAGGATCGGCCGGCTCAAGACGCAAGATGTCGCGGTTGTCGCGCTGATCACCGATCAGCCAAATTCTGAACGTGATCATTTCGTGGGTATCGATAACGTGGCCGCCGGGCGCACGGCAGCCGTGCTGACCGGACGGTTTGCAGGCGGGCGAGAGGGCAAGATTGGCATCGTCGTGAACTCGATGATGGCGCGGGACATGGTCGAACGGCGCATCGGATTTGATCGGGTGATGGGGGAAGGATTTCCCAATCTGACCGTCCTGCCGACCATGGAGGGCCGCGACGACCATGCGATGACCGAGCGTGTCGTCGGCCAGTTTCTGGATTCGAACTCCGACGTGATCGGTATCTATTGCGCCGGTGCGGGGATGCGCGGGCTGACGAAGGCGCTTGAGGATCGCGGACTTGGCGACAAGCTGATCGTGGTCGCGCATGATCTGACCCAGCACTCGCGCGCCGCGCTGGAAAGCGGCGTGATCGACGTGGTGATCAATCAGAACGCGGGCCACATCGCGCGCAGCGCAGCCCGCGTGTTGAAGGCGCAGTGCGACGGGGTCGATGTGATTGCCAGCCAGGAAAAGATACGGATCGAAATCGTGCTGCGGGAAAATCTGCCCTAGGCGCAACCGGGATACAAGGGAGACAATCACATGAAGACGATCAAGGGTCCGGCGCTGTTTCTGGCGCAGTTCGCCGCAGACGAGGCGCCCTTCAACTCGTGGGACAGTATCACGGCCTGGGCTGCGGACTGCGGGTATCGCGGGGTGCAGGTGCCAAGCTGGGATGCCCGGCTGATCGATCTGAAACTGGCTGCATCAAGCAAAGATTATTGCGACGAAATCACCGGAAAGGCCGCCGAAAACGGAGTTGAGGTAACCGAGCTGTCGACCCATCTGCAGGGCCAATTGGTCGCGGTGCATCCGGCCTATGACGCCGCCTTCGATGGCTTTGCCGACCCATCTGTCCGCGGCAACCCCAAGGCGCGTCAGGCCTGGGCCGTCGACCAGGTGAAACAGGCCATCACGGCGAGCCGTCATATGGGTATTCGCGCGCACGCCACGTTTTCCGGCGCGCTGGCCTGGCCCTATGTCTACCCGTGGCCTCAGCGCCCCGCCGGGCTGATCGAAACCGCCTTTGACGAATTGGCCGCGCGCTGGCGTCCGCTGCTGGATCATGCAGACGAGAACGGGGTGGATATTTGCTATGAAATCCACCCGGGCGAAGACCTGCATGATGGCGTCAGTTTCGAGATGTTCCTCGACCGCGTCGCGGGGCACGCGCGCTGCAAGATGCTGTACGACCCAAGTCACTACGTGCTGCAGGCAATGGATTACCTCGACAACATCGATATTTATCACGACCGGATCGGGATGTTCCACGTCAAGGACGCAGAGTTGAACCCGACGGGTCGCCAGGGTGTTTATGGGGGCTATCAACCGTGGATCGATCGCGCCGGGCGGTTCCGCTCGCTGGGGGACGGGCAGGTGGATTTCGGCGCCGTATTCTCCAAGCTGACGCAATACGACTTCGATGGATGGGCCGTGGTGGAATGGGAATGCGCAATGAAGCACCCCGAGGATGGAGCCCGCGAAGGCGCGCGCTTTGTATCCGATCACATCATACGGGTCACAGAGCGCGCATTTGACGATTTCGCGGATGGTGGCGCAGACGAAGCCGCCAATCGCGCGATGCTTGGGCTCTAGGGTGTGCCTTAGGCATGCGAAAGGCTTGTGACGATGGGACCGGGCGGATGGGGGCTCTGCCCCCGTCCCTTGGGGACTCCCCCGGAGTACTTGTGGAATAATGAAGCGCGGAAGGCCCTTGTTTCATTGAAGTGAGAATATCTCCGCTTGAGGCACCGCGCGCAGCGGGATCAATGCAACCGGCTCCGCAGGTGCCGACAGGCTGTCTGGTCCCGGAGGCGGTGCAAAGTTAGCAGAAAATGGAAGGAACAGCAGATGGAACGACAGAATGCGCCGCGTATCCGGCTGGGTATGGTGGGCGGGGGGCGCGACGCCTTTATCGGAGGCGTGCATCGTATGGCTGCACGGCTGGACGATCAATTTGAACTGGTGGCCGGATGCTTTTCTTCCACGGCGGAAAAATCCCAGGCCTCGGGCCGCGATCTGGGATTGTCAGCGGATCGCGTCTATGACGATTTCGAGGCGATGGCGCGGCGCGAAGCCCGGTTGAAAAACGGGATTGAGGCGGTGGCGATCGTGACGCCCAATCACATGCATCTGGCGCCTGCCACGGCCTTTCTCAAGCGCGGCATCCACGTCATCTGCGACAAACCGCTGACCGGGTCGCTGGCTGATGCACGAAGGATGCTGCGCGCTGCAGATAAATCGGATGCCCTTTTCGTGCTGACTCACAACTACACCGGCTATCCCATGGTGCGTCAGGCGCAGGAAATGGTCGCTGCCGGTGATTTGGGCGCGATCCGGCTGGTGCAGGTTGAATATCCGCAGGATTGGTTGACCACCGCGGTCGAGGCCGCCGGCGTGAAGCAGGCAGAGTGGCGCACGGATCCCGCGCGTTCAGGCGGGGGCGGCAGCATTGGCGACATCGGCACCCATGCGTTCAACCTGGCCAGTTTTGTCTCTGGCCTGACGCTGAGCGAGCTTTGCGCCGACATGCAACGCTTTGTCGATGGGCGGCGGCTGGACGACAACGCGCATGTCCTGTTGCGCTTCGAGGGGGGCGCGCGCGGGATGCTGTGGTGCAGCCAGGTGGCGCCGGGCAATGAAAACGCGCTACGCCTGCGCATCTATGGTGAAAAGGGTGGGCTGGTCTGGGCGCAGGAGCAACCGAATACGCTGACATTCACGCCATTTGGCGAGCCGAGCCGGTTGCTGACGCGGGGCGGTGCGGGGGCGGGCGCTGCGGCGCAACGGGTCAGCCGAATTCCGTCGGGCCACCCGGAAGGATATCTGGAGGCGTTCGCGACGCTCTATTCCGAAGCGGCTTTGGCGATTCGGGCTCATGGGGCGGGAGCGACGGCGCCAGCGGGCGTGACCTTTCCGACGGTGCGGGACGGGCTGGTTGGGGTGGCTTTTGTCGACGCCTGTGTCCGGTCGTCCGAACGTGGTGGCGCCTGGGTCAAGCCCGCAATCTGAAACAGGTTTTTCTGTTTTTCCCATCCCCTCAAGTGACCGATATGAGGGGCGTACCTCAGAAAATGCCTTTACTTGAGGTACGCCCCTCATCTACGATTTCACACATCCCGGAGGAGGACGGCCCAGCAGAGGCTGACCGGGGTGCACATGGGAGGATGATCAATGACTGTACGCAAGTATCTTGCGGCCACTGCGCTGACGGCCGTGGTTGCAGGCCCGGCCCTGGCCGAGGATCTGACGCTGTGCTGGGCCGCCTGGGACCCGGCCAACGCGTTGGTTGAACTGAGTAAGGATTTCGAGGCCGAGTCGGGCCATTCGATGAATTTCGAATTCGTGCCTTGGCCCAATTTTGCCGACCGGATGCTGAACGAGCTGAACTCGGGCGGCAAGCTGTGCGACCTGCTGATCGGCGATAGCCAGTGGATCGGCGGCGGCGCAGAGAACGGCCATTACGTGAAGCTGAACGATTTCTTCGACGCTGAAGGCATCAGCATGGACGATTTCGCGCCCGCGACCGTCTATGCCTATGCCACATGGCCCAAGGGCGAGCCGAATTACTATGCGCTGCCCGCAATGGGGGATGCCAACGGCTGGTTCTATCGCAAGGACTGGTTTGGCCGTGATGACGTAAAGGCTGCCTTCAAGGATGAGGTTGGCCGCGATCTGGCCGAACCCAAGACCCAGAAAGAGCTTTTGGAAATCGCGCAGTTCTTTCAGGGGCGCGAGATCGACGGCCAGACCGTGTATGGCGCCGCGATCTTTACCGAGCGCGGGTCCGAAGGGATCACGATGGGGGTGACCGGGGCCCTATACCCCTGGGGGTTCAAATATGAAAACACCCCCGGGTCCTATGACATGGAAGGCGCGGTGAATTCACCCGAGGCCGTTGAGGCGTTGGAATTCTACAAGGAATTCTACAAGACGGCGACACCGCCGGGCTATACCAATTCCTACATGGGAGAGTCGCTCGACGCCTTCAAATCGGGGCAGGTGGCGATGGCCATGAACTGGTTCGCCTTCTTCCCCGGTCTTTATGCCGACCCGAACACGGGCGGCGACAAGATCGACTTCTTCGTGAACCCGCCGCAGAACCAGCCGGGCTCGACTCTTGGCGGCCAGGGTATTTCGGTCGTGTCCTATTCTGACAAGCAGGATGCTGCGCTGGAGTATATCAAGTGGTTCGCGCAGCCCGAGGTCCAGCAGAAATGGTGGGACCTGGGCGGCTATTCGGCGCACAATGCGGTGCTGAACGATCCGGGGTTCAAGGACAGCGCGCCCTTTGCAGGGGATTTCCTGCAAGCCATGGAAAACGTTCAGGATTTCTGGCAGGAACCGGCCTATGCCGAGCTGCTTCTGGCGATGCAGAAGCGGATGCACGACTATGTCGTGGCCGATCAGGGCACCGCGAAAGAGGCGCTTGAC
The DNA here is from genome assembly GCF_005938225.1 of Arenibacterium halophilum. Lineage (GTDB taxonomy): Bacteria > Pseudomonadota > Alphaproteobacteria > Rhodobacterales > Rhodobacteraceae > Arenibacterium > Arenibacterium halophilum. The sequence continues at coordinate 323,688 of NZ_VCPC01000003.1, forward strand.
CTGTTGATCGAAGACTGGACCGAAGTCTTTGAGGACGAAGGCAAACTGTAAACCACGCGTCCCGGGCACCGCCAGTCGCGCGGTGGCCGGGGCGGGCGTGCCGCGCCGCCCAATGGCAACAGGAACAAGAGCTACCGATGTCTGATACATTTGCAGACCGCGCGGCCCGTGCCACGCCCAAGCCCGCGGCGCGACGCATCCGGGGACTGTCGGACCGGGCAATCGCGTGGATCTTTGTCGCGCCGACGATCTTCCTGCTGCTGGCGATCAACATCTTCCCGCTGATCTGGACGATCAACCTGAGCTTTACCAACTTCAAGGCAAACCGCGCCAATCGGGCCGTCGAATACATTGGCTTGCGCAACTACGAACGCATCCTGACCGACAGCGATATCTGGCTGACGATGCAGGCCACGGCACATTTCCTGTTCTGGACGATCTTCTTTCAGGTGCTGATCGGGTTCACGCTGGCCTGGCTGATCAACCGCAAGTTCAAGGGAAACGACCTGTGGACCACGATCATCGTGCTGCCGATGATGCTGTCGCCTGCGGTGGTCGGCAACTTCTGGACCTTTCTCTATCAACCGCAGATCGGGCTTTTCAACTACGTCGTCGCCTTCTTCACCGGGGCCGATCCGTCGTCGTTCCAGATGATCGGCGATGTCGCACTGGCGCCCTGGTCCATCGTAATCGTCGACACCTGGATGTGGACTCCCTTTGTGATGCTGATCTGCCTTGCCGGGCTGCGATCCATCCCGGATTACATCTACGAGGCGGCGGAAATCGACCGCGCCAGCAAGATGCGGCAGTTCTTTACCATCACGATCCCCATGGTGCTGCCCTTCCTGATGCTGGCTGTGCTGTTCCGCGGTATCGAGAACTTCAAGATGTTCGATCTGGTGGTGCAGCTTACCGGCGGCGGCCCGGGATCGACGACAGAACTCACCTCGATCAACCTCAAGCGAGAGGCCTTCGAGAAATGGCGCACGGGCTATGCCAGCGCCTATGCGATCATCCTCTTTGTCACCGTCTTCGGACTCGCCTCGATCTACGTGAAGGCGCTCAACAAGGTGAAGGAGCGCTAGCGATGACCGTCGGGATTTTGAGTATTTTTGCCGAAAAGAAGCAGGGCGAGTCTCGCCTTCTTTTCGGTGCAAATACTCGCGCCGCAGGCACCGGCCGCAAGGCCGGTTTCACGCCCCTTGCCAATGGGACAACGCCATGAGCAGCTATTCGATCACCGAACCCTCGGATCGGCAGAAATGGATCGCGGGCACACTTGTTGTTGTCTACGCGTTGATCACCATGATGCCGCTGGTCTGGATTTTCCTGACCGGGTTCAAATCGCCCGCGGATGCGATCAGCTATCCCCCCAAGGTGCTGTTCGATCCGACGCTCGAAGGCTATGTAAACCTGTTCACCACGCGCACGCGTCAGACGCAGGAGTTTCTGGCCGCGAACCCGCCGCAGACCTGGGCGGATGAGATCGTGCGCCAGTATGACATGGTGATCGCGGGGCCGTCGAAATTTGGAGAGCGGTTTCTGAATTCGGTGATCATCGGGTTCGGCTCGACATTTCTGTCGATCTTCCTGGGCACGCTGGCGGCCTATGCCTTCAGCCGGTTCAAGATTCCGCTGGCCGACGACCTGCTGTTCTTCATCCTGTCCACGCGGATGATGCCGCCCATTGCCGTCGCGATTCCGATCTTCCTGATGTATCGCAATCTGGGCCTGTCGGACACGCATCTGGGCATGATCCTGCTGTATACGGCGGTGAACATCAGCCTTGCCGTCTGGCTGCTGAAAGGGTTCATCGACGAGATCCCGCGCGAATATGAAGAGGCGGCGCTGATCGATGGCTATACCCGGTTCCAGGCCTTCGTGAAGGTGGTGCTGCCGCAGGCGGCGACGGGCATCGCCTCGACCGCGATCTTCTGCCTGATCTTTGCGTGGAATGAATATGCCTTTGCGGTTCTGCTGACCAGCGGCACGGCCCAGACTGCGCCGCCATTCATCCCGACGATCATTGGCGTGGGTGGGCTGGACTGGCCGGCGATCGCGGCGGCGGCAACGATCTTCCTGTTGCCGGTGATGATCTTCACCATCCTGTTGCGCAAGCACCTGCTGCGCGGAATCACATTCGGGGCGGTGCGCAAATGACGGGTTTCCTGAGCGGGCTGGTGCGTCTGCGGCGCGGACCGTGGGAGTTGCTGGCGACGGTGTTGATCGCGCTGGGCGTTGTGATGCTGATGCAGCCGTATGTCCTGTGGCTCTACACCTATTCCTTCATCGTCACGCTGGTGGGAACGGTGATGTTCATCGTCGTCAGCCATTTTCCCGAGAACGGGCGATGAGCCCGGCCGCCCCCGCCGAGGTCAGCGCCGCCTTCGCGGCGATGCCAGAACCCGTGCGTGCCCGGGCCTTGCATCTGCGGGACATGGTCTTTGCCTGCGCGGATGAGGCCGGGCTGGCAGCGCCGCGCGAATGCCTGAAGTGGGGGCAACCGGCCTATGTGCCGGGGAAGGGGGGCACTACGATCCGCATCGCATCCGAGCGCGGCACGCCGGGGTGTCAGATGCTGGTGCATTGCCAGACGACGCTAGTGGAAGATTGGCGCGCGCGTTTTGACGGGCGGCTTGAATTCCAGGGCAACCGCGCGGTGGTGATCGCCCCGGACACCCCGCCAGATCACGCCGCGCTGCGCCAGTGTATCCTTGATGCCCTGACCTACCATTCACGAAAGCCCTGATACGAAAGTCCCGCTATGGCCGAGATCGTCATAAACAATCTGCGCAAGGAATTCGGCGATTTCACCGCCGTGCAGTCTTCGTCCTTCAAGATCGAAGACGGCGAGTTCTTCATGCTGCTGGGGCCGTCGGGTTGTGGCAAGACCACGACGCTGCGGATGATCGCGGGGCTGGAGCTGCCCACCAGCGGCGAAATTTACATCGACGGAGAAGAGGTGGGCCGCCGCCCGGCATCGGAACGCGACATTGCCTTCGTGTTCCAGATGTTCGCGCTGTACCCGCATATGAACGTGCGGCGCAATATTTCCTACCCTTTGGTCAGCCAGGGCATGCCGCGTGCCGAGGTACGCGCCAAGGTCGCCGAAGTCGCGCGTATCCTGGGGATCGAGGGCATTCTCGACAGGCCCGTTGGCGGCCTGTCGGGCGGCGACCGGCAGCGGGTAGCGCTGGGGCGGGCGATTGTGCGCAGCCCCAAAGCCTTCATGATGGACGAACCCCTTGGCGCGCTGGACGCGGAATTCCGCGAGCATATGGCCGAAGAGCTGCGCGCGCTGCATGACCGCATGGGGGCGACCACGGTCTATGTGACTCACGATCAGCTTGAAGCGATGCAGATGGGCGACAAGATCGTGGTGATGAACCATGGCGTGATCGAACAGTTCGGCCGCCCTCAGGATATATACGACAAGCCTGCCACCATGTTCGTGGCGGATTTCATCGGCTCGCCGTCGATGAATTTCCTCAAATTCCACGGTTCGGTCGAGGCCGGGGCCACGTCGGTGCGCATGGGCGATCATGCCTTTGGTATCCCCGAAATGCGGGAACCGTTCGACGGCGACATGGTGTTTGGCGTGCGCCCCGAGCACATTCACCTGTCGGATGCGGGCGATTTCCGGGGCGAGGTTCTGGCCGCCGAATACCTTGGCACCACACAGATTGTCACGGTCAAGACAGCGGGCGGGCGGATCAAGGCGCGGGTCGGGTCCGACCGGCGGGTGCGCATGGGCGATCACGTCGGCATCGGGTTCGATGCGGCCCGTGTGACGCTGTTCGACAGCCAGAGCGGGCGCGCCCTGCGCTCGGATCTGAACGAGGGGGTGCTGGCCCATGGCTGAGGTGGTGTTGCAGAACGTCAGCAAATCTTTCGGGGCCGATATTGCCGTAAACGACGTCAGTATGACAATCCCGGATGGGTCTTTCGTGGTGCTGCTGGGCCCGACCGGGGCGGGCAAGACCACCACGCTGCGGCTGATATCCGGGTTGGAAAGGCTGGACCGGGGCGAGATCACCATTGGTGGCCGGTCCGTCGTGGGCGAGACACCGGCGCAGCGCGACGTCGCGATGGTGTTTCAGCAATACTCGCTTTATCCGCATATGACCGTGCGCGACAATCTGGCCTTTCCGCTGCGCTCGCCCATCCTGAAAACCCCCGAGGACCAGATCGCGCGCAAGGTGGCCGAGGTGGCCGAGGTGCTGCACATTCCCCACAAGCTCGACAACAAGGCGACCGAGTTGTCGGGCGGCGAGATGCAGCGCGTGTCGATCGGGCGGGCGCTGGTGCGCTCGCCTTCGATCTACCTGATGGACGAACCGCTTAGTTCGCTGGACGCCAAGCTGCGTGCCGATCTGCGGATCGAGCTGAAGCGCATCCAGTCCGACCTGGGGGCGACGATGCTGTACGTCACCCACGACCAGATCGAGGCGATGACGATGGCGACCCATGTCGGCGTATTGGACAATGGCAAGCTGGTGCAGTTCGGCACCCCGCGCGAGATTTATGAACAACCCGTCAGCCGCTATGTCGCCAGCCGTCTTGGCTTGCCGCGCATCAACATCCTGCCTGCCGATCTGTTTGGCGGGGCGCCCGCCGGGGCCAGCCATATCGGGCTGCGGCCCGAGCATATCGCCCAGGGCGAAGGCAAGCCGGGGCAGGTGATGCGAGTGGAACATCTGGGCGATCACACCCGGCTGCATCTGGTGCTGGAGGGGCATGACATTGTCACGCTGGCCGATCCGCACAGCACGCTGGCGCCGGGCGACAGCGTGGCCATCACGCCGCGCGCGGCGCTGTATTTCGATGCCGCCGGGGCGCGCATCGCCTGAACAGGAGAGGACGAGATGAGCCAGTTCATCAACGCGCGCGATGCGCTTGTCACCGAGGCCATTGATGGCACCCTGCGCAGCGCCGGCGACCGGCTGGCGCGGCTGGATGGCTATCCGCACATCCGTGTCGTGCTGCGTACCGATTGGGACAAATCGCGGGTGGCGCTGATTTCGGGCGGCGGTTCGGGGCACGAACCCAGCCATGCGGGGTTCGTCGGGCAGGGGATGCTGACAGCTGCGGTCTGCGGTGATGTCTTCGCCTCGCCCTCGGTTGATGCGGTGCTGGCGGCGATCCTGTCGGTGACGGGCAAGGCGGGATGCTTGCTGATCGTCAAGAATTACACCGGCGACCGGCTGAATTTCGGGCTCGCCGCCGAACGGGCGCGGGCCTATGGCCACGACGTCAGTATGGTGGTGGTCGACGACGACGTGGCGCTGCCCGACCTGCCGCAGGCGCGTGGCGTGGCGGGGACACTGTTCGTGCACAAGATCGCGGGCGCGCTAGCCGAGGATGGCGCCGATCTGGGCACGGTGACGGCGGCGGCAGAAAAGGCGATTGCGGGGACGGGATCAATCGGTATGTCGCTGGATACATGCACGGTGCCCGGGTCGCCCAAGCAGAACCGGATTTCGGAAGGCAAGGCCGAGCTGGGGCTGGGCATTCACGGCGAGCCGGGGATTGAGCAGGTGTCTTTCGACGGGGCCGCCGCTGCCATGGCAATGGTGGCCGACAGGCTGGCCCCGGTCATGGGCGACGGGCCGCATGTGGCACTGTTGAACAATCTTGGGGGCACGACACCGCTGGAAATGGCGGTGCTGGCGGAAGAGCTTGTCCGGTCACGCATCGGGGGGCAGATCGCCATGATGATAGGGCCCGCGCCGTTGATGACCTCGCTCGACATGCAGGGCTTTTCGGTGTCGGTCTTGCCGCTGGACGAGGCGACCAAGGCCGCGCTGTGCGCGCCTGTCGCCCCCTTGGCATGGCCCAGCTGCGCCCAGGTGGGTGACGTGCGCGTGCTGCCGCTGCCCGACGGGTTGACCCCGATCCAGCCGATGCCGTCGCAGAATGACAGAATGGCGAATTTCCTGATCTCGTGCTGCGAGGCGCTGATCGGGGCCGAGGCCGATCTGAACGAGCTTGATGCGCATTCCGGCGATGGCGATACGGGATCAACGCTCGCCACGGCCGCCCGCGCCCTGATCGACGCGCGCGACCGCCTGCCGCTGGCCGATCTGACACAGCTCTATCGTGCCATCGGTCTGGAGCTGAGCCAGACGATGGGAGGATCCTCGGGCGTTTTGCTGGCGATATTCTTTGCGGCTGCCGGAGATGCCTCGGCCAACGGATTGGGCACCATCGGCGCATTGGAGGCCGGGTTGGAGAGGGTGCAGCAAGTCGGAGGAGCCGGGCCAGGCGACCGGACGATGATCGACGCGCTGCTGCCTGCGCTGAAGGCGCTGCCACAAGGTGCCAGGGCCGCATCCCGGGCCGCGCGCGAAGGTGCTGACGCCACCGCCGGTTTGACGCGGGCCGGGGCGGGCCGTGCAACGTATATTGCCGCCGATCAGCTGGCAGGTCATGTCGATCCGGGTGCCGAAGCCGTCGCTCGCCTGTTCGAGCATATCGCCGCCATCTCAGCCTCGGCCTGAACCGACGGGTTGGCACGCGGGCTCAATCCTGTTACACAGCCCATGTTAGCGTTAACATTTCTAGCGGGCGCCCACGCCGCCCGCAACACAGCCAGGGGGCTGCCATGACCGTAAACCTTGCAATCAACGGCTTTGGCCGGATCGGGCGCTGTATTCTGCGCGCCTGGATTGAAAGCGGCCGCGACGATGTGACCATCACGGCCATCAACGATCTGGCGCCCGTCGCCACCAACGCGCATCTTCTGCAGTTCGACTCCGTGCACGGACACTTCAACGCCGATGTTCAGGCCGATGACGGCTCGATCACCGTCAACGGCCACCGGATACGCGTTACCTCTGAACGCGATCCAGCGGCTCTGCCGTGGAAAGGCGTTGATATCGCATTGGAATGCACCGGAGTGTTCAACGCGCGCGACAAGGCGGCGGCGCATCTGTCAAACGGTTCGGGCCGGGTGCTGTGCTCGGCGCCGGCCAGTGGCGCCGACAAAACGATTGTCTATGGCGTCAACCACGACAGCCTGAGCGCCGACGACCTTGTGGTGTCGAATGCGTCCTGCACCACCAACTGCCTCGCACCGGTGGCGAAGGTGTTGGATGACTCCTTTGGCATCGAAACCGGCTATATGACGACGATCCATTCCTATACCGGCGACCAGCCGACATTGGATACCGCGCATAAGGATCTGTATCGCGCCCGGGCCGCCGCGCTGTCGATGATCCCGACCTCGACCGGGGCCGCGCGGGCGGTCGGGTTGGTGTTGCCGCATTTGCAGGGCAAGCTGGACGGTTCTGCGATCCGGGTGCCCACGCCGAACGTCTCGGTTGTGGATCTCAGCTTCGTTGCAAAGCGCGCTGCAACGGCCGAAGCGGTAAATGCCGCAGTGCGCGCGGCGGCGAGCGGAGCGATGGCAGGCATCCTGACCACGACCGATCTGCCGCTGGTGTCCTCGGACTTCAACCACAACCCGCATTCGTCCATCGTGGCGACAGATCAGACCAGCGTCAGCGACGGCGGGCTGGTGCGGGTGCTGGCGTGGTACGACAACGAATGGGGGTTCTCCAACCGCATGTTGGATACCGCCGTGGCGATGGCGCGTACCGCCGCCTGAAATAAGCCGCATTCGGAATCACAAGGCCCGCGCCATCCGCGCGGGTTTTTGCGTTTCCACATCCGGGACAGTGCGTGGCATCTGCGCAAATTGTCGATTTGGCATTTTGCAAAATCCCTTGAAAACAAGGCCGCAGTTTTCGAAACACAGTGTTTCCAGTGATTTTCCTGCATTCTTTGGCCCTGCTGCTAACGTCGAATGCGGCCAAACTGTGGCGAAATCGTGCCGCTTTCGGACGCCGCGCAAAAAGCGCGGTCCGGGGGCGGCAGACCAGCCGCCGGCCGGATGCAAAGACCGTTTCGTGGGTCCCTGGCATTGCTTGGTAAGTAAAGAGTTAGACGTGTTCAGGGGCCATGCGACAGCCGGATTTGTCCGGTAACGGCTCTGGAGGGTGACGAGATGGAACAGGGTTGGACCAGCGCAAAGGCGGAATTTGCCAATTTCGGTGCATTTGCGTCTGGAACCAGCGGGCCGTTTGCCGGGCATCAGCCCGGGTTGGCCATTCCTGTCCACCATAACGTGGACGCACCTTTCAGGCCGCTTGTGCCGTTTGTGCCTTCCAGCCATTGGGAACGCCTTGGGCGCGCGCAGAAGCGCCGCCGCAAGATCTCTCCGTGGGTGTCACGCGCGATGCGCCTGATGGCTTTGCGTGCTGCTGCCCTGACGGGGCGGCGAAGCCGGACTGACTGAACGACAAAGTGACTGTCCAATGCGGACGGCAAATTCCGGTGCGACCGATAATGCACCGGGAATAATCTGGGGAAGTGACGTAATGAGTAACGATGGCTACGGCGATATGATCGACGACCGCATGGGGCGGTTGGATCGCGATCTGCCGCGACTAGGCAACCGGGGTATGTTCGGGCGCGCCGGAAAGACGGCGCGCGCGCGCGGGCATTTGCGTCTTGTATCCCGCAATGACAGCCCGGTACAGATCCGCACGGCCCCCGAGATGCAGGCCGGACGCGATCCGTGGCACGCGCTGAGACAGGCCGGGCTTGGCCCAGAGTCGATGTTTCGCGCGGATAGCCCGGCCGGTGCGGATACCGCTGTCGAGGCCGCTTTCGACATGCTGCGCACCAAGCTGGTGAAGATTCTGCGCACCAACGGGTGGAACCGTGTGGCCGTCGCCGCCCCGACGCGCGGCTGCGGCGCAACCTTTTCGGCGGTGTCGCTTGCGATGAGCCTTGCAGGCATTCCGGGCACCCGCACCGTGCTGATGGATATGAACCTGCGCCGTCCCGGCGTGGCCGACGCGCTCGACATGACAGCCGCGGGTACCATGCGCGCCTTCCTGACCGGCGCAACCGAAATGGGCGATCACATGGTCCGGGCGGGCGATGCGCTTGCACTGGGCTTGACGCGCGGCGCGGCGAACGACGCGGGCGACGTTCTGAACAGCGAAGTTTGTGCGACCGTCTTCAACGACATGATCGACCGTCTGTCACCTGATGTGGCGCTATGCGATCTGCCGCCGGTTCTTGAGAATGACGATCTTTCGGCCTTTCTGCCGCATGTCGATGGCGTGATCCTTGTGGCCGATGCCGACCGCACGACCGCCGATCATATTGCGCGGTGCGAAGAGCAGCTGTTCGGCCAGACCCAGGTTCTGGGCGTGGTGCTGAACCAGGTCGCCCGATCCGGCCCCGCGCCGTTTTTTGCATGACGCGGCAGGCGACAGCCCCGGACAAGACCAGACACATGCCCTACATGACACTTGACGACCTCGCCGAGATCCTGCGGCGCAGGCGTGCACTTATAATCTCGATCATCGGCTTCGGCCTGTGCGTAACAGCCATGCTGAGCCTCTTCGTGGCACCGGTTTATCGGGCCGAGGAAACGCTGGCGATTGCCCCGCCGCGTGTGATGGCCGAACTGGCGCTGGCCGACCGCGTCGTGCCTTTGGCCGCCGATCTGCCCCGCCTGCGCGACCGGCTGCTGGCGCACGATGTGCTTGACCAGATCGCGACGGCTTATGAATTGGAAGACGTGCCCGATCTTTCGGGCGCGGTGGACATGCGGTGGGACACGGCCGCCCCCGGCGCTGGCGGCATTGTCATTCGCGTCGATCTGCCCGATCCGTTGCAGGCACAGTTGGTCGCGCAAGAGCTGTCGCACCGGTTGATTGGTCTGTCGGCCGAGGAGCGCATCGTGGGCGCAGAACGGACGCTGGCCTATCTGACGGGCGAACATCGCGCTTTGAGAACCGCGATCTCGGGCCTGAACGTGCCGCCAGCGCGCCAGGGCGATCCGGCGCTGCGGGACGATCTTGCCCGGATGCGGACCGATCTGGCCGAGCTGACGCAGCGCATTGATATGGCCGGTGATCTGCACGATCTGGAACAGCGCCGACAGTTGGAGCGGTTCGAGGTTGTCGAACCGGCTCAGCTGCCCGACACCCCGATCCGCGATTCACGGCCGCTTCTGGCTTTGGCTGGCGGCGTGATTGGCGCGATCGTGGCCGTGGCCGTCGCACTGTTGGCCGAATGGCGCCACCCGGCGCTGCGCACGGCCGCGCGATTGCAGCGGCTGACCGGCCATGCGCCGCTGGCCGTGGTGCCGCGCGCCGCCGGATCGGACCGCGACGCGCCCCGGGTGCCGGTTTGGATCACGCGCATCGGGCAGGCTTTCCGACGGCGCTGGCCCTTTTTAATTTGACACCAGAATTAAATCGCGAAAGACTCTCGGAAACGGGAGGAACTGCATGTTTGCGGGATTGGATCTGGGCACCTCTGGCGTGCGTGCCCTGCTGGTTGGCGACAACGGCCAGCCAGTTGGCGTTGCCGATGTGGCGCTGGATGTCCAGCATCTGCATCCCGGGTGGAGCGAGCAGGCCCCCGACGCATGGACGCAGGCCGCCGCCGAAGCTCTGGCACAGCTGAAACAGGCCCACCCCAAGGAGATGGCGCAGCTGCGCGGGATCGGGCTGTCGGGGCAGATGCATGGGGCCACTCTGCTGGACGAAGCGGGCAAGGTATTGCGCCCGTGCATCCTGTGGAACGACACCCGCAGCCATGAACAGGCCGCCCGGCTGGACGCGACACCGGGCCTGCGCGAGATCAGCGGCAATATCGTCTTTCCCGGCTTCACGGCGCCAAAGCTGAACTGGCTGGCCGAACACGAGCCTGAAACCTTTGCCCGAGTCGCCACGGTGCTGCTGCCCAAGGATTATATTGCCTATTGGCTGACGGGGGTGATCGGGTCCGAGATGTCGGATGCCGCCGGAACCAGCTGGCTGGACACCGGGGCGCGGGCCTGGTCGGACGATCTGCTGGCCAAAACCGGGATGCGGCGCGACCAGATGCCCGAGTCGCGCGAAGGCACCGGCGTGGTGGGCACGATCCGGGGCGACCTTGCCGCCGAGCTTGGCCTGCCCGACGCGGTGCAGGTGGTGGCCGGGGGCGGGGACAATGCCGCCGCCGCCTGCGGGGTCGGCGCGCTGGCCGAGGGCGACGGGTTTGTGTCACTGGGCACCTCGGGCGTGTTGTTAGCGGCGCGCGACGGGTTCGCGCCCAGCCCGGAAACGGCGGTGCATACCTTCTGCCACGCGATCCCCGACACATGGTACCAGATGGGCGTGATCCTGGCCGCGACCGATTGCCTGAACTGGCTGGCACGGCTCACCGGCAGCAAACCCGCCGATCTGACCGCGCCGCTGGGCGACCGGATCACCGCGCCGGGCCGCCTGCGGTTCCTGCCGTACCTGTCGGGCGAGCGGACCCCGCACAACGACAGCGCCGTGCGCGGCGCCTTCCTCGGGCTGGACATCGGCGCCGGGCGCGACGATCTGGCCCGCGCCGTTCTGGAAGGCGTCAGCTTTGCCCTGCGCGACAACCTCGATGCGCTGGTGCGCACCGGCGCCAATCTTGACCGGGTGCTGGCGATTGGGGGCGGGGCGCGCTCGCGCTATTGGGTCGAACTGCTGGCGACCATTCTGGAACTGCCCGTCGATCTGCCCGCACAGGGCGAATTCGGGGCCGCGCTGGGCGCTGCGCGGTTGGCGATCTGCGGGGTCACCGGGGCCGCGCCCGCCGATGTGATGACCCGCCCCGCCATCGCCGAAACCATCGACCCGCGCCGCGATCTGGTGCCGTCTTATCGCGACGCTCACTCCGCATTCGCCGCCTCCTTTCCCAAACTGAAGGCCATGCCATGACCCATCCGTTCTTCGAAGGGATCGCCCCCGTCCGCTATGAGGGCCCCGACAGCGACAGCCCGCTGGCCTATCGCCATTACAACCCCGATGAAATCGTGATGGGCAAGCGGATGGAGGACCACCTGCGATTTGCCGTCGCCTATTGGCACTCCTTCGCGTGGGAAGGCGGCGACCCCTTTGGCGGGCAGACGTTCGAGCGTCCGTGGTATCCGCAGGACCAGATGAAAATGGCGCAGGTCAAGGCCGATTGCGCATTCGACATGTTCGACATCCTCGGCCAGCCCTATTTCTGCTGGCACGATGCCGACATCCGCCCCGAGGGCGCGGATTTCGCCGAAAGCCACGCGCGGTTCGAAAGCATCATCGACATCTTCGAGCAGAAGATGGCGACCCGCCCGGTCAAGCTGCTGTGGGGGACGGCCAACATGTTCGGCCACCGCCGCTGGATGGCCGGCGCCTCGACCAACCCGGACCCGGACGTGTTCGCCTATGCGGCGGCCACGGTGAAGATGTGCATGGATGCAACGCACCGGCTGGGTGGCGAGAACTATGTGCTTTGGGGTGGGCGCGAGGGCTATGAGACGCTGCTGAACACCGATCTGACGGCCGAGCTGGACCACATGGGCCGCTTCCTGAACATGGTGGTCGAGTACAAGCACAAGATCGGTTTCAAGGGCACCATATTGGTCGAGCCCAAGCCGCAGGAGCCGTCGAAGCATCAATACGATTACGACGTGGCGACGTGCTATGGCTTCCTGCAGAAGTACGGGCTGGAGCAAGAGGTCAAGCTGAACATCGAACAGGGACATGCCATTCTGGCGGGCCATTCGTTCGAACATGAACTGGCGCTGGCGGCCTCGCTGGGCGTACTTGGGTCGATCGACATGAACCGCAACGATTACCAGTCGGGCTGGGACACCGACCAGTTCCCCAACAACGTCCCCGAGGTTGCGCTGGCCTATTACCACATCCTGAAGGCAGGCGGGTTTACCACGGGCGGCACGAACTTCGACGCCAAGTTGCGCCGTCAGTCCTTGGATGCGCACGATCTGATCGCAGGCCATGTCGGCGCGATGGACATCTGCGCGCGCGGGCTGAAGGCCGCCGCCGCGATGATCGAGGATGGCGGGCTGGAGGACGCTTTGGCCGAGCGTTACGCGGGCTGGTCCACGCCTGAGGCGCAGGCCCTGCTGGACAGCGATTTCGACAGCATCTTCGCCCGGGTCCACGCGGGCAAGATTGTGCCGCAGCCGCGCTCGGGCCGGCAGGAGCAGCTGGAAAACTACGTCAATTGGTTCGTCTAGCGATGGTGCGGGCCGGTCTGGCAGGGCTGGCACTGGCGGGCGCGCTGTCCGGCGGCGCGGCCTCCGGACCCTTGCCCGACCCGGTTGCCGATTTCGCACAGCACCCCGAGGCACAGGTGCAGCTGGGCCAGCTTCTGTTTTACGACCCCATCCTCAGCGGCAATCGCGGCGTCAGCTGCGCCACCTGCCACCACCCGCGCTTTGCCACTTCGGACGGGCTGTCGCTGGGCCTTGGCGACGGGGCGAGCGGGCTGGGGCCAGAGCGGCGGATTGACCCCGAGAATACGCCCGAGGAACGGGTGCCCCGCAACTCTCCGGCGCTGTTCAATCTTGGCGCGGCGGAATTCACCCGCTTCTTCCACGATGGCCGGCTGGAGGATGACCCGGCCCAGCCCCATGGCATCCGCACCCCGCTGGGCCCCGATATGGCCGAAGGCTTCGACAATGCGCTGTCGGCACAGGCGATGTTCCCGGTGTTGTCACCGGATGAAATGGCCGGCCACTATTCGGAAAGCGATGTGTCGCAGGCTGTGCGGCAGGGGTTTCTGACCGGGCCGGGCGGCGCGTGGGAATTGCTGTCGGCACGGGTGGCCGCGCTGCCTGACTATCGCGCGCGGTTCGATCAGGTGATCGGCCCGCGCGCGATTGCGTTCACTGACATCGCCAACGCCATCGCGGCCTTCATCGCGGTGGAATGGCGCGCCGATGACAGCGCGTTTGACCGATTTCTGCGCAATGGCACCCCGCTGCCGGAAAAGGCCGCGCAGGGCTTGGCGCTGTTCTATGGCGAGGCTGGCTGCGACAGCTGCCATTCCGGCCTGTTCCAGACCGACCACGGCTTTCATGCCATCGCCATGCCACAGATCGGCCCTGGCAAGGCGGCGCGGTTCGAACGCCATGCCCGCGACGTGGGGCGGATGCGGGTGACGGGCGATCCGGCGGATGCCTACGCCTTCCGCACACCCTCGCTGCGCAATGTCGCGGCCACCGCGCCCTATGGCCACGCGGGCACCTATGCCACGCTAGAGGGCGTCATCCGCCACCATGCTGATCCGGTGGGCGCGCTGATGGCCTATGATGCGGGGCAGGCCGTTCTTCCTGATCTGCCGGATGCCGAGGACACGGCGGTTCTGCAAACCCCCGAGGATAAGGCCGCAATTGCCGCCGCCAATACGCTTGCGCCCCGGCCTCTGGACGACGACGACATCGCCGCGCTGGTCGCCTTTCTGAATGCGCTGACGGACGAAGCGGCGATCAAAGGCCGTCTTGGCATTCCCGACTCCGTGCCCAGCGGCCTGCCCGTTGACCGCTAAGGCCGCGTGATCAAAGTCACCCGGTCGGGTGCAACCGCCTGCCAGTCGCCTTTCTCGCCACCGGGCCACGTCACCCGCACCCGCAGGGGGCCGGTTTCGCCCAATCCGAAATGTTCCGGCAGGGCGCTGCCACCGGCATGGCCACCGCCAACGGTAACCTCGCGCAGGATGGTCCGCGCGCCGGTATCCACTTCGATCCAGGCGCCCACGGCGCGGGTGTTCACCCCCTCTTGCCGCAGGTCGATGCCGATCCAGTGGCCGGTCGCGGGCGTTACGTTGCGCCACACCTCGACCGGGCCTCGCCGATTGACCACCGCGATATCCAGCCGCCCGTCGCCATCCAGATCGGCCAGCGCCCCGCCGCGCCCCCGGTGCAGGCTGGCGATGCCCGCCACATCTCCGGCTTCGGCAAAACTGCCATCGGGCTGCTGGATCAACAGGTTGTTCGGATCGGCCCAGGCGCTGTCGGGCATCTGTTCGACGTTGCCCTTGACGATCAGGATATCATCGCGCCCGTCGTTCTGAACGTCGCCAAAGGCAACATGCCATCCGGTGCTGGGCCGCCCGTCACCGCCGGTATAGGGCACCGTTGCCGTGGTGCCCATCGCGTGCGGCACATCGCGGAAGGTGGGGGCGTCCGCACTGTCGCGCGTCTGCAGGCGCTGATCGCCCATCGAGGTCATCATCACCTCTTGCCGCCCGTCTCCGTCCAAGTCGCGTGAGGCTATGCCCATCCCCCACAGGCGATGCGTGACCCAACCCTCGGCAGCAGAAAAAAGGCGCGGAACCGGGGCCGTACGCCACAGCTGCTCCTCGCCGCCATCGACGTAATAATGCCGGTCGTTGCTGATGCGCAGATCGGTTGCGCCGCCGTGCTTCCAGTCGGAAAACAGCATCGAAAGCGCGCAATACCCCGGGCTTAGCGCAACTGGCGGGCCATAACGCGCGGCGTCGGGCCGATAGAGATGGTTCACATCACAGGCTCGGAACGGTCCTTGTGGGTCATCCCGGTTGACATAGTTGCCAAACGCCAGCGTTGGTAGCTGCCTCGCACCTTCCCATGTGGCCGAAAAGGCGGTCGTCCAGCGGTCCAGCCCATCGAACCCGATGTCGAAAGGCGCAAACCGGCACCCCGGCGCGCCCCGCAGGATCAGATTGGAGCCGGCGCGAAGGATCACCAGGTCCACCAGGCCGTCGCTGTCGATATCCAGCGTATAGGCGCCCGTCGCGCCCGTGACCTCGGCCGGACCGGCGTCGCCCCTTACAAAGGTGATCCCGGTGTCATCCGAGCGGTTCAGGAACAGCGCAGCCGGCGCGCTGCCCCCCACGGCGAACAGCTCGGGCAGGGCGTCACCATTGCAGTCGAACACCGCCAGCCCCCCGCCAACATAATGTTCCCATCCGCCTTCATAAGTATGGCCGGGCATGGCGACAGGGATGAATTCGGGGCCAGCCGCGCAGGCGGTTGCGAACATGCAGGCACACGCCGCACCCCAGCTTAGTCCAGGGTTCACGCGGTTTTCCAGCCGGCCTCGACCAGCGCCGCACCATAGCCGCGCGCGATCCGCATCTGCCCGCCCAGACCCTTGCGTTTCAACGCCGCGTGCATCTCAGGCAGGCGCCAGCAAGGCACATGCATCACCATGTGATGCTCCAGATGATAATTCACCCAATAAGGCGCGACGAACAGCCGCTCGATCGGGTTCGCCAGCGTGGTGCGCACATTCTGCAACGGGTTCTCGGATACTTCCGTGGCGCCATGTTCCGCAATGTTGCGCACCCGCAGAACGAATTGAAACCACGTGAGATAGGGCAGCAGCCAAAAGGCCAGGCCATACCACCATTCGCCCAACAGCCCCATCAGCACGATGATCCCGATAAATACGGGAAACGATTGCCACAGATCGCGTGCCTTGAAGGCCTGCGCGAAATCGGAATTCGCGGCCTCGACCGCCTCGTGATCGCCTGCCAGCCGCAATGACATCATGATCTGCGCAGCCAGCTGCCGAACGCCGGTTTGCCCCGTCAGATCGCGGGTGAACTTACGCTTCAACGAGGCGCGCGAGGTGGGAAATTTCGACGACAAAACAAGATCGGGGTCGCGCTCGGTCTGGGTAAAGCGATGGTGCGTCAGGTGGTAATGGCGATAGGCGTGAAGCTCGGCCAGAATCGGCCGCCCGCAAACCCATTCTCCAACGATCTCATTGGCGCGACGCGACCGGAACAACGCGCTATGGGCGGCCTCGTGCATCAGAATGGCAAGGCCCAATTGCCGCGACCCAATAATCATCACTGCCAGCAAAAACGTCAGCGGATTGGGCCAAAACGCAAAAGCGGCAACGGCCAGCGCGACCACCCCCCAGCAATGCACCACAAGCCAGGCGCCCATCATATCCGAACGCTCGGCCAGCGGACGAATTTCGTCAGATGTCAGAAACCGCTTGCCGGGGGTCATGACTCATCTCCTCCACCCCCATGATCTCAAACGCGGCGCGGCCCTGTCAACGCCGCCGCCACGTCACGACATGAACGAAAGAATAAACCGCGCTGCGCGCGATGCCTCCGGCGGGGATATTTGGACCCCAAAGAATGCAGGGGTTCTTTCCCGCTTCACCATCGAGAAAATACTCCGGGGGAGTCCCGCAGGGACGGGGGCAGAGCCCCCTTCTTCCTCTACCGCCGCCTCCCGGCCGTCGGGGCAGAGCGCCCGTTTGCACTTCAGCCCGTCGCGCCGCGCCAGTCGAAGAAACCGGGGCCGGCCTGATCGAGCAACCGCAGCGCCATTTCGCGGCCGAGCTTTCCGCCATCCTCAGTGGGGCATGTGGCGTCCTCTGTCAGTACTTCCGAGCCATCGGGGCGCAGGATTTCTCCGCGCAGGCGCAGGGTGCCGCCGCTCAAGTCCGCAAGGCCCGCGATCGGCGTCTCGCAGGAGCCGTCCAACGCGGCCAGAAAGGCGCGCTCGGCAGCAAGGCGCGTGGCGGTTTCAGAGTCGTGGATCGCCTCCAGCATCGCAGCGGCGCGGCTGTCATCGGCGCGGCGTTCGATCCCAATCGCGCCCTGCGCGACGGCGGGCAGCATCGCCTCGGGGGGGATCGGCGTTGCGGGTACGTCGCTGCGCCCCAACCGGTTCAGACCGGCACAGGCAAGAAAGGTGCACCCGGCCACGCCTTCGTCAAGCTTGCGCAGGCGGGTCTGCACGTTGCCGCGAAATTCGACCACCCGCAGGTCGGGACGGCGCGCCAGCACCTGTGCCCGGCGGCGCAGGCTGGAGGTGCCAACAACCGCTCCGTCGGTCAGCCCGTCAAGGCCGGTCAGCGTTGGCGATACGAAAGCGTCGCGCGGATCTTCCCGGGGGAGGTAGCAGTCCAGTACCAGCCCCTCGGGCTGCAAAACCGGCATATCCTTCATCGAATGCACCGCAATGTCGATCTGCCCGGTCAGCAGCGCCTGTTCGATTTCGCGGGTGAACAGGCCCTTGCCGCCGATTTCTTTCAACGGGCGGTCCTGCACCGCATCCCCGGTCGTCTGGATCACGACGATGGAAAAGGCCTCGGCCGGCAGATCGAAGGCAATGGCCAGCCGGTCGCGGGTTTCACGGGCCTGCGCCAGCGCCAGCGGCGAGCCGCGGGTGCCGATGCCAAGCGGGCGGGCAAGAGAGGGGCGTTCAAATTCCATGGCCCTGTCTTTAGTCGCGACACAGTGCCCTTGCAATGGCTCCGGCCCTTGACATCGGCCCGCCCGGGCGCGACCCAACAGCAGCCAACCGACGGAGGACCCATGGCCAGCACCAAGAAAATCCTGCGCGCCCTTGCAGGCGAACGACAGGACATCCCGCCGGTCTGGATGATGCGGCAGGCCGGGCGCTACCTGCCGGAGTATCGCGCCACGCGCGCGCAGGCCGGCGATTTCCTTTCGCTGTGCTATGCGCCCGATCTTGCGGCCGAGGTGACATTGCAGCCGATCCGCCGCTACGGATTTGACGCGGCGATCCTGTTTGCCGATATCCTGCTGGTGCCGCAGGCGCTGGGCGCCGATCTGTGGTTCGTCACGGGTGAGGGCCCGCGTTTGTCGACCGTGACCCAGCAGCGCGATTTCGACGTGCTGAAACCGGCCGACGCGATCCACGACACGCTGTCGCCGATCTATGACACCGTGCGCATCCTGTCGCGCGAATTGCCCGAGGACACCACGTTGATCGGCTTTGCCGGCGCGCCCTGGACGGTCGCGACCTACATGATCGCCGGGCAGGGCACACCCGATCAGGCGCCCGCGCATGCGCTGCGGCAGGAAAACACCGCCCTGTTCGAGGCGCTTCTGGAGCGCATCACCGAAGCGACGATCCTGTATCTGTCCGCCCAGATCGAGGCCGGCGCCGAAGTGGTCAAGCTGTTCGATAGCTGGGCCGGGTCGCTGTCGGGCGAGGCGTTCGACCGCTATGCCACGAAACCAGCGCAGCGGATCATTTCCGAGCTCAAGGCGCGCCACCCCGATGTGCCCGTCATCGCCTTCCCGCGCGAAGCGGGCGACAAGTATCGCGGATTCGCCAAGGCGACGGGGGCTGATTGCGTGGCGCTCGACAATTCGGTCGATCCCGTCTGGGCCGCGCAGAACGTGCAGTGCGACGGTTGCGTGCAGGGTAACCTGAAATCGTCGCATATGGTGACGGGCGGGCAGGCGCTGATCGAAGACACGCGCACCATTGTGCAGGCGTTTTCGGGCGGTCCGCATATCTTCAACCTGGGCCACGGGATCACCCCGGATGCCGACCCCGAGAACGTCCAGCTGATGATCGACACCATTCGCGGAAAATGAACAAGATTCGGTCTTGACGGTCCGGCGCGGCTGGCTTAGGTCAGCCCTCGCCTGTGGCGGAGTAGCTCAGTTGGTTAGAGCAGCGGAATCATAATCCGCGTGTCGGGGGTTCAAGTCCCTCCTCCGCTACCATTCAATCCTGGTGATCTTTGAAAACGTGAAGAAGCGGTTCGACTGCGTACCGTTCGTCTGCGAAGAATCGGTGCCCGCGATCGGGATACCGGGACATCTGTGCCAAAAGTGCAGAGAGATGCCGTTCGCTTCGATTTTTAGGAAGCTCAGCATGGAAACCTGATGCGGCCAGCGCTGCGCCGGCTTCACATTGGCGGGTGCCGGGCTCTCGAATTTCGGTCAAGCGATGCGGTGATGGCCACAAGCCCGCGCCACTCCGGGTTCTCATACGCCGCTATCCAGCCTGTCTGTGCCCGCTACTGATTCCCGCACCGACATCCAGAAACTCGTCCATGAAAAGGCTCATCAGTTCCAGCCGGGACGCAACGCCCGTTTTCCGGAAGATATTTGACGTCTGCGCCTTGACCGTACCCTCGGCGGTGGACCTGGCCGAAGCGATCTCGGCAATGCTCAGCCCCTTCAGCATGTACATCGCGATGTCACGCTCTGCCGGCGTGAGTGTCCATTCGTCGAACTTTCCTTGCACGAAACTGTCCATCTCGCCGCGCAGAAAACGTAGGGATTCCGACTGCCGCGCGTTGCGTGCCTGAAGCCAGCGCAACTGGCGAACAAGTATGCGGATCGCCAGGATCAGCGCCCCGGCCGAGAATACCTCGAAGAACAGGTGCGTCAGGTCAAGCACGGTTGGCGCATTGCTGGCGATGACGCGCTCGTAGATATCGCTCGCCACGTCGAAGACGAAAAAAACAACGCTGCCGATCAGGAACGCCGTGACATATTTCAGCGTACTCGCCTGCATGGACCCTATGTGCTGCATGAGATTTCCTTGGATTTCGTAGAAGCTATTACACGGCAACCACGGCGCAAGGGCAATGACGGCTTGGCTTGACGGCCTGCGTCATTCCGCAACGTATGAAACGGCGAACAGGCCCTCCGGGGAAGGCCTGTTGTTTGCTGCGGCGTTGCGGCACCCGGCAGCACGGAGGCATCGGGATCACTGGACCCGCGTCCACTGGCCTCCGTTTCGGCAGATCAGCCCGCCAAGGACGCACCCGTTGACCGAGATGCGGTCGCCCGACAACTCGAGCTTCGACATGTACTCCTTGTCGCGGTCCGGGGCGTAGATCCGGCCTTGGTACTCGGTCGATGTGCTGTGGGTCAGGCTCCACACGATCTGCCGCCCCAGTGTATCGGGCTGGATCGCCTCGCCCTGGGCGTTTTCCGCCCGCTCGAGCACGCCGCAAAAGTTTGTTCCGCAAATGCCGACACGGATAAATCCGACGTCCCCGTGGTCATCCGGTGCCGTGCGCCACAGACCTTCGATCGGATCGGCAAGCGCCGGGGAGGCTGCAAACAGAGAAATCAGGAAAAGAGTCGCGAATTGTTTCATGGTCTTGGTCTCGTTTGGTGGGATTGGTGAGTTGAACCGGGCAAGACAGCTCAGAGGTTGCCCATGCCGATGAAAAGCTGCCGGTTGGTGTCGACGATGGCGCGACGGCCGTGCATGACGCGCGTGTTGTCCAGAACGGCAATGTCGCCATCCTGCCAATTGATCTCATGCGTGCAGGTCTCGGCCAGCGCACGTATCTCCTCGATCTCGTCTTCGTTGACGATATCCGCGCCGCCGAACCGATAGCGGGGCGGCGCATAATTGTGCGATGGACCAAGCACTGCGTTTGCAAACCCCTGCCCGCCCGACAGGGCAGAGCCGCGCACCGGCGCCACTGTCAGGCGATAGTTGATGCCGCCATCTTCCAGCATGTCGAATTCCTGGTTCGGGATTGCGGCACGGAACTGTTCGACGTGTTCCGGCGCGACCTCTTCGGGATGCGAGATCGCAGGATGTTCATTGGCCAGGTATCGCTTCCACAGCTGTTCTGGCAGGTAGCGTTCCACAATCAAGTCGCGCTGCCAGCGGGCCTTTTGCACGTCACTCATCGCGCCGAAGACTTCGCGCCCGTCGCATACAGTTGTCTGCGAGCCCTCGACCGCTGCGACCGGGCTATAAAAGGCGACGATATCGGGGCAAACGGGTGTGTTGCCATTCTCGGTATGCAGGCCGATAGGACCGATACCGGCATCGACTTTCTGGGTATTGGCATCCCCGTATTCTCGCGCCGGATCAAACGTTATCTTGCGGCACAGCGCCGTGGTCAATCTGCTGAACGCCGCCATATCGGGGCGAAAGCCACGCAGCAGGGTCCAGCCATTTTCTTTCAGGTGCGCCCGGATCTGCGTCAAGACGAGCGGGTCTGTCACGGATTGCCCCTCTGTCGTAGGGCGGATGATGTTGTAGCTCATGGATCAAGCTTCTTTCTGTCTGGTGTAGGAATTGAGCGCGGCCTGCGCCCTGGCCGTCCCGGCCTTGTGGGTCAGCGCGGTGTCGATGAGCGAAGGGGCCAGTGCCTGTATCCCTGCAAAGAGGCGTTCGCCGAAACCGGGATAGATCGTGTTTTTACCCGCCATGACGCCGGACCAAGCGCGCCGGGCAACGCGCTGGGGATCGTCCAGCACCATGCCGAAAGGCTCGACCAGATGGTCAAAGGCTTCTTGTGTTGGCGTGCGCGTCGCGCGGGGGGCGACGTAACTAACGGAGATGCCGAATTCCGACAGTTCACGGCGCAGCGCGTCCGACAGGCCGCGAAGGGCAAATTTCGTGGCCGAATATGCGGTGAAATAGGGGAAGGCGATCAGCCCGAACATCGACCCGATGTTTACGATCCGTCCCTGCGCCATTGACAGCGCCGGGACAAGATCGCGGGTCAGCAGCATGGTGGCTGTCAGGTTTGTGCCAACCGTCCGCGCGATTTCTTCATCGCCGAGGTCGGTCAGGCGCCCGACGGCCAACCTGCCGGCATTGTTCACCAGCATATCCAGCCGGTCCCCGGCCGCCGCTGTGATTGCGGCGCGGCCTTCAGGCGTGGTGATATCGGCCGCGACGAGCCTTACCTTCCCGGCCTCCAGCAGTTGTGCCGTTTCCTCAAGCTGCGCCCTTCTGCGTCCGACAAGGACAACGTCATACCCTGAACCGACGGCTTCGATGGCAAGTGCGCGGCCGATACCGGAACCGGCTCCGGTAATCAGGGCAACGGGTGTCTTGATCGTCATGCGACCCGCTCCTTTCGTTCATTGCAAAGAGAGTGAAAGGGAAGAGACGCCGAGAGATGGCCGAGCTGGCTCCGATCAATCCCGCCGCCAGGCTTCACGAGCCCCTCATGCGAGGCTGGCGCGAATCCTACTCGCACCGGTCGCGCATATTGTGGCAGGTTGGCGAGCAGGTGTTTAATTCGGGCCGGGTCAACCGGCGCCGTGATGACCGCGATGATCTCGAGCATGCCGTCTTCTGCAAGGCGAAGCCCGGCAGCGGGAATATTCGGGTCTGCGCAAAGGCAGGATTCGACCCATTCGGGATTGATATTGCGCCCCTGCGGCGTGACGATCAGCCAGTCCTTGCGGCCCTCTATGATCAGGTGGCCATTTTCGATCCGGCCAAGATCGCCGGTGCGCCATTCTCCGCTTACCGGAGTCTGCCCAATGTACCCCTCCATAACGGTTGGACCGGACACGACGATCTCGCCATCATCTATGCGCACTCGGACCCCGTCCAGAATTTCGCCCACAGTTCCCGGTTGGGGGTTACCTGGTCGAGCCATTGATACGACCGAGCAACATTCCGAAAGGCCGTATCCCTCGTAGACGTGCAGGCCGTGGGCCTTGGCGTCGGCCAGCAGCGCCGGAGAGGTCTTTGCGCCGCCTACGGCCACAAGCCGCAGACTTTCG
This sequence comes from Arenibacterium halophilum, assembly GCF_005938225.1. Taxonomy (GTDB): domain Bacteria; phylum Pseudomonadota; class Alphaproteobacteria; order Rhodobacterales; family Rhodobacteraceae; genus Arenibacterium; species Arenibacterium halophilum. Next base: position 346,794 of record NZ_VCPC01000003.1, read on the forward strand.
GGAGCGTTACACCTCTTTAACTTCAGTTCAGACACCATCCGGGCGAGCAGGGCCGGAACGAGAATCGTCGTGGTCGGCCGAGCGGCTTCCATCATCGCCATCACCGGCTCCATCGGTCCACCAAACAGAGCAGTCAGCGCTTCGGGACAGAAGCAGACCTCGGCTCCGGCCAAAAGTGGCAGGTACAGACCAGCGACCTGTTCCAGCAACTGCGCAACCGGCAGAAGCGAAAGATGCCGATCGTCCGACCGCGGCGAAATAGCTTTCTCAAGCCCTGCAATAGCCGCGGCCATCTGGCGTTCACCGATAATCACACCTTTCGGTGTCCCGGATGAGCCCGATGTGAATATGATCCGCCGCGCACCAGCGACAGGCAGGTTCAGCGGATCGCCCAGCGGCGGGCACGCCTCGGGACGTGGCAAAGATTCAGTTGCCACCAACGTGTCAGACCTGCCGATGAAGGTCTCAATCTCCGCTGCCGTTGCGATATGCGCCCTTTGGGTGGGCGAGAAGAACGGCGGAACGTGCACCGCGACGTGGCCGTAAAAGGTCAGCGCGATATCTGCGAGTGCGGCCTCCAGCGGATCGTCGCAGCTTATCCCGACAACACGAGGACTACTTGCCAGTGCTTTGGCGCTTTCGGCGAGAAACCCCGCCAGCGCGCAATATGAGATGGTTCTTGCACCAGAGCGCAACGCGATCTTGAACGGGGTTTGCAGCGCATGCAGGGCCAATGCCCGGAAAACACGATCGGTCATCATGCCGTCTCCGCGCGCGGCATCGCGGGATCAGCCGTCTGAACCGGGTCGCGAAAGGCGCAGACCCAGGGATCATGGCTATAGTAGTCGCCCCATTGGCCCGGATCCTGTACTCGGCCGGGGTCTGCCGGTGCCAGCATGAGCGGCTTGATGCGCGCGCGTTGGATCAGCCGACGGACCTCGGTCGTCGCGGTGAAGAGCCCCCAGCCGATGCCGCGTTCTCGTCCCCACTGAAAGACCGCGCGCAGCGTGGGATAGGCTGCAAACGGCGACCTGCACGCGAAGCCCCCAACTTCAAGGATCGTTGCGGGCACCACCGCCAATCCGGTCCGGCGAGACAGCAACTCGCTGACCGGGAGGTCAAGGTACTGCTGCGAGAAGAAGGTTTCATCGTGGCACCGGATGCTCGTGGCGCAAACCACCTCGCCAGTACGGGCTGTCGTGATCACGAGGCGCGAGGGCCTAATACGGGTGTCCGCCGAAAAGGCCGTGCGGTAGCCGTGGTCAATATGCTCCAACGCCTGCTCGAACAGGCTTTTGGTTGCTGGATCGTCGTCCACGACAATGGTCGTTCTCATTTGGTTGCTCTCCGCAAAAGGAGGCTGCTCTTGCCTCGATTTCCGAAGATGTCCTGCGTCGTAGTCTCAAATTCCATTGGACTGAAGGCACAGAAAGACGGTGATCGGCGATATACGACTATAGTTTATGCCGACACTGCCTGACTGCTTGGCGTCCGCTCGACGCATCTGGCCATCGGTTTGCGGAAGCTTGCGGTTGCGTCAACGTCAGGGACAGTTGCTGACGTCAGGCCAGGCGACAATGCGGACTGGCACGAGGCGCTAGCCTACGGGGTGACGATTGGCCGTCGGCTAAGCGACACTATTAGGGCCGCGCCAAGACGGAACCGTTCGGGCCGCAGCGCCCGATGACGGGCGGCAGCGGATTTCTTGATGGGGCGATCTATCGGCGCGGTATGGCCATGGTGTGATTTGGACCGGCGTCATACTGGGTCGGCGTGGCAGATTGATCTTTGCAAACCAGCCTTCGCGCAGGTGGCCTGGCAGGCCGGGTCGCAAGGCACCCGGCCCTTGGGGGCGGCAGATGAAAGCCGTTTAACCCATTTTTTCCGAAGAATAGGCCCCGGGTGAGGCCGGGAATACCACCGTCTTGTCCTTGTTCAAAAAGGTGCGGCGGTTGGCGTGGGCGTGGACCGCGCGGGCCAGTACCTGCGCCTCGACATCGCGCCCAAGGCTGACGTAATCCGTCGCGCTTTGGGCGTGAGTCACGCGCACGATGTCCTGTTCGATGATCGGGCCTTCGTCCAGATCGGCGGTCACGTAATGCGAGGTGGCCCCGATCAGTTTGACGCCACGCTGGAATGCCTGCTTGTAGGGGTTCGCGCCCTTGAAGGACGGCAGGAACGAGTGGTGGATGTTGATGATCCGGCCGGACATCTGCTTGCACATCTCGTCGCTGAGAATCTGCATGTAGCGTGCCAATACCACCAGTTCGGCCCCGGTATCGCGGACAACATCCATGATTGCGGCCTCGGCCACGGGTTTGTTTTCCGGCGTGACCTTGATGCAGTGGAACGGGATGTCGTGGTTCACCACCACCTTCTGATAGTCGGTGTGGTTCGAGATGACGGCAACGATTTCGATCGGCAGCGCGCCGATGCGCCAGCGGTACAGCAGATCGTTCAGGCAGTGACCGAAGCGGCTGACCATCACGACGACCTTCATTTTTCGCGCTTCGTCGTGGAAGGCGTATTCCATGTCGAACCGTTTCGCGATTTCGGCGAAGGCTTCTGTCAGCGAGTCAGGGGTCTGGCCAGCATCCAGCTGAAAGCTGGTGCGCATGAAGAACTGGCCGTTCTCCATGTCGTCGAACTGGCTGCTGTCGGTGATGTTGCAACCGTGTTCGGCAAGGAATGTCGAAATCGCGGCGACGATCCCGACGGTGGAAGGGCAGGTGACGGTCAGGCAGTAACGGTTCATCTAAGGCGCCTTGTCTCTGGGCGTGGAAGGTCGGGCCTGTGTGTGGGCCCGGGCGTGATGCGGTATCGGATGCGCGCCTTGCGGGAACAAGACCGCGCGGCGCCAAGAGGGTCAGTTTCCGCCCTCGTAGCTCATGATTGCATCGAATCGCGGCGCGTTTGCGCCACCTTAAGAGAAAGCAACGGCATCGCTGAAGCGCGCGCTCAACGGACGCCACACGCAAAAATGATGCGCGAATGGAACCACAGGGGTCTTGGAGGGTTTGTTTGTCAATAGATCCAAGGCGATGGGTGGCAGGGCCGACGACGGCTCGGTTTTCGCAGCACCCCGCCAGAACAGGAGCGTAATATGTTAGAAATTTCTGGTATCGGCGGTCTGATCATTCTGGTGCTCGACATCTGGGCACTTGTGTCGATCATCGGGTCGTCAACGAGCACCGGCAAAAAGGTACTGTGGTGTCTGCTTGTCCTGATCCTGCCTGTCGTGGGCTTCCTGATCTGGCTTATTGCCGGGCCGCGATCGACCGCACGACACGCGTAATCGACCACCAAACGGTTTCAAAATTGCAGGGCGGGCCTTTCGGTCCGCCCTTTGCACGTTTGAAAAGGGCGTGCCGCGCCGACTACAGGATTGGCCGGCGCATTTCGGGCTCGAGCTCGGCTTCTGCAACCTCAGCCAGCTTCTTCACATCATGCACCGTCAGCGTGCCTTCGCTCCAGTTCAGCAACTGCCGCGTCCGCAGTCGCGCAAGTGTCTTGTTTGTGTGCACCAGCGACAGGCCCAAAGCGTCGGCCAGGTCATGTTGGCGATAGGGCAGGGGCATCGCATCATTGCGCACCAGTCCCAGGGCCCGACCACGCTGGAAAATCCGCAATAACGCCCAGGCGATCTTGGCCTCTGCGCTGCGCTGGCCCATTGTCAGAAGCGTTTCGCCCATGAAATGTTCCTCGACTGCTGCAATCCAGGTCAGATCGTAGGCGCGCGCCGGGTGGCTTTTGAACAAGGTCCAGACATTCGAACGGTCAAAGACACACAGTCGCATTCGCGTTGTTGCCTCGACCGAATGTCCCATTTCGCCCATGATACCGGCCTGCAGGCCGATGAAATCGCCGGGGAAGATGAAATTGAGCACCTGCCGGTCGCCGCTGGGCGTGGACTTGTGGCGCAGGCCCATACCGTCAAACACGGTGTAAAGCTGCGGGCTGTTGCTGCCTTCCATCAGGATCGGAGTGCCCGGATCCACTGTCAGTTCGCCCACCTTGAATCGATTCATGAACCGGATTTCATCGCGGGTCAGCTCTTTGAACATACTGCGCTTTTGCAGCGGGCAGGTCTCACAACTTTGGGCCATTCTGAGCCTCGTTCTCTATGTCATAGTTTATAGCGAGCTGCCCCGCGGATTGCTAAGCGGATCACTTATAGTGGGGAACGTACATGTATTTCGTGGTCGAAAAAGACCGAGTCGTCGCGCTCGACATTTCCGAGGCGCTGCGCGAGTACCGCGAAAATGCGGCAGTCCATGTGTTTGAAACCGTGCAGAAAGCGCGCACCGGAGTGCTGTCGTTGGGCACCCCGCAGGCGGCAGTTGTCAGCCTGTCTTCGCTTACCGAGATCGAGCCGGAAGAACTTTCTGCCATAGGCGAGATTTCACAGCATGTCGTGCTGATTGTCGACAGCGAAGAGGCTCTGACGGCCCTGCCGCCCAATTGCATCATCGTGGTGCGTCCGTTCGGATCGTCGACATTGGCCGCGGCATTGCTCAGACTTTCCTCCGACTAGGCCGGGTTCCGGCCTGAAGTCCGGCCAGAAACGCCTCCATCAGGGGGTTATGAACCGGAGCAGGCGGTACGACCGCGCGGCGGCGCGGTGAACTGGCAAGAGCCAGCACGATGAAACCCAGGCCGCAATAGCCAGCACCCAGAACGGCGGCGGCTGTCAGCGTGCCATAGGCGAGCGACAACACAATCCACATCGCGGCGGTTAGGAAGCCCAAGCCGATGCCCAGCAGAAGCAGCCCCGCTGTCAGCAGGGCTGCCTTTCGCGCCGCCGAAGCGGCGGCGTATTTCACGCTGGCGAACATATCAGCGGCGGCTGGTCAGAAGTCCGACAAGAAAGCCCGCGCCAGCGGCAAGACCGAGGGCCAGGCCGGGCTGAGTCGTGATGAACTGGTTGGCCTGTGCCTGCGCTTCGCGCGCGCGCGCTGTAACCTCGTCCACAGCTTCCGAGCCCTTGACCATGGCGCCGGTCTTGAGATCGTCAGTTTTGGCACGACCGTATTCGGCAACGCTCGATGTCAGGTTCGAAAGATCCTTGCGCAGTGTCGCGATCTGCTTGCTCAGGTCGTCGACCGAGACGTCATTCGATTTCGTATTGGTGGGGATTGTGGATGCGACGTTGGCCATAAAAGCCTCCTGTCTGTTTGTGTACGTTAGTCTGTACGTAAAACGCTCGCTTGGGCTGTTGGTTCCACGTAGGAAGCAAATTGCAAGGTCCCGCCGAGATCGCGCTCGGCCCCGTGCCGTGGCGGGAACCAGTTCAGGGAATTCCGCGTTTCATATTCAATCGCGCCGAGCAGGCGCACCATATGTGAAATCTTGGAAAGGGTATGAAAATGCTGCACTGGGCTCTTATTTTCTTCGTCGTTGCCATCATCGCCGCTGTCTTTGGATTTGGCGGCATCGCAAGCGCTTCGGCTGGTATCGCGCAGATTCTGTTCTTCATCTTCCTTGCGCTTTTTGCCATCGCGCTGATCGCGCGGGCCATGCGCTCACGCTAGGGCACACGATAGGTGGATACGCAAAAGCCCCGGTCGATTGACCGGGGCTTTCTTGTATTCTTTAGAGCCGATTCAGCGATGTGTCTGGCTCAGACCTTCAAAGTTTCTGTCGAGGCAAAGAACATTGCCTGGCTGACGGCCGATTTGACCTGATCTTCCTTGTAGGGTTTGGAAATCAGGAATGCGGGTTCGGGGCGTTCTCCCGTCAGCAGCCGCTCTGGGAAGGCGGTGATAAAGATTACCGGAACGTCGCCGATCAGTTTCAGCAGATCGTTCACGGCGTCGATCCCCGAGGAATTATCGGCAAGCTGAATATCCGCCAGGATCATGTCGGGGCGCACCTTCTGCCCGATCTCCACCGCGCTTTTGTGCGTGCGGCCAATGCCGGTTACCGAATGACCCAGCTCTGTGACGATGGCGCTGATGTCGGCGGCGATGATCGGCTCATCTTCGATCACGAGGATCTTGCCCGAAATCGCATTCTGCATGTCGGTGCGGGCAACCTCGATCAGATGGCGGACTTCGTCGCGGTCGATATCCATGATAATTGCGATATCAGCGATGGAAAATTCTTCGACCGTGGCAAGTAGCAGCGCCTCGCGCGTGTTGGTTTGCAGCGCGGCCAGATGCTGTTGCGCACGCCCGTTCAGTCCGTCGCCTGCTTCCGCTGTCGGCGCACCGGAACTTGTCCAGATGGCGTGGAAGCAACGGAATAGCGAGACGCGAACAGGATGCTCTTCGGTGAACATCGACCGGTCCTGAAGAATGGTTTCCAACGTCGCCACGGCGTATTTGTCGCCACTGTCCTGATTTCCGGTCAATGCCCGGGCGTAACGACGCAGGTATGGAAGCTCGGCCGCGATCTGATCGGAAAGATCGGGTGTCGCTTGCGTGTTTGACATTTTTATCGCCTTTTTGTCGTATTCCGTGGAACCTAACGCAGGCCTGCGACGTTTGGTTCCCGACGGAATGCACATTTTACGTGTTTGAACATACATCAGAGAGAAGCGATGGCCACCGGGAAAGACGAGGACGCGGCGCGCATCGAGGAAATCATCGACCAGAATTTGAAGCTGGTCTACTCGGATCTGGTTCAGGATGAGCTCCCTGACAGGTTCAAGGATTTGCTTGCGGTGCTCAAGGCACAGGATGCCGGGGGGAAAGCCCAGAAATGACCGAGAAAGATCCTAGGGACGGGTTGGTAGATCATCTTCCAGCCCTGCGTGCGTTCGCGCTGAGTTTGACCCGCAACAGTGCCACGGCCGATGATATGGTTCAGGACACCGTGGTGAAGGCTTGGACCAACATCGAGAAATTCAAGCCGGGCACCAACATGCGGGCCTGGTTGTTCACCATTCTGCGCAACACTTACTACAGTCGCCGACGCAAGATGAACCGCGAAGTGGCCGATGTGGATGGCGTGTTCACGGCCTCGCTGTCGGTCAAGCCGGACCATGACGGGCGTATGCAGTTGAACGACTTCAAAAAAGCATTCGAAACGCTGCCCGATGAACAACGCGAAGCATTGATCCTTGTGGGGGCTTCGGGATTTTCCTACGAAGAAGCGGCCGGCATGTGCGGAGTCGCGGTCGGGACGATCAAGAGCCGTGCCAACAGGGGGCGGTCTAAGCTGGCCGAACTTCTGGAACTGGGCAAGGAAGGCCCGGTCGAGTTGACCGACCAGGCAACCATGGCCGTGGTGGCCGGAGCAGGCAACGGATTGCAGTGACATCCGACACGAATGATCGGGCACGGTGGTGGAACAGCCTCCATGTGCGGCTGCTGGTGATGATGTCACTGGCGCTGCTCCCGGTTGGGCTGATCGCAATTACCCAGACCCGCGCGGTTTCTCAGAACACGTTGCGCAATTCCGAGCTGGCATTGCTGGCGCGGGTCGAACGTTCGGCGTTGAATGAACGTCTGGCGATCCAGCGAGCCATGGGCGCGGCCAATACCATCGCGGCCTACGCGACCGAGCTTGCGCGCGATCCGCTGGCGTGTTCCGCGCGGCTTCGCGGCATTGCGGAAAATTCCGACCGGTTCAGTTTCATGGGGCTTCTGCCCGTCGATGGGCAGGTTTTGTGCTCCACCGCGAGCCAGCCGTTCGAGCTTTCTCAGGATTCACCTGCACGCACGCTTATGATGCAGCGCGACCCCGTGGTGCGCGTCAACACACGCGCCCCGATCAGCAAGGTGTCGATCATTTCGGTGTCTGTGCCGTACTACGACGGCGAGGCGATTGCCGGGCGCGTTTCGGTTTCGCTTCCGCTTGAAAAACTGCGGGCCGTCGACGAGGTGCGCGAACGTGCGCTGTTGGATCTGGTCACCTACAATGACAGCGGCGAAGTGCTGACACAGGTCGGAGCGGCCGAGAAACTGGAGAGCGAACTGCCCGCTGGTCTGACGTTGCACGGGTTGACGGACGAACGCGCGCGCGCATTTACCGGCTATAGCCGTGGCGGAGAGATGCGGATATATACGCTGGTTCCAATCGAGGCGAACCAGCTGTTCGTTCTGGGGATCTGGGATGCCCGCCGGGGCGTGGCCGATCAGCTGGGCGACCGTTTGCCGCCAATCCTGTTTCCGATGCTGATGTGGCTGACCAGCCTTTTGGTGGTGCTGTTCGCCATTCACCGTCTGGTGACCCGCCACATTCGCAACCTGCGCCGCCAGATGGTGCGCTTTGCCCGCGACCGGACACTTTCAGGTGATGGCGCCAAACGTGGCGACATGCCTGCGGAACTGTTCGAGATGCAAAGCAGTTTCGATACCATGGCGTATTCGATCATGCAGGACGAGGCGCGGCTGGAGAATGCAGTGCGCGAGAAGAACGTGTTGATCCGCGAGATTCACCACAGGGTAAAGAACAACCTGCAGCTGATTTCGTCGATTCTGAACATGCAGATTCGCGACACGCCCAGCGAAGGCACGCGCGATATTCTACGCCGTGTGCAGGACCGGGTTCTCAGCCTCGCGACGATCCACCGCGATCTGTATCAGGCCAACACGGCGGGCATGGTCAACGTTGGCAACCTGCTGCGCGAAATCGTCGAAAAGGGTGCAGAGATCAGTGGCGACGAAGTCGCGCTGACACTGAATATCGAAGATGTCATGTTGTACCCGGATCAGGCGGTTCCGATGTCCCTTCTGGCATCCGAAGCGGTGACCAACGCACTGAAATATGGCCAGGGGGATTCGGGCAAACAGGTCATCGACGTCAGCCTGACCCGCGAGGGCAAGACCTGCGAGTTCCGGATCGTCAACGCCCTGGGGAACGGGGAGCCCGACAGCCCGAGCACAGGCATGGGCACCAAGCTGATTAACGCTTTCGCGATCCAGTTGGGGGCCGATCTTGAAACCGACCGCAGTGACGACACCTACAGCCTGACGGTACGCTTCGACGAAGCCGATTTCGTGCCGCAGGCGGAGACATACTGATGTCACCGACCGGCGATCCCTCTGGGGTGACGTCACTGAAGGTCTGCATCACCGCGCAGCAAGCCTTCCCCGAGTTTGAACGCCTGTTTCTGGCGGCTCAGTCCGAGATCGTGATGGCGTTCCGCATATTCGATCCCTGGACCCCGCTTTATTCTGACGAGGCCCGCGCGATTGGCGAAACCTGGTTCGATCTGATCGCGCATACGCTGGCGCGCGGGGTCAAGATCGACATTTCGATTTCGGATTTCGATCCGGTCATCCGGGTTGAATTGCACCGTCTGACGTGGCGCTGCCTGCGGGCGCTGTTTGCAGCCGGAGAGATCTCGGGGCGGCCTGAATTGCTGTCTGCCCGGTCCGCCATGCACCCGGCGCGCGTTGGATTACTGCCGCGCCTGATCTTCTGGCCGCGCACGGTGATGGAAGTCGCCAAAACCGCCCGCCGCGTCAATCACAAGCTGAAAGACAAGCTGGACCGCTTCCTGTTCGAAGTGCCCTTCCTGCGCGGGCAACTCAGCCGGGCCGGTCAAAAGGTCTCGGCGCGGCTGTTCCCGGTGCCGATGCTTGTGCCCGTGACGCATCACCAGAAATTGGCGGTCTTCGACGAACGCTATTTGTATGTCGGCGGGCTGGATCTGAATGAACGCCGCTATGACACGCCCGAACACGAACGCGCCGCCGAGCAGACATGGCACGACGTGCAGGTGATCGTGGAAGGCCCGGCAGTGGCGGATGCGTTGGAACATCTGCGCAGCTTTGAAGACGTTGTGGCCAATCGCAGGGATGTACCGGCGCTGCCGCATCTTGTGCGCACGCTGTCGCGCAAACGGTCATTTGAGTTGCTCAGCCTGTCGCCAAAACGGTGCCTGGCCGAGATAAACGCGGCCCATCTGAAGGCGATCGATCGGGCGGAAAAGCTGATCTATCTGGAAACCCAGTATTTCCGCGACCGTCGTCTGGCGGCACGCCTTGCGCAGGCCGCGCGGGACAACCCCGACCTGCGGTTGATCCTGATCCTGCCCGCGGCGCCCGACGATGTGGCGTTCGAGCAATCCAGCTCGGGCGATGCGCGCTATGGCGAATATTTGCAATGGCGGTGCGTGCGCAAGATCCGAAAGGCTTTTGGCGACCGGCTGTTCATCGGTTCGCCCGCGCAGCATCGCCCCAGTGGCCGTATGGATCGCAGCCAGACCCACGGCGCACCGCTGATCTATCTGCACGCGAAGGTGTCGATATTTGACGGTGACAGCGCGATCGTGTCTTCCGCCAATCTGAACGGACGCTCGCTGTATTGGGACACGGAAACCGGGGTGTGCCTGACCGCGCCAGACCAGATCTCTGAACTGCGCCGCGCGTGCTATGATCACTGGTTGCCAAAAGGGGCAGAGGACCGTTTTTTCGAAGACGCCAGCGCGCAGCAGGCCTGGGCGGAACTGGCGGCGGAAAACACGCGCCGCCGGCCGGAAGACCGCAAGGGTTTCCTTGTGCCCTATCGCGAAACCCGCGCCCGTGTGTTCGGCCGCAATATCCCGGTGATCCCCGAAGAAATGGTCTGATCCCGGCCTCGCGGGCCGGGGGCATGGCAGATCCCGGCCTTGCGTGCCTGGCCAGACTTCAGTCGCGCAGTGCGCCTTTGGATATGGTCATCGTCCAGATCATCAGCGGAATTGCGATGATGCCGCCCAGCGGGCCCCACAGCCAAAGCCAGAACACCAGCGACACGAACACCAGAAGCGGGCTCAGCTTCATCTGTTGGCCGACAAACGCAGGCGTCACGAACTGCCCTTCGACCGTATTCATCGCCATGTAAAGAAACGCGGGCGCAACGCTGTAGGCGCCGTCAAAGACGACGATGCCACTGACAAGCAGGGTGGCAGCCATGAAGACGGGCCCCAGATACAGTACGAAGTTCAGCACAAAGGCCAGCAACCCCCAGAAGGGGGCGGCAGGCATCCCCAGCGCGTGCATCACACTTGCGACGATCACCGCAAAGACCGCATTGATGGTGGTGATGGTGAGAACGTACTTCGCCACCCGCCGCTCGGCCTTCTCGAAATCGTTCGAAGTCAGCCGCTCCAGCGAATTGCCGATGGCGCGATAGACTTCGTCTTTTGCCAGCAGAAAGAAATACAGCGTCCCGGCGAAGATCATGAATTGTGCAAGGAACGTCGGCGCATAGAACAGCGCGTCGGTCAGGCTGGGTACAACCTTTTCCTCTGCCGCGGCGGCGCCGCCGGCGGCACCTGCTGCGGCCTGTTCGCCGTCGGCAGCCACCGTCTTTGCCACGTCTTCGGTGATCTCGTCCAACCCGCGCAGCATTTCCAGCACCCCGCGAAAAGCCGATTCCAGTTCGCGCCAGATCGTCGGGGCCCGCCCGATGGCCGAGGTGACATAGGGTTCCAGAACCACGGCGAGCGCGGCCAGAACCAGAATGACCACCACAAGGCTGGCCAGCGCGGCCAGCGATGGGCGGAAGTGCAAGCGCGCCCAGATGCGCGTAAGTGGCGACAGAACAATGCCCATCACCAGCGCGGCCACCACGGGTGCGAAGAAATCCTGTGCCATATCCAGCACGGCGAAAAGGACAACCACGCCGATCAGAATCGTTGCGACCCGCGCAAGTTTGGTATCGCTGACACCGGTGATCAGGCCATCCGAGTTTTCATCGCGTGGGATTTCGGGTGCCGAAGGATCAATCAAGGGGTGCTCGGCTTGCGGTTGCGGAATGCGCACGCTGGCGGCGGTGGTGTTCATCTGAAATGATGGCCCCTCTGATCAGAGCCGGTGGGAATGCACCGGACAAGCAGGACTTCCGCCCGCCATTGTCAGAGAACGTTGCCAGGGCGCTTCGGGTTCCGCCCTTGCAGGGATTTCACACGTCGTAGGACGGCAGCATGTCAAAGGCGCCGCGCAGCGCGTCGCCCCAGCCGTTCGAAATGGCCTGATAGCGGGGATCGTCCATCTCGATCCGCAACTCGCGCCCCTTGGCAAAGCTGTCGGCTTCGTAAAGTTGCAGATCGAACGGCAGGCCCACCGACAGGTTCGCCTTGACCGTCGAATCAAAGGACACCAGCAGCAGCTTCACCGCTTCCGAAAATTCCATTTCCGGGTCGTAGGTACGTACAAGGATCGGCTTGCCGTATTTGGTTTCGCCGATCTGGAAGAAGGGCGTATCGGCGGTGGCTTCGATGAAATTGCCCTCGGGGTAGATCAGGAACAGGCGGGGCGGCCCGCCTTTCACCTGTCCGCCAACGATCAGCGTGGCCTGAAAGCTGGCATCCATCGTCTGCCCGCTGGCCGAACTGTCCTTGATGACTTCCTTCAGGGTAGACCCGACCAGCCGCGCAACCTGGAACATTGACGGAGCCTGCAGAATCGTCGGGTCGCGTTCGTCGCTGGCCTTTGAGCGTTCTTCGAGCAGGCTGATGACAGTCTGCGTGGTCGCCAGATTGCCGGCGGTCATGATGGTGATCAAACGTTCGCCGGGTTCGCAGAAGGTGAACATCTTACGGGTTGTGGAAAAGTTGTCGACACCCGCGTTCGTGCGCGTGTCCGACATGAAGACGATACCCCGGTTCAGGGTCAGACCAACGCAGTATGTCATGTTCGAATCAGGGTACCAGAGGGAAGGGCCAAGCCTTCCATTACTGTTGCACCTGAAGGGTTACAATCATCCTTTCATCGCCTTCGCCCTGCCGCAATCCGCTGATGGGCGCGGCATCGGTGTAATCGCGCCCGCTGGCGATGCGCACATAGCGTTCGTCGGGCGACTGGCCGTTCGACACATCGAATCCGACCCAGCCAAGGCTGGGCAGATGCGCCTCGGCCCAGGCGTGCCCGGCGTCCTGCTCGGTGCGGTCGTCCATCATCAGGTAGCCGCTGACATAGCGCGCGGGCACCCCGGCCAGCCGTGCGGCGGCGATGAAAATCTGGGCGTGGTCCTGACATACGCCGCGCCCTCCCGCCAAGGCCTCTTCAGCGGTGGTTTGCGCCCAGGTCTGGCCCGTGCCGTATTCGACAGCCTCGGCAATGCGGGCCGACAGATCGTGAAGCGCGGCAAGCATGTCGGTGCTGCCCCTCAGCGGGGCGGCGATGTCGCGGATCGTGTCACCTGCTTCGGTCAGCGCTGTTTCGCGTTTGTACAGCCATAGCGGCGCGGGGCCGGTCATGTGGCCAAGAATGCCGGCGGTGTCCATCGTCGTCACCGTGCCGGTCGCGGTCAGCCGCACCTCGGTTCCGCCCTGATCGACGTTCACCAGATGCGTCAAGTTGCGGTTGTGGTCGAGGTACTGCGCTTCCTGCACGCCGCCCTCGACACTCAGTGACCACGAATGCACCTTTTGCTGGGTCGTATCGGTGGGTGTCAGACGCACCCGTTGCAGCGCGTAATGCACCGGCGTTTCGTAGGTATAGATCGTGGTATGCGAAATGGTCAGTTGCACGCCTGCGGCCCCATCCTATCCGTTAAACCGGAAATCTTCCTCGATCTGGCGACCAAGGGCGTTATTGTCGCCAATGAAGGCGTCGATGAATTCGTGCAAGCCTTCCTCGAAGATCGACTCGATGTCACGGTTCATCAGCCGCGAATGCAGCTTTTCGGCCTTTCTGTTGCATTCATAAGTGTTCCCGTAATCCTCGGCGACATAGCGCAGGTTGCTGACAATCTGCGACGTGCAGAACGCCAGAGACCGGGGCAGGCGTTTATCAAGGATCAGGAAATCGGCAATCGCGCTGGATGTCATCTCGCTCTCATCCAGCCAGCGAAAGGCCCGATGCGCCGACACCGACCGCAGCACCGTTTCCCATTGCACGTTGTCCAGCGACGAGCCGACAAAGCTGGTCGAGGGCAGCAGCGTGTAATATTTCACATCGATGATGCGCGCGGTGTTGTCGGCGCGTTCGATAAAGGTGCCAATGCGCGAGAAATCGTAGATGTCGTTGCGCAGCATGGTGCCGTGCAGCGCGCCGCGCACCTGCGCGCTTTGCTGGCGGATCGTGTTCAGGATCGACGGCAGTTCGGTTTCGCGGACGGGTTCGGCCAGCAGCGTGGTCAGCGTCATCCAACTGTCGTTCACCGCCTCCCAGACCTCGGTCGTCAGGGCAGTGCGCACCAGTCGCGCGTTGTCGCGCGCGTTCGAGGTGATCGACAGCACGCTCGACGGGTTGGCCGTGTCGCGCAGCAGGAAATCGATCACGTTCGCGGCGCTGAAGGTGTCGTATTGCTCGCCATAGGCGCGTTCCATCCCCGATGTCGTCACGACCGAGCGCCATTCGGCCTCGGCATCGGTGGAGCGGGTCAGCGCGATGCGGAACCCGGCCTCGATCAGGCGGGCGATATTCTCGGCGCGTTCAAGGTAGCGGAACATCCAGTACAGGCCACCGGCGGTCTTTCCCAGCATGTCGTCAGTCCTCCAGCACCCAGGTGTCCTTGGTGCCGCCGCCCTGGCTGGAATTCACCACCAGCGACCCCTCGGTCAGCGCGACACGGGTCAGCCCGCCGGGCGCGATGTTGATGCCCTGGGGCGAGACCAGAACAAAGGGCCGCAGATCGACGTGGCGCGGCGCCAGCCCCTTGTCGACAAAGATCGGCACCGTCGACAACGACAGCGTCGGCTGCGCGATATAGTTGCCGGGCCGCGCGCGCAGCTTCTCGGCAAAGGCCTCGCGCTCGGCCTTGGTGGCGGCGGGGCCGACCAGCATTCCGTAACCGCCCGATCCGTGCACCTCTTTCACGACAAGGTCGGCCAGATTGTCGAGCACGTATTTCAGCGACTCGGGTTCGCCGCAGCGCCATGTCTCGACGTTTTTCAGGATCGCCTTTTCGCCCATGTAGAATTCGATGATGTCGGGCATGTAGGAATAGATCGCCTTGTCATCCGCGATCCCTGCGCCCGGCGCGTTGGCGATGGTGATGTTGCCCGCGCGGTAGACATCCATGATGCCGGGCACGCCCAGCATGCTTTCGGGATTGAAGGTCAGCGGATCAAGGAAATTGTCGTCGATCCGGCGATAGAGCACATCGACGCGCTTGTAGCCCTGGGTCGTGCGCATGGCGATATGGCCATCCAGCACGCGCAGATCGTGGCCTTCGACCAGTTCGGCGCCCATCTGGTCGGCCAGGAAGGAATGTTCGAAATAGGCCGAGTTATAGATGCCCGGCGTCAGCACCGCGATCGACGGTTTGGTTCCCGCCGACAGGGGCGCGCAGGCGGCCAGCGATTTGCGCAGGTTCTTGGGGTAGTCCGAAACCGGCTTGACCTTGATCTTGCTGAACAGCTCGGGGAACATCTGCAGCATCGTTTCCCGGTTTTCCAGCATGTAGGACACGCCGGACGGGGTGCGCGCATTGTCTTCGAGCACATAGAATTCGCCCTCGCCGGTGCGCACCAGATCGGTGCCGACGATATGGGTATAAACCTTGCCCGGCGGGGTGAACCCGATCATCTGCGGCAGAAAGGCATCGTTGTTCGCAATCAGCTCGACCGGAACGCGGCCCGCGCGCAAAATTTCCTGACGGTTATAGATGTCATGGATGAAGGCGTTGATCGCGGCGACCCGCTGTTCGATGCCGCGCGCCAGTCGCGCCCATTCCTGACTGCCAAGGATGCGCGGCACCAGATCGAACGGGATCAGCCGTTCCTGCGCGTCGGCCTGCCCATAGACGTTGAAGGTGATGCCCGAGCGTCTGAAGAATGCCTCGGCCTCGCGCGATTTCTTGTCGAGCCGGTCGGCGTCCTGCTGGCTGAACCATTGGTGATAATGGGCGTAGGGCTGGCGAATATCCTCGCCTGCGCCTGTCATCTCGTCAAAAAATCGATCCGCTGTCATACTCTTGATCATAGGATGATCGTGCTTCAGGACAATGGTGTTGTCACGGGCGCGCAATGGCGTTTGCCTGTTTTTGTGCATTTGCCTGTTTTTTGAGCGTGAGGGGTAAGTTTCCCTTGCGGTAACAGGCAGTTGCAGGATGCGCGCGGCGCCGATGGCGACGGCTTGGCGTTGCGCCTTGGTTCGGCTACAAGATCCAAAGCCAGTTCAGGAGGGCCCGCAGATGCAGATGAGCGACCAGCGCGAGATCAAAGCCGATCCGGCAACAGTTTACGCGGCCCTGCTGGACCCCGACATGCTGAAGCACTGCGTGCCCGGCGCGCAAGAAGTCGAAGGAAATCCGACCGATGGTTATACCGCGACGGTGGTGCAAAAAGTCGGACCGGTGAAGGCGACCTTCAAGGGTCAGGTCACCATGTCGGACATGGTCGAGAACGAAAAGCTGACGATCACCGGCGAAGGCAAGGGCGGCGCGGCCGGCTTTGCCAAGGGCGGGGCTGTTGTCACGCTGACGCCGACAGATGTGGGCGGCACGCTGCTGGCTTATGATGTCGAGGCCAAGGTTGGCGGCAAGCTGGCGCAGTTGGGCAGCCGCTTGATTGACGGGTTTGCCAAGAAGATGGCCGATCAGTTCTTCACCAATTTTGTGACCCAGTTGGAAGGCCCGGCCGAACCGGCCGAAGACGATGCCCCCGAAGGCGAGAAAAAGGGCTGGCTGGGCAAGATCACCGGCCGCTCCTGACACTGCATTTGTGCGTCAGGTCACAAACGCACAGGCCCCTGTGCGTCAGTGCCGGTTTTCACGGACCCGTGACCGCCTAGATATCGCAGGCGGCCACACCCGGGGGAACCATGACCGGCATTCTTTCAATTCGCGATCTGCGAAAAACCTATGATGACGGGTTCGAGGCGCTGAAGGGTGTCTCACTCGATCTTGAAAAAGGCGAAATCCTTGCGCTGCTTGGGCCGAATGGCGCGGGCAAGACAACGCTGATTTCGGCGGTCTGCGGGCTGATCAACCCCACGGGCGGGTCGGTCAGCGTGGGCGGGCATGACATCGACACAGATTTTCGCGCGGCGCGCTCGATGATTGGGCTTGTACCGCAAGAGGTGGCGCTGGAGCCGTTTGAAACGGTCTGGAACACCGTACGCTTTTCGCGCGGGCTGTTCGGCAAGCCCCGCAACGATGCGCTGATCCAGAAAATCCTGACCCAGCTCAGCCTGTGGGACAAGAAGGACAACCAGGTCAAGGAACTGTCGGGCGGGATGAAGCGCCGGGTGCTCATTGCCAAGGCGCTGGCGCATGAACCCCGCGTGCTGTTCCTGGACGAACCCACCGCTGGCGTCGATGTGGCGTTGCGCAAGGGTATGTGGGACGTGGTGGCCGAGATGAAGGCCGATGGCGTCACCATCATCCTGACCACCCATTACATCGAGGAAGCCGAAGCCATCGCCGACCGCATCGGTGTGATCGCCAAGGGCGAGCTGTTGCTGGTCGAGGAAAAAGCCACGCTGATGACGCGCATGGGCCGCAAGCAGCTGGAGGTTCAGTTGGATCAGCCCCTGAAGGCGATCCCCGAGGCGCTGTCGGACTATGAACTGGAACTGGCAGAAGACGGTCGAACCCTGATTTACAGCTATGACACACGAGCCGAGCGCACGGGCATCACGGCGCTGCTGAACGACATTGCGGGCGCGGGGCTGAAGTTGCGCGACGTGCAGACCCGGCAAAGCAGCCTGGAAGACATCTTTGTCAGTCTGGTCGAAGGAGAAGACGCATGAACCTGACGGCCATAGCTTCCATCTACCGCTTTGAAATGACGCGGTTCTTCCGCACCCTGCTGCAAAGTTTCCTGTCGCCGGTGCTGTCGACCTCGCTGTATTTCGTGGTGTTTGGCGCCGCCATCGGCAGCCGCATCGACCAGGTCGAGGGCGTCAGCTATGGCGCATTTATCGTGCCGGGGCTGGTGATGCTGTCGGTGATGACGCAGGCGCTGTCGAATGCATCCTTCGGGATATACTTTCCGAAGTTCATCGGCACGATTTACGAACTGCTTACCGCGCCGGTCAGTTTTCTGGAAATCGTGATCGGCTATGTCGGGGCGGCGGCAACCAAGGCGCTGTTCATCGGGACCGTGATCCTCATTACCTCGACCTTCTTTGTCGATCTCACCATCGCGCACCCCTTTGCGATGGTGCTGTTCCTGCTGCTGACCTGCCTCAGCTTTGCGCTGTTCGGGTTCATCATCGGCATCTGGGCCAAGAATTTCGAACAGCTGCAACTGGTTCCGCTGTTGATCGTGACGCCGCTGGTGTTCCTTGGCGGCTCGTTCTACTCGATCTCGATGTTGCCGCCGTTCTGGCAGACGGTGACGCATTTCAACCCGGTTCTGTATCTGATTTCCGGCTTCCGCTGGTCGTTCTTCGGGGTGGCGGACGTGCCAATCGGCATCAGCCTTGCCGCGATTGCGCTGTTCACCGCGCTTTGTCTTGGCGTGATCTGGTGGATCTTCAAAACCGGTTGGCGCCTGCGCGGATAGACACTGCCGAAAACCTTTCGCCGCCGCACCTTGTTAACATGGCATCGGCAATCTACATCCCATGCCATGATGTTGCGGCTGCCCTTCACGAAGAAAGCCCCGCTGGTGGCGGTGGTGCGTCTGCATGGCGCGATTGGGATGTCAGGGCGGTCGTCGCTAAGCGACCGGTCCCTGGCGCCGATCCTTGAAAAAGCGTTCCGTCGGGGCAAACCCGATGCAGTGGCGCTGGAAATCAATTCACCGGGCGGATCGCCCGTGCAATCTTCGTTGATCGGGGCGCGTATTCGCGCCCTGTCCGAAGAAACCAAGGTGCCGGTGATCGCCTTCGTCGAAGATGTTGCCGCCTCAGGCGGCTACTGGCTCGCCGCGTCGGCCGATGAAATCTGGGCTGACGAAAGCTCGGTCCTTGGGTCTATCGGCGTGATCTCGTCCGGGTTCGGGGCGCATGTGTTCCTGGCACGGCAGGGCATCGAACGCCGCGTGCACACGGCGGGCAAATCGAAATCCATGCTCGATCCGTTCCGCCCTGAAAACAAGGAAGATGTGGCGCGGCTGGAACGGCTGCTGACGGGTATCCACGACAATTTCATCGCCCATGTCCGCGCCCGCCGGGGCGACAAGCTGGACAAGAAGGAAGAGCTGTTTACCGGTGAAATCTGGCTGGCGCGCCGCGCGGCCGAACTGGGGCTGATCGAAGGTGTCGGCCACATGCGCCCCAAAATGCGCGACCGGTTTGGCGACAAGGTGAAATTCCGTCGCTATGGGCTTCGCAAACCGTTCTGGTCGCGCTTTGGCGCGCAGGTGACGCAAGACGTGCTGGCGGGGCTAGAGGAACGCGCGGATTTCGCGCGGTTCGGCCTTTGACGTGATACTGAAGATCGTCGTTCTTTTCCTTGTCGGTATGGGCGTCCTTGCCATGTTCGGCAAGCTGCGTATTCCCGGCGCCAAACGGCTGAGCTCGGCCCGCTGTCCGCGCTGCAACCGGTATCGGATTGGCAAAGGCCCCTGCGCTTGTGGCCATGGAGGCAAGGCATGATGATGCCATGGGTGTTGTCGGCGCTTGGGCTGGTCATTCTGCTACTGGCGGGCGATGCGTTGGTGCGCGGGGCGGTGAACCTTTCGTTGCGCATCGGAATTCCGGCGCTGATCGTCAGCCTGACAATCGTGGCTTTTGGAACCTCTGCGCCCGAGTTGCTGATTTCAATCAGCGCTGTTCTGGACAATGCGCCGGGCATCGCGCTGGGCAACGTTGTCGGCTCGAACACTGCGAACATCCTGCTGGTGCTGGGTATTCCTGCGTTGTTGTCGCGGCTGCATACCAGCGAATGCAACACGCGCAAGACCTATGTGCTGATGCTTCTGGCGTCGGTTCTGTTCATCGGCCTTGCCTTCTGGGGCACCTTTACAATGGTCTCGGGCGGCATCCTGCTGGCGGCGCTGGCGCTGGTACTTGGCGACATGTTCCGCGACGCGCTGCGCCATCGGCAGGAAGGTGTCTGCGAAGGCGATGCCGACATTGAAGAGGCCGACCCGAACATGCCGGGGTGGCGCATTGCGGTGTTCCTTGTGCTGGGTCTGGTCGGGCTGCCGCTGGGCGCCAGCCTGCTGGTGGAAAACGCCACCGTGATTGCGCAGTCCTATGGTGTCAGCGAAACCGTGATCGGGCTGACGCTGGTCGCGGTCGGCACCTCGCTGCCGGAGCTTGCAACCACCGTCATGGCCGCGCTGCGTAAACAGGCCGATGTGGCGTTGGGCAACGTGATCGGGTCGAATATGTTCAACCTGCTCGCCATCATCGGCATTGCCAGCTTTGTCGGGCCGATCCCGGTGGACCCTGAATTTCTGACCTTCGATCTGTGGGTCATGTTGGGCGCGTCTGTGCTGATTTTCCCCTTCGTGTTCCTGAAATACGATATCGGTCGGCGATGGGGCATCGTGCTGACGTTGATCTACGTCGGCTATGTCGCGTCGATCCTGTTTTAGGATAGGGGTTGGGATGACCGAGAAACGTGCACTTGTCACCGGGGCCGCACATCGTTTGGGGCGAGCCATGGCGCTGTATCTGGCTGATCGCGGGTACGATGTGGCGCTGCATTATTCCGGCTCGGAGGTCGCGGCGGAAACCCTGGCCGAGGACGTTCGCGCAAAGGGCCGGAAGGCGATGGCGCTTCAGGCCGACTTTGTCGATGAAACTCAGGTGCAGGCGCTGTTTCCGGCCGCTGTCGAGGCGCTGGGCGGGCCGATCACCTGCCTGATCAACAACGCCTCGATCTTTGAATATGACACCATTGCCAGCGCCACGCGCCACAGCTGGGACAGGCACATGGAAAGCAACCTGCGCGCGCCCTTCGTGCTGACGCAAGCCATGGCAGAACAGGGGCTGCTGCCCGAAACCGATGAGCGCGACGAACCCCGCGCCACGGGCTGCATCGTCAACATGCTGGACCAGCGGGTGCGCAAGCTGACGCCCGAGTTTTCGACCTATACGATCGCCAAGATGGGCCTCTGGGCGCTGACGCAGACAAGCGCCCGCGCGCTGGCCCCGGCGATCCGCGTCAATGCGATTGGCCCCGGGCCCACCCTGCGCGGCGCCCGGCAGTCCGAGGCGCATTTCGCCGCCCAACGCGCCAATACGGTGCTGGAACGCGGCTCGAACCCCGAGGACATAACCGCCGCGCTGGGCTTTCTTCTGGATGCACCCTCGGTCAGTGGTCAGTTGATCTGCACTGACGGCGGGCAGCACCTTGGCTGGCAGACGCCGGATGTTCTGGGTGTGGAATAGGGTGACGCAGGGAAAGTTGTGCACCGCACATATCTGCGTCACGAAAGCGTTACAAAAATCTCTGCAATTCCATAGGCTTGCGGCAGAAATAAAAAATTACCCGTAATTTCAGTGGCTTGCAAAACTGACCAAATTTTAAGCAATTCATTGAGGGGCCCGTGAAACAAGGGAAATTTGCGCCTCCCGCTAAGTTATCTGCAAAGTTGTCCACAGGTTTGGTGGATTTGTTCGGCCTTGAAACTTATTCGCCAAGATTGCAGGGCGCCGCGTAGAATCATATCTGTTCCGTTATGTCCGACACCTCCGAAACGCACGATTCCCCTACCGTTACCGGCTATGCCTGCATTCAGGGCTACCTGAAGACGCTCGAGCAATCGCCGGGCGTCTACCGGATGCTGGATGCGCAGGCGCGGGTGCTATACGTGGGCAAGGCGCGCAATCTGCGGGCGCGGGTGTCGAATTATGCGCGGCCCGGCCAGCATACCCCGCGGATCGAGAGGATGATCCGCGACACCGCCTCGATGATGTTCCTGACCACGCGCACGGAAACCGAGGCGCTCTTGCTGGAACAGAACCTCATCAAGCAGCTGAAGCCCAAGTACAACGTGCTGCTGCGCGACGATAAATCCTTTCCGAATATCCTTGTTTCAAAGGATCACGCCTATCCGCAGATCAAGAAACATCGCGGCGCGAAGAAGGAAAAAGGCGCCTACTTTGGTCCCTTCGCCAGTGCGGGGGCGGTGAACCGCACGCTGAACCAGCTGCAAAAGGCGTTCCTGCTGCGCAACTGTTCGGATTCGATGTTCGAAAGCCGCACGCGGCCCTGCCTTCTGTATCAGATCAAGCGGTGCTCGGGGCCCTGCGTCGGGCTGATCGACGCCGAGGGCTATGCGCTGGCGGTGAAAGATGCCGAACGCTTCCTCTCGGGCCGGTCTACCCGTGTTCAGGAGGAGCTTGCCGCCGAGATGGCCGCCGCCTCCGAGGCGATGGAGTTCGAACGCGCCGCTGCCTTGCGCGACCGCATCCGCGCGCTGACACAGGTGCAGGGTACCCAGGGTATCAACCCCAAAACAGTAACCGAGGCCGATGTGGTCGCGCTGCACATGGACAGCGGACAGGCCTGCGTTCAGGTGTTTTTCATCCGCGCCAACCAGAACTGGGGCAACCGCGATTTCTATCCCCGGATCGGCGAGGGGATGTCGCCGGGCGAGGTGCTCGAAGCGTTTCTGGGCCAGTTCTACGACAACAAGGAACCGCCCCGGCAGATCATCCTGTCGGACGCGATCGACAATGCCGATCTGATGGCCGAGGCGCTGTCGCAGAAGGCAGACCGCAAGGTCGAACTGGTGCTGCCCCAGCGCGGTGAAAAGGCCGAACTGGTGGCTGGCGCCCTGCGCAACGCGCGCGAATACCTGGCGCGGCGCATGTCGGAAAGCGCGACGCAAGGCAAGCTGCTGCGCGGTCTGGCCGAAGCCTTCGGGCTGGACGCCCCGCCCAACCGGATCGAGGTGTACGATAACAGCCACATCATGGGTACCAACGCGGTGGGCGGGATGATCGTCGCCGGCCCAGAGGGCTTCATGAAATCGCAATACCGCAAGTTCAACATTCGCGGCGATGACCTGACACCGGGTGATGACTTCGGCATGATGAAAGAGGTCCTGAATCGCCGCTTCTCACGCCTGCAAAAGGAAGACCCCGATCGCGAAAAAGGCCAGTGGCCCGACCTGCTGCTGATCGACGGGGGCGCCGGGCAGGTCAGCGCGGTGGCCCAGATCATGGCGGAACACGGGGTCGAGGATATTCCCATGGTCGGCGTCGCCAAGGGCGTCGATCGTGACCACGGGAAAGAGGAATTCCACCGTCCCGGCACGCGCCCCTTCGCGCTGCGCCACAACGATCCGGTTCTGTATTTCGTACAACGCCTGCGCGACGAGGCGCATCGATTCGCCATCGGCACCCACCGCGCCAAACGCGCCAAGGCCATCGGCGCCACTCCGCTGGACGACGTACCGGGCGTCGGCGCCACCCGTAAACGCGCCTTGCTCGCGCACTTCGGCTCGGCCAAGGCGGTCAGCCGGGCCGATCTGGCTGATCTCAAGGCGGTAGACGGGATTTCCGACGCGCTGGCCGAAACGATCTATGGCTACTTTCACGAGAGCGGCTAGCCTTTGCCGCGCCACCTTCCCAATACTCGAACTTCGCGCTAGGAAACGGCCATGAGATGGACGCTGCCCAATATTCTGACCACGCTACGCCTTCTGGCGGCGCCGGGGCTTGCCGTGATGTTCCTGTATTTCGAACGCCCCTATGCCGATTGGTTCGCGCTGGTGCTGTTTGTCAGCGCGGCCGTCACCGACTGGTTTGATGGCTATCTGGCGCGCAGCTGGAAACAGGTCACAAAAATGGGCGCCATGCTGGATCCGATCGCCGACAAGGCGATGGTGGTGATCGCGCTGATGGTGATCGTCGGCTATTCCTCGATGTCGCCCTGGCTTGTTCTTCCAGCGACGGTCGTGCTGTTCCGCGAGGTCTTCGTCAGCGGCTTGCGCGAATACCTGGGCGATACGGCGGGCACTTTGAAGGTGACGACGCTGGCCAAGTGGAAGACGACCGCCCAGATGACGGCCATCGCGGTGCTGTTTTCCCAAGGTATCTTCGAACATTACCTCGGTATGGCGATGTCCAAAACGGATCAGGCCACGATCAACGACATCTTTCTTGGCGCAGTCGCGGATCCGCACGGGCTGAAGTGGAAAGCGGCTGGCGAACTCTGGGCCGGGCGCGTCGGGCTCTGGCTGCTGTGGGTGGCGGCGGCGCTGACTCTTATCACCGGGCTGGACTATTTGCGCAAAGCGCTGCCGTTCCTGCAGGAGGAGGCGCGGTGACCTTGGACATCCTCTATTTCGCATGGGTGCGCGAACGCATCGGCGAGCCGCGCGAACGCCTGGAAACCTCTGCGAAAACGGTTGCCGGGCTGGTCGAGGAACTGCGCGCCCGCGAACCCCGTTATGCCGCGGCTTTCGCCGATCTTTCCGCGCTGCGTGTGGCCCTGGACCAGGAACTGGCCGACTTCGACGCGCCGCTTGACGGTGTGCGCGAAGTGGCGTTTTTCCCGCCGATGACCGGGGGTTGACCGGTGATTGTCCGCGTGCAGGCAGAAGATTTTGATACTGGCGCTGAACTCGCCGATTTTGCCGCCGACCGGCAGGACGTTGGGGCCGTCGTCTCGTTCACCGGCGTGGTGCGCGACAGCGATGCTATGCTCGACCGGATGGAGATCGAGCACTATCCGGGCATGACTGAAAGGGCCCTGACCGATATCGCAGCGACTGCAATGTCCCGGTGGGAGTTGGCCGATGCCTTGGTCATCCATCGCCACGGAGCGCTTAGGCCCGGCGAAAGGATCATGATGGTGGCAACCGCCGCCGCGCATCGCCGCGCCGCTTTCGAGGCCGCCGATTTCCTGATGGATTACCTGAAATCCCGCGCGCCCTTCTGGAAAAAGGAAGTCACCCGCGCGGGGGAAAATTGGGTTGCCGCGAAAGACGATGACGAGGCTGCACTGGGCCGCTGGTAGCGCGGAACGCCAGCCTTGGCATGATCGGCGAGGTTAGACTTTGAGTATTTGGGCCGAAAAGAACGGGGGACTCCGGGACTGGAAACGCCCTGGGCTTCTTTTCGGTAAAAATACTCAAACTCCGACATGTCGCCACAAGCTGCGGCCAACTATGTCACGCCCGCACCTCAGGTCGACCGCGCGCGTTCCACGTAGCTGCGCAGTTCTTCGGCCTCTTGCCGCGCCTCGCGCAGGCCTTCCATGGCGGCGCGCAATTCGGCTTCGGTCTGGGCCAACTGGTTCGACAAGTCGGCTTCGCGTTGTTGCAGCCAGGCGATGGCTTCGTCGCGGGTTTCCTCGGCGTCGTGCAATTCCTGGCTCATCCGGTCCAATTCGTTCACGTCGCTGGCGCTGACCCGGGTGAAGCGGTGCACCAGCCAGTTGGCGAACCATCCAAGCGCGAAGGCGACAAACAGGATGATGGCCGTGGTGACGATGAATTCCAGTCTATTCACTTGCGGCGCCCTCTGTTGCCTCATCCTCCGAGCCCGTCTCGGGGGCGTCATCGGATGCCGCCGCGTCGTCGGTGCTGTCTGACTGCAACTGCTGGGCGACGGCGTCAAGCGTGCTGGTGCGTTCCGGCGTCGTTTGCGGGCGGATCAGGCGGAATTCGATGCGGCGGTTCGCCTCGCGGCCGTCTTCCGTCTTGTTGGTGGCGATCGGGTTCGCCTCTCCATAGCCGCGCGCGGTGTAGCTGGCCGTGAGGATGCGGCGGGCGCGCAATTCGTTCAGCACCGATTGCGCACGGTCCTGCGAGAGTTGCTGATTCATCGACTCGCGGCCCTGGCTATCGGTGTGGCCCTGAATCTCGACCCGGATGTCGCCGCAGATATCAAGGATCTCGGCGATGGCGTTCATTGTATCCAGCGATTCCGCCGCGATGGTGGCCGAGCCGGGTTCAAAGGTGATCTTGCCGCTGGTGCGCTGCACTTCGGCGATTTCGGCTTCGCACATTTCCGGCGTCACGATATCGGCCTGCGGCAGGGGCGGGGCCTTGTAGGCGATCGAAAGGTCGAAGGTTTCCGCCTCGCCCAGTCGTTTCGCCAGCAGTCCGGCGATATCGGCCTGCGCGTCTTCGCGAGTGGCGGTGCCATGCAGGGTCAACTCGTCAGGTTTCACCGTCACCGCGCCGTTCGACAGTTGCGACAGAGCCTCGAGCCCGGCAAGCACGCGTACCGGCCAGTCGGAGGGCAGGTTGTCGGCAGTGCGCGCGGCCGAGTGCACCGCCGAGGCACCAAAGCGCGCGCGGGCATAGGCATCGGCCATCATTTGCAGGTTGTCGTCGGACAGGCGTCCGCGCAGCTGCACCAGCCCCTCGGGGCTGAGGGTGGCGGTGAATTCGGGCGGGCCATCGGTTCCGGCTTCAGCCGGGCGGGTGAGCACAGGATGCAGCGAGAACACCGGTGGCAGCGCGGCTTCAAGTTCGCCCACCACGCGATCGAAGGCTTCGGTGCTGACGGTCTCGGCCGCAACCAGCGTCACGTCGGCGTCGGCGAAGGTGACGGATCCGGCGCCAAGGTCGCGCAATGCGGCCAGCGCCTGCGCTACGGCTTCGGCCCATGCGGGCGAGGGCACGCCCAGACCGATCCGGCATTGTGCACCGGCTTGCCCGCCAGCTCCGGCGGCGGCGGCCAGAATGCGGGCGCGGGCCTGTTCGGTGTCGGCCGAGCAGGCATCGAACCGCCCGCCGGTGTCGTCGATGATATAGCGCAGCGTAAAGGGCGTGATCACCGGCCGCGGCGCAGAGACTTGCAGCGCCATCTTCAGCCCCTCGGGCACGGCGCGGTTCAAGGCGCGCTCCATCTTTGCCTTTTCCTCGCGGCTGGCGGCGATGGCCGTAATCTCGATCCGGCCGGCATCGACCGAGATTTTCGAGCGGGGCAGGTCGCGCAGCGCGGTGATCGTAAAATCAATCGCGGCGTCCCAGCCTTCGGGCACCGGGTGGTTCGCGGTTTGCAGCAGGTCCGACACCTGCCCGGGCGCAGCGATTTTTTCCAGCCGTTCGATCAGGGCGGCGCGGTCGGTCGAGGTGGGGATCAACCCGCTGACCGACAGGCCGGATTCATTGCGCAGAATCTCGGCCGAAAACCGTGGCGGCGCAATATCTTGCGTGGGGGCGACATCGGTCTGGTCGATCACCCGTGCGGCATCGACGATCTGCCCGGCACGGCTGATCGCCTGAAAACGGCGCGCCTCGGTCGGGGCGGTGCCCGTCAGGATCACCCGCAGCCCGTCGGCCTGAACCTCGGCCCAGTCGTTGCCTTGTGTGTCCAGCGCGGTGCGCACCTCGATCTCGGTCGTCCGCTCGACCCCCGTGGCCATGACACCGGCCGCGGCCAGACAGGCGCAGGCGGCAAGGGCAAAGGTGGCGAGGACGATGAAAACCTTGGTAAATCGCATGGGTAACCCGGGATCGTGGACAGACCTGAATGTCTTAGCCGCCTGTGCCCTTGGGTTCAATCAGGCGAACAGGGCGGCCCCGAAGAAGATAAGCGGAATGAAGCCGGTATCGCGGTTCAGCCGGAACAGGAACAGCATCCGCGCGCCATCTTCGGGGTCAAACCCGCGCAGCTGCCACGCCATGTGCCAGCCCATAGCCCAAGGCCCCGCCAAAGCGATCACCAGCGCCAACACGCTGGCATTCGGCATGACCGCCTGAATGATGGCAAGCCCCATCAGCGCCACGCAGGCCACAAGGAAATAGCGCAGGTAGCGAGCCGAATTCGCACCGAACAGTCGGGCGGTGGATTTCACCCCGATCAGCGCGTCATCCTCGGCGTCCTGATGGGCATAGATCGTGTCATAGAACAGCGTCCAGCAGATGCCCGAGACATAAAGGATCACCGCAGGCCAGTTCAGCGTGCCCGCATGGGCCGTCCACGCCAGCAACGCGCCCCAGTTGAAGGCCAGCCCCAGAAACACCTGCGGCCACCAGGTGAATCGCTTGGCAAACGGGTAGATCGCCACCGGCAGCAGCGACAGAACCCCCAGCGCGATGGCCGCGCGGTTGAAGGTCAGCAGGATGCAAAGCGCGACCAGCGCCTGAAGGATCATCCACGCGGCGGCCTGTTTCGGCGTAACCGCGCCAGAGGGAATCGGCCGCGACCGGGTGCGCGCCACGCGCCCGTCGATGTCGCGGTCGGCGATGTCGTTCCAGGTACAGCCCGCGCCGCGCATCAGCCAGGCGCCCAGCCCGCAGCCGAAGAAAATCCACGCGTCCTCCCACCGGGGCGACTGATCCCATAACATTGCCAGCGCCAGCCCCCACCAGCAGGGCAGCAGCAAGAGCCATGTCCCGATGGGCCGATCCGCCCGCGACATCCGAAGATAGGGGCGCGCGGCGGGCGGCGCCCAGCGGTCCACCCAGTTGCCGGCGGGCGCATCTGCCACCTGTCCGTCTGGTGTCGGGCCGTTGGCGTGCATATATCTGGTCCCATGAGTGCAAAGGTCAGGTTGTATGTAGAGCAGGCGCTGGGGCAGGGGCAAACGGTTCCTGTGGCGCGCGATCAGGCGCATTACCTGTTTGGGGTGATGCGGCTGGCTGTTGGCGCGCGGGTTGCGCTGTTCAACGGGCGCGATGGCGAATGGCAGGCCGAGGTGAGCGAAGCCGGCAAGCGCGGCGGGATGCTGACCTGCGTCGAACAGTCGGCACCGCTGCGGATGCCGCCTGACCTGTGGCTGCTGTTTGCCCCGATCAAGAAGGCGCGCACCGATTTCATCGTGGAAAAGGCGGTCGAGTTGGGCGTGGCGCGGATCGTGCCGGTGCAGACCGATTTCACCAATTCCGAACGCATCCGGCAGGACAGGTTGCAGGCCCATGCCATCGAGGCGGCCGAGCAATGCGGCGCGACTATGGTGCCCGAAGTGGCCGATCTGCACCGCCTGGACCGGCTGCTTGATGGCTGGGACGCCGCCCGCCACCTTGTGTTCTGTGACGAGGCACAGGCGGGCGAACGCGCGGGTATGGATGCCGTGCCGCCCGGCCCGGCGGCGGTTCTGATCGGCCCCGAAGGCGGGTTTTCCGAAGCCGAACGCGCGCGGTTGCACGGTCGTGATTGGGCCACTCCGGTGGCGCTTGGCCCGCGAATCCTGCGCGCCGATACGGCGGCGGTGGCGGCAATCACATTGTGGCAGACACATCTGGGGGATTGGAGATGAGCTTTCTGCGACCCGAAGCCAAAGCCGCGCTGTGGCGCGGGCGCGAGGTACTGGCCGGTCTGGCGATCGGGCTGGTTGGCCTCAGCTGGATATCGGGTCCGGCAGGGTTGCTGGGCTGGGTCGGCTGGGCGCTTGTTCTCGGCGGTCTTGTCCTGCTGGTGGCCGGGATGCAGCGCATGAGGTTTCGCGGCAAGGGCGAAGGCGGCCCCGGCGTGGTCAGCGTGGATGAAGGGCAGATCAGCTATTTCGGGCCTTTGACCGGCGGCGCCATCGCCGCGCAGGATCTGGAGCGGCTGACGCTTGACCCAAGTGCAAAGCCTGCGCATTGGGTGCTGACCCAGCCGGGCGTGCCCGCGCTGGCGATCCCGGTGAACGCCGCCGGGTCCGAGGCGCTGTTTGACGTGTTTGCCACCCTGCCGGGCATTCGGACCGAAAGGATGCTGGCCAATCTTGAGGGCTCGGGCGAACATCCGGTGGTTATCTGGGAACGTACCCCGTCGCGCCCGCCGCATCTGCGGCTGAACTGATCCCTGCGATCTGGCGCACAGCAGGGGCTGCGCCAATGGCGGGTTGACAGCCCGCGTCAACCGCTTCACCTCTGACCCGGCACGAAACATTGGGAATATTCCGACATGTCGATCCCTCAGTCCGGCGGCGGGCCGATCGAACGCCACGAGCAGCTTGCCGAATACCTTGCGGATGGATGCAAGCCAAAGGACCAGTGGCGCATCGGAACCGAGCACGAGAAATTCGGTTACTGCAAGGATACGCTGCGCCCGATCCCCTATGAAGGCGAACGCTCGGTCCACGCGGTGCTGGCGGGGCTGCGCGACGTGCACGGCTGGGCCCCGGTCGAAGAAGGCGGCAAGCTGATCGGCCTGACCAAGGGCGGCGCCAACGTCAGCCTTGAACCGGGCGGGCAGCTGGAACTGTCGGGCGCGCCGGTCGAAACGATCCACGAAACCTGCGACGAGGTGAACGAACACCTGCGCGAGGTCAAGGACGTGGCCGACAAGGTCGGCGTGGGCTTTATCGGGTTGGGCAGCGCGCCCGAGTGGACCCACGAAGACATGCCGCTGATGCCAAAGGGCCGCTACAAGCTGATGGACGGCTACATGCAGACGGTAGGCACGCTGGGCCAGACCATGATGCGCCGCACCTGCACGGTGCAGGTCAACCTGGATTTTTCCAGCGAGGCCGACATGGTGCAGAAGATGCGCGTCGCCATCGCGCTGCAACCCGTGGCGACGGCGTTGTTTGCCAATTCGCCCTTCACCGAGGGCAAGCCGAACGGGGTGAAATCCTACCGCAGCAAGGTCTGGCGCAACCTCGACGACGCACGTACAGGCATGGTGCCTTTCGTTTTTGACGAAAGCTTTGGGTTCGAGGCCTGGGTGCAATACGCGCTGGATGTGCCGATGTATTTCGTCTACCGCGACGGCAAATATATCAACGCGCTGGGCCAGTCGTTCCGCGACTTCCTGAAAGGCGAATTGCCCGCCCTGCCGGGTGAAACCCCCACGCTCAGCGATTGGGGCGATCACCTGACCACGCTGTTCCCCGAAGCGCGGATCAAGAAATTCATCGAGATGCGCGGAGCCGATGGTGGACCGTGGCGTCGCCTCTGCGCGTTGCCGGCCTTCTGGGTCGGGCTGATGTATGACCAAGGCGCGTTGGATGCAGCATGGGATATGGTACGCGGCTGGGATGCCGAAACCCGTCAGGCCCTGCGCGTGGCGGCTTCGGAGCAGGGGTTGCAAGCAAAGGTCAACGGGATCGATATGCACGCGTTGGCGCGTGACGTCGTGGCCCTGTCGGACGCCGGGTTGAAAGCCCGCGCCCGGACCGGTGCCGGCGGCATGGTCCCAGACGAGACGCATTTCCTGAACGCGCTGAAGGAAAGCCTCGAAACCGGCCAGGTGCCAGCCGACGAACTTCTGGAGCGATATTATGGCGCGTGGAACGGCGACCTGAGTCGCCTTTACGCAGAATACTCCTACTGATCCGTGACGTGATGCACCCCGCTCGGGCGGATGGGGCAGCTGTTGAGTATTTATGGAATGATGAAGCAGGGGCGCCTTGCCTGTACTTGCTTCACTATTCCTAAAATACTCTGGGCGCGACGCGCGCCGCAGGTCAGACGGTGTGGAGGCTACGTGGTCAGCCAGAGGCGTCCGCCATCGCACCAAGCGCAAGGTCCGAGATGTTTTCCAACGCGTAGGCAGCGGCGCCGCGGGCCCACATCAGGTTGCCCCATTTGTGGATCACGACCTCTGGTGGGGGTTTGTCGATCTGGACGATATCGCCGCGCATCGCCTCGATGACCTTGTTGGCGTAGAGGTGATCGAACTGCATCTGCTCGCCTGCAAGAATAATCAGTTCGGGATCGAAGATATTGACCAGATTGGCGAGGCCGAGTGCGAACATGCGGCCAGCGCGATCCACGATCCGGCCGGCCATGGAATTGCCGTCTCGGGCCGCGCTGAGCAGCTGTTCCAGCCGGGCGTCATCCGGAGTGTCGGGATCATTGCCGGGCATGGTCTGGGCTTCGCGCAGCAGAGCGTAATCGGCGACGTAGGCTTCGAGGCAGCCGCGCTGGCCGCAGCGGCAGAGCGCGCCGTTCAGCTGCACCTTGGTGTGTCCGAATTCCGCCCCGCACCCGCGCGCGCCGCGGTAGAGGTCTCCGCTGATGACCAGACCCATGCCAACGCCGCTTTCGATCGTGACGACGATGAAATCCGAATGCGCCTGCCCGAGGCCAAAGCTTTTTTCCGCCACGGCGACGAGATTGGCGTCGTTGTCGACAAAGGCGGGTCGGTTCAGACGCTGGCACAGGAGATTTGCGAGCTGCACGTTGCGTTCTGACAAGGAGGGCGACCAGTACACCAGCCCTTTTGGCGCGTCCACGACACCGGCAATACCAAGGCCCACGCCAGAGATTTCACCCGGATCGGCCCCGGCTTGGCGGGCCAGATCGGCCACGGCGGAGGCCACGGCTTTGGTCAGCTCGTCCGGTGCAAGGCAGGCGCGGGGCAGGGTGGTTTCCAACTCGGCGATCTGCTGCCCTTCGAAATCCAGCAGAACAAGGGACAGCTTGCGATGCGACAGCTTGCCTCCGGCGACCAGCCGGGCCGCGCCTCGAATTTTCAGATCGACACGGGGCCGACCGCGCCGGGTATCGGGATCGTCATCGGTGCGGGGCACTTCCTCGATCAGGCCATGGGCCATCAGCTCGGCGGTGATAGTCGTGACCGTGGCGCGACTGATCCCGGTCAGGTCGGCCAGTTCGATCCGCGGAATGCGTCCTGCACGTCGGATCTGGGCCAGCAATCTGCGGCGCCCGTATTCTCTTTGTGGCACGGCCATGACGGGCACCAGTCCTTCCCCGCGCCCGTGAAAGAAGGCGCCAGAACACAGTAGATGAATTAATTTGATTTTCAAATTAAAATGAAGCACCATCCGGGAAGACCCCCGTGGAGGACGCCATACCGGCGGCGGGGACATAAAACCGGAGGGAGATCATGAGATTTGTTGCAACGGCGACGGCGGC
Source organism: Arenibacterium halophilum (assembly GCF_005938225.1). Lineage (GTDB taxonomy): Bacteria > Pseudomonadota > Alphaproteobacteria > Rhodobacterales > Rhodobacteraceae > Arenibacterium > Arenibacterium halophilum. The sequence continues at coordinate 379,237 of NZ_VCPC01000003.1, forward strand.
ACTGGCCGGCGCCTTTATCGGAACCGCGGCGCTGGCGCAGGATCTGACCGTTGGCGTCAGCTGGTCGAACTTTCAGGAAGAACGCTGGAAAACCGACGAAGCCGCGATCAAATCGGCGCTGGAGGCGGCGGGCGCGGCCTATATTTCGGCCGACGCGCAGAGCTCGGCCAGCAAGCAGTTGTCGGATGTGGAGAGCCTGATCGCCCAGGGCGCCGACGCGCTGATCATTCTGGCACAAGACAGCCAGGCCATTGGCCCTGCAGTGGATGCCGCCGCCGCCGAGGGCATTCCGGTCGTGGGCTATGACCGGCTGATCGAGGACAACCGCGCCTTTTACCTGACCTTCGACAACGTGGAGGTGGGGCGGATGCAGGCGCGCGCAGTGCTCGAACAGCAGCCCGAGGGCAACTACGTCATGATCAAGGGCTCTCCCACCGATCCGAACGCTGACTTCCTGCGGGGCGGCCAGCAAGAGGTGCTGCAGGCGGCGATTGATGAAGGCAAGATCACCATCGTGGCCGAGGCCTATACGGATGGCTGGCTGCCTGCCAACGCGCAGCGCAACATGGAGCAGATCCTGACCGCGAATGACAACGCGGTGGATGCGGTTGTCGCCTCTAACGACGGTACCGCCGGGGGCGCAGTTGCCGCGCTGACTGCGCAGGGGATGGAAGGCATCCCGGTCTCGGGCCAGGACGGTGACCACGCGGCGCTGAACCGGGTCGCCAAGGGCACCCAGACCGTCAGCGTCTGGAAGGACGCGCGCGAGTTGGGCAAGGCGGCGGGCGAGATCGCCGTGGCGCTGGCCGGGGGTTCCAGGATGTCGGAGGTCGACGGCGCGGCAGAGTGGGACAGCCCGGCGGGCACCACGCTCTGGGCCAAGTTCCTGGCCCCGATGCCGATCACACGCGACAACCTTGGCGCCGTGGTCGATGCCGGATGGATCGAAAAGGACGCCCTGTGTCAGGGCGTTTCGGGCGGACCGGCCCCCTGCAACTGATCGTCTGAACGGCGCAACTGCGCCCTTGCCTCACCGCCTCTGTGGTGGGGCCACCTGCAAGGCCACGAGGGGGGCTGACTATGGCACATAGCGAGATCGACAGCGCTGCGCCTGCACCGCGCAGATCACTTCTGCAAACGCTTGAAATCGACCTGCGCCTGTTGGGCATGATCGGCGCCTTCATCCTCGTCTGCCTTGTGTTCAACGTGCTGACCGATGGCCGTTTCCTCACCCCGCGCAACATCTTCAACCTGACGATCCAAACCGTCAGCGTGGCGATCATGGCAACGGGCATGGTGTTCATCATCGTCACTCGCCACATCGACCTGTCGGTGGGCGCGCTTCTGGCGACCTGTTCGGCCGTGATGGCGATGACGCAGACAGAAATCCTGCCGTACCTGCTCGGGCTCGGGCTGGGCCACCCGCTGACGCCCTGGATCGCCATCGCGGTGGGCGTTATATGTGGCGCGCTTATCGGTGCGTTTCATGGCTGGCTGATCGGATACCTGACGATCCCGGCGTTCATCGTGACGCTGGGCGGGCTGCTGGTCTGGCGCAACGCGGCCTGGTACATCACCAGCGGCAAGACGATTGGCCCGCTGGATGACACGTTTCAGAAATTCGGCGGGATCAACGGTACGCTGGGGGCGTCAGCTTCGTGGGTCGTGGGCTTGCTGGCGCTGGCCGGGGCGCTGTTCGGGCTGTGGGCCGCGCGGCGCAACAAGATCCGCCATGACTTCCCGGTAAAACCGATCTGGGCCGAAGTGGTTCTGGCAGGGGTGATCGGCGCCGCGATCCTTGGCTTCGTGGCCGTGCTGAACGCCTACGAGGTGCCGGCGCGCCGCCTGCAACGGCTGTTCGAAATGCGCGGAGAGGTGATGCCCGAGGGCTTCACCCAATCCTATGGGTTGCCGATTTCGGTGCTTGTGCTGATCGCCATCGCCATTGTCATGACACTCATCGCGCGGCGCACGCGGTTTGGCCGGTATGTCTTTGCCACCGGTGGCAACCCCGATGCGGCCGAACTGTCGGGGATCAACACGCGCTGGCTGACCGTCAAGATTTTCGCCCTTATGGGTGTGCTTTGTGCGATCTCGGCGGTGGTGGCCTCGGCCCGGCTGACCAACCACTCCAACGACATCGGCACGCTGGACGAATTGCGCGTGATCGCGGCGGCCGTGATCGGCGGCACCGCGCTGGCGGGCGGCATGGGCACGATCCACGGCGCGATCCTTGGCGCGCTGATCATGCAATCGCTGCAATCTGGCATGGCGATGGTGGGGGTCGATGCGCCCTTGCAGAACATCGTGGTGGGCGCGGTGCTCGTGCTCGCCGTGCTGATCGACATCATCTATCGCAGACGGACGGGGGCAGCGTGATGGCAGGGCAACAGGGCGAAAAGCTGGTCGAGATGGACGACATCTGCATCAGCTTCGGCGGGGTCCACGCGGTGGATCACGTCAGCGTCGATCTGCACGCGGGCGAGGTTGTCGGCCTGTTGGGTCACAACGGGGCCGGAAAATCGACACTGATCAAGATCCTCTCGGGGGCCTACAAGGCGGATTCCGGCGAGATCCGGATCAAGGGCGCGCCGGTCAAGATCGAAAACCCCCGCGACGCGCGCCGCCACAAGATCGAAACGATCTACCAGACGCTGGCGCTGGCCGACAACCTGGATGCCGCCAGCAACCTGTTCCTGGGGCGCGAGCTGGTGACGCCGCTGGGGCTGGTCGATGACGACGCGATGGAGGCCGAGACCCGCCGCATCATGGCGCAGCTGAACCCGAACTTTCGCAAGTTCAACGCCCCGGTCTCGGCGTTGTCGGGCGGGCAGAGGCAATCCGTCGCCATCGCCCGAGCGGTCTATTTCGATGCGCAGATCCTGATCATGGACGAACCCACCGCCGCGCTGGGCCCGCATGAAACCCAGATGGTGTCCGAACTGATTCAGCGGCTTAAGGCGCAGGGTATCGGGATTTTCCTGATCAGCCACGACATACACGACGTGATGAAACTCTGCGACCGGGCCAGCGTGATGAAGAACGGCAAGCTGGTCGGCACGGTGGATGTGGCGGATGTGACGGATGACGACCTGCTAGGCATGATCATCCTCGGCAAACCGCCCAAGGCGGGCTAGGCGATGGGCACGCCGTCCCGCATGTTGGTGGGCGATGTCGGCGGCACCAACACGCGGCTCGCGCTGGTCGAAGGTGGCTGCACCGGTGCCGTGGCCCGGTATGCCAACGACGCCTTTCCAGATTTCGCCAGCCTCCTCGGCGCCTATATCGAAGATCACAAGCCCGGGTCCGTCACAATCGCCCGCATCGCCGTTGCGGGTCCGGTGACCGGGACGCTGGCAAGGCTGACCAACCGCGACTGGGTGTTCCGGCCGCAGGATATTGCGCTAGCCCTTCCCGGCGGCGGGGCCAAGGTGCAACTGGTCAACGATCTGGTCGCGCTTGGTCATGCGCTTCCGGCCTTGAGGCAGGATCAGCAGAACATTCTGCGCAATCCGGCGAGTCTCGACAGCACGACCAGGCCGGCACTTGTCGTGGGCCTTGGCACGGGGTTCAACGTCTGCCAAGTGCTCACAACATCGGCCGGTCCGCATGTTCTGGGCGCGGAACTGGGGCACGCCAGTCTTCCCTCCACACTGAAGGACGCTCTCGGAAAGTTTTTGCCTGACTCGGAGGAGACTTTTACCACCAACGAACACCTGTTCTCGGGGCGTGGTCTGGAACGGTTGCATCAGCTGCGGACGGGCAGAAGGATCGCCGCGCGCGAGATCGTCGATGGAGCTGGGTCAGATGCGTCGATGACGGCAAGCCTGACGCTTGCGGCGTCGCTGCTTGGCCAGCTGACGCGCGAGCTGGTGTTTCAGTATCTGCCGCTGGGGGGTGTTCATTTCGCCGGCACCGTTGCGCGCGGTTTGCTGCAATCGGGTGCGCACCAGGCTTTCCTTGAAGCCGCCACACGTGATGGTCCCTTCGCAGACCTTGTGGCACAGGCACCGCTATATCTTATCACCGACGACGGCGCCGCACTCACGGGGTTGGCTCGTATGGCTGACGCCAATGGATCGCGCGTCCTTTAGGGTCTAATTTCGCGCTTCCGCACGAAGCCTCCGGCGGGGATATTTGCCCCCCAAAGAAGCAAGGGATTAATTGACATCTTTGGGGTCAAATATCCCGGGGGAGTCCGCGCAGCGGGCGGGGGCAGAGCCCCCTCCAACCTGGCGACTTGTTGGTCCTGTCGGTTTGGATCGCCCAGCGTGGCGCTCAGTAGTCACGCTGAAAGAACAACCCAAGCCCGGTTTCTCCAGTGTTGTTGACCGAGCCCTTGATCGTCAGCTCTTTCGTCAAATCAAGGTTCAGGTTCACTTCGCTGTCGCCTTCGGCGTTGATCGTCACGTCGGTGTAGACATTGTCCGAGATATAGCCGCCAAGGCCGACCTGCGCGCGCCCGTCGTCGTCGGTGCCAAGGTCAAGGTTGTCGACTCCCAGACCCTGACGGACCTTGTCGAGGAACCCGCCCCCGCGGCCCGAAAGCGTGGCAAGCTGAGCGCCCAGTTGCGCCAGTTTCAGCGGCGACAGATCAGTGAACTTGTCACCGAACAGCAGCATCGCCAATGCCTCTTCGCTGGGGCGCTCGGGAACCGAGGTCACCTCGATTCGCGGCGTGCTGGCAGGGCCGGTGACGGCCAGCGTTGCTTCGCCTTCCGAGGTCGAGGTGGTGGCGGCGAAGTTCAGGTAAGGCTCCAGTCGCCCTTGCATCGATACCGATCCCTCGGTCAGGGTCAGGCGGCGGCCGAGTATGTCCATATAGCCCCGGATCAGACCGATCCGCCCTGAGGGGACGACGTTGGCGGTGGTGCCGCCGACGCGCACGCTGCCACCCAGTTCGGCGTTCAGCCCGCGTCCGCGCACGAAGATGCGGCTGGGCGCGTTCAGCACAAGGTCAAGCCCGTAGGCCGCCGACGCGCCGCCACCTTGGTCCAGCAGGCCGGCGCGCGCGCGTGTGCGCCGCGTGGCGCCGGATTCCCCGACATGGCGGATGGTGGGGATTGGCGCGGTGCCGATGGCGCCCGACACGGCGGCGATGTTGATTTCGGTTTCGCCAAAGGTGATTTGCCCGCCGATTGTGCCACCGCCGGTCAGCCCGCCGTCGAAGCGCAGCGCGCCATTCGAGGTAGATTTATAGGACAGGTTGTCTGTCAGCACGATGTTCTGCAAGGCAATGGCAAGCCCTGCATTGAACGGCGCGCTCAGACCGAAAGGGCCGGACACGGTGAACCGCCCACCCGCACGCAAGCCGCCACTGGCGTTGATTTGGGCGCTGCCGCTGCCCAGCCGCACGGATGTATCCAGTCCGGTGATCGCCTGCCCCACGGCGGGAATGGCGACCGATGCACCATTGGCCGTTACAGTGCCCGACAGCGCGTTCAGCCCCGGCGTGCCATTCAGCGCCAGATCAAACCGTGCGGTGCCGGTGATTGAATTCGGCCGGATCACCGCATTTGCGAGCCCCAGTTGCGCCTGCCCCCGCGCTGTCACATCGGCGCGGTTGGCGGCCTGATCATAGGTGCCGTCCAGATCGGCCTCGATCCCGCCGGGGCCTGTCGCCATGGCGTCTAGGCTCCAGACATTGCCGGCGCGGGCGGCTTCGCCCGCTGCCGTCAGCGTCCCCGCGAAATCGGGGACGAGTCGTTGGATGCGCTCCAGCGCCGCGTCGAAATACAGCTGCGCGTCGGTGCTGGCTTCGTCATAGGTGGCGCGGAAAGTGCCCGACAGCCCCGCCGAGCCTTCGGCCACCGCGTTGACCTGCCATGTCTTTTCCTCGAACCGCCGGGCGCGGCCTTTGGCGGCTATGCCGCCCGCAAGATCGGGCAGGAAGGCCTGCACCCGGTCGAAGGCCGCGTCAAAGAACACGTCCAGCGCGCCGGTGGTTTCGGTGAAACTGCCACGGAAATTGCCGGACAGCCCGGCAGTGCCGCCGGTGTCTATCGCGGCGGTCCATGTGGTGTCGGGCGCACGATTGGCGGTGCCTGCGGTGGTGAGCGATCCGGCCAGCTGTGGCACGAAGCGTTCGATGCGCTCGACCGTGGTGTCAAATTCGGTACGCGCGGCGCCGGTGGGTTCATCATAGGTGGCTGCCAGCGTACCGGTCAGCCCCGCGCTGCCGCTGGTCTGCGCTTCGACGTCCCAGGCGCCCGCACCGGAGCGGGTGGCTTTGCCGTCTGCTGCCAGCGTGCCGGCAACCTGGGGGACGAGCCGTTCCAGCCGCTCGAACGCCGCATCGAAGTCCAGGGCCAGATCGCCCGTGCTTTCCGAGAAATCGGCCTGAAAGTCGCCCGTGATCCCCGCGCTGCCGCTGGTGTTGGCTGTGACAGTCCAGCCGGCTTCGGTGCTGCGGCGGGCGGTGCCGGTGGATTGCAGCGTGCCATTCAGGGCGGGTACGAATTTTTCCAGCCCGTTTACCGTGGCGATATAATCGATATCGGCGGCGCCATCGGCCTGCAGCGTGGCGGTGATATTGGCGGTGGTCGCATCGGGTGCGCGGAATTGGACCCGGGCATTCACCACTTCCCCCTGATGGCGCAGATCGCCCGACAGGGTCACCGGCCCCGGCGATTGCGGTACGATGCGGGCCAGGTCGTCCAGACGCGCGCGAAAATCGAAATCGCTGGCGGTGCTTCGGATGGTGCCGCTGGCGGTCGCCTCCAGTGCCTCACCTGTCAGATCGAAGCTGCGCAGGGTCGTGCCGGTTTCATCGCGCATGGCGTCCAGAGCCAGCGAGGTATTGCCGCCGGTGATCGCGTTCAACTGCGCGATGCCTGTGGTCAGATCTCGGGTTTCGGCGGCGAGTTGCAGATCGAAATCGCCGCCTAGGGGCGAGCCGGTGCCGCGCAGCGTGGCATTGGCCGCGCCCGACAGATTGCGCCCGGCCAGATCGGAAAAGCGCGACAGATCGTCGGCTTCGACTTCGGCTTCGCCGGTCAGGCGGAACCCGGTGTCGAGCCCGTCAACACGGCCCGTAACTCGCGCGGCGTAATCGGTGCCGGTCAGCTCGAACCCGTCCAGTTGCACCGCGCCACCCGATTGCCAGTCGACATTGCCGCTCAGGGCCAAGCTGCTGCCCACCGCGCGATTCAGTGCGGGGTTCACCAGCGCAAGGCCGTCAAGCTGGGCGGTGATCGTGCCCACCAGACGGGGCGCGCCGGTCTGGTCCAGCGTGCCGCGCCCGGTCAACTGCGCGCGCTCGGCTTCGAAATCAACCCGGGCAAGGCCGCGCAGATCGGCGTCCAGCGTCCAGCCGTTGCTGGCATCGGCGTCGAATTGCAGCGCGATATTGGCACCCGCAACCGACATCGGCGGCGTCCCGGCGGGCAGGACCACTGTTTGCCCCTCGGGCGGTTCGATGCGCCCGCTCAGATCGGCGCGGCGCAGCTTGCCCGCCGCATCGGTGGTAAGCGCGCCCGTCAGGTTCAGCGCATTGGCAGCCAGCGAAAATTCCGGCAGGTCAAAGCTGCCATCGCCGCCACGTCGTCCCGAAATGGCCAGTTGCGCGGAATTCCCAAAGAACTCGTGGTAAGACGGGGCGATCAACGGAGTCAGATCGCCTGCAAGCTCGGCCGAAAAGGCGGTGCCGGGCTGGTCGCTTCCGTCTTCCTCTTCCGTCAGGCGAATTTGGCCTGCGATGCGTTCCACATCATCAGTCGCCAGCGTGATGTCGATGCCCACGTCCGAAATTGGCCCTGCGCCGCGCGCGGTCAGCGCCAGCGAGGGCCGGTCGGGGATGTTAAGGATCTCGGTGAACAACCCGTCTGCATCCTCGATCACGGAGAGATCCAGCACCAACTCGCGGCTGGAGTTACTGTAATCGGCTTTCAGCGTGATCTGGTCGCCGGGGCGGTCGATCCGGGTCAGCGCGACATCGGCGTCCAGCGCCCCGTCGATCAGGCTCAGCGCGCCCTTGAATGTCAGGTCGGCAGCGCGGCCTGCGACTGGCTCGGCCAATTCCAGCCGGTCAACCGAGATGTCTTCGATGGTGACCGACACGGGCAATTCGGGCAGCGCAAAGGGCTGCGCCTCGGGCGTGGGCAGATCGGGGTCGGTCGTCACGCCGGGGCGGCGGGCCACCGCGATACGCTCGGCGCTCAGCGTTTGCACCTGAAGATTACCGCGCAGCAGGGCCGAGCGGCTCCAATCCAGCACGGCGTTTTCGATGGTCAGCCACACGCCTTCGTCGTCCGACACCGTCAACTGGCGCAGGGTGGCGCGGGTGCTGAGTGCCCCCTCCAGCCCGATCACTCGGACGTTGCGGTTTTCCCCCGACAGCGCGTTCTGCAACAGGTCGGCGATAAAGCCGCCGCTTTCGTCATCCTGCGCAAACGATGGCGTGGCAAGGCAACTCAGCGCCAGAAGAAGGCTCGCAAGAAGACGCATCAAAAGGCCTGCCCGATCCCAAGGTAGAATTGCAGCCCGTCCCCGGTGGACCCGCTGACCGGCTTGGCCAGATCCAACCGGATCGGCCCGATGGCGCCCAGATCATAGCGGATACCGATGCCCGCGCCGGCATGGCGCCGTGAGGAACCGGATACAAAGGAAGAACTGTCGATGGCCCCGATGTCGTAGAACCCGACCAGCGTGATTTTCTGCGCCACACGGGCACGGATTTCGGCAGTGGCGGCCAGCATCGATCGGCCCCCTGCAATGTTGGCGCCCACCGGAATGCCAAGCGATTCATAGGGTTGGCCGCGCACGGTGCCCGCGCCGCCAGAGAAGAACAGCATGTCGGGCGAGATTTCCGACAGCGATGGCCCGACGACCGACCCAAGCTGTACCCGCCCGGCCAGCACGATGCGCCCGTCTTCACCAAAGCTTAGATACCCGCGCCCGTCGGCATAGGCGGCAAGCCCAGATCCCGATCCGCTGATCCCGGCAAAGGGCGTAAGCCGCGCGTTCAGGTAGAACCCTTGCGTCGCGCTGGTTTCCGAATCGCGCCTGTCCCATTCCGCAGTGAAGGGCAGAGAGATCAGATCGAACTTGCGGTCGGTGCCAAAGGCATCGTCGGCCCTGGTCGTGCTGATTTCAAGCGAGGCTTTGGCCATCAGCGTGTCCGAGAAGATGCGCCGCACACCCACGCCCAGCATGGCCCGGTTCAGATCGTAATGGTCGCGGTCAATCCGCTCGATCGAGCCAAGGTAGAACAGGTTGTTGTCGCGGCCCAGCCGCGCGGGGCGGTCAAGGCGGAAGGCAACCCGGCCGTCGATGTCCTGATCGCCGCCAATGTTGCGAATTTCGCCTTCCAGCCGGAATCGTTCGCCCGCACCAAATAGGTTGCGGTGCAGCCATGCGGCTGAGAGCGTCACCCCGCTGTTCGACGCGATCTCGGCGCCAAACGTGATGCGGCGGGGCAGCTGCTCGGCAACATTCGCGGTGAAATCGAGCGTTCCGTCGGCGTTGGGTGTGTCGGCCTCGACAATGCTGACGGAACTAAACACGCCGGTTCGCCGCAGCCGGGCCGCCACGCGCTGAACCATCTCGGGGCTATAGGTTTCATCCCACGGCAACCCGGCGATGCGCTGGATCGCCTCGGTCCGCATCCGCGTGTTGCCGCTGACGGACAGGCGGCCAAACCGCAGCTGCGGACCGGGAATGATGCGGATATCGGCGTCCACCCGGGCGGCGGAGTGATTGGCGGTGATGCTCTGATCGCCCACGCTGGCCTTGGCGTGCCCCACGTTTCGCCAGCCGTCGCGCGCGCCGAGTGCGGCGGCGCGGATTGTGCCAGTGGTGGCGACCTGTCCGGTGGCGAATTCGGGCGGCAGGTCCGTTCCCGGGGCAACCGGGGCGACACGCGCAGTGCCAAAGCGGAACTGGCGACCCGGGTTCACGGTGATGGTGGCACGCGCCACCTGACCTGGCGGGTTGATCAGCGGAATGTTCGACGCCTCGCGCCCGTCCAGCCGGATCGAAACCTGCGGACTGAAATAGCCGGCATCGTACAGCACCTGCACGATTGTGCGGTAATCGGCCAGCGCGGCGGCAAGGATTTCCTGCGGGCTGGTCTGGTCATTGTCCTGCGCGGCCAGTGTCGCGGAAGATCCTTCGATCTGGTCGATCACATCTTCAGGAAGTCCCGGGGCGCTCAGCGTCGATTCGAGCGCGCGCAACGGTCCGGCCATGGCAAGGGCAGCCAGACAGGCGGCGGCGACAATGTTGAACGCTGTTTTGCGATTCGGCGAAAACCCCACCAGTACCGTCACTTACCCCAATGCCCCTATCAGTCGACGGCGGCTGCCATCGCTTGCCCCTTGCATGTATCATGCGGCACATCAGGGATAAACGCGAAAGCCGCGACTGCGGTTCCATGCGCGCCGTTTCGCGCGCGATCCGGGCACCGGCGTCTGTGCCGTAGCGGCAGATGCGCGGATCGTTTGACAGATGGCCGTTTTATCAATCAAAACAATAAAATGTCCTATTTCGACAACATCCGGACTTTCGTGCGCGTTTACGAGCTTGGCTCGATGTCGGCCGCCGGGCGCGATCTGCGGATTTCGCCTGCGGTCACCTCGGCCCGGATTTCGCAGCTGGAATCCTATTTGAACGTGCGGCTGTTCCAGCGCACGACGCGCAGCCTGACGCCAACCGAACAGGGCAAGGCGTTCTACGATGGGGCCTGCGGTGTGCTCGAAGCGGTCGACAGCGCCGAAGCGCAGGTGACACGGCTGACCGAGGCGCCGCGCGGTTCCCTGTTCGTCGCGGCACCGCTGGGGCTGGGTCGGCGGTTGATTGCGCCGCTCGTTCCTGAATTTTTGGCCAAATATCCCGAAATCTCGGTGCGGCTGCGGCTGACGGATCGCGCCGTGGATCTGACGGGCGAAGGTCTGGACCTTGCATTTTTCCTGGGCCAGCCCGCCGACAGCACGTTGCGCATTCGCAAGATCGCTGACTGCCGCCGTGTGCTCTGCGCTGCCCCCGCGTACGTCGCCGCACGGGGGATGCCGCAGGACGGGGCGGCGCTTCTGCGCGAGGCGCACAATTGCCTGAACCTGCGCTACCCCGGGGCGCCCGAGTTCCAATGGCTGCTGTCGACCCCGGCGGGCCCGCAGAAATTCGCGGTGACAGGCCGCAGCGAGTGCGACGATGGCGATGTGCTGACGCAATGGGCGCTTGCCGGAGAGGGTGTCGTGTTAAAGCCCCTGTTCGAGGTCGCGGATCATCTGGCGGCTGGCCGCTTGGTGCCGGTGGCCACCGCGACACCGCCCGTGGATGTCCAGATGGCTTGCCTCTATAGCCACCGGCGCCTGCAGGACCCCAAGACGCGGCTCTTCATGGATTTCGCGGCTGGGCAACTTGGCTTGGCGGTTCGGCGACTTGACCCCGGAACCGACCTGAGCGCGATCACGCCGAAAGTCGCAAATTGAAACAAATCTAACCAAATTTTATTTGCGTCTGGGGCGCGCCCGTGTATCCACGCATTTCCGTATTTTACCAGTTGGGATGGGCCTTGAATTGATTGCTGACCCTCATTCCGATCAGGCAGGCCGTCTGGCAACTCTGCAATCGCTCGACATACTTGATACCGAGGCAGAGGCCGAGTTCGACGAAGTCGTGGCCTTGGCGTCACGTATCTGCGAAACCCCCATTTCGTTGATCAGCCTCGTCGCGGAAGACCGACAGTGGTTCAAGGCCCGCGTTGGAATGGCCGATCCGGAAACCGGGTTGGATAAATCCATCTGCGCCCACGCCATTTTGGAAGATGGGTTTTTCGAGGTCGAAGATACGCGCAACGATCCGCGGACCGTGTCGAATCCGCTTGTAGCAGGCGAACCGAACCTGCGGTTTTACGCCGGGGCGCCTCTGGTGGCGGAAGACGGGCTGCCGATGGGGATGCTGTGCGTGTTGGATGACAAGCCGCGCAAGCTGACCGAGTTGCAGCGCGACACCCTGCGCGTTCTGGCGCGGCAGGTGATGCGGCAGATCGAGCTGAAACAGGCGCTGAAACAGCAAGAGACCCTGCGGGCCGAGATGGATCACCGGGTCAAGAATTCGTTGCAGACGATCGCCTCTTTCGTCCGGCTTTACGCGCGTGGCGTCAGCGACCCGGCGGCCAAACCGGCGCTGGAAGCGATCCAACGGCGCATCGACGCCACCGGCGCGCTGCACGAAGAGCTGCAGAATTCTGTCACCGGCAGCGTGGTAAACATCCAGACGTTCCTGAGCCGGGTTTGCAGCCACCTTCAGGCCGCTGCAGGCGGGCAGGTTGTTATCGTGCAAAGCTGCGAGGCCTTCCACCTCAGCCACGATCAGGCCTCGGCCATAGGGATGATTGTCAGCGAATTCGCCGCCAATTCGCTGAAACACGGCTTTCCGGAGGGCGCCGCTGGTGAAATCGCCATCGCGATCGAAAAGACGGTGGATGGGCATCAGCTGATCTGCCGCGACAACGGTCTTGGTTCAAACGGTGCCGCGCTTGTGGCGCCGCCATCGCGGATTGGCGGGCTGGGGCAAAGCCTGATGCAGGCTGCCGCGGCGCAGCTGGGCGGCGAGCTTGAAACCACGCTTTCGGCGGGCGGCAGTTATCTGAAAGTCGCGTTCTGACGGCTTTCGAAATGAAAGGCAGCAGGGGTATTCACGTTGCGATTTTCGCCCGGGCGATGCGCGCCGGACCTGTGTCATGAATCCCCGACACAGGCCCGGTATCGTGAGTGGAGGCCAGTTTATAAGTCGGCCAAGTGGACCATAGCGCGGAAAATTCCATCCGTCGACATCGCGTTCGTCGCGTGACGGAAGGGCATTTGCGCCGTTGCCTATTCGAAAGGTTAGGGTGCTTCGGCCGCATGTCCATGGCTGGCTGCCAAAGCCGCAGCACTCTCCGCCCAGATCTTTGGCAATGCGGCAAGATTTGCCGGGCTGACCGCTTCGCCGCGCTTCAGTTTGGATTCGATGTCGCGGAGCGATTGTCCCATTGCGACAAATCCAAAGGTGCCACAGCTGCCCGCGCAGTTGTGAATGCGTGCTCTCAAATCGGGCACGTCGGGATCAAGGGCCGCCAGTACCCGGATTTCCGCGCCGGTATCCTGCAGAAAGCGCGCTATCAATCGATCGCGTTCTTCGGTGGGCATTGCATCGTCAAGATCGGCCAGCACTGCCGTATCCAGCAGCGCCAACGGCGCGGGAGGAGCGGCGGGCCGGGGGGCAGGAAGTTGCGCAAGTGTTCGCGTCAGCGTCGAACGGCTGATCGGTTTGCTGATGCAGTGATCCATCCCGATGTCGCGAAACCTGGCGGTTTCCTCTGGCAGGGCATGAGCGGTGACAGCAATGATCGGTGCCCGGTGCGATCCGCCCCCGGCGGCGCGAATGCGCTGCGCGGCTTCTGTCCCGTCCATCACGGGCATCGAGATGTCCATCAGGATCGCATCGAAGCAACGGTTGATGGCCATCTCGACCCCGGCGCGCCCATCCGTTGCTTCGGTCACCCGGTGCCCCATTGCATGCAGCATCTTGCGCAAAACAAACCGGTTCACCTCATTGTCCTCGACCACAAGTAAGTCCAAGGGTGTCGCCTTCGACACGCCGATTGGGGCAGAGGTTGCGGGTGTATCGGCCAGTTGCCCGGCTGGCAGCGGCAGGCACAAGCTGAACGTGCTGCCCTTTCCAAGTACGCTTTCGGCCGTGATCTGCCCGCCCATCAGATCAGACAATCGCCGCGCGATTCCCAGGCCAAGCCCGGTGCCGTCGGCCTTGCGGGCATAGGATGAATCAAGTGTTTCGAAATCGCGGAAAATTCGCTCAATATCGTCGGGAGCAATGCCGATCCCGGTATCGGATACGCGAAAGATGACCCTGTCGCCCGGCCCTTCGGCCCGCTGTGCCGTAATCGTGATCTTGCCGCCGCGCGTGAATTTGACAGCATTCCCGACAAGGTTCAGCAGCACCTGGCGCAGGCGTCGCGGGTCACCCTGTACAATATCTCTGGGCGCACCAAGCCAGTGCCATGCCATGTGGTTCCCGTTGGCGGTGGCCATCGGCGCTGCCGTCGACAGGATCCCATCCAGCAACGGCGGCAGCGCAAACGAGCAGCGTTCTGCCTGCAATTTTCCGGCCTCGAACTTGGCAAGGTCCAGCACGTCATTGGCCAGCCCCAGCAGCATCTGCCCCGAATTGTGCATCCGTTCCAGCAACTCGGCCTGCCGGGGCGGCAAGTCTTCATCCTGCAACAGCTCCATCGTGCCGAGCATTCCGTTCAGCGGTGTGCGCATCTCGTGGCTGGTGATGGCAAGGAATTCGGCCTTCGCGCGTTCCCCGGCAAGAGCTTTGTCGCGCGCTTCCGTCAGCGCGGCTTCGTCCGCCTTGCGGCGGGAAATGTCACGAATATAGGCCACGAACACGCGGCCGCCGCGCGCGTCGGCGACATCCAGTGATATCTCGACCGGAAAGCGGCGCCCGGCGGCGTCGATGGCTGTGGTTTCCAGCCTGCGCTCGGCCGTCAGGGCCTGACGTTGCCCGGTCAGCAGCGCCGTGCCCGCGTCACGCAGGGCGTCATGGCTGTCTTCGGGAAGCACAATATCGAAAATTGTGCGGCCGATGGCTTGATCGCGCGGCCGGTCGAAGATGCGCGTTGCGGCTGGGTTGAATTCGCGAATGCGCCCGGCCGGATCGGTCACGATGATGGCATCCAGCGCTGTATCGACGATGATCTGTAACTGCTTGGCCGCGTCCTGTACTGCGCGGGTCTGCACCTCGGCCAAACGGGCAAGATGCAGCAATTTCAAAGCCAGCAGCCCCAGCCCGGCGACCAGAAGACCCAGCACCGACGATATCGCGATCAATGTGCGCAGCAGCCCGACACGGCGCTCATCTGCCAGTTGAGACGAATTTGCCAGCCCCGCCAGCGTCAGCGCGCGGACATCGGCCGCGCGTATCTCGGCCTGTTCTGCCAAAGGCGGCAGGGCGGCACGCAGGGTGTCATCGGCCCCGTCGATCAGCGGCACGGTGGCGTCAAGAAAGCTGCGAATGCGTTCCAGCGGTGCCTGAAAGTCGGCTGACGCCCCGATGCGGCGATAAAACGCTCCGCGCGACAACGTGTCGATGCGGCTGTAGAAAATGTCGAACCTGCGCCGGACAGTGGCGATTTCAGCCTTCCTCTGCACGGCCTTTTCGATCGCCAGCCGGAAATGCGCGAATTCCACGTCGCTTTGCGCGAGGGTGAATTCGAGGTTGTCGGAGTTGGCAGCCGATACGTCGTCGATTTCCTGGAGCAGACGCCAGGACAGGCCGGCCACGATACTGATGCACAGAGTCAGCCCGAAGACCGCAAGCACAGTGCGGTATTTCGATCCGGCAGTGGGAGTCCGGGCCTTGTCCACGATCCTGCAACCTCTGTCAGGTTGGCCGTGGCCAACCGGCCCGGCCTTGGGGCGCCGGGCCGGGCGTGTGTCAATTCTCCACGACTATACGGTCCAATTGCCAAATGCTTCGTGAATAGATCACTTCGCTTTGGTACTCGGGGTGCGTATCATAGGGGTAGACGATCCATAGCGGGCCCTTTCCTCTCACCGACATGGGTTCACCGTTGTTCAGGTAGGCAACGATCGGGCCATCATCGACCCAATCCTCGCGCGGGATGGCAACGGTATAGTCATTGATCGCCGTAGCGTTCAGGCTGTCGCCCGTGCCCGCCACGGCATCCATCAGACGCGATAGGGGCACGCCGGTGAAGGTCTGTTCACCTTCGGTCCAGATCGTTTCGGTTTCGATGGTCACCGCGCCTAGCTGTTCCAGCATCGCGCGGTCGAACCGGGCGGTTTCACCGCCGTTGGTAACACTGATCGCGCCCGACACAGTTAGCAGAACCTCGCCCGTCGGTGTGGCCAGATCGGCGGCCCATAGGGGGGCCGCCACGCAGGCGGCGGATAGCGTAGCGATGGAAGCGAACCGGATTTGGAACATGGCATCCTCCCGTTTGGTTGCAGGAAGATCATCGCACAAATGGCGCGTCACGTCAGAGGATCATACGGACAATTCGACCTATCCAAAGGGATAGGCCGGTCTCAGCCTTTGCGTTCGACCAGCGAAGACGACGGTGCGCTGTCGGGGTCGATTGCGCGCAGGCGGTAGGCAGGTGCCTTGGGCAGCCAGTCTGCAAGCAGATCCTGCAGCGCGACGAGAGGGTCCGCAGCGTAATCCACGCGCAGGTCCACATCTTTCAGATCGTCCTGCCCCAGCACCATCACGGCCGAGGATTGCAGCGGGTCAACTTCGCTGCCTGCGGCTTCGCCCGCGCGCAGGGCCTTTACGAGCCGCCAGGCCAGCGGGCCTTTCTCCGCCTCGAACGTTTCGATCAGCGCTGGCAACACCTTGTCGGTGCCCAGAAAATTACCCAACGCAAGACTGTTGGCGCCGGTCAGCCCGCCGCAATGGGGCAGGCAGCTGGCGCCGGTCAGGTGCACCGCCTCTCCGGTGGCGGGCAAAACACCCAGCTGGCGCCAGTGGGGCGCCACGGCGGCGGCCTGCATGGCGTCCAGGGTTGCCTGTGCCGACCCTGTCTTGCCCCAGGAATCAACCCCGACGCGGTGCAGGCGCGGATCGGTGCGGGCCTGTGAAAACACCACGCAGCCGTCGGTTACCGCGCCGACGCGCGCGCCGACACAGACCGACGATGTGGTAACGGCAAACCCGATTTGGCCCGTCTCGGGGCAGCGCCCGGCGATAGAGAATGTCATTCCGGCACCTCGACCCCCGTTTGCGCGGTGATCGGTCCGTAATGTTCGATCCGGCGATGGCGCGCGAAATCGAACACCGAACGGCGGATATAGGCGCCGAGGTCCAGATCGCAGGCGTGGGTGATGACCTCGTCATCTTCCGATACCGCGTGGGCCACGGTTTCGCCCGTGGGCGCGATGATGGCCGAGCCGCCGATCATGGCGAACCCGTCTTCCGATCCGCATTTCGCTGCCGCCATCACCCAAGCACCGTTCTGATAGGCGGCAGACTCAAGGCTCAGGCGGTTGTGGAATTCGCGCAGATGCGCCGGTTCGGGGTGGTGGATGTTGCGGGTGGGCGTGTTGTAGCCGAGCATGAACACCTCGGCCCCGCGCAGCGCCATGACGCGGAACGTCTCGGGCCAGCGGCGGTCGTTGCAGATGCACATGCCGAACCGGCCCGAAGGCGTTGCAAAGGTGGGGAAGCCCAGATCGCCGACCTCGAAGTACCGCTTTTCCAGATGCTCGAATTCCAGATCGCCGATGGGATCGGCGGTGCCGGGCAGGTGGATTTTGCGGTACTTGCCCAGGATCGTGCCATCAGGCCCGACCAGAACCGAGGTATTATAGCGGTGGACTTGCCCGTTTTCGGTGCATTTCTCGGCGTAGCCAAGGTAAAACCCAATGCCAAGCTCGCGGGCGAGATCGAACAGCGGCACCATCGCGGGCGAGGGCAGGCCCTCTTCGAAGAACACGTCATATTCTTCGGGCGTGTCATAGATGTAGCGCGGGAAGAACGTGGTCAGCGCCAGTTCGGGAAAGGTCACCCAGCGCGCGCCGCGGGCATGTGCCTCGCGCAGCATCTCGATCAGGCGGGCGACGACCTGCTGCCGCGTGTCGGCCAGATGCACCGGCCCCATCTGCGCAACTGCAAAAATTTCCCTGCGGCTCATCCGTCTCTCCCGTCATGTGGTCAATTCATTGCTAGACGGGCGGCATATCACTGTGAAATAAATTTGAGAGGCAGTCGAATAAGTAAAGGTTATACTTGTGATCAATGCGCGTCAGCTGGAAGTGCTTTCAACCGTGATCGAAGTGGGCACCACGGCCCGCGCGGCCGAACTGCTGTCGGTCAGTCAGCCGGCAATTTCCAACATGATCCGCCATACCGAGGATCTGGTGGGATTTGCCTTGTTCCGGCGCGAACACGGGCGGTTGGTGCCGACACGCGAGGCGCTGCACATCGCGCAAGAGGCGCAACATCTCTTCATGCAGCAAAAGCGCGTCGACAACATTATCAACGAGTTGCGCGGCGGCACCATCGGGCGGCTGAGCATCGTGGCGACTCCGTCGATTGGCCATGGTATTCTGCCGCGTGTGCTGGCTGATTTCATGCGCTCACGGCCCCGGCTGAACCTGTCGATCGAACTGGGCAGCGTCGATGAAATCATTCGGCGTCTGGTCAGCGGGCGGGCCGATCTGGCCTTGTCGATTACGCAACCAAGGCATTCCGCCCTGTCGGTGCGGCAAATCGGCGAAGGACGGTTGATGTGTGTCTGTCCCGCCGATCACGAGCTGGCCCTGTCCTCTCGAATCGCCGTGACCGACCTGAACCATGTGCGCCACATCTCTTACGCCAGTACCACACCGCTGGGGCAGGCGGTGGATGCGGTGTTTTCTGCGCAAGGCCTGGAACGGCGCTATTTCTGCGAGGTGCGCCACACGGCCACAGCACTGGAAATGGTGCGCAGCGGGCTTGGCGTGGCGCTGGTGGACAGCTTCGCCCTGCTGGGGCCGGGCGATCCCGGCGTGGTGGTACGCCCGACGACCCCGGTGCTGCCAATGGAGATGTATGCCGTCACCTCGAACCTGTTCCCCACCTCGAACCTTGCGATCCAGTTTCAGGACTTCATGGCGGGCGCCTTGAAAGACGGGGCCGAGCAGCTGGCAAATTGATGCCCGATTCATATAATTTAGAATTATACTTGCGGGGCGATTTTTAATTTCATTGTTTTAGGCTCCCGTGCGTTCATCGGGCCATCGCGCTTTCTCCTGCGGCGTGATGTCAAACCTGCTGAACCGGGGCATTCATGACCACACCCATTCTTTCCGTCCGCAACGCCGTCAAACGCTATGGGCAGGTCCATGCACTGGACCATGTCGATCTTGACGTGGCCGATGGTGAATTCCTGACGCTGCTGGGGCCGTCGGGGTCGGGCAAGACAACTCTTCTAAGCGCGATTGCCGGGTTCATCCGCCCCGACGAGGGCTCGATCCACCTGCGCGACCGTGAAATCACCGCCGCTCCGCCGGAACAACGCGATTTCGGGATGGTGTTCCAGGGCTATGCCCTGTTTCCCACCATGACGGTGCGCGACAACGTGGCCTTTCCGCTGAAAGTGCGCCGCCGTCCCGCCGCCGAGATCGCGGCGCGGGTAACGGAATGCCTCGCGCTGGTGCAGATGGAGCAATACGCCGACCGGATGCCGCAACAGCTCTCGGGCGGGCAGCAGCAGCGGGTCGCACTGGCGCGCGCCCTGTCGTTCAAACCGCAGGTGTTGCTGTTGGATGAACCGCTGTCGGCCCTCGACAAGAAGCTGCGCGCCGATCTTCAGTGGGAGCTGAAGGCGCTGCACGATCAGCTTGGCGTGACGTTCATCTATGTCACCCACGATCAGGACGAGGCGCTGTCGATGTCGGACCGCATCGTGATTCTGCGCGACGGCAAAATTCAGCAGCAGGGCGCCCCGGGCGAGTTGTACAACCGCCCGCGCACCGCTTTTGTTGCCGATTTTCTGGGTAAATCGAACTTTATCGATGTCAGCGTTTCGAGTGAAGCCGACGGCGTGTTCCACTGCCAGGCCAAGGGCGCGCAATTCGAGGTGGACGCCAAGGGCGCCTCGGCCAGCCAGGTGTCCCGTGTGGCGCTGCGCCCGGAGCGGCTGCGGCTGGCGGAACCGGGGCAGGAATTTCTGCCCGCGACGGTGAAACAGGTCAGCTATCTGGGCGAACGCTGCCAGGTGATCGTGACCCACGACCAGCTGGGAGAGCTGCTGGTCTCCTGCCCGACGTGGAAAACCGGGATCAACCCGCGCGCCGGGCTGCCCGTCAGCATCGGCTGGGACAGGGACGCCTGCGTGCCGCTGACCAACGATTAAGCCGAACGAAACAACAAGAACCAGACCAACAAGGAGAGAACTGTGACTGATACAACGGATTTCGAAGCCAAGCGCGATATCGCGGATATCGCTGTTGAACGTTACAAGCAGGGCCGTCTGACCCGTCGCGGGTTCGTCGCGGCAATGGGCGCGCTGGGCATCCTGCCCGCGCTGAACAGCAAGGCCTTTGCGCAGGCGAATGAAATCGTCGTCGTGAACTGGGGTGGCACCGCCAAGGACGTGCTGCAAGAGGTTCTGTGCGACACCTACACCGAACTGACCGGCATTCCGGTCGTGGTCGACGGCTCGGGCCCCTCGGCGGGCAAGATCCGCGCCATGGTGGAAAGCGGCGCCGTGGTCTGGGATCTGTGCGACAGCGGCGCAGGCTCGGCCATCATCCTGGAACAGCAGGGTGTCACGCAGCCCATCGACTACTCCATCGTCGACAAGTCCAAAGTGCTGGAAGGCACCGCCTACAACAACGGCGTCGGCAACTATGTCTATTCCTATGTTCTGGCGACCAACCCCAAGCTGCTGGGCGGCAACGTGCCCCAGAACTGGGCGGACGTGTGGAATACCAAGGACTTCCCCGGCATGCGGACCTTCCGCAAATCGGTGCGCGGGATGCTGGAAAGCGCAACCATGGCGCAGGGCGTGCCGCTGGCCGAAGTCTATGACGTGCTGGGCACGGACGAGGGCATCAAGGCCGGCATCGCCAAATTCCGCGAGCTGCGTGAAAACATCATCGTCTGGGGTTCGGGCAGCGACAGCCAGAACCTGTTCCTGCAAGAGGAAGTCGCGATCGGCAACATCTGGTCGACCCGCGCGCATCTGCTGAAGGACCAGATGGACGAAGGCAGCTTCAATGTCAGCTTCAATGGCGGCGTCATCGCGCCGGGCATCTGGGTGGTCCCGAAAGACAACCCCGCCGGCACCGAGGAAGTGATGAAGTTCATTGCCCACGGCCAAAAGCCCGAGTTGCAGGTCAAGTGGCTGGAAATGATCGGCTCTGGCCCGATCAACCCCGAAGCCGCCCCACTGGTCCCGGCCGAGCTGGCACCGTGGAACCCGTCGAGCCCGGAAAACCTGGCGACCCAGATCCTCTACAAGGACGAATGGTACGCCAAGAACCAGGTCTCGGCCGAAGAAATGTACGTGGATGCGCTGATCAACTGATCGGCCCATCGGGTCCGGCCGCGCAGGCCGGACCCAACCCATACCGTCAACGCCCGGAGTTCCGATGTTCCGAAACAGCGACAAGATGCGCTATTGGGCCCTGATCCTGCCGGCGCTGGCGATCATGGTGACCTTCTATATCTTCCCGGTGCTCGGCATCTGGGAAATCGCCTTTACCGAGCCGACGACCGGCGTCGGCAATTTCGTGCAGATGGCCGAGTCAAGCGCCGTGCGCACCAGTTTCATCCTGACCTTCCGGGTCGCGGCCATCACCACGCTGGGCTGCCTGATCCTGGGCTACGTCGTGGCCTATGCCATCAGCAACTTCGCCGGGAAACTGACGCCGCTGATGCTGGCGCTGGTGATCCTGCCGTTCTGGGTGTCGGTTCTGATCCGGTCGTTTTCGTGGATCGTGCTTCTGGGCCGCTCGGGCCTTGTGAACGACACGCTGCGTGACACTGGCCTCATAGACAGCCCGCTGCGGCTGATGCACAACGAATTCGGCGTGCTGGTCGCGATGATCCACGTCATGCTGCCCTTTGCCATCCTGCCGATGCTGACCAATATGCGCGGCATTTCCGACGCCTATGTAAAGGCCGCGCGTGGCCTTGGCGCCAGCGAATGGACGGCCTTCCGGCAGGTCTATTTCCCGCAGACGGTGCCGGGTGTGATGTCGGGCGCGCTGCTGGTCTTCGTGCTGTCGCTGGGGTTCTATGTGACGCCCGCGCTGCTGGGCGGGGGCCGGGTGCTGATGATTTCCGAATACATCACCTATCAAATCCAGGAATTCCTGAACTGGGGCCTTGGCTCGGCACTGTCCGTCGCCCTGCTGATCGCCACCGCGCTGGTGCTGCTGATCGCCGCCCGTTTCGTCAACCTGCGCTCGGCGCTGTTGGAGCGCAAGTGATGCCCCTTTCGACCTTCCGCATCTTCTTTCAGACCGGCGCATGGCTGATCGTCGCCTTCCTTGTACTGCCCCTGCTGGTGGTGGTTCCGGTCTCGCTGACCGACACCAGCTATATCGGGCTGCCCAAGGAACACCTGTCGCTTCAGCACTATGTGAACTACTTCAACTCGCCCGAATGGCTGCACGCCACCTGGACAAGCATCTGGATCGGGCTGGTGGTGGCGACCTGCGCGTCGGCGCTGGGCACGTCCTTTGCCATCGGTTGCTGGTTCCTGTCCGACAAGGCCTCGGCCATCGCGCGCTGGGTGCTGATCACGCCGATCCTTGTGCCGCCGGTGGTGCAGTCGCTGGGGTTCTATCGCTTCTGGGTGAAGCTGGGGCTGATCGACACCAGCGCGGGCGTGATCCTGGCGCACACGCTGCTGGCGCTGCCCTATGTCTCGATCTCGGTTTTTGCGGCACTGGCGAACCTTGATCGCAATATCCCGCGCGCCGCGCGCAGCCTTGGCGCCTCGGTCTGGCAGACAGTTCTGGCCGTAATCGTGCCCGCCGCCAAGCCCGGCATCCTGACCGGATTTGTCTTTGCCTTCATCGTCAGCTTCGATGAAATCGTGGGTGTGCTGTTCATCACCGTGCGCCGGGTCACCACCCTGCCGAAACAGATCTGGGAAGGCATCCAGGACAACATCGACCCGACCATCGCGGCGGTCGCCACCCTGCTTGTGATCCTGACCCTGATCGTCACCGCCATCGGAGCCCTGCGCCGCACATGACCCGCACGCTGCTGAAGAACGCCCATTACATCTCGCACGAGTCGGGGCTGCCCGAAGTCCGCGCCGGGCATATCGCGATCGAGGGTGACAGGATCGCCGCCATCGTGCCCGAGCTGTCGGGGACCGAGTTTGCCGATTTCGAGCCGCTGGATTTCAGCGGGCGGCTGGTGTCGCCGGGGCTGATCAACTCGCATACCCACGCCGTGCTTCTGGTGCTGCGCGGCACGGTCGAGGATATCGAGGGCAACCTCGTCTATCAGTACATGGTGCCCGCGTCTTACTTGCTGGAGCCGCAACAGCGCGCAGCCATCGCGCGCCTTGCCTGTGCCGAGGCGATCCGCTCGGGCACCACGACGATGGTCGATCCGCTGCGCCACGTTGCCGACTACGCGCCTGCGATGATTGAAACGGGGATGCGCCTGTGGCTGGCCGAAAGCTGCGCCGATGCGGTCACCACCGAGGTCGGGCGCGGCACCTACCGGTTCGACCGCGACTTTGGCGAAACCTTCCTGACCCGCACGCGCGACCTGATCGACCGCTTTCACGGCGCCGAAAACGACCGCGTGCGCGTGATGATCGCGGCCCATGCGCCCGACAATTGCAGCCCCTGGATGCTGGGCGAGTTGAAGGCGCTGGCGCAGCAGCACGGGTTGCGCCGCACCGTCCATCTAAGCCAGATCATCAGCGAGAAGCAGCAGGTCGAGGCGCTGCATGGCTGCACCTCGACCGAGTACCTTGACCGGAACGGCTTCCTTGGCGACGACCTGATCGCCGTGCACTGGACCTTCTGCAACGAAAGCGATGTGGCGCGGCTCGCCGAAACCGGCACATGGCTGGCGCATTGCCCGGCTTCGATGTCGGCCAAGGGGCCGCATCCGCTGCCGATGAAGGCGATCCTGGATCACGGCGTGAAGATCGTGATCGGCACCGACAACATGACCGAAGACATGTTCCACGCCATGAAGATGGCGATGACGCTGCACCGGGGCGCCTATGGCCGCGCGGTGACGCCCGCGCCGCAGACCGTGTTCAACTATGCCACCGTCAATGCCGCCCGCGCGCTGGATCACTCCGGCATCGGACAGATCGCACCGGGGATGAAGGCCGATCTGGCGGTGTTCAACCTGATGACGCCCGCGATGGCGCCGCGTCTCTCGGCCGTTTCGAACCTTGTGCATTACGGCCACCCCGGCGTGGTGACCGATACGATGGTCGATGGCCGGTTCCTGATGCGCGACGGGCAGCTGACCACCATCGACGAACCCGCCGCCATCGCCGAGGCGCAGGCCGCGACCGATTCCATGTGGGCGCGGTTTGCCGAGCAGGAAAAAGGCGTGCCGCTGCCCGCCACCGACCTCGCGTGACAAGGAGACACTCGTGACATTCTCGATCATCGGCCGTTGCGCCCGCACCGGCGCCTTTGGCGGCGCGATCACCACCTCTGATCTGGCGGTGGGTAGCCGCTGCCTGCGTCTGGCTCATGGCAAGGGCGCGATGCTGTCGCAGCACCGCACCGACAGCCGGCTGGGCGATCTGGGGATCTCGCTGCTGGCGGCAGGGGAAACCGCGCAGGACACGGTGTCAAAGGTCTCGGCCTCGTCCTCGGCCATCGAATGGCGCCAGATTGGCGCGCTGGATGCGCGGGGGCGCGCGGCGGTGTACCACGGGCGGCGGATGTATTCGATCTATACCCATTCCATCGGCAAGGATTGCCTTGCGCTGGGCAACATTCTTGCCAATGACGGCGTGACCGATGCCATGGCCGCCGCCTTCGAGGCCGCGCCCGATGCGCCTTTGGGTGAACGGCTGGTTGCCGCGCTCGAAGCGGGCCGCGATGCCGGGGGCGAGGTGCTTGGCCCGCTGCGGTCGTCCGCCGTGCGGGTGACGGGCGAACACGGGATCGACGCGGTGGACCTGCGCGTGGACATATCGGA
Organism: Arenibacterium halophilum; assembly: GCF_005938225.1. Taxonomy (GTDB): domain Bacteria; phylum Pseudomonadota; class Alphaproteobacteria; order Rhodobacterales; family Rhodobacteraceae; genus Arenibacterium; species Arenibacterium halophilum. The sequence continues at coordinate 403,894 of NZ_VCPC01000003.1, forward strand.
GGAAACGGCGGTCGAGGATTTGCGCGCGCTCTACGATGCCTATGCCGGCCGCGCCGACGCCCTGCGCCGCGTCGCGCTGGAGCCTGACACGATGCCGGTGCTGCGGTCCCTGTTCGAGGCCAGCATCGACCGTATCGCCGAACTGGGGCTTGAGGCGCGGTTCCCCACCGCGCGCCACCGCGACAGCTGGACCCTGCGGGACTAGCGCGATGCGGGGACAGTCGGTTTACTGGGATCAGATCGACGCACCGGCGCCCACCCCCGCGCCCGAGATGCCGCGCGCAGTTGACGTGGCGGTGATCGGCGCGGGCTATACCGGGCTGACGGTGGCTATCCACCTTGCGCGCGCCGGGCGCCGCGTGGCCGTTCTCGACGCGGGCCGGATCGGGGCGGGCTGTTCATCACGCAATGGAGGCATGGTTGGCCCCAGCTTCCACAAGCTGGGTTCGGCGGGTTTGCTGGCCCGCTATGGCGAGGAAAAGACGCTGGCCCTGATGCGCGAGGGCATCCTTGCGCTGGACCATTTCGAACAGTTCGTCGCGGACGAGGGGCTGGATTGTGACCTGCAAATGCGCGGGCGGTTCCGGGGCGCGCGCACTCGCGCGGATTACGAATCGACCGCGCGCGAATGCAACTGGTTGGGCCGCAACCTTGGCCTGCCCACCGACATGGTGCCGCAATCCGACCAGCGGGGCGAGATCGGCAGCGACTTTTACCGGGGCGGCGTGATCTATCACCGCGACGGCGGTATCCATCCGCGCAAGCTGGTGCTGGAACTGGCGCGCAAGGCCGCCGAGGCCGGGGCGCTGCTGCTGCCCGACTGCGCCGTTTCCGCCATGCGGCGCGATCTGAAAGGGGTCGAGTTGATGACCGCGCGGGACGTGCTGCGCGCGGATGAGGTGGTCGTCGCGACCAACGCCTACGCCGACAGCCGCACGCCCCAGATGGCAAAGCGCATCGTGCGCATCGAAACCGCCGCCGTGGCAACGCCAGAGCTGTCGCCCGAGCTGATGGCGAGCCTGACGCCCAAGGGCCGCATGTTCGGGGAATCGGGGCGCATCTTCATGTGGTTCCGCCCCACGCCCGACGGCAAGCGGTTCATTTTTGGGGGACGGATCGGCGGGGCGGGGGCGTCACCCACTGCGCGCAAGGCCGCGTTTGCCGCCTCGGTCAAACGCGTGTTTCCACAGCTGGACCCGGTTGAATTCGACCACGCGTGGTCGGGTTACGTCGCCTATACCCCCGATCACAGCCCGCATCTGGGGCAGATTGACGATGGCGTCTGGATCGCGGGGGGGTATTGTGGCTCGGGCGTGACGCGCAGCGTATACTTCGGTGCAAAGCTGGCGCGACGGATGCTGCGCCAGCCCGGCGGCGAAACGGCCTTCGACGATTTACCATTTTCGCCGGTGCCCTTCCGGCCCTTCGCGGGGCTGGGCGCGCGGGCTCTCACCCGCTGGTACGCCTGGCAGGACGCCCGCGACCTGCGCCGCCGCGACACGGATTGACGAAAGGACAGGATGATGGAGTTCGACACGGTGATCCACGGCGGCACGCTGGTCACGGCCAGCGAAACCGCCAGGGGCGACATCGGCATCCGCGACGGGCGCATCGTGGCGCTGGCCGAACGGCTGGACGGCGGCAACCGCCGCATCGACGCGGGCAACCGGCTTGTCATGCCCGGCGGGATCGAGGCGCACGCCCATATCGCGCAGGAAAGCTCATCCGGCATCATGGGCGCCGACGATTACCTCAGCGGGTCGATCTCGGCGGCGTTTGGAGGCAATTCGTCCTTCATCCCCTTTGCCGCCCAGCATCGCGGGCAAAGCATTGACGACGTGATCGCCACCTATGACGCTCGCGCCGCGCGGTCGGTCATCGACTACAGCTATCACCTGATCGTCACCGATCCGAGCGCCGAGGTGCTGGAGGATCAGCTGCCGCGCGCCTTCCAGCGGGGCATCACCTCGTTCAAGGTGTTCATGACCTATGACATGATGAACATCGGAGATGGCGGGATGCTGGACATCCTGACCGTGGCGCGCGCCCATGGTGTCATCACCATGGTCCACGCCGAAAACAACGACATGATCAAGTGGATGAACGCGCGGCTGGCAAAGGCCGGGCTGACCGAGCCGCGCTATCACGCGATCTCGCGCCCCGAGCTGGCCGAGGAAGAGGCGATCAACCGCGCGGTATCGCTGGCAAAGCTGGTCGATGCGCCGCTGTTCATCGTGCATGTGTCGACGGCCGGCGGCGCCGCCATCGTTCAACGCGAGCGGCTGGCGGGTACGCGGCTGTTTGCCGAAACCTGCCCGCAGTACCTGGCGCTGACGCGCGAGGCGCTGGATCGTCCGGGCATGGAGGGCGCGAAATTCGTCTGCTCTCCGCCGCTGCGCGATGCTGAAACGCAGGATGCGCTGTGGAGTCATGTGCGTGCGGGCACGTTTGACTCGGTCAGTTCCGACCATGCGCCCTATCGCTATGACGAGACGGGCAAATTCATGAACGGACGCGATATTCCCTATCCCAGGATCGCCAATGGGATGCCCGGGATCGCGGCGCGGCTGCCTTACCTGTTCTCGGAAGGCGTGGTGGGCGGGCACCTGTCGTTGCAGGATTTCGTGGCGCTTGGGTCGTCCAATGCCGCGCGCATCTTTGGCATGACGAAAAAGGGCGGGCTGGCGCCGGGGAAGGATGCCGACATTGCCATCTGGAACCCCGAGGCGACGCGCACGATGACGCTGGCCGGCCAGCACGACTCGATGGATTACACCCCGTTCGAGGGGATGGAGCTGACCGGCGTGCCCGAGGTGGTGATGAACCGGGGCGCGGTGATCGTCGAACACGGAGAATTGCGCGCGACAGAGGGGCAGGGGCAATTCGTCGCCCGCGCGCCCCACGCCCTGCGCGGCCCGGGCCACCGGGTCAAGGAACTGGACCCGGCCCGCAATTTCGGCGCAAGGATCGCCCCGGAATGAGCGCGCGCGGCCCCATCCTTGTCATCAACCCGAATTCCACGGCGTCGGTGACACAGGCCATCGCCGATGCGGTGGCGCCTTTCGCCACACCCACCGGCCCGGCGTTCGAAACTGTCGGCATCGCCAAGGGCCCGGCGACCATTGCCAGCATGGCCGACGCCGCGCAGGCCGCGCTGAACGTGGCCGAGGTGGTGCAGGCCCGGCCCGACGCCAGCGCCTATGTCATCGCCTGCTTTTCCGATCCGGGGCTGGAGCTGTGCCGCTCGCTGGTGGCGCAGCCCGTGCTGGGCATCCAAGAAGCCGGAATCCTTGCCGCCATGGGCCGCGCCGACCTGTTCGGGATCATCGCGCTGGGCGCGGCCTCGGTCGCGCGGCACCGGCTGCGCATCCGGCAAATGGGGGTGGAGTCGCGGCTGGTGGCGGAACTGCCGCTGAACAACGCCTCGGCGCATGACGTGGGCACGAATGACGATGTGTTCCAGCAGACACTGGCGCGCGGGCAGGAACTGAAGGAAGCCGGGGTAGGCGCCATCGTGCTGGGCTGCGCCGGGTTCTCGCCGCGCCGCGCGGCCTTGCAGGACAGGCTTGGCATTGCTGTGGTCGACCCGGTTCAGGCGGGTGCCGCCATGGCGCTGGCGGCGGTGATGGGGTAACCCTGCGGGCACTGCGCAATGGTCCGGCGCGTGGCTGACAGATGTGCGGATGGCCCCGCGCCGCCTCCGGCTTGCCATTGACGCGAGTCCGGCGATGACTTACACGTGCGACTCGAAAAGCGGGCGTTGTGTAGTGGTAAGACCTTAGCCTTCCAAGCTAATGACGCGGGTTCGATTCCCGCCGCCCGCTCCAGACTTCCCGAACCCGACCTGTACCACCAGCCCATGATGCAAGAGGTGGCACTGCGTTCATTCTGTGCATCTGCGCACGGGGTATCCGGGGGCCGGAACTTTACAAGAAGGCGCCGCCTGCGTATCCGAAACGCGGATGACACTCCCTCAGGAGCAATAGATAATGCGGTATTCGGCCATCACACTTCTGACTTTCGTGGCTTTGGCCGCATTGCCGATGCAGGGCGCACAGGCGCAGCAGCAACAAGGCGCGCCCGCTGTCACGGTGGTAACCTTGACACCGCAGGATGTCACGCTGACGGCGAAGCTGCCGGGGCGGGTCGCCGCCTCGCGCGTGGCCGAAGTGCGCCCGCAGGTCAGCGGGATCATCACCGAACGTCTGTACGAAGAAGGCACCGCCGTGGAAAAAGGTGACCCGCTGTTCGTGATCGACGCCGCCAGCTACGAGGCGCAGAAAGCCGCCGCCGATGCGGCGCTGGCGCAGGCGCGCGCAACGCTGAAATCCGCAGAACAGGAATCCGCCCGTCAGGAAGAGCTGCGCAGCCGCGCGGTATCCAGCCAGCAGGCGCTGGACGATGCCGTGGCCCAGCGCGACATCGCGGCCGCTGCCGTCAAGGTGGCCGAGGCGAATCTGCTCTCGGCCGATATTGACCTCGAGCGCGCGACGATCCGCGCCCCCATCGCCGGCATCGCGGGCCTGAGCCAGGCGACCGAGGGCGCGCTTGTCACCTCGGGGCAGGCAACCGCGCTGACGGTGATCCGCAATCTTGATCCGGTCTATGTGGATGTGACGCAGGCCGCCGCCGAAATTCTGCGCTGGCGCCGGTCCGGGTCGTCGGTGGAAGAGGCCGGGCAGGTTGTCACGCTGCGCTTGGCCGATGGCGAAACCTATGAACACGAAGGTCGCCTGTCGGCTGCCGAGCCGCATGTGGACGAAGAAACCGGCACCATCCTGCTGCGCCTGCAATTCCCCAACCCCGACGGGTTCCTGCTTCCGGGGATGTACGTTCAGGTCGATCTGCCGCAGGCCACGGTGCAGGGTGCGATCCTTGCTCCGCAGGAAGGCGTGACCCGCGACCGGCGCGGACGCCCCGTCGCCATGGTGGTGAACGCCGAGGGCAAGGTGGAAACCCGCGAGCTGGACATCCAGCGCGATCAGGGGGCCTTCTGGGTTGTGGGCTCGGGGCTAAGCGATGGCGACCGCGTCATCGTCGAAGGGCTTCAGAAGGTGTCGCCCGGCATGGACGTGACTGCCGAAGAGCGACCTGCCGCCTCTAACTGACCATCCAGGGCGCGATCCCGCCTGACTGACAGGAGCCTTGAATGGCACGTTTCTTCATTGACCGCCCCGTGTTCGCCTGGGTGATCTCGATCTTCATCATGGGCGTTGGCCTGCTGTCGATCTACACGCTGCCCGTGGCACAATACCCCGAAATCGCGCCGCCGTCGGTCCAGGTGTCGGCCACCTATCCCGGTGCATCGGCGGAAACGGTGTCAAACACCGTGACGCAGGTGATCGAACAGCAGATGACCGGGCTGGACGGGATGCGCTACATGTCGTCCAGTTCCTCGGCCAACGGCAGCGCAAGCATCACGCTCACGTTTGAATCGGGTACCGATGCCGACGTGGCGCAGGTGCAGGTGCAGAACAAGCTGGCACAGGCGACCTCGCTTTTGCCGGAATCGGTGCAGCGGCAAGGCGTGCGGGTGCAGAAATCCTCCTCGGGGTTCTTCATGGTGATCGCGCTGATCTCGGAAGACGGGCGCCTGGAACAGACCGACCTTGCCGACTACATGAGCACCAACCTCGTGGACGAGTTCAGCCGCATCGAAGGCGTGGGCAACGTGCAGGTGTTCGGCGCGAAATACGCCATGCGCATCTGGCTCGACCCGTCGAAGCTGGCCGCCTACAACATGACGCCCTCGGATGTGGTGGGTGCGGTTTCGGCGCAGAACGCCCAGATCTCGGCGGGCGCTTTCGGAACGCTTCCGGCGGTCGACGGGCAGCAGCTGAACGCCACCATCACAGCGCAATCGTTGCTGACCACACCGGACGATTTCCGCAACATCGTGCTGCGGTCGGAAACCGATGGCGGGCTGGTGCTGTTGCAGGATGTGGCCCGGGTGGAAATCGGGGCCGAGAACTATTCGACCATCGCGCGGTTCAACGGCAATCCGGCTTCGGGCATGGCGCTGCAGCTGGCCGCCGATGCCAATGCGCTGGATACGGCGGAGCGAGTCAAAGAGCGGATCGCCGAATTCGCGGAGTTTTTCCCGGAAGGCGTGGTTTACACCATTCCCTACGACACCACGCCTTTCGTCGAAATCTCGATTCACGAGGTGCAGAAAACCCTGTTCGAGGCGATCGGTCTGGTGTTCCTCGTGATGCTGCTGTTCCTGCAGAACCTGCGGGCCACGATCATTCCCACGCTGGCCGTTCCGGTCGTTATCCTGGGCACCTTCGCGATCCTGTCGCTGGCGGGCTTTACCATCAACACGCTGACAATGCTGGCCATGGTTCTGGCCATCGGTTTGCTGGTCGATGACGCCATCGTCGTGGTGGAAAACGTCGAACGCATCATGGAGGAAGAGGGGCTTTCCCCGCGCGAGGCGACGCGCAAATCCATGGGGCAGATCACCGGCGCGCTGATCGGTATTGCTCTGGTGCTGTCGGCGGTGTTCGTGCCGATGGCCTTCTTCGGCGGCTCGACCGGGGCGATCTATCGGCAGTTTTCCATCACCATCGTTTCGGCCATGGCACTGTCGGTGGTGGTGGCGCTGACGCTGACGCCCGCGCTCTGCGCCACACTGCTGAAGCACAAATCGCATGGCGCATCGACCAAGGGGCTGTCGGGGCTGTTCAACCGGGGCTTCAATGGCGCGACCCGGGGCTATGCCGGGACGGTTGGCTATGTGGTGCGCCGCCCGCTGCGCATTCTGCTGATCTATCTGGCGATGGGCGGCGGCATGGCGTGGCTGTTCACGCAGACGCCGACGGGGTTCCTCCCCGAGGAAGACCAGGGAACTTTGCTGACACTGGTTCAGGCGCCCACCGGCGCCACGGCCGAGCGCACGCTGGAATCGATCAAGAAGATCGAAAACCACTTTCTGGAAACCGAGGGCGAAAACGTGAATTCGATGTTCGGCGTCGTCGGGTTTTCCTTTGGCGGCTCGGGGCAGAACATGGGGCTGGCCTTTGTGCGGCTGAACGACTGGGCCGAACGTACCCGCCCGGACCAAAGCGTGCAGGCGGTTGCGGGGCGGGCCTTTGGCGCGTTGTCGCAGATCCGCGACGCGATGGTGTTTCCGCTGGTGCCGCCCGCGGTGCCAAGCCTTGGCAACGTCGCCGGGTTCGACATGTACCTGCAGGCGGTGGGCGGGCAGACCCACGAACAACTGCTGGCCGCGCGCAACCAGTTGCTCGGGATGGCGGCGCAAAGCCCGCTGATCGCCTCGGCCCGGCCGTCGGGTCTGGAAGATGCCGCGCAGTTCAAGCTGAACATCGACTGGCGCGCCGCCGGGGCAATGGGTGTGTCGCCCTCGGACGTGGGCAATACGCTGTCGATTGCCTGGGCCGGCACCTATGTGAACGACTTCAACGACAATGGCCGGATCAAGCGGGTCTATGTGCAAGGCGAACCCGATGCCCGTTCCACGCCGTCTGATATGTCGAAATGGCGCGTGCGCAACGCGACTGGAGAGCTGGTGCCGTTTGCCAACTTCACGACCGAGGAATGGGTGCAGGGGCCGCAGGGTCTGACGCGGTACAACGGTATCCCCTCGATGCAGCTTCAGGGTTCGCCCGCGCCGGGGGTGTCCTCGGGCGATGCGATGGCCGAAATGGAACGTCTGGTCAGCCAGCTGCCGCCCGGCTTCTCGGTGGCGTGGACGGGGCTGTCACTGGAGGAACGTCAATCCAGCGGGCAGGCACCGATGCTGTACGCGATGTCGCTGGCGGCGATCTTTCTGTGCCTTGCCGCGCTGTACGAAAGCTGGGCGATCCCCTTCTCGGTGATGCTGGCGATGCCGATCGGGGTGTTGGGCACCATGTTCGCGGCCTGGCAGTTCGGGTTCGAGAACGGTGTGTTCTTCCAGGTCGGCCTGCTGACGGTGATCGGACTGACCGGCAAGAACGCGATCCTGATCGTGGAATTCGCGCGCGAGCGGGTCGAAGACGGGCTTGGTATCTTCGAAGCCGTGGTCGATGCCGCGCGCCTGCGCTTCCGCCCGATCATCATGACCTCGATGGCGTTTACGCTGGGTGTGCTGCCGCTGGTGCTGTCCTCTGGCGCGGGCTCGGGCGGGCGCAAGGCGGTGGGCGTGGCCGTGATGGGTGGCACGATCACCGGCACGGTGCTGGGCGTGATTTTCGTGCCGCTGTTCTTCGCCGTGGTGTTCCGCGTCTTCGTGCGCAAGAAGAAACCGGCGGCGTCTGAAACCGCCTGATCGGCACAGCAGTTAAAATGAAAAACGGCGCCCTTGGGCGCCGTTTTGTTGTTATGCCTGATTGGACTGCGCCGCCTGCCGGATCGCAGACAGCGACCGGTCAACGGTCAGCGCCTCGGGGTCGGTGAGGCAGTGGATGATGGCGGGCAGGCCCGACTCGCTTGCCCGCTGGAAGGCAGCGGCGAAATCTTCGGTTCGCTCTACCCGTTCGCCGTGGCCGCCAAAGGCGCGGGCGTAGGCGGCGAAATCGGGGTTGCGCAGGTCGGTCGCCACGACGCGGCCCGGGTATTCGCGTTCCTGGTGCATTCGGATGGTGCCGTACATGCCGTTGTCGACGATCACCACCACGATGGGCAGGTCGTATTGCACGGCCGTCGCGAATTCCTGCCCGTGCATCATGAAACAGCCATCACCGGCAAAGGCCACCACGCGGCGCCCGGGGTGCAGCCGCGCCGCGCCCACGGCCGCGGGCACGCCGTATCCCATGCTGCCCGAGGTCGGCGCCAGCTGGGTCGCGAAGTCGCGGAAGTTGTAGAACCGATGCACCCATGTCGCGTAATTCCCCGCGCCGTTGCAGATGATCGCATCGGCGGGCAGCACTTCGTTCAGGTGGCCCATGGCGGTTGCCATGTTGAAGTTGCCCGGAGGCGGGGCGGGGGGTGCCTGCCGCGCGCGGAAGGCGGCGTTCAGCGGCGCGATCAGCGCGGAACGGTCCGGTGCCGCGTCGGTGGTGTCATCCAGCATTGCCGTCAGGAATTGCGGCGGGGCGCAGTTGATGCCGATTTCCGGCTGGTACACGCGGCCGATTTCCTCGATCCCCGGGTGGACGTGGATCAGCCTTTGCCGCGGTGTCGGGATATCCAGCAGCGTATACCCCTGGCTTGGCATTTCTGACATGCGCCCGCCCAGCAGCAGGATCAGGTCGGCGTTTTTCGCGTAGTCGACAAGCGCAGGATCAGCACCCAGCCCCATGTCACCGGCAAAATTGGCGTGATCGCGCGGGAACAGCGTTTGCCGCCGGAACGACACTGCCACCGGCAGGCTGTGACGTTCGGACAGCGCGGTCAGGTCGGCGACCGCCTCGGGCGTCCAGCGCGCGCCACCCGCGATGACCAGCGGGCGTTTCGCTTCTGCCAGTGCCTTGACCACATCGGCAACGTCCTCGGTTGACGGCGCGGGCGCGGCGACGCGATAGGCGCGGGCATCGGCGCAGGCGGCGGCCTCGGTCAGCATGTCCTCGGGCAAGGCGACGACCACGGGGCCGGGACGGCCGCTGGTGGCGACATGGAACGCGCGCGAGACGACCTCGGGGATGCGGGCGGGATCGTCGATTTCAACGGCCCATTTCGCCAGCGTGCCAAATACGGCGCGATAATCGACCTCCTGGAACGCCTCGCGCCCGCGCATGTCGCGCCCGATCTGGCCGACGAACAGGATCATCGGCGTCGAATCCTGCTGAGCGATGTGCACGCCCGCGCTGGCATTGGTGGCGCCGGGGCCTCGGGTGACAAAGCAGATGCCGGGCTGACCGGTCAGCTTGCCCTGCGCCTCGGCCATCATCGCGGCGCCCCCTTCCTGACGGCAGATCGTGATCTCGACCGCGCTGTCATGCAGCGCGTCCAGCACCGCCAGATAGCTTTCACCGGGCACGCAAAACGCCTGTTTCACCCCGTGGATGGCCAGTTGGTCCGCCAGTATCTGGCCGCCGGTGCGCAAGTTCGTCGTCATGAGGATGCCCTTTTTCGCTTTGCGCGCGAATTCACCCGGTTTCCCCGGCAATGTCACCCCGCAAAACGAAGGTTACAGCGTGACGGATTGCCCGATGCCCGCCTTTTGCGCGCCATGCAGCACATGCTGCGCCGCTGCCAGGTCCTGCGCGGCCACGCCAAGCGAGCGGTAGGCAGTAAAGGCATCCCCGTCGCGCGGACCGGGGGCGGTTCCATCCAGCAGCGCGCCGATTTCGCCGCGCAGGTGGTCCTGCGTGATCGTGCCCGCGCCGATCATCTCGACGATCTCTCCGGCCTGCGCCAGCGTCGAGGGCAGGTAATCGACCCAGATCGCCGCGCGGGTGACAAAGGCGTCATCGACCTCGCGCATCGAGGGGATGGAGGATCCGACCACGTTCACATGGCACTCCGCTGGCACCCAATCGCCCATCAGGATCGGCGTCGGCGCGGCGGTGACGGTGCAGATGATCTGCGCGTCGGACACGGCGGCGCGGATGTCGGTGGTCGGCGCGAATGCAAGCCCGGTGTGTTTCGCAGCTGCCTGATCGCAGAAGGCGCGCGCCTTGTCTGCATCGCGCCCGGCGACGGTGACATGGGTGATAGGGCGCACGGCGCACATTGCATCCAGATGGTGTTCCGCCTGTTCGCCATAACCCAGAATGGTCAGCCGTTCCGCCCCCGCAGGCGCAAGCGCGCGGGTGGCCACGGCGCTGGCGGCGGCGGTGCGGATCGCGGTCAGCAGGCTGGCATCCATCATCGCGGTGGCGGCCCCGGTGTCGGATTCGAACAGCACATAGGCCCCGCGATGCGACGACAGCCCGCGCGCGGGATTGCCGGGAAACAGCGAAATCAGCTTGATCCCGAAACAGGCCGGGTCGGACATGGCGCCGGGCATCACGCCCATGCGGTTGCCCCCGCCCACATCGACAATCGAGCGCAACGGCAGTTCCGCTCCCCGGGCCGAGACCACGCGCATGGCGGCATCGATCACCTCGATGGCCTCACTCATCGGCAGCAGTCGGGCCACATCGGCTTCGGTCAGGACGATCACAGCACGCGCTCTGCGTCTTCGCCCCAGTCGGGGCCGGTCACGTCAAGGCCCATGACCTGTTCCAGCAGGGCGGTATAATCCGCCGGGCGCGCGACATAGGGGAAATGCCCGCCCGAGGTAAAGCGATAGGCGACCGAAGGCGCCAGCCGCGCGCGCACGGCGGCGCGCATCTCCGGCGGGATCAGTGGATCGTCGTCGGCCTCGATTGTCACGATCCGGTCTGACGGCAGGCCGGGCGCTGGCAGCTCGGGTCCCAGCTTGATGCCTTTCAGACGCGAGCGCAGTTCGGCCTCGGGGATGCGGCCGCCGACCTCCATCAGCAGCAGGTCGACAAGATCGGATTGATCGGGATGCATCGCACGCCAGCCGTTCAGCCCGGTCTGAAACCCGGCGCGCAAGTCGTCAATCGGCGCGCCATCCAGATCCAGCGCATAGGGCATCCGCTGATCGGCGCCGATCACCGAATGCAGCGTGTTCGCGGCGACCAGCCGGTCCACCCGCTCGGGCGCGACCCCGGCAATATACTGCGCAAGGTAGCCGCCCAGCGACGACCCCAGCACCGTGGCGCTGGCGATGCCAAGGTGATCCATCAGCGCGAGGATGTCGCCCGCCCAATCCGCCACGCCGCCCGTGGTGGGATAGGTGGTGGCGACGATCCGCACGCGCGTTTTCAACGCGTCGATCTGTTGCCAGAAAATATCGGCCCTGCCCAGCGTGCCCGGGATCAGCAGCAGCACCGGCCCTTGGCCTACGTCGATATAGCCCCAGTCGCGCCCGTTCAGGGCAATCCGCGATTCAGGATGGCGGGTGGCGAATTCGTCACGGGCAGCAATCAGGGGATTGGTCATGCAAAGGGATCCACTTGCGCGGGCCAGTAATCGCGGCCGCGCCGGGTGTAGGGGATGTTGGCGTAATCCGGCGTGATTGCGCCCGGCGTGGCCACCGGGATCACGCGGGTGGCGATGGGGTCGAACCCGGCCTTGTAGTGGTTCGAGGATTTCACGCAGACGATCTTGCGCTGGCTCAGGTCGATGCCAAGCTGGGTGAACGCCTCGGGGTGGAAGGTCTGACCGCGAATGTCGTTCAACACGATGTCGACGCCATTGCATTCGACCCAGACGGCATTGCCCACAGGCGCGGGCAGCTTGCCGAAATGCTGGATCAGGTCGCTGGCGCATTTCCTGACGGTCACGGTGAGATCAAGCGGATCGCCCGACATCGGCCCATGCTTGCCCCCGATGCGCAGCGGCAGCGTTGCGCCTTCGCCGGCCTCGCGGCAGATACGCACCGCACCCGGATCATAGAACAGCCCCGTCGCGACCGAGGTGATGCCGCGCTCAAGGATGCGGCGCAGCAGGAAGGTGGCATCGGCCGGGGCCCCGCCACCGGCGTTGTCGGACACGTCGCCCAGCACGACCGGCCCCGAGGGTTCGGCCAGCGCCATGTCCAGCGCAGCGTCGATTTCGGGGTTGTCGATCCACAGGTCATGGCGCAGCGCGAACAGCGCCTTTCCCAGCCGCTGCGCCTCGGCCTGCGCCTGTTCGGCATCGCCATCGCAGATCGCCAGCGCGCGTGCGCCGACGCGGGGGTGGTCGCCCCATGGAAAGCTGTGCGCCAAGGACAGCGACAGCACGCCGTCCTTCCCCTCGCGCGCCATCATGTCATCGACATAGCCGCGCATCGCGCCCTGCGGCGTAGGCATGGCCAGAATCATGCGGCAATCGTAATCGGCCATAACAGGCTTGATCCGGCCTTCGGCGGCGTCGCGGGCCAGGCGGAACATATCCTCGGCCCGTTCGGGCACGTCGACATGGGGATATTCCTTGAACGCAATCAGCAGGTCGGCCTTGTCGATCATCTGTTCGGTCAGAAAACAATGCGGGTCCAGCAGCCCTCCGATCACCGCATCCGGCGCAATCGCGCGCAGGTGGGCGATCAGGTCGCCTTCGCAATCGTCATAGCCATCGGCCATCATCGCGCCATGCAGCGCCAGCAGGATCACGTCGGCGCCGCCGGTTGCCTTCAGGTCTGCCACGATTTCGTCGCGGAACCCTTCGTAGACCGATTTGACCGTCAGCCCGGCGGGTTGGGCATGGGCCGACAGGCTTTCCACCACCTCCCACTCCAGCGCCTCGGCCCGCTCGCGCCAGATGAAGAGCGGCCCGGTCCAGTAATGCTGCACGTCCTGCGTGGCATCGCCGTGATGGATCGAGCCTTCGGCAAAGCTGAGCATCCCGGTGGGCAGCGGGGAAAAGGAATTGGTTTCGGTCGACAGACCGGCGATGAACAGCTTCATGCCTTATCAGCCTTCGGATTTCAGGGGCGAAACGGGCATTTGCCCCGACAGGCGCGTGGCGGTTTCCGACAGCGCGTGGATGATGATGATGACAAAGGCCAGCGGCACCGCGACGGTGAACCAGATCATCGGAACGTCCAGCATTTCGGCCTGACGCATCGCGCTGCGGCCCAGAAAACCGCGGGCGATGTTCATGCGCCCGTCGAACAGCGAAAACCAGATGACCGGCGCGGAAAACAGGATCACCCCGACCAGACGCACCAGCGCCAGCGCGTTTCCAGCGGCGCCCGTGACATCGCGGGCCTTGGGAAACAGAACAGGGTCGGCCTGCGCGCGAAACGCGCAGGACGCCCCCAGCATCCCCGCCCAGACCATGGCGCGGCGCGCCAGTTCTTCGGTCCAGATGGGCGGGGCATTCAGGGCATAGCGGGCAATCACCTGCCAGCCGGCAGAAAAGACCATCACCAGAACGGCGGCCACCGCTCCGATCAGGGCAAGCCGGAACAGGAACAGCGACAGCGCATCCAGCGGTCTGGCAAGTGTGCCCATCATGATTAGTTGCCCTTTGCCGCTTCCCACTCGGCGATCTGCTCTTTCGAGATCAGGTCGCTTTCGTAGGCCACTTGCGAGGCTTCGCGGAATTCGGCGCGGGCTTCGTCGCTCAGTTCGACCACGGCAACACCGGCTTCTTCCAGCTTGGCGATCACGCCGTCCTGGCCTTTCAGCCACTCACGGTTGGCCGCATCCGCCGCTTTCACGGCATCGTCCACGATGGCGCGGTCTTCGTCCGACAGGCCCTGATACCAGTCTTCCGACGCAATCGCGATCCGCAGCGAGGGGGTGATATTGGCGGTCGTGAAGTGCTTGATGAAATCGGTGTGACCGAACAGCAGCGGCACGAAGGACGGGTTCAGATAGCCATCTGCCACGCCGGTTTGCAGCGCGTTCGGCACTTCGGCCCAGCTGACGATGGTGCCCGAGGCGCCCCATGCTTCGTACAGCGCGATCTGGCTTTCATCCAGCGCGCGCATCCGCAGGCCTTCCATATCGGCCACCGAGGTCACCGGCTTCTTGGTGTTGAAGATGCCAAGATCAGGCCCGACGGAATCAACCGCCAGAACGCGCACGCCTTCGGGCGTGGTGGCCGCGTTGATCTTTTCCAGCATGCCGCCTTCGTAGAGCGCGCGGTCCACTTCTTCCATGCTCTCGAAGAAATAGGGCAGGCGCATCCCGTAGATCAGCTTGTCGATCGACCCGACGATGCCCAGCGGCGACATCGACACCTCGAGCAGGCCCTGGCTGACCTGGTCGAACAGTTCGTCATCGCCGCCCAGCGCGCCGCGCTGGTATTCCTCGGCTTCAAGCCCATGTTCGTTCAGGTAGGTGGAAAAGGCGTTGGCCCAGACATAGCTGCCCGATCCTTCCAAATCGGCCGGGCTGTCCAGCGCGATCTTGATTTCGGCCTGCGCGGCGGCGGCCGCAAGGCTCATGGCGACGGCGGCAGCCGCGCCTTTGACGATGTTAGACAGGTTCATGGTACACTCCTTGTCGGTCGGTTTGTTATGTTATCCTCCGGCAAAGCCGAAGTATTGTGGCAGGAACAGGCTGATCTGCGGAAAGGCGATCAGGATGCCCAGAACGACGATTTCCACCAGCACGAAGGGCAGGATGGCGCGCGCCAGAGTCCAGTAGCTGACCCCGGTCACGGCCGAAACCACCAGCAGGCAGCCGCCCATTGGCGGTGACACCAGCCCGATGCACAGGTTGAAACACAGCACGATGCCAAGGTGGACCGGATCGGCCCCGTTGGCCAGCGCGACCGGTGCCAGCAGCGGCACCAGCAAGGCCAGCGCAACAGGAATGTCCAGCACCATGCCGGCGACAATGAAGATCACGTTCAGCACCAGCATATAGCCGACCGGACCAAGCCCCAGCGAGGTGACGGCGGCCGAGATCGATTCCGGCAGGCGTTCCAGCGCGCCAAGGTGGCCCAGCGCCGAAACCGCGCAGATGATGATGAAGATCGACCCCGAGAGCATCGCCGTGCGTTGCAGGCTTTCGGCGATGCCACGCAGCGTCAGGCCCGAATAGAACCAGCCCGCACCCATCGCGACGAAAACGGCGACGGCGGCGGCTTCGGTCGGGGTCATCCAACCCAGAACGATACCGCCGAGGATGATGATTGGCAGCGACAGCGCCGGAAGCGAGCGTGCGATGGTCGGCAGCAACGGCGGCATATCCTCGCGCTCGACGCGGGGGTGCTGTTGGCGCGCGGCATAGATCGCGTTCAGCGCGATCAGCGCGGCGGCCAGCAGCAGGCCCGGCAGGATGCCCGCAAGGAACAGCGCCGTGACCGATGTACCCATCAGTGCGCCATAGAAGATCAGGATGATCGAGGGCGGCACGATCGGCCCGATAATCGACGAGGCGGCGGTGATCGTGCTGGCATAGGTCAGCGTGTACCCGCGCCGCTGCATTTCCGGCACCAGCGTGTTCGACAGCGCCGCCGCATCGGCAACCGCTGACCCCGAGATGCCCGCGAAGAATACCGAGGTCAGCACGTTCACATGGCCAAGGCCCCCGCGCAACCGGCCCACCATTGCCATCGACAGGTTGATCAGCGCGGCGGTGATACCGCCCCGGTTCATCAACTCGCCCGCCAGGATGAACAGCGGCATCGCCATCAGCGCAAAGACGTCGATTTTCGAGAAGATCTGCTGCGGCAGGATCGCCAGATAGCGGGTGTGATCCATGGCAACATAGGCCAGAACCGCGGAACCGCCGATCACATAGGCAATCGCAAGCCCTGACAACAGCAGGACAAGGGCGGCAATGGGGACAAGGGCAATCATGCGGCGGCGTCCTTCCGGCTGAGCGTTAGCGCACCGGCATTCACGCCATGCGCGGCGATATCGGCGGGCACATCCTGGTGCCGGATCAGCGCGGCGGCGGTGCGCGCCAGCGCGGGGGCGGTCTGGATGCCGTATCCCCCCTGACCGGCCAGCCAGAAAAAGCCCGGTGCCTGGGCGTCGTAAGTCGCCAGCGGGTCGCCATCGGGCAGGAAGCTGCGCAAGCCCGCCCATTTGTGTTCGATTCGCCGCACCGGCAGGTCCAGCGCCGTTGTCACCCGGTCGATGCAGATCGCCACGTCCATTTCCTCGGGCTGGGCGTCGCAGGGGGCCGAGGGCGTGGCATCGGCGGGCGACATCAGCAGCTTGCCTGCGTCCGGTTTGACATAGAATTCCTCGTCCGCGTCGACCACCATCGGCCAGGCGTCGGGCACCATACCGGCGGGCGGTGCGACGATCATCGCAGTCCGGCGTTTCGGGGTCAGCCCCACGGGTGACACCCCGGCCAGACTGGCGATTTCATCGGCCCAGGCCCCGGCAGCGTTCACCACCGTCGCGGCGGAATAGGTGGCACCCGAGGTTGTCACCGTCCAACTGTCGCCCGATTGCGCCAGCCCGGTGACCTCGGCCTTTGTCGCGATCTCGCCGCCATTGGCGCGCAGGGTTTTCAGGTAATGCTGGTGCAGCGAGGCGACCTCGATATCGGCGGCACTGGTGTCTTCCAGCGCGGCCACGATATGCCCGGGCCGCAGCAGCGGAAGGCGGGCGACGGCCTCTTCGGCGCTGATCGGGGTGACGGCATCGCCCAGTTCTTCGGCCAGATGTTTCAACTGACCAAGCTGATCCTCACGCGCGATGAACAGCGTCCCGCGCGGGGCCAGCAGCGGATGATCGACATATTCGTGCGAGGAAGCGTTGAAAAAATCCTGCGAGGCGCGGCTGAGGGCACGGATCACAGGCGGGCCATAGGTGACAGTGAACAGTGCCGCCGAGCGGCCCGTGGTGTGATAGCCGGGTTGCGATTCCCGTTCCAGCAGCAGAACGCGCTGGTCGTTCGACAGTTCGGCCGCAACCGATGCGCCCGCGATTCCTGCCCCGATTACGATCACGTCATAGGTGTTGGCCATGTGTCCCCCGGCTGTCGTTTCCCGGGACGCTAGCACCGATTTTCCCATCGGAAAAGATTTTCATTTTCCGATGGGAAAAAAAGAAGACGGGCGGCGCGGAAACAGGCATTTCACTATACAGTGTACAACAAACGCCTGTCTGCGTCTATTGCCCGATCATGCCACCGGGGCCGGTTGCGACCAGGTCAGCCGTTCAAAGTCTTCGCGGAAGGCAAAGCGTTTCAGGTGGTCTTCGATAATGAACCGGGCGCGGGTCATGCCGTCATCTGCCTCGGCGGTGACGGTCACCGTCAGCCCCTGCGCATCCGCCTGCATCGTGGCCGGGCCGGGGGGCAGGGCGGCGCGGCCCGACGTCTCGTCATAGCTGACGTCGACCTTGTGGGCGAAGTGCTTGCAAAGTTGGACGATGTACTTCGCCCCGTTGGGCGTTTCAAAGCGGGCTGTAGAGCTAATCATCTCTGATATCCTTATTTCTGATATAAATAGTAAGTTATTTTCTTGACCTCCCTTCCGCAAGGTCCTAACCGAGCCACGCCGCCGTCTGCCGCCGCCACGGCCAGAGACGCGAGGGGATTTTGCGATGTTTTCAAGGATTTGTTTCGCTGTTGCCGCAGGGCTGATGTGCGCGGGTGCAGGTCTGGCCGATCCAGTGCATGTCGAAACCGCGACCGGCCCGGTCACGCTGGACGCCACGCCCAAGCGGATCGTCGCGCTGGACGTGGCCGCCATCGACACGCTGTCGGCGCTGGGCGTGCCGCTGGTCGGAGTGGTGGCGCCGCTATATGTCGCGCCGCTTGCGGACCAGGTTGCAGGCATTCCGGTGGTGGGCACGCTGTTCGAAGCGGATTTTGAAAAGATCGCCGTGGCCCAGCCCGAGGTGATTGTCCTAGGTGGCCGCTCGGTCGCGCAGGCGCGGCCCTTGGCCGGACTCGCGCCGGTGCTGGATATGTCGATCGGCCCGGATGCGGTGGGCGATGCGCTGGCGCGGTTGGCGGCCTATGGGGCGATGACCGGCCATGCGGAACAGGCCGAGGCCCAGGCCGTGGCCTTGCGAGCCAAGCTCGACATCGCCCGCGCGCGGGTCGACGGGCAGGGCAGTGCGCTGATCCTGATGACGAACGGGCCGAAGCTGTCGGTCTTCGGGCGCGGCAGCCGGTTCGGCTGGTTGCACAGCCGTCTTGGTTGGCCCGAAGCGGTCGAGGATATCGCGGCCTCTCCGCACGGAGAGCCGGTGTCGTTCGAATACCTGGCCGAGGCGAACCCCGACTGGCTGATCGTGATCGACCGGGGGCAGGCGGTCAGCGGCGGGTCCGACAGCGCGCGCGCCACGCTTGACAACGATTTGATGCGCGGCGTCGCGGCGGTGCAGGCGGGGCAGGTTCTGTATCTTGATCCGGCCGATATTTACGTTGCCGCTGGAGGCGTTGGAGCGATGGGTCGCACGCTGGATCAGATCATCGACGCGCTGCCCCCGGCGCCGTGATCCGCCGTGCGCCCCGTTCCCCTGCTTACCGCGCTTCTGATGGCGCTGGCTGCCCTCTCGCTGTTCACGGGCGTGTCAAACCTGACGCCGCGCGCTGTCTTCACTGACCCTGAGGCCACGCGGCTGCTTCTGATCAGCCGGGTGCCGCGCACGCTTGCCGCGCTTTTGGCAGGCTGCGCGCTGGCCGTGTCGGGGCAGATCATGCAGATGCTGGCGCGCAACCGTTTCGTTGAACCGATGACGGCAGGCGCCGGGCAAAGCGCCGCGCTGGGTGTGCTGCTGGCCACGATCCTGCTGCCGGGCGAGCCGATCTGGGCCAAGATGGGGTTGGCTGCCGGGGCCGCGCTGGCGGGCAGCGCCGGTCTGATGGCGCTGATCCGGCCTTTGCCGCCGACCCAGCCTTTACTGGTGCCGCTGGTCGCGCTGGTCTACGGCGGCATGATCGGTGCGGCGGTCACCTTCGTCGCCTATCAGGGCGACCTGCTGCAATATGTCGAGGTCTGGCTGACCGGAGAGCTGTCGGGCGTGCTGAAAGGCCGGTACGAGCTGCTGTGGCTGGCGGGCGCCACCGCCGCCGCCACATGGGTGATTGCCGACCGCGTGACGCTTCTGGCGCTGGGCGATGCGGCGGCGCGGGGGCTGGGGCTGAACGTGACGGTGGTCACCGCCGCCGGGCTGGCCGCGATTTCCCTGTCGACGGCGCTGGTGGTGGTCACGCTGGGGGCGATCCCCTTCGTGGGTCTTGTGGTGCCCAACCTTGTCGCGCGCCACACGGGCGACAACCTGCGCGCCGCGCTGCCGCTGACGGCGCTGACCGGGGCGGCGCTGGTGCTGGCCGCCGACATCGCCGCCCGCGTCATCCGCCAGCCGTTCGAGATTCCGGTCGCTGCAATCACCGGCATTTTGGGCAGCATGCCGTTCCTTCTGCTGCTGTACCGGGGGCGGGCGCGTGTCTAGCCGGCTGCTTGCTCTGCTGGCGCTGCTGATCCTGTCGGCGGCGGGGTTCCTGTTCTTGGGGGCCGAGGGGCCGTGGGCCTTCCTGCTGCCGTTCCGGGGCGCCAAGCTGGGGGCACTGATGCTGGTCGGGGCCTGCATCGCCACGGCAACGGTGATGTTCCAGACCGTTACGGCCAACCGCATCCTGACGCCTTCGGTCCTTGGGTTTGATGCGCTTTATGTGCTGGTGCTGACGGTCTTTGTGCATGGGCTGGGCGCGCAGGCGGCGGGGCTGGTGGCGACTCCGGCCATGTTTGTCATCAACCTTGTGGTGATGACGGCGCTTGGGCTGGGGCTGTTCGCGCTGCTGCTGCGGCTCGGCTCGGGCGAGATGCTGAAACTGGTGCTGACCGGCATCGTCATCGGCATCGCGATCCGGTCGTTCACGGGCTTTCTGCAACGCATGATCGACCCGGCCGAATTCCAGCTGGTGCAGGCGGGCAGCTTTGCGCGCTTCACCTATGTCGATCCGCTTATGCTGGGCATTGGCGCGCTGGTCGCGGTTCCGGCGCTGGCGCTGGCGTGGCGGCTGCGGTTCAAGCTGGATGTGCTGGCGCTGGGCCCCACGGCCGCCACCGGATTGGGAGAGCCGCCGCGCCGGGTTCAGATGCAGGCGCTGGTGCTGATCTGCGTGCTGATCGCGGTTGCGACCTCACTCGCCGGGCCTTTGGTGGCCGGGTCGTCGGGGCCGTCCAACTTTTTCGGGCTGGTGGTGGCCGCGCTGGCCCATATCGCCACGCCCAGCCCGCGCCACGCGATCCTTATGCCCTCGGCCGCGCTGATCGGCGGCTGCATCCTGATTGGCGGGCAGACCATCATGGAACGGGTGCTGCATCTTGCGACGCCGCTTCCTGTGGTGATCGAGCTGCTGGGTGGGCTGCTGTTTCTGACGCTTCTGCTGAAAAGGCGTGCCGCATGATTTCCATTCGCAACCTTTCTCACGTCATCGACGGGCGGCCCATCCTGCATGACATCACACTTGATCTGCCACGCGGCGGCATCACCGCGCTGATCGGGCCGAACGGTGCGGGGAAATCGACGCTGCTGTCGCTGATCGCGCGGCTGACCCGCATCCAGCAGGGGCAGATCACGGTGGACGATCTGACCGTCGGCGCCAGTTCCGACCGCGATCTGGCGCAGCGGCTGGCGATCATGCCGCAACAGGCCAATGTTTCGGCCCGCTTGCGGGTGGGTGAATTGGTGGCGATGGGCCGCTATCCGTGGAACCGGGGCCGCCCCGGTTATGAGGACCGCGCGCAGGTTGCCGAATCGCTTGCGAAATTCGGTCTAACCCAATTGGCCGATCGGTTCCTGGATCAAATCTCGGGCGGGCAGCGGCAATCGGCGCTGGCGGCGATGGCCCACGCGCAGGGCACCGATTACCTGTTGCTGGACGAGCCGTTGAACAACCTTGATATTTCCGCTGCGCGCGGGTTGATGCGCCTGCTGCGTGATATGGCGGATGCCGAGGGCAAGAGCATCCTGATCGTTCTGCATGACATCAACTATGCCGCCGCCTATGCCGACCGGATCGTGGCGATGGCGAACGGGCGCATCGCGGCCGATGGCGCGCCTGATGGGGTCCTGACGCCGCAGCTGATGCGCGATGTTTTCTCAAGTGATGCAGACATCATCCGCGTCAACGGTCGCCCCGTGGTTGTCGTATAATCTGCGGCGGCTTTCTTGACTATTTTAGTCGCCTTAAGTAGGTGGCAAGAAACGCAAGCACGCCCGACCCGGCCCCGCCAGCGAAAAACCTGAGAAATAACGGGACACGGGACATATGAAACTTTCTTCCACGGCATGTCTGATGGCGTGGGCCGCAACCTTCGCGGCCACCACGGCCATGGCGCAAACGATCGAGCTGGATCCGATCCGGGTCGAGGCCGAGCAGGCGCAAGAGGCGCTGGGCAACACAGAAGTCAGCCAGGAAGAGATCGAGGCGCGCAACCCCTCGACCGTGGCGGATGTGTTTGCCGGGGAATCTGAAATCACGGTCAGCGGTGGCGCGGCCATCGCGCAGAAGGTGCTGGTTCACGGGATCGAGGAAAGCCTGCTGGCCGTCACCATCGACGGCGCGCGGCAGAACAAATCGGCCTTTCACCACACCGGCAACGTGCTGATCGACCCTGCGCTGCTGAAGCGGGTCGAGGTATCGTCGGGGATTGCGCCCGCCGATGCCGGCCCCGGCGCGCTGGCCGGCACCATCGCTTACGAGACCAAAGATGCCCGTGACCTGCTGGAGCCGGGCGATACCTTTGGCGGGCTGGCGACGACAAGCTATGGCAGCAACGGCAACGATTTTCGCCGTGGTCTGACGCTGTTCGGGGGCGTGGGCGGTTATGAATGGCTGCTGAGTGGCACCAAGACCAGCGGCAACGACTACAAGGACGGCGACGGCAATGTCGTGCAGGGGACTGAGGCCGATGTCACCGCGGTGTCGGGGAAATTCGCCTATACCACCGACACCGGCAAGCGGTTCGAATTCAGCGCCGAACAGGTGAAGGACACCGGCCGCCGCGCGATGCAGGCGGGCCCCGGCGGGTTGTTCTTTGCGCGTCCGGACTTCGCCGGCGTGGTCGGGCGGCCCAGCGTCTACCGCGAGGCGCTGTCGCGGCGGCGGTCGTTCACCTTCAACTACACGGACGAGGCCGATGACGGCGGGTTTTCCCCCGATGTCCAGCTGACCTGGAACGAACAGTATATCGAGGCCGGCGGCGCCGTGGGCACCAACGACAGCCTCAGCGGCAAGGTCGAGAACGAATTCCAGCTGGGCATGGGCACGCTGACCGCCGGGGTAGATTTCTTTCATGACACCGCGACGGGCGAAGGCGCGCTGAACACCGGCTCGCCCGAAGAAAAGCTGTCGAACCTCGGGCTGTACGCCCAGATGCGGCAGGATCTGAACAGCCGCGTGTCGCTGTCCTATGGCGCGCGGGTTGACAGCCAGCGGCTGACACTGGCCGACGGGCAGACGTTTTCCGACACCGGTGTCAGCGTGAACGCGCAGGCCGACGTGATCCTGTCGTCCAGCCTGACGATGAACATCGGCGCGGCCTACAGCTGGGGCGGATACGAACTGTCCGAGGCGTCACTGATCAACCTGGGCGGCGCCTGGACCTATGGCACGCCCAAGGCCTCGACCTCGACCAGCGCGCGGATCGGCCTGCGCTGGGATCAGGGGCCCTGGGCCGTGACCGGCGCGCTGTTCTACACCAAGGTGCGCGACGTGAACGACGTGCTGACCGCCGCCCGCACCTTGTCGGATCTGACAACGCGGGGCTTTGACGGCTCGGTCGGGTATTACGGCGATCGTGGGTTCGTGCGGATGAACCTGACCTATGCGGATGTCGAACTGTCCAACGTGGCCATCGGGTCCACCGCCTATTACGCGGGCCGTCCGGTGGGCAAGATGATCGGCCTGGAAGGCGCGTATGAGGTTTCACCGCAATGGCGGGTCGGCGGCACGGCGGAAATTGCGCTGACCAACAATGACACCGCCGGGGTGGGCGGCATGACCGCGCTGCCCGGTTACGAGGTGGTGAACCTCTATGCCGCCTTCACGCCGCGCCAGAACGAAAACGTCGAGGTTCGGTTGGACGTGCGCAACCTGTTCGACGAAACCTATGCCGCGCGCGGATCGGACGGGATCGGCAACCCGACCCGTATCGTGGCGCTGAATGAAAGCGGGCGCACCATCGCCCTGATCGCATCACTGAAATTCTAACCACCGGCACCCAGCCGGGGCGCAGGCCCCGCCAGGCAGCAGGAGACAATGACATGACCGCAACGACCAAAACGACACGGATTGCCTGTGCGATGGCACTTGTTCTGACCTGGCATAGCGTGGCGTCGGCGCAATCGGCACCTTCGGCCCCTGCGGTTCCCGAAGCGCCCACGGTGAGTGCGGCACCAGAGGCGCCTGCCACGTCGCGCCCGGCGGATGCGGCGGGTCTGGGCGTGGCCGAGCCTTTGGCCAGCGCCCCGGCAGAGGCCGAAGCCGCGCCCGCGGCCGTGGCCGAACCAGCGGCCGAGCCCGTCACCGTTGAACCTGCCACCCCGGCCCAGACCGCGCAGGCAGCGGTAACACGGGCGCAGGGGTTCCTGGCCGATGGCGGCCCTAGCATCTGGGCGATTGCGGCGCTGTCGGTCATCACGGTTGCGCTGATCCTGTGGAAGATATGGCGCTTCGTTCTGGCGGGCGCGTGGTCGCGCCGCGCCTCGGCGCGCGCGGTCGATGAATGGGAAGCGGGCCGGCACGAGGCCGCGCTGGCGATGGTGTCGTCCCGCAAGGGGTTGCGCAGCCGCATGACGGCGGCCGCCATGCGCGC
Organism: Arenibacterium halophilum; assembly: GCF_005938225.1. Lineage (GTDB taxonomy): Bacteria > Pseudomonadota > Alphaproteobacteria > Rhodobacterales > Rhodobacteraceae > Arenibacterium > Arenibacterium halophilum. Next base: position 428,026 of record NZ_VCPC01000003.1, read on the forward strand.
GCGGCTGACCCTGCCCGAACCCGCCGCGCGCGAGGAAACCGCCCGTGTCGCCAGCCGCCTTCTGGCAAGCCAGGGCGGCGGGTTGCGCGCGCTTGAACTGATCGCGACCATCGCGCCGCTGCTGGGCCTGCTGGGCACCGTGCTGGGCATGATCGCGGCATTCCAAGCGCTGCAAGAGGCGGGCAACCGCGCCGATCCGGCCCTGCTGGCCGGCGGCATCTGGGAGGCGCTGCTGACCACCGCCGCAGGCATGGCGGTGGCGATCCCGGCGTCGATCGGGCTGACATGGGCCGACTCTGTGATCGACCGGGTGCGCGGTGACATGCAGGATTTGGCGGCGCGCATCTTCGTGGCCGCGCAGGGCCGCGACACCGCGCTGCCGGAACAGGACGACGTACGCAGCCTGGCCGCCGAGTGAGCGCCAGACATGCTGTTGGACAACGCTCCGCGCCGGGCGCGCCGCCGCCCCAGCCTGACGCCCATGATCGACGTGGTGTTCCTTTTGCTGGTGTTCTTCATGCTGGCCTCGCGCTTTGGGCTGGACGCGGCGCTGCGCCTGCCGCTGGCCTCGGGCGGGGGCACGGCCTATGACGGGCCCCCGCGCCTTGTGTCGGTCGCGCCCGAGACGCTGGCGCTGAACGGCCAGCCGGTGGCGATTGACGCGCTGGCCGCGCGGCTGGCACAGCTGACGCAGGCGCCCGGTGACATCATCGTGCTGCGCCCGGCAGATGGCGCGACGCTGCAACGGGTGGTCGCCGTGGCCGATGCGCTGCGGCAGGCCGGGTTTGCCCGCGTGGTGCTGATCGAATGACCCCCGGTTTCGACATTCCGCCGCGCCGCGCGCAGGGCGAATCCATCGTGCCGATGATCAACGTGGTGTTTTTGCTGCTGATCTTCTTTCTGATGACATCTCAGCTGACCCCGCCCGAGCCGATTCCGGCCAGCCCGCCGGTGTCGCGCGATGGCACCGCGGTGGAGGCTGCGCCGGTGCTCTACATGGGCGCCGATGGCACGCTGGGGTTCCAGGATGCCCGCGCCGAGGCGGCCGTTGCCGCCTTTGCCGAGGCAGCGAGGGGCAATGAGGGAGAGGCGCAACTGCGCGCCGATGCGGGCGCGGATGCCGCTGCCGTTGCGCGGCTGATGCGCGATCTGTCGGCGCAGGGCCTGCCCGCCATCGCACTTGTGGTGGCACCGGAATGAAGCGGATCGTTGAAACCGGCGCGTTCTTTGGCCTGGCCGTCGCGCTGCACCTTGCGGTGTTGGCGCGGATCGACCGGTCCGACGGGGCCGATGCAGGCGGTCAGGCGGGCGATTCGATGGTGTCGGTCATGGCGTCTTCGGCCAGTGTCGAGGCGATGGTCGCCGAGTGGGAGCGCCCGCCAGAGACCGCGACCGCTCCGGTCGATACGCCGCCGCCGCCCGAGGTGCCGCAAGAGGCTCCGCCGCCGCGCATGGCCGCGCCGGATTTGGCGGTGAACCAGTCGGCGGCTGTTGTCCTGCCGGGGCTGACCGATCAGGCCGATGTGCCCGCCCAGATCGACCTGAGCGTGCCGCCACCGCCCGAACCAGAGCCAGAACCAGAACCAGAACCCGAGCCGCAACCTGAACCGGAACCGATGCCCGAGCCGGTGACGCAATTGGATGCCGAGGGTCGGCCCAAGGTTTCGCGCCGTCCGCCGCCGCAGGTGCCCGAAAACATCGACCTGCCGGACCGCCCCGAGCCAGCGCCGGACCCCGCGCCCCGTGTCGCGCGCGAACGCTCGGCCCCCTCGACGGCGTCCCAAGGCCAAACCGCCGCAGGAACAGGTGGCAGTACGCAGGCTGGCACCTCGGGCGCGAGCAGCGTGAAAACGATGAGCAACTCTCAGATCACGCGGGCGATCACCGTCTGGGGCGGACAGATCCGCAGCCGGATCGAACGCCAGAAACGGTTCCCGCGCAATGTACGCGGCAGCGGGCGGGTGGTGGTGCGGATCACCGTCACGCCCGATGGCCGCGTCGCGGGCGCCTCGATCGCACGGTCTTCCGGAACAGCGGCTTTCGATCAGGCCGCGATGCAGGCGGTGTCCCGGTCAGGGCGTTTGCCGCGCGCGCCGCAAGGGCTGACCGACCAAAATTATACCTTCAGCCTGCCGATGGATTTCACCCGCTAAGGGCGGGATCAGGCCGCGAGGGACTGCTGCACCGGTGCGGGTTTGGTAACCTTTGGCGCCTCGGCGTGGGGCAGGGTAAAGATGAACTGGCTGCCCTTGCCCAACTCGCTGGTCGCGTGGATCGTGCCACCGTGCAGGTTGACGATCTTGCGGGCGATCGACAGGCCAAGGCCGAAGCCCTTGTGCGCGCGCCCCTGCGGGCCCTGCACCTGCTCGAACCGTTCGAACACGCGATCGACCTGCTCGGGCGGGATGCCGCAGCCGGTATCTTCGACCGTGAAGACGGTGAAGCCGTCGCGATCCTCGACCTTGACCAGCACGCCGCCGGTGTCAGTGAATTTCACCGCGTTGCCGACCAGATTATACAGCACCTGCTTGATGCGCGACTGATCGGCCAGGACATGCCCGGCATTTCCATGACACACCAAATCAAGGCCCTTCTTGCGCGCCAGCGGGCGCAGCTCGTCCACGGTTTCGCGGGCGATGTCGCGGGCGGGGTGCGATTCGATGTTCAGTGTCAGGTTGCCGCTTTCGATACGGGTCAGATCAAGCAGATCGTTGACCATGGCCAGCATGTGGCTGGCGGAATTGTCGATTTTGTTGCCAAGCTTCACGACATGCTGCGCCGCCATCTGGGCAAGGCTGCGCGCCTTGGTCAGATCGACCTCGTCGCTTTTCAGGATCGAGGCCAGCTTTTGCAGTGGCGCCTGTTCGCTTTCGTTCGACAGGAAGGCGGCATAGCCCATGATGACGGTCAGCGGGGTGCGCAGATCGTGGGTGACATTCGACAGGAATTCGCTTTTGGTCTGGTTCGCCTTCTCGGCGGCCAGTTGGGCATTCTTCTGATGCGTCACGTCCGACCGGATGCCGACGCTGTAGCCATCGGGTGTGCGCGCGTCCGAGCTTTTCAGCCACCGGCCGTCGGACATGCGTTGCAACGTCGTCTGCCCAGCGTCGCGTGCGGCAAGGCGCTCGGCGATCCACTCCTCTTCGCGGCCGATCGCATCTTCGAATTCACCATCCCGGACGCCTAGGCGCAGCAGCGTTTCAAACTTGGTGCCCACGCGGATTTCATCCTCTGAGCGGTTCCAGTAGGTCAGGAATTTCTCGTTATACATCACGACACGATCGTTGCTGTCGTAAAGGATGAACCCTTCGTCGAGCGCGTCGATGGCATGCATCAGAATGTTGTGCGAGGCGGCCTGTTGCATGGTCGACCGGCGGATCAGCATCAGCGCCGTCAGCAACAGGCCGGTCACAAACAGCCCGCCTGTGAGCAGAATAATCAGATTGGGCGATTGCGCGCGCCAGCCGCCGGTCGGCAATGCGCCGATCTGCCAGTTGTCGCCCACCGCCGACAGCGGCAGCACCACCGGATCGGCGTTGAACAGAGCTGCATTTCCGGCAAGGTAGCCGCGTTCGCCGCCACGTCCGTCCATTTCACGCAGGCCGATAGTCAGCGGTGCGGCCTGCGGGTCGGCCCCGCTGAACAGGCCGGACTCTTCGATGACCACGGAAATGACACCCCAGAACCGATCGCCTGTTTTGCCACCGCCATTGGGCACGAATACCGGATAGCGCACGATGAACCCGCGCCCGCCCTGTACAAGGTTGATCGGACCCAGGAAAACGGGCGAGCGTTCGCGGTACGCCCGCGCGATCCCGACGAACTGGTCGGGCAGGTTCCAATATTCGATGCCCAGAACGGCCTCGTTGCCCTTTAGCGGATGGACGTGGTTCACCTTCAGATCGGGCGCAATCGCGATCGAGATGATGTCGGGATATTGCTGGCGCAGGCGGCCGGCGATCTGGTCCACCGCGCGGCGCGAGGTCTCGTCGGGCTCGGCAGAGGCGGTGGCCGCGATCCTGTGCGAGACCAGTTCGATGCTGAACAGTTTTTCGTCCAGGGTCCGGGCGATCAGGTTCAGCTCTCGGGTGACGTTGGCGCGCTGGTTCTGGGTAAAGAACATGTGGTCGCGCTTGATTGCTGCGGCCATGATCGACAGGCAGACAACGGTCGCAATCACTGCGAACCAGATGAACATCCGAGAGATCTCTTTCGGATCCTTTGCCGTCATGTTGAGTGCCATCCCCGATATTCTTGGGCTTGCCCGAAATAAATACGCTGCTTCTGCGGCAACTGTATCAAATCCAGAAATTACTGAATCATAAGGCGGAAATATGGCCAAGCTGTAGCGAGATGTGAATTTTTTCACGCTCTGCGCGTCTTATCCGCAACTGCGCGGGTGCAGGCTCGGGCAAGCGGGAGGGCTGGAAGAGCCCTCCCGAACGCGTCTAGCGGCCGAATCCGGCGGCGACGGGCAGCCAGGTTGCCAGCCCCGGCACTGCGATCAGCAGCGCCAGCCCGGCGATCATGATAACGACGAACGGCGCCGCGCCGCGCACGATCGCCGACAGCGGGGCATCGGTTATGCCCTTGATAACGAACAGGTTCATGCCAACCGGAGGCGTGATCATCGCCAGCTCCAGGTTGATCATCAGCAACACGCCATACCAGATCGGGTCGATCCCAAGGGCCATCATCGTGGGCAGCAGGATCGGCGTCGTGATCAGGATGATGGCAATGGATTCAAGGAACATCCCCAGCACGAAGATCAGCGCCATCACCATCAACAGGAACCCGATGGGCCCAAGTCCCAGCCCCGCCACCGCCTCGGTGACGCCGACGGGCAGGCGGATCAGGGTGATGGCGTGGCCGAACATCGCCGCGCCGGCGATGATCATGAACACCATCATCGAGGTGCGCATGGTCTGCACCGCGCAATGCCACAGATCGCCAAAGCCGAAGTTGCGATAGACCAGAACCGCGACGATCAGCGCGTATAACGACCCGGCGGCGGCAGCCTCTGACGCGGTGAAGACGCCGAAATAGATGCCGCCCATCACGACCGGGGGCGCCAGCAGCGCCCAGATCGAACGACGCAATGCCTGCGTGGCACGGGCCCATCCGGCCCATTCGGGCGCGTCGATGCCCTGGCGCGCGCGCGCCTGGATCATGCACCAGACGGAAAACATCAGCGCAAGCAGCAGCCCCGGCACGATCCCCGCAAGGAACAGCGCGCCGATCGAAGCTTCGGACACGATGGCATAGAGGATCATCGGGCCCGATGGCGGGATGAGAATGCCCAGCGTCCCGCCTGCGGCCACCACGCCCAGCGCGTCCCGCTCGGGATAGCCGAACCGCTTCATCTGGGGGATGGCGCTGGACCCGATCGACAGCGCGGTGGCGACGGAAGACCCTGAAATCGCGGCAAAGATCGTGCAGGCCAGCACCGTGGCCACGCCCAGACCGCCCCGGATATGGCCGATCACGGTGTGCGCAAAGGTATACAGATCGTCGATGACCTTTGCGCGGATCATTACTTGCGCCATGAAGACGAACAGCGGGATCGTCGCAAGGATCGGTTTGTTCAGATGGGCATAGACGGCATCGCCCAGCCCGTCGATGTCCCCCTCGACCAGCAGAAGGATGGTGCTGGCGGTCAGCCCCAGCGCGGCAAAAATCGGGATGCCGGTCAGCAGCAGCAGGATCAGCCCGGCGAAAACGGCAAACAGCATCATTCGGGCAGCCTCCGGATGGTGCGATACAGGCCCAGCGCGGCGGTCAGGAACAGCAGCGCCGATCCGATGGCTACGGGCACCTGCGGTATCCATGTCTGGATTTCGATATAGCCGATGGAATACGACCCGAAGGCCCGGGCAAATTCGATCGAGTCCCAGATCGACAGGCCGACGACCAGCGCGAACCCCATCACGCACAGGTTTGCAAATGCCGCCTGAATACGCCGCCCGCGCGGACCGAGCCGGGATACAATCAGGTCAATCGCGATGTGATCGCCACGCCGCAGCGCCTCGGCCGCACCCAGCATGACCATCGCCACCAGCAGATAGCCCAGCATTTCATCGTTCCATTGCAGCGGCGCGTCCAGCACATAGCGGCGCACCACAGCGGTGGTGATCTGGACCAGCACAACGAGAATCAGCAGCGCGCTCAGCGCCCCGCACACCCGTGTCAGGCCGATCACGACGGCATCGGGGAAAACGGGGGCAGATGCCGCCCCCGTATCATCGTTTTGGCTGTGCATCGCCGCTTACATCTTGCCCAGAAGCTCAAGCAGCTTGGCGCTGTCGGCATCGCCTTCGCCGAACGCCTTGTCGAAGGCGGGGCGCATCACGGCTTCCAGCGCGGCGTTTTCCTCGGGCGTGGCGACATGCACCTTCACACCCTTCTCGCGCAGCTGCTCGGGGCCGGCATTGCCCGCCTCGACCGAGGCTTCGACGGCCCAGCCGGCGGCCTTCAACCCGGCCTCTTTCAGCGCGGCTTTGGATTTATCCGACAGCCCGTCATAAAATTCAGGGTTCAGATAGCCGTGCAGATAGGCCGAGAGCACCGGAACCACGGTAAAGGCGTCCTGCACTTCGTAGTATTTGCGGCTCACGGCGGCGGCAACATCGGTAACTGCGCCGTCAATGACGCCGGTGGCCAGCGCCTGATAAACCTCGGACCCGGGCATCGCCGTGGGGGTCGCGCCCATCGCGGTGAAGGCGGCATCGAACGGCGGGGTCAGGCCGCGAAACTTCAGGCCCTCGAAATCCGAAGGTGCGACCAGCGGCTCACCTTTGGTGGTAAAGACCGAGGTGTTGGTCTGGAACATCCAGACAACGTTCTTCACGCCTTTTTCCAGCAGCTTGTCTTCCAGGAAGGCCGCCGCTTCGGATTCGGGCCATTTGTTCCAGATTTCCACATCGCCAAAAGCGAAGGGCGCGACGGTCACATTCATGATCGGCAGCGTCTTGCCCCACTGGAAGTTCAGCGAGAAGGCGCATTCGATATCGCCCTTTGCGGTGGCGACGATGTTCTCGCGCGCGCCCACAAGGCTGTCGGCGCCGAAGACCTGCACGTCAAGTTCGCCCTCCGACAGGGTTTCCACCTCTGCGGCCCAGCGGTCCACAACCTTGGCGATGTGGTGCGCCGGCGGCAGCTGGTGGCTGCAGCGCATTTCGGTAACCGCCAAGGCGGTGGTGGCGGTGCTGGCCAGAAAGACCGCGCCAAGCGCGGCGGTTGTCAGCTGTTTCATCGTGTTTTTCCTCCCATGACACGGTGGTTCAAACGGCGGGGCCGGCGGCCCAGCTTGCGTTATTCGGTGGTCCGGCGCGCTTCAGCGCGCCGTGAAATGTTTCGTCGGGAATCGCGGCCTCTGCAATGGCGCGTGCGCGGCCCAACGCCGCCAGGTCCACCCCGGTGCTGTATCCCATGGTTTCCGCAAGAAATACAATGTCTTCGAACACCACGTTGCCGGTGGCGCCGGGGGCGAAGGGGCACCCGCCCAGCCCGCCCAGCGAGGCGTCGATGACCCGTGCGCCATTGTCCAGCGCGGCGGCGGCATTGGCGACCCCCATACCGCGCGTGTCATGCAGGTGGATGATGAACGGCCTGTTGCCGCACAGCTTTTCCATCCGAGCGCACAGCGCCCCCACGGCGCGCGGCCCGGCGTAGCCAACCGTGTCGGCCAGCCCCACGATGTCGGCGCCCGCGTCAAGGCAGGACTCGGCCAGTTTCAGCACCTCGTCATGACCCACGTCACCGGCCAGCGAACAGCCCAGCGCCATCGAGATGCCGGCGTTCACCAGTTTCGCGGGCGCCTGCGCGTCGCGTTGGGTTGCGACATGGCGCACCAGTTCGATGGCCTCAGCACGGCTGCGGCGCATGTTGGCCTGGCTGTGCGCCTCGGTGGCCGAGACCACGCAGACCAGCTCGTCCACCTCGGTCCGCAAGGCGCGCTCTGCTCCGCGCTCGTTTAACGTAAGCGCCGCGGAGTGGGCATTCAGCGCGCTGGCGGCAGCGATCATGTCGTCAATGTCCGCGAATTGCGGAAACCGCGCGGCGGGCAGGAAAGACCCAACCTCAAAATGGCGCACCCCGGCGGCAACCTCGGCGACCAGCCAGTCGATTTTTTCCTGCGTGGTGGGGGGCGCTTTCACCAGTTGCAGCCCGTCGCGCAGTCCGACCTCGCGCAGGGTCACGCGGTCAGACGGGTAGATGGCGGCGATCCGGCTCATGCGGCCTCTCCGGTGGCGGCGGCAATGCGGGCGGCGTCATAGCCCAGCGATGTCAGGACATCTTGCGTATCGGCGCCTTGGGCCGCGATATCCAGCCCGGTCGGGGCGACGGCGCCGTCGTCCACCTCGAACGGCATGCCGGGCGCGCGATAGGTATCGCCCTCGGGCAGGGTCGAGGTGTAAAGCCCGCCGGGCCGGTTCACATGCGGGTCGTCATACATTTCCGCCGGGCGGTGGATCGGCGAAAACGGGATCCCGGATTGTTCGAACACCGCGATCAGATCGGCAAAGCTGCGGCCCCGGACGGCTTCGGCGACGATGGGAACGGTCCAGTCGCGGGCATTTATCTGATCCATGCGCGTCTGCAGGCGCGGATCTTCCAGAAGTTGCGTCAGCCCAAGGATGTTGCACAGGGTCACCCACTGGCCTTCGGTCACCGCGCCGATGAAGATCTGCCGGTCCTCGGAGGTTTCGAAGATATCGTAAACGGGCCAGGAAAATTCGCGTTCGGGCATCGGCGGGGCCTCGCGGCCTTCGATGTCGAATTGCACCATATGCTGTGACACCAGGAACAGGCAGTTTTCAAACAGCCCGGTGCGCAGCGCATGGCCCTTGCCATCCTTGCCCCGCTGCACCAGTGCAGCCAGCACCGCAAAGGCGCCGAACAGCCCGCCCATGATGTCATTGGCCGAAGATCCGATCCGCAGCGGCCGCCCGGTGGGGCCGGTCATATAGGCCATGCCGGTCATCATCTGCACCACCTCGTCCATCGCGGTGCGATCCTGATAGGGGCCTTTCAGGAACCCCTTCAGCGACGACACGATCAACGACGGATAGCGCGCCCGCAGTGCATCGGGGGCAAACCCCATCTTGGCAAGGCTCTGGTCACGGAAGTTTTCGACAAACACATCGGCTGTCGCCAGCAGGTCGTGCAACGCGGCTTTGCCTGCTTCCGTCTTCAAATCGAGGGTGATGGATTTCTTGCCGCGGTTGAAGGTGGGATAGAAGCCGCGCCCCATGCCTGTCAGCGCGCGCGTTTTGTCGCCCTCGGGAGGTTCGACCTTGATGACTTCGGCGCCCAGAAAGGCAAGGAACATACCGCAGGACGGGCCCATGATCATGTGGGTCATCTCGACAACGCGAAGCCCCGCGAGCGGTCTGAAATCTTCTGTCATGTGGTCTGCTCCTCCGTTGTGGCAAACCATAGCCAAGCGATGCCGCCCGGAATACTATAATGTTTCGAAGCAACCGTTCTGGATTTTAGAATGCTCGACTCGCGTCAGCTCCATTACTTTCTGGCAATCTGCGAACAGGGATCGCTGGCGGGGGCATCGGACCATCTGCGCATCGCGTCTTCGGCGCTAAGCCATCATGTCACCCAATTGGAACAGCACATTGGCACGCCGCTGTTCCGCCGCAAACCGCGCGGGATGGAACCGACGGCGGCAGGGCTACGCCTGCAAGAACACGCACGCGGCATCATGCGCGCCATTGCCGCCGCCGAGACCGACCTGCGCGACAGCGCGGGCAAGGTGTCTGGTCCGGTGTCGGTGGGCATGTCTTTTTCGGCGGTCAAGGCCATTGGCGTGCCTTTTATCACGCGGGTCACGCAGACCTATCCCGATGTGCAACTGGCGCTGACCGAAAGCCTGTCGGGCACGCAACTGCCGCACCTTCTGGCGGCCGATGTCGACATGGCGCTGGTCTACAATCCGCCCGGAAATCTGGGGATCGAAACGCTTCCGGTGCTGGAAGAGCGCATGGTCTGCGTCGGCCATCGCGATCTGATCGGCACAAGCGATGCGCCGATCACCTTCGACGAGCTGCTGGAGTTGCCACAGATCCTTCTGCGCCAAGGGGTCTCGGCCCGCGCGATCCTGGACGATACCACGCTGTTGAAGCGCATCGAGTCCCGCGCCCGGTTGCAGATGAATTCGATTCAGGCCATCGCCGGTGCGATCGAGGCGGGGCTGGGCTGTATCATTGGCACACGGCTGTTCATGCACGACCAGTTGGAACGCGGACAGGTCCGCGCCCGGCCCATCGTCTCGCCCGAGCTGTCGCGGCGGCTGTACCTGTGCCGCATGGCGAACCGCCCGCCGACCTATGCCTCGGAAGCGCTGGCGCAAGAGCTGCTGACACAGGTCCGCATGGCTGTAACCGAGGGCCGGTGGGAGGCGCAGCTGCTGTTCGACGGGTGAGACATTTGCGCCACGCTTGACGCGCGGGGCAGGGTAGGGCCAGCACAACGGCCTTCAACATGCGGGTCGCGCTGGATAATCTGCGCCCAGCTATAACAAAAACTGGCAGGCATACGGGCAGTCGGGCAGATGGGAACGGGCTTTCGCGGCGCGTTCGTCCTGTCCTGGTCGCAAACGGAATTGGACGGTCTGGACGCTGCACCTGTGGGATCGCTGCAGGTGGGGGCCTCTTGGGCGTGGCGCGGCGAAGCCGTGCGGATCGACGGACCTAACGACGTGTTTCGACCGGATCGGGCGAACGAAGACACCGACTTGCGGCGCCGCGCGGCGCGCAAGGTGGGTCGGCTGTTGGGTGCTGTCGCCCGCGATCAGGGCGCCCGCCCCCCGGTGGACGAAACCGAGCGCGGGCTGTTCGACGAGACCTTCTTTACCGTGACCAACGGCGCGCGCAGCTATCGCGTTACGTTGATCCCGCTGGGCGGGTCACAGCCGCCACTGCTGATGTTTGTCGGCGACCCGCCGCCGCGCGAGACCGAGCTTTGGGTGGTGGAACGCCATCTGCCCGCGACCGCACCTGCGCAGCCTGATGGCGGCGTGATTTGTTTCACGCCGGGCACACTGATCGCGACAGACAGGGGGCTGCGTCCGGTCGAGGTGCTTGCAGAGGGCGACCGCGTGCTGACCCGCGACAACGGCCCGCAACAAGTGTGCTGGGTCGGGGCGCGGCGCATGACAGGCGCGCGGCTTCACGCGCTGCCGCATCTGCGCCCCGTGCGCATCGGCCCCGGCGCCTTTGGGATAGAGCGCCCCGATCAGGAGTTGCTGGTGTCGCCGCAGCATCGCCTGCTGGTGCGCGGGCCGGCGGCGCGGGCGTTGTTCAACACGCCAGAGGTACTGGTCGCCGCCCGCGATCTTGTGAATGACACGACGATCACGGTGCAAAGCGATCTGCGCGCGGTGACCTACGTGCACCTGCTGCTGCCCAGCCATCAGGTGATCTGGGCCAATGGCGTCGAAACCGAGAGCTTTCACCCCGCCAGCGCCGATCTGGGCACGCTGGCCGATGCCGACCGCGCCCGCCTGCTGGCGCTGCTGCCCGAAGTGGCGGAAGACCCGCACAGCTATGGCGGCTATGCCAGGCGCAATCTGACCCGCTCGGAATCGGCGCTGCTGCACCACGGTGCGGCCTAGGCGCCGTCGAATCACGTTGACACCGCCCCGCCCCCCACTATAAGCGCCCCCTCATTGGTGTTGGTGGCCCCCGCAAGGGGATGCCTGTCACACCGGCCGCCGGGAAACCGGTCCGGTGGAAGGACAACGCCCTTCATAGCCGCGTCGGGTTTGACGGGTTGCCACGGGTCCGGTCGCAGGCGCGACCATCATCCCGAAAAGTGGGAACCGGTTTTCGGATCAGATGATGGTGCACATAAAAGAAGGAGATCAGCCGTGACCAAACGCACGTCTGCCAAGTACAAGATCGACCGCCGCATGGGCGAAAACATCTGGGGCCGTCCGAAATCCCCGGTGAACCGCCGTGAATACGGCCCCGGCCAGCACGGTCAGCGCCGCAAGGGCAAACTGTCGGATTTCGGTATCCAGCTGCGCGCCAAGCAGAAGCTGAAAGGCTACTACGGCGACCTGACCGAGAAACAGTTCCGCCGCATCTATGGCGAAGCCGAGCGTGTGAAGGGCGATACGGGTGAAAACCTGATCGGCCTGCTGGAACGCCGCCTGGACGCCGTCGTCTACCGCGCGAAATTCGTTGCCACCATCTTTGCCGCACGCCAGTTCGTGAACCACGGCCACGTCAAGGTGAACGGCCAGCGCGTGAACATCGCGTCCTACCGCGTGAAAGAAGGCGACGTGATCGAAGTGCGCGACAAGTCGAAGCAGCTTGCCGTCCTGCTGGAAGCCACCCAGCTGCCCGAGCGTGACGTGCCCGACTACATCGAAGCCGACCACTCGAAAATGACCGCGACCTTCGTGCGCACCCCCGGTCTGGGCGATGTGCCCTATCCGGTGATGATGGAACCGAACCTCGTCGTCGAATTCTACGCCAAGAACTGATCCGAACCGTTTCGGATCGTGTTTGGGCCGCGCCTTCCCGGGCGCGGCCTTTTGCATTTCTGCGGCAATGTGCCGCCGAACGCGATGGGTCGGGGAACGCCGCGGCGGGCAGGGGGTTGAGCCTTGGTATTCCCTTGAAAGGACAGCTCATGCGACTTCTGCTTTGCCCGGCCCTTGCCATTGCGCTTGCCAGCGCCGCCAGCGCCCAGACCGCCCAGCAACCCCTGATCGAAATCGACGACGATGTCATGGTGCCGGGGTTCGAGATGACTGCCGACACGCTGGACGATCTGGATGTGACCGATCCGGGCGGTATCGTGATCGGCGAGGTCGAGGAGGTGCTTGGCACCAGCGCCGACATGCCAAGCGCGCTGGCCATCGATTTTGACGACAGCCAGACCGATTTCGGCGACGACGACCGCGTCGTGAACCTCGATCAGGTCGAACTTGCCAATGGCGCGCTGGTGCTCCGGATGCCGGCGACCGGTATCCTCGAGTTGCCAATCTGGGGCGATTGATCGACGATTGACCCTATTCGTCAACGCAGGGTCGCCCGCGCGGCCCTGCGTCCTTTTGCAAGGGGGCGTGCGATTGACCGGCGCAGGGCGATCCTCCACTACTGGGGCAGCCCGCGCTGCCGCGCACAGGAGGCATGAATGACCAGCTATCCCACCTATGGCCGCATCGACGGCCCCATCGTCATCATCGGGTTCGGATCGATCGGGCGGGGCACGCTGCCTCTGATCGAGCGTCATTTTGATTTCGATGCCGATCAGCTTGTGGTGGTGGAACCGAACGGCGATGTCGCCAATTTCCTGCACCAGCGCAAGATCCGCCATGTGCAAGAAGCGGTGACGCGCGAGAATTATCGCAGCCTGCTGGGCGATCTGTTCAAAGGCGGGCAGGGGTTCTGCGTGAACCTCAGCGTCGATACCTCGTCGCTGGACATCATGAAATACTGCCGCGAGCTTGGTGTGCTGTATATTGATACGGTGGTCGAACCCTGGGCCGGGTTCTATTTTGAAACGGCCGAGAACGCCGAGCGTACCAACTATGCCCTGCGCCAGCGGGTGCGCGATGAAAAGGCCGCAAACCCCGGCGGCACAACGGCGGTGTCCTGCTGTGGCGCAAACCCCGGTATGGTCAGCTGGTTCGTGAAGGAGGCGCTGTTGACGCTAGCGCGCGACACCGGCGGCGATGCCACACCGCCCACCGATCGCGCGGGTTGGGCCGGGTTGATGCAATCGCTGGGCGTCAAGGGCGTCCACATCGCCGAGCGCGACACGCAGGCGCGCCGCACGCCGCGCCCGCGCAACGTCTTCGTCAACACCTGGTCGGTCGAGGGTTTCATCTCGGAAGGGTTCCAACCGGCCGAACTGGGCTGGGGCACCCATGAAACGTGGTTCCCGGAAAACGGGCACAGCTATGACATCGGCTGTCAGGCGGCGATCTGGCTGGAACGCCCCGGGGCCATCACCCGCGTGCACACCTGGTGCCCCACGCCGGGGCCGCAGTTCGGGTTTCTTGTGACCCATAACGAGGCAGTATCGATCAGCGACTATTACACCGTCGGTCAGGCCGACGCGCCCGATTACCGTCCCACCTGCCACTATGCCTATCATCCCTGCGACGATGCGGTCCTCAGCCTGCACGAGATGTTTGGATCAGGCATCCAGCAGACCAAGCACCACATCCTTGAACCCGACGAGATCGTCGAGGGCATCGACGAGTTGGGCGTGCTGCTGTTCGGCCATGAAAAGAACGCGCTGTGGTATGGCTCGCGCCTGTCAAATGCTGAGGCGGTGGAACTGGCGCCCTATCAGAACGCGACCGGCCTTCAGGTCACCAGCGCGGTGCTGGCGGGCATGGTTTGGGCGCTGGAAAACCCCAAAGCCGGCATTGTCGAGGCGGACGAGATGGACCACGCCCGCTGTCTTGAGGTGCAGCGCCCCTACCTGGGCCCGGTCGAGGCGCATTACACCGATTGGACCCCGCTGCAGGACCGGTGGGAGCTGTTCCCGGAAGACATTGACGAAAGCGACCCCTGGCAATTCCGCAACGTTCTGGCGAGTTAGCGCCAACACGTCACCGATGTGCCGCGCATCCGCCCTGCATGGCCGGGGCGCTGCACTTTGGGCTGGCTTTGCCGTGGGCGCGATTCTAGAACCGCCCGGAACATGGGGAAGCCAACGATGACCATCGCACCTCAGCCCGGGATCCTGAACATCGCTTTGTACCAAAGCGGTGCCAGCAGCATCGACGGCGTGTCGAACGTGCTGAAGCTCAGCTCGAACGAAAATCCGCTGGGCACCTCGCCCGCAGCGGTCGAGGCCTACCAGCGCGCCGCGCATCAGCTGCACCGCTATCCGGGCACCGATCACGCTGCGTTGCGCGGTGCCATCGGCGAGGTGCACGGGCTGGACCCCGAGCGCATCATTTGCGGCGTCGGATCGGACGAGGTGTTGCAATTCATCGCTCAGGCATATGCCGGTCCGGGGGACGAGGTGATCGTGACCCAGCACGGGTTTTCGATGTACCCGATCCTGGCCCATGCGGTCGGCGCGACCCCGGTCGAGGTGGCCGAGCGCGAGCGTGTGGTCGATGTCGATGCCATTCTGGCCGCCTGCACCGACCGGACGCGGATCGTGTTCATCGCCAACCCCGCCAACCCGACCAGCACCATGATCGGTGAGGCTGAAACCCGCCGTCTGGCCGAAGGGTTGCCCGAAAAGGCCGTGCTGGTGCTGGATGGCGCCTATGCCGAATTTGTCGAAGGCTTCGACGGTGGGGCCGGTCTGGTTGACGACTACCCCAACGTCGTGATGACGCGGACGTTTTCCAAGATCTACGGGCTGGGCGGGCTGCGCATCGGCTGGGGCTATGCCCGGCGCGAAGTCATCGACGTGTTGAACCGGCTGCGCCAGCCGTTCAACCTGTCGGCAGGCCAGATGGCCGCGGCCGAGGCCGCGGTCCGCGATCTGGCCTTTACCGAGAAATGTCGCAGCGAAAACGCCCGCCTGCGCCACTGGCTGTCCGAGGCGCTGGCCGAGCTGGGCGTGCCCACCGATACCTCGATGGCAAATTTCGTGCTGGCGCGTTTTGCCAGCCCGGCCGAGGCCGACGCCTGTGACGCGCACCTGAAGTCCGAAGGGCTGATCGTGCGCCAGACCGGCGGTTACCAGCTGCCCCAGTGCCTGCGCATCACCGTGGGCGATGAAATCGCTTGCCGCCGGGTCGTGGCGGCGGTCAAGGGCTTCAAGGCGGCGCAGGGATGACGGCACCGGTTTACGAGAAGGTCGCGCTGATCGGGCTGGGGCTGATCGCCTCGTCGATGTTCTGGGCGATGAAGCGGCACGGCAATCTGGCAGGCACCGTTGTAGGTTACGCCCGGTCGGACGCCACGCGCGACACCGCGCGCCGCATCGGGCTGTGCGACACCGTCTGCGATACGCTGGCCGAGGCGGTCGAAGGCGCCGATCTGGTCGTGCTTTGCGTGCCCGTCGGCGCGATGGAAGCGGTTGCGCAGGACATGGCCCCGCATCTGAAACCGGGCTGTACCGTGTCCGATGTGGGATCGGTCAAGCGTGACGTGATCCGCTCGGTCGGGCCGCACCTGCCCGAGGGAGTCGTGTTCATTCCGGCGCACCCCTTGGCGGGCACGGAACATTCCGGCCCCGAAAGCGGCTTTGCCGAGTTGTTCGACAACCGCTGGTCGCTGCTTGTGCCTGCCGACGCCGAGGTGCCCGAGGAAGACATGGCACGGTTGCGCGCGCTGTGGGAAGGCATGGGCGCCAATGTCGAGGTGATGGACGCCGACCACCACGATCTGGTGCTGGCCGTCACCAGCCACACGCCGCACCTGATCGCCTATACGATGGTGGGCGTGGCCGATGATCTGCGCCGCGTGACCGACAGCGAAGTGGTGAAATACTCGGCTGCCGGGTTTCGCGATTTCACCCGGATTGCCGCCAGCGACCCGACGATGTGGCGCGACGTGTTCCTGACCAACAAGGACGCGACGCTGGAGATTCTGGGCCGCTTCACCGAGGAACTCTTTGCCCTGCAACGCGCGATCCGCACTGGCGATGGGGATCTGCTGTTCGACTATTTCACCCGCACCCGCGCGATCCGGCGCGGCATCATCGACGCGGGGCAGGACACCGCCGCCCCCGATTTCGGGCGTAGCCCGCGCAAGGCCACATGACCCGGCTGGGCGCGATCCTGTTACTGGCGCTGCCGATGGCGGCGATGGCCAGCGCGCCCGATACCTCTCCGCGTCCGCAGACACGGCTGGACACGCCCGCGCCTGCTGTGCAGGCGATCCGCCCCAATCCGCGCCCACAGTCGGAGCAGATGGCCGCGATGGCGCGCGCGGGCAGCCTGCCTGTCACCGGGCCCGATGCCTCGGCTCGCCCCGGGTTGCGCCCGCCCGAAGTGGTCGAAGAGGCGCTGTTCAAGCGGCGCAAGCTGCGCAAGGGCGCCGTCTGCGGCGATCTAGACATCCAGGGCGAAGAGGCGGGGCCTGTGCCGGGGCGTATTTCAGGATGTGGGATCGACGGCGCGGTGCGCGTCACCTCGGTCTCGGGGGTGCGGCTCAGCCAGCCCGCGCTGATCAACTGCCCCACGGCCAAGGCGCTGAACAAATGGGTGCGCAAGGGTGTGCAGCCCGCCTTTCGCAAACGCGTGGTCGAGCTGCGCGTCGCGGCGCACTACGCCTGCCGCCCGCGCAACAACCAGTCGGGCGCGAAAATCTCGGAACATGGGCGCGGCAACGCCATCGACATCTCGGGCTTTGTGCTGAAAAGCGGTGAAATCGTCACCGTGCTGAACGATTGGGGCCGCCGCGCGATGAAAAAGGCGCATCGTACCGCCTGTGGCCCGTTCAGCACCGTGCTAGGCCCAAACTCTGACCGGTTCCACAAGGACCACTTTCACCTTGATACCGCGCGCCACCGTGGCGGGCCCTATTGCCGGTGACGATATGACAATGTGGGTTTTTGGATACGGTTCCCTGCTGTGGAACCCGGGGTTCGACCCGGCTGAATCGCATCTGGCGCGGTTACCCGACTATCACCGGTCGTTCTGTATGCGCTCGATCCACCATCGCGGAACCGAGGACGACCCGGGGCTGGTGCTGGCGCTGGACGCGGTCGAAGGCGCATCCTGTCAGGGCCTCGCGCTGGCCGTGCGCGTGGGCGAAGAGGCGCAGGTGCTGCAGATGCTGCGCGAGCGCGAGCTGATATCCTCGGCCTATCTGGAAAAAGATCTGGATGTTGACCTGACCGATGGCCGGACGGTGACCGCCGTGACCTATGTGATCGACCCGGCCCATGTGCAATATTGCGCGCTGGATCTGGAAGAACAGGCCCGGATCATCGCCCGCGCGGTGGGTGGCCGGGGGCCGAATACCGAATACCTGTTCAACACGGCGGCCCATCTTCGAGGCATCGGGCTGGCCGATCCCGATCTGGACTGGCTGACTCAACGGGTGCGCGCGCTGACGGCTTAACACGGGCGCATAAACCCTTGGCGTTATGCGCAATCTTTCTATAGGCTCGGCCCCGAGCAGAGACCGCGGGAACCACAGCGCATGGCGCAACACGATACCAAACAGCGTCCGCAATTTTCACAGCCGTTCCGCCAGATCCTGTCGATGGTCATCGTGCTGGGGCTTGCATCGGCGGCGGCCTTCGTGGCGCTGCCCAGCGTGCTGCCCGTGTTCCTGGCCAACCTCTACCTGAACGGGTTCATCGCCTTCGTCTTCCTGCTGGGGGTCTTCGCCTGTTTCTGGCAGGTGCTGCAACTGATCGGCTCGGTCCGGTGGATCGAAACTTTCGCGTCGGGCGAGACTGACACCACCAACGTCCCGCCCCGCCTGCTGCTGCCGCTGGCGCAACTGCTGCGCTCGCGCGGGGCGCGGATGCAGCTGTCGTCGTCGTCCACCCGCTCGATCCTCGACTCGGTCGCAACCCGCATCGACGAAGCGCGCGAGATCACGCGCTATATCGTCAGCCTTTTGATTTTCCTCGGGCTTCTCGGCACCTTCTACGGCCTCGCCACCACGGTGCCGGCGGTCGTCGACACCATCCGCAGCCTTGCCCCACAAGAGGGCGAAGAAGGCATTGCGGTGTTCAACCGCCTGATGACCGGGCTCGAGGCGCAGCTGGGCGGCATGGGCGTGGCGTTTTCGTCCTCGCTGCTTGGGCTGGCCGGGTCGCTGATCGTGGGCCTGCTGGAACTGTTCGCGGGCCACGGCCAGAACCGATTCTACGGCGAACTTGAGGAATGGCTGTCCAGCATCACGCGCATCGGCTTTTCCTCGGGCGAGGATGGCGGCGTCGATACCAACGCCGTGTCCGGCGTGATGGACCACATGGCCGAGCAGATGGAAGCCCTGCAACAGATGTTCACCCAGTCCGACGTAGGCCGCGCCGCCGTCGACCGCAAGCTGGGTGATCTGGTTGATGCGATCACCGAAATGAACGCGCGGATGGATCAATCCGACAGCATTGCCGCCGCGCTGGACCGCGTGGCCGTGGGGCAGGACACGCTGATCGAAACGCTGCGCGAACATGGCGGCGGCGATGGCATGGATGCCGAAAGCCGGATGCGCCTGCGCTCGATCGACGTGCAGATGCTGCGGATACTGGAAGAAATCTCGGCCGGGCGGCAGGAAAGCATGGCCGAGCTGCGCAAGGATATCGAACTGTTGGTCAAGGCGCTGGCGCGCCCGCGCGGCGCCGACCGCCCGCGCAGCCAGCCCGCAACCTCCACCGGAAAGGACTAGGTCATGGCGCTGTCACGGCGCACCG
The DNA here is from genome assembly GCF_005938225.1 of Arenibacterium halophilum. GTDB lineage: Bacteria > Pseudomonadota > Alphaproteobacteria > Rhodobacterales > Rhodobacteraceae > Arenibacterium > Arenibacterium halophilum. Next base: position 447,340 of record NZ_VCPC01000003.1, read on the forward strand.
GACAACGGTTCCAGGGGGCAATCTGGCCCGGGTTCGTCGATGCGATGACCGGCCTGCTTCTGGTGCTGATGTTCGTTCTGACCATCTTCATGGTGGTGCAATTCGTGCTGCGCGAAACCATCTCGGGCCAGGAAACCGAGCTGAATAATCTCTCCGATGAAATCGAGGCGCTGGCCAATGCGCTGGGCCTGGAAGAACGCGAAAGCAACCAGTTGCAGGCCCGGCTGGGCGCGCTCAGTTCTACGCTGCGCGACACGCAGACCGATCTGGGGGCGGCGCAGGCGCTGGTGCAATCGCTGACCGAAGAACGCGATCAGCAGGACGCGGCCCTGGCCGAGGCGCGCGGCCAGATTACCGACTTTCAGGCGCAGGTGGCGGCGCTGATGGCCGATCAGGCCGATGCGCGTGACACGATCGCCGCACTGGAACAGGATCGCGACGATCTGCGCGGGCAAAGAGAGGACTTGCTGACCGAGCAGGAAGCGCTGAACGCCGCGCTGGCACGTTCGCGCACGGAAATTGACGCCCAGACCGAGGCCGCCCGCCTTGCCGCTGCCAAACGCGAGGCACTCGAGGCGTTGGTGGCCGACCTGCGTCAGGAAAACGCCGAGGCGGCGGACCGCACCGCGCAGCTGGAAAGTGACCTGAGCGATGAAGAAGCCGCCCGGATCGCCGAAGCCGCCGCCGCCGAAGCTCTGCGCGAACGCCTTGAAGACGCCGATGCCGAGCTGACGGCGATGACGATGCAACTGGAACGACAGCGGCAAGAGGCCGAAGATACGCTGACCCTTCTGGCGGCGGCAGAGGCGGCCAACAAGGATCTCGACATCAAGCTGGCCGAGGCGCTTGAACTTTACGGAACCGCGCAGGCCGACGCAAAAGAACGCGATGAACTGGCCGAACGGTTGACCCGGGTGCTGGCCCAGATGGAGGCCACGCAATCCGAGTCGGAACAGTCGATGGCCGCGATGGAGGCCGAACTGGCCCGCATCCGCACCGACGCACAGCGTAGTCGTGACACGCTGTCGGCTGAACTGGCCGAGGCGCGGACGGCAGCTGCCGCCGACCGGGACACGCTGGAATCCGAGCTGGCGACGGCTCGCGCACAGGCGGCCGCAACTCAGGCGGCCTTGGAACAGCAATTGACGGCTGCGCGGGAAGATGCCGCGCAGGTCCGCGCGACGCTGACGGATGAACTGGCCCGCCAGCGGGCGCAGACGGTTGAAACGCAATCGCAATTTCAGACCGAACTGGCGCGCCTGCAATCCGAACATGCCGATGAGCGGAGCCAGCTAGAGGCTGACCTCGCTCAGGCCCGCGCCGATGCCGAAGCCGCGCGGCAGGCATTGGAAACGGAACTGGCCCAAGCCCGGGCACAGGCCGAAACGACCCGCGCCGGGTTGGAAGATGAACTCGCCAAACTGCAAGCCAATGCCGAGGCCCGCACCCGGGCGCTGGAAGAGGATTTGGCAAAGGCGCGCGCCAAGGCCGAGGCCGATCTAGCCATCGCCCAACAAAAGCTGCAGGCGGCAGAAGCCAAGCTGCGCACCGCCGAGGCCCGCGCAAATACCACGGCGCAAGACAGCGCAACCGTCGAAGCGCGGCTTCTCGCGGCGCTCGACTCGCTGGAACGCGCGCAGGCGGCGGCAACCGATCGCGACCTGCTGCGCTCACGCCTGATGGCGGCGCTGGCGGAAAAGCAGAAGGCTGAAACCGGCGCGGCAGAACAGATGGACCTGGCCGAACAACGCGCGCAACTCCTGGCGCAGGCCCGTGCATCGCTGGCCGACCAGAAAGAGATTTCCGCCAAGGCCCAGCGCGAAACCGCGCTGCTCAATCAGCAGGTCGCCGCACTGCGTGACCAGCTTGGGCAATTGCAGGCCCTCCTGGACGATGCGCAAACCCGCGATTCCGCCGCCAAGGTGCAGATCCAGTCGCTTGGGTCCGATCTGAACGCGGCGCTGGCCCGCGCGGCTTCGGAAGAACGCAAACGCCGCCTGCTGGAAGAGGCCGAGCGCAAGCGGCTTGAGGAAGAACGCGCCAGGCTCGCCGCCGAGGCAGAGGCGCTTCGCGGCCAGACGCAGGATCTCGAAAAATACCGCTCGGATTTCTTCGGACGCCTGCGCGACCTGCTGGGAAATCAGGAAGGCGTGCGCATCGAAGGCGACCGGTTTGTCTTCTCGTCCGAGGTGCTCTTTGCCCCGGCCAGCGCCGATCTGTCGCCCGACGGGCAAGAGGAAATCGCCAAGGTCGCGCGTATTCTGCAATCCATCGCGGCCAGTATTCCGCCTGAAATCAATTGGGTGATCCGGGTCGATGGCCATACCGACAACACGCCGCTGGGCGGGTTCGGCAAATACACGGACAACTGGGAACTCAGCCAGGGGCGGGCGCTTTCGGTGGTGAAATACATGGTGAACGCGCTGGGAATCCCGCCCGACAGGCTGGCCGCCAACGGGTTCGGGGAATACCAGCCGATCAGCACCGCCGATACGCCCGAGGCGCGCGCCCAGAACCGCCGGATCGAGCTTAAGCTGACCGAAAAATAGTTAAGGGATCGTTGCCGAAACCTCTCGCGTTGCCACGATGCGCCCGTCCCGTTCCAGCGTGACAGTGCCGACGTAAGTCCCGGCAGGCCAGCGCGTGGCGGTCAAGCGTTTGCCAGAGGCGCGGAAGTATCGCGCCTGAGCTTTGTCTACCGTTGCGCGTTGCGAGGACACTGGGCCCTCGGGGCCGATGATTTCCAGCAGCATCACGTCTCCGGGCGCACCGCCAAAGGCAAAACCGAATAGCACCAGCCCACCCGCCGTGGGCGTCAACGCCTGCTGTGCGGCAGTGCCCTCCTGCACGGCGTCATAGGCTGGCACGGAGGGGGCGAACCCCGCGTCAAGCAGGCCGGTGCCTTCATAGGGCAGGGAGGGTTGCCACATCTGTTCGCCATCCTCGCAGGCATCGGTCAGCTGCGCATCGAATGGGTCTACCACCGCACCATCGCGGCGCACCGACAGATGCAGGTGCGGGAATTGGGTCAGCCCACTCAGCCCGATCTGGCCGAGAATATCGCCCCTGCCGACACGATCCCCCCGCTGAACCCGCACCGAACCCTGCCCCATGTGGCAATACTGCGTCTCGAATCCGTCGTCGTGGCGCAGCACAACGCCATTGCCGCATTCGCGCCCTTCGGTTTCAGCGGCTTGGTCCGCTTGGAACAGCCTGTCTGCCATATCGTTGCGGACGCCGGCCACGATCCCCGGTGCAGCGGCCAGAACGTCAACGCCCGCTTCCATCTGTGCCAGCGTCGCAAGCGCAAAATCGGTGCCCTTGTGGCCGTCGTAGCTGAGCAAGCCACAGGCAAAATCGTGGGCGCCCGGACCCGGGTCACGGTCAACATATTGTTGAATATGACAGGTTTCGCCCAACTCGCAATCAACGGGCAAAGACAACGACAGCGGGTCGGCCGCCAGAGGACTGGCCAGCACTATGGCGGCTAGAATGTATCGCATAGCGGGCCCTTCACGTGAAAACGCGAACGGGGCGCCACATGGGCGCCCCGCGATACTCTGCCTTAAATCAATCCGCTGTCAGAAGCGGTGGTTTATTGCCCGACAGCCGCGGATTTTCCGGCCCTTCGATCCGCAGATCGATTTCGCCATCCTTGACGCCAACTTTGACAACGCCACCTTTCACCAGCTTGCCGAACAACAGTTCCTCGGCCAGCGGCTTCTTGATGTTTTCCTGGATCACGCGGCCCAGCGGGCGCGCGCCCATCTTGTCGTCATAGCCCTTGTCTGCCAGCCATTCGGCGGCGGGACGGGTCAGTTCGATGGTCACGTTACGGTCAAGCAGCTGCGCCTCAAGTTGCAGCACGAACTTCTCGACCACCTGCAGGATCACAGATTTCGGCAGCGGCGCAAAGGAAATCACCGCGTCCAGACGGTTGCGGAATTCCGGCGTGAAGGTGCGTTCGATCGCGGCGGTATCTTCGCCTTCGCGACGGTCGCGGCCAAAGCCGATGGCGGCCTTCGCCTGTTCCGTCGCCCCGGCGTTCGACGTCATGATCAGCACGACATTGCGGAAATCCACAGTACGGCCGTTGTGATCGGTCAGCTTGCCGTGGTCCATCACCTGCAGCAGGATGTTGTAGACATCCGGGTGCGCCTTTTCCATTTCGTCCAGCAGCAGCACGCAATGCGGGTGCTGATCAACGCCATCGGTCAACATGCCGCCCTGATCAAACCCGACATAACCCGGAGGCGCGCCGATCAGACGCGAAACGGCGTGTTTCTCCATGTACTCCGACATATCGAAACGGAGCATTTCCACGCCCAGTACATCCGACAGCTGCTTGGCGACCTCGGTCTTGCCGACGCCGGTGGGTCCTGCGAACAGGTAGTTGCCGATCGGCTTTTCGGGTTCGCGCAAACCGGCGCGGGCGAGTTTGATCGCACTGGCCAGCGCCTCGATCGCCTTGTCCTGACCGAAGACCACGCGTTTCAGCGAGCCTTCGAGATCTTTCAGAACCTCGGCATCGTCCTTGCTGACGTTCTTGGGCGGAATGCGCGCGATCTTGGCGACGACATTCTCGATCTCTTTGGTGCCGATGGTCTTGCGGCGCTTGGATTCGGCTACAAGGTGCTGCGCGGCCCCCGCTTCGTCGATCACGTCGATGGCCGAGTCCGGCAGCTTGCGATCATTGATATAGCGCGAGGCCAGTTCCACGGCGGTTTTCACCGCGTCGGCGGTGTATTTGACGCTGTGATGATCCTCGAAGTAGGGTTTTAGCCCTTTCAGGATCTTGATCGTATCCTCGACCGAGGGTTCATTCACGTCGATCTTCTGGAACCGGCGGCTCAGCGCGCGGTCCTTCTCGAAGTGCTGACGGAATTCCTTGTAGGTGGTCGAACCCATGGTGCGCAGCTTGCCGCCCTGCAGAGCAGGTTTCAGCAAGTTCGAGGCATCCATCGCCCCGCCAGAGGTTGCGCCCGCGCCGATCACCGTGTGGATTTCGTCGATGAACAGGATCGCGTCGCGGTGGTTTTCCAACTCGGACACAACGGCCTTCAGCCGTTCTTCGAAATCGCCGCGATAGCGGGTTCCGGCCAGCAGCGCGCCCATGTCGAGTGAGTAGATCGTTGTTTTAGACAGCACTTCGGGGGTTTCCCCGGCCACGATCTTGCGCGCGAGGCCTTCCGCGATGGCGGTCTTGCCCACGCCCGGGTCGCCCACCAGAAGCGGATTGTTCTTGCGGCGGCGGCATAGCACCTGGATGCAGCGTTCCACCTCGGACTCACGGCCGATCAGCGGGTCAATGTCGCCCTCGCGCGATTTTGCGTTCAGATCGACGCAGTACTTCGACAGCGCGCTTTCCTTCTGCTCGCCCTCGGTCACGCCTTGGGTCGACTCGTCCGGCTCGGGCGCGCCCGAAACGGGGCGGCTTTCACCAAAGGCCGGATCCTTGGCCACGCCATGGGCGATGAAATTCACCGCGTCATAGCGCGTCATGTCCTGTTCCTGCAGGAAGAAGGCGGCGTTGCTTTCGCGTTCGGCGAAAATCGCGACCAGAACATTGGCGCCGGTCACTTCGGTGCGGCCCGAAGATTGCACGTGGATCGCCGCGCGCTGAATGACTCGCTGGAAGGCGGCGGTTGGAACCGCCTCGGAGCCATCGATGTCGGTGACAAGGTTCGACAAGTCTTCGTCAACGAATTCGACCAGCGTAGCGCGGAGTTCGTCCAGATCGACGCTGCAGGCTTTCATCACGCGGGTTGCGTCGGGTTCGTCAAGCAGCGCCAGCAACAGATGCTCCAGCGTCGCAAATTCGTGGCGCCGCTCATTCGCCAGCGCAAGCGCCGAATGAATGGCCTGTTCCAGAGTGCTCGAGAATGAAGGCACGATGCGTGCTCCTCTTATTTGGGCTGGTGGAGGGAGGTCCGAGTGGCCGCCCTCGACTCCAACCATGTCTTCATAACATTAGAGTTTGGTTGATCGACGCCCCGCTTCAAGGCTTTTCTTCTGCTTTTCGGTCACATTTGCCTGCAGAGTTGCACGTCAGCGCGCAATTTCGGCATCAGAACCTGTCCTTGCGGCCGCGAATCTCAGCGAAAACGGCGGCGTCGGGTTCGGTCTGCATCCCAAGGTTGCGCCGGATGCCGGGGTCGGCCGCGCGCAGAAAAGGATTTGTGGCAAGTTCCAGCGACAGGGGTGAGGGAACGGTTGGCTGGTTGCGGGAGCGGGCGAGATCAATCGCCTCTGCACGTGATTTAAGCTCGGGATTGTCAGGATCAATAGTCAGGGCGAATTTTGCGTTGGCCTGGGTGTATTCATGGCCCGAGCAGACGATGGTGTCCGGCGGCAACGCGGCCAGTTTCGACAGCGAGCCCCACATCTGTTCCATCGTCCCTTCGAATACGCGGCCACAGCCAAGCGCCATCAGGCTGTCGGCGGTGAACACAACGCCGCTGTCGGGGAAATGAAAGGCGACATGCCCCACGGTATGGCCTGACACGTCGATCACGTGGGCCATCTCTCCGGCCGCGTCGACCATGTCTCCCTCGGCCACCTCGATGTCCAACGGAGGCAGCCGGTGCGCATCGGCGCGCGCGCCAACCACGCGGGCCGTATGCGCGGCGAGAATGCCGGGCAGCCCTTCGACATGATCGGGGTGGTGGTGGGTGATCAGGATCGTCTTGAGCGACCAGCCGCGCTTGGCCAGTTCCTCGACGATCGGGGCGGCTTCGGGCGCGTCGACCAGAAAAGTGTCGCCGGTTTCGGGATTATGGCCGAGAAAGGCGTAGTTGTCGGTGCGGCAGGGGATGGTGACGATGTCCAAGGCCATCTGCTATTGCCCTTTCATGATTTTGATGCATGTGTCGGGGGACAGCCTGACGCAAGGAAAGAGCGGCTGCAATGCATCTTGATGTGCAGGATCTGCGCAATTTCTATTATCGCAGCGCGCTGGGGCGTGCGGCGCAGGCCTCGGTGCGCGGCCGGCTGCTGGAGATGTGGCCAGAGGCCAAGGGCCAGACGGTCGCGGGCTTCGGCTTTGCGGTTCCCCTGCTGCGGCCCTACCTTGCGGATGCGCGCCGGGTCGTCGCGCTGATGCCGGGGCCACAGGGCGTGATGCGCTGGCCCTCGGGTCTGCCCAATGTCTGCGTCCTGTCCGAGGAAACGCTGTGGCCGCTGGAAACCGGGCATGTCGACCGGCTGATCGTAATGCACGGGCTGGAAACGTCGGAACGGCCCTCGGCTGTGCTGGAAGAATGCTGGCGCGTGCTGGGACCGGGAGGCAAGGCGATCTTTATCATTCCGAACCGGGCCGGGCTTTGGGCGCGGTCGGATCGCACGCCGTTCGGGTTCGGGCGGCCCTATACGCTGGGCCAGTTGGAATCGCAGCTGCGCAAACACCACTTCCTGCCCGAACGCAGCGGGGCCGCCCTGTTTCAGCCGCCGTCGACCCGGCGGTTCTGGCGCCGCGCCGCGCCATTGTTCGAACGCGCCGGGCGCTACCTGCCCACGATGATCGCCGGAGGGGCCATTCTGGTTGAGGCGAGCAAGCGGGTCACGCCCTCGTCTGGTGACGGTCTGCGGGTGCGCACCCGAGAAACCGCGCGCGCTGCGCTGCCTGCGATGCGGCCCAAACCCGAAACCTCGCCTGTCTGAAGCCGCTTATGGCGCAAAATCGGGCAAGGAATCGGGCAAACCGGCACAGGATTCTCGCCTTTTCGTGAACGTCGAGGTGGAGCAATCCGTCGCACTTCGCGTAAGGCGTTAATAATTAATGAATAACGTCGCAGTCCGGGCACCAGATACTGTATTGCGGGTACAGAAGGGCTCTGTTACATCGACGCTGATTTCGATGGCCTGCCTTTTTGGCGGGTCAAAGTCACGCCCCCGGACGCTTTTGTCGATGGCAAACCGGGGCCAACTGTCGGAAGGGTGGACGTGTCCGAACCAGCTTCGATTTCCGCGGGGATAGCCGCGCGCTATGCCACGGCAATTTTTGAGATTGCCGAGGAGAATAACAATTTCGATGGCCTCGAAGCCAGCGTGAAAGATTTGGCGGAAGCCCTGGAGGCGAGCGAGGATCTGCGCACCGTCATCCAGTCGCCCCTGCTGTCGCGCAGCGAGCAAGGTGCAGCAATCGCCGCCGTGGCCCAGAAGATGGACCTGGCCCCGGTGATGCAGAACGCGCTGCGCCTGATGGCCGACAAGCGCCGCCTGTTCGTGCTGCCGCAGGTTCTGGTTGAACTGCGCAACCAGCTGGCCGCGCAGCGCGGCGAGGTGACGGCAGACGTGACCAGCGCCAAGGCACTGACCAAGGATCAGACCGAAAAGCTCGTGAAAACGCTGAGCGCCAACATTGGCAAAACGGTCACTCTGAATGCGACCGTCGATGAAAGCCTCATCGGTGGTCTTGTCGTCAAGGTAGGCTCGAAAATGATCGACACGTCGATCCGTTCGAAGCTCAACTCTCTCCAGAATGCAATGAAAGAGGTCGGATAAATGGGTATCCAAGCAGCAGAGATTTCTGCGATCCTGAAGGACCAGATCAAGAACTTCGGCCAGGAGGCCGAGGTTGCCGAGGTCGGGCGCGTGCTGAGCGTGGGCGACGGGATTGCCCGCGTCTATGGCCTGGACAACGTGCAGGCCGGCGAGATGGTCGAATTCCCCGGCGGGATCATGGGGATGGCCCTGAACCTTGAAACCGACAACGTCGGCGTCGTGATCTTCGGTTCCGACCGGGACATCAAGGAAGGCGACACCGTCAAGCGCACGAACTCGATCGTGGACGTTCCGATCGGCCCCGAAATGCTGGGCCGCGTCGTTGACGGCCTTGGCAACCCGGTGGACGGCAAGGGCCCGATCACCACGTCGCAGCGCGGCATCGCCGACGTGAAGGCGCCGGGCATCATCCCGCGTAAATCGGTGCATGAACCGATGGCAACCGGCCTGAAGTCGGTCGACGCGATGATCCCGATCGGCCGTGGCCAGCGCGAGCTGATCATCGGCGACCGTCAGACCGGCAAGACCGCCGTGGCGCTGGACGCGATCCTGAACCAGAAAACCTATAACGACCGCGCCGGCGACGACGAAAGCAAGAAGCTTTACTGCGTCTATGTCGCCATCGGCCAGAAGCGGTCGACCGTGGCCCAGCTGGTGAAGAAGCTGGAAGAAACCGGCGCCATCGAATATTCGATCGTCGTGGCCGCAACCGCGTCCGAACCGGCGCCGATGCAGTACCTCGCGCCCTATACCGCGACCGCGATGGCGGAATACTTCCGCGACAACGGCAAGCACGCGCTGATCATCTATGATGACCTGTCCAAGCAGGCCGTTTCGTACCGCCAGATGTCGCTGCTGCTGCGCCGTCCGCCGGGCCGCGAAGCTTACCCGGGCGACGTGTTCTACCTCCACTCCCGTCTGCTGGAGCGTTCGGCCAAGCTGAACGAGGAATTCGGTGCAGGCTCGCTGACCGCGCTGCCGATCATCGAAACCCAGGGCGGCGACGTGTCGGCCTTTATTCCGACCAACGTGATCTCGATCACCGACGGCCAGATCTTCCTGGAAACCGAACTGTTCTACCAGGGCATCCGCCCCGCCGTGAACACCGGTCTGTCGGTGTCGCGTGTGGGTTCGTCGGCCCAGACCAACGCGATGAAGTCGGTCGCCGGCCCGGTGAAACTGGAACTGGCGCAGTACCGCGAAATGGCGGCCTTCGCCCAGTTCGGTTCGGACCTTGACGCCGCCACCCAGCGCCTGCTGAACCGTGGTGCCCGCCTGACCGAGCTGATGAAGCAGCCGCAGTATTCGCCGCTGACCAACGCGGAAATCGTGGCCGTCATCTATGCCGGTACGCACGGCTACCTGGACAAGCTGCCGCTGAACGAAGTGGGTCGGTTTGAAAAGGGTCTGCTGGCGCACCTGCGCGGCAAGCGTCAGGACGTGCTGGACTGGCTGACGACCGAAGATCCCAAGATCAAGGGCGAGGCCGAGGACAAGCTGAAAGCCGCGCTTGACGAATTCGCCGCTGACTACGCTTAAGGAGAGATAAGGCAATGCCAAGTCTCAAGGACCTTAAAAACAGGATCGAGTCGGTCAAATCGACCCGCAAGATCACCAAGGCCATGCAGATGGTCGCGGCGGCCAAGCTCCGTCGCGCCCAGGAAGCGGCCGAGGACGCACGCCCCTATACCGAGCGGTTCAATGCCGTGATGGCGGGGCTGGCGGCATCGGTCGGCGGAAGCGACAGCGCGCCGAAGCTGCTGGGGGGCACCGGGTCTGACCAGGTGCACCTTCTGGTGGTGCTGACGGCGGAACGCGGTCTGTGCGGGGGGTTCAACTCGAACATCGTCCGCCTGGCCCGGACGCATGCCGCCAAGCTGAAGGCCGCGGGCAAGACGGTTAAAATCCTGACCGTCGGCAAAAAGGGCCGTGACGCCCTGAAACGCGACAGCGCCGACCTGATGGTTGGCCACGTCGATCTGAGCGAAGTCAAGCGCCTGTCCTATGCGGACGCGCAGGGCATCGCGCAGAACGTGTTGTCGCGTTTCGATGCCGGCGAATTCGATGTTGCCACGATCTTCTACTCGAAGTTCGTCAACGTCGTGTCGCAGGTGCCGACCGCCCAGCAGGTGATCCCCGCCGATTTCCCGGCAGAAGATGGCGCGCAGGACAGCGTTTCGACGGTTTACGACTATGAACCGGGCGAAGAGGAAATCCTGGCCGATCTGCTGCCGCGCGGTGTTGCCACGCAGATTTTCAGCGCCCTGCTGGAAAACGGCGCGTCCGAACAGGGCGCCCGGATGAGTGCGATGGACAACGCAACGCGCAACGCGGGCGACATGATCGACAAACTTACCATTCAGTTCAACCGGTCGCGTCAGGCGGTCATCACGAACGAGCTGATTGAAATCATTTCCGGCGCGGAAGCGCTGTAAGCAGAAACCGGAGACAACACATGGCGAATGCTAAAGGCAAAGTCACCCAGGTCATCGGCGCTGTGGTCGACGTGCAGTTCGACGATGCGCTGCCTGAAATCCTGAACGCCCTGACGCTGGACAACAACGGCAAGAAACTGGTGCTTGAAGTGGCCCAGCACCTTGGCGAAAACACCGTCCGCACAATCGCGATGGACGCCACCGAAGGCGTCGTGCGCGGTCAGGAAGTGCTGGACACCGATGGCCCGATCACCGTGCCTGTCGGCACCGCAACCCTGGGCCGGATCATGAACGTGATCGGCGAGCCGGTCGACGAAAAAGGCCCCGTCGAAGCGGACGAGCACCGCCCGATCCACGCCCCGGCGCCGGATTTCGCGGAACAGTCGACCGAAGCCGAAGTGCTGGTGACCGGCATCAAGGTGATCGACCTGCTGGCCCCCTACGCCAAAGGCGGCAAGATCGGCCTGTTCGGCGGCGCCGGCGTGGGCAAGACGGTTCTCATTCAGGAACTGATCAACAACATCGCAAAGGTGCACTCGGGTCTGTCGGTGTTCGCCGGTGTGGGTGAACGGACCCGCGAAGGCAACGACCTGTACCACGAGATGATCGAATCGGGCGTTCTGACACCCGACAACCTGCCGGACTCGAAAATTGCGCTTGTGTTCGGTCAGATGAACGAGCCTCCGGGAGCCCGTGCCCGTATCGCCCTGACCGGTCTGACCATGGCCGAGCAGTTCCGCGATGCCACCGGCACCGACGTTCTGTTCTTTGTCGACAACATCTTCCGCTTCACGCAGGCCGGTTCGGAGATGTCCGCTCTGCTGGGTCGTATCCCCTCGGCCGTGGGCTACCAGCCGACGCTGGCCACCGACATGGGTGCGATGCAGGAACGCATCACCTCGACCAAGAACGGCTCGATCACCTCGATCCAGGCCGTCTACGTTCCCGCGGACGACCTTACCGACCCCGCACCGGCAACGACCTTTGCGCACCTTGACGCAACGACCGTTCTCAACCGTGCGATCTCGGAACTGGGCATCTACCCGGCCGTGGACCCGCTCGACTCGACCTCGCGTCTGATGGACCCGCAGGTGATCGGCGAGGAACACTACCAAGTGGCCCGTGACGTTCAGGGTATCCTTCAGCGCTACAAGTCGCTGCAGGACATTATCGCCATCCTCGGGATGGACGAACTGAGCGAAGAGGACAAGCTGACCGTGGCCCGTGCCCGGAAGATCCAGCGTTTCCTGTCGCAGCCCTTCGACGTGGCGAAAGTGTTCACCGGCTCGGACGGTGTGCAGGTTCCGCTGGAAGACACCATTTCGTCGTTCAAGGCTGTTGTGGCCGGTGAATACGATCACCTGCCCGAAGGCGCCTTCTACATGGTGGGCGGCATTGACGACGTGAAGGCCAAAGCCGAACGCATGGCCGCAGACGCGGCCTAAAGGAGCGCCCGATGGCAGAGACAATGCAATTCGACCTTGTGTCGCCTGAGCGCCGCCTTGCGTCGCTTCAGGTGCGCGAGGTGCTGGTGCCCGGCGCAGATGGCGACATGACGGCAATGCCCGATCATGCCCCTGTCATCACGACGCTGCGCCCCGGCGTGCTGCGGGTGAACGGCCCTGACGGGACGGCGGAATACGTCGTCTCGGGCGGGTTTGCCGAAATCACCGGCAGCGGCATTTCGGTGCTGGCCGAACAGGCGATCCCGTTGACGGAAATGACGCGGGCGCACTTGGACGAAATGATCGAAAGCGCCCGTGCCAAGCACGAAGCGGCCAAGGAAACGTTCAAGAACGAGCCGGGCCCCGTCGACGACGCGGCCAAGCTGCTGGCCGACATGGTTGCACTGGGCGATCACATCAACGTCTGAAGCGGTGATGATGAATGACAAGGGGCTGCCATACGGCGGCCCCTTTTTGTATGTTCACCTGCGGCTAAGAGCGATGTGGGAACTTTATGCCGACTTGATATTGCGCGCACCGGAGCGCTTGGAAGGAGCGGAAAGGATCGTATGAAGCGCCTTGAAAACCACCTGATCGGTGTCGATCAGGGAGATACGGTCGTGTTTTCCGAATTCGAAGAGGGCGGAGAGATGTGGACCGGAAGCGGCCCGCGCGAACGCCGCCGCACCGTGACCTTCAGCGCGGCCTTCAAATCCGCGCCATCGGTGCAACTCTCGGTCTCGCTGTGGGACGCCGACACCGCCTCGGCCCTGCGCGCCGAAGTGGTGGCCGAGCACGTCACCTCCGATCAGTTCGACATAGTGTTCCGAACCTGGTCCGACAGCCGGTTTGCCCGCGTCCGCGTCGCCTGGACCGCCATCGGCGCCCTGCCGCACGCGGACGACTGGAAGCTCTACTGATCGGTTTCGAATGGACGGGTGGAGCAGGGGGCTCTGCCCCCATCCGCTGCGCGGATTCCCCCGGAGTATTTCGGGAATGATGAAGGAACGGCCCTTTTCCTTCTTTGGGCCTTAAATATCCCCGCCGGAGGCATCGCGCGCAGCGCGATCAATCCATCGCGTAGAGGGATTCGTAGATTGGCGACAGGGTATCGTCCTCGAACAACGAAGACACGCTGGTGCCGTTCCAGATATTCAGGATCGCCTGGGCGAAGATCGGGGCGGTCGGCACTATGCGGATATTCTTGGCGCCCTTGACGGCTTCGGAGGGCCGGATGGAATCGGTGATGACCAGCGATTTCATCACCGACTTGGTGACGCGCTCCACGGCAGGGCCGCTCATCACGCCGTGGCTGATGTAGGAATGGACTTCCTTGGCGCCGTTCTGCATCAGCACTTCGGCTGCCTTGCAGAGCGTTCCGGCGGTGTCGCACATGTCGTCGACGATCAGGCAGATCTTGTCCTTTACGTCTCCGATCACAGTCATCTCGGCCACTTCGCCGGGCTTTTCGCGGCGTTTGTCCACGATGGACAGGGGCGAGTTGATCCGCTTTGCAAGTTCGCGCGCGCGCGCCACGCCGCCGACGTCGGGCGAGACGACCATCAGCTGATCGAGCTTGCCTTTGAAGTTTGTCTTGATGTCGAGCGCAAAGACCGGCGAGGCGTAAAGGTTATCGACGGGGATGTCGAAGAACCCTTGGATTTGCGCGGCGTGCAGGTCCATCGTCAGGACCCGTTCGATCCCGGCGCCGACCATCATGTTTGCAACCAGCTTGGCGCTGATCGGCGTGCGTGCCTTGGTGCGGCGATCCTGCCGGGCGTAGCCGAAGTAGGGCAGGACGGCAGTGACCCGTGCGGCCGAGGACCGGCGCAGCGCGTCGGCCATGATCAGCAGTTCCATCAGGTTGTCGTTTGCGGGGTTCGAGGTAGGCTGGATGATGAACATGTCCTCGCCGCGCACATTCTCGAACACTTCGACGAAGATCTCACCGTCATTGAACCGTTCGACCCGCGCATCGACAAGGCCGGTGTGCACGCCGCGGTGCATCGTCATCCGGCGGGCGATCGCCTTGGCAAGCGGAAGGTTCGCGTTTCCCGCGATCAGTTTCGGTTCGTTCTGTTGGGCCATGAAAGTCGATCCCGAGGCAGCGTCAGATGTGACAGATTCGTGATGTTGACACCGCTTAACACGGCCTTACCGTGACGCAAAGCTGATGCGGGGAGAAATGACACATGGCTCACATAGATTATTATTTTGCGACCTTGTCGCCGTTCACCTACCTCGCAGGCACACGGCTTGAGCAGATCGCGGCCCGCCACGGGGCGACGATTACCTACAAGCCGACCGATGTGATCGCGCTGTTCGGACGCACCGGCGGCACGCCTCCGGCGCAGCGCCACCCCTCGCGGCAGGAATATCGCGCGCAGGATCTGCTGCGGCAGGCAAAATATCTGAAGATGCCTTTCAACCTGAAGCCCGCGCATTGGCCCACCAACATGGCGCCGTCGTCCTATGCGATCATTGCGGCCCAGAACGCCGGCGGCGGAGATCTGGGCGTGCTGACTCATGCGTTTACCCGCGCCTGCTGGGCCGAGGAGAAGGACATCGCCGATGAGGCGGTTGTGCGCGCGTGCCTGTCGGAGGCGGGGTTCGACCCTGATCTGGCGAACTCCGGGCTGCTGGAAGGCGCCGAGACATATGCGGCCAATCTGGAGGAAGCCGCCGCGCGCGGGGTATTCGGCGCGCCGTTTTACATAACGGATGACGATCAGCGGTTCTGGGGGCAGGACCGGTTGGATCATCTCGACGCGCATCTGCAAGAGCGCGCCGGGTGAGCGCAGATGGCGTAGCGAGCCTGTCGCGGCAGCGGTTCGGACAAGGCCCGCGTCAGGTGCTGGGGTTGCATTGCACGCTTGCGCATTCCGGCGCATGGCGTGGTTTGGCCGACGCCTTGGAAGGTGAGGTTACGCTGATAGCGCCAGACATGTTGAGCCACGGCAAGAGCGCGGACTGGGACGGTGCCGGCGACTTTACCGAACGGATGGTGGCGGCCCTTCTGCCGCTGATCGACCAGCCCGTCGATGTGGTTGGCCATTCGATGGGTGCTGTGATCGCGCTGCATCTTGCGGCCTGGCACCCCGATAGGGTCCGCAGCCTGACCTTGATCGAACCTGTTCTGTTCGGCGTCGTTGCCCACGATGCGCCTGACCTGCTGGCAGCCCAGAAGGAGCAGAATGCCCCTTTCGAGGCCGCGATGACAGCAGGCGATCACGACACAGCGGCGCGCCTGTTCAGTGGCGGGTGGGGGGATGGCAGTCGCGGCTGGGCCGAGATGCCCCAGGCACTGCGCGCCGCCATGGCGCGGGGCGTGCGCATTGTGTCGGCCTGTGCGCCGACGGTCTCGGCCGATCGCTTTGGGGTGTTCGAAACCGGAGGGCTGGACCGGGTGAGCATGCCGGTATGCTTGCTGCACGGTGAGCAGACCCAGCCAATTGTTGCGGCGGCCAACCGGGGCGTGGCGCGTCGCCTGCCGCAGGCGCAGATCCGCGAGGTGGCGGGCGCGGGGCACATGTTGCCGATCACCCACCCCGACGCGGTGGCAGAACAACTGCGGCTGCTGTTCCGCGACGTGACAAACTAGGTCGCGCGCGGCTGGGGTAGCAGGGGGCTCTGCCCCCGTCCCTGCGGGACTCCCCCGGAGTATTTTCGCGAAGGTGAAAGCGGGAAATGGCCCTCCTTCTTTGGGATAAAAATATCCCCGCCGGAGGCTTCGCGCGGAGCGCGAAAATCTTTCGGTTCAGGACTGCGCGCCGGCGAGATGGGCCAGGAACCGGTTGATGTTGTCATCTGTCGCGGACCAGTCGCAGACGAGTCGGGCCGAGAGGTGTTCGTCGGGGTCGGCGCCGTCAAGGTCACCTTCCCAGAGGTAGTATTTCGCTCCGGCCTCATGCAGGCGCTGATGCGCGGCACGGGAAAACGTGGGGAACAGCATGTTGGCATCGGGATCGTGCAGGAAACCCGCGCCGGCGTCGCGCAGGCCATGGGCCAGGTCGGCGGCGGCGTCGTTGGCCTTGCGCGCAGCTTGCAGCCAGAGGTCTTCCCGCAGGTAGGCGGCCATCTGTGCCGAGAGATAGCGGTGTTTCGAGAACAGGTGCCCGCCGCGTTTGCGGCGGAATTCGAATTCTTCTGCGCGGGCGGGATCGAAGAGGATCACCGCTTCGACGCCCATGCACCCGTTTTTGGTTCCGCCAAAGCTGAGCACGTCGACACCAGCCTGCCAAGTCATTTGGGCCGGGGTGGCATTGGTACTGGCCAGCGCATTGGCAAAGCGTGCGCCGTCGAGGTGAACGGGCAGGTCATGCTGTTGTGCCACAGCGCAAAGCGCGGCGATTTCGGCAGCCGAGTAGACGCCGCCGCGTTCGGTGACATTCGTGATCGATACCGGTCCGCGCTTGGGGCCGTGGACGCCGCGGGTGCCTTCGCCCGCGATGCTGGCGGCCAGCGCTTCGGGCGTCATCTTGTTGTCGGTCGGCACGAGAGTCAGCTTGGCGCCGCCGGTGTAGAATTCGGGCGCGTTGCATTCGTCTTCGTGGATATGGGCCACGGCCGAGCAAAACACCGTCTGATAGGGCTGGGCGAGGGTGGCCAAAGCCAACGCGTTGGCGGCGGTGCCGGTGGCGACGAGGTAGACAGCGGCCTCGGGCGCCTCGAACACCTCGCGCAGGCGGGTGCGGACCTCTTCCATATCGGCGTCTGCGCCGTAGGGCATGGCGTAACCTTCGTTCGCGCGGGTCAGCGCGGCCATCACCTCGGGCAGGACGGGGCCGGAGTTGTCAGAAGCGAAATACATCAGGTCGGCTCCTCTATCAGGTGATCTTCCCAGTCTTCCTCGGCGATCTCGAATTCGGGCACCGTGATGCCCCGTACCGACACGCCCGCGTGGTGCACGCTGTCGGCCCGGCCCGAGATCAGCGGGTGCCAGTCATACAGCGGGCGGCCTTCGTGGATCAGCCGATAGGCGCAGGTCTGCGGCATCCAGTAGAGGTGATCCTCGATATTGTCGGGGCGCAGCACGATGCATTCGGGCACGAACTGGTGTCGGATGTCGTACTGGCCGCAGCGGCATGTGGAATCGTCCAGCAGGCGGCAGGCGATGCGGGTCAGGGCGATTTCGCCGGTGTCCTCGTCTTCCAGCTTGTTCAGGCAGCATTTGCCGCAGCCGTCGCACAGCGCCTCCCATTCGGGCTGGGTCAGCTCGGACATCTGCTTGCGTTCCCAGAAGCGGGGCGCAAATCCGGTGCGGCGGATCGGATCGCTCACAGCGCCTCCAGGATGGCACGGGCGCGGGCGCAATCGGCGTTCATCTGGTCGATCAGGGCCTCGAGGCTGTCGAACTTCTCTTCGCCACGCAGATAGTCGACCAGCCCGACCGACAGCGTCGCGCCATACAGGTCGCCCGAGAAATCGAACAGGTAGGTTTCAAGGTTCGGGCGGTTTTCGCCGAACATCGGCCGCGTGCCCAACGACGCCGCGCCGTGGTACTTGCCCTTGTGCGGGCCGTCCAGCACATCGACCAGCACCGCGTAGACGCCAAGCGCAGGCAGGTGCAGCCCGTCTACAGCCATGTTCGCGGTTGGATAACCCAGGTCGCGCCCGCGCTGCTCTCCGCCGATCACCGGACCTTCGATCCGGTGCCAATGGCCCAGCATCTTGGCGGCGTCGCGCGGCCGGGCCTCGGCCAATGCAGTGCGGATCGCGGTAGACGATACGGTTTGGTCGCTTTCTTCCAGCAGCGGCGCGATGGTCACGCCAAATCCCATCTCGGCGCCGAAGCGGACCAGGTCGTCGGTTGTACCGCTACGGCCTTTGCCAAAGCAGAAGTCGGCCCCGACCACCACATGGCGCAGGCCCAGCCCGTCGCGCAGCACCTTGGCGGCGAATTGTTCGGGCGTCAGGTTACTGAGGGCGGCGTTGAAATTCAGCTCGTACAAGACCTCGACGCCGATCTTTTCCAGCCGGTGCCGCCGTGCGGCGGACCCCATCAGGCGAAACGGCGGCGCATCGGGTGCAAAAAACGCACGCGGGTGGGGTTCAAAGGTCAGCACGCCCAGCGGTGCATCGGGCGCGGCGGCGCGCGCCATGTCGATCACCGAGCGATGGCCCACATGCACGCCATCGAAGTTGCCGATGGCCACGCTTGCCCCTTTGTCCGAGGGCGCAACAAACTGATAATCCCGGATGATCCGCATGGGCCATGCCTAGCCCCGGCGTGCAGCAAGGGCAAGCGGGGCAGGGTGCCCCGGGCGCGATAATTTGGCGCTCAGTCGAACTTGCGCGAGGGGGCCAGCACCGTGGCCTCACCGGCAAGCACCTTCTTGCCATCCACCTTGCAGACGCAATCCAGTTGCACCCGGCGCTTGGCGATGTCGATGCCGATCACCGTGACCTCGGCCAGCACGGTATCGCCGGGGCGCACGGGGGCCAGGAACTTCAGCGTCTGCCCCATGTAGACGGTGCCATGCCCCGGCAGCTGTTCGCCGATCACGGCGGAAATCAACCCGGCGGTCAGCATTCCGTGGGCGATGCGGCCCTCGAAGATCGTGTCGCGGGCATAGGCATCGTCAAGATGCACCGGGTTCCGGTCGGTCGAGACTTCGGCGAACATTTCGATATCGGCATCGGTCACGGTTTTGCGCAGATGGCGCGACATGCCCATCTCGATATCTTCGATACAGATCGTGCCCCGGGGGAAATTGTCCAACATCTGACCCTCGCAATTTGACTGGCGAGGCAACATTTGTTCGATAAAGGCGCTCGCGAGGTAATTTAATTACTTCGCAAGCGCAGAAAGTCAACCGTTTTCAGGGCGGGATCAGCGCAGAAAGCCGATGGCAAAGGTCGGGCTGATCAGTTCGCGTTGTAGAAAGCTGTCGAGCGCGTCCGGGTCCGGTTGATCGGTCGTGCGCGTGTCGGCGGCGGCCAGCCCGCCGGTGATGAACAGCGAATCGATATCCTCGCCCATGGCGCCCTGAATATCGGTGTGCGGCCCGTCGCCAATGGCAAGGATGCGCCCATCCGGAACCTGCTTGCCAATCTCGGCCAGCCGCTGCCGGGCAAGATCATAGACCGGAGGATGCGGTTTGCCGAAATACAGGCTCTCTCCGCCCATCTCGGTGTAAAGCCGCGCCAGCGCCCCTGCGCACCATTCCCGCCGTTCACCCCGGTCCACCACGATATCGGGGTTGGCGCACAGCAACTTAATCCCTTTTTGTTTGGCATAGAGAAATTCGGGCCGGTTCACCTCGGGGTCGGAATGAGGGTCGAAAGGGCCAAGGCAAACGATGCCTTCGGCCTGATCCAGCGGCACCCGTTCGATGGCAATCGGGTCGGTGACGATTTTCGGCGGGTCGAAGAACGCCATGTCGATCGCTTCCGATCCCATGAACCAGACCTTTTGACCAACCGCGCCCCGAAACATTGCCGCGCGCGCACTGTCGCCCGATGTTGTGATGGTATCCCAGCAATCGTGCGGCACGCCAAATCCATCCAGCTGTTGTTCGACACTGTCGCGCGGGCGCGGCGCGTTCGTCACCAGAACCACGGTGCCGCCGCGCTGGCGATAGGCCTGCAAGGCGGTACAGGCATCGGGCAGCGCCTTGACCCCGTCATGCACACAGCCCCACAGATCGACGAACAGCGCGTCATAGGTGTCGGAAATTTCCGCAAGGGACTGGACGATCCGGGTCATGACAAGCCTTTCACTGGTTCTTCGATTGAGCGTTGCATGACAAATAGCACCCGCCTGCACCAGAGCGAATGCCCCTAATAGGCGCTTTTGAAGAACTTCGGCGGTTTGCGGTGGCGTCGGGGCAGTTTCGGCCCGGCGCTGGACAGACTCCAGTCCATCTCGGACAGCGACACATCGGGCAAAGACAGGCTGGGCAACGTCAGATCGGGCAGCCGATGGGGCAGAACCCCGTATTGAACGCCCGCGGTGACAAGGCAGGCGCTCACCAACCACCAGCGCGGAATGCGGTTCAGCCGAGACCGGAACGGCTCTTTCCGTGTCTTGTGGCGAAACACCCGTTGCGCCCGCTTTGCGCCGAACCAGCCCCCGGCAAAGGCCAGCAGCCAGAGGTGAAATTCCGATAGCCGCCAGTCACCGGTCAACGCGCGCCGCTTGTCCGAGCGCATGGCGGAGTAGGCCCAAAGGTTCATGCAGATGAAATAGAGACCGAAAATGAGTAACCAAGAAATCATCCGCCCGGTCTGAAACGCAAAAATGGCGCCAGTAAGGCGCCATTTCCGATGTTCGAATGGGGAAGGGGATCAGACCTTGAGGTTCGGAATGATCTGCTTTTTCCGGCTCATGATGCCGGGCAGAACAACCGTGTCGCCGGTGGGCGTGGCGTCAAAGCTCTTCTCGGCCACGGTCTTCACCAGATCGTTCGGCACCAGCAGCGTGGCTTCCTCGTTCAGGATGTCGACCACGAACAGCAGCACCTGATCGGCGCCGTCTTCTTCGGCAACGCCCGGCATCGCGGCCATCAGCGCATCCTTGCGGTCCAGCACCATCTGCGGCGAGGTGGTTTCCAGCACGGACACCCGGAACTGCTTGCCGCCGACTTCGTATTCCTTGCTGTCCATGCGCAGCAGCTCGGCCTCGGAGAAGGCCGAAACATCGGACTTCGCGGCGAACATCTCGGCCGCATAGGCGGGGATCTCGATGTTCAGATCGCGGGCCAGGGATTCGGCCACGGCGCGGTCATGCGCGGTGGTGGTGGGCGAGCGGAACTCCAGCGTGTCCGACAGGATGCAGGTCAACATCGCACCCCGGATCGGCTCGGGCATCTTGGCCATGTCGTCGCCGATCAGGTCATGCATGATGGTGGCGGTACAGGCCAGCGGACGCACGGTGATGTCGATGGGGCCTTTGGTCTCCAGGCCGCCAACCAGCTTGTGATGGTCGATAATGGCGCGGATGTCGGCGCTGTTGATGCCTGCGGGCAGCTCGGCCGGGTTGTTGGTGTCGACGATCACCACGGGCGCGTCGGCGTCCACGTCCGAGATGATCTCGGGCTTGGTCAGGTTCCAGCGGTCCAGCATGAAGGCCGCTTCGGTATTGGGCTCGCCCAGCAGGACCGGAGTTGCCGGGGTGCCCTTGATCTCGTTCAGATACCACGCCCAGATCAGCGGCGAGCCGGTGGAGTCGGTGTCGGGGGATTTATGGCCAAAAACTTGAATGTTCATCGTGTCCTGCCTGCGCAATCGGGATTCGCGCGCCTTATATGCAAGGCCGGGGGGGATGTCACCTGCGGCAGAAACGCCAATGCCCGTGTGAGGGAGATGTCGGATTGGGGCTCTGCCCCAAACCCCGGGATATTTGTAGCCCAAAGAAGCGGGAGGCATCGCTTCTTTGGGCCGAAAATATCCTGGGGTGAATTGGCAGCAGGCCAAGAGGGGCAAAGCCCCTGCACCGCTTTCGAATTGGCGCGCGGATGCTGCGATGGTACGCAATCGCGATGACCCAGACCTCGGAAACCGCACTTTACCTGCCCGTGAAGGCTCTGCTGGAACGGCAAGGGTACGAGGTGAAGGGCGAGGTTGGCGCCGCAGATGTCGTTGCGCGGCGCGGAGAAGAGCCGCCGGTGATCGTCGAGTTGAAGTTGCGATTTTCGCTGTCGCTGTTTCATCAGGCGATCGCTCGGATGGCGATCAGCGATCTTGTCTATATCTGTGTGCCGCTTCCGCAAGGTCGTACGGCGCGGCGGACGCTGAAGGACAACCGGGCATTGTGCCGGCGGTTGGGGCTGGGGTTGATCACGGTGCGTCCGGACGGACGGGCCGAAGTGCAATGCGATCCGGGGCCTTTTGCGCCGCGCAAATCAAAAAAACGCGCCGCGCGGCTGCTGCGCGAATTCGATGCCTTGCGCGGGGATCCGAACGATGGCGGGGCAACGCGGCACGGGATCGTCACCGCGTACCGGCAGGATGCGGTGATCTGTGCGCGGCACCTTGCCGAGCATGGGCAATCCCGTGGCTCCGACATCAAGAAGTCGGCAGGCATCGCGCGGGCCACGCGGATCATGGCCGACAATCACTACGGCTGGTTTGAACGTATCCGCACGGGCGTGTATGATCTGACCGATGCCGGACGGCGTGGGCTGGCGGATTGGGCCGAGTCGATGCCGGATCAGGAGCCCGATCAGGGTGATGGGCCGGTGACATCGCAAGCGCGCGCTCCGCAGTCATGAAAATTCGCCGCTCCCTGTTGACTCGCCCGATTTCGGTGCCTAGCTATGCGCCGTTAGCACTCGGGGAGGTCGAGTGCTAACGATCCCGCGGGTAAGCCCCAAGGGGTCTGACGGATAACAAACTTTGAGCCTCAAGGAGCTGCAAAGATGGCATTGAAACCGCTTCATGACCGGGTGCTGGTGCGCCGTGTGCAAAGCGAAGAGAAAACGTCCGGTGGGCTGATCATTCCCGATAGCGCCAAGGAAAAGCCAAGCGAAGGCGAAGTCGTCGCATGTGGCGATGGTGCCCGCAAGGATAACGGTGAGCTGATCGCGATGGCCGTGAAGGCCGGTGACCGCATCCTGTTCGGCAAATGGTCGGGCACCGAAGTCACCGTTGCAGGCGAAGAACTGCTGATGATGAAGGAAAGCGACATCATGGGGATCATCGAATAAGCCACCGGGCTGTTCGACCGGCGGGCCTGCCCCGCCACCCAAGATCGCAACACGTAATCGAATTTCCCAAGAGGAGAGACAAAAATGGCTGCTAAGGACGTCAAGTTCGACACCGATGCCCGCAACCGCATGCTGAAGGGTGTGAACATCCTGGCCGACGCGGTGAAAGTGACCCTGGGCCCCAAAGGCCGCAACGTGGTTCTGGACAAATCCTTCGGCGCGCCGCGCATCACCAAGGACGGTGTGTCGGTTGCCAAGGAAATCGAACTGGAAGACAAGTTCGAGAACATGGGCGCGCAGATGGTGAAGGAAGTCGCTTCCCGCACCAACGACGAAGCCGGTGACGGCACCACCACCGCGACCGTTCTGGCCCAGGCCATCGTGCGCGAAGGCATGAAATCGGTTGCCGCCGGCATGAACCCGATGGATCTGAAGCGCGGCATCGACCTGGCCACCGCCAAGGTTGTCGAAGCCATCAAATCCGCCGCACGTGATGTGTCGGACAGCGCCGAAGTTGCGCAGGTTGGCACCATTTCCGCCAACGGCGAAGCCGAGATCGGTCAGCAGATCGCAGACGCGATGCAGAAAGTCGGCAACGAGGGTGTGATCACCGTCGAGGAAAACAAAGGTCTGGAAACGGAAACCGATGTCGTCGAAGGCATGCAGTTCGACCGTGGCTACCTGTCGCCCTACTTCGTGACCAACGCCGACAAGATGACTGCAGAACTCGAAGACTGCATGATCCTGCTGCACGAGAAGAAACTGTCGTCGCTGCAGCCGATGGTTCCGCTGCTCGAGTCGGTCATCCAGTCGCAGAAGCCGCTGCTGATCATCGCCGAAGATGTCGAGGGCGAAGCCCTGGCAACTCTGGTGGTGAACAAGCTGCGCGGCGGCCTGAAGATCGCAGCCGTGAAGGCACCGGGCTTCGGTGATCGCCGCAAGGCCATGCTGCAGGATCTGGCGATCCTGACCGGCGGCCAGGTGATTTCGGAAGACCTGGGCATGAAGCTGGAAAACGTCACCATCGACATGCTGGGTTCGGCCAAGAAGGTGTCGATCACCAAGGACGAAACCACCGTTGTCGACGGCGCTGGCGAAAAGGCCGAGATCGAGGCACGCGTGGCCCAGATCCGCAATCAGATCGAAGAAACCACCAGCGACTACGACCGTGAGAAGCTGCAGGAACGCGTTGCCAAGCTGGCAGGCGGTGTTGCGGTGATCCGCGTCGGCGGCATGACCGAAGTCGAAGTGAAAGAGCGCAAGGACCGCGTCGATGACGCACTGAACGCGACCCGCGCGGCCGTTCAGGAAGGCATCGTTGTCGGTGGCGGCGTGGCCCTGGTTCAGGGTGCGAAGTCGCTTGAAGGCGTGACCGGCGCGAACAGCGACCAGAACGCGGGTATCGCGATCGTGCGCAAGGCGCTCGAAGCACCGCTGCGTCAGATTGCCCAGAACGCGGGCGTCGACGGTTCGGTTGTTGCTGGCAAGGTGCGCGAATCCTCGGACCTGAAATTCGGCTACAACGCTCAGACCGACGAATATGGCGACATGTTCAAGTTCGGCGTCATCGACCCGGCCAAAGTGGTTCGCACCGCGCTGCAGGACGCAGCCTCGATCGCCGGTCTGCTGATCACGACCGAAGCGATGGTGGCCGACAAGCCGCAGAAAGATGCACCCGCCGGTGGCATGCCCGACATGGGCGGCATGGGCGGCATGGGCGGCATGATGTAATCGCCCTGCTTTGCAGACTTGGGAAAGGGGTCGCCTAGGCGGCCCCTTTTTCGTATTCGACACCAGTCAGACAAAGGGTTCGAACATGGTGATGTCCCCCGATTTCCTGCGCGAGCTGCGCCGCGGCGAAGAACCCGCCGTCGATGCGCTGCTGCGCGCCGCGTTCGATGGCGCCGAAGAGGCCGAGCTGGTCAAGGCGCTGCGCCGCAGCGGCGACATGGCGGGCGAACAGGTGATGGCCGCCGATGGTGACATCGTCGCCTACCTGGCACTGTCGCGGATGGTCGCGCCGAAAGGCTGGCTGTGCCTTGCCCCCGTCGCGGTGCACCCCGATTGGCAGGGGCGACGCATCGGGCGGCGCATGGTCGGGCTGATCAGCGAATGGGCGCGGCTCTCGGGCACCACGGTGGTGGTGCTGGGGCAGGTGCCGTTCTACGAACGCGCCGGGTTCAGCGTGGCCAGGGCGGCACAGCTGACCTCGCCCTATCCGATCGACCACACCCTGCTGGCCGGTCCGGGAACCGACGCGCCCAAGGCCACGCTGACCTATCCGCGCGCCTTCGGCTAAGCCCGCTTTCCCACGGGCCGCATTCGGCGTATGGCAGGCGCCATGCGATGGTTGGCCGCTTTCCTGATGATCCTGATGTCCCCGGTGGCGCGCGCCGCCGAGGGCGACTGCGTGATCCTGCTGCACGGGCTGGCGCGCAGCGAAACCTCTTTCGCGGTGATGGAACAGGTGCTGCGCGGGCGCGGCTATGTCGTGGTGCGCCCGGGTTATCCCTCGACCGATCTGCCCATCGGCGCGCTGGCGGAACAGACGCTGCCCGCCGCGACCGAGGCCTGTGGCGCGCGAGTCATCCACTTTGTCACCCATTCGATGGGGGGAATTCTGGTGCGCGACTGGCTGCGCTTTGCCCGGCCGGCGCGCCTGGGTCGCGTGGTGATGCTCAGCCCACCGAATGCGGGCAGCGAATTGGTGGACGAACTTGGCGACTGGGAGGTGTTCGGCCTTTTGAACGGACCGGCCGGCCTGCAACTGGGCACCGGCGCGAACAGCCTGCCGCGCCGCTTGCCTCCGGTCGATTTCCCGCTGGGGGTGATCGCGGGCAGCAACACGCTGAACCCGGTGTTTTCCGCGCTGATTCCGGGCCCGGATGATGGCAAGGTTTCGGTCGCGTCGACCCGGGTGGATGGTATGGCGGATCACATCGTTCTGCCTGTCACCCATACCTTCATGATGAACAATCCCCGCGTCATCGCAGAAGCGATCCATTTTATCGAGCAGGGGCGCTTTGACCCCGAGATTTCGTGGCTGGACGCGCTGTTCGGCAATATCGCAACGGCCTGCGCCAGCGGGGCCGACTGTTCCGACGACACAAAAGGAAACCCCAGCCGATGAAGGCGCTTGATCTCGATTTTACCGGCGCACAGGTTCTGGTGCCGGGGCAGGGGCTTGCTCGCGCCCGGCTGTCAATGGCCGACGGGCGCATTGCCGATGCGCCCGTGGGCCGCGCGGTCGATGCCTCGGGGTACCTGCTGCTGCCCGGCATCGTCGACATCCACGGGGATGCGTTCGAACGCCACCTTGCCCCGCGGCGGGGCGCCGCGCCCGACATGGCCGAAGGCGTCGCCAGCGTCGCAGCCGAACTCGCGGCGAACGGCATCACGACCGGCGTCATCGCCCAATTCCACAGCTGGGAAGGGGGCTTGCGCGGCCCCGACCACGCCGCCCGCGTGTTTACCGCGCTCCGTGACGCTGGCAACATCCACGGCACCGATATGCGCCCGCAGCTGCGGTTTGAAATCGGCCAGTTAGAGGCTTATGACACCCTGCCCGACTGGCTGGCACAGTGGGATGTCGGATACCTCGTTTACAACGATCACCTGCCGCACGACCGGCTCGCACAGGGCAAAACGCCACCCCGGCTGACGGGACAGGCGCTGAAAGCGGGACGAAATCCCGAAAAGCACCTTGCCATGCTGATGGACATGCACCGCCGCTACCCCGAAGTGCCAAAGGCGCTGGATGATCTCTCTGCTCGCCTGCGCGCCCAGGGCGTGACACTGGGCTACCACGATGCCCGGACTGCACCTGAATGTGTCGCCATGAAGACACGCGGCGCAGCCCTCGCGGAATTCCCCGAAACGCCCCAGGCAGCGCAGGCGGCGCGCGATCTGGGGCAAGGGGTAATCATGGGCGCTCCGAACACCGTGCGCGGCAGTTCTCAACGCGGTAACGCCTCTGCCCGAGATATGATCGCCGCCGGGCTGTGTGATGCGCTTGCGTCCGACTATCACTACCCCGCACTGCGGGCGGCTGTGTTCGAATGCGTCGATTCCGGGATGTGTACGTTCGAGCAGGGCTGGGCGCTTGTCTCCACCGGCCCGGCGCGGCTTTTGGGGCTGGAGGACCGCGGCACGCTTCGTCCTGGTCTACGGGCAGACATCACTGTGATCGATGAAACCACCCGCCGCGTCGCTGCCTGTTTTGCCGGCGGATCGGTCACTTGTATGACCGGTGAATTCGCCAGTCGCATCTTCGCCGCACCCTGATCGCACGGCAGCAGTGACACTCTCGCAGGGCCTCTTGTGGCCCAGAACCTCTGGACCCTTTCATTATTCCCAAAATACTCCGGGGGAGTCCCGCAGGGACGGGGGCCGCGCCCCCTCTCCGCTATTTCCCCGCGCTGCGAATCCGGTTGACATGGCCCATCTTGCGGCCCGCCTTCACCTCGGTCTTGCCGTAGAGATGCAGCGCGGTCGCCGATTCCTTCGCCAAGTCGTGGGCGCCCAGAACGGCCTCGCCGATCAGGTTTTCCATCTGAACGTCGCTGTGCCGGGTGCCATCGCCCAAGGGCCAGCCGGCCACGGCGCGGATGTGCTGTTCGAACTGGTCCACCGCACATCCATTCTGGGTCCAATGGCCGGAATTATGGACGCGCGGGGCGATTTCGTTCACCACCAAACCGGCGTCGGTGACGAAAAGCTCGACCCCAAGGACACCGACGTAATCCAGCGCGTTCAGGATGTTGGCAGCCAACAGCACGGCATCGCTGCGTTGGGCCGGGGTCAGCCGGGCGGGCACATCTGTGGTGTGCAGAATGCCATCCACATGCACGTTCTCGCCCGGGTCGTAACAGGCAATCTCGCCCGTCACGCCGCGTGCGGCGATGACCGAGATCTCGCGGCTGAAGGTCACGAATCCTTCGAGGATCGCGGGGGCGCCGCGCATCTCGGCAAGCGCGCTGGCCGCGTCATCCGGCGTTTTCAGCCGCGCCTGACCTTGGCCGTCATAGCCAAAGCGGCGGGTTTTCAGGATCGCGGGCGCGCCAATGGTGGCAAGGGCGGCCTCAAGTCCGGGCAGATCAGAAATGTCCGCGAAGGGCGCGGTTTTCAGCCCCAGCCCTTGCAGGAATGTCTTCTCCGTCAGCCTGTCCTGGCTGATCCGCAGGGCTTCGCGGCCCGGGCGGATCATTGCCTTGGAGTCCAGCAGGTCCAGTGCGGCGGTTGGGATGTTTTCAAACTCGTAGGTCACCACATCGACCGAATCGGCGAAGGCAGCCAATGCGGCCTCATCCTCGTAGCTGGCAGTGGTCACGCGATGCGCCACGTCGCCCGCGGGCGGGTTGGCGCCCGGTTCGTAGATATGCGTGCGCAACCCCAGCCGCGAGGCGGCGGCCGAGAGCATACGCCCCAGTTGCCCGCCCCCAAGAATGCCGATCGTCGCGCCAGAGGTCAGGGGATCACTCATCGCGGGGTTCCTCCGGGATCGAGGCCGAAAGATCAGCGCGCCATGTGTCCAGACGTTGGGCAAGCTCAGGATCACCCAAAGCAAGGATGCCCGCCGCCATCAGCCCGGCATTTGCCGCACCTGCTGCGCCGATGGCCATCGTTGCCACCGGGTACCCTCGTGGCATCTGCAAGATCGAATAAAGCGAATCCACCCCCGAAAGCGCCCGCGTCTGCACCGGGACACCAATCACCGGCACCCGCGTTTTCGAGGCCATCATGCCCGGCAGATGCGCCGCGCCCCCGGCGCCCGCGATGATCACCTGCAAGCCGCGATCGACCGCGCCCTTGCCATAGTCCCACAGCCGGTCGGGTGTGCGATGCGCTGAAACGATGCGTTTTTCATAGGCGACGCTCAGGGCGTCGAGGATCTCGGCGGCTTCCTTCATCGTGGGCCAGTCTGACTGGCTGCCCATGATGATCCCGACCTTCACGTTCTGCATGTACTGCCCCCGTATCGCGAGCGCGCACTATAGCCAAACGCCTGCCGCAGGCAATCCGCGCGGCGTGTGCAAACCGATGAGCAGCCCGGGTTTTTTGCCTCAGGCGATGATATCGGGAGTCAGGCGGTCTTCGATGCGGGAAATCACGTCTTTCAGGCGCAGCTTCTGCTTTTTCAGGCGCTGCACGGTCAGCTGATCGGCGGTGCCGCGTTCGACCAGGGCCAGGATCGCCTCGTCAAGATCGCGATGCTGGCGGCGAAAGACCGCAAGTTCGACGGTCAGCACGTCATCCGTCTTCATCGAGATATCAAGCGGGGCGTTCATCGGGCGAATCGACTCAAGTCATTGAAGGTGATGGGGAGTTTACTCTTTTGTAACCTTTGCGCCTAGTCCTGCGGCTGCTCACTTGTCACTTGGCAGTGCTGCCCCCATATTGGGTGTGCACGGTCGCCAAAACGGGGCCGCGCGCGTGTCGCTTTGCTGTTAAAGGACCGAACGACGTGACCAAACTGACCCTTGGCTCGCACCCGCACATGCTGGGTTTCGAGCAGCTGGAACGCCTTCTGGAACGCACCGCCAAGTCGGGCAACGAAGGCTATCCGCCGTTCAACATCGAACAGACTTCTGAACAGTCCTATCGGATCACTCTCGCGGTGGCCGGTTTCGCCGAGGAGGACCTGCGCATTACCGTCGAAGACCGCCAGTTGGTGATCCGCGGACGGCAGCGCGATGACAGCGATGGGCGGGTGTTCCTGCACCGCGGCATAGCCGCGCGCCAATTTCAGCGGACCTTTGTGCTCGCCGAAGGCGTTGAGGTTGGAGAGGCCGTCATGGAAAATGGCCTGCTTCACGTGGATCTGACCCGCGCCGTTCCGGAAACCGTGGTTCAGACCATTTCGATCAGAAAGGGGTAAGGGTATGAATACGCCTATGAATCTTGAAGACGCATCGCGGCGCATCGTCTATGTGAAGCCGATCGCGGTGGCCGACCTGCCGCAAGAAGTGCAGGATGAAGCTGGCGCGCTTGACCAGATCTATGCCGTGCACAATTCTGATGGCGAGCAGCTTGCGCTTGTCGCGAACCGGCAGCTTGCCTTTTCGCTGGCACGCCAGCACGATTACGCGCCGGTCAGCCTGAACTAAATCCAAGGGCCGCCCGGGCGAACCGGGCGGTGTGACTGGCACAGCCCGGCGACTATGAACCATAAAACCGGGAGCCTGCGTGCCATGGCTGACTTTGATTTTGACTGGGTCGATGCCTTTACCAACCGCGCCTTTGGCGGCAACGGATGTGCGGTTGTACATGGCGGCGCGGTTTTGCCGAACGAAACCTGTCAGGCCTTCGTGCGCGAAACCTCTTTGGTCGAATGCACGTTTACGGGCCCGTCCGACGTAGCGGATTTCCGGGTGCGATACTTTATGGCCGACCGGGAGATCCCTTTTGCGGGGCATCCGACGCTGGCCACCGCGGCCGCATTGCGTGACCGGGGAATGTTTGATGGCGACAGGGTGACATTTGAAACCGGGGCAGGGATCGTGCCGGTGTCAGTCGACGGCGACATGATCGAAATGACGCAAATTGCCCCCAGTTTCGGCCAGATGATCGACGCGGCGTTGATTGCCCGCATTATCCGCCTGTCCCCCGATGAAATCGTCGAGCCACCGCAAATGGTGTCGACCGGGCTGCCGTTCTGCATCACGCTGCTGCGGGATCGGGCTGCGCTGAAGGCCGCGCGCCTGGACGTCGGCGCTTTGCGCGAATTTCGGGAATTGGTGGGCGACGAGGCGGTCGAACCGTTTCTGGTGACGCTGGGTGGTGCGACCGAGGCGGGCGACACGTTTTCCCGCCTGCTGCTGGCGCCGCCCAGCCCGCCCGAGGATGCCTTTACCGGGTCGGCAACCGGCGCGATGGCGGCGTTCATGTGGAATCGCGGCTTGATCGAAGGCGATGAATTTATTGCCGAGCAGGGCCACGGGATGAACCGTCCCGGGCAGGCCCGGGTGCGCCGTGTGGGCCCTCCCGATGCGATGACCGGCATCAAGGTTGCGGGCCGCGGGTTTGTTCTGATGCGCGGGCGCGTCGATCTGCCCGAAGAGGCCTGAACCGTGTCCGTCCCGGACGTTGCAATTGCCGTTTTGCCATACGAGCACCGGCAGGGGCGCGACATGGCACAGACCCCGCTGGACGATCTGCATTGGCCGCTAGGCCGGCCCAAGCGGCTGGCGGGTGGAACAGTTACCGACATGGGGCCGCAGGATCACCTGATCGTTTACCCCCGCACGGTGACCCATGTGCACGCCCGGCGCGGTGTCCGCGCGCGCGTCTCGCTGCTGATGGGCGAACCGGCGGCAATTCACGGCAAGCACATCGCCCTGCTGCATCTGACCGGGCGGCGCTTCTGGCGGGTACTGACCTTCAACGACACGCTGCTGCGCCGCCTGCCGAACGCGGTACTGATGCCCTACGGCACGACATGGGTGCCGAACTGGCGCGAATTGAGCCTGAAGAAGACCAAGATGATTTCGCTCATCGCCTCGGCCAAGCGGGATTCGGCAGGGCACAAGCTGCGCCATGCCGTGGCGGACTGGCTGGGTGACACGGGCCGCGACGACGTGGACGTGATTGGCGGCGGCTATGCCCCCTTCGAGGAGAAATCCGACGGCCTCGCACCCTACCGCTATTCCGTGGTGATCGAAAACGTGCGCGAGCGGAACTATTTCTCGGAAAAGCTGATCGACGCGATCCTCTGCGATACGGTGCCTATTTATTGGGGGTGTCCCAACATCGCCGATTTTCTGCCGACAAATGGCATGGTGATCTGCCAGTCCGAGGCCGACATTCGCCGCGCGATCGATGCCTGCACGCCCGAAGATTACGCCCGGCGCATCGGCGCCCTGCGTGCGATCAAGCCAAAGGCCGAAGGGTTTTGCGATCTGGAGCGCCGCGCCGCGCAGGCCATCGCCGAAAGCCTTTGAAAACAAAAAACGCGCCCCGCAGGGCGCGTTTCAATGGTGCGGTCCGGGGCCGGATCAGCCCGCGATCAGACCCATGTTTTCCAACTTCAGCAGAACCTGGTGGGCGCAGTTGTCCACATCTGTGCCTTCGGTTTCCACGCGCAACTCGGGGTTCTCGGGCACGTCGTAAGGGTCGGAAATGCCGGTGAATTCCTTGATCTTGCCTTCGCGCGCCAGCTTGTACAGGCCCTTGCGGTCGCGGCGTTCGCATTCCTCGATCGTGGTGGCGACGTGCACCTCGACAAAGGCGCCATGCGCTTCGACATCTTCCCGCACCGCGCGGCGCGTGGTGGCATAGGGTGCGATGGGCGCGCAGATCGCGATCCCGCCGTTCTTGGTGATCTCCGACGCGACATAGCCGATGCGGCGGATGTTCAGATCGCGGTGCTCTTTCGAGAAGCCCAGTTCCGACGACAGGTTCTTGCGCACGATGTCCCCGTCCAGCAGCGTCACCGGGCGGCCACCCATCTCCATCAGCTTGACCATCAGAGCGTTGGCGATGGTGGATTTCCCAGAGCCCGAGAAGCCGGTGAAGAACACGGTGAAGCCCTGCTTCGAGCGCGGCGGCTTGGTGCGGCGCAGTTCCTTCACCACTTCGGGGAAGCTGAACCATTCCGGAATTTCCAGCCCTTCGGCCAGGCGGCGGCGCAGCTCGGTGCCCGAGATGTTGAGGATGGTGACGTTGTCCTTGTCCTCGATCTCGTCCATCGGCTCGTACTGTGCGCGTTCCTGCACCCACACCATGTGCTTGAAGTCGACCATTTCGACGCCGATTTCATCCTGATGCTTGCGGAACAGATCCTGCGCATCATAAGGGCCGTAGAAATCTTCGCCTGCCGAGTTCTTGCCCGGGCCCGCGTGATCGCGGCCGACGATGAAGTGGGTACAGCCGTGGTTCCGGCGGATCAGACCGTGCCACACGGCCTCGCGCGGGCCGGCCATGCGCATCGCCAGGTTCAGCAGCGACATGCTGGTGGTAGCGGCCGGGTATTTGTCCAGCACGGCCTCGTAGCAGCGCACGCGGGTGAAGTGATCGACATCGCCGGGTTTCGTCATGCCGACAACCGGGTGGATCAGCAGGTTGGCCTGAGCCTCTTTCGCGGCGCGGAACGTCAGTTCCTGGTGGGCGCGGTGCAGCGGGTTGCGGGTCTGGAAGGCAACGATGCGGCGCCAGCCCAGCTTGCGGAAATAGGCGCGCAGCTCGTTCGGGGTGTCGCGACGGGCGCGGAAGTCATAGTGGATCGGCTGTTGAATGCCGGTCACGGGGCCGCCCAGATAAATCTTGCCAGCCTGGTTGTGCAGGTAGTTCACCGCCGGGTGCGCATCGTCATCGGCGCCAAAGACCTTCTCGGCTTCGCGGGCCTTGTTCGGCTCCCAGCGGTCGGTCACGGTCATGGTGGCCAGGATCACGCCTTCCTGATCGCGCAGGGCGATGTCTTCGCCAATCTCCAGCCCTTCGGCGAATTTTTCGGACACGTCCAGCGTGATCGGCATCGGCCAGAGCGAGCCATCGGCCAGCCGCATGTCTTCGACGACGCCGTTGTAATCCTCTTCGCTCAGGAAGCCCTTGAGGGGGCTGAAGCCGCCGTTCATCAGCAGCTCGAGGTCGCAAATCTGGCGCGGGGTCAGATCGTGGCTTTTCAGCTCACCCGCCTCGACCTTGAGTTTCTGGGCAGAGTCGTAGGAAACATAAAGCTCGGGAATAGGCGCTAGATTGCTAAGCATGGTCATATCAACACTTTCGGTTTTACGGGTCGTCGTCGGATCAGGGGCCGGGGGAGGCCAGTCGGGCTGCGCATAGACCCGGAGCGCCGCGATTGTCTAGGTGTCGTGGCGCGATTTTCGCGGGCTGAGGTGTTTTGGCGCAATTTCCCGCGCAAAGCGGGTGTCAGGGCGTAGATGCGGCGCCAAGACCTTGCACATCCTGCGCCCGGTTCAGAGCCAGCGCCTGCACCGGTGCTGCCACACCGCGCAGGTCCAGTGTCAGGACGGTGTGATCGGTCAGATCGATTCCGGCGGCCTCCAGAACCGCAGCCGAAACCAGCAGCTCGACCGACAACTCCTTGGTCATTGCTTCCAGGCGGCTGGCCGCGTTGACGGTTTCTCCGATGATGGTGCGTGGGGCGTGGCCGGTGGCACCGATTTCGCCCTGCACCAGCTCGCCCAGATGCAAGCCGATCCCGACGCGGATTGGCGCGGCGCCCTCGGTGGCAAGCGCGGAGTTGAACTGCTCCAACGCCTGCCCAATGCGCGCGGTGGCGTCCAGGGCCTGCTTGGCAGAGTGCGCGCCTTCGGCCGTATCGAACACCGCGAGCAACCCGTCGCCAAGGTATTTGTCGATCTGACCGCCGGCGTCGGTGATGGCCGGCACGATCGCGTCAAAGAACCGGTTCAGCAAAAATACGACGTCGTAGGGCAGCTGCCCCGTGGTGCGCGCGGTGAACCCCCGGATGTCCAGAAAAAGGATCGCCAGTTGCCGTTCGCGCCCAAGGCTGGAATGCGCGCGGGCGCGGGTTCCATCGGGCCGAAAGACGCGATGCACCTGTATCGCGCCGGTTGGGCGCAATTGGCAGGCCAGCCGCGTGCCGGGCGCGGCGCCCACGGCGGCAAGGCTGCGAGTTTCGGCCTCGGACGGCGGCGGCAGGCTGTCGGCCCCATCGGTGACGATCACGCGGCAGGTCGTGCAGCGCCCACGCCCGCCGCACAGCGACGTATGCGGCACCCCATTCGCGCGCGAGATTTCCAGAAGCGTGGGTCCGGTGGGCGAGGTGACGGTGGGGCCGTCGATATAGCTCACGCGCAGCGACCGGCTGCGGCGCAGGTATTTGCGCGCAAGCGGCACGGCGGCGACAACCGCAAGCAATGCAAGGAAACCATTCGTCAACGCGCTCTCCAGGGCGAAGAGGCTGGCGAAGATTGCCCCATCCGGCCAGTTCAGCGATTGCATCAGCCGCGCGCGGGCCTCTGCATCGGCCAGCTCCGGCGCCACCTGCCGGCCCGCAGCCAGGAACCCTGCCAG
Organism: Arenibacterium halophilum; assembly: GCF_005938225.1. Classification (GTDB taxonomy): domain Bacteria; phylum Pseudomonadota; class Alphaproteobacteria; order Rhodobacterales; family Rhodobacteraceae; genus Arenibacterium; species Arenibacterium halophilum. The sequence goes on from NZ_VCPC01000003.1 coordinate 482,368, forward strand.
CGACAGCGCCGGCACCAGCGCCGCCAGCGCTGTCATCGCCGGAAGATGACGACGCCAGCGTGGCGTTGTCCGAAGCCACACATGCAACCCCAGGCAGCCATGGGTCCAGACAATCAGCATCAGGGCGCTTTGCCACCACGCGTCGGGCGTGCCGAAGATCAGCGCGACAAGATAAACCATGCGATCGTTCACGGCGAACAATTCGTGCGCGGCGCGGGTGAAGACAATGTGCGCAGCCAGCAGAAAAGGAATTGCCAGCCCGAGGGCAATCTGGAAGGCCTCCCAAAACGGCATTCTGACAGTTCGTCGCCCCGCCAATCGCGCCAATGCCAGTCCGGCATGCACGATCAGCGCACCATAAACCAGCACCGTGCCGGGCAGACTGCGGGTGACTGCAAGCCGCCAGTCCTGCGCCGCGTGCATGACCTCAAGCGAGGCCAGACCCAACGCGATGTTCAGAAAGTGCAGCCCGGCATAGATGAACAGGATCAGCCCCGAAGCGATGCGCAGCCGTGTCGCAAATGTGCCGCGCCAAAGTGCCGTCATGCGAATATCTCCGCCGCCTCTCGCGCCAAGCGTGACCATTTGGAGGGGTGGGGTCAAGCGGGCCGTCAAAAGGGGGCTCTGCCCCCGCCCGCTGCGCGGACTCCCCCGGAGTATTTCGGGAATAATGAAGGGGACACGCCGCTGCTTCTTTGGGCCAATAAATATCCCCGCCGGAGGCATCGCGCGTCAGCGCAATTTTTCGCGGCAAGCGTTCAGGCCTCGAATCCCCATCCGTCTGGCGCAAAGCCATGCTGCGCGGCAATCCGGGTGGCGTGGTCTTCTCCGGCCCAGATACTGCTGGCCGAGAGCGGCTGGTCGGTCAGGGTCGCCACGATATAGGGTTGATCCTCGGGGTCGTCCATCTCGTCGATCCAGGCCACATCATAGCCTTCTTCGGTCAATGCCTGCGCCAGCGGCCGCCAGTCGGCCTCTTCCGACCCGGGCACCAGAAAATAGTCGATGTCGGCGCTGTCGGGAAGCGCGCCATCGCGGGCCAGGTCGTCGAAGCTCGCGTAGGTTTCTGCGCGTTGCGCAGCCAGATCCGGGCGTGTATCTTCCGCCATCGGGGCTCAGCCCACCACGGCCACGGGCGCGTCGGGCGCAACCTCGGCATCGCCCTGTTCGGCCAGGAACCGTTCGGCGTCCAACGCGGCCATGCAGCCCATTCCGGCGCTGGTAACGGCCTGACGGTATTTGTGGTCGGTCAGGTCGCCCGCCGCGAATACGCCGGGCACGCTGGTTTCGGTGCTGCCGGGTTTAACGCTGACATAGCCGCCATTGTGCAGTTCAAGCACGTCTTTCACCAGCTCGTTCGCGGGGGCATGGCCAATCGCGACAAAGACACCCTTGGCCGGGATTTCCGTGATTTCGCCGGTATCGACATGTTTCACGCGGACCGCTTCAACCCCCAGCGGGGCGTCGGTGCCAACGACTTCGTCCAGCACATGATGCCAGAGCGGTTCGATCTTGGGGCTCTTCATCAGCCGGTCGATCAGAATTTTCTCGGCGCGCAACTCGTCGCGGCGGTGGATCAGCGTGACCTTGGACGCGAAATTGGTGAGGAACAGTGCCTCTTCCACGGCGGTGTTGCCTCCGCCGATCACCACGATTTCCTGCCCGCGATAGAAGAAGCCGTCGCAGGTGGCGCAGGCAGAGACGCCGAAGCCCTTGAACTTGTCCTCGGACGGCAGGCCAAGCCATTTGGCGCGCGCGCCGGTGGCCAGGATCACCGCGTCTGCCTCGTAGACGGTGCCGCTGTCGCCCTTGGCGGTGAAGGGCCGTTGCGACAGGTCGAGATCAGAGATGATATCGCCGATGATCTCGCATCCCATCGCCTTGGCGTGGGCTTCCATGCGGACCATCAGGTCGGGGCCCTGTACCTCGGTATCGCCGGGCCAGTTTTCCACTTCGGTGGTTGTGGTCAACTGGCCACCGGGTTCGATGCCCTGCACAAGGATCGGCTCCAGCATGGCGCGGCTGGCGTAGACACCCGCCGTATATCCGGCCGGGCCGGACCCGATGATCAGAACCTTGGTTTTGCGCGTCTCGGCCATGGTGCCCTCCGTCAGTGGTTGAACGGCATATACGCATCATGGGCGGCCGAGGAAAGGGTGCCGGGACGCAAAGCCGCCAGAACCGGGGTGACAGGGCGCAAACAGAAAAAGGCCCGGCGCTTTGCCGGGCCTTCCAAAATCGCAGGGTTGCGATTTACGATTTCTTGCGGCGCAGGAAGGCCGCGCCACCCAGTGCGCTGATCAGCAGCAGGCCACCGGCCGGAAGCGGAACCTGACCGGGGTTCGGGTTGCCGGGGTTAGAACCGTCGGTGCTGATGACGGATTTGGCGAGCGACACCAGCCAGCCACCGTTGGTCACGTTGATGTCCATGCGGACCTGCAGGCCGGCCACGATATCGTCGATCAGGGCGCCGCCGGCGGCGGCAAAGATGTCGAACTCGGTGAAGGAGAACGCGTTGTTGTCGCCCTCGAGCGAGCCAAGCAGAATCCAGGTGTTGGTCGCGGCGTCGAAAGCTTCGATGTTGTCGACTTCGCAGTTCGAGGTGCCGCAGGGCGATTCATCGACGTCATAGGCCGAGATGTTCAGGACCGCCGAGGTGAAACCGGAAGCAATGGCGTTGTGCTGCCAACCCCAGTCTTCGCCCGCGCCACGGTAATAGGGCGACGTGGTTTCCTGGCCGAGGGTCGGCACGAAATATGTGCCTGCCTGACCGGATGTCGCATCAATCGTATCAACGGTTGCAGCAGAAACCATGCCGGCAGTTGCCATGAGGCCAAATGCGGCAGCGGCGATGGTATGGGAAAGTTTCATCATTAGTATCACTCCAAAAATACTGGTACGGACAGAGCGTCCATAAACAAAAAATTACCACATTTGATTAAGCCTTTCCAATAAATTGACGCGAAATTGCCGCAATTCTAGGCCTTTTGCGTCGGCTCCGGCGATAAGGTGCGGGTGTTTGCGTTAACTGTTCTTGTATTGATGACAGTCCGGCGAGCGGTTTCCCAAGCCGCACCGAACGGCGCGCCCGATTCGCACTTGTTTTCATGTCGCGGAAGAATCTTGCGCGTCACGGCGGGGTTGCTATAACAATCGCAAACCAAATGAGGGGTTAATGCTTTTGAATCGTCTGGACCCCATCGACCGCAAGATCCTGGCAGAGCTTCAGGCCGATGGCCGCATGACCAACGTCGAACTGGCGCGCCGGGTGGGGATTTCGGCGCCGCCCTGTTTGCGCCGCGTGCGCACACTGGAAGAAGCCGGGCTGATACGGGGCTATCATGCCGAGGTCAACGCCCGCGATCTTGGGTTCGAGGTGCAGGTTTTCGCGATGGTCGGCTTGGACAGCCAGGCAGAAAGCGAGTTGAGCGCCTTTGAAGAGCGGTGCCGCAACTGGCCGCTGGTGCGCGAGTGTCACATGCTGAACGGCGAAGTCGATTTCATCCTGAAATGTGTCGCGCCCGATTTGTCGAGCTTTCAGTCTTTCCTGACCGGCGAATTGCTGACCACGCCCAATGTGGCCAGCGTCAAGACATCGCTGGTGATCCGGGTCGCCAAGGATGATCCGGGCGTGCCCTTCGACATTCTGGAAGACCGGCTGGGACGCACGGCCTGACGCAAGGCCTAGGCCGACAGGCTGGTGGACGAATAGTCCTCATCGGCACGCGGATGCGCCAGTGGGCCGAAATCGCCGAAGTGTTCGGCGTGGGCGAACATCGAGAAATACAGAGATTTCATCTGGTGGCTAAGGGCTCGGCCGGCGTTGGGGCCGGGGTGATAGGTCTCGAAATCCAGCCCACCGATGCGGATCGTGCTGTGGTGGCGCAGGCAGATGTGGAACAGTTCAACCGCGGCGGGCGGCGCGGTTTCGATCACGTTCAGCCCGTCCACGAATTCCTGCACCGGGGTCAGCATCTGGGCGCCCTTCGCCGCGCCGCGCATATGCGCGGGCGTATACAGCAGACGTGCCGCGTGCCCGGCCACGACAAAGGCGGGCGGGCGTTGCATTCCGAAGGCATCGGCAGTGATCCGGGTCAGGCGCATGTTGCGACCTTGCGGCCCCGGGCGGCCCGGCACGATCATGCAGGACCCTTTCCAGAGCAGAGTCTGTTCGCGGTCTTCTGCGGTGATGATGCGGTCGCCCGGCAGCAGATCCTCAACCGCGACGGGGCCCATATCCGTGTCGATCAGCGTGCCGCGCGAAAAGGCGCAAAAGGCATCTTCGAACAGGGGCAGGGCAGGGGCGATATGGCGGGTGTCAGTGACCTCTCCGTTCGGAAGAAGCGCGCTCACCTCGTATCGGCGCAATTGCTGCTTGGGACGTGCCCGCAGCGCGGCCGGGTCGTTCAGATCGGGCGATACGGTTTGAACAGCGCGCTGCGCAGCCCGCGACAGCGAGGTGGGGATTGTCATAAAGGTCGGCCCTTTCCAAATCAGGGTCGAGTCTCTCGCCGGCCCCCACCGACAACGACAGATCGACAACATTGCTGCGAGATCTGTTACATGGACTTAATGGCGTAAATTCGCTCAAATTGTCAAAGAATAAGGAACTTTGGGGGCCAGCGTGGCATCAATGTGGCCGTTGGCTTGGGAACTGTTCCGGCCGTCGCGACCAATTTACCAACTTCGGGTCGAATCGGGTGCGTGATGGAGATTCGTGCCAACCGGTCGCCGGGTATGAAAAAGCCCGCCTCGCAGGGCGAGACGGGCGTTTTTCCCGAGCCGGTGGTGGGGGCAAATCCGGCACGGGGAATTCGTTGTGTCAGCCGACGCGCGCGGCCTTTGCGGGCGGTTGCGCAGACTGGTTACGGCGCGCGATCATCGCGGCGCGGCGGGCACCCCGTGCCCATGGAAGATCGACCGTTGGCTTGCTGCTTTCCTTCACGACGGATGCGATGAAACGGCTTTTGGCTTTCATGGTCGGTGGCTCCCGGTATTTGATGCGGCTGGCAGGCCGCTGTCTTGCTTGAAGATCACTATCGCCCCCGAGTCGGGCGCAGGTGTGGCCGCATCGCGGATAATTTGCGCCGTCGGCAAATTCTGCCCCAGAGCATTCGATTTCCCGTAAGGATCTGTAATTATTTTGTATTCTTGGGATTTGCAGGCAGGGCGCGCCGCGCGTTCCTGCCAATTGTGGCCGAAACCGGCCTAAAGCCGGATCGCCGAGATCAACCGCCCGTAATCCGCTTCCTTGCGGTGGCAACTGCGCCGGTAGGAATAGAACCGCGCCTCGTCCGCATAGGTGCAGTGACGCGACCATTCCGCCGTGCCCACACCAGCCTCGCGCAACTTGTGCAGGCCGAACCCGGGTAGGTCGAACATCATCCGGTCGCCTTCACCATTCGCGAAAAAGCGGGCGTTGGCCGGGTCTTCGGCCATGAAATCGTCCAGAAATTCGGGGCCGACCTCGTAGGCGGATTGTGAAATGCAGGGCCCGATCACGGCAACTGTGTCCTCACGCGTGGCGCCAAGGGTCTCCATCGCGTCAAGCGTGGCCTCCAGCACCCCGTCCAGCGCGCCGCGCCATCCGGCATGGGCCGCACCGATCACACCCGCCTGATGGTCGGCAAACAGCACCGGCTGGCAATCGGCGGTCAGTACGCCCAGTGCAATGCCGGGGTGGTTGGTGACCATGCCATCGGCAACAGGGCGGGTTTCGGTCGGCTCGGTCACGGTGACAACCGTGGCGGTGTGGCGCTGATCCACCGACATCAGCCCGGTCAGCGGCAGGCCCAGCGCCTCGGCCACGCGGGTGCGGTTGATGGTAACGACATCGGCCTGATCCGAAGAACCGGGGCCGCAGTTCAGCCCGGTGAACACGCCCGACGACGCGCCGCCCCGCCGGGTAAAGAACCCATGCCGCAGGGGCGCAAGCAGATCGGACGTGAGTATTTCCAATGTCATGGCATCAGTCCCGGAGGCGGGGTGGCGGTTTCGGGCTGGATCGCGATTACCTTGAACAGGTTTCCCATTTCTTCGGGGTGCGTCAACCGGCGATGTGCGGCGGCGATGGCATCGGCCTGATCGGGCCGGGCGCGCACCAGCGATTGCGCGCGCTGGGTGATGCCCAGCCGTTCCAGAAACACGCCCTGTGGCGTCACGCGGCTGTGGCTGCATCCAGCGCGCCGGGACGCCTGCGCCAGCGATTCGAAATCGACATGGGCGGTCAGATCGGCCTGCCCGGGGGCATCGAACACATCCACCGGCGCATGGGCGCGCAGCGCCTGGACCGTATCGCCCAGCGAGCGCCAGTCGCCATAATCCACGATCAGCGCCGCCCCACCCCGGGCCGCGATGCGGGCGGCAAGGCTCTCGGCGATGCGCGCGCTCTGCGGGCAGAGTTCGACGATATGCCCGGGTTGCGTGTCGTCCAGCCGGTGGTCCAGTGCCGGTTGCGGGGCCTCTCCCGCGCGGCCACGCAGCAGGCGGTCGCCCTCCAGCCCAACGCGCAGCTCGTGCCAGCCGGTCTGCCCGCGTTCGAACTGGCGCACGGGCAGGGCGTCGAAGAATTCGTTGGCGATGGCGAACAGCGGCAGATCGGGCAGGGCGTCGGGCGTGTCGATCCATTCAGGCGAGACCCCGGCCAGCGTGCTGCGCTGAATGTCGCGCAACACGGGCGAGGCTTCGACCAGCACGATCCGCGCGGCCTTTGCAAACCCCGGAACGCGCGCGGCGGCGCGCAGTGCGTCGGCCATCAGCGTGCCGCGCCCGGGGCCAAGCTCGGCCAGCGTAAAGGGTGCGGGTGCGCCCTGATCCAGCCATGTCTGGGCAAGGGCAAGGCCGATCAGCTCTCCGAACATCTGGCTGATTTCGGGGGCGGTGATGAAATCGCCCGCCGCGCCCAGCGGGTCGCGGGTGGTGTAATAGCCGTGCGTCGGGTGCAGCAGGCAATCGGCCATGTAATCGGCCATGCTGATCGGGCCATCCTGCCGGATGCGCGCGGCGATGATGTCGTGCAGGCTCATGCCGCCGGGCCCCGGGCGCGCATCACGAACCACAGCCCCAGCGCGATCATCGGCAGCGATAACAGCTGCCCCATGGTCAGACCCCAGCCGTTGAGTTCCAGCGCCAGCCCCAGCGGGTTGCCGGGCGTCACGAATTGCGCATCGGGCTGGCGAAAGAATTCCACGATGAACCGCGCCGCGCCATAGCCCGACAGGAACACGCCGAGTACACGCCCCGGGTGGTGCAGCGCGCCGCGCCGATAGACCAGCCACAGCAGCGCCGCGCCCAGCAGCGCGCCTTCCAGCAGCGCCTCGTACAGCTGCGAGGGGTGGCGGGCGCAGATTTCGCCAATGGCCTGACCACACTCCTGCGCGGCGGCACCGGGGAATTGCACCGCCCATGGCAGATCGCTGGGTCGCCCCCAAAGTTCGGCGTTGATGAAATTTGCGAGCCGCCCCAGCATCAGCCCCGGTGGCACCACATGGGCCACCAGATCGGCGGCGGCCAGCCGGTCGATCCCGTTGCGCGCGGTGAAGACCCACGCGGCCACGATCACGCCCAGAAGCCCGCCGTGAAAGGCCATGCCGCCTTGCCAGACCTTCAGGATCTGCCCCGGGTTGGAAAGGTAATAGCCCGGCTGATAGAACAGCACGAAGCCCAGCCGCCCGCCGACGACGATGCCGATCACGATCAGCGTCACCATGTCCTCGATCTGTTTCGCGGTCATCGGCGGCTGTGTGCCCGGCCACAGGGCGGGGCGGTTCACCGCCATCACAGCCAGCCGCCAGGCAATCACGATGCCCGCGATATAGGCCAGCGCATACCAGCGCAGCGCAAATTCGAACCCGCCGATGGAAATGGCGAACAGCTCGGGCGAAATCTCGGGGAAACGAAGGACAGCCTGCATATGCGCCTCTTGCCTGTGCGCGCGGGGGCAAGTCAACCAACTCGACCTTGCCCGCAGGCGCGTCTCTGCCCATATAGGGGGCAACGGGCTATGGAGACCAGATGATGCAGACGCGTAACAAATTCATGGACGACATCTCGCAGCTGATGACCAATGCCATGGGGGTCGCCCACGGCGCACGGGAAGAGGCCGAGACCGCCTTCAAGGGCATGATCGACCGCTGGCTGGCCGATCGCGATTTCGTCACCCGCGAGGAATTCGACGCCGTGCGCGCCATGGCGCAGAAGGCGCGCGAGGAAAACGCCGCGCTCGAGGCGCGCATTGCCGCGCTGGAAGCGGCGGCCAAAGGTTAACCGCAGGTTACCAAACAGGGGTCCCGCGCTCACGGGGCCTTTCACCCTGACATTTCGTGTGAGGAAACCGCCGACATCTTGGGCGGTTTTTTTACATGTCCACAACTTATTGCAGGATACCCCCAAATAAGGGCTTGTCAGGGCGGCTGCACACGCCCACCATATCTTGTACAGGCACGGGGGATCGCCCCGGTCTGTAGAGCAGTTGCCTAGCGTTAGCAGCGGCAAAACGCTGTCCCGCTAGAGATCAGAGGTGACAAGCATGGCCCTTTCCGAGCAGTATCTGGAAGACGACATTCACCCCATCGACATCGTCGAGCATATCGCCGAACACCACGAGTGGGAGTTCGACCGCATCGGCGACGACCAGATCGCCATGGCGGTCGAAGGCCAGTGGCGCACCTATTCGATCACCCTGGCGTGGTCGGGTTATGACGAAACGCTGCGGCTGGTATGCACCTATGAAATGGACCCGCCGCAGGACAAGGTGCAGCCGCTCTACGAACTGCTGAACCTGATGAACGACGCCTGCTGGGTCGGCGCCTTTACCTATTGGGCCGACCAAAAGCTGATGGTCTATCGCTATGGCCTTGCGCTGAACGGCGGGCAGATGGCGAGCCCCGAACAGGTGGATACGCTGATTTCCACCGCCGTGATGGCGGCGGAACGCTACTACCCCGCCATTCAACTGAATGTCTGGGGTAACCGTACCGCCAAAGAGTCGATGCAGGTCGCCATTGCAGAGGCGTATGGCCGGGCATAGAAACGGGCCCTGAACCACAAGGGAAGGGCGCGTCATGACAATGGAACAGGTTGCGGCCCGGGGTCTGGTACTTCTGGGCTGCGGCAAGATGGGGTCGGCGATGCTGGCCGGTTGGTTGAAAGATGGTCTGTCGCCCGCCTCGGTGCATGTGATCGACCCGTACCCGTCAGACTGGCTGCGCGCGCAGGGCGTGAACATCAACGAAGCCTTGCCCGCAGACCCGGCCATCGTGCTGATCGCCGTCAAACCCCAGATGATGGGCGAGGCGCTGCCAGCGCTGAAGGCGCTGGAGCCGGGCGCGACGCTGTTCGTCTCGGTCGCGGCAGGCACCCCGATTTCCGCGTTTGAAACCGCGCTGGGCGAAGGCTCTCGCATCATCCGCGCCATGCCGAACACGCCGGCGGCCGTGGGGCGCGGCATCACGGCGCTGATCGGGAACACCCACGCGGGCGACGGCGATATGGCACTGGCCGAAACGCTGCTGGCCGCCGTGGGCCAGACCGTGCGGCTGGAGGGCGAGGCGCAGATGGATGCCGTGACTGGCGTCAGCGGGTCCGGCCCGGCCTATGTGTTCCACCTGATCGAGACGCTGGCCGCAGCCGGTGTGGCGCAGGGCCTGCCCGAGGCGCTGGCGATGCAGCTGGCCAAGGCGACCGTGGCCGGTGCCGGTGCGCTGGCCGAAGCAGCCGAGGAAGACCCGGCCCAACTGCGCAAGAACGTCACCAGCCCGAACGGCACCACGCAGGCCGCGCTTGAGGTGTTGATGGACGAAACGAACGGCTTCCCTGCGCTGCTACCGCGCGCCGTTGCCGCCGCCACCAACCGCTCGAAGGAACTATCGCGTGGCTGAGATTACGTACGACGATTTCATGAAGGTCGACATTCGCGTCGGCACCATCACCCACGCCGAACCCTACCCCGAGGCGCGCAAACCCGCGATCAAGGTCTGGGTCGATTTTGGCCCCGAGATCGGCGAGCGCAAATCCTCGGCCCAGATCACCGCGCATTACACGCCCGAGGAGTTGGTCGGGCGGCAGGTCATGGGGGTGGTTAACTTCCCGCCGCGCCAGATCGGCAAATTTATGTCCGAGGTGCTGGTGCTGGGCGCCCCCGACACCGAGGGCGAAGTCGTGCTGCTGCGCCCCGATCAGGCGGTGCCGAACGGCGCGCGCATGTTCTGAGCGCCTAGTCGCTGGCGCGGTCGCCCACCGCCTCGCGCCAGTGTTTCCGGCAGAGCGAGACATAGGTTTCGTTGCCGCCGATCTGCACCTGCGCTCCTTCGCGGATGGCGTGGCCCTCGGCATCCTGCCGGATCACCATCGTGGCCTTTTTCCCGCAATGGCAGATGGTGCGCACCTCGCGCATCTCATCGGCCAGCGCCAGCAAGGTGGCCGAGCCAGGAAACAGCTGCCCCCGGAAATCGACGCGCAGCCCATAGGCCAGCACCGGCAGGCGCAGATCGTCCACCACACGGGCCAGCTGCCAGACCTGTTCGGGCGTCAGGAACTGGGCCTCGTCCACGAAGACACAAGCGATGGCGCCAGCCGCGTGCCGCGCTTTGATCCGCGCGAACAGGTCGTCGCTGTCGTCAAAGGTATCTGCCTCGGCGCTGATCCCGATGCGCGAGGCGATGCGCCCCGCGCCCGCGCGCCCGTCGATCCGCGCGGTCAGCAGATAGGGCTGCATCCCACGCTCGCGATAGTTATGCGCAGCCTGCAACAGAACCGAGGATTTCCCCGCGTTCATCGTGGAATAGTTGAAGAACAGCTTGGCCAACCGGCACCCCTTCCCTGCGACCCGAGCCGCTTATGCCAAGCGGGGCAGGGGGCCGCAAGCGCGGTTCAGTGGCGCTGAACCAGCACCGACCCCACGGAATATCCGGCGCCAAAGGAACAGATCAGCCCGATGTCGCCCGCGGCCAGATCGTCGGAATATTTGGAAAAGGCAATGATCGACCCTGCCGAGGAGGTGTTGGCGTAATCCTGAAGGATGTTGGGTTGTTCGCCCGGTTTCGGCACGCGGCCCAGCACCTTGCGCCCGATGAAATCGTTCATCGACTTGTTGGCCTGGTGCAGCCAGAGCCGTTTCAGATCGTCCGCCGCCACGCCTTCGTCGGCCATGTGGGTGGCGATATGCTCGCTCACCAGCGGCAGCACCTCCTTGAACACGCGGCGGCCGTTCTGCATGAATTGCATGTCGCGCCGGTCGGCTACCCCATCGGGGCGCGAGCGGCGCAGGAAGCCGTTGTTGTTGCGGATATTATTGGAGAACTGCGTGGCGCAGCGGGTCGACCGTATCTCGAAATACTGTCCCTGCGCCTCTTCCGCGCGTTCGATCACGGTGGCGGTGGCCACATCGCCAAAGATGAAATGGCAATCCCGGTCGCGCCATTCCAGATGGCCCGAGCAGATCTCGGGGTTGATGACCAGCGCCCGCCGCACTGACCCGGCACGGATCATGTCAGCCGCCGCTTGAATGCCAAAGGTGGCCGAGGAACAGGCCACGTTCATGTCGAACCCAAAGCCGCCGGCGCCCAGAACCTGTTGCAGCTCGACCGCCATGGCCGGATAGGCGCGCTCCATGTTCGAGGCTGCGCAGATCACCAGATCGACATCGCCCGCCTCGCGCCCCGCCTGCGCCAATGCCTTGCGGGCGGCGTCGGCCCCCATCTCGGCCATCAGCGAGGGTTCGTCGTCGCTGCGCTGACGCAACGCGGGATACATGCGCGCCGGATCCAGCACACCGGATTTGTCCATCACATAGCGGCTTTCGATGCCGCTTGCCTTGACGATGAACTCTTCCGAGGAATGCTCTTTCGCGGCGACCTCTCCGGCGGCGATGGCCGCGGCGTTCTCGGCATTGAACAGGTCGGCATGCGCATTGAAGGCGGCAACCAGTTCGGCGTTTGAAATCGACTGTTCAGGCGTAAAGACGCCGGTTCCGGTGATGGCTGGGGTATGGGTCACGAAAGGCTCCACCTGTGGTGGCGGTTAACCTAGTCAGTGCCCGGCAGAAGGGCAAGCGCCTGTGGTCGGGCGGCGAGGGGGCGCGGCCCCCGTCCACTGCGTGGACTCCCCCGGAGTATTTTCACGATGGTGAAGCGGGAAGAGTCCCATCTTCTTTGGGGTCCAAATATCCCCGCCGGAGGCATCGCGCGGCAGCGCGATATTGGCGATTGCGTGCGGGGAATCGCGCGGCTTGTTGGGAGGGTTGGGGCGCCGGGTGGCGCCCCGTTCTGGTGTGTCAGGCTTGCAGCGCTTTCACGCCGACGTCGCCTTCGGCCTGGGCCTTGATGGCGAGTGCGGCGGCGTGGGCGCCGGCGGCGGTGGTGAAGTAGGGGATCTTGTCATACAGTGCGACCGAGCGGATGCCCTTGGAATCTTCGACCGCCTGGGCGCCTTCGGTGGTGTTCATCACCAGGTGCACCGCGCCGTCCTTCATCATGTCGACGATGTCGGGGCGGCCTTCGTAGACCTTGTTCACCACTTCACAGGCCACGCCCTGCGCGGCGAGCCAGGCCTGTGTGCCGCGGGTTGCCACGATGTCGAAGCCCTGTTCCACGAGGATTTGCGCCGCTTCCAGCATCTGCGGAGTCTTGTCGTCGTCGCGGATCGAGATGAAGGCGCGGCCGTCGCGGGGCAGGGGGTTGCCGGCGCCAATCTGCGCCTTGAGGAAGGCGCGCGGGAAAGAGCGATCCCAGCCCATCACCTCGCCGGTCGAGCGCATTTCCGGGCCAAGGATCGTGTCGACGCCGGGGAAGCGTGCGAAGGGCAGCACGGCCTCTTTCACCGAGAACCACGGCATGTCGGGATCGGCCAGTGTCATCGGATCGCCCAGCGGCAGCACGTCGTCATAGGCGGCATCGGCATCGTAGGGCGGGCGCAGCGGGAAGTTCGACAGCGGCTCGCCCGCCATCACGCGCGCGGCGATCGAGGCGATCGCGCTATCGGTGGCCTTGGCGACGAAGGGCACGGTGCGGCTGGCGCGGGGGTTGACCTCGATCAGGTAAATCTCGCCGTCCTTGATCGCGAATTGCACGTTCATCAGCCCGACCACGTTCAGCCCGTGGGCCAGCGCCTCGGTCTGTTGCTTGATCTCGGCGATCACGTCCTTGCCCAGCGAATAGGGCGGCAGCGAGCAGGCGCTGTCGCCCGAGTGCACGCCGGCCTCTTCGATGTGCTGCATGATGCCGGCGACATGCACGGCCGTGCCGTCGCAGAGTGCATCCACGTCCAGTTCGACCGCGCCCGAGAGGTAGCTGTCGAGCAGTACGGGGCTGTCGCCCGACACAACGACGGCCTCGGAGATATAGCGTTCAAGCTGGGCCTGATCGCGCACGATTTCCATAGCACGGCCGCCCAGAACGTAGGAGGGTCGGATCACCAGCGGGAAGCCGATGTCGGAGGCAATGGCCATGGCCTCGGCGTCGGAATGGGCGATGCCGTTGCGGGGCTGTTTCAGTCCCAGACGGTTCACCAGATCCTGGAACCGCTCGCGGTCTTCGGCCAGGTCGATGGCGTCGGGCGTGGTGCCCAGGATCGGGATGCCTTCGGCTTCGAGCGCGTTGGCGAGCTTCAGCGGGGTCTGGCCGCCGAATTGCACGATCACCCCGTGCAGCGTGCCGTTTTCCTGCTCGACGCGCAGGATTTCCAGAACGTGTTCAAAGGTCAGCGGTTCGAAATACAGCCGGTCCGAGGTATCGTAATCGGTGCTCACCGTTTCCGGGTTGCAGTTGATCATGATGGTTTCATAGCCCGCGTCGGTCAGCGCGAAACAAGCGTGGCAGCAGCAGTAATCGAACTCGATCCCCTGGCCGATCCGGTTCGGGCCGCCGCCCAGGATCACGACCTTCTTGCGGTCGCTCGGGCGTGCCTCGCATTCGACCTCGCCCATCATCGGGTGTTCGTAGGTGGAATACATGTAGGGCGTCTGGGCCTCGAATTCGGCGGCGCAGGTGTCGATCCGCTTGAACACGGCCTTCACGCCCAGGTTGCGGCGGGCGCGGCGCACGTTGCTTTCGTCGCGGCCGGTCAGCTTGCCAAGGCGGGCGTCGGTAAAGCCCATCATCTTGAGCGCACGCAGGCCTTCCTCGCTCGTGGGCAGTCCGGTTTTCTTCAGCTGCTCTTCGGTCTCGACGATTTCGCGGATGCGGGCCAGGAACCACGGGTCGAACATGGTGACGCCGTGGATTTCATCGTCGCTGAGGCCGTGGCGCATGGCCTGGGCGATGGTGCGCATCCGGTCGGGAGTCTGCTGGGCGATGGCCTTGACCACGGCGGCCTTGTCGGGCGCGCCGGGGATCTCGACCTCGTCAAAGCCGGTGAGGCCCGATTCCATCGAGGCCAGCGCCTTTTGCAGCGATTCGTGGATGGTGCGGCCAATGGCCATGGCTTCGCCCACGGATTTCATCGCGGTGGTCAGCTCGGACTTGGACCCCGGGAATTTCTCAAACGCGAATTTCGGGATCTTGGTCACGACATAGTCGATGGTCGGCTCGAACGACGCGGGCGTGACCTTGGTGATGTCGTTGTCGAGCTCGTCCAGCGTATAGCCGACGGCCAGTTTCGCGGCGATCTTGGCGATGGGGAAACCAGTCGCCTTGGAGGCCAGCGCCGAGGACCGCGACACGCGGGGGTTCATCTCGATCACCACCATGCGGCCGTCTTCAGGGTTGATCGCCCATTGCACGTTCGAGCCGCCGGTTTCCACGCCGATCTCGCGCAGCACGGCGATCGAGCCGTTGCGCATGATCTGGTATTCCTTGTCGGTCAGCGTCAGCGCGGGGGCCACGGTGATCGAATCGCCGGTATGCACGCCCATCGGATCGACGTTTTCGATGGAGCAGACGATGATGGCGTTGTCGGCGGTGTCGCGCACCACCTCCATTTCGTACTCTTTCCAGCCGAGCAGCGATTCATCGACAAGGATTTGCCCCATGGGCGAGGCATCCATGCCCGAGCGGCAGTAATATTCGTAATCGTCGCGGTTATAGGCGACGCCGCCGCCGGTGCCGCCCAGTGTGAAGGCGGGGCGGATGATGGCGGGCAGGCCGATCTCGTCCAGCGCGTCCATGGCAAGGCGCACGCCAGCGGCGAGATCCTTCTTGCCGTTGTCCAGCGTGGGCGCGGTGACGATGGTGGCCTTGGGGTTTTCGATCCCCAGCCGGTCCATCGCTTCGCGGAACAGCTTGCGATCTTCGGCCATTTCAATGGCTTCGCGCTTGGCGCCGATCATCTCGACTCCGTATTTCGCCAGCACGCCCATTTCTTCCAGCGCCAGCGAGGTGTTCAGCCCGGTCTGCCCGCCCATGGTGGGCAGCAGCGCGTCGGGGCGTTCCTTTTCGATGATCTTGGCGACAACCTCGGGAGTGATCGGTTCGATATAGGTGGCGTCGGCCAGCCCCGGGTCGGTCATGATTGTGGCCGGGTTCGAGTTCACCAGGATGACGCGATAGCCTTCTTCGCGCAGCGCCTTGCAGGCCTGAGCGCCCGAGTAGTCGAATTCGCAGGCCTGCCCGATGACGATGGGGCCCGCGCCGATGATCATGATGGAGGAGATATCGGTTCTTTTGGGCATGTGCCGGACCTTTTCTTTGCGCGCGAGTCGGGGCGCCGCGGCCGGGCGCCAAATTGTCTGGCGTTATAGGCATGAAGGTGACGGGTGCAAGGGGGCTTTGGCGCGCAGGGCGCGCAAGGGCCGGGGGCGGGGTGCCAAGCCGTGGCGTGGCGCCAGAATTTTCATGCCTCCGGCGGGGATATTTTTTGCCCAAAGAAGCAGGGGGCTATTGGGCGGCCGTATCGGTCATGGCGCGCGGGGCGGAGTCGTCAGCGTACAGGTAGTCGCGGGTGATCGGCACCGCGTCGCGGCGCTGGGCCAGCTGGAACTGGAACACCGCCTGATCCTGTTCCTCGAACGCCAGGTAACAGATCGTCAGGTAATAGCGCCACATGCGGATGAAGCGGTCGTCATAGGTGGCGCGCACCGTGTCAAGGTGGGCGTCGAACCGTTGCAGCCAGTGGCGCAGCGTATAGGCGTAGTGCAGGCGCAGCACCTCGGTGTCGCAGGTCCACAGCCCCGCGCGTTCGATGGCCGGGGCCAGTTCCGACATGGCCGGCACATAGCCGCCGGGGAAGATGTAGCGGTTGATCCATTCCGACTGGGCGGCCGGCGGGCCGGTTCGCCCGATGGTGTGGATCAGCGCGATGCCGTCCTGCGACAGAAGATCGGACACCTTGGAAAAGTATTCGCCGTAGTGTGGCAGGCCGACGTGTTCCAGCATCCCGACCGACACGATCCTGTCGAAGGGCTCGGCCAGGTTACGGTAATCCTGTAACCGAAGGTCGATCTGCTGCTCTAACCCCTGCTCTGCGACGCGGGCGCGCCCCAGCGCCAGCTGGTTTTCCGACAGTGTGACGCCGACGACCCGTGCGCCGTAGTCGCGCGCCAGCGTCAGCGCCATGCCGCCCCAGCCGCAACCGATATCCAGCACCCGCATCCCCGGTTCGATCCGCAGCTTGGCGGCGATATGGGCCTTCTTCGCCTCTTGCGCCTCGTCCAGCGACACGGTCGGGTCGGTGAAATAGGCGCAGGAATACTGCATGTCGCGGTCAAGGAAGAGCTGGTAGAGATCGTTGCTGAGGTCATAGTGATGGGCGACGTTGGCCTTGGACCTGACGGGCGAATTCCGCTGGATCAGGTGGCCAAGGCGGAACCGCGCCCGTGCCACCATGCGCACCCACAGCGGCATCGCCTCGCGAAAGCGGTTGCGCAGGATCAGGCGGATCAACCCCTCGATATTGTCGTGGGCGATGGTGATCCGGCCGTCCATGTACCCCTCGCCCATGGTCAGATCGGGGCGCAGTACCAGCCCGCGCAGCGTGGTCGTGTCAGTGATTGAAACTTCGGCGCGGTCACCGCCGCCCGCCCCGTACCGCCGCCGCGTGCCATCGGGGTAGTTTACCGTCAGCTCGCCCGTCTGAACGAGCCGCGACATGACCCTGTCAAAAATGCGTTCCCACATCGGCCCCACCAGACCTGTTGCAATTCAGCATTTGTTCATTCGCCACAACATAATATACCGTTTGTTAACCATTTCAAGAAATCCGACCGCTCGAGGCCATTCCGGACTGGGCACTTGACTTCCCGGGTTGCACGCGCTGTATCGGCGCGACCCGAAATTCCGCCGAAGGACGCCATCATGCACGCCTATCGCAGCCATACCTGCGCCGATCTGACCGCCAAGAACACCGGCGAAACCGTTCGCCTGTCGGGCTGGGTGCACCGGGTGCGCGACCACGGCGGCATCCTGTTCATCGACCTGCGCGACCATTACGGCGTGACGCAGGTGCTGTGCGATCCCGACAGCGCGGCCTTTGCCGACGTGGAAAAGGTGCGCAGCGAATGGTGTATCCGCATCGACGGCGAGGTGAAGGCGCGTGATCCCGAGCTGGTGAACCCCAAGCTGCCCACCGGCGAGATCGAAGTTTTCGTGCGCGAGATCGAAGTGCTGGGCGCCGCCAAGGAACTGCCGCTGATCGTCTTTGGCGACCAAGAATACCCCGAGGAAACGCGCCTGCGCTATCGCTACCTTGACCTGCGCCGCGAGGCGATGCAGCGCAACATGACCCTGCGCAGCGACGTTGTGGCCAGCCTGCGCAAGCGCATGTGGGATCGCAAGTTCCGCGAATACCAGACGCCGATCATCACCGCCTCGTCGCCCGAAGGCGCGCGCGACTTTCTGGTTCCAAGCCGTCTGCACCCGGGCAAGTTCTATGCGCTGCCGCAGGCGCCGCAGCAGTTCAAGCAGCTGATCATGGTGTCGGGCTTTGACAAGTATTTCCAGATCGCGCCCTGTTTCCGCGATGAAGACCCGCGCGCCGACCGGTCGCCCACCGATTTCTACCAACTCGACATGGAAATGTCGTTTGTCACCCAGCAGGACGTATTCGACACGATCAGCCCGGTGATTGCCGGTGTGTTCGAGGAATTCGGCGGCGGCCACGCGGTGGATGCGCCGGGTGAGTGGCCGCAGATTTCCTACAAGGATGCGGCGCTGTGGTATGGCACCGACAAACCCGACCTGCGCAACCCGATCAAGATGCAGGTGGTGTCCGAGCATTTTGCCGGCTCGGGCTTCGCGATCTTCGCCAAGCTGCTGGAGCAGGACGGCACCGAGATTCGCGCCATTCCCGCGCCCGGTGGCGGCAGCCGCAAGTTCTGCGACCGGATGAACGCCTTTGCACAGAAAGAGGGCCTGCCGGGGATGGGGTATATCTTCTGGCGCGATCAAGGCGAAGGCATGGAAGCCGCCGGTCCGCTGGCCAAGAACATCGGCCCCGAACGGACCGAGGCGATCCGCCAGCAGCTGGGCCTTGGCGTCGGCGATGCCGCGTTCTTCCTGGGCGGCAAACCGGCCACCTTCCAGACGGTTGCGGGCAAGGCGCGCACCGTCATCGGCGAAGAGCTGGGGCTGACCGACAAGAACCGTTTTGCCTTTGCCTGGATCGTCGATTTCCCGATCTACGAACGGGACGAGGAAACCGGCAAGCTGGATTTCGAACACAACCCGTTTTCCATGCCGCAGGGCGGGATGGAGGCGCTGGAAGGCGACCCGCTGGATGTGCGCGGCTACCAGTACGATCTGGCCTGCAACGGCTATGAACTGGTGTCGGGCGCGATCCGGAACCACCGGCCGGAAATCATGTTCAAGGCCTTCGAACTGGCCGGCTATGGCGAAGACGAGGTGCGCAAGCGGTTCGGCGGCATGGTCAACGCGTTCCAGTACGGCGCCCCGCCGCACGGCGGTTGCGCGGCCGGGATCGACCGGATCGTGATGCTGCTGGCGGACGAGGCCAACATCCGCGAGGTCATCATGTTCCCGATGAACCAGCGCGCCGAGGACCTGATGATGAACGCGCCCAGCGAACCGCAGGGCGATCAGCTGATGGAACTGGGCCTGCGGGTGATTCCGCGCGACTGATGCTGGAGCCGCTTTGCCAGGCCGGATTCGACGTTCTGGCGAAGAACCACGCCGAGGCGATTCTGGCCCACGACTTCCCCGGCGAACTGGCCGAGCTGATCGAGGTGCTGACCGAATTCCGCATCGACATCGGCGAGATCATTGCCGGTGGCGGGGGCGAGGCCAGCTTTACCCAGCGCCTGCGCCGCGCCCTGACGGCGCGCGCGTGGCCCAAGCATGTCTTCGTGGTGCAAACCATCGTCGACGGGGTCGAGCGCGAGGCGATCAGCCACGAGATCGACCATGTGCGCGTGGCCGAAAATGGCACGCTGGCGCTGGAAATCGAATGGAACAACAAGGATCCGTTCTATGATCGGGATCTTGAGAATTTCCAAAGGCTTCACGCCCAGGGTGCTGTCAGCCTTGGCCTGATCGTGACGCGAGGCAGCCGGATGCAGGACGCGTTTCACACGCGCATCGCCGCGCGGCTTGTGGCCGATGGCGTGGAGACCGACGCCGATCTTGAACGCTATGGCATCGTGGAACGCACCGCCGCGCAGCGCCGCTCGGTCGCGGCGTTGATGGAAAAGGGGATGCCCTTTGCCGAGGCGTTTACCCGCAATTTCGTGTCGAGTAAGTTCGGGCAGGCGACGACCCATTGGGACAAGCTGCGCGCGCGGGTGGATCGGGGCGTGGGCAACCCCTGTCCGCTGCTGCTGATCGGGCTGCCCGATACGATGCTGGCGGGCTAGCGCCTATTCGGCGGCAACGCCCGAGTTATAGGCATAGGTTTTCCAGCTGGGTTTGTAATCGGCATCGGCCTGGTTGCCCCAGACCGTCCAGCCCTCGCGCACGCCACGGCCGAACATCTCAAGATAGGGGCCCCAGGAACAGCTCTCGATCAGCTCGTACTGTTCGTCGGGCTTGCGGGAATGTTCGCGCTTGCGGGTCTGCATCATGTTCACCTGACGCCGCCCCGGCGCCAGCGTGCGGGCGTTCTTGCCGCGTGTCCCGAACAGGATGATTTCGGTCACGTTGCGGAAATAGAACCCCACGCCGCGCCCGTCCGAACCGCCATCCTTGCGCACCTTGTGCCAGATGATGTTGGATTTGTATTCGAACCCCCAGGATGTCAGCACCTGCAACCCCTCGGGCAGCAGGGCATTGGGCACCCAAAGATAGCAATGCGCGCGGTCTTCCAGATAATCCGCCACCGGCAGGGCACAGATGTCATCCAGCGTCATCGTGGGATAGCGCGCCAACCGCTTGTGTTCCGGCGCGACCTTGCCAGTGCGGTTAGTAAACCGCCACGGCGGATCGGCCATGACCGTGGCGAAACGGTCATTCCCAAGGAACTTTGATAAATCTTGCGCGGCTGTGGTGTTCATATCCAACATATAGAGGCGGGCAGGTGGGTTTGTCATCCCTTTTCGCCCCCGAACCCGGTGAATCCGGGGCTTGTGGGGCGCTGGAACATTATCAGAACATTTTCTGAAAAATGTCTCAACACCCTAGGTGGAAATCAATCCTCCAGCGCATCCTCGCGCTTTTCCTCGATCAGGCCCAGCTCTTCCTGCTTGCGCTTCTTGAACCGCTCGCCATAGCCCTTGATCTCGGACTCGGGGATCACCTCGCGGGCGCGGGAAAACACCTCGTCTTCTTCCTCGTCGATGTGGTGTTCATAGTCGTGGCGCAATTTCTTGAACTTCTGCAACCAGCCGCCCGACGCCATGTCGGACTCGTTCAGCTCTTCCATCAGGTCGTCCAACTGCTGATGCTCGTGCACCGAATGGCGAGCGGCGTCCTGGCCCCAGGTTTTCGATATCAGCTTGGAATAAAAGGTTTCTTCTTCGGCGGCGGCATGGCCCTTCACATCGTGATAGAATTCGTCCCATGCCTCTTTCCGCTCGGGCGAGTCGCCCGAGGTTTCGGCAATCGCTTTCAGCAATTCGCGGTGGCGGTCGTGGTCGGCCTTGATGGCGGCATAGATGTCGGACATTCGGCTTGCTCCTGTGATGTCGGGTTGGCTTGGGGCTCAACGCCGCAGCGGGGCGACGGGTTGCCTTCGTGCGGCGCAATTTGCGGCGCGGTCCAAGGCGGCATTTCGCTCAGGCTCCGACGGAAATCCGCCATACCCGCATTCAACTAGATGAAAGACCAGATGAAACCGGGCGCGCCGATGCTATCTTGGTGTCGAAGGCCGCCAGCAAGGATGCCCCGATGACCGCGACATTTTCCCCCGACCTCGCCGAGATCCGCTTTGGCTGTGGGTTGTCGCCGACGGTCGCGCCACCCGGATCGCCAGCAGAGATGATCGCAGGCCTGCGCGCGCCGGATGACATGGCGGCGCGCTTTCCCATCGACTCGGCCCCGGAATGGCAAGATTGGCTTTTGCGGGCGCGCGGCTATCAGAAACAGGTGCGGCAAAACCGGAATGATCTGGGGCTTGTCGAAGAATTCAACGCAGCCAAGGCGGACATGCGCGTCACCGCGTTGCGCTGGGCCGCGCGGGCGTTGCTGCGCTGGACCCACTCTCCAAACGGCTTTCGCGAACGTCTGGTGGCCTTTTGGGCGGACCATTTTACCGCAATTGGCAAGAACGGCGTTCTCCGGGCGGGCACAGCTCCATACATCGAGGATGCGATTCGCCCGAATATCGCGGGCAGCTTTGGCGACATGCTGGTCGCAGTCGTGACGCATCCACTGATGCTGCACTACCTTGATCAGGACAGATCGGCGGGCCCGAACAGCCGCGCGGCAGAGCGGGCGCGGCGCACCGACGGGCTGAACGAAAACCTCGCGCGCGAGGTGCTTGAACTGCATACGCTGGGCGTGAACGGGCCCTACACCCAGACCGATGTGCGCGAGCTGGCCGAGCTGTTCACCGGCCTTGGCTATACCTACGAAGACGGGTTCGTGTTTCGCAAACCCTATGCCGAACCGGGTGCGGAAACCGTGCTGGGGCAAAGCTATGGCGGCAAGGCGCCCCGGCTGGACGATATCACCGCCGCCTTGCATGATATCGCGCGGCACCCGGCAACGGCACAGCACATCGCGCAAAAGCTGGCGGTTCATTTCGTGTCGGACACGCCGGATGCGGGGTTGGTGCAAGCATTGGCGCGGCGTTACGGCGAGACGGGCGGCGACCTGACGGCGGTATACGATGCGCTGTTGGCGCATCCCGCCTCGTGGGTATCGGAACGCGTGAATGTGAAGCCGCCTGCCGATTTCATCGCTTCGGCTTGGCGCGCGCTCGCGGTCAGCCCTGAAGCGATCGAAAACCTGAGCCTGCGCGACCTGCGCCGCACGCTGATCCTGCCGTTGCGTGATATGGGCCAGCCCTGGCAGGCCCCCGATGGCCCCGACGGGTGGCCCGAGGAAGACAGCGCCTGGCTGACGCCTCAAGGGGTGTCGGCCCGGCTGCGCTGGGCGGTCAGCGCGCCGCCGGTACTGTGCGATCCGTTGCCGGAACCTGGGGCTTT
Organism: Arenibacterium halophilum; assembly: GCF_005938225.1. GTDB lineage: Bacteria > Pseudomonadota > Alphaproteobacteria > Rhodobacterales > Rhodobacteraceae > Arenibacterium > Arenibacterium halophilum. Next base: position 504,836 of record NZ_VCPC01000003.1, read on the forward strand.
TGCGCCGGTGGCGTTGGGGCAGGGGGCGGTGCCCGAGGCCGTGCAATTCGCCACCCGCGCAGCCGAAACCCCGGCGGATGCAATTGGCCTTGTACTGGCCGCCCCCGCGTTTCAGCGTCGCTGAGAAGGAGAGTTCGATGCCTAATCTCTTCACCCGCAGGCATTTTTTTGCCCGCTCCGCGCTGATCGGGTGTTCGGCGGCGGCCAGCCCTTTGCTGACCCCGGTCAGCTTTGCCGCCGCCCCGTGGGATACGCGGCTGGTGGTCATCATCCTGCGTGGCGCCATGGATGGCATTGACGTGGTGCGCCCCTATGGCGCGCCTGAATACGCGACGTTGCGCCCGGGCGAGGCCGGTGGCGGGCCAGACCTGGACGGGTTCTTCGGCCTGCATCCGGAACTGTCTGATCTGATGCCGCTGTGGAACGCCGGAGAGCTTGGCTTTTACCATGCGGTATCGACGCCCTATCGCGACAAACGCAGTCATTTCGACGGGCAGGATATTCTGGAAGCCGGGACTCCGGGGCTCGACGGGGCACGGGATGGCTGGCTGAATCGCCTGCTGACCAAATTGCCCGGAGTCGAGGCACGCACCGCTTATGCCATCGGGCGCGGCGACATGAAGTTGCTGGCGGGCAGCGCCCCGGTGGCGGATTGGTCGCCCGATGCCGATCTGGTGCTCAGCCCGCAGGCGCTGCGTCTGGCCGAGCGCGTGATGGAAGACGATCCGGCCTTTCATGCGGCGTTTTCTGAGGCGCTGATGTTGTCGGGCGACAGCGCGCTTGCGCCCTTGCCGGACGAGGAGACCATGGGGATGGGCGCGCCGGTCGACAGCAACAAGGCCCATGCGGTTATTGCTGAATATGCGGCTGAACAGTTGCGCGGGGATGCCCGGATCGCAGCGTTTTCGATCAATGGTTGGGATACGCACAATCGCCAGTCGCGCGCGATTGTCCCGGCGCTGCGGCGGCTGTCAGAGACGCTGCTGTTGCTGCGCAGCGGGCTGGGGAATTCGATCTGGTCGAATACGGCGGTGATCGCGATGACGGAATTCGGGCGCACCGTTGCGATAAACGGGACCGGCGGAACCGATCATGGTACGGGCGGCGCGATGGTCCTTGCCGGGGGCGCGGTGCAAGGCGGCAAGGTGCATGGGGATTGGCCCGGTCTGGCCGAGTCCGATCTGTACCAGCGCCGTGACCTGATGCCCACGCGGGACGTGCGCGCGCCGGCGGCCTGGATCATGCATGGCCTTACAGGTATTGATCGCGCCGCGTTAGAGCAGGTGGTGTTCCCGGGGCTGGACATGGGCGACGATCCCCGCGTCACCCGCTAACGTGGCAAGCGACCGTGGTGGGCGGTACTGCACCTTACCCGGGGGGGAGCGCCTAGGCGGGGGGCTTGGCGCCGACGATGCTGTGGCTTGGCGGCGCCTCTTGCCGGTTTTCACGGATATGACGCGCGGCCTTTCGGGCCTGAACGTACATGATGACAAGTATTGCTGTCAGTGAAAGCAGGAATAATTCAATCATGTCAAATCGCCCTTTTTGGTGCGGTTTCGCGTCGGATCAATTCCGCCATCCGTCGTGACAGTGAGGCGGATGGCTCCCCTTCGTCTCGGGCCTGGGCCAGCTCGGCTGCGACCTGTTCCAGAAACCCGTTGCCCGCGCTGCGGGCCAGCCCGCCCAGAAACTGCGCCACATAGTCAAGCGTTTCCGGGTTGGCCGGTTTCTCCAGCACATCGACGATCAATTCCAGATCGTCCTGCAGCGCCAGATCGTCAGGTGTGATGGTATCGTCCTTGACCGCGCGCGGGCCGATGTGCATCCGCTCGGCCCCGACATGAGACAGGATTGCGGACTGGAAGGCCGTGAGGGATTTCAGCGGTTTGGGCAGAAATCCGTCGGCCCCGGCGCTGATCGCGAGCGTTTCGGCGTTGTCGTCGCCCGAAGTGCCCAGAACCGCCGCCACACGCGGCACCGCCGTTGTCAGTTCGCGGATCAGGTCGGTGCCCGACCCGTCAGGCAGACCCAGATCGACGATCACCACAGAGGGGCGGTAGATTTGCAAATGTCGCCGGGCCGAGCGCAGACAGTCGGCGCGGCGTATCCGCGCACCGCTGCGCAGACACAAAAGGCGCATCGCTTCGCTGGCGAACCGGCTGTCTTCGACGACCAGGATGGTCAGGCCAAGCAGGGGCCGGTCAGCGGTTGGTAAACGGTGCGAATTCGCAAGAAGATCAGGCTCGTCCATTATTCGATTTCCTTCGATCACCTGCGACTCACGCTAATGCTTGGTGGCTAACGCAAGGTTAACGCCCCAGCGGTTCGTCGGGTCCATCGCAGTGTACGAATGGGGCGGGGCCTTGCCCTTGGCCCCGGCGGACCCCATAACCAAGGCAGCAAAGCCAGACAGGAAAGTGCCATGATCGGACGTTTGAACCATGTCGCCATCGCCGTGCCCGACCTTGACGCGGCCGCCGAGCAATATCGCAGTGCGCTGGGGGCCAAAGTCGGTGCGCCGCAGGATGAACCCGACCACGGGGTCACGGTGATCTTCATCGAACTGCCGAACACCAAGATCGAGCTGCTGTATCCGCTGGGCGAAAACTCCCCCATCCAGGCGTTCCTGGACAAGAACCCGTCGGGCGGCATCCACCATGTCTGTTACGAAGTCGATGACATCCTTGCCGCGCGCGACCACCTGAAATCCACCGGCGCGCGGGTGCTGGGCAGCGGAGAACCCAAGATCGGCGCCCATGGCAAGCCGGTGCTGTTCCTGCATCCCAAGGATTTCAACGGCTGCCTCGTGGAGCTGGAGCAGGTCTGATGGCGATCACCTCGGCAATTGTTCTGTACATCGTGATCTGGACGCTGGTGTTCTTCGTGGCGATCCCGATCCGCCTGAAAACACAAGGTGATGTGGGCGGTGTGGTGCCGGGCACCCACGCCAGTGCGCCCGAGGTGCACAACCTGAAGAAAAAGGCCTGGATCACCACTGGCGTGGCCGCCGTTCTGTGGGCCATCACGACGTGGATCATCCTGTCGGGCTGGATCACGCTGGAGGACTTCGACGTGATGCACGTTCTGGGCCGCAACGGAAACTGACCCCCAGGGCGGGGTCAGCTGCGCGCGCGGGTGCCGATCACCGAGTGGAAGATGTGGGTGAAGGTGGCCGCGCCAAGGATCGGCACCAACAGGTTCACCAGCGGCACCGACAGCGGCAGCGCCATCAGGATGCCGGCCAGCCAGATCGTGCCGCGATGGCGTTTGCGCAGATCGCGCGCGGCGTCGCGCCCGACCCGACGCATGGCGGCAAGGGTGAAATATTCGCGCCCCAGCAGAAACCCGTTCAACGCATAGAACACCATCGCCCAGCCCGGCGGAAAGATCACAAGAAAGATCGCGCCAATGATGAAGGCGGCGATGTTGGCGGCGATCAGCAGGCCCAGGAAGTTGACCGTATCGCGCAGCGCATCGCCAAAGGGCACGGGCGTCGCGGGCGGCAGCTGGGGATAGTGGCGATCCTCGACCGCCTGCGCCACCTCGTCCAGAAACATAGAAGTGATCGCCGAGGCCACCGGCACCATCAGGAAAACAGACAGCACCATCATCAGGATCAGAGAGGAAAAGCTGAGCAGATCGTTGAGCCACAGCACCTCTCCCAGCACGGGCAGGGTGATTTCCGTCCCGAAAACCGAGGTGATGAACCACAGGAAGGCGGCATAGGCCGCCACCAGCAGCAGGAAGGTCAGCAGGATGCCCAGCCCCAGAACCCGGCGGAACCGCCGGTCGCCGATCTGCGCAACCGCCAGAAAAAAGGCGCGCAGAATCATTCGCTGACCCAGCTGGTGATCGCGCTGATGTCGGGGCGGGGGCGTTCGGGCGGGGCCGAGGTTTCTGTGCCGATGTGGATGAAGCCCGCGATGCGCTCATGCGGGGCCAGCCCCAGCGCCTTTTCGCGGAAGGCAGCATCGTGGCTGATGAACCCCGACAGCCAGTTGGCGCCCCAGCCCGCCGCGAGCGCGGCATTCAGAAGCGCAAGGCAGACAGCACCAGCGGAATAGGTCTGTTCCGCTGGCGGGATTTTCTCGGACGGTTTCTGAACCTCGATCACTGCCACGGCCAGATGCCCCTGATCGAACTGGCTGCGCGCCTTGGCGATGTCTTCGTCGGGTTTGCCCAAGGAACGGGCGCAAGATTCGGCCACATTGGCCAGCCGCGCCATCGCGCCCGCTTCGATCACGATGAACCGCCACGGCTCCAGCTTGCCATGATCGGGGGTACGGCCTGCGGCTGTCAGCAGAGGCACCAGCGCGTCGTGGTCGGGCACGGGGGGCTGCAATGTCTTGGCCGGGCGCGAGCGCCGGGTCAGAAGGAATTCGAGCGCGGCGGCGTTGGGATCGGGCATATGTGAAACCTTCTTACATTCTTTGGGGCATATCTCTGCCGCCTCGGGGCGGATTTCAACCCGCCCCGCGCGCAAATCGGCGCTCAGGTGCCAAGGTAGGCGGCCATTTCGTCGATCAGCGACAGTTGGAACGCCTCGACCCGGGCCGAAGGCTGGCGTCGTCGCAGATTGGGCGCCATCGGATCGGGGGCGTCTATGGCGCTGCCGGCCAGCGCGGCAATGGTGGCATGGCCGCAGAAGGGCACATAGACCTCGGAATAGCCGCCTTCGTGGACCAGCACGAGGCGCCCGCCGCACAGATCGGCGGCGGCCTGTTTGATCATGGTGGTCAGCGTGCCGAAGGTTTCGGCGGTCATCAGCATCTGCGCCAACGGGTCGAACCCCGAAGCATCGTATCCGCAGGCGACGATGATCATGTCGGGTTTGAATTTATGCAGGGCGGGCAGCACGATCCGCTCCATCGCCGCGACATAGGCGGCGTGGCCGCACCCGGCGGGCAGGGGGACGTTGATGTTGCAGCCCTCGCCCCGCCCGGTGCCGCGCGCCTCGATCTCGCCTGTGTCGAGCGGATAATTCCCGTCCTGATGCAGCGAAATCGCCAGCACGTCGTCGCGGTCATAGAAAATCGCCTCGGTCCCGTTGCCGTGGTGCACGTCCCAGTCGAGCACGGCGACGCGACCCAGGCCGTGGGTGGCCTTGGCGGCCTCGATCGCGATGGCGATATTGGCCAGCAGGCAGAAGCCGTTGGGCCAATCGGGCAGGCAGTGGTGGCCCGGCGGGCGCGACAGGGCATAGGCGTTGGACAGCGCGCCGGTCAGCACCTTGTCGACGGCGCTTTTGGCCAGCCCGGCCGACAGGGCCGCGATTTCAAAACCACCACGCGCGAAGGGCGTGCGTTGGCCCAGCTCTCCGCCGTTTTCATCCGACAGCGCCTTGAAGGATTGCAGATAGCTTTCGGGATGGATGCGGCGCAGGTCTTCCCATGTCGCGGGGTCGGCCGAGGCATGCGTCAGCTCGGCGCTTAACCCGGTCACATCCAACAGGTTCTTCAGCCGCCGCTTGGTTTCGGGGTTTTCCGGCAAACCGCCAGCTGCGAGCGGCTGCACCAGCCCTCCGATCTGCATCGTCGCGGCGTAATTTCCGCCCGCGTGCCAGAAACAGCGTTCGTCCCACAGGAAGCCGGTTGCCATGATCCATCCCTTCGCTTTTGTCGCAATAGTCCGGGCGGGGCGGGGAAATGTCCATGCCCGCGGTGCGGGGAATCGCGCGTGCCGCGCGATGGCCTCCGGCGGGGATATTTATGGCCCAAAGAAGCGGGGATTCAGCCCGGGCGGCGGTCGAGCCGATAGACGCCTTCGGGCAGGTCGAGTGCGGCGCCCAGATCGGTCAGCTGCTCGGGGGACAGGGTGATGCGCATGGTGGTGCCGGTGCGCGGATCGAACTGTTCCAGCGTCACGCATTCGGCAAAGCTGTTGATCACCACATCCTCAAGCAGAGGTGTTTCGCCTTCGTCGACAAGGATGATGACGGTCGAGTCGAACTCGTGTTCAATCGTAAACATATCGCAAGAGTGCCGGGGCGCGCGGGGCGATGCAAGCCCGATGGCGCGCAAAGGCGGTGGCGGGGAAGGCTGGCTGTGCTAGGTTCGGGACAAGAGCAGACAAACGGAGGCGGGATGCGCCGGTTTTTGATGGCGGCCCTGTGTGGGCTGGGGCTTGCGGGCTGTGACGTGCCGGCGCGGGTGGGCGCGCCCGGGCAGATGGGGCAGACCGTTCCGGGCACGGGCATGACGGTGGGCGAGGCGGCGCGATCCTTTGCGGATGTGGTGGCCGCGGTCGAGCCGGTGGCCGAGGCCGAGTGCCGCGCGCGCGCGCCCCGGGTGAACTGCGACTACCTGATCCAGGTGGATGCCGACCGGTCTGCGCCTGCGAATGCCTTCCAGAGCCTTGATTCGGCGGGGCGGCCGGTGATCACCTTTACCGTCGCGCTGATCGCCAGTGCCGAGAATGCCGATGAACTGGCCTTTGTGATGAGCCACGAGGCCGCGCATCACATTCGCGAACATCTGGCGCGGCAGCGGCGCAATGCCGAGGCCGGGGCGGTGGTGTTTGCCGGGCTCGCCACCCTGACCGGCGGGACCACGGCGGATGTGGCCACGGCGCAGCGGCTGGGGGCTGCGGTCGGCGCGCGCAGCTATTCCAAGGAGTTCGAGCTTGAAGCGGACGAACTGGGCACCGTGATCGCCGTGCGTGCGGGGTATAACCCGCTGATCGGGGCCGGATTCTTTACCAAGATACCCGACCCCGGCGACAAGTTTCTGGGCACCCACCCGCCGAATGGCGACCGCCTTGCCGTGGTGCGGCGCACGGCGGCGCAGCTTGGGTTCAACTAGCGGATTGCCCATTGGTGGGGTTGGCGCATAGTCTGTTGCCGATTTCATCAAGGAGATTTGTTGCGATGTTTCGTCGTGTCTTTTTGGCGGCCGGGCTGGCCGCCGCATTCATGCCCGCAACCGGCATGGCGCAGGGCGTGCCTGCCGATATTTCCGGGCAATACCGGGTCGAAGGGGCAACGCCGATGGGTCGGCCTATGCCGGGCTGGTCAATGTCAACCAGAGTGGCGGTGGCGTGGGCTTTGCTTGGGTGGTGGGGTCGCAGAGCTATAGCGGCACCGGCACCCGCGAGGGGCGCGTGGTGACCGTGCATTGGGGCGACAGCACGCCTGTTGTCTACGTCATCATGCCCGACGGCACGTTGCACGGCACCTGGGCAAATGGGCGCGCGCTGGAGCGGTTGTCGCGCTAGGGGCAGCCTCACGCTGATCGGCCGCATTCCGCCCGTGGCAGAGTCTTCGGCAGAAGGTGACGGTTCGTCAGCCGCGCGGCGCGGCGGCGCGCGTCAGCCTGTCATTGATGGCAAGGCCAAGGCCCGTCGCCGGGACCGGGGCAACGGCGATCGGTTTGCCAAGGCGGTCAAGCCGGTGCAGGTGGTCGAACAGGTGCGCAGCGGCCTCTGCGAGGTCGCCCCGAGGTGACAGGTTCAGATCATCCGGGCCGGTTCCCGAACAGGTGCCGAAGCCAAGGAACAGCTCGCCCGGGCGGGCGCTGCCGGCGTTCAGACGCACCGGCGCGCCGGGGGCGTAATGCGATGTCAGCTGTCCGGGCGCAGTGATCGGGCCACCGGTCTCGGGGCGGAGCAACGGTTGGCCCAGCGCGGCTTCAATCTCCTGCGCAGGCAGGCCGCCCGGGCGCAGCAGGGTCGGGGCGCCAGCAAGGCTCAGGATCGTCGATTCCAGCCCCACGGAGCAGGGGCCGTCATCCAATACGGCGGCGATGGCGCCATCAAGCCCCGCCAGCACATGGTCGGCGTTGGTCGGGCTGATCCGGCCAGAAGGATTGGCCGAGGGGGCGGCAACGGGAATCCCGGCCTGCGCCAGCAGCGCGCGGGCCGTGGGGTGCGCTGGCACTCGAAGCGCGACGGTCGGCAGGCCCGCCGTCACAAGCGAGGACAGCCCGTGCCCTTCGCTCAGGGGCAGTACCAGCGTCAGAGGGCCGGGCCAGAACCGGCGGGCGATGTCGCGGGCGGTGTCGGTCCATTCGACATAGGGTTCGGCGGCGTCAGAACTGGCTAGGTGCACGATCAGCGGGTTGAACCGGGGCCGCCCCTTGGCGGCGTATATCGCGGCCACGGCCGCGCCGTTCCGGGCATCCGCGCCCAGCCCGTAGACCGTTTCGGTTGGGAGGGCGACAAGCTGCCCGGCGCGCAACAGCTCGGCCGCACGGGCCAGACCCGGCGCATCGGCGCCAAGGCGTTCGGTCTGTTGGGGCTGATCGGCGATGGGCATGGCTGTGACGCGGCGTTTTCGGCGGCTGAACCGGTTGTAGGCTGGATTGGGCGCCGCCGCTGTTCCATAAAGCGGACGGCGGCACAAGCCTTAAGCGGCCCCGTGCTCGCCCCGCAAGCCACCTTGGAGGTTGACATGCCCTATCGCGCGCCCGTTTCCGATTATGAATTCCTGCTGCGTCACGTCGTCGGTTACGACCGGGTCAGCGGCACCGAGCGTTTCGCCGAGGCCGATGCCGATGTCGCCAGCGCCATCCTGACCGAAGCGGGCAAGATGTGCGAAGAGATCATGGCCCCCCTGCAGCGCAACGGCGACCTGACTCCGGCACGGCTGGAAAACGGCGTGGTGCGGACCTCTCCGGGGTTTGCCGAGGGCTGGAAGGCGATTGCCGAAGGCGGCTGGATCGGGATGAGCGCGCCCGAAGCCTATGGCGGCATGGGCCTGCCGATGACCCTGACCACATCCGTGAACGAGATGATGAGCGCGGCCTGCCTGTCGCTGCAACTGGCCCCGCTGATGAGCCAGGGCCAGCTTGAGGCGTTGGAGCATCACGCGAGCGACCAGCTGAAAGAGCTGTTCATGCCCAAACTCATCAGCGGCGAATGGTCGGGCACGATGAACCTGACCGAACCGCAGGCCGGGTCGGACGTGGGCGCGCTGTCCAGCAAGGCCGAACCGAAGGGCGACGGCACCTATGCGATTTCGGGGCAGAAGATTTACATCAGCTGGGGTGACAATGATTTCGCAGACAACGTCTGCCACCTGGTGCTGGCGCGTCTGCCCGATGGGGTGCCGGGCACCAAGGGCATCAGCCTGTTCCTGGTGCCGAAATACCTGCCCAGGGAAGATGGCACGCCGGGCGAGGCCAACAGCCTGAAGGTCGTCAGCCTTGAGCACAAGATGGGGCTGCATGGCTCGCCCACCTGCGTGATGCAATACGATGGCGCGACCGGCTGGCTGGTGGGGGCAGAACATGGCGGCATGGCCGCGATGTTCACGATGATGAACAACGCCCGCCTTGGCGTAGGCGGGCAGGGCGTTGGCGCGGGCGAAGGCGCCTATCAGCACGCGCTGGCCTATGCGACCGAGCGCAAGCAGGGCCGCACCCCGAAGGGCGACAGCGGCACCATCGCCGATCATGCCGACGTGCGCCGCATGTTGACCGCGATGAAGGGCGATCTGTTCGCCGCGCGCGCCATCATGCTGGCCTGCGCCGTAGCGATCGACATGTCCACCGCGACCGGCGCCCCGGAATGGAAAGCGCGCGCCGCGCTGTTGACCCCGATTGCCAAGGCCTTTGGCACCGATGTGGGCATCGACGTGGCCCAGATGGGCGTGCAGGTGCATGGGGGCATGGGGTTCATCGAAGAAACCGGCGCCGCGCAATATTATCGCGATGTGCGGGTGACGGCGATATACGAAGGCACCAATGGCATCCAGGCGATGGATCTGGTGGGCCGCAAGATGATGGATGGTGGCGAGGCCGCAGGCGCGCTGATGGATGAAATCGAGGCCGCCGCCGAAGCGGCGCGGGCCACGCACCCGGCATTGGCCGAGGCCGTCTGGCAAGCCACCGAAACCCTGCGGGAAACCACCGAATGGCTGGTTGGTCAGGACATGCAGGACCGGTTTGCCGGTGCGGTTCCCTACCTGCGCGCCTTTGCGCGGGTGCTGGGCGCGCACTTCCATCTCTCGGCGGCGGTTGCCGAACCGGGTGGCCCCCGTGCGGCTCTGGCTGCTTTCTATATCCAGCGCCTGCTGCCCGAACACGCCGGGTTGCTGACACAGGTGCATGTGGGGGCCGAGGGCCTGTACGATCTGTCGCTCGACGATCTGGTGGCCTGATGGGCATGGACGGCGGCAGCCCGGCAAAGCTGCGCTATCCGTGGGACACGCCGCCGGACCCCGGCGGCTGGCAAGAGGTGGCGCCGGGCATCCTGTGGGTTCGCCTGCCGCTGCCGATGAAGCTGGACCATGTGAACTGCTACGCGCTGGAGGATGATGACGGCTGGACGGTGATCGACACCGGGTTCGGATCCAAGAAGACGCGCGCCATGTGGCAGGCGCTGTTCGACGGGCCGATGCAGGGCAAGCCGGTGACCCGGGTCATCATGACCCATCACCACCCCGACCACATGGGCAATGTCGGTTGGTTCCAGACCGAGCTGGGGGCCGAGCTGATCTCGACCCGCACGTCGTGGCTGTTTGCGCGGATGCTCTGGCTGGACGATCAGCAGGCGCCGCCGCCCGAAACGCTGGAGTTCTGGCGCAGCGCCGGGATGGATGCCGAAATCCTTGCCAAACGCGCGGGGGAAAAGCCGTTCAACTATGCCGACATCGCCTACGACATGCCGCTGGGGTTCAAACGCATCCAGCAGGGCGACACCATCCGGATGGGTGGCCGGACGTGGGACATTCACACCGGCAACGGCCACGCCCCCGAACATGCCACGTTCTGGAGCCGGGACGACAATCTTGTGATCTCGGGCGATCAGATCCTGCCCTCGATCAGCCCGAACATCGGTGTTTACGTGACCGAACCAGAGGCCGATCCGCTGGCGGGCTGGCTGGAGGCCTGCGAACGCTTTGCCGTCCTCGCGCGGCCTGATCACCTTGTGCTGGGCGGCCACAAGCTGCCGTTCACCGGGTTGCCCACGCGGATGCGGCAGCTGATCGACAATCACCACGGTGCGCTGCGGCGGCTGGAAAAGCATCTTGCACAGCCGCAATCTGCCGCAGAATGTTTCGCGCCTCTGTTCAAACGCAGCATCGGCCCGGATGAATACGGGTTGGCACTGGTTGAAGCGGTTGCCCATGTGAACCACCTTTACCTTGCCGGGCGGGTCAGCCGCACGCGCCGCGCCGATGGCGCGTGGGAATACAAAAGCAGGGGGTGACCCTTTGGACGACGATATCCGCACAGCCGCCGAGGCCGAAGAGGCCGCCGCCCTTCCGCGCCAGCGCGAGGTCCACGCCAACCCCGAGGATTGCGCCGGGCTGGAAAAGGTGCCGGGCAACCTGCGCGGCCCCGGCGCGGGCAAAAGCGCGGCGCAATGGGCCTATGAGCGGCTGATCCTGTATATCCGAAACTTCGAGGAAAAGCTGGACGCCGAGCACGAGGTCGCGATGGGGTTCACCGGCGGGCAGACCGGCATCATGCGGATCGAGGGCTTGGGATTTTTCGACCCCGATATCATTACCTTCTACGGCACCGACCCAAGCGGCGCGCGCACCCAGATGGTGCAGCACGTCAGCCAGTTGAACGTCGCGCTGCGGGCGCTGCCCAAGCATGTGCAATCCGAACCGGCCCAGCGCATCGGCTTTCGTCTTGCGCAGGCGCTGGAAACCGACGAAACCCTGGAAACCGGCACCCCGGCGCCCGATTGACGCGGGGCACCATTGACAAGGTGACAGCCGCTCTCGAATCCAGTATCCAGCGGCCAAATTGAAACGAAAAGGCGCAGATATGGCAGACCACAAGCAAGGCGAGATGGACATCTCGGTTCAGGAAGCAACCTTTGAGGGCTTCATGAAATTCGTATCGCGGACCACGATCTGCATCCTGGTCCTTGTTGTCCTGATGGCGATCTTCATCACCTGATCCGACGCCCCGATTTCCCGACACCGGAGAACCCAGTGCTTTACCGATTGACCTGCGCAGCCGTTCTGGCGCTGGGGGTGGCAGGTTGCGCCCCCGAACAACCCTATGCCGATGCCGAAACCGTGGCCAAGGCGCGCTATGTCAGCAGCGAACCACCTTCGGTGACGCTGTACACCATGGTGAACAACCGCACGGGCAAGGGCGGGCATTCGGCGCTGCACATCAACGCCTCGGAATCGATCATCTTCGATCCGGCCGGATCCTACTATGCCGATGTGGTGCCGGAACGGAACGACGTGCTGTACGGCGTATCGCCCGCGATCGAACAGTCGTATCGCAGCGCCCATGCCCGCACCACCTTTCACGTTGTCAGCCAGAAACTGCCGCTGTCGGCGGCGCAGGCGGAACAGGCCTATCAGCTGGCCGTGACCAATGGCGCGGTGCCGGGGGCCTTCTGCGCCAACGCGACCTCGACCATTCTGGGGCAGGTGCTGGGCAAGGATGCCATCAAGACCACGATGTATCCGACCAACCTGCAAACCCAGTTCGCACAGCTGCCCGGCGTGATCACCGACAAGTACTATGAAGGCGACAGCGCCGATCTGCAGGACGGTCTGGCGCGCGGCAATGCCGCCCTAACCGCCCAGCAGGAATAGCAGCAGGTACAGCGTGGCGGCGCCCGAAAAGATCGCCGCCAGCACGTTCTTGACCAGATAGCCCACGGCCAGCGTCACCGCCGCTGCCGCCATGCGCGGCGTGTCCATCACACCACCCGTGGCCGCGGGCCAGATCACCAGCGGCGTCACCAGCGCGGGCAGAACGGCCACGGCGGTATAGCGCAGATGCCGCAGCACCCACTCCGGCATCGCGCGGCTGCCCACCATTCCGATGAAAATGAAGCGCAGCGCAAAGCTGCCCAGTGCCAGACCGATGATAACGGTCCAGACGGTGGCCGGATCGAACGGAACGCCCGCGTTGGTCATGAAAACAGCCCCCGGCGTTTCAGCATCAGTTCGACTTGTGCGCCGGTCATCATCGCCGCCGCACCGGCCACCAGCAGGCCAAGGTTATAGGGGATGCCCACCGCAAGAATCGCGACCACGATCGACACCAGCGCCGCCGCGATATGGGCCGGAGTGCGCAGCATCGGCCCGATCATCGCAAGGAAGGCAATCGGCAACGCGAAATCCAGCGCCCAGCTGTCGGGAATTTGCGACCCCATGACCGCACCCACCAGCGTGGCCGTATACCAGAGCGGAGCGATCAGCGCGCTAGTGCCGAAGAAATAGGCCATCCGTTGCGGCACGGTCATCGCGGGCTCGGTTTCAAACTTCACGATGGACAGCGAATAGGACTGATCGACCGTGAAATAGGCCGCCAGCGCCCGCTGCCACAGCGGCGCACCGCCAAGATAGGGCGTAAGAGAGGCCGAATACATCGCCACCCGCAGGTTTACCGCCAGCGCCGAGGCCAGGATAATCAGCGTCGGCGCATCTTCGCGCAGCAGTTGCAGCGCGGCAAACTGGGCCGAGCCGGCAAAAACCGTCATCGAGAAGGTGAAGATCATCGTCAGATCCAGCCCGGCCTCGGCGGCAAGCACGCCGAACAGCAACCCGAACGGCCCTGCCACAAAGATGAAGGGCAGGCTGTCGCGGGCCCCGCGCCAGAACCAGGATTTCGCGGTGGTGCGTGTCATTGGTTATCCCTAGGATGAACCCGACCGGAGTATATGCGAACGCAGGGAGTTGCAATTGGCGCGCAGCATTTCCGATGTGGCTGAACAGATGGCCGATTACATCATCGCCCCGAACCCGAATGCCCAGCGCCTGACTCGCGCCATCGACGGGGTCGATCACACCGGCGCGCAGGTCGAAATTCCGGTTGTCGAGGAACGCCCGCTGACGATTTTCCTCAACAGTCAGGAAATCGTGACGGCGATGACGATCGGGGATTATCCCGATTACCTCGCGCTGGGATTCCTGCGCAATCAGGGCATGTTGCGCGATGACGACATCATCACCGCCGTGGATTACGACGACGATCTGGAAACCGTGGTGGTGCGCACCGAACGCCAGACGAGCTATGAAGAGAAGCTGAAGAAGAAAACCCGCACATCGGGCTGTGCTGTGGGCACCGTGTTCGGCGACATGATGGAGGGGCTGGAGACCCTGACGCTCCCCGCCGCTGAACTGCGCCTGTCGTGGCTGTATGCGCTGTCGCACACCATCAACCGCACCCCTTCGCTGTATTTGCAGGCAGGGGCGATCCACGGCACCGTGCTGTGCCGCGCCGATCAGCCGCTGGTCTACATGGAGGACGTGGGCCGCCACAACGCGGTCGACAAGGTGGCGGGCTGGATGCTGAAACATGGTGAATCGGCCGAGGATAAAATCCTCTACACCACCGGGCGGCTGACATCCGAGATGGTCATCAAGACCGCGCAGATGGGTATTCCGGTGCTGGTCTCGCGCTCGGGCTTCACCGCCTGGGGCGTAGAAATCGCGCGGCAGGTCGGGCTGACCCTGATCGGTCGCCTGCGCGGGCAACGCTACGTCTGCCTCTCGGGCGCCGACCGGCTGATCCGGGATGTCGAACCGTCGTCATCGCGCGAGGATACGGGCAAGAGGCACCGCGAATGAAACAACCGCTTGGCGTCATTCTGGCGGGTGGGCAGGCGCGCCGCATGGGCGGGGGCGACAAGGCGCTGTTGCCGCTGGCGGGGCGCACCATGCTGGACCATGTCCGCGACCGGCTGGAGCCGCAGGTGGCCGGGCTGGCGCTGAACGCGAATGGCGATGCCGCGCGCTTTGCCGCGACCGGCTTGCCTGTGCTGCCCGACCCGGTGGCGGGCTTCGTCGGGCCGCTGGCCGGGGTTCTGGCCGGGCTCGACTGGGCCGCCGGGCAGGGGGGCGAGACCATCGTCACCGCCGCAGGTGACACACCTTTCTTCCCCGAGGATTTGGTGCCGCAGCTGCTGCTTGCCGCCGAGGGCATGGCCGCCCCGCTGGCCCTTGCCGCCACGCCGGGCGACAATGGCAAACCCCAGCGCCACCCGACCTTCGGCCTCTGGCCCGTTGCCCTGCGCGATGACCTGCGCGCCGCGCTGACGGGGGGCTTGCGCAAGGTGGTCCAATGGACCGACGCGCATCGCGCGCAAACCGCGATCTTCCCCGCGCAAGGGCTGGACCCGTTCTTCAACGTGAACACGCCCGAGGATCTGGAGCATGCCAACCGCCTGCTTGAGGGAGAAATATGAAGATTTACGGCGTCACCGGCTGGAAGAACGCGGGCAAGACCGGGCTGATGGAGCGGTTGGTGAACGAGATCTGCGCGCGCGGCATCTCTGTCTCGACCGTCAAGCACGCGCACCACTCATTCGATGTCGATCACCCCGGCAAGGACAGCCACCGCCACCGCATTGCCGGCGCGCGCGAGGTGCTGCTGGCCTCGCGCCACCGGGTCGCCCTGATGCAAGAGCTGCGCGACGATCCCGAGCCGCCGCTGTCGGACCTGCTTGCCCGGCTCTCGCCTGTCGATCTGGTGCTGATCGAAGGCTACAAGCGCGACAGCCACCCCAAGGTCGAGGCACATCGCGCCGAAACCGGCAACCCGCTGATCGCGCCCGGCGATCCGACCATCCGCGCCGTCGCCAGCGATACGCCGTTGACGCTGGACCGCCCGGTGTTCGACCTGGACGACACCGCCGCCATCGCCGATTTCATCCTCTCCGAGGTCGGGCTGTGAGCTTTGACACCATCGCCGTGGTCGATTGGTCGGCCGCCAAACGCGCGCCTGCGCGCCCTTCGAAAGATGCGATCTGGGTTGGAATCACCCGTGCAGGCTACGACGAAGAGCCAGTGTATCACCGCAACCGGATCGACGCCGAGGCGTGGCTGGCCGAATTCATCGCAACCGAACGCGCGGCGGGCCGCCGCCTGCTGGTCGGATTCGATTTCCCCTTTGGCTATCCCGCCGGTTTCGCCCGTCTGGTCACCGGCAGTGACGACCCGCTGACCCTCTGGGACTGGTTCGCGGATCAGATCGAAGACACCCCCGAAGGCGAAAACAACCGTTTTGCCGTGGCCGAACGGCTGAACCGTCTTGCCCCCGGTCCAGGGCCGTTCTGGGGCAAACCCAACCCCGATGGCTGGCCCGATCTGCCCTACCGCAAGGAAGGCATCCGTTTTGCCCCCTTCGCCGAGCGCCGCGCCTGCGACCACGCGGCCAAGGCGGCTTCGTCCTGTTTCCAGATGAATTACCCGCCAACGGTCGGCGGGCAGGTGATGATGGGCCTGCCGATGCTGTCGCGCCTGCGCCGCCTGCCCGGAGTCGCCGCATGGCCATTCCAGCCGTGGCAGGACGCCCCCGTTGTGCTGGCGGAAATCTGGCCCGGGTTGATCGAACCGGCCGTCAAGGCGGCGTCAGCAAAAGGCACCATTCGCGACCGCGAACAGGTCCGCCTGCTGGCCCGCGCGCTGGCCGCGCTGCCGCTCGACGGTTTGATCAAGATGATGGCTGACCACAGCGCCGAGGCAAAAGAAGAGGGCTGGATCCTCGGCGCCGGTCACAATGACACCCTGATCCGCCACGCCACGCCCGTGCTTGCCCCGCCGCCGCTGCGCAACGATTGCTTTGCCCTGCCCGCCGGGGTGGACTGGACTCCGGTCGACGAGGCGCTGGCCCTGCTGCGCGACAGGCTGGCCTCGGTTACCGGCACCGAAACCATTGCCACCGCCGATGCGCTGGGTCGCATCCTCGCCGCCGATGTCACCGCCCCGCGTTCCAACCCGCCGCTGCCCAATACAGCGGTCGATGGCTATGGCTTTGCCGGGCCGCTGTCCGAAGGCGATCATGTCATTCCGCTGACGCCGGGCCGCGCCGCCGCCGGGTTGGCCCAAACAGGCACGGTGCCGCCCGGCCACGCCATTCGCATCCTCACGGGCGCGAGCCTGCCCGCGGGCGTCGATACGGTGATCCTGCAAGAAGACGTGACTTTGGGAGAGGGGGCCATCGCCTGTCGCGGCCCGCTGAAACGCGGCGCCAACACCCGCCGTGCAGGTGAAGACGTGGAACAGGGCGCGACCGTGCTGCCCAAGGGCCGTGTGCTGGGCGCGCCGGATCTTGCCCTGCTGTCGGCGGTCGGGGTGGATCGGGTGATGCTGCGCAAACCTCTGCGGGTTGCCGTGATTTCAACGGGTGACGAGTTGGTCGATCCCGGATCGCCCGCGCAACCCGGCCAGATTTACGATGCGAACCGCCCGATGCTGCTGGCGCTGCTGCGCCGCTTTGGTGCAATTCCGGTGGACATGGGCCGCGCCACAGACGACCGCGCCGCCTTGCGCGCCCGGCTGGATGCAGCGGCGGACATGGCCGATGCGGTGCTGACGAGCGGCGGCGCTTCGGCTGGCGACGAAGATCACGTCTCGGCCCTGCTGACAGAGGCCGGTGCCATGACACTTTGGCGGATCGCGATGAAACCGGGCCGCCCGCTGGCGCTGGGCCTGTGGCAGGGCAAGCCGGTGTTCGGCCTGCCGGGCAACCCGGTGGCCGCGCTGGTCTGCGCGCTGATCTTTGCGCGCCCCGCGCTGGCTCAACTGGCGGGCGCACCCTGGCCTGAACCGCAGGGATTCGACGTGCCCGCCGCCTTCGAAAAACGCAAGAAACCGGGCCGCCGCGAATACCTGCGCGCCCGTATGCGTGATGGCCGGGCCGAGGTTTTCGCCTCGGAGGGCTCGGGCCGCATCAGCGGTCTGAGCTGGGCCGAAGGGCTTGTCGAGCTTGGCGATGACGCCTGCCACATCCGGCCCGGCGATCCGGTGCGCTTTCTGCCCTACGCCAGCTTCGGGCTTTGACCACACCGTGATTTGAACCGGAAGTGTGGCGCGCTATCTTCCCCGCATCGCAACCCGGAGGACGACAATGCCACAGACCCGCCGCAGCTTTCTGATCACCGCCGCCGCTGCCGCCGGCAGCACCACAATCCTGCCCTACGCCGCCATGGCCGGCGGGCATCTCGCCAATGAATTCAAGACCTCGCAGGGCACGATCACCGTGCACCCCGTCGAACATGCGTCCTTTGCGATGGAAAGCCCGGCAGGCACCATCTATGTGGACCCGGTTGGCGACGCCGCGCTGTATGGCGATTTTCCCAAGCCCGACCTGATCCTGATAACGCATGAACACGGCGACCATTACAACGCCGAAACCCTTGCCGCGCTGATGGGCGAAGACACGATGCTGGTGACCAACCCGGCCGTGTTCGACATGCTTCCCGAAGCCATGAAGGCGCGAGCCACTTCGGTCGCCAATGGCGAAATGGCAGAGTTCGGCCCAGTGCGGATCGACGCGATCCCGGCCTATAACACCACAGAAGACCGCAAGAATTTCCACCCTGAAGGACGTGACAACGGCTATGTGCTGAATTTCGACGACTTCCGCGTCTATATCTCGGGCGACACCGAAGGCACGCCGGAGATGCGCGCCCTGCAGGATATCGACCTTGCGTTCGTCTGCATGAACCTGCCTTTCACGATGGACGCCAGCGCCGCTGCTGCCGCGGTGTCGGAGTTCAAACCCACCTACGTTTACCCCTATCACTATCGCGGACGCGATGGCGGAACCCAGGACCCGGAGGCTTTTGCACAGGCGGTTGACGGTGCGGTCGAGGTGAAGCTGCACGACTGGTACAACGGCACGCTCAGCTGAACATCATGTCTTCTTTGGGGTGAAAATATCCCGGGGGAGTCCCGAAGGGACGGGGGCAGAGCCCCCGTTTCCTTTCTATTGCCGCCTCCCTGCGACGGAGGGGCAGAACCCGGCTGATCTTCATACAGTCAGGTCCAGACGTCCCGGTAGAGGGGGCGCTGCCCTCACCGGGCCAAGGCCCGGCCCCCCGGAGTATTTGTCCAAAGAGAAGGGGCGGGCCTGTGCCCTAATCGAAGGTTCCGGCCACGCGGCCCAGAAGCATGAAGGCGCGGGCGGTGCGCGTGTCGGACAGAGCCGAGATATCGGCATCCGAGGCAGTGGTTTCGAATTCGGCAAACATCCGGTCGAACAGGCGCAGGAAGTGGTGCGCGGCATCGCGGAAGATCGGATCCTGCTTCATCCGTCCGGCCGAGAGTGCCAGCGAGCTGCGGTCGTGCACCCCGCCCAGCGAGGCGATGGCGCGCCCGCGCGCGCCCTGGGCAAACTGGCGCCAGACTTCGGGGCGCGCCATGTCCGGGCGCAGGTCGTCCATGTAGATCCCGTCCTGGCTCAGCAGGGTCAGCACATCCTGGCTCGCCTGAACGATCTGGGCGGTCTTGCGGTCGCGCAGGGCCCGGCGCAGTGCGGCGAACCCGGCTTCGTCTTCGGCAGTTTCCGGGAAATTCAGCGCGCGGACGAAATCATCTACCGGCAGGGGTGGCGCCAGCACTTCGACAGGCGTGCCAAGGGCCAGCAGACCCTGATCGACATCCTCACCCGTAGGTGCGGCCACCGGCGTGGGCGGGCGCGATCGGTCGCGCCGGGTGGAGAACGTTGCCAGTGCGGTTTCCGTCTTCTTCGCGGCGGCGGCGATTTCGTCCAGCTTCTTGGCGACGGTGACATCGGTGCTCAGCGCGGCGCGCTGTTGCAGCGCGACATAGGATTGGCGAATGCCGTCGATCGCCGCCTGAAGGCGCGCGCTTTCCTCGCGCATCACCCGGTTCGACCGGGCCGCCGTTGCCGCCACCCAGATCATCCCCACCGGCATGAAGATTGCCAGCATCGTGATCAGAAACCGCAGACCGTCGAAATCCGGTCGGCTTCCATCCGGGACCACCACGAAGAAGATCACAGCGATCAGAAGCCACAGCACCGACAGGGCGATGGCCACCAGTTCGATGCTGGTGATGGCGTCATATTGCGGACGGTCGTAAATGCCCAGCGGAGTCGCCTGGCTGTCCTGGGACGCATTCGAAGGAGGCTCGGACGCCATGGCCGTATCTCCCTCAGGAATAGACGATATCCAGCACTTCGTAGGATTTCTCGCCGCCCGGTGTGCGCACCTCGACGCTGTCGCCCACATCCTTGCCGATCAGAGCGCGTGCGATGGGCGACTTGATGTTCAGCAGCCCCTTTTCGACGTTGGCCTCGTGTTCGCCGACGATCTGCCAGGTCTTTTCCTCGTCGGTGTCTTCATCCACCAGCGTGACGCGCGCGCCGAACTTGATGGTGCCGGTCAGCTTGGCCGGGTCGATCACCTCGGCCAGCGACAGCACGCCCTCCAATTCCTTGATGCGGCCCTCGATGAACGACTGTTTCTCGCGTGCCGAATGATATTCGGCATTCTCCGACAGGTCGCCATGTTCGCGGGCCTCGGCAATCGCCTTGATGATCGCGGGGCGCTCGACGGATTTCAGCTGTTTCAGCTCGACTTCCAGCGCGTTGTGACCGGCCGGGGTCATCGGTATCTTGTCCATATCAGCGTTCCACACAAAAATCGGGCGCCCCGCCGCAGCGCGCCGGGGCGTCCCTCTGAATCGGTCTTTACCATCACCCATTGTGGCGCGCGATTGCAAGAGCGGTGTCGCTAACACTGCGGGCTCGGCGTGAACCCGGCACGCGCCGCGCCGACTACAGGTGAAGGCGCCAGAACAGGATGGACAACGGCAGCCGAAACCTGCGGCTGCGCCATGCATGACGGCCGGCTGTGCGCCACAAACTCATGACGCCACCTGATGAGACGCGACTTCCCATTCGATACCGTCTTGATCGTGAAAGTAGAATCGTCGCCCTGGCGCGTAGTCGGCATGGTTCACAGGAGTAAAGCCAGCGGCTTTCACCCGCGTTTCGACCGCGTCGATATCGTCGGTGAAGACCGCGATGTGATTCAGCCCGCCGATGGTGCGATAGCTGTCTTCCTGCCGGGGTTTCGAGCCGCCATAGGAAAACAGCGCAACATAGCTGTCGGCGCTGCCCACATGGACCGTATAGCCGGTTTGCATCGCCGGTCCTTGCCAGCGGATGTGCCAGCCGAAAACCTCGGTCAGCCAAGCGGCAGTGCGTTTCGGATCGGACACCGTGATGTTGGTATGTTCAAGCCGGGCCTGGGCCATGATCGTTCCTCCCTCTTTCAATCATGGCCGAAGCATCCGACCTCAAGTATACTTGAGGTCAAGTGAAAAATTCAGAATGAAATGAGGTGTCTGGTATGAAGGGTGGGCTGTCGGTCGGGTATGTTTCGCGGCGCACGGGGCTCGCCGTGTCGGCGATCCGCTATTACGAGGAAGAAGGCCTGGTGCATCCGGGCCGCGACCGGGGCAACCGGCGCGTGTTTCGGCGTGGAGACATCCGGCGCCTGTCGTTCGTGATGATCGCGCAGCAGCTTGGATTCTCCCTGTCAGAAATCCGCGCCGCTTTGGATGCCCTGCCCGGGGGCCGCGACCCCACACGCGAAGATTGGGCGCGTCTGGCGCAGGGGTTTCGCGCCTCGATCGATGCGCGCATCGCCGGTCTGGCGTCACTGCGCGACCGGCTGGATGGCTGTATCGGTTGCGGCTGTCTGTCGCTGGATCGCTGTGCGCTCTACAACCCCGAAGACACAGCCGCACAATTGGGCAAGGGCCCGCGCTTCGTCTTCGGTGCCGCGCCATAGGCCTTCACCGCACGCCGCGCGCGGGTTTGCGCCCTTGCGAGCGCGGCCCGCGAGCGGTAAATGCGCGATGACGCAACACGAAGGGACGCCATGTCGATCGACGAAAGCACTGCCGCCCGCGTGGCAAAACTGGCCCGGATCCGGGTCGAGCCCGAGGCGCTGCCCGAGCTGGCCGAGGATTTCAACCGTATCCTGGGCTTCATCGAACAGCTGAACGAGGTCGATGTCGAGGGCGTCGAGCCGATGACTTCGGTCACGCCCATGCGGCTGAAACGGCGCGAGGACCAGGTGGATGACGGCGGACACGCCGCCCAGGTCCTGTCGAATGCGCCCGATGCGCGCGAAGGCTTTTTCGCGGTTCCGAAGGTGGTGGAATAATGGCTGATCTGAACACGCTGGGCCTGGCCGAGGCGCGCGACCTGCTGCGCAAGGGCGAAACCACCTCTGTCGAGCTGACCGAGGCCTGCCTCAAGGCGATTGATGCCGCCGATGTGCTGAACGCCTTTGTCCACAAGACGCCCGAGATCGCGATGGAGCGCGCCCGCGCGGCCGATGCGCGCCTGCAAGCCGGAGATGCGCCCGCCATGTGCGGCCTGCCCATCGGCATGAAGGATCTGTTCTGCACCGAAGGCGTGCCGAGCCAGGCCGCCAGCCGCATCCTTGACGGGTTCCGCCCCGAGTATGAATCGACCGTCAGCGCCAACCTGCGTGACGCGGGCGCGGTGATGCTGGGCAAGCTGAACATGGACGAATTCGCCATGGGCTCGTCCAACGAAACCAGCGCCTATGGCAATGCGATCAACCCGTGGCGCCGCGATGGCGACGACACCGCGCTGACGCCGGGCGGTTCGTCCGGTGGCTCTGCCGCCGCCGTGGCCGCCGATCTGTGCCTTGCCGCCACCGGCACCGATACCGGCGGCTCGATCCGCCAGCCCGCCGCGCTGACAGGCACCGTGGGGATCAAGCCGACCTATGGCCGCTGCTCGCGCTGGGGCATCATCGCGTTCGCCTCTTCGCTGGATCAGGCCGGGCCGATGACGAAATCGGTGCGTGACGCCGCGATCATGCTGGGCGCCATGTGCAGCCACGACCCTAAGGATTCGACCAGCGCCGATCTTGCCGTGCCGGATTTCGAATCGCTGCTGAGCGGCGACATCCGGGGCAAGACCATCGGCATCCCGCGCGAATACCGGGTCGAAGGCATGCCCGCCGAGATCGAGAAGCTGTGGAACGACGGCACCGAGATGCTGAAGGCCGCCGGTGCCAAGGTGGTCGATATCTCGCTGCCGCACACCAAATACGCGCTGCCCGCCTATTACGTCATCGCCCCGGCCGAGGCCTCGTCGAACCTTGCGCGCTATGACGGGGTGCGCTATGGCCACCGGGCGAAACTGGCGCAGGGCGACGGCATCACCGAGATGTACGAAAAGACCCGCGCCGAAGGATTTGGCGACGAGGTGCAGCGCCGCGTGATGGTCGGCACCTACGTGCTGTCCGCAGGGTTCTACGATGCCTATTACAACCGCGCCCGCAAGGTCCGCACGCTGATCAAGCGCGATTTCGAACAGGCGTTTGCTGCCGGAGTCGACGCGATCCTGACCCCGGCCACCCCTTCGGCGGCTTTCGGTCTGGGCGAGATGACTGAGGCCGATCCGGTGCAGATGTACCTGCTCGACGTGTTCACCGTCACGGTGAACCTTGCTGGCCTGCCGGGCATCACCGTGCCCACGGGGCGCGATGCGCAGGGCCTGCCGCTGGGTCTTCAGCTGATCGGGCGGCCATGGGAGGAAGCAGACCTGCTGAACACCGCCCTTGCGCTGGAATCCGCCGCTGGCTTTGTGGCCAAACCCGCGCGGTGGTGGTAAGCCGGTTTCGTCAAGAAACGTGAAACGGCAAGCGGTGGGTCACATGCGGTTAGGCTGTGTTTTGGTGGTGCTGGGCGTGTTGGGCGCCTGCTCGAATGCGGTGCCCGACAGCGGGTCGGGCATCGGGTTTGATACGTCGGACGATGCGCGCCGCGCGCGTGAACTGGCGCTGAACGGCGGTGCCGGTGCTGGCGTACCGATCACGCCGCCCGCCGTCGTGTCGGGCGAACGCCTGCCACAGGGCGCGCCGATGGCGATGCCCGGGGCCGTGCCCGTCGATACCGCGACGGTGGATGCGCCCCTTGGCGCCGCGATGGGAGGTTCTGACGATGATATCGCCCGCGACACCGCCGCCGCGCTGGCCGCCACCTCGCCCGGGGCACAGCCTGTTGGCGCACCCGTTCCGGCTTCCGTCCAACAGCCCGGGATCGTGCCGAACAACCCGGGCCTGTCGACCGAGAACGACTTTGCCGCCGTGTCCGAACAGCGCAGTATCGAAGGCGACGCCGCCCGCATCGCCCGCACCCGTGCACAATACGAGGTGGTGCAACCCACCGCCGTGCCAGCCCGCACCGGGGGCGCCGGGCCAAACATCGTGACCTATGCGCTGGAAACTTCGCACCCGCGCGGAACGCGGATGTATTCCCGGTCGGGCATCAACCTGGCCAACCGGGCGCAACGGGCCTGCGCGGGCTATGCCTCGCCCGATCAGGCGCAGATGGAATTCCTTGCCAGCGGCGGGCCCGAACGCGACCGCCACGGGCTGGATCCGGATGGCGATGGCTATGCCTGTTCGTGGAACCCGGCGCCCTTCCGCGCCGCCCGCCAGAACTAGGCCCCCTTGGCCGCCATCTGGCACCCCTCTCCGAACTTCGGCGTGCGGCGTGATGGGCTGCGCCCCACCCTGATCGTGCTGCACTACACCGCCATGACCAGCGCGCAGGCCGCGCTGGACAGGCTGTGTGACCCGAAGGCCGAAGTTTCGGCGCATTACCTGATCGGCGGCGACGGCACGCTGTGGCAGATGGTGGACGAGGATCAGCGCGCCTGGCACGCCGGGGCGGGCGCATGGGCGGGGCAGGGCGATGTGAACTCGCGCTCGATCGGCATCGAGCTGGACAACCGCGGCGATCACCCGTTTTCCGAGCCACAGATGGCCGCACTGGAACGGCTGCTGCCCGGCATCATGCAGCGCCACGGGATCGCGCCACAGGGCGTGATCGGCCATTCGTGCATGGCGCCGGGCCGCAAGGCCGATCCGGGGCCACGCTTTGACTGGACACGCCTGGCCCGCCAGGGCCTCGCCACGCGCCCCGGCATGGGCGAGACGGCAAAACCAACCCCCGACAGCTTTCGCCAGATGGCCCGGGCGCGCGGCTTCACCGCCCCGTGCGACGATGCCACCCTGCTGGCCGCCGTGCGCCTGCGCTTTCGCCCCGGCGCCTCCGGTCCGCTGACCGCCGAAGACCTTGCCGTGTTGCACATGGCTTGACGAAGCCCGCGCGCCCTGCCACATGCCAAGGCGCGCGGAGGGCCGGATGGCCGCTGGGGTGCGCCCCAGAGGAAAGTCCGGACTCCAGGGAACGACGGTGCCGGGTAACGCCCGGGCGGGGAAACCCGACGGAAAGCGCCACAGAAATGAAACCGCCGTGCCCCGGCACGGTAAGGATGAAACGGTGGGGTAAGAGCCCACCGCGCTCCCGGCAACGGGGGCGGCACGGCAAGCCCCACCGGGAGCAATGCCAAATAGGACCCCCGCGCGGGCCCGGTCCCGCAAGGGATACCGCCGCTAGGTCAGATCCCGCCAAGAGGGGTCGGGTTGGCAGCTTGACGCCTGCAGCAATGCAGGTGCCAGAGGAATGGTCATCGAAGGGGGCAACCCCGGAACAGAATCCGGCTTACAGGCCCTCCGCGCATATTTTCCCAACCCCCCGCTTCTTTGGGCCATAAATGTCCCCGCCGGAGGCACGCGCGGCACGCGCGTCATCGCCGCCTGCGGCCCGGAAACCGCCTGCGTGGGGCACGCAACGCGCGCGGATATCCTTGGAATGGCGCGGCTTTCGCCCAAATACAGCCGCCTTTCGCGGGTCAACTCCGCACCCAACGGCAAACCGAGTCGAGGGTCGGGTTCATGAGCAAGGGTTACATCATCGTGCTGGGCGCCATCGCCGGGCTGGCCTTTGGTGCGGCGGATTTCCTGCAGCAGCGCACCAAGGCCGATGGCGATTTCACCCCGGGCGACTACATCGCCTCGGTCTTTGAGCGCCGGGCAGAGGCCGCGTCGGACAAGGCCGCCGCAGCCGCTCTGGCCGACGCCCGCAAGATTGCCCCGCGCGATCACCTCTCGCCCGCGCCCGAAGGCTGGCAGCGCCATGATTATTCCGACGATCTCTACGCCCGGCTGGTTGGGCCCAAGGCCGCGCCGACCGAGCAGGAGAAAGAGATCATCGACAAGATCAAATCAAGCCCGCTGGGCGGGATGTTCTCCACCGACCAGGCGCAGCATTCAAACGCCGCGACGGCCTATCTTTATACCCGTGGCGACGAGGTGGTGATGATCTCGGCCAAGCTGAAGGGCCCGGCGCCCAAGGGCCGCATCGGCGCGATGATTGGCGCGGCGTCCGTGCAACTTGCCAGTTACTCGAAGAAGGAAGGCTTCGCGGTCATCAAGGGCGTGAATTTCTTTGAAACCATCGGCATGACACAGGTGCGGCTGGACCAGCCCGGCCCGCAGGACCACCGCCGCTTTACCGGCAGCCTTGGCAATACCGTGATGATCGAGGTCGAAAGCCGCGCCCATGACGACTCGCTGCGCCAGTTGCTGGGCGATATCGACTATGACGCGCTGAACCAGATGCTGGAACAGCCGCTGCTGGGCGTCGGATCGCAGGCGCCTGTGCTGTCGGACAGCCAGCAGCAATTCGTGCTCGACACAACGCTGGCCGCGATGAAACGCGCCGAACCGGGCCGTCGCCGCGCGGCCGAGCGCCAGATGACACAGGCGATGCAACCCACAGCGATGGAACGCGCGCTGGTCGGGGCGGCAGGCGGCGCCGCGCAAAGCCTGGACGTCGCGGCACCCAGTGGCAAACAGGCCCGCGCCACGCCTGCACCTGACACCAGCCCGATTGACTACGCCGCGTTGCGCATCGTCTACGACAGCGCCGAAGCGCGCCACCGCGACGATCCGCAGGCCTTCCGCAGCGGTCGAATCAGCCCTGCCACCCCGGCCCATGATGTGCAGGCCATGATGCGCGACCGGGGCTTGCCGCCCGGCAGCTGCCTGTCGGTCGATACAGGCCGCGTCTTGTGCAATGCCAATGCCGAAAGAATGCGCGCGGCCGAAACCGCTCGCGAGCAGGCCACTGCCCGCACCGCCGCGCCGGTCAAGGTGAACCGCCCTGGCAAGCGCCAGACGGGCAGCAGCTGCGGCGGTGGCAATTTCTGCCGCGTCGGCGACTGATCGCGACGCCGCAAATCGGCCCGCGCCCGCCCCGCATGTCGCATTTCTTCCGCGACTCGTCGGGCGGGTTATCGGCGGGCTGAAATTTGCGGGTATTGAGGGGGAAACCACACGCCCCGGAGTCGCGCCAATGAAAACCAATGTCAAAGCTCTTGTCGTCGGCGGTGGCGCCGTCGGCACCTCGATCGCCTACCACCTCGCCAAGGCGGGCTGGAACGATGTCATGCTGATCGAACGCGATGAGCTGACCAGCGGATCGACCTGGCACGCCGCCGGCTTGCTGCCGCTGTTCAACATGTCCTACGCGACAACCCACATCCATAAATACTCGGTCGATTTCTATAAAACGCTCGAGGCGGAAACGGGGCTGAACGCGGGCTTTGCCGTGGTCGGCAACCTGCGCATGGCCCAGACCGACGCGCGGATGGACGAATACCGCCTCTATGCCTCGACCGCCGAAACCTGTGGCGTGAAATACGAATGGTTGACCCCGGACGAGATCAAGACGCGCTGGCCGCTGATCGAAACCTCGGATCTGAAAGGCGCGATCTATCACACCGAAGACGGCTACATTAACCCCGCCGATGTGACCCAGGCGATGGCCAAGGGCGCGCGTCAGCGCGGTGTCGACATCGTGCGCAAACTGCAGGCAGATGCCTTCCACTGGACGGGCACCCATTGGGAAGTCACCTGTTCCAAGATGGTCGAGCAGGGTGGCAACCTTGTCGCCTCGGACGAACAGGTGGTCATCACCGCCGAACATGTCGTCACCGCCTCGGGCAACCATGCGCAGCGCACCGCGAAGCTGCTGGGCATCAAGATGCCCGCGATCCCGGTCGAACATACCTTCATCGTGATGGACAAGGACCCGGAGCTGGTCAAATGGCGGGCCGAGGGCAACCCCGAGCACCCCGTCGTGCGCGATGCCGACAAGGAATCCTATGCCCGCGAGGAACGCGGCGGCTGGATCCTTGGCATCTATGAACACGGCGCCCCGGCGCGGTTCGAATACGGCGTGCCCGACAGCTTCCGCGCGGACCTGTTCCCGCTGGATCTGGACCGCATCGCCGAGCAGTACATGGCGATGACGGAACGTGTGCCCTCTTGCGCCGAATCCGGCCTGAAAGACGATTTCAACGGCCCGATCTGTTATACTCCCGATGGCAACCCGCTGGTTGGCCCGGCGCCGGGCCTGCGCAACATGTGGCTGGCCGAAGGCTTCAGCTTTGGCATCACCGCCGCCGGTGGCACCGGGTATTACCTTGCCCAGATGATGGTGGAAGGTGAAGCCGAGATCGATATGGCCTCGCTTGACCCCAAACGCTATTCCTCGAACTGGATGACCACCGAGTTCGCGGCGCGCAAGAACGAAGAGTGCTATGAGCACGTCTACATCCTGCACCACCCCGATGAAGAGCGTGAAGCCTGCCGCCCGCTGCGCACTGTTCCGGCCTATGACCGCCAGAAGGCCCGCGGCGCACAATTCGGGTTCGTGAACGGCTGGGAGCGTCCGAACTATTACGGTCCGCTGGATGCGCCCTCGAACTTCGACAAGGAAGCCCGGTCGTTCCGGCGCGGCGGCTGGTGGCAATATGCGGTGGAAGAGGCCAAGGCGATCCGTGAAGGCGTGGGCCTGATCGACGCCAGCGCCTTTACCAAGCACATCGTGCGCGGCCCCGGCGCGACGCAATTCCTGGATTGGTTCACCTGTAACAAGCTGCCCAAGGTTGGCCGGATCAACCTGACCTATGCGCTGACCCAGAACGGCACCACCCGCACCGAATACACCATCGTGCGCAACGGCGAGAACACCTACTACCTCGTCTCGGCCGGTGCGTGGAGCGAGTACGACGCCGATTTCCTGCGCAAGGCGGCCGAGGACAAGATGGGCGACTTCGGCTATGTCGAAATCCAGGATGTCACCACGCAGTGGGGTGTCTTTGCCATCGCCGGTCCGAAATCGCGCGACGTGCTGAAGGCGGTCATCAAGGACGCCGACCCCGAAACCGCCCTGTCGAACAAGCGGTTCCCGTGGCTGTCTGCCCGTGCGATCGAGCTGGGCATGTGCCCGGTCAACGCGATCCGCGTGGCCTATACCGGCGAGCTGGGATGGGAGCTGCACCACCCGATCGAGATGCAGAACTATCTGTTCGATCTGCTGGAAAAGGCCGGCGAACCGTTTGGCATGAAGCTGGTCGGCGCGCGGGCGCAGAACTGGCTCCGTCAGGAGAAGAGCTATCGCGCCTTCGGCAACGAGCTGGGCCGTGATGCCACCCCGCTCGAGGCCGATCTGCCGCGCTTTGTGGATTTGGGCAAAGAGTTCCACGGCAAGGCGAAGCTGGAAGAAACCGGCGTGCGCGTGAAATGCTGCACGCTGCTGATCGACGGACCCGACGATGCCGACCCATGGGGCCGCGAGGCGCTTTATGCCGAAGATGGCACGCGCGTCGGGCGCCTGACCTCTGGTGGCTATTCGGTGGCATTCGGTAAGTCCATCGGCATGGGCTATGTCTCGCCCGAGCACGCGGTGGAAGGCACCAGGCTGAAGGTCAAGATGCTGGACAAGTTGTGGGATGCTGTCGTGACCTGCGACAGCCCCTATGATCCGAAGAACGAAACCATCCGCAAGGACGGCTGAGGGGGTTCCCCCGGATCAGGCCGACCAAGCCGCCCGCGCCGATGCACCCCGGCGCGGGCGTTGTTTTTGAGTATTTTGGGAATAGTGAAACAGGGGCCTTACGCCTGATGCGCGGCGGTTGGGGGCTTTTCCTGATGCGTGTGCAGGGGTTAGACTGCATCTGCGGCAAGCAGGAGAGACCATGCGCATCGATCTGAATTCCGATCTGGGCGAGGGGTTTGGCCCTTGGACAATGGGCGATGACGCCGCGATGCTGTCATTGGTCAGTTCGGCCAATATCGCCTGTGGCGGCCATGCCAGCGACCCCGAGACGATGTTGGCTGCGCTGGAGCAGGCTGTGGCGCGGGGCGTCGTGATTGGCGCGCATCCGGGCTATGCCGACCGCGAAGGATTTGGGCGCCGGATCATCCCGATGACGCCACGCGCGATAGGCGCGATGGTGGCGGCACAGGTGGGCGCGCTGGCAGGCGTTGCGGCGATTGCGGGCGCACGGGTGGCCTATGTCAAGCCGCATGGCGCGCTGGGCAATCTGGCCTGCGACGATGCGGATGTGGCGCGCGCCATCGTGGGTGCGGTCGCAGCGCAGCCCGGACGACTGGCGATTTTGGCGATCTCCGGAACCGTATTGGAGCACGAGGCGCGCGCTGCTGGGGTACAGGTGTTTTCCGAGATTTTCGCCGACCGTGCCTATATGCCCGACGGCCGCCTGATGCCGCGCAACCGCACCGGAGCGGTTCTGCATGACAGGGACGAAGCGGTTGATCGCCTGTTGCGGTTTCTTGAGACAGGGCAGATGCCAGTTGCCGAAGGCGCGCCGATCAAGCTGGCGGCGCAATCGGTTTGCGTTCACGGCGATTCACCGGGCGCCGTGGCGATGGCACTGGCGCTGCGGGACCGGCTGCTGGCGCAGGGCGTGACCATTGCCCCCTTTCTGGACGTGGGATAAGGCGTGAAGGCTCCGATCCTGCGCCCTGTCGCCGAACACGGTCTGCTGGTGGATTATGGCGACCGTTTTGATCGCGCAATCTGGGCACGGCTGATCGACTTGGATGCCCGGCTGTCCTCTGAGACGGTGCCGGGGTTTGTCGAAGCGGTGCCCGCCGCCACCTCTCTTCTCGTGCGCTTTGACCCGATGACTACGGATCACGCCAAAGTTGGCGCGGCGTTGCTCGTTTTGTTGGCCGTGCCTCCCGGGGAAGAACAGCGCCATACGCGCGCGCACGTGGTTGACGTGTGCTATGATGGGACCCTCGCGCCCGATCTGGTGGAGGTGGCGACCCGGTGCGGCATGTCGACTGAAGACGTGGTAAGCGCTCATCTCAATTCCGAATGCCACGTACAGATGTACGGATTTGCGCCCGGATACGCCTATCTTGCGGGTCTGCCTGCGCCGCTGCACCTGCCGCGCAAGACAGCAGCCAAGCGTGACGTGCCGAAAGGCAGCGTACTGATCGCGGGGCAGCAATGCCTTGTCTCGACGCTGACGATGCCGACGGGCTGGTGGATCATCGGGCGCTCGCCGACGGCGATCCTGACCGGAGATGAAACGCGTCCCTTTTT
Source organism: Arenibacterium halophilum (assembly GCF_005938225.1). Taxonomy (GTDB): domain Bacteria; phylum Pseudomonadota; class Alphaproteobacteria; order Rhodobacterales; family Rhodobacteraceae; genus Arenibacterium; species Arenibacterium halophilum. Next base: position 535,830 of record NZ_VCPC01000003.1, read on the forward strand.
GTTCGACGTGGGTGACAGGGTGACCTTCCGTCGCATCTCGCGAGACGACTATGACCGGTGTCTCACATGACGGGCGCGCAGCTCCACGTTGTAAAAGCCGGGCCGATGGTGACAATTCAGGATGTCGGTCGCCCAGACTTGATGCGCTATGGCGTGCCGGCGTCTGGCCCGATGGACAGGCTGGCTTTTGCCGCTGCCAATGCCGCGCTTGGCAACCGCACCGGGGCTCCGGCCATCGAAATCTCGCTGGGTGGGCTTACGCTTTCGTGCGAAGGCGCGCCGGTCGGCTTCGCCGTGGCGGGGGGCGGTTTCATCGTGGAGCATGGCGGTAGAAAGGCCGGCTCGTGGCATTGCGCAACGCTGACGCCGGGTGAAACACTGACGATCCGTCCCGGCCCGTGGGGCAGCTGGTGCTATCTTGCGCTGCCCGGAGGTGTCACGGCCCCCCATTGGCTGGGCAGCGCAGCCACCCATGCGGTGTCGGGATTGGGTGGCGGGCGCATTCTGCCGGGGCAGGTCCTGACCCCCGAAACCAGCGCCGAATCCATCCAACCGTGCGCCATCACCTGCCCGCTTACTGCCCGCCCACGCCCGCAAGTGCATGTGACCCTTGGACCGCAGGATCGCTTCTTTGACGCCGAAGCGCTTGGTCTGCTGCGCAATGGCCCCTGGCGCATGACCACGGCGTGGGACAGGATGGGCGTCCGCCTCGATGGTCCGGCCCTGCAGCCCAATGCCCCGCTCGACATGCCGTCAGGTCCAGTCACCCGCGGCGCGATCCAGGTGGCGGGCGACGGCGTTGCCACGATCCTGCTTGCCGATCACCAAACAACCGGCGGCTACCCCCGCATCGCCACGGTGCTGGACTGCGATCTCGACGGGCTGATGCAACTGCGCCCGCGCGACCGGCTGGCCTTCTCCCCCGTTACCCCCGAACAGGCCACCACGATCGCCCGCCGCGCCGCCAAGGGCGCCGCCCGCTACCTTGCAGGGCTGACACCTGCCTGACTCCCATATTCTTTGGGGTCCAAATATCCCGGGGGACTCCGCGCAGCGGAGGGGGGCAGAGCCCCCTCTGTCCTGTCTGCCCCGCGTCAACTTCCGCGATAGGTCGAATAACCGAACGGCGAGAGCAGCAGGGGCACGTGAAAATGCGCAGGCTCGCCCATCTCGAACCGGATCGGCACCGCGTCCAGAAACGCGGGCGCGCCGCCCGGGGCAGTATGCTGCGCCAGATAGGCGCCTGCGTGAAACACCAGTTCATAACTGCCGGTTTCAAACGAGGCTTCCGGCAGGATCGGCGCATCGGTGCGCCCGTCGTCGTTGGTAACCATCTCGGCCAGCGCCACGCGTGCCCCGCCCGCTTCCAGCCGGAACAGCTCGATCCGCAAGCCCGCAGCCGGGCAGCCGCGCGCCGTATCCAGAACGTGGGTCGTCAGGTATCCTGCCATCATCCGTCTCCTGCCGGGGTGCTGCTTCGTGATGCAGCCTTGGTGCCGCAGGCGCGATGATTGTGCAAACCGTCAGAATTTGACACTGCTTTTGTGAATTTTTGAAACCGGTTGCCGTGCAAAGCGGCTACACCGGCGTTAGGGGCCGGGAAAAGGGGCGACATGAACAGATATCCGCGCGACATGATCGGCTATGGCGCCACGCCGCCCGATCCCAAATGGCCCGGGGGCGCCCGCATCGCCGTCCAGATCGTGCTGAACTACGAAGAAGGCGGCGAAAACAACATCCTGCATGGCGACGCCGCGTCCGAGGCGTTCCTGTCGGAAATCGTCGGCGCCGCGCAATGGCCGGGCCAGCGCCACTGGAACATGGAATCGATCTATGAATATGGCGCGCGCGCTGGCTTCTGGCGGCTGCATCGCCTGCTGAAAGACCTGCCGATCACCGTCTACGGTGTGGCTTCGGCGCTGGCCCGCTCGCCCGATCAGGTGACGGCGATGCAGGACGCGGGATGGGAAATCGCCAGCCACGGGCTGAAGTGGATCGAACACAAGGACATGCCCGAGGCCGAGGAACGCGCCGCCATCGCCGAGGCGATCCGCCTGCACACAGAGGTCACCGGCACCCCGCCACGCGGCTGGTACGAAGGCCGCGCCTCGATCAACACGGTGCGGCTGGCGGCGGAAACCGGGCAATTCGCTTACATCTCTGACACCTACGATGATGACTTGCCCTATTGGGGGCACATCGAGGGCCGCGATCAGCTGATCGTGCCTTATACGCTGGATTGCAATGACATGCGGTTTGCTACTGCGCAGGGCTTCAACTCGGGCGATCAGTTCTTTGCCTATCTCTGCGACACCTTCGACACGCTTTATGCCGAAGGTGCCGAGGGCGCGCCCAAGATGATGTCAGTCGGGCTGCACTGCCGCCTTGTGGGCCGCCCGGGGCGCGTGCGGGCGCTGCGCCGGTTCCTTGAACACGTCCAGGGCCACCCGCATGTGTGGTTCGCGACCCGGTTGCAGATTGCCGAGCATTGGGCGGCGACGCATCCGCCCGTAGCGCGCCCGCGCCCGCACCTGATGGAACTGGATGCCTTCGTTGCGGCCTATGGCGGCGTGTTCGAACATTCCCCGTGGATCGCGGAACGCGCCCATGCGCTCGAACTCGGGCCTGCCCATGACACGGCGGGGGGGCTGCACAACGCGCTGTCCCGCGTGTTCCGCACCGCCGCGCATGACGACCGCCTTGGCGTGCTGCGCGCCCATCCGGATCTGGCGGGCAAGCTGGCGGCGGCCAAGCGGCTGACGGCCGACTCGACCGCCGAACAGGCCAGCGCCGGGCTTGACGCGCTGACCGATGCCGAGCGCGCCGAATTCGAACGGCTCAACGCGGCTTATGTCGACAAGCACGGCTTTCCCTTCATCATCGCGGTGCGCGATCACGACAAGCCGGGCATCATGGCGGCGATGGCGCGACGACTCGACAACACGACCGAGACGGAATTCGCCGAGGCCTGCGCCCAGGTCGAACGTATCGCGCGGCTGCGCCTGTCTACCCTGTTGCCTGCATGAGTGGGGTGGTCCGCATTCAGCCGCTGACCCGCGACGCCTTCGCGCCCTTCGGCGATGTGATCGACACCGACGGCGACCCGGACAAGATCATCAACCAGGGGATGTGCGGCCGCTTCCACGACCGGGCACGCCTTGATTTTTCCGATGGCCGCGCCGGGATCAGCCTGTTCCGCGCGACCCCGCGCGATCTGCCGCTGATGCTTGATCTGGTCGAACGCCACCCCGAAGGCTCGCAGGCCTTTGTCCCGATGTCGATGGATCCGTTCCTTGTGATCGTCGCGCCGGACGCGGGCAGCCAACCCGGCACCCCGTTGGCGTTCGAGACTGCCCCGGGGCAGGCGGTGAACTATCACCGCGGCACATGGCACGGGGTGCTGACGCCGCTGCACGCGCCGGGCCTGTTCGCCGTCATCGACCGCATCGGCGCGGGCGACAACCTGCAGGAACATTGGTTCGACACGCCCTGGCAGGTGACGCGCTAGGGCCGCCTTTTCCCCGGCAGCGCCCGACAAGAGGCGCCCGGACCCAACAGCGAGAGGACGACGACAAATGGCAGACGACAGTCTTGGCAGCCCACTCCAGCTGCGCGATCCGAACTATACGCCACCCCTGATCAAGGCGGTGCCGCTGGGCATCCAGCATGTGTTGGCGATGTTCGTGTCCAACGTGACCCCCGCGATCATCGTGGCCGGGGCGGCGGGCTTCGGCTTTGGCTCGAACAGCCCGGATTTCTCCGAACTGCTTTACATGATCCAGATGTCGATGCTGTTCGCGGGTATCGCCACGCTGTTGCAGACAGTGACCATCGGGCCGGTGGGCGCGGCGCTGCCGATCGTGCAGGGCACGTCGTTCGCTTTCATCCCGATCATGATCCCGCTGGTCGCGGGCAAGGGTGTGGATGGACTCGCCGCCCTGTTCGGCGGCGTGTTGCTGGGCGGGCTTTTCCATGCCCTGCTGGGCACGGTGATCGGGCGGATCCGCTTTGCGCTGCCGCCGCTGGTGACGGGGCTGGTGGTGACGATGATCGGTCTGGCACTGGTCAAGGTCGGCATCGAATACGCCGCCGGAGGCGTTCCGGCCAAGGCGTCGGGCGCGGAAAGCTATGGCAGCCTGCGCAGCTGGTCGGCGGCGCTGGTGGTGATCTTCGTGACGCTGGGGCTGAAGTTCTTTGCGCGCGGGATGCTGTCGATGTCGGCGGTGCTGGTCGGAATCCTTGTCGGATACCTCTACGCGCTGGGCATCGGCATGCTCAGCGTCGAGGCCATCGGCACCAGCTGGACCCGCGCGGCCAGCTTTGCCCTGCCGGACCCGTTCCGCTACGGGTTCGAGTTTTCCGCCGCGGCGGTGGTCGGGTTCTGCCTGATGGCATTCGTCTCGGCGGTGGAAACCGTGGGCGATGTCTCGGGCATCACCAAGGGCGGGGCCGGGCGCGAGGCGACGGACCGAGAAATCAAGGGCGCGACCTATGCCGATGGTCTGGGCACCGCGGTGGCCGGCATTTTCGGCGCGCTGCCCAACACCAGTTTCAGCCAGAACGTCGGGCTGATCGCCATGACCGGCGTGATGAGCCGCCACGTCGTGACCATCGGCGCGCTGTTCCTGATCCTGTGCGGGCTGGTGCCCAAGGTCGGCGCGCTGATCCGCACGGTGCCGATCGAAGTGCTGGGCGGCGGGGTGATCGTGATGTTCGGCATGGTGGTCGCAGCCGGGGTGTCGATGCTGTCCGACGTGGTCTGGAACCGGCGCAACATGGTGGTTTTCGCGGTTGCGCTTTCGGTCGGGCTGGGCCTGCAACTCGAGGTGATGAACCTGGCCCCCGGCGCGCCCAACGCGCTGCAACACCTGCCGGATTCGCTCCGCATCCTTGGGGCGTCGGGGATCCTGCCCGCCGCGCTGATCGCCATCGTGCTGAACCTTGTGCTGCCCGAGCAGCTGTCGGGCGAGTCGACCGAAGAGGTGTCGGGCGGGTTGGCCGGGCATGGTTCGGGGCGGTTCTCGCAGGACTGAATGGCCCGCGAGCCGGAGGCGGAAGGGGGCTCTGCCCCCGTCCCTTCGGGACGCCCCCGTAGTATTTTTGGAATTATGAAAGGGGGAAAGAGCCCCATACTCTTTGGGGTTCAAATATCCCCGCCGGAGGCATCGCGCGCAGCGCGATCTCTAGTGCTCGGCTCGCGTATTCAGCCGCGCGTGGCCATGCGGGTGGCCATGTCGATCATGCGGGCCGAGAACCCCCATTCATTATCATACCAGCCAAAGATGCGTGCCTGCGGGCCCTGTACACGCAATTCGGGCGCGGCGATGACGAGCGATTCGGGGCGCGCGCGCAGGTCGGAGGAGACGAGCGGCGCGTCGGTCCAGCCGAGTACGGGCGAGCGGGAGACCGCTGTCTGAAGGGCGTGCCTGAAGCTCTTTTCGTCAAAGGCCTGTTCGAGTGTCACCACCAGATCGACGGCCGAGACGCTGGCCACGGGCACGCGCAGGGCGGCGCCGGTTACACGGTTGCCGAGGCCCGGCAGCACTTTGTTCACCAACTCGGTCGCGCTGGACGTGGTGGGGACCATGGATTGCGCGCCGCCGCGGCTGCGCGCCAGGTCGCCGCGCGGGGCGTCGACCATCGGCTGGCTGTTGGTGTAGCAGTGGATCGTCGTCATGTGGCCCTGCACCACGGTGCCAATCTGGTCGACCACCTTGAGCAGCGGGGCCAGCGCATTGGTGGTACAGGACGCATTCGACACCACGCGGGCGGTGCCAAGAGCGTCGTCATTCGCGCCCATCACCACCGTGACTTCGGCCGCTGGCGAGGGCCCCGAGATCAGCACGTTGCGCGCGCCTGCCGTCAGCCCGCGCGAAGCGACATCGCCGGTGCGCGCGATGCCTGTGCATTCAAGCACCACATCCACGCCGCTGAGATCGACGTTCCGAAGATCGCTTTCTTGCGTCAGGGCGGTCGCCGTGTCGCCGATGCGCAGCGCGCCGTCACGCGCAATGACGTCGGCAGGGTAGGGGCCGAAGGTGCTGTCGTACTGGAACAGGTAGGCGCATTCCTCGGGCGAGGCGATGTCGTTGATCGCCACCACCTCGACCCCGGGGCGGGGGGCTTGCAGAAGCTGGCGCAGGATGGTGCGCCCGATCCGTCCGAATCCGTTGATCGCGAGTTTCATGACGCAGGTATGGCACTGCGCGCGACGCGTCTCAATATGACTTGCACGGGGCTGGGGTGCGGGCATGATGGTTGCAAGCTGGGGCGGTGGAGACGACGACATGAGACTATTGCGGATTGCGCGTGTCGCTCTGGTGATGCTGTTGCTGCCGTGCGCCGTGATGGCGCAAGGATGGAGCCTGCGGACGGGCGATGATTCCTCATTCTTTACCGGGGCAATTCATGCGCCCGAGGGGATCGAAATGATGTTGCTGTGCGGCGAACGTTCGCCGCAAGGTGTGTCGCCCGAGGTGACGGGGAACATGGAGCCCGACATCACGCCGGCGCAGGTTTTACGGCTGAATCTTTCAACCCGCGATATCGGACAGCCCCAGCATGGCGCCCCGCCACGAGCCGATGTGATGATCGTGACGGGCAGCACCGGATATCGGCTGGCCTCCGTGCGGTGGAACGAGATGTTCGGCGTGTGGGAGGCCGATCTGGCCGCGAATGACGCGGTGTTTGCCGCCATGTCCGCCGCCCCGATGATCCAGATTCACAGTGCCGCCGGGGTGCGTTCCGGGTCGGCGGCCAATTTCGGAACCGCCTATCAGCAATTGATCCAGTATTGCGAAGCGCAGTTTGCTGCCATCGGCAAGCCCTGGGCCGGGCCGGGGCAGGGTGGGCCGATGCAAGAGGCGGCCGAGGCCGCGATCATGGCGGAATGCAGCGGCCCGGCCGAACGCGCTGAAGGTTACATGCGGCGCGCCAATATCGACGGCGACGGGGTCGAGGATGTGGTTCTGGACTGGGGCAATGTTGCCTGTTTACAAGGCACCCGCCGACCCTTCTGCGGGGCCTCGAACTGTCAGGCGTCGATCTTTATCAGTGCCGATTTTCCGCGCAGGGGGCAACCCGTGGAACTCTATGCGCTGGGCGTGTCGATCACCGCGTTATCGAACGGGTTGGATGGAGTCACCTTTGCTGGCGGGCTGTCTTCCTGCGGCGGAACGGGGGGCTGCGAGAAGACCTGGTACTGGACCGGGGCGGAATTCACGCCGCTCGACTAGCGGCTAAAGTTTCTCAAGCGCCTGATTCTGGCGCAGGTCGGCGGCGCAGAGGTGCAGCCGTTGCAGGCGCGCGTCGTGTGGGCCGCTGCCGCTGGGAAAAGACGCACCCACCACGGCGGCCCGTTCCCCCGGACGGCTGACCGGGACGGCCAGCCCGGCGATGCCGGTTTCGAATTCCCCATCGGTGACGCAGGACCCGGAGATCCGCGCCGTGCCGATTGCCTGTGCGATATCCGCGCGATTTTCGAGCGCGCGTTCGGTGTGACGTGGCAAAGGCGCGCGGGTCACAAGTTCTTGCATCAGCGATTCCGGCTCGCAGGCCAGCAGCATCCGGCCAAGGCTGGTGTGCAGCAGCGGCAAGCGGCTGCCCAGAGTGAACCCGTAAGACACAGGGCCATCCCGCACGGTGGATTGCGCCAGCAGCAGCACGTTTTCGCCGTCGCGCAGCGCCAGTGTGATATCTGCGCCCAGCATCGCGGCGTGATAGTTCAGCACCGGCTGCACCTGCCGTCCAAAAGCGTTTGCCTGAAGGAAACCTCCCGCCAGCGACAGTACCTTGGGGGTCAGCCGAAAGCGGCGGTCGTTCTGGTGCAGATAGCCCAGTTGCACCAGCGTCAGCACTCCGCGCCGCGCGGTGGCGCGATCCTGCCCGGTTGCGCGCGCCAAGTCGGCCAGGCTCAGCGTTTCGTGGCTGCCATCAAAAGCGGCAAGCACGGCCATCCCCTTGGCGAAGGTCGAGGCGATGTTCCTGTCTTGCGTCGCAACTGAGCTCAAATTCCCTGATCCCGCTTGACAGGGCCACGGATGCGGCCCCAAAGTGAACGTATAACGACACAATGTGCGCAATACGAACGATAAGTCAAGCAGAAGACCTATTCTGCCGCGCACCATGCCAACGCAAGCCGGAGTGCCCGCCATGATCAGCCAGGAATTGAACGACAGTCTGACGCGGGTGGGGCCCGGCAGCGACGCGGGGCAGGTGCTGCGCCACTACTGGCAGCCCGCCGCCCTCTCGGACGAGCTGATGAGCGGGCGGCCCGTGGTGCCCGTCAAGCTGCTGGGCGAGGAATTGGTGCTGTTCCGCGATACCGAAGGTAAGCTGGGCCTGATCGGGCGCCACTGTCCGCATCGTGGGGCCGACCTCTGCTATGGGCGCCTGGAAGACAACGGGCTGCGCTGCCCCTTCCACGGCTGGCACTTCAACCGCGACGGTCAATGTGTCGAGCAGCCGGGCGAACCCGAAGGCAGCAAGATGCACGAGCAGATCAAGGCGCCTTCCTACCCGGTGGTTGAAAGGAATGGCATCGTCTGGGCCTACATGGGACCGGGCGAGCCGCCGGAATTCCCCGCCTTCGACTGTTTCCGCGCGCCCGACACCCATGTCTTCGCGTTCAAGGGGCTGTGGGAATGCAACTGGTTGCAGGCGATGGAGGTCGGGATCGACCCGGCGCATGCGTCTTTCCTGCACCGCTTTCTTCAGGATGAAGACCCGGCCGACAGCTATGGCAAGCAGTTCCGCGACAAGGCCGCCAACACCGAAATCCCGATGACCAAGCTGCTGCGCGACTATCCCCGCCCCGATATCGAGGTCGAGGACACCGATTACGGCCTGAAGCTGACCGCGCTGCGCCACATGGAAGACGGCCGCACCCATGTGCGTGTGACGAATCAGATCTTCCCCGAGGCGATCTGTATCCCAATGTCGCGCGAAATGACGATCACCCAGTGGCATGTGCCGGTGGATGACGAAACCTGCTACTGGTACTCGATGTTCACCAGCTACACGGCGCCGGTGGACAAGGTGAAGATGCGCGAACAGCGGCTGAAGGAACACCGCCTGCCGGATTACGCGCCGCTGAAGAATGCGCGCAACAACTACGGCTATGACCCCGACGAACAGGCGCGCGAAACCTATACGGGCATGGGGCTGGACATCAACGTGCACGACCAATGGGCGGTGGAAAGCATGGGCCGCATTCAGGACCGGACCCAGGAACACCTTGGCAAATCCGACGTGGGCATCATCCGCAACCGCCGCAAGCTGCGCGCCGCCATCGCCGCGGTCAAGGCGGGCAAGCCGGAAGAACTGCCAATGCGGAACGGCACCGACGTGAGCCGGATCACCGGGCCGGTGTCGAACGACGCGATCGCGGAAGACGGCGATTGGAATGCCGCCACCCTGACCAGCGATGAACAGCGCCGCGCTGAGTGCCCCTGGGACGCGCGTGTCTGAGGTTGCCGGCGGCGCGCTTGCGCGCATGGGTTGCCTCGACGCCGATGCGATCGAGGCCGCCGACGCCCTGTTGGCCCGCGTGGCGGGCAGCGACATCGAAACCATCCGGGTGCTGTTCCCGGATCAGCACGGGTTGCTGCGGGGCAAGACGATCGTCGCCTCGGCGCTTCGTTCGGCGCTGCGCTCGGGGCTGACCGCACCCTCGACACTGCTGCTGAAGGATACCGCGCACCGCACGGTGTTCCCGGTGTGGAGCGAAGATCCGGGCGTATCGGCAGGGCCGATGCAGGGTGCCAACGACATCCTGATCGTGCCCGACGCCACCACCTTCCGCCCGCTGCCCTGGGCACCGCATTCGGCCTGGCTGCTGGCCGATGTGCGCTTTCGTGACGGCACGCCCATTCCCTTTGCCTCGCGCAGCGTGCTGCAGCGCGCGGTCGGCGCGCTGGGGGCCGAAGGGCTGCGGGCGACGATGGGGCTCGAGGTCGAATTCTACATCTTCCAGCAGGTGACCGACGGGCTCGACCATGTGCAGGCAACCGCACCCGGCGATCCGGTGATGTCGCGCGGGACCACGCAGGGCTACCAATACCTGACCGAAACCCGATACGACGCGATGGAGCCGCTGCTGGACAAGCTGCGCCGCGCGGCCCAGGGGCTGGGCTTGCCGGTGCGCTCGGTCGAGATCGAATTCGGCCCCAGCCAGTTCGAGATGACGTTCGATCCGGGCAGCCCGATGGAACAGGCCGACAACATGGTCATGTTCCGCACCATGGTGAAGGAACTCTGCGCCCGCGAAGGCTATCACGCCAGCTTCATGGCGAAGCCTAAAATCCCGAATCTCGTGGCGAATGGCTGGCACGTACACCAGTCAATTTCCGACGCACAAGGGCGCAACCTTTTCATGCCCGACACCGACGGCGCGCTGACGCCGCAGGCCGATGGCTGGCTGGCCGGGCTGCTGACACATGCCGCCGAGGCCAGCCTGCTGATGGCGCCCACCATCAACAGCTACAAACGTTACCAGCCGTTCCAACTGGCGCCAAACCGCATCGCATGGGGGCGTGACAATCGCGGTGCCATGCTGCGCGCCCTCCTGCTGAAAGGCGACGCGGCCAGCCGGATCGAAAACCGCGCCCCCGACAGCAGCGCCAACCCCTATTACGCCTTCGCGGCCCAGCTGACAGCGGGCCTCGCGGGGATGCAATCGGGGGCCAAAGCCCCGCCCGCGACGATTTCACCTTACGATGGCGACGCCGAATTGCTGCCGACCGACATGGGCGCGGCGATTGCGGCTTTTGACACCTCGGATATGTTCCGAAAGACACTTGGCGACGATTTCGTGAACTACCTTGTGCACCTGAAGCGGGCCGAATGGTCCCGCTACCTGGGCGCTGTTTCAGATTGGGAACATGCGGAATATTTCAATGTGTTCTGATCGTGACTGCCCTGGCGTTAGCCGCCCTTTTCCATGTTTAGGTCCCGCCGCGAGATATTCCTGACCCTGATCGCGCTATCGCGGTCGCGAGGTGAAACGTTACGCCGTCATGACATCGTCGCCCGATTGGCAGCGGCAGCGTGTAAGTTCTTGGAAACGGTCGCACTTGCCCACGGCCCCAAGCCGCCCGTCACTACCGGGACATGGTCGCTCCTGGGCCATGCTCGGTTTCTATGGGCGTAAAGGCTTGCGATACAATCTGCACGCAATGGGTGTTTATCGAGGCTGCAGAGAGTTTCTTAGGGAAAACCGCTCCATCGACTTGGCGCAGACGTCGCGTCGCATTCGCCCGCTCTTCAGCTTCTCGACCTCGCAAAATTTCAGAACGCCCCTGTCCATCAGGCTGCGGATCGTCCGGACGTTGAAGCCGAGGATCTTTGCGGCCCCAATGCTTCGCGGTTTCGGTCAGAGCCTATATCGGCCAACCATCACCGCCTGCACTCGAGTCACGACGGGCTCACACCGCGGGAGTATCACGAACGGTCAGAAGAGGACCAAACCCTGAACACAGCTGACTTATAAACGCGGACTCTAAGGGGAGCAGGTCAGGTGAAGTTCTCATTCCAGAACGGCGCCAGGAAGACGCGACGGCTGTAGCGGGCTGCCTTTGCTGCTGCGGAGACGTGGGGCGGCACGGGGAGGCCGCAGAACTTTATTTAGGAGGATGTCGGGAAAGCCGCGATCAAAGATCACGGGGCCCGAGAGTGCCTGAGCGTCCTGGTAAGCGCGGGGGCCGCGCTCAAGCATTCGGTCGGCATAGGCCATGCGGTCCGCCCAGGGGAGGGCGTCTTCCCCGCTCTGCATCTCCTCGCGAATGACCGCGCGGCTGGAATCGGGGAGCGTGCGAAGGCCGCTGCGGGCGAGCTCGATGATCAGGCTGGTCTTGCCCGCACCTGGGCCGCTCGTCACGACGAAGAAACGGACGCTCATGGGCCATCCTCGGATTTGACAGGGGAAAGCCCTGCTAAGCGATCAACACGCCACGGGCGCGGATCAAGGCAGCAAGAATTTTCACAGGGAAAACAGCACCGGTCTGCGCAGCAGAGGCAAATCTTCTGACGAAAAAGGCAGAACTATCTGGTGCTTTTCAGGGATGTTTGGTGGAGCCTAGGGGGATCGAACCCCTGACCTCCTGCATGCCATGCAGGCGCTCTCCCAGCTGAGCTAAGGCCCCGTAGTGCGCCGCTGAATAGGCGCATCGCCGGGCGGGATCAAGCGAAAAAATCCCGCCTCGGCACAGTTTTTTCAATCGTCGTCTTCGTTGCTGACGTCGGCGATCTCGTCCAGCGAAACATCGCCGTCGTCGTCTTCGTCTTCCAGCAGATCATCGTCCAGATCCACATCAACGTCGTCATCATCGTCCAGCACGCTGTCGTCGTCGCCGCTGCGCTGCTTGGCCTTCAGCGTGGCCGCGTCTTCGTTGTCGGCGGCGATCATGCGCGCCTTGCTGACGTCGATCTCGACAACCTCTCCGGTGTAGGGGCTGACGATCGGTTTCTGGTTCAGGTCATAAAACCGTTTGCCTGTGGTCGGGCAAACGCGTTTCGTACCCCATTCTTCCTTGGGCATTGTGATCCCCTCGAATTGTGAAAATGGCATGAGTCTGTATCGACGATTCCGGTCGCTTGCCATATGACGGAACCGGAGTCAAAGCCTTTGGCATCACGGGGTGGGTGGCATGAGCGAACGCAGAATTCCCGGCGCGCCGGCGCTGGCGGTCACGCTGCGCCGATCGGGGCGGGCGCGGCGCATTTCGCTGCGGGTGTCGCAGCTGGACGGGCGGGTGACGCTGACCGTGCCCAATGGCGTGCCCGAGGCCGAGGCGCTGGCCTTTGCGCGCGACAAGGCCGAGTGGATCCAGACCCATCTGGCGCGGCGGGGCGGCGATGTCGACATCGCTCCGGGGTCCGAACTGCCCGTCGAAGGCACGATGCGCCGGATTGCGCCAGCGCCCGGACGGCGGATCGTGCTGGAGCGTGACCAGATTCTTGTGCCCGAGGCAACTGCGCCGGCGCGGCTGCATGCCTGGTTGAAAACGCTGGCGCGTGACCGGCTGGTGGCGGCTTGCGATGACTATGCTGCGCAGCTGGGGCGGGGCTATACCCGCATCACCCTGCGCGACACACGCTCGCGCTGGGGATCGTGCACCTCGGACGGGGCTCTGATGTTTTCCTGGCGGCTGATCCTGGCCGCGCCCGAGGTGCTGACCTATGTCGCCGCGCATGAGGTGGCGCATCTGGCCGAGATGAACCATTCGCCCGCCTTCTGGCGCACGGTGGAGCGGCTTTATGGCGATTACCGCCCGCCACGCGCCTGGCTGCGGTCCGAGGGCAGCGGGCTGCATCGCTATCGGTTCTGATGGCTCTGGCTTGACAGCTCTACCTTGACGGGGCGCGCAACTGTGATCACAACGCCCCCATGATGATGACAACCCGTTCCTCCGAGCAGACCACGGCGGCGCACGACCGGCTGTACCGGGCGCTGCGCACGCGGATCATGCATGGCGAACTGGCCCCCGGTCAGGCGCTGACCCTGCGCGGCATCGGGCGCGACTATGACGTGTCGATGACCCCCGCGCGCGAGGCGCTGCGGCGGCTGGTGGCAGAGGGCGCGCTGTTCCTGTCGTCCTCGGGGCGCGTCTCGACCCCCGAACTGAGCAATGAGCGCATCGAGGAACTGGCCGCCCTGCGCGCCCTGCTGGAAGTTGAGCTGGCATCCCGTGCTTTGCCGCGCGCGCATATGGCGTTGATCGACCGGCTGCAAACCATCAACGCCACGATTGGCGAGGTGGTCGTGAACCGGGACGCGGTGGGCTATATCCGCACCAATCTTGAATTTCACCGCACGCTGTACCTGCGGGCGCAGGCACCTGCGATGCTGGCGATGGCCGAAACCGTCTGGCTGCAACTGGGGCCGACGATGCGCGCGCTCTATGGCCGTTTGCGGCGCACCGACCCGCCGCATTACCACAAGCTGATCATCGCCGCGCTGAAGGCGGGGGACGAACCCGGCCTGCGCCTTGCCGTGCGTTCTGACGTGACGCAGGGGCTGCGGATGCTGGCGGGCTAGGCTGTGCTGAACGTCGCCATCGTGGCCGTGACCCTGGCTGTTGGCGCGGCCTTGTGCCTTCCGTCGCTGGCCCGGGCGACCCTGTGGCGGGCGACGATGACGCCGCTGGCCTCGATCATCGGCAGCGGGTTCCTTGTGCTGGGGCCGATACTGACGGTGTCCTATGGCTATTACGCGCCGCTGGTGATGGCGGCGCTGTGCGGGGTGGCGTGGCTGTTCGGCGGGGCGATCCGGGCCAATATTGCCTACCTGGCCGAGGCAGATCCGTCCGGGCGGCGCGACCGTGCCGTGGAAACGCTGGCCTCGTGGGTGCTGGGCAGTGCCTATGTGATTTCGGTCGCCTATTACCTGAACCTGTTCGGTGCCTTTGGCCTGCGGCTGACGCCATGGGACGGGGTGGGAAATGCGCGGGTGCTGACCACGGTGATGTTTGCGATCATCCTGGCCGTGGGCTGGACGCGCGGCTTTGGCGCGCTGGAGCGGATGGAACGCCTTGCCGTGGGGCTTAAGCTGGCGATCATCGGCGGGCTGCTGTTCGGGCTGGCGGTGCATTTCACCGACACCGCACAGCAGGGCGCGCTGGTCTGGCCTGCGCCGCACCTGTCGGGATGGGGGGCGCTGACGCTGGCCTTCGGGTTGATCGTGACCGTGCAGGGGTTCGAAACATCGCGCTATTTATCTAGCTACGACGCGGGCGTGCGCATTGCCTCGATGAGGCTGGCGCAGGGCATCGCGGCGGCGATCTACATGGTCTACCTGCTGCTGCTGGCCTATGCCTTTGACGTGGGGCAGGGCGACCTGACGGAAACCGCGATCATCTCGATGTTGCAGGTGGTGGCGCCGGTGCTGTCGATCCTGTTGGTGGTGGCGGCGCTGAGCGCGCAGTTCAGTGCGGCACTGGCCGATACCGGCGGGGCGGGCGGGCTGTTCACGGAACTCACCGGCGGGAGGATCGGGCCGCGGCAGGCTTATGCGCTGCTGGTGGCCGCCGGGGTGTCGCTGACATGGGTGGCCGATGTGTTCGAAATCATCAGCTATGCCTCGCGCGCATTCGCGCTGTATTACGCGGTGCAGGCGTGGCTGGCGGGGCATCGCGCGGGGCCGGGGCGGGCGCGAACAGGGTATCGGGGGCTGGCGCTGTTGGGGCTGGCGATGGCGATCTTTGGCGCGCCGGTAGAATAGCGTTGGTCGAATGGCGCTGAGGGGCAAACGAATTGCATGTTGCGCCGCGCGCGCTTTAGGATTGCGGCAGGGTGCGATCGGTGGTCAAACCGCCGCGCACGCATCGACTGGGAGGAAACCGAGATGACCACTTTCACACGTCGCGGGGCATTGGGCCTTGCGGGCGGTGCCGCCGTTCTGCCGCTGCTGGGCGCGCCGGCCCTGGCCAACACCAAAACCACCGTAGGCGCGCTGCGCTTTACCAGCCACGCGGCCAGCTTTGTCGCTTTTGAACGCGGCTATTTCACCGACGAAGGGCTGGATGTTGATTTCAAGTTCTTCGAGGCGGCGCAGCCGATGGCCGTGGCGATTGCCTCGCGCGATGCTGATTTCGGCGTGACCTCGATCACCGGTGGTCTGATCAGCCTTGCCGAAAAAGGCGCGGCCAAGGTGATTGGCGGCGCGCTGAGCGAAGAAAAAGGCATCGACGGGCAGATGATTCTGGCCTCGAATGCCGCGTATGAGGCCGGTCTGACCGCCCCCGATCAGCTGGACGGCAAGACCTTTGCCGTGACGCAGCCCGGATCGTCGTTCCACTACATGGGCGCCAAGATCGCCGCAGCCGAGGGCGCAAGCCTCAGCTTCAAGCCGCTGCAAAAGGTCGGCGCGATCATCGGCGCGATGAAATCCGGCCAGGTCGACGCCTGGACGATCGTGCCGCACATCGGCAAGGCGCTGACCGGCGGTGGCGCGGTGCAGCAAATCGGCATGGTTGCCGACTACCTGCCTGGCTATCAGGTCACGACGCTGTTCACCTCGGCCCAGAATGCCGAGAACGACCGCGCCAAGACCGAGGCGTTCCTGCGCGCTTTCTCGCGCGGGGCCGACGATTTCAACGCCGCGCTGGTCGACAAGACGGCGGGCGATGACGCGGCCGAAGAAATGGTCAAGCTGGTGCACAAATACGTCTACACCGACCGTCCCTACGACAAGGCCAAGCCGTCGATCGTGAACGGCGCGATGCGGATCAACAAGAACGCTGCGCTGAACATGGCCTCGGTCGAAGATCAGCTGGGCTGGTTCAAGTCCGAAGGCCTGGTCAAGGACAGCATCACCACCGAAACGCTGGTCGATTCCTCTTACGCCGAGGCGATCTAGGGCAAGACACGGGCGGGCCTTTGCGGGCCTGCCCGATCACACGAAGGGCAGGGTACGATGGACCTGACACTGGCCAATATCACGCACCACTACAGCGGGCTGCCGGTGCTTCAGGATATTTCTCTGCACATCCCGGCGGGGCAAATCCTGTGCATCGTCGGGCCCTCGGGCTGTGGCAAATCCACCCTGTTGCGGCTGATCGGCGGGCTGGAGCGCCCCGACGAAGGCGACGTGCTGCAACTGGGCGCGCCGCCGCCCGATTGCCTGAACCCGCTGACCTATGTGTTTCAGGATTTCGCGCTGCTGCCCTGGCGCACCGTACGCGGCAATATCTCACTGGTGCTGGAAGATCACGGGCTGAAGGGCGCCGAGGCCGAGCGGATCATTTCCGACGTGCTGGCGCGCACCAACCTGTCGGATTTCGGCAAGGCGCTGCCGCGCCAACTGTCGGGCGGCATGAAGCAACGCGTGGCGATCGCCCGCGCGCTGGCGGTGAACCCGGCGGCGATGCTGCTGGACGAACCGCTGTCGGCGCTGGATGCGCAGACCCGCGAGCTGCTGATGGAAGACCTGCTGGCGCTTTGGGCACGGCAGCCATTCACCGGCATCTATGTCACCCACAACCTGTCCGAGGCGGTGCGCCTTGGTCATTCCATCGCCGTGTTGTCGCGCCGCCCGGGCCGCATCCGCGAGGTCATCACCATCGACACGCCCCCGCCCGACCGCCGCGCGGGCGATGCCCGTCTGGACGAGGTGCAGGCCCACCTTTGGTCGCTCATGCGGGACGAGGCGAAGGCCGCCGATCAGGAGCTGCTGAATGTCTGACGCCACTTTGCCCGATACAGCCACTCCTCGCCCGGTGCCGTTCCGCGGCGGCGGGTTCCGCCCCGTCGCCAAGCGTGGCGTGGGCCTGGCGGTGTTCGTGGTGCTGCTGCTGGTCATCGAATGGGGCACCCGGGCCGGCTGGATCGGCAACCTGACCCTGCCGCGCCCGTCCGATGTCGGCGCCGCGCTGGTCGAACTCTACCAATCGGGGATGCTCTGGACGCACCTTGGCCCCTCGCTGGCACGCCTTGCCGTCGGCTCGCTGCTGGGCATCAGCGCCGGCATCGGCGTGGGCGTGCTGATCGGGCTGTTCAGCTATATCCGTGCCGGTCTGGTGCCGCTGGTGGCCGCGCTGTTCCCGATCCCGAAAATCGCGCTGCTGCCGCTGTTCGTGATCTGGTTCGGCATCGACGAGGGGTCGAAATACGCGCTGATCGCGCTGGGCACCTTCACGCCCACGGTGGTGTCGACCTATGGCGCCGTCGACAACGTGGACCGCGCGCTGGTGCGCATGGGGCAAAGCTTCGGCCTTGGCTGGTGGTCGATCGTGCGCAAGATCATCCTGCCCGGCGCGCTGCCCGGCATCCTCTCGGGCCTGCGCGTGTCGCTGGCGATTGGCATCATCCTGCTGGTCGCGGCGGAAATGCTGGGCGCCGAACACGGCATCGGGGCCTACGTGCTGCAAGCCGGGTCGCTCTACGATCTCGAACGGCTGTTCGCGGGCGTGGTGATCCTGTCGGCGCTGGGCGTGGTCACAAGCTGGGTGATCGGGCTGGTCGAAAAACGCCTGCTACGCTGGCGTGGCTAGGCGAAGGCGGCGGGCGTCAGCGCGCCGTTTCGCAGCAGCTGTTGCAACGTGAAGGCCACGCCAAGCGCATCATCCAGCGCGTCATGCCCGCGCAGCGGCGGATGGTCGACCTTGTAATAGTCGGCCAAAGTGTTGCTGCGCGTGCAGATCAGATCGTCATAGGGCATCCCGGCGGCCAACAGCAGATCGCAGGCATTGGCAAACCGCGTGGCCGGGATCGGCGGGGCGATCCCGTCAATATAACAGCTGATCGCCAGCATGTTGAATTCATCCTTGCCCCAGGACCACAGCCGCGCATCGCCTGCAAACGCGGCCACCTGCGCCAGCGCATCGGCCAGCGGCAGGCCGTCACTGTCCAGCACATCTTCGGTGATGCCGGTCAGCCGGGTGAACAGCGGGTCCAGCGCCACCCGCTTGCCGTGTCGGTCGCGCGGAATAACGTGCAGGCGCAGCGTCTCGGCAATGGCGAACTCATCGCCCAACTCCAGCCGCGCCAGCCCGATCTGAGCCACCACAGGGTCGGGATCGCGCGGGCCGCACCAGAACCGCGAAGGCGCGCCCTCGGCGGTCAGGAATTCGCAGTCGAAGATCACGGCATGGCTCATGCCCGCGCCCCCTTGGGCTTAGGCGGCCAGCCCTTTGGCCCCCATGTTCAGGAACTTCTGGCGGCGGTCATTGACCAGTGTGCCGCCATCCTTCTTCGCCAGCTCTTTCAGCATGGCCGAAATCGACTTGCCCACCGCCGCGATGGTCGCCGCCTTGTCGCGATGCGCCCCGCCGCGCGGCTCGGGTATGATCCGGTCAATCACGCCCAGCGCCTTCAGCTCGTCCGCCGTCATCCGCATCGCCTCAGCGGCTTCGCGCATCTTCTCGGAATCCTTCCACAGGATCGAGGCGCAGCCCTCGGGTGTGATGACCGAGTAGACCGAATGCTCCAGCATTGCGACCCGGTTCGCCGTGGCAAAGGCCACCGCCCCACCGGAACCGCCTTCGCCCACGATGACCGACACCAGCGGCACGCCGATTTGCAGGCATTTCTCGGTCGAGCGGGCAATCGCCTCGGACTGGCCGCGCTCTTCCGCGCCCTTGCCGGGATAGGCGCCTGGGGTGTCGACCAGCGTGATCACCGGCAATCCGAACTTGCCCGCCATCTCCATCAGGCGGATCGCCTTGCGATATCCCTCGGGGCGCGCCATGCCGAAATTGCGGTCGATCCGGCTCTTGGTGTCGTTGCCTTTTTCATGGCCGATCACCATTACAGGCTGATCCTCGAACCGGGCCAACCCGCCCATCACGGCGTGATCGTCGGCAAAATTCCTGTCACCCGCCAGCGGCGTGAACTCTGTGAACAGCGCCGCGATGTAATCCTGGCAATGGGGCCGCTCAGGGTGGCGCGCAACCTGACATTTCCGCCAGGGCGTCAGATCTTTGTACAGATCGTTCAACAGCTGCACCGCCTTGGCATCCAGCGCCTTGGCTTCGCTTTCCACGTCCATTTCCGCATTCGCGCGGCCCAAGGCGCGAAGCTCTTCGGCCTTGCCTTCGATTTCGGCCAGCGGTTTCTCGAAATCCAGATACTGGGTCATGCGGTGCCCTGTCGCAGTTGTTCGCGCCCCGTATATGACCCTGCGGGCGCGGCATTGCAACTCGGCAAGCGGCACGTCGCCTTAGGCGACTACCGGGTACAGCGACAGCACCAGCAGCAGGGCCATCGCGCGGTTGAACATGACCAGCCGCCGCGGCTGCGCCAAAAGGCGCGCCATCTGCTGGCCCGCAACGGTCCACGATCCGACCGAGGGCAGGTTGACCAGGCCAAAGACCAGCCCGACAAGCAGGACCATCCCAAATCCGCCCGCGGGCGTGTAGGCCGTGACACCGGTCAGCGCCATCGCCCAGGCCTTGGGGTTGACCCATTGAAACGCGGCGACCTGCAGAAATGTCATCGGCCGGCTCTTGGCCCGCGCGCCGTCTGGCGCACCCGCATTGGCAATCTTCCACGCCAGCCACAGCAGATAGACAACCGAGACGACCCGCAGAATGTCGCGGGCCACCGGAAACGCCTGAAACAACCCGGCAACCCCGGCCCCCATTGCCAGAACCATCACGACAAAACCGATCGCCACGCCCAGCATGTGCGGCACGCTGCGCCGAAACCCAAAATTCGCCCCGGATGCCATCAGCATCAGGTTGTTCGGCCCCGGCGTGATTGACGAGACGAAGGCAAACAGCACTAGGCCGGTGAAAAGCTCGGGTGTCATTGCGCCACTTTGCACGCGCGCGAAAGAAAGGAAATTGCCAAATGTAACGCGGCCCGCGATCCCGCGCCCGTTAGCCCCGACCTGCGACAGGAAACAGGGGCGCGAAAAACCGCACCCCTGTTTCACTATTCTTAAAATACTCCCGCCGGAGGCGGTGCACCGCCTCAGCCCGCGATCAGCTCGGATTGACGAACGATCACCTCGGCCTGCTTGA
The DNA here is from genome assembly GCF_005938225.1 of Arenibacterium halophilum. Taxonomy (GTDB): domain Bacteria; phylum Pseudomonadota; class Alphaproteobacteria; order Rhodobacterales; family Rhodobacteraceae; genus Arenibacterium; species Arenibacterium halophilum. The sequence continues at coordinate 556,289 of NZ_VCPC01000003.1, forward strand.
TGCTGGCAATATCGACAAGGCGGCCTTTGTAGACAGTCGCACCTGCGCCGCTACGCTTGGCCTCTTCCATCGCGGCCAAGATCTCGCGCGCTTCCGTCACTTTTGACTCGGGCGGGGTGAACACCTCGTTTGCCAGTGCGACCTGCTTGGGGTGAATGGCCCATTTTCCCACCATGCCCAGCGTGGCCGACCGCAGCGCCTGCGCGCGGAACCCGTCGTCATCGCTGAAATCGCCAAATGGCCCATCGACCGGCAACAACCCATGCGTCCGGCACGCCGCCACGATGGCGGTCTGCGCCCAATGCCACGGGTCCGACCAGTATTTCTGGCCATCGCGCAGCATATAGTAATCTTCCTGCGTGCCGCCGATTCCTGTAGTCTGCATTCCCATCGAGGCTGCAAAATCCGCGGCGCCCAAGCTCATCGCCTGCATCCGGGGCGAGGCCGCGGCAATCTCTTCCACATGCGACAGGCCCGCCGCGCTTTCGATGATCACTTCAAACGCGATCGGCTTGGTGCGGCCCTTCGCCCGCTCGATCGCCGTCACCAGCGCATCGACGGCATATATGTCCTCGGCGCAGCCCACCTTGGGGATCATGATCATGTCCAGCCGGTCCGAGGATTGCTCCAGAAGGTCCACCACGTCGCGATACCAATAGGGCGTGTCCAGCCCGTTGATCCGTACTGAAAGCGTCTTCTGGCCCCAGTCGATGTCACCAATGGCCTCGATCACCAGCTTGCGCGCCTGTTCCTTGTCATCCGGCGCCACCGCATCTTCCAGATCAAGGTTGATCACATCGGCGTCGCTGGCGGCCATTTTCGGCGGCAGTTTGGTGTTCGAACCTGGCCCGAATAGCTGGCAGCGGTTTAGACGAGCTGGGGCGGGGGGTTGCAGGCGAAAGGACATTAAAACCTCCGGTACGAAAGGAAATTGCGCGATGCTCGCTTCATGGGTTATGAAATTGCGCTTGCCTTCGCAAGGCTATTTTGCAGTCGCAGCATGATCGCACGGAAGCTGATGCGAAACCGGGCATCAAATCCCTTTGTCAAATCCTGGCGGCACCTTGTCGGGATGTGCCTTGGATCACCTTGTGAAACCTGATTTCGGTCGTCCATGTCGGCAAACACGCAAGATTTTTGACGAAAAATCTTCTCTCGCGCAATATCATCCTGTTCGGTTGTGTCTTCTTGTGTGATTTCAACATGCATTTGAATGCACCCGTGGTTACGGTGGCGAGGTCAATATCGCGACACGCAAAGGAATCGCCCCATGATCGAGACTCCCTATCTGCTGTTTCTGGGCGACGCGCCCGATCCGCTGGCGGCCAAGGTGGCCCAGGGAATCAAGGACTGGCGGCCCGAGAATGCGGTGGGGCAGTACCGGATGGAGGGCTGCAAGGCCGATCTGAAGCTGACTGACATGACGCTGGCCGAGGCGCGCGACGCGGGCGCCAAGACCCTGGTGATCGGCGTGGCGAACCGGGGCGGTGTGATCAGCCAGGCCTGGAAAAAGGTCCTGGTGGCGGCGCTGGAAGAGGGATTTGATCTGGCCTCCGGCTTGCACAATCTGCTGCGCGATGAACCCGATCTGGTGGCAGTTGCCGAAGCCTGCGGGCGCAAGCTGCACGATGTGCGGATTCCGTCGGTCAAATATCCGATTGCCAATGGCGAAAAGCGCAGCGGCAAGCGGGTACTGGCGGTCGGCACCGATTGCAGCGTGGGCAAGATGTATACGGCGCTGGCGTTGGACACGGCGATGCGTGAGCGGGGCATGAAAAGCACTTTCCGCGCCACCGGACAGACGGGCATCCTGATCACCGGCGAAGGCGTGCCCCTGGACGCGGTGATCGCCGATTTCATGGCCGGGTCGATCGAATATCTGACGCCGGACAACGATGCCGATCACTGGGACATCATCGAGGGGCAGGGCAGCCTGTTCCATGTGTCCTATTCCGGTGTGACCATGGCGCTGATCCATGGTGGTCAGCCCGATGCGCTGATCCTGTGCCATGAACCCACGCGCGAGCACATGCGCGGGTTGCCGGGCTATCGCCTGCCAAGCCTCGAGGCCGTGCGCGACATGGCGCTGGAACTGGCGAAGGTCGCGAACCCCGGCTGCAAGGTGGTGGGCGTGTCGATCAATACCCAGCATCTGGGCGAGGAGGAGGCAGTGGCCTACATGGCCGAGGTCGAGGCGCGTCTGGGTCTGCCGACCGTCGATCCGTTCCGTCAGGGCGCCGCGCGTCTGGCCGACGCCCTGGCCGCGCTTTAGCCGGCGGAACCGACTGCCGGGGGCGGGGATGCCTCCGGCGGGGATATTTGGAGCCCAAAGAAGGAGCGGGGATCATGAAGATCGAGGTGCGCCGCGATGTGTTCCGGCTGGCCGAGGTGTTCACCATCTCGCGCGGGTCGCGGACCGAGGCACAGGTGCTGACGGTGCATCTGGACGATGGCACCCATCGCGGCTGGGGCGAATGCGTGCCCTATGCCCGCTACGGCGAAACGCTGGACAATGTGCAGGCGCAGATCGAGGGCCTGCCCTCGGGGATCACCCGGGCCGCTCTGGTCGATCACCTGCCGGCGGGGGCTGCGCGCAACGCGGTCGATTGCGCGCTGTGGGATCTGGAGTGCAAGCGTGCCGGCAAACGCGCTTGGGACCTGGCCGGGCTGGCTGCGCCCGGACCCCGGATCACGGCTTATACGCTGTCGCTGGGCACGCCCGAGGCGATGATGGCGCAGGCCGCGCGCAACGCGATGCGGCCCTTGCTGAAGATCAAGCTGGGAACGCCCGACGACATGCCGCGCCTCGAGGCCGTTCGCGCCGGGGCGCCGACCGCGCGGATTATCGTGGACGCGAACGAGGGTTGGAGCGCCGAGGTTTACGCCGATCTGGCGCCGCATCTGACCCGGTTGGGCGTAGAACTGGTGGAGCAGCCCTTGCCCGCAGGAGAGGACGAGGCGCTGATCGGCATGGCGCGGCCGGTGCCCGTTTGTGCCGATGAAAGCTGCCATGACCGCGAGAGCCTGCCCAAGCTGAAGGGCAAATATGACGTGGTGAACATCAAGCTCGACAAGACAGGTGGGTTGACCGAGGCGCTGGCGCTGCGGACCGAGGCTTTGGCCGCGGGCTATGACGTGATGGTCGGCTGCATGGTGGGGTCTTCTCTTGCCATGGCGCCTGCCGTGCTGGTGGCGCAGGAGGCGTCGGTTGTCGATCTGGACGGGCCGCTGCTGCTGGCCGAGGATCGGGCGCAGCCCCTGCGATTTGACGAGGCGGGGGTGCATCCGCCGGAACCGGGCCTTTGGGGGTAAGCCCATATCGCGCGGGTGCTGGACACGGCAGCCCGCGCGCGTATACCGACACACATCCGGCCGTGCCCCGTGCCCGGCCCCGTACCAGCCCGCGAAGGAGCCCCGCATGAGCCGTATCGTCTATGTCAACGGAGAGTATCTAGCCGAGGCCGAAGCCCGGATTTCGATCTTCGACCGTGGGTTCCTGATGGCGGACGGCGTCTACGAGGTGACCAGCGTGCTGGACGGCAAGCTGATCGACTTTGACGGACATGCCAAGCGGCTGCAGCGCAGCATGGACGAGCTGGACATGCGCGCGCCCGTCACGACCGAGGAACTGCTGGACATTCACCGCGAGCTGGTTCGGAAGAACGAGATCACAGAGGGGATGATTTACCTTCAGGTCACACGCGGGTCTGCCGGGGATCGCGACTTTGCCTTTCCCGATCCCGAAACCACCGAACCGACCATCGTGCTGTTCACCCAGGCCAAGCCGGGCCTGGCCGACAATCCGGCGGCGAAAAAGGGCATCCGCGTGATCGGGATCGAAGACATCCGCTGGGGCCGTCGCGACATCAAGACGGTGCAGCTGCTTTACCCCAGCATGGGCAAGATGATGGCGAAGAAGGCCGGGGCCGACGATGCCTGGATGATCGAAGACGGGTTCGTGACCGAAGGCACCTCGAACAACGCCTATATCGTCAAGGGCGACACGATCATCACCCGCGCCCTGTCGAACGACATCCTGCACGGGATCACCCGCGCCGCCGTGCTGCGGTTCGCGCGTGAGGCTCAGATGAAGGTGGAAGAGCGCAGCTTTACCATCGACGAGGCGAAGGAGGCCGACGAGGCCTTTGTGACCTCGGCCAGCACCTTCGTGATGCCGGTGGTAGAAATCGACGGGCAAACCATCGGGGAGGGTGTGCCCGGAAAGGTGGCACCGCGGCTGCGCGAGATCTATCTGGAAGAAAGTCGCAAGGCCGCAGTCTGATCGCTGCTTGCGCCCTGGCCCCCGCTGCGCTTTGATCGCGGGCGGGGGATAAGCCCCGGATAAACGGGGGCTGTGCCGTGCAGATTTTTTTCTGGATCATTGTGGTTCTGGCGCTGCTGGTACTTGGGTTGTACCTTTATTCCCGGTTTCTGGCGGCGCAGGCCGAACGCGAGGTGCCGCAGGCGGGCAAGCTGCATCCCGTTCCGGGCGGGGCGATCCACTATGTTGAACACGGCAGGCCCGACGCGCCGGTCGTTGTACTGATTCACGGGATATCGGCGCAGTTGCAGCACTTCACCTATGGTGTCGCTGAGCTGCTGGCGCCGGATTTCCGTGTCATCACCATCGACCGCCCCGGCTGCGGCTACTCGGTCCGAGAACGCGATGATGATGCGGCGCTGGCGATGCAGGCGCGGATGATCGGAACGCTTCTGGATGATCTTGGGGTAAAAAGCCCGCTGATCGCCGGGCATTCGCTGGGCGGAGCCGTGGCTCTGGCGATGGCGCTGGACCGGCCCGAGAAAACGGGCGCGCTGGCGCTGATTGCGCCTTTGACGCACGTGCAAGACGAGGTTCCTGCGATTTTCAAGGGGCTCGAACTTCGTACCCCGTTCATGCGCCGCTTCGTCGGCAATACGATTGCAGGACCGGTGGGCAAGGCGACTGCCGACAAGGTGATCGATTTCGCCTTTGCCCCCGAAACGCCGGTGCCCGATTTCATGACCCGCGCGGCGGCCGTTCTTGGGCTGCGTCCCAAAGCCTTTATCACGGCATCCTGCGATCTGGTGATGCTGGAAACGGCGATGCCCGCGCAGCAGGCGCGCTATGGCGAGCTGTCGGTGCCGGCGGGTGTGCTCTATGGCGATGGCGACATCTTGCTGTCGCCCGAAGCGCAGGGACAATCGATGCAGGAATATGGTGTCAGCTATCGCGCGTTGCCGGGGCGGGGGCATATGCTGCCGATCACTGCCCCGGCGGAAACGGCGGGATTCATCCGCGAAATCGCCGCGCGGATGGAAGCAGCTTAGCCTTTCCCGACATTCTCGGCGAAGGCCGTCTTGAAATCGGCCTTCTGGGCGTCGCTCGCCTCGGTCTGGTGGTTGGCCTTCCACGCGTCCATCGTCATGCCATAGAAAATCTCGCGGGCCTCGTCCTTGCCCATTTCGATGCCTTTGGAATTGGCGGCTTCCTGGTACCAGCGGCTCAGGCAGTTGCGGCAGAACCCGGCAAGGTTCATCAGGTCGATGTTCTGAACGTCGGTGCGATCCTGCATCAGATGCTGGCGCAAGCGGCGGAAGGCGGCGGCTTCAAGTTCGATTTCGGTCTGGCGGTCCATTGGGCACTCCTGTCTTTCCCGTAAATTAGGCATTGCGATGGGGAATGTCACCCAATGCCGGGTTCGCTGCCGCCGTTGGCTTGTTCGTCGGCGCGCCGCGTGGCACAGGAAAAAGGGCAAGTTGTCGCGCCGGGGGAATTCGTCCATAAACCGGTTACATGTGTTTGCGATAACAAATACGAGCAGAACGCGGGAAAGCAGGATCATGAGACGCCAGAGAAACGTGAAAATCGTCGCCACCCTTGGCCCGGCATCCGACACGCATGACATGATCCGCGCCCTGCACGAGGCGGGGGCCGATGTGTTTCGCCTGAACATGAGTCACGGCACCCACGAAGAAATTCGCGCCAAGCACCAGATCATTCGCGAGATCGAGAAGGAACTGGACAGCCCCATCGCAATTCTGGCCGACCTGCAAGGCCCCAAGCTGCGCGTCGGCGCCTTTGCCAATGGCGAGGAAACGCTGGAGGAAGGCGCCGCCTTCCGGCTTGATCTGGACGAAGCCGAAGGCGACAGCAGTCGCGTGAATCTGCCGCATCCCGAAATTTTTGCCGCACTGAAAACCGGCGCGCACCTGCTGGTCAACGATGGCAAGATCCGCCTGAAGGTGAATCGCTGCGATGCCGAGTCTGCCGATTGCACGGTGGTGACGGGCGGGGTGATTTCCAACCGCAAGGGCGTGAACGTGCCCGACGTGGTGCTGCCTTTGGCGGCCCTGTCGGAAAAAGACCGCGACGATTTGGAATTCGCCTGCTCGCTGGGGGTGGACTGGCTGGCGCTGTCCTTCGTGCAGCGTCCCCGCGACGTGATCGAGGCGCGCGAGTTGGCCGCCGGGCGCGCGGCCATCATGTCCAAGATCGAAAAGCCCTCGGCGGTCGAGAATTTTGATGAAATTCTCGACGTCTCCGACGGGATCATGGTGGCCCGCGGCGATCTGGGCGTGGAACTGCCGGTGCAGGCGGTGCCGCCGATCCAGAAGCGGCTGACGCGGAAATGTCGCGCGGCGGCCAAGCCGGTGATCGTGGCGACCCAGATGCTGGAATCGATGATCGAAAGCCCGATGCCCACCCGAGCCGAAGTGTCGGACGTGGCAACGGCGATCTATGAAGGCTCGGACGCGATCATGCTCTCGGCCGAATCCGCCGCGGGCAGCTACCCGATCGAGGCCGTACGCACGATGGATAAGGTCGCGACCGAGGTCGAGGCCGACACCAACTATCACGGCATCATCGCCGCCTCGCGCGATGGGCGGCAATCGGGCGTGGCCGATGCAATTGTGGCGGCGGCGCGCGAAATCGCGGAAACCACCGACATCAAGGCGATCTGCTGTTTCACCCAAAGCGGCACCACCGCGCTGCTGACCGCGCGCGAACGCCCCGGCGTGCCGATTGTCGCGTTGACGTCGCAGCGCGATACCGCGCGGCGTCTGGCGCTCAGCTGGGGCTGCACCTGTTTCATGGTTGGTGAACTCAGCCGCTTCAAGATGGCCGTGGTCAATGCCGCCCGGGTGGCGCGCGCGGCCGGGTTTGCCACGGACAAAGATCAGATCGTGGTGATGGCGGGCGTGCCGTTCAACGTGCCGGGCACCACCAACATCCTGCGCGTTGCGCCCTGTGACGAGCGTTTGATTTACAGCACCGATCCCGGATAAGCTGCGGCCCAGTATCGCATATCTGAAACCGGACCCGATGACGCCCCACACCGACCTATGTCTTGTCCTCGGGCTGGTGCTGGCCGCCCTGTCGGTGCCTGCGTTCGTCGCGGCCTATAGCGACGGGCGTCGCCCGATTGCGCCGGTCGCTTCGGGGATGATCGCCGTCGGTCTGGTGGCCTATGCGCTGGGCACGGCGCAGGGGGCCTATGCCCCGGCCGACGTGCCAGAGGCGTTCTTTCGCGTGGTGGCCCGGTTCCTGCCCTGAACACCGGGATATTCCCGCTTGCAATACGTCCGAATCCCTCTTACACGGCCCCTCTGACCGCGCGACCGGCCGATGTGGCATGCCGAGTCGCGTTTCGTACCGATCTGAAGAACAGGAGACGGAAATGCCCAAGATGAAGACGAAATCAAGCGCCAAGAAGCGCTTCAAGGTGACCGCCACCGGAAAGGTGCTCACCGCGCAGGCCGGCAAACGCCACGGCATGATCAAGCGCACCAAGAAATTCATCCGCGACGCCCGCGGCACCACCACGCTGTCCGCCCCTGACGCCAAGATCGTCAAGGGCTACATGCCCTACGACCGCTGATAGGAGGCCCCGGATATGTCCCGAGTCAAAGGTGGAACCGTCACCCACGCCCGTCACAAGAAGGTCATCAAGGCCGCCAAAGGTTACTATGGCCGCCGCAAGAACACCTTCAAGGTCGCCGCGCAGGCCGTCGACAAGGCGAACCAGTACGCAACCCGTGACCGCAAGAACCGCAAGCGCAACTTCCGCGCCCTGTGGATCCAGCGGATCAACGCGGCTGTGCGGTCGCACGACGAGGCGCTGACCTATTCGCGCTTCATCAACGGCCTGTCGCTGGCCGGGATCGAGGTGGACCGCAAGGTTCTGGCCGATCTGGCCGTACACGAGCCCGAAGCCTTCGGCGCAATCGTCGAGCAGGCCAAAGGCGCGCTGGCCGCCTGATCGCCGCACCATCGAAATTAAAAGGCCGTCCCGGGAAACCGGGGCGGCTTTTTCCGTTGGTCTCGGCGCAATTCGGGAACCGAAGGGCAGGGGTGGGCCGTTGGGTAAGCAAAGGGCGCCCGCCCGTGGCGCCCGTTCGTCCGACGATGCGAGGCCCGAAATGACCGATACACTGACCCATTCCGGCAGATTGCCCACCAACCCCGCCCGCGACAGCACCGGGCAAACGGCGGTTCTGTACCGCATGGTGATGCCCGATCACCTGTGTCCCTATGGGCTGAAAAGCAAATGGCTGCTGGAACGCGAAGGCTACGAGGTGATCGACCACTGGCTGACCACGCGCGAGGAAACCGACGCCTTCAAGGACCGCCACGGCGTCAAGACCACGCCGCAGACCTGGATCGGGGGCGAGCGCATCGGCGGCTATGACGCCCTGCGCGATCATTTCGACACCTCCGAGAGTGACGGCAAGAATTACGCCCCGGTGCTGCGCCTGTTTGCGGTTGGCGCGCTTATGGCGCTGGCGATCAGCCTTGCGACCGGCATGGGCATCGGGCTGCGCACGTTCGAATGGTTCATTTCCGTTTCGATGGTGTTGCTGGCGATGCAGAAGCTTAGCGATGTCGAGAGCTTTTCGACCATGTTCCTGAACTACGACCTGCTGGCGCGGCGGTGGGTGCCCTATGGCTATATCTACCCCTATGCCGAGGCGGCAGCAGGCATCCTGATGACGGCGGGCGCGCTGGTCTGGCTGTCGGCACCCATTGCGATGATTATCGGCGGTATCGGCGCGGTGTCGGTATTCAAGGCGGTCTACATCGACAAGCGAGAGCTGAAATGCGCCTGCATGGGCGGTGACAGCAATGTGCCGCTGGGCGCGATTTCCCTGACCGAAAACGTGATGATGTTCGGCATGGGCCTGTGGATGGCGATCAAGGCGCTGATCCCGCTGGCCGGATAGGCCGCTGCAACAGCGCGCTGAGCGCGCCCAGCATCAACACGGCAGCGGCGACCTCAAGGCTTGTCCCGATGTCGCCGGTCGCATCGCCCAGCCAGCCGGCGGCATAGGGGCCGACGGTCTGCGCCACGGCAAAGACCACGGTGAAGAAACTGATTGCCGCGCCCCAGCTGCTGGCGGGCAGGTTGTGCCGCACGAAGGCGGTGACGGCGCCCGGAGACATGAAGACGCAAAGCCCGAAGATCGTGGCCGAGGCGATCAGGCCCGCGCCCGAGGGGAACCAGATCGGCAGCACCGTGCCCGTGGCGATGCCGGTCAGGATCATTGCGAGCGGCAGGCCCCCGCGAAACCGTTCCAGCACCGGGCGCCACAAGAATGGGGATAGGCACAGGCAGCATCCCAGCATCACCCAGGTCAGCGCGATCAGCCGCGCGCTGGATCCCTGTTCCGTCATCCAGGCCGACAGGAAGGTGAAATAGACGATATAGCCAAGGCCGAACCCGCCGTATCCGCCCAGCTGCCCCAGCATCGCGCGAAACGGCAGCGGCTCTTTCGGCGGGCGCGGCTGCGCCGGGGGCGGGCGCAGCACCAGCCCCGACCACAGCGCCAGCGGCACCATCACCACGCAGGCCAGCCCGATCACCGTCCATGTCACCGGCCAGATGTCGTTGCCCCATGTGTCCAGCATCAGCGGCAGCACCGCCCCCGACAGAACGATCCCCAGACCCCCGCCAAAGCCGAACAGCAACGCGATTGCCAACGCGGTCTTGCGCGGTGCGTCGTGGAACAACTGCGCGGTCAGCGCGCCCGCCGTGGAAAACGACATGGCGCCAAAGACGCCGGCCAGGATGCGCCACAGGCTTTGCCACCACAGCGCCTCGTTCTGGCCGGTCGCCAGCAGCGACAGCGCGGTGGTCACAAGGCCGAAGTTGAACAGATGCGCCGGGCTGATCCGCCCGATCAGCGCCATCGTAAGGACCGCGCCCACGATGTAGCCCAGCGCATTGGCCGTGTTCAGCCACCCGGCCTGCGCATAGGTCCACCCCAGTTCCGATTTCATCGCGGGCAGGATCAGCCCATAGGCAAAGCGCGCAAACCCGTTGGTGACGCAGACCCCAAGGCACAGCCCGAACAGCACAAGCCAGGGCCGGGCCGGTCCTGCGGGGGTATCGGTGGCTTGGGCTGTCATCTGCTGCGCTTTCCCTCGTTGCGTGCCGCGACCCTAGCCTGCGCCCGTGGGGCTGTCCATTTCCGGGCCGTTGCGCTTGTTTTCGCGGCCCGGTGTGATAGCAGGGCTGCCAAGTGGACAAGGTGAATGCGATGGACGATCTCAAGTCGAAGTATCTGGGCCAGATTGCCGATGCGGCAGACGAAAACGCGCTTGAGCAGATCCGTCTGGCCGCCGTCGGCAAGAAGGGCGAAGTGGCGCTGAAGATGCGCGAACTTGGCCGCATGACGCCCGAGGAACGGCAGACCGCAGGCCCGGCGCTGAACGCGCTGAAGGATGAAATCAACTCGGCCCTTGCCGCCAAGAAGGCGGCGCTGGAAGACGCGGCGCTGGATGAACGGCTGCGCAGCGAGTGGCTGGATGTGACCCTGCCGGGCCGCCCGCGCCACCAGGGCAGCGTGCACCCCGTCAGCCAGGTGACCGAAGAGTTGACGGCGATCTTTGCCGAAATGGGCTTCTCCGTAGCCGAAGGGCCGCGCATCGACACCGATTGGTACAATTTCGACGCGCTGAACATTCCCGGCCACCACCCCGCGCGGGCCGAGATGGACACCTTCTACATGCACCGCGCCGAGGGCGACAATCGCCCGCCGCATGTGCTTCGGACCCACACCAGCCCGGTGCAGATCCGCACGATGGAAAAGATGGGCGCGCCGCTGCGCATCATCTGCCCCGGTGGTGTCTACCGTGCCGATTACGACCAGACCCACACGCCGATGTTCCACCAGGTCGAAGGCCTGGCGATCGACAAGAACATCTCGATGGCGAACCTGAAATGGACGCTCGAGGAATTCTTTGCCGCGTTTTTTGAAATCGACGGCATCAAGACCCGCTTCCGCGCCTCGCATTTCCCCTTCACCGAGCCGTCGGCCGAAGTCGACATCCAGTGTTCCTGGGTCGACGGACAGCTGCGCATCGGCGAAGGCGACGGTTGGATGGAGGTTCTGGGCTCGGGCATGGTGCACCCCAAGGTGCTGGCCGCCGGTGGCATCGACCCCGACAAATGGCAGGGCTTTGCCTTTGGCATGGGCATCGACCGCATCGCGATGCTGAAATACGGCATCCCCGACCTGCGCGCGTTCTTCGACAGCGACCTGCGCTGGCTGCGCCACTACGGCTTTGCCAGCCTTGACCAGCCGACGCTGCACGGCGGGTTGAGCAGGTAAGGGCATACCCCGGCGGCACCGCTGGGTGGCGCCTGCCCGTGCCGGCGCGACCATTGGCATAACGCTGGCACCCGCCGCCAGCCTTGCATCTTGGCCCTTTCTTTGCCATTGCCACATCTGACCGAAACCAACCCGAACCACGGGGAGCAGGGGATGCTGTTTCACTCTGACAACCGCAACGGAAGCGACCGCGGCAAGCGTATCTATGCGCTGTTCGAAATCGTCTACACGGCCATCGATTTCCTGGCCGCCATGATGTTTCTTGTCGGTTCGGTCATGTTCCTGTCAGAGGCATGGCAGACCCCCGGCACCTGGCTGTTCATCGTCGGGTCGGTGCTGTTTGCGACCAAGCCGACATTGCGGCTGGCGCGGGAACTGAAACTTGCGGCCATCGGCGACACCGACGATCTGGCCAAACGCCTGCACGGCTGACCAAGGATACGCGACCATGAAATTCACCCTGTCCTGGCTCAAGGATCACCTGGATACAAAGGCCAGCGTTGACGAAATCGCCGAGGCGCTGACCGACCTTGGGCTCGAGGTCGAGGACATCGTGAACCCCGGCGACAAGCTGGGCGATTTCACGCTTGGCTATGTCACGCAAGCGGAACAGCACCCCGATGCCGACCGGCTGCGCATCTGCAAGGTCGACACCGACGAGGGCGAATTGCAGATCATCTGCGGCGCCCCGAACGCGCGGCAGGGCATCACTGTGGTGGTCGCCAAGCCCGGCGTCTACGTCCCCGGCATCGACACCACCATCGGCGTGGGCAAGATTCGCGGCGTCGAAAGTTTCGGCATGATGGCCTCGGAACGCGAGCTGGAGCTGTCGGACGAACACGACGGCATTATCGAGCTGCCCTCGGGCGAGGTGGGCGAAAGGTTCGTGGACTGGCTGGCCGCGAATGACCCGGCCAAGGTGGACCCGGTGATCGAAATCGCGATCACCCCGAACCGGCCCGACGCGCTGGGTGTGCGTGGCATCGCTCGCGACCTGGCGGCGCGCGGTCTTGGCACGCTGAAACCGCGCAATGTCGATCCCGTGGAAGGCGCGTTTGCCTGCCCGGTCAAGGTAAGCATCAACGACGACACGCTGGACGGCTGCCCCGTCTTCGCAGGCCGCGTGATCCGGGGTGTCAGGAACGGCCCCAGCCCCGCGTGGCTGCAAAACCGCCTGCGGGCCATCGGCCTGCGCCCGATCTCGGCGCTGGTCGACGTCACCAACTTCTTCACCTTCGACCGCAACCGCCCGCTGCACGTCTTTGACGTGGACAAGATGCAGGGCAACTTGCGTGTCCACCGCGCCGAAGGCGGCGAGGTGCTGGAGGCGCTGGACGAACGCAGCTATACTTTCCAGCCCGGCATGATCATGATCTCGGACGATGAAGGCCCCGAAAGCATCGCCGGCGTCATGGGCGGCGAGCCCACAGGCGTCAGCGAAGAGACCACGACCGTGTTCCTTGAATCGGCCTTCTGGGATCACGTCCAGATCGCCATGACGGGCCGCGCGCTCAAGATCAATTCGGATGCGCGCTACCGTTTCGAACGCGGCGTCGATCCCGAATTCACCCTGCCGGGGCTGGAACTGGCGACGCGGATGATCCTTGACCTCTGTGGTGGCGAGCCATCCGAGATGGTGGTGGCGGGCGACGTGCCCGACCACTCCCGCGCCTACCGGCTGGATGCCGCGCGGGTGCAAAGCCTCGTCGGGATGGAGATTCCCGAAAGCGAACAGCGCCAGTCGCTGACCCGCCTCGGCTTCCGTCTCGAAGGCATGATGGCCCATGTGCCCAGCTGGCGCCCCGACGTGCAGGGCGAGGCCGATCTGGTCGAGGAAGTGGCCCGCATCGCCTCGCTGACGAAACTGGTGGGCAAACCGCTGCCGCGCCTCGGCTCGGGCATTCCGCGTCCGGTGATGACTCCGATGCAGCGCCGCGAACAGGCGGCCCGGCGCAGCGCGGCGGCGCTTGGCTACAACGAATGCGTCACCTATTCCTTCATCGACCGCACCAGCGCGGCGCTGTTTGGCGGTGGCGACGACGCCACGATGCTGGAAAACCCGATCAGCTCGGAAATGAGCCATATGCGTCCCTCTTTGCTCCCCGGCCTGTTGCAGGCGGCGGCCCGCAACCAGGCGCGCGGCTTCCACGATTTCGGCCTGTTCGAAATAGGCGCGGCCTTTGATGGCGGTGAACCTGAACAGCAGCACACCCAGATCGCGGGCCTTCTGGTCGGGCGCACCGGGCCGAAGAACGTGCATGGCGCCGCCCGCGCGGTGGATGTCTTCGATGTGAAATCCGACGCCGAGGCGGTGCTCGCCGCCATGGGCGCGCCCGCCAAGGTGCAAATCCTGCGCGGCGCCGAAGGCTGGTGGCATCCGGGCCGCCACGGCAAGATCTGCCTTGGTCCCAAGAAGGTTCTGGGCATCTTCGGAGAGGTCCACCCAAAGGTGCTGGCCGAGATGGACGTGAAAGGTCCGGTCATGGCCTTCACCCTCTGGCCCGAGGAAATCCCGCTGCCCCGCAAGACTGGCGCGACCCGCCCGGCATTGGCACTGCGCGATCTTCAGCCGGTGGATCGTGACTTTGCCTTTGTGGTCGATCAGCAGGTCGAGGCGCTGACGCTGGTCAACGCGGCCGCCGGCGCCGACAAGGCGCTGATCGACGAAGTGCGCGTCTTCGACGAATTCATCGGTGGCAGCCTGGGCGAGGGCAAGAAATCCATCGCCCTCACCGTGCGGCTGCAACCCACCGACAAGACGCTGACCGAAGCCGAAATCGAAGCGGCATCGGCCAAGATCGTCGAAAAGGTCGCCAAGGCCACCGGCGGCAACCTGCGCGGCTGACAACAGGAGCGACAGCTATGACATACCGCGTCTACCTCAGCGGCGAAATCCACACCGACTGGCGCGAGCGGATCATCGCGGGCGCCAATGGTCTTGATGTCACCTTCTCGGCCCCGGTGACCGACCACGCCGCCTCGGACGATTGCGGCGTGGCTATCCTGGGCGCGGAGCCGAACAAGGTCTGGCACGATCACAAGGGCGCAAAGCTCAACGCGATCCGCACCCGCAAGTTGATCGCCGAGGCCGATATCGTGGTGGTCCGCTTCGGCGCGCAGTACAAACAGTGGAACGCGGCGTTTGACGCGGGCTACGCCGCCGCCTTGGGCAAGTCGCTGATCGTCCTGCATGGCCCCGACCATGCCCACGCGCTGAAAGAGGTCTGCGCCGCCGCGCTCGCCGTCGCCGAAGAACCGGAACAGGTGGTCGACATCCTGCGCTACACCCTCGACGGCACGCTGCCGTCCTAGTCTTCTTTGGGCTCCAAATATCCCGGGGGAGTCCCGCAGGGACGGGGGCAGAGCCCCCACCTTCCGTGGCTGCCGTGTCCCGACATCCATGTCGACCCATGCTTAGGTACGGCAAGAGCGCGGTAAACGCGGGCAGGCGATTTCGCTCTCCCAAGACACGCGAATAGCTGTAAGGTTGACCTGTCCCGCATCTCTTCGCGGGCAAATGGTGGGCGGTGGCGCGGTAAGGTCGCAAAAAAACATCGCAGGGTGAAAACAACAAAAGGCGCCCCAACTGCGAAGCCGCATGTCAGGGTCGGTCGAGGAACGTCATATGCTGCAGGAATTCAAGGATTTCATCGCCAAGGGCAATGTCATGGACATGGCCGTTGGTATCATCGTCGGCGCGGCCTTCACGGCCATCGTCAGCTCGATGGTCGCCGATATCATCAACCCGATCATCGGGCTGTTCACGGGCGGCGTCGATTTCACCAACAACTATTTCGTACTGTCGGGTGACGTGCCCGCCGGCGCCAGCCTCGAGGCCGCGCGCGAGGCGGGGGCCTCGGTCTTTGCCTATGGCAGCTTCCTCATGGCGGTCATCAATTTCCTGATCATCGCATGGGTGGTCTTCGTGTTGGTGAAGATGGTGAACCGGGTCAAGGCAATGGCGGAAAAGCCGGACGAAGTCGCGCCCGAAGTCAAAACCGGCCCTTCGGAAAAGGATATTCTGATCGAAATCCGCGATGCGCTGAAAGCGCAGGGCTGACGCAGCGAAACCGCCCCCGGGCCATCCCGGGGGCTTTCAGAGCCTAGCTCTGCTTGACGATCACCTGCGGCGAGGTCACGTCGATCCCCAGCGCCTTGCCGACCGCGAAATAGGTCAGCTTGCCCGCGTGGACGTTCAGACCATTCAGCAGATGCGGATCGGTGGCGCAGGCCTCGCGCCAGCCCTTGTCGGCCAGCGCCAGCATGAAGGGCATCGTGGCATTCCCAAGTGCAATGGTTGACGTCCGCGCCACGGCGCCGGGCATGTTCGCGACGCAGTAATGCATGATCCCGTCCACGTCATAGATGGGATCCTGGTGGGTGGTCGCGCGAGATGTTTCGAAACAGCCGCCCTGGTCGATGGCCACATCTACAATCGCGGCACCCGGTTTCATGTCGGCCAGCTGCGCGCGGCTGACCAGCTTGGGCGCGGCGGCGCCGGGGATCAGCACCGCGCCGATCACCATGTCGGCCTGCGCGACCAGTTCAGCCGTGTTGCCTGCACTGGCGTAGGAGGTCTTGAACACCCCGCCAAAGGCGTCATCCAGATAGCGCATCCGCGGCAATGACCGATCCAGCACCGTGACATCCGCTCCCATCCCGGCCGCTACGCGGGCCGCATGGGTGCCCACCACGCCGCCGCCAATCACCGCCACGCGCGCCGGGCCCACGCCGGGCACGCCGCCCATCAGCACGCCGCGCCCGCCATTGGCCTTTTGCAGCGTCCACGCCCCCACCTGCGGCGCCAGCTTGCCCGCAACTTCGGACATGGGCGCCAGCAGCGGCAGCCCCCCGGCAGCATCGGTCACGGTTTCATAGGCAATCGCGGTGCAGCCCGAGGCCAGCAGATCGCGGGTCTGGTCCGGGTCCGGCGCCAGGTGCAGGTAGGTGAACAGCAGCTGCCCCTCGCGCAGCATCTTGCGCTCACCCGCCTGGGGTTCCTTGACCTTCACGATCATCTCGGCGCTGGCAAAAATCTCCTCGGCCGTGTCGACGATCTGCGCGCCGGCGGCGATGTAATCGGCATCGGGGAACCCGGCGCCAACGCCTGCACCCTGCTGGATCATCACCTCGTGCCCGTGGGCCACGGCCTCTCGCGCGGCATTCGGCGTCATCCCGACGCGAAATTCCTGGGGTTTGATCTCTGTTGGGCAGCCGAGTTTCATCTTGGTCTCCTTTGGGTCGCGGTGACACTTTTTTGATAGGGTAGGCTAGCGCGGAACCTGTGCAAGAAATTTCAAAGATATGCCTGGGTCACCGGCTATCCATCGAATTTCCTTCGACATCAGGCCGGCTGCGTGCAAGAAATCGCCGCGCATGAGTATTGATTCCATAGATCGTCGCATACTGGATGCCCTGCAACGTTCAGGGCGGATGTCGAATGCCGACCTGTCCGAGCGTGTTCATCTGTCGCCCTCGGCGTGCCACCGTCGTGTGCAACGGCTGGAGGCCGAAGGCTATATCGCCAAATACGTCGCCCTGCTTGATGCGCGCAAGCTGGGCGTGCCCACAACGGTTTTTGTCGAAATCACACTACAGGGGCAGGCGGATGATCTGCTGGACGCCTTCGAGAAGGCCGTCGCGCGCATTCCCGACGTGCTGGAATGTCACCTGATGGCGGGCACGGCCGATTACCTGCTCAAGATCGTGGCCGAAGATACCGAGGATTTCGCCCGCATCCACCGCCAGCATCTGAGCCGCCTGCCGGGAGTGGCCCAGATGCAAAGCAGCTTTGCCCTGCGTACCGTGCTGCGCACCACGGCCCTGCCTCTGCAAGGCGGCCTTTAGGTTAATATTCAGCATTGTCCGTCATTCTGCACCCGCCAAAGGAGGACAGAATTGACATTCGATATTTTCGGCAAGGACACCGAATTCGCGGTATCGACCGGGGCGAATGTCTACAGCGCGCCAGGCACCAGCGGATTCGACGACCCTCCGTCGGCCAGTACCGGCCTTGTCATCACCACGTACGACGGCAACCCCGATCCGCGCCGGTTCGACCCGGGCGATACATACGACTTGTCGTGGAGCGGCCCGAGCGGGGGCGGCACCATCATCGGCGCGGTGGTGACGCGCAGCGATCCGGGGTCGGGTGGTGCTGGAATTGTCGTATTCGAAGGCCTGTTGAACGGCGCAACGGCGCAGGTGGTCTGGACCCCCGATATGGACCTGAACGCGTGGTATTATGCCAACTTCAACGGTGGCACGCCTCCGGTGTTCCACCATTCCGATCAAGATCCGGCCTATACCCACAGCTATATCTGCTTTGCCTCCGAAACGCGGCTGTCGTCGCCGCACGGGCCGATCCGCGCCATTGATGTAACACCGGGCGATGTGCTGGACACGCTGGACCACGGGCCGCAGGCGGTGCGCTGGGTCGGGCAGGCGACGCGCCCGGGGATCGGCGCGGCCGCCCCGGTGCGGATCGGCGCAGGCAGCCTTGGCAATGCCAAGGGGCTGCGTCTGTCGGGCGACCATCGCCTGCTGATCCGGTCGCACCGGGCCGAACTGATGTTTGGCGCGGCCGAGGTGCTCGTGCCGGCCAAGGCTTTGGTGAACGGGCGCGACATCGTGCCCGAACCCTGTGGCGCAATCACCTATGTGCATCTGCTGTTTGACCGGCACGAACTGCTTTTGGCAGGCGGCATCGCTTGTGAAAGCCTGTTTCTGGGCGAACTGGTCGAGGAAAAACTGGGCGGGGACGGCCCCGACGCCCTGTTGCGCGACAGTGTCGGGTGCAGCCGGGGAATGGCGCCCGCACGCCCGATGTTGACGGTGCAAGAGACTCGCGTTCTGCTGGCGGGGCCGTCGGTTCGGGCTGTGCCGGAGTGGCTGGGGTAGGGCGCGTTTGACCTGCGCCAGAAACGACAAACCCCCGCAGCCAAGGCCCCGGGGGTCGTCAATTTCGTGTCGGCAATGCCGTCGGAAAGCTTACATCATGCCTTCGCGCTGTGCTTTCTTGCGCGCCAGCTTACGGGCGCGGCGGATCGCTTCAGCTTTCTCGCGCGCTTTTTTCTCGGACGGCTTCTCGAAATGTTGCTTGAGCTTCATTTCGCGGAATACGCCTTCACGCTGCAGCTTTTTCTTCAGGGCACGAAGCGCCTGATCGACATTGTTGTCGCGAACACTAACCTGCATGTGGTTTTCACCACCTTTCTAAGTTGAGTTGCAAGGATTTGCAGGAGACGCGCGTATAGCAGGCAGGGGCGCGCCTGTCCAGTCCCGGGCGGCTTTTGGCCGCTGAACCGGCGCTTGGGCTTTGCATTTTTGCCCCGAATGCGGGACGATGGCATGAACTCTCGCAGCGAAGGAGGCAGAAATGCCCGACACGCAGACATCCGATTCGCCCCAACCCGACATCATCGCCCAACTGCGCGAGGCCGCGCTGTCCCATGTGCCCTTTGACGGGTGGAGTGCCGAGACCTTCGCCGCCGCCGTGCGTGACACCGGCATCGATCCGGACCTAGCGCGCGCGATCTGCCCACGCGGTGCGGTCGATCTGGCCGTGTCCGCTCACCACGCTGGCGACGCCGCGCTGGCCGCGCGCGCGGAAGAGATCGACATTTCCGCCCTGCGCTACAGTGAAAAGGTCGCCGAGCTGATCTGGCAGCGGATCCAGCTGGCGGGCGATGCGGAAGTTGTGCGCCGCGCCACCACGCTCTTTGCCCTGCCGCAGCACGCGGCCGAAGGTGCCGGGCTGATCTGGGGCACGGCCGACACCATCTGGCGGGTGCTGGGCGATGCCTCGAACGATGTGAACTGGTACACCAAGCGCATGACGCTGTCGGCAGTTTACGGGTCTTGCGTTCTGTTCTGGCTGGGCGACACCAGCGAGGGCCACGCCGATACCCGGGCGTTTATCGACCGGCGCATTGCCGATGTGATGCGGTTCGAAAAGGTAAAGGCCGATCTGCGCGGCAACCCGCTGCTGAAGCCGTTTCTGGCCTTGCCCGAACGGGTCTTGGGGCAGGTCCGCGCGCCCGCGCATCGCCGCGCCCCGGGGCGTGTCGGCTAGGGCGCGGGCGGCGCATTGCCTCTGCCCCCGAATTTGGCCAAGGTGCGCACAAATCAAGGGGGAAGCCTATGACTGACCAGATGCGCGCAATCGAAATCACAGCCCCGGGCGGGCCCGAGGTGTTGCAGGAAACGCAGCGCCCGCGCCCCAAGGCGGGGCAGGGCGAGGTGGTGATCCGCGTCGCGTTTGCCGGGGTCAACCGCCCCGACGCGCTGCAACGCGCGGGCAACTATGCCCCGCCGCCCGACGCCAGTGACCTGCCCGGGCTTGAGGCCGCGGGCGAGGTGGTCGAAGTGGGTGAAGGCGCCGAGGGCATCGCCGTGGGCGACCGGGTCTGCGCGCTGCTGCCCGGTGGCGGATACGCCGAATACGTCAAGACACCGGCGGCCCATTGCCTGCCCGTGCCCGACGGGATGAGCCTTGAACAGGCCGCCTGCCTGCCCGAAACCTTTTTTACCGTCTGGTCCAACGTCTTCATGCGCGGCGGACTGCAAGGGGGCGAGCGGTTTTTGGTGCATGGCGGGTCGTCCGGCATCGGGACAACGGCGATCCAGTTGGCCACCGTTTTCGGCGCGCGCGTCTTCGCCACCGCCGGCAGCGACGAAAAGTGCAAGGCCTGCACCGATCTGGGTGCCGAACGCGCGATCAACTACAAGACCGAGGATTTCGTTGAAATTCTCAAGGCTGAAGGCGGCGCGAACCTGATCCTTGATATGGTGGGCGGCGAGTACATCCCCCGCAACGTACAAGCGGTGGCGACCGACGGGCGCATCGTGCATATCGCCTTCCTGCAAGGCCCCAAGGCCGAGTTGAACTTTGCCCAGATCATGGCGCGGCGCATCACGGTGACGGGCTCGACCCTGCGGCCGCAAAGCGTTGCGGCCAAGGCGGCGATTGCCGACCAGCTGCGCGAAAAGGTCTGGCCGCTGTTGTCCTCGGGGCGGATCGCGCCGGTGATGGACAGCACATTCGACCTGACCGATGCCGCGCAGGCGCATGCGCGCATGGAAAGCTCGGGTCATATTGGCAAGATCGTCCTGCGCGTGGCAGGCGAATAGGGGGAAGACATGGCGCAAACCGCAATCATCGAAGCCTTTGGCGGGCCCGAACAATTCAAACTGGTGGACCGCCCGGTGGGCGAGCCCGGCCCCGGCGAAGTGCGGATTTCGCATCGCTCCTGTGGTCTCAACTTTATCGACGTGTATCAGCGCACGGGGCTGTATCCACTGAACTTGCCGCACGCGCTGGGCATGGAAGCCGCCGGTGTGATCGAAGCGGTGGGCGAAGGCGTCACACATCTGAAAGAGGGCGACCGCGCCGCCTATGCCGCCGCGCCTCCGGGCGCCTATTGCGAGGCGCGGGTGATGCCTGCCGCGCAGGTCTGCCCACTGCCCGAGGGGGTGGATTTTGAAACCGGCGCGGCCATGATGCTGAAGGGGCTGACGGTGAACTACCTGTTTCACCGCACGACCCCGTTGAAACGCGGCGACACGGTGCTTTTTCATGCCGCGGCCGGGGGCGTCGGGCTGATTGCCTGCCAATGGGCGCGCGACGAGGGGATCACCTTGATCGGCACCGCCGGAACGGATGAGAAATGCCAGCTGGCGCTGGACAATGGCGCAACCCATTGCATCAATTACCGCACCGCTGATTTCAAGGCCGAGGTCGCAAAGCTGACCGATGGCAAGGGCGTCGACGTTGTGATGGACTCTGTGGGCAAGGACACGTTCGAGGGCTCGCTCGACTGTCTGAAGCCGCTGGGGATGATGATTTCCTTTGGCAACGCTTCGGGCCCGGTGCCGCCGGTCAACATCGGCATTCTTGGCGGCAAGGGCTCGCTCAAGCTGACGCGGCCCACGCTGTTCACCCACATCGCCGATCATGCCGCGTGCCAGCAGATGGCGGCCGAGCTGTTCGCAAAGGTGACCAGCGGCGCGGTGAAAATTCACATCGATCAACGGTTCGCCCTTGCCGATGTGGCCGAGGCGCACCGCACGCTTGAGGCGCGCAAGACCACCGGCAGCACGGTGCTGACGCTGGGCTAGAGGCAAGTCTCACAGGCCAGGAAAGGGCTGCCCGAAGGGCGGCCCTATTTGTTTGCGCCAAGCATCTATTGGTGACCCCGTGGCAATAGATCGTTTCCAAGTGAACCATTGCAGGTTGTGGCGAGAATGTGTCATTAACCACACGTTGAGTACAATTATCGGCGGGTGCCACGTTGGAGCCGCCATGTTTCCAGTAGCGAGTGTGTGAGTATGAAAAATCTGTTTCTTGGCCTAGCCATGGCCGCCGGCCTGGGGGCGTCGGCGGCGTCGGCTTCGACCGTAAACATCACGTATCAGTCGGGCGGCGTTTTTGGCCCGAGCAACCTGCAGCAAACCGTCAAGATCGCCACCAGTGGCCCCGGCATCGACGGGAACGTGCAGGCCGGCCTGTTCCACCTGACCGGCGACAATGGCATTGGCGACTTCCTCGCCTTCTGCGTTGATCTGAGCCAGTACCTTGGCAACCCGCAGCAGGCCACCGTGAACGCAAATCTTTTCGGCGCCACCACGCTGTCGCGCATCGACAGCCTGTTTTCGAACGCGCTGGGCGGTATGGGCCTGGGCGATGTGATCGACACCGCTGTCGAAGCTGCCGGTCTGCAGGTCGCCCTGTGGGAAGTCATCATGGATGGCGACACCGGGCTTGATCTGTCTTCGGGCAACTTCAGCGCCTCGAACAATGCCGGTGCGCTGGCACAGGCGCAGACCTATCTGAACGGCATGTCCGGCCCGCTGACCGGTCTGTACGACATGACCTTCTTTGAAAGCGCCCAGAACCAGGATGTAATGACTGTTGCGCCTGCGCCGGTTCCGCTGCCTGCTTCGGGCCTGCTGATCGTCGGTGGTCTGGCCGGTTTGGCCGCTCTGCGCCGTCGCAAGGCCGCCTGAGCCATAAATTAGATCGAATTTGAGACGCCCGCGGTGCCGCCGCGGGCGTTTTCATGTTTAATCGATGGGCCTGAATGCGGCGTCCGACATCCGGCAATCGCGCACGACATCCTGCCCGCAGGGTACCGGAGATAGATCGCGCGACAGGCAAATCCGCGCTTCCTGCACCGCACCCGCCTTGCAGGTGATCGTCACCATGTCTGGCTCTAGCGCCGGGTTGACCTCCAGAAACGCCTCTTCGATCACGCGGGCGGGCAGGCGCATCGGCCTGTCGATCTTGCGCAGCAGGGGCGGGCGGGTGACGCTGCCATAGGCCTCGCGCGCGAGTGCGAAATAATCCTGCGATGTCAGCCCGCTACAGGTGCCGTGCTTCTTCCACTGATGCCAGGCGGACCCGGCTGACCCCATGATGTCGGCCATTCCGGCGGTCTCGGCGCGCGAGGGTGGGCGCGTGGCGCTCTGGCAGAAACTGGGATAGCCGCGGTGATACTGCGGCCACAGCCCGTGCAACACCCAGCCATGCCCGCGCCCGGCGTCGCATTGCGGATTGCCGCGCCGCGCCCCTTCCAGCGCGCACCAGTTGGGCGACCAGCTGAGCGACAGCACGTAGTAATCGAACTGTCCCGGTCTCCCGCCCTCGGCCGCCAGTGGCAGGGCGCTCAGCATCCACAGCAAAATCCAGCGCATCGGCTCTTTCCTTATTAACCCATCTGGATTATAGAAGCCCGGATTTCCCCGACAATGGAAACCGTCCCGGCCCCCGCGCCAGGACAGCCTGCTCCGCCAGGCATCGGGGAAGGCTTGAGTTTAGGAGACACGCGATGTCGAAATTGCTGCACCCCAAGGCCACTGCCGTCTGGCTGGTGGACAACACGACGATCAGTTTCAAGCAGATCGCGGATTTCGTTGGCATGCACGAGCTTGAAATTCAGGGCATCGCCGATGGCGACGTGGCCGCGGGCGTCAAGGGCTTTGATCCGGTGGCGAACAACCAGTTGGAACAGCGCGAAATCGACCAGGCGCAGAACAGCCCGCTGCACCGGCTGAAGCTGAAGCCGAACGCCGCCGCCGCGGGCGAGGAAAAGCGCCGTGGCCCGCGGTATACGCCGCTCTCGAAACGCCAGGACCGCCCGGCCTCGATCCTGTGGCTGGTCAAGTTCCACCCCGAGCTGTCGGACGGGCAGATTTCGAAACTGGTTGGCACCACCAAGCCGACGATCCAGGCGATCCGCGAGCGCACCCACTGGAACATCGCCAACATCCAGCCGATCGACCCGGTGGCGCTGGGCCTGTGCAAACAGTCGGAACTGGACACCGCCGTTCAGAAAGCCGCCGCCAAGCGCGCAGCCGAGGGCGCAGTGATGACCGACGACGAACGCCGCCGTCTTGTCAGCACCGAACAGTCGCTGTCGATGGACACCGAACCGCGCCTGCCGACGGCCATCGAAGGGCTGGAAACCTTCACCCTCTCGCCGTCCTCGGATGACGACGAAGACGAAGACCGCAAATCCCCCGCCGACTTCTCGGACGCCGACAGCTTCTTCAACCTGCCGGACAACGACGACGACGAAGACGAAGACGACCGCTGATCGGTTCGTATTGATGCGACAGGGAAGGGGGCCGGAAGGCCCCTTTTTGTTGGGGGTAGGGGTGGCGGAGGCTGTTGCCGAAAATTATGCGGAATACTATGACTTTAACGCAGGCTTGTAGCATTCGGAAGCGTTGGTGAGCTAAGTGCAGTGCTATTTTTGTAGACTTGGTCTTAGTTGCGGCACCATCTCAAATCGGCGGAAAGATGGTCGTGCTGTTGTGAACTTTACTTCGTCAGGCTGGTCAAGTAATGCCTTGAACCCATCTGTGGTGTGACTGGATTTCACCCCGAAAATTACTTCCTTCAGAGCCAAGTTTTCGTCGAAGTCTGCGAATATCAGTTGATTCGAGTTCGCGTTCTTTAAATCCCTCTCCGCTCCGGAGAGCGAAAACCAAAATCTCCATTCTTTCTCGTAGGACCAATGATTGCTCTTGGTCTCACTGGCGATTTTGACCATCTCACGATTGTAAGTCTCGTCGGTCAATATTCGCGCGTCCATCGGGTATAGCCTGTCTACATATTTTATTTTCGTGGCGTAGGGTGTCCCGTCATTCCTATTCAGTGGAAGATCGAACCCCAAGCATACTCCCTTATGATTGTCCGCGTAGTGTGCCCACATAGTCGGTACATTCCAATTTTCGGAGAATGAAATGAAGCCTTGCGACACTGAATGCTTCGCTCTTGCGCATTTCCAAGCTTTACGACGCACACGAGCATCTTCGTCATATCCGAAATCAAACGGCATAAGCTCAAATAGATCGTTGACGTTATCTGAAAAAGAGAGCTTCAGGCGGCTATTTCTAACGTTTTCAGCTGCCCAGTGATCGCAAATGAAGTGATATACTCTTATAGTATTTTTCATTGATAACCTCGATTTAAGGAAGTATCTAAATTTATTTGGCGAGTCGAGTTCTGAAAAGTAATCCGCTCGCGAATTGTGATCGAGATAGCATAAAGCCCTATGAGTATGCTTGATTTGAAGGGCTGCTGCCTGACGAAAGCCGCCATAGGCTATTTTAGGTTGGGAAACTAGAAGTGACAGCGGTAGGCTATTCTACTAGGTCTAGGCCGTCAAAAAATTTAAGCGATAATATCAGTTGCCCGATCTGACGTATCAATGTTCGTTATTGATGGCGTGCCGCGCCGAAGGCAACCGTTTGCGTCAATACGACCGGGCCCCCTCACAACACCCGCCGCGCCTTCAGCGCCGCGCTGATGGTGCCGTCGTCGAGGTAGTCGAGCTCGCCTCCGATGGGGACGCCCTGGGCGAGCGAGGTCAGGCGGATGCCGTCCCCGAGTTGATCGGCGATGTAGTGCGCAGTGGTCATGCCGTCGATGGTGGCGTTCAGGGCCAGGATCACTTCGCCGACGGTTTCTTCGCCGATACGGTCCAGCAGGCGGGGGATGCGGAGTTCTTCCGGGCCGATTGCGTCCATTGCCGAGAGTGTGCCGCCCAGCACGTGATAGCGGCCCTTGAAGACGCCCGCGCGTTCCATCGCCCAAAGGTCGGCCACGTCTTCGACCACGCAGATTTCGCCGTTGGCGCGGGTCTCGTCGGTGCAGATGTCACAGACATCCGCCGTGCCCACGTTGCCGCAGTTCACGCATTCCCGCGCGGTGGCGGCCACGCGGGCAATGCTGTCGGCCAGGGGCGACAGCAGCAGCCCGCGTTTGCGGATCAGGTGCAGCACCGCGCGGCGCGCCGAGCGCGGCCCAAGGCCCGGAAGCCGGGCCATCAGGTCGATCAACGTGTCGATGTCGCGGTTCGAGGACATGATGCGCGCCGCCAAGCCGTGCCTAGAACGGCAGCTTGATGTCCTTGGGCAGGCCCATGCTTTCGGTCAGCTTGGCCATTTCATCCTGCGCGCGCTGGGTCGCCTTGGCCTGCGCGTCCTTGATCGCGGCAAGGATCAGGTCTTCGACCACTTCCTTGTCGTCGCCGTTGAAGATCGACGGGTCGATGTCCAGCGATTTCAGGTCGCCCTTGCAAGTGCAGACCGCCTTGACCAGCCCCGCGCCGCTTTCGCCGGTGACGGTCAGGTTGGCCATCTCTTCCTGCATCTGGGCCATCTTGCCCTGCATTTCCTGCGCCTGCTTCATCATCTTGGCCATGTCGCCAAGACCGCCCAAACCCTTGAACATGTAAAACTCCTGTGTTGCGTGTTGCGGGCGGTTTACACCTTTGGCAGGCGCGCCACCACCTTCAGTTCGATGAGGTTGCCGGGGATGATGAATTCGCTGACCCCGATGGCCGTCCATGCAGGATATGGGCGCGAGACATGAGCATTCCAGACCTTGCGGAAGGTCGCAAGGTGGCGCTGCAGCCCGACGTGAAAGCTGGTGACGTCCACGATGTCAGCCAGGGTCAGATCGTGCTGGGCCAGGATCAGCGCGGCATAGTCGAACGCGGTTTCAAACTGCGCCTGCGGATCGGATGACAGGCTGCCGTCCAGCCGCTGCCCCGTCAACCCGGTCAGAAACACGAACCCGTTCGCAACGAGCCCCGGCGACATGCGCCAGTCAGATTCGACCTGTTCCATCCCCGGCGGGATCAGCGCGGTTGTCATGGCTCAATCGTCCTCGAACGGGTCCCATTCATCTTCGACCTCGGGCAGCGCCTCGGTTTCGACGGCGGCGGCGATGTCCTGCGGGGTGCGGATGCGGGTGATCGCGGCCTTCGGAAAACGCGCCATCACCGCCTGCACCAACGGGTGTTCGCCCGCCTTGTTGCGCAGCGCGATTTCGGCGGCATCGCGCACCTCGGCAATCGTAGCTGCGCCACCGTCCGACACGACCGAGACGGCCCAGCGGTTGCCCGTCCAGCGTTGCAGGGCGCTGCCCAGCCGCTGTGCCAGATCGCTTGGCGCGTTGTCGGCGGGGCGGAATTCGATGCGGCCGGGCTGATAGGCGACAAGGTGCAGGCCGGTTTCCACCTCGACCAGCAGCTTCACGTCGCGGTTGGCGCGGATCAGCTCGACCACATGCTCGAAGCTGGGGAAGCGGGCCAGCACGCTTTGCGGGGCCTGCGCCGGGGCCGGGGCGGCACCACCGCCCATCGAGGTGCCACGTGCCATCGTAGTGCCGCCCGGCGCGGGGGCAGGGCGCCCTCCGCCCGGAGGGGGCGGCGGCGGCGGAGTTTCCGAGGCCAGCCGCCGGGCCAGTTCCTCGGGCGAAGGCAGATCGGCCACATGGGTCAGCCGGATGATCGCCATTTCGGCGGCCATCATGGAATTCGGCGCGGCGGCGACTTCTTCCAGCGCCTTCAACAGCATCTGCCACATACGCGCCAGCACACGGATCGGAAGGTTGTTCGCCATTTCGGTGCCGCGCATCCGTTCATCCGGCGAAATTGTCGGGTCTTCGGCGGCGTCGGGGGTGATTTTCACCACGCTCACCCAATGGGTGATTTCGGCCAGATCGCGGAGGATCGCCAGCGGGTCGGCGCCTTCGGCATATTGCGCGCCCAGTTCTGTCAGGGCAGCCGCTGCATCGCCGCGCAGGATCATGTCGATCAGGTCCAGCACGCGGCCCCGGTCGGCCAGACCCAGCATCGCACGCACCTGATCGGCTGTGGTTTCGCCTGCGCCATGGCTGATCGCCTGATCCAGCAACGAGGTTGCATCGCGGGCCGAGCCTTCGGCGGCACGGGTGATCAGCGCCAGCGCATCTTCGGTGATCTGGGCGTTTTCACCGGCGGCGATCTTCTGCAACAGGGCGATCATCACCTCGGGCTCGATCCGCCGAAGGTCGAACCGCTGGCAGCGCGACAGCACCGTCACCGGTACCTTGCGGATTTCGGTCGTGGCGAAGATGAACTTTACATGCGCGGGGGGTTCTTCCAGCGTTTTCAACAACGCGTTGAAGGCGTTGTTCGACAGCATGTGCACTTCGTCGATGATGTAGATCTTGTAGCGGGCCGAGGCCGCGCGATAGTGCACGCTGTCGATGATTTCGCGGATGTCGCCAACGCCGGTGCGGCTGGCGGCGTCCATCTCCATGACGTCGACATGGCGGCCTTCCATGATCGCGGTGCAATGTTCGCACTGGCCGCAGGGTTCCGTCGTCGGGCCGCCGTTGCCATCCGGCCCGATGCAGTTCATGCCCTTGGCGATGATCCGCGCGGTCGTGGTTTTGCCGGTGCCACGGATGCCCGTCATGATGAAGGCCTGCGCGATGCGGTCGGCCTCAAAGGCGTTCTTCAGCGTGCGCACCATCGCATCCTGACCGACCAGATCGGCAAAGGTTTCGGGGCGGTATTTGCGGGCAAGAACGCGATATTGCGACGGCGCGGTGTCTGACATTCGATCCTGGGGCGGCTTGGGGATTCGGAAGAACAGGGTGCAGGTTAGAACGCGACCGCCCGGGCGTAAACCGCAAGCGGCGCAATGGGCGCGCGGGAACCATCGTTGGCACACAGGCGTATAACATCTGTGTGATGAGTGGCGCCCGGGCGCCGATCCGGACGAGGAGGGGTGCCATGCGCCTGCGCGGAACCAGAAGCAGCGGAAACATTGTCGACCGGCGGGGCCGGGGTGGCGGCGGTCGCGTCGCCCTAGGTGGGCTTGGCGGCTTCGGCCTGCTGGCGGTGCTGGCGATTGGCTATTTCACCGGGATTGACGTGACGCCGCTGATCGTCGGGTCCGAACCCACGCAAAGCTCTCGCCCCTACGAACCCACCGAAGCGGAACAGCAAGCGGCCGAGTTCGTCTCGCGCGTGCTGGCGACCACCGAAGATGTCTGGGGGACCGAATTCCCGCGCCAGTTGGAAACCGATTATGTTCCGCCGCAATTGGTGCTGTTTACGGATGTCACGCAAAGCCCCTGCGGCGGCGCTTCGGGCGCGACCGGGCCATTCTACTGCCCCGCCGACAGCCGTGCCTATCTGGACCTGTCGTTCTTCAGCACTTTGGAAAACCGGCTGGGCGCAGGCGGAGATTTTGCTGCCGCCTATGTCATCGCGCATGAGGTCGCGCACCATGTGCAGAACCAGATTGGCATCCTGGGGCAGGTCGATCAGGCGCGGCGTCAGTCCAGCCAGACCCAGGCGAACGCCTTGACCGTGCGGCTGGAATTGCAGGCCGATTGCCTTTCGGGTGTCTGGGCCAGCAATGTCGAAGGCCTGATGGAGCGGGGCGACCTGCAAGAGGCGATCAATGCCGCGCGCCAGATCGGGGACGACAAATTGCAGCGCGATGCAGGGCGGGTGCCGCAACCGCACACCTTTACCCATGGCACGTCGGAACAGCGCGTCCGGTGGTTCCAGCGCGGGTTCGACAGCGGCAATATCGGCGATTGCGATACGTTCAATACCAACCGCCTATAATGGCGCGCGGGCAATCTCGGGCAGATGTCTCAGAACGTCCGAGCTTTGCCGTGCCCGCGCCAGCGTCCAAGCGCCTTGCAACAGCATGAAGAACCGTTCGGATCGGGCGCGCGCGGTGTCTGGGTCATCGCCCAACTGTTCTGAATATAGCGCGACCTCGGCAATCCAGCCTTCGTAAAGATGGCCCAATCGCTCGCGGAACACGATATTGTCTGGGCCGTCTGACAGCGCACTTTCGACCGGGCAACTGTCCCAGGCGCCGCCCTTGTCGAACAGTTTCGCAAGCTTGTGGCACAGCGTCGTGATGCCATCGTCAACCGTTGCCGCGCCGTCGAATGACACTGCCATCAATTTCAGCATCCCGTCCGAAGCCCAATCCGCGGTGGCCAGCGCAAGGTCGGCCTTGCCGTTTGGAAAGTGATGGTAAAGCGATCCTTTGGGCGCTCCTGCCGCATTCAGAATCTCGGCAATGCCCACCCCGGCATAGCCGCGACGGCGAAACAGATCGGACGCGGCGTGGATCAGCCGGTCCTTGGTCGATTGCGCGGCGGTATGAGCAGAGCGTGACATGAAGGTAAGCTTGACAGGATTAGACCGATTGGTCCAGTGTGGTGATTGGACCGATTGGTCTAATTGTTTCGCAGGACAGGAGAGCGCGATGTTTGATGATACCACGCGCGCAACACCAACCGGTCAGCCCATCTGCATCACCGCATCGGGCGCCACGCTGTCGGGAATGCTCTACTCACCGACATCGGTGCCCGTGGCCGTGATCGTACTGAATGGCGCCACGGGCGTTCCGCAACGGTATTATCGCAACTTCGCGCGCTGGCTGGCCGAAGCCCGCAATATGGCCTGCCTCACCTACGATTACCGCGATTTCGGCGCTTCGGCTCAGGCGCACCCGCGCCAGTCCAGCGCGACGATGCAGGATTGGGGGATGCTGGATCAGGTCGCGGCCCGCAACGAGATGCGCCGCCGCTATCCCGGGGTGCCATTGCGGGTTGTCGGCCATTCGCTTGGCGGCATGATGGCGCCGTTGCAAGACGATCACCACGATATCGAGCAGGTCATTTGCGTCGGCAGCGGGCTGGTATGGCACCGCGACCACCCCTGGCCCTATCAGGCGCTGGCGCGGGCCTTCTGGTTCGGCCACGTGCCTGCGCTGGTACGTGCGCTGGGCTACCTGCCGGGACGTTTCGCCGGGTTTGGCCCCGACTTGCCCGCGTCGGTTTACTGGCAGTGGCGCCAATGGTGCACCAGCCGCCGGTTCTTCTTCCCGCATCTCGGCACCACGTTGCCAGCGCCACAGTGGCAGGGCGCCACAACGCGCGTGTCCCTGCTGGCAATGACGGACGACCCGATCTGCACGATGCCCGCGATGTACCGTCTAAGGGGGCTGTACGGTGCGGCACGCACCAGCATAAAAACCATCGACCCGCGCGATCACGGGTTGGCAAAGGTGGGCCACCTTGGCGCCTTCGCGCGCGCCAATGCCGCGCTGTGGCCAAAGCTGATCGAGGGGTAGCTGCACCAAAGGGTGCGAGGTGAGAGGCTGGACATCGACCCAAGCGGGGCTCGTTGTGGCTGCTTCCTTCCGGACCTGACCAGGTTGGCGAGGCGCTTGCCCGCGCCAACCTCTCGCCGCCCGTATAGGACGGGCGCGCGCTGATGACAACCACAAGCGTGGCGCGGCTAGAGCGGCACGCTCAGGTGCAGAAAGCCGTCCTTGTCGATTCCGCGCGGCTCGACGCCGCGCTCGGCCAGTTCGTTCAGGTGCTTGGCCGCTCCGGGCCCGGTTTTTACACGCACGCGGGTGCCCGGCATCGGCTGGAACGCCCAAGGGTGCTGTGCGCGCTCCAGCGGATCGGGCGCTGCCTCGCCCGAGACATAGCGGCGCAGCGCCTCGCGCACCGTGCCGCGCGGCAACGGGATCTGCTGTACGCCGCGCAGCGATTCGAAATGCCCCCCTCCGCTGGCGCGGAAGCTGTTGACCGCCACGACGAAAAGTTGCCCGTCGTCGATGGGGGCGTTGTTCCAGCGTACTGACAAGGTGCGGCGGTTCAGCGGGCTGCGCAGGCTGCCATCAGGAAAGAACCGCGCCTCGCGCGACAGGTCGATGCGGTAGTGCAGGCCATAGAGGACATCGAACTCGTGGCCTGGGATTTCGGGATCCAGCAACATTGCCCCGCTGGTGCCGGGTGCGATCTGCTGAAACAGGCTGGCCGACATTTCCAGCCAGTCGATCAGCTGGGCGCCGGTGACCAGAACCGCGGTCAGATCATTGGGAAAGATTTGCAGATCGGCCAAGTGGCGCATAGCCAGCGGCCCGGCTGGCACGTCGGTAAAGAAATCCGGGCCTGCGCGGGCGCCGAACTTGCCCGGGGCAACGGCCGAGAGCAGGGGCAGATCAGCGGCATAGGTGCCGGCCAGATGCGGGCGGACAGCCGCCGCCTGAGCCGCCGCAACCACTGCAAGTGACCGGTCAGGCGCGAAGAAGGTGAAATAGCTGTGCATCGCCTCGCCCGAATGGCCGACAGGCTGCGCCATCATCGCCACCGTGTCGCGGTGATCTTCGGCCAGCAGGTCGCACAGTGCAGGATCTTCCTGCGCGATCGCGCGCAGTCTGCCCGTGTCGTCGCGTCCGGCAATCGGGCGCAGTTC
This sequence comes from Arenibacterium halophilum, assembly GCF_005938225.1. Taxonomy (GTDB): domain Bacteria; phylum Pseudomonadota; class Alphaproteobacteria; order Rhodobacterales; family Rhodobacteraceae; genus Arenibacterium; species Arenibacterium halophilum. The sequence continues at coordinate 588,469 of NZ_VCPC01000003.1, forward strand.
GGCCCCGGCGTTGGTGACAGACCAGCCCCCGGCGCCTTCCTGAACCAGCGTCAGGTCGATCACTCCAAGATACGCCCCTGCAGCGCCGGGCATCACCACCGGTTTGCCGTGAACCAGCCCGCGTTCGGCATCGAAGGACCCGCCCGAGGTGTGATCGGGCCCGGGGATGCGCCGGTGGGTGTGCCCGGCTACAATCGCGTCGAGCCCATCCAGAGCGGCGAGCGGGATCAGCGCGTTTTCCATTCCGTCTTCGGCCCGGACGTTGCCGACGCCGCAATGCGCAAGGGCTATGATGATATCGCAACGCTGTTGTTTCAGCTGTGCAACCCAAAGGCGCGCGCTGTCGATGATGTCGTCCGCGCGGACCGTGCCGGCCAGCAGATGAGCGTCCCAATCCACCGTCTGCGGCGGCAGGAACGAGAGCACGCCGATCTTGATGGCGTGGGCAACGCCCCCACACTCGATCTGGCGATCCAGCACCGCAACTGGAAGAAAACCGGGGGCTGGCGCGCCATCGATGCGGTGCAGGTTCGAACAGACGGCCGGGCAGGGGGCCTGCGCCAACGCACCTTCCAGTGCATCGAGGCCAAAATTGAAATCGTGGTTGCCCAGGCCGATGGTGTCATACCCAAGGTAGGCATAGGCCCGCATCAAAGGGTGCGCGCGTGCCTTCAGCGTGCGGGCCATGTCGCCCATCGGCGCCCCTTGCAAGGCATCGCCATTGTCGAACAACAGGACAAGCGCGCCGGTGTCGCGTGCCTCTGCCCGCGCCTGTGCAATCAGCGTGGCGGTGCGCGTCAATCCCACCGACGGATCGGGACGGTGGGCATAATAGTCGTGGCTGGTCAGGTGCATGTGCAGGTCGGTCGTGGCCAAAAGGCGCAGCCGGGCCTGCGGCGCGCCGTCCGCTGCGCGGTCTTGGGTTCCGTCCGGCCCGGTCATCCTGTTCCGCCCCCGTGGCACCTTCGGGGCATGGGCTGTCACCTCGCTGGCCCGTCCCGTTCTGCGTTGCCGCCTTGTATTGAAACCACATTGCGCGCACTTGGGGCCAGTCAAAAATCAATCAGATGCAGTTGCATGCCGCGAACATGCACAGGATTGCGCCCTGTCGCCTCTCGTGCGATTGCTGCGCTAAGGGCAACAGGCAGGGTGGCACGATGCGGAATGCGGAACAGGTGACATTCGGTGGATCCGGGCTGGATCGCGCGGCGCATATCCGGGGCGACGAAGCTGGGATGACCGCTGCGCTGGCACATGACAAGGCGGCCTGCGTTCTGATGTGGCGCGGGAAGGTACTGATGGCAGAGGGCGCTCTGGCGATGGTGCCAATGTCGCATCCGGTGCTGGGGCAGGGTCTGTCACGGCAGATCGACGCGCCGGTTTTCCTTGGGGTCGAAGCCAGCGGCGCACCGAATTTCGCCTGCGATATATCCGGCTGGACACCACAGGGGCTGGACCTTTCAGAGCTGGGGCAATTCCGCGACACGTCTTTCCAGGAGCATCCCGATTTTCCGCCGGGGTATGGCTTTGCCGAGATCCGCGCTGTGATGGCCGATTTGTCCCCGCATGACGCCGAGCTTGCGGCCACGGCCAAGGCTATCGTCAACTGGCATGGGTCACATGGGTTCTGTGCGGCCTGCGGGCAACCCAGCAAGATCACACAAGCCGGCTGGCAACGCACTTGCCCGGCCTGCAACACATCGCATTTCCCGCGCACCGATCCGGTGGTCATCATGTTGATCACACACGGCAATTCCGTGCTGATGGGGCGCAACGAAAACTGGCCCGAGGGCATGTTTTCGCTGCTGGCGGGGTTTGTTGAGCCGGGCGAAACGATCGAGGCCGCGGTGCGCCGCGAAGTGGTCGAAGAATCCGGCGTGCGGGTCGGGCCGGTCAGCTATCTGGCCAGCCAGCCCTGGCCGTTCCCGGCCTCGCTGATGATCGGCTGCCGGGGCGAGGCAACAAGCACCGAGATCACCGTCGATCCGACCGAATTGCAAGAAGCGCTGTGGGTCACGCGCGAGGATATGATGGATGTCTTTGCGGGCAGCCATCCGAAAATCCGGCCTGCGCGGAAGGGCGCCATCGCGCATTTCCTTTTGCATAACTGGCTTGCCGATACACTGGACTGACGCCGCGAATCACTAACAGGCCGGAGCGGGCATGGAATTTGACAGCAAGGAAGACATCGAAGCGCCGATTGAAGAGGTGTTCGCGATGCTCTGCGAATTTGACACGTTTGAACGCCTGGCCCTGCGTCGCGGGGTCGAGGTGGTGCGCAAGGCAGATGTGCCGGGCGGCGGGGCGGGCATGGCCTGGGCCGCGCAATTCGACCTGCGCGGCAAAACCCGCAGCCTTGATCTGGAGCTTGTCCGCTTTGATCGGCCCGGCCGAATGGAGTTTGACGCCCGATCCGGCGGGCTGGACGGCAAGATGGTGTTCACGCTGGTCGCGCTGTCGCCCCGACGCACCCGCCTGTCGGCGGATCTGACGCTGATCCCGCGCAACCTGTCGGCGCGGCTGCTGGTGCAGTCGCTGAAACTGGCGCGCGCCAACCTGACCCGGAAGTTCAAGCTTGGCATGGCGAACTATGCCAAGTCGCTCGAAGAACGCTATCGCCAGACGGTGTAAAGCCTAGCGCGGTTTCGCCGCCGGATAGACGCCCAATATCTCCAGCTCGGTCGTGAAATAGCCCAGCTCGTCCAGCGCCAGTTTCACATTGGCGTCATCCGGGTGGCCCTGAATATCGGCGTAGAACTGTGTCGCGGTGAACGAGCCGTCGACCATATAGCTTTCCAGCTTGGTCATGTTCACGCCGTTGGTCGCAAACCCGCCCATCGCCTTGTAGAGCGCGGCCGGTATGTTGCGCACCTGAAAGACGAAGCTGGTGATCATGCCATTGGCGCCGCGCCGGGTGCGGTCGGCCTCGCGCGACATGATCAGGAAACGGGTGGTATTGTGCTTGTTGTCCTCGATGTCGCGGGCCAGTACATCCAGGCCATAGATTTCGCCGGCCAGTTCCGCCGCCAGCGCGGCGATCTTCGGGTTGCCCTCTTCGGCCACATGCTTGGCAGACCCGGCGGTATCGGCGCCGGTGATGCGCTGTAACCCATTGTCCTTCAAAAAGGTTTTGCACTGGCCCAGCAGAACCGTATGGCTCATCGCATGGGTGATGTCAGCCAGTTGGGTGCCTGGCAGCGCCATCAGCGCGATGCGTACGCGCACGAAGGCCTCGTCGATGATGTGCAGCCCCGATTGCGGCAACATTGAGTGAATATCGGCCACGCGCCCGTAGGTCGAATTTTCAACCGGCAGCATCGCCAGATCGGCCTCGCCGCTGCGCACCGCTTCGATCGCATCTTCGAAGGTGCGGCAGGGCAGGGGCTCCATGTCGGGGCGCGCCTCGCGGCAGGCTTCGTGGCTGTAGGCGCCGGGTTCACCCTGAAATGCAATTTTCTGTGACATGGCCGATACTTTTCTTGAGGTGGTCGATTGGTCGCGGTGTCTATACCTTGCCTCTCGCAAGTGGAAGGCTTAGACCACTGCCCAAACAGATCAAATGGACTCGCGACCAAATGGATACGATGACTTCAACCAAGGTGGTGGCCGGCTTTTGCGGCGCCTTTCTGGTGTTCCTTCTGGGCAAATGGGTAGCGGAAGAGATTTACCATGTCGGCGGACACGGCGAAGCGGCCTATGTCATCGACACCGGTGCCGACGAAGCTGCTTCTGACGAACCGGAAGTCGATTTCGCCGAGATCATGGCCGCCGCAGATCCGGCCAAGGGTGCGAATGTCTTCAAGAAATGCCAAGCCTGCCACAAGGTCGAGCCGGGCGTGAACGGCACCGGGCCGTCGCTGTACGGTGTGGTTGGGCGCGATGTCGCTTCGGTTGACGGCTTTGGCTATTCCGCCGCGATGCAGGCCGTCGAAGGCGACTGGAACCCCGAACACCTGAGCAACTTCCTTGCCAAACCCGCAGGCGAAGTGCCGGGCACCACGATGGGCTTTGCCGGTCTGCGCAAAATCGAAGATCGCGCCAACCTGATCGCTTATCTCGACAGCCTCGACAACTGATCTTGGCCATCTGCCGACACAGGTCAAAGCCGCTGCCTCGCAGCGGCTTTTTCTTTGCTTAAGGGGTGGCAAGTTACGGCCAGATCACGTTTTCTCAACTTGAAACTTGGCGTTTACCATCATTAGCTTACATCAACTGACGAATGCAGCGGCGCGGCCCCGGCCAACCGCAAACCCCCGGAGGACGATCTTCATGACATACCCCCGCCAGCACCCGCACCCATCCGCAAAGGCCCGCGTGATCGCCCGCCGCAAGGCGGACCCGGGGGCCGCGCTGCGGCGCATGGGCGGGCTGGTCCTGACGGCGGGGCTGTTGCTGAGCCTTGGCATGGCGACGCTGGCGCGCGGGCAAGAGGCCGGCGGCGAGAACATGGTCGTCAGCCATGGCTATTCGTTCTACGGCGATCTGAAATACCCCGAGGATTACAAGCACTTCGACTTCGTGAACCCCGATGCGCCCAAGGGTGGCGAAATCTCGGTCGTGGCCCTGGGCACTTTTGATTCGATGAACCCTTACACGGTGAAAGGCCGCGCTGGTGCGTTGAGTTCGACGATGTACGAAAGCCTGCTGGGCGACGGGGCCGCCGATGTCTACGGTGAAGAATACGGGCTGCTGGCGGAAAAGGTGGAATATCCGGACTCCAAGGATTGGGTCATCTTCCACCTGCGCAAGAATGCGAAATTCAGCGATGGCACCCCGCTGACGGCGCATGACGTGCTGTTTTCCCACAATCTTCTGCTTGAACAGGGGCTGCCGTCATACGGGGCAGCGGTCAAGAAACGCATCCCCAAGGCCGAGGTGCTGGATGATTACAGGATCAAGTTCTACTTCACCGAAGGCATTTCGCGCCGCAGCCTGATTGACCAGGTGGGCAGCGTGCCGGTGTGGTCGCAGAAGTGGTACGAAGACTCCGGCGCGCGTCTGGATGAAAGCCGGCTTGAGACCTCGCCCGGCTCGGGGCCCTACATGGTGGAAAGCGTCGATGTGAACCGACGCATCGTTTACAAACGCAACCCCGATTACTGGGGTGCGGACCTGCCGATCAATCAGGGGCGCCACAACTTCGACCGCATCCGCGTGGAGTATTTCGGCGATGACACCGCCGCGTTCGAGGCGTTCAAGGCGGGCGAATACACTTTCCGCACCGAAGGCGATTCGAAGAAATGGGCAACGTCTTACGATTTTCCGAAAATCCGTGCGGGCCAGATCGTAAAGACAGAGCTACCCGATGGCACACCCGCCACGCCGACTGGTTTCGTGTTCAATCTTGGCCGCGAGGTGCTGCAGGACCGTCGCGTGCGCGAGGCGATCGCGCTTGGGTTCAACTTTGAATGGACCAATGAGTCGCTGCAATACGGGTTGTTTTCGCAACGCGCGTCTTTCACGCAGGATACGCCCTTGATGGCCGAAGGCGCGCCTGAAGGTGCCGAACTGGAGTTTCTGCAATCGCTGGGCGATGTCGTCCCGCCCGAGATGCTGAGCGAACCGGCGCGGATGCCGCATGTGTCCAAACCCGAACGCCTGAGCGACCGGCGCAATCTGCGTCAGGCGATGAAACTGCTGGACGATGCGGGTTGGCCCGTGGGCGCTGATGGCAGGCGCCGCAACGCGGAAGGAGAGCCTCTGGCCATAACCTTCCTGTTCAACACTTCGAACGAAGGCACGCTGGCTGCGGTTGTCGAAAACTTCATGGCCAATCTCGATTCGATGGGCATTACGGCCAACCTCGAAAAGGTGGACCCATCGCAATATACCCTGCGCGAGCGGGATCGCGACTATGACATGGTGTTCGACAATTACCGCCCCTTCCTGGGCACGGGCACCGGGCTGCACCAGATGTACGGGTCCGAGGATTCGGCTTTTTCCGTGTTCAACCCCGCCGGTCTTGCCAGCCCGATGGTCGATGCGATCATCGACGCCTCGCTGATGGCGGAAAGCCGCGAGGAGGAGGACACCGCCCTGCGCGCGCTGGATCGTGCCCTGCGGTATGAATTCTTCATGATCCCGGTATGGTACAAGGACAGCCACTGGGTTGCCTACTACGATATGTACGAACACCCCGAACCGCTGCCGCCCTATGATCTGGGGTATCTGGATTTCTGGTGGTACAATGCCGAAAAGGCCGAACAGCTTAAAGCGGCCGGTGCATTGAGGTAATCGCCAGATGGGCGCCTATATTCTGCGGCGGCTGTTGCTGATCATTCCCACGCTTCTGGGGATCATGGTCATCAACTTCGCGCTGGTCCAATTTGTCCCCGGCGGCCCCGTCGAACAGGCTATTGCGCGTGCGCAGGGGCAGGGTGACGTATTTGGCGGCTTTGCTGGCAACCAAGGCGATGCCGGGGCCAGCGGGCTGGAAGACGCGGGACCTGCGGGCGATGAATATGTCGGCGCTCGGGGGCTGCCGCCGGAATTCATCGAACAGCTAGAGCGCGAATTCGGGTTCGACAAACCGCCGCTGGAACGCTTTGGCATGATGCTGTGGAACTACGTGCGGTTGGATTTCGGCGACAGTTACTTCCGCTCGGTCGGGGTGATCGACCTGATCATCGAGAAAATGCCGGTATCAATCTCGCTGGGGCTCTGGTCCACGATCATCGCCTATCTGGTGTCGATCCCGCTGGGCATCCGCAAGGCGGTGCGCGACGGATCAAGCTTTGATACATGGACCAGCGGCATGATCATCGTGGCCTATGCCATCCCCGGTTTCCTGTTCGCGATCCTGCTACTGGTATTGCTGGCGGGGGGATCATACTGGCAAATCTTCCCGTTGCGTGGGCTGACATCCGACAACTGGGATCAGCTGAGCCTTGGCGGCAAGATCGCCGATTACTTTTGGCACATCACGCTGCCGGTCGTCGCCTCGACCATCTCGGCCTTCGCCACGCTGACCCTGCTGACCAAGAACAGCTTTCTGGACGAGATCAAGAAGCAATACGTGATGACCGCCCGCGCCAAGGGCCTGACCGAACGGCGCGTGCTGTATGGCCATGTGTTCCGCAACGCCATGCTGATCGTGATCGCGGGCTTTCCGGCGGTGTTCATCGGCGTGTTCTTTGCCGGGTCGCTTATTATCGAAACCATCTTCTCGCTCGATGGTCTGGGGCGCCTCGGGTTCGAGGCTGCCGTGGCGCGGGACTATCCGATCGTCTTTGGCACGCTGTTCATCTTCGGCCTGATCGGCCTGCTGGTCGGGATCCTGTCGGACCTGATGTATGTGCTGGTCGACCCGAGGATTGATTTTGAGCGGAGGGAAGGCTAATGGCGCTCTCTGCCCTGAATCAGCGGCGCTGGCGCAATTTCAAGCGCAACCGCCGCGCCTTCTGGTCGCTGTGGATCTTCGCGATCCTGTTCGGCCTGTCGCTGTTTGCCGAATTCCTGGCCTATGACAAGCCGATCCTCGTCCGCTATGAGGGCGAATATTACACCCCGATCTGGAACTTCTATCCGGAAACCGCGTTTGGTGGCGATTTCCAGACCGAGGCCGCCTATCGCGATATCGAGGTGCAATGCCTGATCGTCGCCGCCGGGAACGAGGCCTGCTTCGACGACCCCGAGGCGCTGATCGTCGATGCGCAGGACGGGGTGATCGACGGGCAGGAGATTCAGACCGGCTGGATGATCTGGCCGCTGATCCCCTATTCCTATGACACCGCAGTTGATCGTCCCGGCGCCGCGCCGCTGCCGCCCAATAGTCAGAACTGGCTGGGCACCGATGACACCAAGCGCGACGTGCTGGCGCGGGTCATCCACGGCTTCCGCCTGTCGATCCTGTTCACGTTGATCGTGACGGGGCTGTCGTCGGTGCTTGGCATCGCGGCGGGGGCGGTGCAGGGGTATTTCGGCGGCCGGACCGACCTGTTCTTTCAACGCTTCATCGAGATCTGGTCATCGACGCCGCAGCTTTATGTCATCATCATCATGTTCGCGATCCTGGGGCGTGGCTTCTGGCTCTTGGTGTTCCTGATGGTGCTGTTTGGCTGGATGTCGCTGGTGGGCGTGGTGCGGGCCGAGTTCCTGCGCGCGCGCAACCTGGAATACGTGCGTGCGGCCAAGGCACTGGGCGTGGGCAACGTCACGATCATGTTCCGCCACATGCTGCCCAACGCGATGGTGGCCACGCTGACCATGCTGCCCTTCATCGTCACCGGCACCATCGGCACGCTGGCCAGCCTTGATTTCCTTGGCTTTGGTCTGCCGTCGTCGGCGCCCAGCCTGGGCGAACTGACCTTGCAGGCGAAACAGAACCTGCAAGCGCCGTGGCTGGCCTTTACCGCCTTCACCACATTCGCGCTGATGCTGTCGTTGCTCGTGTTCATCTTTGAAGGCGTGCGCGATGCCTTTGACCCGCGAAAGACGTTTTCATGAGCCCGATTTTGCAGGTCAAGGATCTCAAGGTTTCCTTTCGTCAGGACGGAAAGCTCACGGCTGCGGTCAAAGGCGTGTCCTTCACAGTGGATCGCGGCGAAACCGTTGCGCTGGTGGGCGAATCCGGCTCGGGCAAATCGGTGACGGCGCTGTCGACCGTATCGCTCTTGGGTGACAGCGCTGAGGTTTCTGGCTCTGTCACCTATGACGGGCAGCAGATGATCGGCGCGGGGCCGAAACTGCTGCACAAGGTGCGCGGCAACGACATCAGCTTCATCTTTCAAGAGCCGATGACCTCGCTCAACCCGCTGCACACCATCGAGAAACAGATGGTGGAATCGCTGGAACTGCACCAGGGGCTCACCGGCGCCTCGGCGCGGGCGCGGGTGGTGAAATTGCTGGACCGCGTCGGCATCCGCGATGCCATCAGCCGCCTGGGCAGCTATCCGCATCAGCTCTCGGGCGGGCAGCGCCAGCGCGTGATGATCGCGATGGCACTGGCGAACAAGCCCGACATCCTGATCGCGGATGAACCTACCACCGCGCTGGATGTGACGATCCAGGCACAAATCCTTGACCTGCTGGCCGAGCTGAAAGCGTCCGAAGACATGGGCCTGCTGTTCATCACGCACGATCTGGGCATCGTGCGTCGCGTGGCCGACAAGGTCTGCGTGATGAAAGACGGCGAAATCGTCGAAAGCGGCCCCACGGCCGAGATTTTTGCCAACCCCCGGCACCCCTATACCCGCAAGCTGCTGGCGGCCGAGCCCACCGGCGCACCGGACCCGGTGGCTGGGGATGCGGAGACCATCGCCGAGACGGAGAACCTCAAGGTCTGGTTCCCGATCCAGCAGGGGCTGCTGCGCCGCACCGTTGGCCATGTGAAGGCGGTGAACGACGCCACGCTATCGGTGCGCGCGGGCGAAACCCTTGGCATCGTGGGCGAATCCGGTTCGGGCAAGACAACGCTGGCGCTGGCTATCATGCGGCTGATTTCGTCGCAGGGGCGCATCACCTACCGCGGGCAGGACGTGCGCAAATGGTCCACGCGCGAGCTGCGCCGCCTGCGCAGCGAAATGCAGATCGTGTTTCAAGACCCTTACGGCAGCCTCAGTCCCCGGATGACCTGTTTCCAGATCATCGCCGAGGGCCTTGCCATCCATCAGGTCGATCCGACCCGCGACAAACGCGAGTTGGTGGCCGAGGCGATGCGCGAAACCGGGCTGGATCCGGCGGCGATGGATCGCTACCCGCATGAATTTTCCGGCGGCCAGCGCCAGCGCATCGCCATCGCCCGCGCCATGGTGCTGCGGCCGCGCCTGCTGGTGCTGGACGAACCGACCAGCGCGCTGGACATGACGGTGCAGGTCCAGATCGTCGATCTGCTGCGCGATCTTCAGCGCAAATATGGCCTTGCTTACCTGTTCATCAGCCACGATTTACGCGTGGTTCGCGCCATGTCACACAAGGTTATGGTGATGAAACAGGGCGACGTGGTCGAACAGGGCAGCGCCGAGGATGTCTTTGACCGTCCACAGACCGAGTACACCCGCACGCTGGTTGCCGCCGCGCATTAACCTTTGCGCGGGGGCATCCGTTCAAAACAGGGCATGCCTTCGGGAATCTGGTGAAACGGCTGTTTGTCGACCGCGTAAATCGCAAGCTTGGGTGTAAATTGCGCCGGGTCGTCCAGGCTGCCGACTTTCAGCACCACGAGCGGCAGGCCGGGCAGGCGGGTCACCATATGCGTGCCACAGGTGCCACAGAATTCACGCGTCACGGCGCGCTCCAGATCGCTGCGGGTGAACTGCACGGGCGAGCCCTTTGTCCAACGGAAGCCATCGGCGGGCAGGGTCATAAAGTAATTCGGCCCCCCGCCTGACATATACTGGCATTCCCGGCAATGGCATTGCGCCTTCATCACCGGGTCGCCCTCGCAGTCATAGCGCATGGCCCCGCAATAGCAGCCCCCGACTAGACTCATGGTTCATCCTCCCTGTTGAAGCGGATGCTGCGGCGTCGGGGCGCGCGGGTCAAGAGCGTCAGATGGCCGAACTATGGCTGACGGCCTGCATCTCGTAGCGGTCGAACTCGCGCGCGACCATGCGGGTCAGCGGGCGCATGTGCGGCGGTATGCGCAGACCAGAGCCATCCACGATCAACTGCCCTTCAAACCGGGCATTGGCCGCGTCGAACATCGCTTGCAGTTGCGCATGCGGCAGATCGATCTTGCCCGCATCGACGCCGAATTCGCACATCAGCATTTCGATGATCCGGGCGCGCGCCCGATCATCGGCTGTAAAAACATGCCCGCGTGCGGTGGAAAACTGCCCCGCACCAATCGCGCCCGCATGGGCCGAGGTCGCCGGCGCATTTTGCGTATATCCCTGCGGAAACCGTGAGATCGAAGACGCCCCGACTCCAATCAGAACTTCAGCGGTGTCATCGGTGTATCCCTGAAAGTTCCGCCGCAGCCGCCCGTTGCGTTGCGCCACGGCCAGCCCGTCGGCCGGGCGCGCGAAATGGTCGATCCCGATTTCGTCATAGCCATCCCACAGGAACAGACGCCGCGCCGTTTCAAACAGCGCCAATCGCTCCTGTGGCGCAGGCAAGGTGTCGGTCGGAATCATCGTCTGCCGCCGCGCCATCCAGGGCACATGGGCATAGCCGTACAGCGCAACCCGGTCGGGCGAGAGCGACAGAAGCTTTTCCACGCTGGCGGCAATGCGCGCGCGGCTCTGGTTCGGCAGGCCAAACAGGATGTCCGCATTCAGGCTTTGCACCCCCGCATCGCGCAGCTGCGCAATCACGTCGCGGGTGACCTCGAAACTCTGTTCGCGGCCTATGATCTTCTGGATCTCGGGGTCGAAATCCTGCACCCCGATCGAGGCGCGGGTCATCCCGGCCGCTGTCAGCGCGGCAACCCGGCCGCTGTCCACTTCGTTGGGGTCAATCTCGACCGAGAATTCACCGCCTTCCGCCACGGGCGCGACAGCGAAAATGGCATTGCACAGCTCGGCCAGCATTTCAGCGCTCAGCATGGTCGGCGTTCCGCCACCAAAGTGCAGCCGCGACAGTGCCACCCCTGTCGGCAATGTCTTGGCCAACATGGCCAATTCCTGCCGCAACACCTGCATGTACCCCGCCAGCGGGGCCAGCGTGCGGGTTCCTTGGGTCCGGCAGGCACAGAACCAGCACAGCCTGCGGCAGAACGGCACATGCACGTAGAGAGAGATCCGCGCGCCTTCGGGCACCGCGGAAATCCACCGGGCGTGGCGTTCCGGGCCGACATCGTCCGAAAAATGCGGCGCGGTCGGATAGCTCGTGTAGCGTGGCACACGGGCGTCAAATAGCCCCAAGCGGGCAAGGTCGGTTTGCTGTATCATGGGTTAGCGGGTAAACGAGTCGGTGGTGACGGTCCTTGACACAGATCAAGCGGGGAAAAGATGAACGTTCAGTTGAAATCGGCCGGTCCGAACTGCGGCGATTGCCCCATCCGGCACCGCGCCGTCTGCGCCCGTTGCGAGGCCGATGAACTCGCCGCGCTGGAAAAGATCAAATACTACCGCAACTTCGAAGCGGGCCAGACCATCGTCTGGTCCTCGGACCGCATGGATTTCGTCGGCTCGGTGGTCAGCGGCTTTGCCACGTTGACCCAGACCATGGAAGACGGCCGCACCCAGATGGTTGGCCTGCTTCTCCCGTCCGATTTCGTCGGCCGCCCCGGGCGCGAGGGCAGCGCCTATGACGTGACGGCCACCACCGACGTGGTGATGTGCTGTTTCCACAAGAAACCCTTTGAACAGATGATGATTTCCACGCCGCACATCGCGCAACGCCTGCTGGAAATGACACTCGACGAACTTGACGCCGCACGCGAGTGGATGCTGGTGCTGGGACGGAAAACCGCCCGCGAAAAGATCGCCAGCCTGTTCAGCATCCTCGCCCGCCGCGACCCCAAGGAAATCGCCAACGGCGCCAACGACGTGACCTTTGATCTGGCCCTCACGCGCGAGGCGATGGCAGACTACCTTGGCCTGACGCTCGAAACCGTCAGCCGACAGGTCTCGGCGCTGAAACGCGACGGGTTGATCGAGTTGATCAGCAAACGCCGCATCCACGTCCCCGACCTTGCCCGCCTTATGGAAGAAGCCGGAGATGACAGCGACGGCGGCCACATCGCCTGACCGCCCCCTTCTTTGGGCCAGAAATATCCCGGGGGAACCCCGCAGGGGTGGGGGCAGAGCCCCCTTCTTCCCAGCCCCTCGCGAGCCAGTCGATCAATGCGCCATCAGCACCGGCACGCTGGCCTGTTCCAGCATGTTGCGGGTCGCCCCGCCCAGGATCGCCTCGCGGAACCGGGAATGGCCATAGGCGCCCATCACCACCATGTTGGCGCCGGTATCGGCCACGTGGCGGTTCAGCACGTCCGAGACGCGCGGCATGCTGCCGGCCAGCACGTCGATCTCGCAGCGCACGCCGTGCCGGCTGAGCCATTGGCCCAGCGCGCCGCCCGGATCGCTGCGTTCGGGTCCGTGGCGGGGCGGGTCGATGACCGTAATCCGTGCAAGGCTCGATTGCTGAAGCAGGGGCAGAGCGGCACGGATGGCGGCCATCGCCTCGGCGCTTTCGTTCCATGCCACAACCACCACATCCGGGTCGGTGCGCACGGTACCGCCCGGCAAGACCAGCGCCGGGATCCGCGCGCCGAACAACGCCGCCTCGACGATCGCGGCATGGTCCGGGCCGGTCCCGTCGCCATAGGGGCGCGCCGCCACCAGCAGGTCGGCAAACCGCGCGCGGCGCGCCACCACCCGACCCAGATCGGGCGCCAGCGCCACGCCGGCCTCGGCCGCCCACTCGACGCTGCTTGCATTTAGGGCCGCGCGTGCCTGCTCCAGCAAGACGCGGGCGTGATCCTGCGCCTCTTTCAACCCATCCTGCACCGCCAGCACGCCCAGCCCGGCATAATCATAGCCGTTCTGCGTGCGGTCCACGCCCAGGCAGAATGCCTCTGCATGAGCGGATTGCTCGGCCGCGACCTGCGCCAGTTGCGCGGTCAGCTGCGCGGCTTCCTGTTCGGCGGTCACCACGCCAAGAAGCGATTTATAGGCCATAGCGAAACTCCCCTTTTCGATCCGATGATGGTGGATGCACAGGAATTTCCGGTGCGCCCTTATCGCCACTAAGCGCCCATCCCGGCTCGTCCGCCTTGACACAGATCAAGGCGGGCAGCGGCACCGCGCGGCATCAAGCGGGCAGTCAAAAGCTGGTTTGCGGGCAGATCGACATGCCCGAGACCTCAGGAAGGGACGGAAAATGTCTAACTATATCAAGCTGATCGTGCTTGGTGTCGTCACCCTGATCGCGATGATGGGAATCAACTTTGCCCGCGATCTGGCCTATCAGGTGCACGCCGCCATTATCATGGTCGTGGCGGGCGGGCTGCTGCTGCACACGCTGCGGCAGATCGACGAACCCGTCACCCCGATCTCGCAGAACGAATATTTCGACAGCGTGATTCGCGCCGGGGTGATCGCCACCGCCTTCTGGGGCGTTGTCGGTTTCCTTGTGGGTGTCGTCATCGCGCTGCAGCTGGCGTTTCCGGCGCTGAACTTCGAGGTGCTTCAGGGCATCGGCAACTTTGGCCGCCTGCGCCCGCTGCACACCTCGGCGGTGATTTTTGCCTTTGGCGGCAACGCGCTGATTGCCTCGTCCTTCTATATCGTCCAGCGCACCTGCGCCGCCCGTCTGTGGGGCGGCAATCTGGGCTGGTTCGTGTTCTGGGGCTATCAGCTGTTCATCGTTCTGGCCGCCACCGGCTATCTGCTGGGCGCCACGCAATCCAAGGAATACGCCGAGCCGGAATGGTACGTCGACCTGTGGCTGACGGTGGTCTGGGTGGCCTTCCTTGCCACCTTCCTGGGCACCATCATCAAGCGAAAAGAGCCGCATATCTACGTCGCCAACTGGTTCCTGCTGTCCTTCATCGTGACGGTGGCGATGCTGCACCTGGTCAACAACATGGCGGTGCCGGTGTCGTTCTGGGGTTCGCGGTCTGTCTCGGCCTTCTCGGGCGTGCAGGACGCGATGACGCAATGGTGGTACGGCCACAACGCCGTGGGCTTCTTCCTGACCGCCGGCTTCCTGGGGATGATGTACTATTTCGTCCCGAAGCAGGCCGACCGTCCGGTGTTCAGCTACAAGCTGTCGATCATCCACTTCTGGGCGCTGATCTTCCTGTATATCTGGGCCGGTCCGCACCACCTGCACTATACCGCGCTGCCCGACTGGGCCAGCACGCTGGGCATGGTGTTCTCGGTTATCCTGTGGATGCCCAGCTGGGGCGGCATGATTAACGGTCTGATGACGCTACAGGGCGCCTGGGACAAGCTGCGCACCGATCCGGTGCTGCGGATGATGGTGCTGTCGCTTGGCTTCTACGGCATGTCCACGTTCGAGGGCCCGATGATGTCGATCCGCGCGGTCAACTCCCTGTCGCACTACACCGACTGGACCATCGGCCACGTGCATTCCGGCGCCCTTGGCTGGAACGGCATGATCACCTTTGGTGCGCTGTATTTCCTTGTGCCGCGCCTGTGGAAACGCGAAGGGCTCTATTCCCTTGGTCTGGTCAGCTGGCACTTCTGGCTCGCCACCATCGGGATCATCCTCTACGCCGCTTCGATGTGGGTGACAGGGATCCTCGAAGGCCTGATGTGGCGCGAAGTGGATGCCAACGGCTTCCTCGTCAACTCCTTCGCCGACACCGTGGCCGCGAAGTTCCCGATGTACGTGGTGCGGGCACTGGGTGGGGTCATGTTCCTCGCCGGGTCGATCATCATGTGTTTCAACCTCTGGATGACGGTCCGCAAGGCGCCTGCCAAAGAGCAGTCCCTCGCCGCACCTGTCCCGGCCGAATAAGGAGGGCCGACAGATGTCCAATACCGCAAGCAAACCCCCGATGCCGGCATCGGCCACCGCTGTGGGCGCGCGCCCACGCAAACGGTCGCTGCTGGATCGCCACGCCATCCTGGAAAAGAACGCAACGCTTCTGCTGATCTTTTCCTTCCTGGTGGTGACGATCGGCGGCATCGTCCAGATCGCCCCGTTGTTCTATCTTGAAAACACCATCGAGAAGGTGGAAGGGATGCGCCCCTATTCACCGCTCGAACTGGCGGGGCGTGAGATTTACGTGCGCGAAGGCTGCTATGTCTGCCACAGCCAGATGATCCGCCCGATGCGGGACGAAGTCGAACGCTATGGCCACTACAGCCTGGCCGCCGAGTCGATGTACGACCACCCGTTCCAATGGGGGTCCAAGCGGACCGGGCCGGATCTGGCGCGTGTTGGCGGGCGCTATTCCGACGAATGGCACCTCGACCACCTGCGCGATCCGCAAAGCGTGGTGCCGGAATCGGTGATGCCAAAATATGGCTTCCTCGAAAACACCCTGATCGAAGGTGAATACATCGCTGATCTGATGGTGGCCCACCGCACGGTCGGCGTGCCCTACGACGACGAGATGATCGCGCAGGCGCAGGCGGATTTCGCGGCCCAGGCCGACCCGGACGCCGACACCGATGGGGTTGTGGCCCGGTATCCGGGGGCGCAGGTCCGCAACTTTGACCGGGCCCCGGGCATTTCCGAGGCCGACGCGCTGATTGCCTACCTTCAGATGCTGGGCACCCTCGTCGATTTCTCGACGTTCACCCCTGACGCAAGCCGATAAGGAGCCGAAGTTATGGAGCAATATTCGATCCTTCGTGCATTCGCCGACAGCTGGATGCTGCTGATGCTGTTCAGCTTCTTCGTCGGCGCCATCGCCTGGGCCTTCCGCCCGGGCAGTCGCGACACCCACAATGACACGGCCAATATTCCGTTTCGCAACAGCGATCGCCCCGCACCGGCCAGTTCCGGTGACCTGCGCAAGGACCGGTGAGACATGAGCAAGCAAGACAAGACAAATCCCGACGACGTCGGAACAACCGGCCACAGCTGGGACGGCATCGAGGAATGGAACAACCCGCTGCCGCGCTGGTGGGTCTGGACTTTCTACGCCACCATCATCTGGGGCATCGGCTATAGCGTGGCCTATCCGGCCTGGCCGATGATCTCGGGGGCGACGGCGGGTGTGCTGGGTTATTCGACCCGGGGCGAAGTGGCCGCCGACATTGCCGCCGTCGATGCCGCCAATGCCGGGATCAACGAACAACTGGCCTCGGCCGACCTAGCCACCATGGGCGACGACCCGCAGCTGAACGGCTATGCGGTATCTTCCGGCGGCGCGGTGTTCCGCACCTTCTGCGCGCAATGTCACGGTTCGGGCGCAGCTGGCGCGCGGGGCTATCCCAACCTGCTGGACGATGACTGGCTCTGGGGGGGCGACATCACGGGAATCCACACCACGATCAGCCACGGCATCCGGAACGAGACCGACCCCGACGCGCGCTATTCCGAGATGCCGGCCTTTGGCGAACTCGGGATGCTCGACAAGACGGAAATCCACCAGGTGGTGAACTATGTCATGTCGCTGTCGGGCACGCCGCAGGACGCCGAGGCCGTGACCCCGGGGGCCGAGCTGTTCGCCGACAACTGTGCCACCTGCCACGGCGACGCCGGCACCGGCGACCGCGAACAGGGCGCGCCGAACCTGGCCGATGCAATCTGGCTTTATGGCGGTGACTACGACACGCTGGTCGAAACCGTCGACAAGGCGCGCTTTGGCGTGATGCCGTCATGGTCCGACAGGCTGAGCGAAGCGGAAATCCGCGCTGTCGCGCTTTACGTGCACCAGCTAGGTGGCGGCGAATAGGGGATACCGCCGCTGCCTTGTTCGACCGGCGCCGCGCAGGGACACGCGGCGCCGGTTTCTTTTTGCGCTCACAGGCGGTTCACGTCGATATGGCGCGGGCTGTCCAGCCACCAGTGGCCTATGGGCAGCCAGCGGCGATTGCGCGCTTCTTCCTGTCGCACGTCACGTACGGGGGTGTCCCCGACGCGAGTTGCATTCATAAACGATTGTGCAAATATTCCCAACATGTCTGCGCTCCTTGGCGATGCTTCTGTGCTTGTGATCATGCGTCATTTGCAAAAACGAGGCGACTCAATCAGAATGATGTTCTGTTAGTTGGGTTTACATATGGACTGGCGCACGCTTCCCCCTCTCGCCGCCCTTCGGGCCTTTTCGGCTTTTGCCGACACGGGCTCCGTGCAACGCGCGGGCGACGCGCTGAACGTGACCCATGCCGCGATCAGCCAACACTTGCGCGCGCTGGAAACGCATCTTGGCCTGTCTCTGCTGGATCGCTCGGGGCGCGCCATGGTGCTCACGCCCGAAGGCCAGCAACTGGCGCAGGCACTCTCATCCGGCTTCGGGATGATCGCGCACACAGTCGAGGAAATGACGGGCCGCGATGCCTCGCGCCCACTTCACATTACAACCACGCCATCCTTCGCGGCGAACTGGCTGATGCCACGGCTTGCCGAATTCCACACCAGCAATGCCGAAACGAGCCTCATGATCGACCCGTCCACGGCGCTGGTCGATCTGTCACCGGGCGGGATCGACGTGGCAATCCGCTACGGCCAAGGCAACTGGCCGGGCCACGAGGTCGAACTTCTGATGCCCACGTCAATGGTCGTCGTCGGCGCGCCGACCTTGTTCAAGGATCGCAGGGTGACCACGCCGCAAGACCTTGTGGATCTGGTCTGGCTCGAAGAGCTTGGCC
The DNA here is from genome assembly GCF_005938225.1 of Arenibacterium halophilum. Lineage (GTDB taxonomy): Bacteria > Pseudomonadota > Alphaproteobacteria > Rhodobacterales > Rhodobacteraceae > Arenibacterium > Arenibacterium halophilum. The sequence goes on from NZ_VCPC01000003.1 coordinate 606,645, forward strand.
GATCCGAGGCGAAGGAATGGCTGCAAAGCCGCGGGGTCGAACAGGGGTTCCTCGGGCGACGCGTCACGGTGCCGGGCAACCTGATGCTCGATGGGGTGCGCGACGGGCAGGGCGTCGCCGTCAGTACAAAACTGTTCATCGAAGCCGATGTCGCCGCCGGCAGGCTTGTCATTCTGTTCGAGGACCCGCCAGGCGACTCGGGCTATTACATCGTAACGCGTCCCGGTGTCCTGCGCCCGCCCGCGCGTCAGTTCGTCAGCTGGCTCCGGCAGGCCGCGCGCCCGAAATCGCGCTGACGCCCGATGCCTCCCTGGCGGGGATGTCTGGACTTCAAAGACGCAGGGAATCCAGCCGCACTTTCATTATTCCCAAAATACTTCGGGGGAGTCCCGCAGGGACGGGGGCAGAGCCCCCTTCTTCCCTTATTGCCGCCGCCCGGCGGCGTGTGGCAGAGCCCCCGTCTTCCCTTATTGCCGCCGCCCGGCGGCGTGTGGCAGAGTCCCCGTCTTCCCTTATTGCCGCCTCCCGCCGGCGGGCGGCAGAGCCCCCGTGCAAGTGGCTCAGTAGAACCCGAGCGAGGAGGCCAGCCCCCAAAGGTCGGTATAGTCTTCCATCGTCAGCGTATTGCCGTTTCCAAAGTCGAACACGGTATCGCTTCCAATGACCGATCCGTAGGACAGCGCATCGGATTTTGAAATCGTGGTGCCGCCCCACAGGCTTTCGTCGAACCGAAGGCGATCCCCGGCAAAGTCGGTGATCCGGTCGGCGCCGCCGTCAAAATAGAACACGTCATTGCCGCCGCCGCCGGTCATCGTGTCGTTGCCCACTTCGCCGAAGAGATGATCGTTGCCGCCCTGGCCGTGCAGAATATCGTTCCCACTGCCGCCTTGGATCGTGTCGTGGCCGGCGTTGCCGAACAGCTTGTCGTTGTCGTCCCCGCCCAGGATCAGGTCCGAACCGCCGCCGCCGTTGATGCGGTCGCGCCCCTGGCTGCCGTCGATCGTGTCGTCGCCGCCTTCGCCCCACAGTTTGTCATTGCCACCGCGCCCGTCGACCGTATCGTCGCCATCAGAGCCCCAGAACCAGTTGAGCTTGCCATTGCCGCGAAAGGTGTCGGCCTGCGACGTGCCAACCACGTTTTCGATCGAAATCAGCGTATCGCCCGCCGCGCCGCCCGCGTTCTGTGCCGAATCCAGCAGATCGACCGTGATGCCGACGCCGGAGTACTGGTAATCGGCCGTGTCGTCGCCTTCGCCGCCATCCAGCGTGTCGGCGCCCAGGTCTCCGATCAGGATGTCATTGCCGCCCAGACCGCGCAGCGTATCGTTGCCGCCGTTGCCGCGCAGCAGGTTATCGACGGCGTTGCCGTCCACCGTGTCGTTGCCGGACCCGGCGTGATATTCCTCGATCACCGTCCCGCGCGCGATCACCATGTTCTTCGTCTCGCCCATCACGGTCGACACGCCCTCGGCTGCCAGGTTCACCGTCTGGTGCGTGGTGTCGCCCGAAAAATTCACGATGTCATAGCCGCCGATATCGGTCAGCGTGATCGAAAACCCGGTGTCGTTCCAGACACCGTTGCTTGGGATCACGCCGTTCACTGCATCGAACATCTGGCCCAGCCAACTGTTGCCCAGCGTGTGCCCGACGCCATAGGTTGTGTTGCCATCGGTCAAAGACCCGGCCTCTGCCGCGCCATACAGGTTCTGGATCGCGACAACGTCGGCGGCCATCGCGGTGACGGTTTCGGCATAGCTTGCGCCGGTAAGCCATGTGTTTTCGGTCTGGCTGAAATAGGACATCACCGACAGCTGCCAGCTGTCGTTCAGGAATTCATTGTCGGTGCCATAGGTCGCGCCGCCGTTGTAATTGCCCATGTGGCCAAGGCCCAGCCCATGGCCGATTTCGTGCAGGTATGTCTGGAAGCCATAGCTGCTGATTTCGGTGCCATAGCTATTCAGCCAGTTGGTCGAGATATTGATGTCGACATAATTCGTGGTACCACCGCTGCGCGAGTAGCTGGCCGAGGCGCCGGAATTGTTGTCGTCGAACGTCATCTGGGCGCTGCCCGAGGTTTCGACGAAATTCAGATCGGCCACCGCTTCCCAGGCTTCCAGCGCCCAGCGGGCCAGCTGCTGACCATCCGCCGTCAGCCCGGTCAGGTTCACGGTGATCTGGTTGCTGGAGGCGGTGTTGAATTTATGCGCGCCTTGGCCTGTCGCATTCCAGTAGCCGTCGGTCAGGTAGTCGGCCATCGTATCCAGCGAGGCCTCGGTCACGCCCGCAGGCTCAGGATCTGCGTTCTGAGACGCAACGGTAATCTCATAGGTGCCGGTTTCCGTCGAATACCCGCGCCCCATGACATAATAGGTGCCGGTATAGCCCGCCGTAAACGTCAGGTGCGATTCCGTGCCGTTACCGCCGTCGTCGTTGCCATCCAGGTACGTGCCGGAGCTGTCGTAGATCGCCATTACCGGGTCGCCAAGGGTGCCACGCCCGCTGGGGGAGCCGAAGAGGTCGATGTCATAGGTTTCGCCGGCCGTCAGCGTGATAGCGACCCAATCGCGGTCGCCGCCACTTTCCACGGTGCCGGAAAACGTGTCGCCCACCATCATGGAATAGATGGTCGAGGTGTCCATCGCCGCGTCGGTGGTTTCCGTCACCACGGTTCCGGCGCCATCCACGCCATAGTCGCAATCGTCCTGATAGGGGCGGAACGTCTGGCAGATGGTGCACATGGAAACGGGACCTTGAATAACGTTTTCGGCGCGACTATTGCGGCGGAATGTGGCGAATCCTCGTCGGGGATCGTGTCAAATACGGGCAATACCATAGCAAGCGACGCGGTTCAGGTCATCGGCGGATCGTGCCCGCAGGCTGGCGTATGGCAAAAACCTGCGCGGCGGGGTCAGCTTTTTGATGCAGGTCAAGGTGGCGGGCCCGGGTGGGGGCGATAAGGGCGCATCGAAGCAAAGCCCGAAGTGTGCCCAAGTGACCGACGCAAGCCAGCAACCGCCCAGCCTATATGCCGCCCGCGAACCGATTTTCCCCAAGCGGGTCAACGGGATGTTCCGCAATCTGAAGTGGGTCATCATGGCGGTGACTCTGGGCATTTATTACATCACGCCGTGGCTGCGGTGGGACAGGGGGCCGAACCTGCCCGATCAGGCGGTGCTGGTCGATATGGCGCACCGGCGGTTCTATTTCTTCTGGATCGAGATCTGGCCGCACGAATTCTATTTCGTGGCCGGGTTGCTGATCATGGCCGGGCTGGGGCTGTTCCTGTTTACTTCGGCCTTGGGGCGGGTCTGGTGTGGTTATGCCTGCCCGCAGACTGTCTGGACCGATCTGTTCATCCTTGTCGAACGCTGGATCGAGGGCGACCGCAACGCGCGCCTGCGCCTGCACCGGCAGAAAAAGCTGGATCTGCGCAAGGCGCGGCTGCGGGTGACGAAATGGATCGTCTGGCTGCTGATTGCCCTGGCGACAGGCGGGGCCTGGGTCTTCTATTTCGCCGATGCGCCCACGCTGCTGCGCGATCTGGTCACCGGCGCGGCACATCCGATCGCCTATACTACGATGGCGATCCTGACAGCGACGACCTTCTTCTTCGGCGGGTTCGCGCGCGAACAAATCTGCATCTATGCCTGCCCCTGGCCGCGCATTCAGGCCGCGATGATGGACGAGGACACGCTGACCGTGGCCTATCGCGACTGGCGGGGCGAGCCGCGTGGCAAGGGCAACGTGAAGAAACGCAACCGGGCCGAGGCCGAGGCGGCCGAGGCCTCCTCGCGCGTGGCTGGCGTTGAAAACGGACCGGGCGGCGCGGTTTATGGGCCGACCCCCTATCCGCACGCGGGCCGCAGCGCACCTGTTCAGGATGGCCCCGGCGACTGCATCGACTGCATGGCCTGCGTCAACGTCTGCCCGATGGGGATCGACATCCGCAACGGCCAACAGATGGAGTGCATCACCTGCGCGCTTTGCATCGACGCCTGCGACGACATCATGGCCAAGGTCGGCAAGCCGCGCGGGCTGATCGATTACATGGCGCTGTCGGACGAACCGTTGGAACGCGCGGGCAAGCCGCCGCGCAACGTCTGGCGCCACATCCTGCGCCCACGCACGCTGATGTATGCGGGGCTCTGGACGATGATCGGCGTCGCGCTGGTGTTCGCGCTGTTTGTCCGCCCCGAGATCGAGCTGACAGTCGCCCCGGTGCGCAACCCCACCTTCGTCACCCTGTCGGACGGATCGGTGCGCAACACCTACGACGTGCGCCTGCGCAACAAGCACGGGGAAGAGCGTCAGTTCCGCCTGTCGGTCAAGGGCGACCCGGCCTTCCGGTTGCAGATCGAAGGCACGCCCTATGCCTCGGTTCCGGTGCCACCGGATTCTTCGATGCTGCAACGGGTCTATGTGGTTGTGCCCAAAGGCGCCGACCCCGCCGCAGCCGAAGCCACCGACCTGCGCATCTGGGTCGAGGATTTGGGCAGTGGCGAACGCGCCTATCGCGATACAACCTTCAACGGCCGGGGGAACTGAGCCATGGCACAAAGGGAATTCACCGGGCGTCACGCGGCCATCCTGTTCTGCAGCGCCTTCGGGGTGATCATCGCGGTGAACATCACGCTGGCCGTCAACGCCGTGGCGACCTTTCCGGGGCTAGAGGCGAAAAACACCTATGTCGCCAGCCAGGAATTCGACACCCGCCGCACTGCGCAGCAGGCGCTGGGCTGGACCGTAACCGCAAATGCCAGGGGGCCGCATCTGGCTCTGTCGATCCGCGATAGTGCGGGCCATCCCGTTCAGGTCAAGACACTGGACGCCACGGTGGGCCGTGCCACCCATGTGCGCGACGATGTGGCGCCCGACTTTCGGTTCGACGGGCAGGACTACTTGGCCGATCTGCCACTGGGCGCGGGCAACTGGAATGTCCGTCTGAAGGCCACCGCACTGAATGGCACCGAATTCCAGCAGCGCGTCGTGCTGCATATCCTGAAGTAGCTTCCGCGAAAGTCTGCCCCGATGACTGCCCAAGCCCTGCCCCTGCGTGCCGCTGCCTGCCCCGGGTGTCTTGCCGTACCGGACCCGGAGACATCGGCGCAGGCGGGAGGTGTAGTCGCGCCGCGTATCACGCTGTCGTTGCCGGGAATCCATTGTCAGGGCTGTATCTCGGGCGTTGAATCTGCGCTGGCGGCGCAGCCCGGCGTACACTCGGCGCGGGTTAACCTGACGTTGAAGCGCGCGCTGATCGAGGCGGAGCCGGGCACCGAAGCCGAACCGCTGATCGCCGCGCTGGCCGCCGCCGGATACGAGGCGCGCGAGTTGGATAGCGACCTGATCGTCGCCTCTGGTCCCGACGCGGCGGGGCGCGCGCTGATGGTGCGGCTGGCGGTGTCGGGCTTTGCCGCGATGAACGTGATGCTGCTGTCGGTCGCCGTCTGGTCGGGCGCCGAGGCCGCGACCCGCGACATGTTCCACTGGATTTCAGCCGCGATCACTCTGCCTGCCATCGCCTATGCCGCACAGCCCTTCTTTGCCAGCGCGTGGGTTGCGTTGCGGGCCGGGCGGCTGAACATGGATGTGCCGATCGTGCTGGCGATCCTGCTGTCGCTTGTCACCTCTGTCGGGGAAACCGCGATGTCGGGGCCGCATGCCTATTTCGATGCGGCGCTGACGTTGACGTTTTTCCTGCTGGCGGGCCGGTACCTGGATCACCGCGCCCGTGCCGCTGCGCGGTCTGCCGCCCGCGACCTGACCGCGCTGGAGGTGCCCCGCGCCCTGCGCCGTGAGGAGGACGGAACCGAGACCCGTGTGGCTCTGGCCGATCTGGCTGTGGGTGACGTGATCCGCGTGCTTCCCGGTGCCCGCGTGCCTGTGGACGGGGTCGTCATCGAAGGCGCTTCAGAAATTGATCGGGCCCTCCTGACCGGAGAGACAACGCCCATGCCCGCCAAGGCGGGGCAGCAGCTCTGCGCGGGGGAACTGAACCTGACCGGGGCTCTGCTGCTGCGGGCAACGGCAGTTGGTGCCGATACGTCGCTGCGCCAGATGACCGAGCTTGTGGCTATGGCCGAATCCGGCCGCGCCAATTACGCGCCGCTGGCGGATGCGGCGGCGCGGCTCTATGCGCCGGGGGTGCATATCCTGTCGGCGCTCGCCTTCGCGGGCTGGTATCTGTACAGCGGCGATCTGCGCATCGCGCTGAATATCGCGGCGGCGGTGCTGATCATCACCTGTCCCTGCGCGCTGGGCCTTGCGGTGCCTGCGGTGACCACGGCGGCGGCTGGGCGGCTATTTCGCAAAGGTCTGCTGGTGAAAAGTGCAACTGCGCTGGAACGGCTGGCGCAGGTCGATACGGTGGTGTTTGACAAGACCGGCACGCTGACCGACGGCACGCCGTTGCCCGAAGCGCTCGACTCACACGAACCGGAAACGCTTGCCGTGGCTGCGGCTTTGGCCGGTGCGTCGACCCATCCGCTGGCGCGCGCCCTTGCCGCGGCGATTGCCGCACGCGGGATTGCCCCGGCGCTGGTCAGCGACATCCGTGAACATCCGGGGTACGGGATTGAAGGGACGTGGCAAGGCAAACCTGTGCGGTTGGGCCGGGCCGAATGGGCTGGGGCAGGGCATAGTGGTGCCGACACGGCGACCTGGCTGGCGACACCGGCAGGCGTGACGGCGTTCCGCTTTCAGGATACGTTGCGCGAGGGCGCGGCGGAACTGGTGCGTGTACTGGTCGACGACGGCAAGACGGTGGTGCTTCTGTCGGGAGACCGTTCCGAGGCAGTTCAGCAAGTCGCCGAGCAGCTGGGAATCGACACCTGGCGGGCAGAGGTCTCTCCCAGCGAGAAGGCCGGTGCAATCGAGAGCCTGGCCCAGGCAGGGAAGCGCGTGTTGATGGTGGGTGACGGATTGAACGACACCGTGGCACTTGCCGCCGCGCATGTATCGATTTCGCCTGCCAGCGCGGCGGATGCGGCCCGCAGCGCTTCCGACATCGTGCTGCTTGGATCAAGCCTTGCACCGATTGCCGAGGCGTGCCGGATTTCGCGCAAGGCGACTGCACGCATCCGCGAGAATTTCCAACTGGCGACACTTTACAATGTGGTCGCTGTGCCGCTGGCCATTGCAGGCCTGGCCACACCTTTGGTGGCAGCCCTTGCCATGTCGACCTCATCGCTTACAGTCTCGGTCAACGCCCTCCGTCTGGGACCGCGCAGATGAGTGTTCTGACGTACCTGATACCGATTTCGCTGACGCTTGGGGCCGTGGGGTTGCTGGGCTTTCTCTATACCGTCAGAGCGAACCAATACGACGATCCCGAGGGTGACAGCCGCCGCCCGCTATCGCCGGATTGGGACGATCAGCCCAAACCCTGAGGCAAAAAAAATGGGGGCTTTGCCCCCTCTTGCCCGACGGGCAATTCACCCCCAGGATATTTTGCCCCAAAGAATTGTGCGGCCTCTTGCGTCTTTGGGGTAAAATATCCCGGGGGAGTCCGCATTGGCGGACGGGGGCAGCGCCCCCTCTCAGCCCGGCCCGATCATGAAACAGGAGATGTTGCGCGCTTGGAGACGGCGGCAGGCCAGATCGGCGGTTTCCCGTGTCATGCCGTGGAAATTGGCATCGAAACCGCGCGGCGACTGGACGACTTTCCGTAGGGTGCCGTCAAGCGTTGTCATTTCTGACAGCGCCATGCGTAGCAACATCTTTTCAGCTTCATATCGGCTGCCATAACGGCCAATGTTGATGCCCCATTGGCGCCCGCCCGAGGTAGAAAGGCGGGTGACGATTTCCTGCCCAGCCTCTTCTGCAGGCCGGTCTGCAGCGGCGTCGGCCTTGGCAAGCACCACGTCCTGCGGCGGTTCAGCAGGCTTCGATGCTGTCGCGCGGGGACGCGCTTCGGGTCGGGGAGCGATGGCCGGTGCCTCTGTTGTGCCTTTGATCACCGCCTCTTGCGGCACCGCAGCCATCACTTCGGTTGCATTGCCCGCGTCTGTCGGGCGGATGCCTGCCATGGCGGCGGCAATATCGGCCTGCAGGCGCGATGAATCTTCGCGTGCGGTTTCCACGATGCTTTCGGCGACGACGATGGGCGAGGCCTCGCGGATGCGGGGGCGCAGGCTTTTCTGTACGGCCCCAACAAGGCGGATCGTCTTGCCTGCCGTGCCCGTTGTGGTGCTTGTCGTCGCGACGTAATCGGGAGCATCCGGTTTGCGGACCGGAGCGCGTGACGGTGCCCGGCGGAACCCGAGATCAAGCAACTCGGCCACGCGGGCGTTGCGCGATTGTGTCGATTGCCCCCCGAAGACCGTGGCGATGATGCGTTCATCGCCACGCTGCGCCGACGCCACAAGGTTGAAGCCCGCGGCGCGGGTATAGCCTGTCTTGATCCCGTCGGCGCCGCGATAGGCGTCCAACAGGCGACGGTTGGTGTTCGATACGGTCCTAACCGTGGTTTCCGCGGTACGCCGCGAGAACAGGTTGTAATACTGCGGATAGTCATACAGAACATGCCGCCCGAGGATGGTCATGTCGTGGGCCGTCGACAGATGGCCCTCGGCGGTCAGCCCATGCGCGTTCTTGAATGTCGTGCGGGTCATCCCGAGCGCTTTGGCCGTGCGGTTCATACGGCGGGCAAAGGCCGCTTCGCTGCCGGCGATCGCTTCGCCGATGGCGGTGGCGGCATCGTTGGCCGACTTGATCGCCGCGGCGCGGATCAGGTAACGCAGCGCGATGGTCTGGCCCGATTTCAGCCCGAGCTTGCTGGGCGGCTCTGCGGCGGCATTGCGCGATATCTTCACCTTGGTGTCCAGCGTGATCTCGCCGTTCTTGATCGCCTCGAAGGCGATATACAGCGTCATCATCTTGGTCAGCGAGGCCGGGTGCAGCCGCGTGTTGGCATTGTCGGAATGCAGCACCTCGCCGGTCCGCGCGTCGACGACATAATCCGCATAGGGTGCCGCCACGACGCTGAGGGGCAGCAGCACCAGCAGCCAGATTGCGAGAAGAATATATACAGCCCTTTGGGCCGGGCGAAGTTGCCGAACCTGCACGATAATAGCCTCTGTCTGCCTCATGCCGCCGGTTTTCCGGCTGGCGTTGTTGCTCACAAAGCTATCACAATCTTTGGATGAAAGGAACCGTGCAAACCTGCGCAGACGCTGGAAAATGCATGAATCTTGCCTACCACATCTAGGGGTGCCGAAACGCTGTGCAACGAGACCGGCAAATGTGGCGGCAATGTGGCGTGACACGTCGCGCGGCGCTAGTCGCCGTCGACTCGTGCGAGACCCTCCAGCAAGGCGGGCAGGGCGCCCAGATCCGGGATTTCGCGAAACCTGGGTGCCTGCGATGGTGCATCGGCGTGTTCCAGTGCCCAGGCCAGATCATGGGGTACATGCACCGCCCACCCGCCCGCTTCGATCATCGGAACAATATCCGATTTCATCGAATTGCCGATCATGATTCCGCGCTCAGGGCCGTCGGCATGGCGGGCAAAAATATCGTCATACTGCGCGGGCGTTTTGTCAGATACGATTTCGACGGCGGCAAACAGATCACCCAGACCCGATTGCGCCAGCTTGCGTTCCTGATCCAGCAGATCGCCCTTGGTGATCAGGATCACGGGCATCCGGTCGGCGGCGTGTTCGACAGCCTCGCGCGCATACGGCAGCAGTTCGATGGGGTGGGCCAGCATTTCTCGCCCTAGCTCGAGGATCTGTCCGATGGTGGCGGCGGGCACGCGCGACTCGGTCACTTCGATCGCGGTTTCGATCATCGACAGGGTGAACCCCTTGATTCCGAAGCCGTAGCGCCCAATATTGCGTTTTTCGGCGGCCAGAAGCCGGGCGCCAAGGTGATCGGGATCGGCGTGGTCGGCCAGCAGGCTGGCGAATTGGTCCTGACTGAGGCGAAAGAACCGCTCGTTGTGCCACAGGGTATCGTCGGCATCGAAACCGATTGCACTTGGGATATCAGCCATGCCACACCTCGCCCCGCGCCCTTTTCGAATCCGCCGTTAGGAATATATAAACAAAAGAGATGGATCCTGTCACCGACGTGGATTGCCCGAATGCCATGCTGAAACCGCCCTACATGATGTCGAAACCTTCGGATGGCGACGATGACACCTCTGTCATCGTCGACGTAAAGCCGAAAACCAAGCGGCCACCGCTGTATAAGGTGTTGCTGCTGAACGACGACTATACCCCGATGGAATTCGTGGTGCACGTGCTGGAACGGTTCTTTGGGCTGAACCACGCGCAGGCGTTCGAAATCATGTTGACGGTGCACAAGAAGGGCGTGGCCGTGGTTGGTGTGTTCAGCCATGAAATCGCCGAAACCAAGGTGGGCCAGGTCATGGATTTCGCGCGCCGCCATCAGCACCCGTTGCAGTGCACGATGGAAAAGGAAGACTAGGCCGGCCATGTCGCCGCGTCTCTCCCTTGCCCTGTCCGAGGGCGGTTTGACCCTGCCGGAAGAGGGGATGATTGCCGTTCTGCACCCGGGGGCCGAATTCGATCTCTCCTCGCTCCCGTCGGACCGTGTTTGCGTGATCCAGCCGCACGCCGCGCTGAACGCTCAGTTCGCCGGTGCGGGGTACGCTTGCCAAACTGACATCGCCGACACGGATCGGTTTGCCGCATGCATTCTGTCTTTGCCCCGCGCCAAGGCGCAGGCGCGTGCACTGATTGCGCAGGCCGCAGCCCACACTGATGGCCTCGTGGTGATTGATGGCGCAAAAACCGATGGCGTCGACAGCATTCTGCGCGATCTCCGCAAACGCACAACTGTGGGCCCGGCCCTGTCCAAGGCACATGGCAAGTTGTTGTGGTTCGATCCTGCCGGAGCGGATGTTTCCGATTGGGCCGCAGTTCCGGGGCAGGCCGGTAATTTCGTGACCGCACCTGGCGTGTTTTCTGCCGATGGAATCGATCCGGCCTCGGCGCTTCTGGCCGCTGCATTGCCGCGCCCGCTGGGCCGGCATGTCGTCGATCTGGGGGCAGGGTGGGGCTATCTCTCGGCCATGGCCCTGCGCGATCCGGCCATCACGACGCTTGATCTGGTCGAGGTCGATCACCACGCGCTGGCCTGCGCCCGCGCCAACGTGACCGACCCGCGCGCGCGCTTTCACTGGGCCGACGCCACGCAATGGGCATGCGAGGGGCGCGCCGACACCGTCATCATGAATCCGCCGTTTCACACCGGCCGCGCCGCCGATCCCGAGCTTGGCCGCGCCTTCATCCGCGCCGCCGCGCGGCTGTTGGCGCCTTCGGGGCACCTCTGGATGGTTGCTAACCGCCATCTTGCCTACGAAACCACTCTGCGCGAAAGTTTCACGCAGGTGACCGAGGCTGGCGGAGATACCCGGTTCAAGATCGTTCATGCGCAGCGGCCCCAGCGCCCGCGCCCGGCCTAACCCCGCAACAGGAGACGCCGTTTGACCTTTTCCATCGCCGGCAAGACAGCCATCGTGACAGGGGCCGCCAATGGTATCGGCCTGTCGATCGGGCGCCATTTCGCTGAAAAAGGCGCCAACGTCATGTTCGTCGATGTCGATGAACGCAAGCTGGCCGAGGAACTGGGCGATCAGGCGGATGACAGCAACATCCGCTTCTTCGCTGGCGACCTGCGCGAAAAGCTGACCATCGCGAACCTGCTGTCGGCCACGCTCGACGCTTTCGATCAGGTCGATATTCTGGTGAACGGCGCGCGCCAGATTGTCCCGACCGACCCGCTTGATCCCGAAGACAACAGCATCGTGGAATCGCTGAACCACAACCTGCTGCCAGGATTGCGTCTCAGCCAGTCGGTCGCGCGGCGCATGATCAAGCAGGCCGAAGGCAGCGAAGGCGGCAACATGGGCGCGATCATCAACATCTCCTCCATTGCCTCGATCCGCGTGCATCCCGATCTCATGGCCTATTCGCTGGCCGCCGCCGCGATCGACCAGATGACACGCTCGCTGGCGGTCTCGCTGGCGCCGCATCGGATCCGCGTGAACTCGCTGGCCTTCGGCTCGGTGATGAGCAATTCGCTGAAGACTTCGCTCAAGGATAACAAGGCCTACCGCGAAAGCATCGAAACCCGCACCCCGCTGGGCCGCATTGCCCCTCCGGGAGAGTTGAATGATGCCGCACAATTCCTCGCCAGCGAGGCATCGGGCTTCATGACAGGGCAGGTGGTCACCGTCGATGGCGGGCGCAGCCTGCTTGATCCGGTCAGCGTGCCCGCCCACTGACATGAGCGATATGGAAACGGAAAAAGCCCGCGCCGCCGCCTGGTTCCGCGATCTGCGCGACCAAATCGTTGCCGGCTTCGAGGGGCTGGAAGACAGCCACGGCACCGGCCCCCTGTCCGATGCCGAACCTGGCCGATTCGAGGTTACGCCAACGCGCCGCGCAGCCCCCGATGGCGGCGATGCCGGGGGCGGGTTGATGAGCGTGATGCGCGGTGGCCGGGTGTTCGAAAAGGTCGGCGTCAATGTCTCGACCGTCTTCGGCACGCTGGGCGAGCGCGCGCAGGCCGCGATGGCGGCGCGCAAGGGTCTGCCCGGCATGGCAGAAGATCCGCGCTTCTGGGCCAGCGGTATCAGCCTTGTGGCGCATATGCAGAACCCGCACGCCCCGGCTGTTCACATGAACACCCGCATGTTCTGGACTCCGCACGCCTGGTGGTTCGGCGGCGGGTCCGATCTGAACCCCTGCATCGAATACCCCGAGGACACCGCCCATTTCCACGCCGCGCAGGAAACCGCGCTTGCCCCCCACGGGGCCGACCTGTACCCACGGCTCAAGGCTTGGGCGGATGACTATTTCTTCATTCCCCACCGTGGCCGGGCCCGCGGCGTCGGCGGCATCTTCCTGGACGATCACAACAGCGGCGACTGGGCCGCCGACTTCGCCCTGATCCAGGACATCGGCCGCGCCTTTCTGCCGGCCTTCGTGCCGCTGGTCGAAACGCGCCGCACGCAGGACTGGTCCGAAGCCGACAAGCATACCCAGCTGGTGCACCGCGGCCTTTATGCCGAATATAACCTCGTCTACGACCGTGGCACCAAGTTCGGGCTGGAAACCGGACATGATGCCAACGCCGTGCTGATGAGTCTGCCACCCATGGCCAAATGGGTCTAAGCGGCGCCACCGCTTTCAACTCCCGTATTCTTTGGGGCAAAAATATCCCGGGGGAGCCCCGCAAGGGGCGGGGGCAGAGCCCCCGTCATTCGCCATCCATGCGGTGACCCTCTGCGCCCGCGTGGAGGGAAGACGGCCGACGGCACCTTAATCCGAAACCGCGTCCGGTGCGACGCCGACAACCAGCGCCGCATCGTAAAACCCGGTCTGCTCGCGGATCGCGGCAAAGGCTCCGTCACCGGCCCGCTGCGCGATCCGGTCGCTGGCGTTCATCGTGTCGCGCGTGCCGGCGCGGTCGCTATACGGCGCAACCGACTGAAACAGATAGGCACTCAGCGCGTCCGGAAAGAAGATCTGACCGGTCAGAACTAACTGTCCGTCCAGAAACACCTTGTAGTGGATATGTGTGGTGCGGCCCCTGTACCAGCCGGGATAGATCGTATCGAACCGCACCAACCCGCCCGCGTCGCTGATCTGCGTGCCGCGCAGAAATGTCTGCCCCGAGGTGTCCAGCGTACCATCGCTGCCTTGTCGGGCGTAGCCCGAATAGTTGCCCGCCGCGTCGCAATGCCAGATATCCACGCGCGCGTCTTTCAACGGCGTACAATCGGCATCCACCACCTGAATGCGCATCCGCAGCGGAACGCCAGGCAGGCCCTCGGTGATATCGCGCCTCACCCTCCCGGGATCAGTGTAGAACGGGCCTTCGGTCACCTCGGGCATGACCATGCAGACATTGGGCGCAATCAGCCCAGCCTCGGCTGCCTGCGCACGCACGGCGCCGGAAAATACGCCATGTCCGGTCAGAACGAAAGGTGACGCGGCTAGACCCGCGAGAAAGGCGCGCCGGTCGGTGTGGGGCGGGTGGTCGGATGTGTTCTGCATGAAGGCCTCGGGGTTGTTATTGTTCCCCCTTCAACGCAGCGCCCCCCGGTTTCCGGCGCAGCCCCCGTGCTGGTCCGGCTATTTCTTGCCGATCTTCGGCTCGGTTCCCGCGCGAAGGCGCGCGATGTTGGCCCGGTGGCGCCAGAACACCAACAGAGTCAGAACGGCGCCCAGCACCAGCATATCGCCATACCCCAGCAGCACCGCCCAGACGGTCGACAGCGCCGCCGCCACCAGCGCCGAGGCCGAGGAAATGCGCCCCACCGCCGCCGCCACGGCCCAGGTCGCGCAGCAGGCCAGACCAACGGGCCAGGCCAGCGCCAGCCAGACGCCCAGGAAGGTCGCCACGCCCTTGCCGCCGCGAAAGCCCAGCCAGACCGGATAGCAATGGCCCAGGAACGCGGCCAGCGCGGCCATTTGTGCCGCATCCCCGCCCCCCAGACGCCGCGCGATCAGCACGGCCACCACGCCCTTGAGCGCGTCCAGGATCAGCGTCAGCGCCGCCGCGCCCTTGTTTCCGGTGCGCAGGACGTTCGTCGCGCCGATGTTGCCCGACCCGATCTTGCGCAGATCGCCCAGCCCCATCAGCCGCGCCAGCACAATGCCCGACGGGATCGACCCCAGCAGGTAACCGATCGCCGCGCAGAGCGCCAAAATCCCCATCGGGCTGTCCATCATCGGCATCGCCTAGCCTTTCGTGTAAACGGGCGCGCCGCCCACATAGGTGGCCAGAACCCGGCCCTGCATTCGCGCCCCGTCAAAGGGCGTGTTGCGCGATTTCGACATCAGCTTGAAGCGGTCCATCACGAAGGGCGTATCGGGATCGAACAGCACCAGATCCGCAGGCGCCCCCGCGCCCAGCCGCCCCGAGGTCAGCCCCAACCGCTTCGCCGGGTTCAGCGCCAGCGCCCGGAACAGCGTCACCAGATCCAGTTGGCCCGAGTGATACAGCCGCAGCGCCGCCGGCAGCAGCGTTTCCAAGGCAACGGCCCCGCTGGCGGCTTCCTCGAAGGGGCGGCGCTTGCTTTCTTCGTCCTGCGGCGTGTGCATTGAACAGATCACATCGATCAGCCCGGTGCGCACCGCTTCGACCACGGCTTGGCGGTCGTCCTCGGCGCGCAGGGGCGGCTTGACCTTGAAGAAGGTGCGATAGTCGGCCACGTCCAACTCGTTCAGAGTCAGGTGGTGGATGCTGACCCCGGCGGTGATGTCCAGCCCGTTCGCCTTGGCGCGTTCCAGCGCGGGCAGGGCGCGGGCGGTGGTGATCTGGTCGGCGTGATAGGCCGCGCCCGTCATTTCCAGCAGCGCGATGTCGCGGTCCAGCCCCATGCGCTCGGCCATGGCCGACACCGCCGGCAGCCCGCGCAACGAGGCGAATTTGCCCGAGGTCACCGCCGCGCCGTCGGACAGGCCCGGCTCTTGCGGATGGCCGATCACCAGCGCCCCGCAGGACCGCGCATAGGTCAGCGCCCGCGACAGCACCTTGGTGTCGCGCACCACATGGTCGCAATCGGTGAAGGCAACGGCCCCGGCATCCATCAGGAACCCGATTTCCGTCATCTCGCGCCCCTCGCGGCCCTTGGTCAGGGCAGCCATGGGGCGCACGTTCACCGGCCCGGCCTCGTTCGCGCGGCGCAGCACGAACTCCAGCGTCTCGGGCGTGTCGATGGTGGGCGTTGTATCGGGCCGCGTCACGATGGTGGTGACGCCACCTGCCGCCGCCGCCAACCCGGCCGAGCGATAGCTTTCCTTGTGCCGCTCGCCCGGTTCGCAGACCTTCACGCCGATGTCGACGATGCCGGGCGCCAGGCATTTGCCCGCACAATCGACCTGCGTTGCGCCCTTGGGCAGGGCAGGGGGCGCGCCGGTGCCGCTGTCGCGGATCACGCCGCCCTCGACCAGCAGCCAGCCGCGCGTTTCGGCCTCTGCCTCGGGGTCGATCAGCCGCGCGTCGGTGAAAAGAATGGTCATGGCCTGTCCTTGCCGAAAATGATGTGTCTCACCCGAACAGCGCCCAAAGGCCCAGCGCGATAAGGATCATGCAGATGGCGAACAGCCCGCCACCGATGCGTCGGGCACGCGCACGGGCCGCGCGGGGCGATTGCGGCGCGGGCCCCGATCCGGGCAGCGCGGCCTCGCTGGTCGGGGCGTCGCCGCTCCAATCGGTGCCGGAGCGGGTGTAGCTGGCAAAGGGCACCACGCCCGAGCCCGGTTTGAGGGTGACCGCCGCGCCGCCGAATGCGCGGCTCAGCACCACGATCACCGGCCCTTCGCGTTCGGCCAGATAGGTCCGGTCGGGCGCGATCTGTTCGGCCGGCACGCCGCAGCCGTCGATCAGGTATCCCGACAGGCCCAATTCGCCCAAGTCCTCGGGGCGGATGAAATCGACATGGCTCAGCGCGATGTCGCTCAGGCCCAGCTTGTCGGCCAGCGCGGCGGGTTCGTCGCGCAGGAACCGCACCTGTTCGCGCGGCATGTCCAGCGCGAACAGCCGAAGCACGCCGCGTTCGCCGGCGGGCACCGTCAGGGGCACGCGGCGGCTCATGCGGCGGCCCGGTTGCGCAGGTTGCGCGCCAGCAGGTCCATCGCCGCCATGCGCACCGCCACGCCCATTTCCACCTGGTCCTGGATCACGGATCGGTTGATGTCATCCGCCAGCGTGCCGTCGATTTCCACGCCCCGGTTCATCGGCCCCGGGTGCATCACGATGGCATCCTCGCGCGCGCAGGCCAGCTTTTCCGCGTCCAGCCCGTAGCGGTGGTAATATTCGCGCTCGGATGGGATGAACCCGCCGTCCATCCGTTCTTTTTGCAAGCGCAGCATCATCACCACGTCCACGCCCTCCAGCCCGGCGGCCATGTCCTGATAAACCTCGACCCCGAAATCCGCGATTCCGGCGGGCATCAGCGTGGGCGGGCCGATCAGGCGGATGCGGTTTTCCATCTTGCCCAGCAGCAGGATGTTCGACCGCGCCACCCGGCTGTGGGCAATGTCGCCGCAGATCGCGATGTTGAGCCGGTGCAGCCGCCCCTTGGCGCGCCGAATCGTCAGCGCATCCAGCAGCGCCTGTGTCGGGTGTTCGTGCCGCCCGTCGCCCGCGTTCAGCACGGCGCAGTTCACTTTTTGCGCCAGCAGGTCCACGGCGCCAGAATGAGGATGGCGCACCACCAGCAGATCAGGGTGCATCGCGTTCAGCGTCATCGCCGTGTCGATCAGGGTTTCGCCCTTCTTCACGCTCGATGTTTGCATCGACATGTTCATCACATCCGCACCCAGCCGCATCCCGGCCAGTTCGAAACTGGCCTGTGTACGGGTCGAGTTTTCGAAGAACATGTTGATCTGGGTAAGCCCGGCCAGCGCGGTGCCGTGCTTGTCGCTCTGGCGGTTCAGATCGGCGTAGGTGTCGGCCAGATCCAGGATCGCCGTGATGTCAGACGGGGCGAGGTGTTCGATCCCCAGAAGGTGGCGATGGGCAAATGTCATGTCGCGGGCTCCTGTCAGGATGGGGGCTTTATAGGAAGCGGCGCAATCGGGGGCAACACGCGGCGTGAACGCGCCAAGGCTTGAAGCGGGTTGCCGTCAGGCCATAGGGTCCGGCGTATGGAATCGGCGATTGAGTATCACACCGCACGCGCGCTGCTGGACTGGCAGATCGAACTTGGCGCGACCGAGGCGATCGGCGACGCACCGGTGAATTGCTATGACCTGCCGGACGCGATGCCGGGATCGGCCCGCGCGCTGCGCGCCGAACAGGCCCGCGCCACCGCTTCGCCTGCCGCGCCCGGCGCCATCGTGCCCCAGGCCGAGGTTGACCCCGTGGCAGTCGCCCGTGCCGCCGCCGCCGGGGCCAGCACGTTGGACGATCTGCGCACCGCCATGGCCGCGTTCGAGCACTGCGAGCTGAAGAAGGGCGCGCGCAATCTGGTTTTTTCGGACGGCGTGCCGGGTGCGCCGATCATGGTGGTGGGGGAAGCGCCGGGCCGCGACGAAGACAGGCAGGGCCGCCCGTTTGTGGGCCGTGCCGGGCAGCTGCTGGACCGGATGCTGGGCGCGATCGAACATTCGCGCGAAAGTTCGGTCTATATTGCCAACGTGCTGCCGTGGCGCCCGCCGGAAAACCGCGAACCCAACGCCGCCGAGATTGCGATGATGCTGCCGTTTCTGGAGCGCCACGTCGCGCTGGCCGATCCCAAGGTGTTGATCGTCATGGGCAATGTCGCCTGCGAGGCGCTGCTGGGCAAACGCGGCATCACGCGGCTGCGCGGCACATGGGCCACCGTCTGGGGCCGCCCGGCGCTGCCGATGTTCCACCCCGCCTACCTGCTGCGCCAACCGACCGAGAAACGGCTTGCCTGGGCCGATCTGCTGGAGGTTCGCGCCCACCTGAAAGCCAAGACATGAAGATATTGGCCTTTTCCGACCTGCATCTGGCCCGCGCCCGCGCCGCCGATCTGGTCGCCGCCGCAGCCGAAGCGGACCTTGTGATCGGGGCGGGCGATTTCTGCAACGCGCGTAAGGGGTTGGATCAGGCGATGGAGATGCTGGCGGGCATCGCCGCGCCCGTCGTCGCCGTTCCGGGCAACGCTGAAAGCGCCGAGGAACTGGTGGCCGCCGCCCCCGCGCACTGGCATGTGCTGCACGGGCAGGGGGCAACCGTCGCGGGGCTGAGCCTGTTCGGGCTGGGCGGCGCGGTGCCGGAAACGCCCTTTGGCGCGTGGTCGTTCGACCTGTCCGAGGACACCGCCGCGCAGATGCTGGCCCCGTGCGAGGCCGCCGACATCCTGATCCTGCACTCGCCGCCCAAGGGTCTGGGTGATCTGACGTCGCAGGGTGTGTCGCTTGGCTCCACCTCGATCCTTGCGGCCATCGAACGTATCCAGCCCAAGCTGGCGGTGTTCGGGCATATCCACGATTGCTGGGGCACGCGCGGACAGATAGGCGCCAGCCATGTCGCCAACCTTGGCCCCACCGTGAACTGGTTCGAGGTTACCCCGTGATTGACCCGCTGATCCTGTTGGCGTTCATCCCTGCCGCGCTGGCGCTGAATTTCACGCCCGGCGCCGATATGATGTTTTGCCTTGGGCAGGGCCTGCGCTCGGGTCCGCGCGCGGCGCTGGCGGCCAGTGCGGGTATCTCGGCCGGGGCGCTGGTGCACGTCACCATCGCGGGTCTGGGCCTTGGTGCGGCGATCAATGCGTTGCCGTGGCTGTTCGACGTGATCCGCTGGGTCGGCGTTGGCTATCTGCTGTATCTCGCCATCGGGGCGATCCGGGCTGGAACGGCCAAGGCACCTTCTCCCGTTGCGCCGCGCCGCGCGTTCCGGTCAGGCTTCATCGTGAACCTGACCAACCCGAAGGTGATCCTGTTCGTTCTGGCCTTCATTCCGCAGTTCGTCGACCCGGCCCGCCCGGTTCTGGCGCAATTCCTGATCTTCGGCGCGGTTCTGGCGGTGGGCGGGTTCTTCATCAATGGCGCGGTGGGCATCTTTGCCGGCGGCGCGGGCAAGCGGCTGGCCGGATCGGGCCGCGCGCAGGCGTGGCTGGGCCGGATCAGTGGGGCAATCTTTGCCGCGCTGGCCTTGCGGCTGGCATTTCTGGAAAGGGCAGGCTGATGGCCGACCGCGAATTTATCCCTGTCCGCATCGCGGTGCTGACAGTCTCTGACAGCCGCACGCTGGCCGAGGATCGCTCGGGGCAGGTGCTGGTTGACCGGTTGGCCGAAGCAGGCCACGAACTGGCCGACCGCGCCATCCTGCCGGATGAACGCGCCGACATCGCCGACAAACTGCGCGCATGGATCGCCGATCCGGACGTGGACGTGGTGATTTCCACCGGCGGCACCGGGCTGACTGGGCGCGATGTCACGGTAGAGGCGCATCGCGATGTCTACGAAAAGGAAATCGACGCTTTTGGCACGGTGTTTACAATCGTCTCGATGAAGAAGATCGGCACGAGCGCCGTGCAATCACGCGCCACGGGTGGCGTGGCAGGGGGGACCTATCTGTTCGCGCTGCCCGGAAGCCCCGGCGCCTGCAAGGACGCATGGGACGAAATCCTCGTCCATCAGCTCGATTACCGGCACAAACCCTGCAACTTTGTCGAAATCTTTCCGCGATTGACCGAAAACCAGCGACGGAAATAACAATCCGCGCCGTTTGGAGTGTCGTAACCCATACGTGGCTTGGTGGATTTGCGCCGGGCGACTATTGTTGCGCGCGAATACCGCGCTGCGGCGTGAAAGGTAAAACGGATGCGATTTCTGCGACAAAGCCTGCTGGGGGTTTTGCTGGCGGCGGTGACGCTGGCGCTGCTGGTCTATGCCGTGCAGATTGTCGCCGGCGCGGTTCAGACGCGGCTGTCGACAGTGGTAGAACCGCCCCGCGCCCGCGAACGGGTGTTCCCGGTGAATGTCGTGCGGGCCCAACCGGGCACGGTGGAACCTGTGCTGGACACCTTTGGCCAGATCCAGAGCCGCCGCACGCTGGAACTGCGCGCCGCCGTACAGGGACGCGTGATCGACCTGGCCGACAGCTTTGTCGAAGGCGGCAGCGTACAGGCCGGGCAGGTGCTGGTACAGATTGATCCGGCCGATGCCCGTGCCGAGGTTGAGCGGGTTGAAAACGATCTGCTGGATGCCGAAGCCGAACAGCGCGATGCCGAGCGGTCTCTGACGCTGTCGCGTGATGAACTGGCCGCCGCACAGGAACAGGCCGATGTGCGCGACCGCGCGTTCCAGCGGCAACAGGGGCTGTCGGATCGCGGCGTGGCCACGGCGGCCACGCTGGAAACCGCTGAACTGGCCGCCGCGTCGGCGCGGCAGGCTGTTGTGTCGTCACGCCGCGCGTTGGCGCAGGCCGAAGCGCGGGTGGATCAGGCCGCGACGGGGCTGACCCGGGCGCAGATCGCTGTGGCGGATGCACGCCGCAGACTGGATGAAACCACCATCACGGCGGCGTTCGATGCCACGTTGGGCGATGTGTCGCTGGTGACCGGACGGCTTGTCTCGGCCAACGAAAAGCTGGCCGTTCTGGTCGATCCGCGCGCGCTTGAAGTCGCCTTTCGCGTGTCGACCGGGCAATACGCGCGCCTGCTGGATGCCTCGGGAGACCTGCTGAACCTGCCGGTGCAGGCGCGGCTGGATGTGGGTGGCGCCGATCTGCGCGCCACCGGAACCATCAGCCGGGACAGCGCCGAAATCGGCGAAGGGCTGTCGGGGCGGATGGTTTATGCCCGGCTTGATACGCCGCGCGGTTTCAAACCCGGTGACTTTGTCACCGTCGACGTGCGCGAACCGGCGATTGACGATGTGATACGCGTCGCAGCATCAGCGCTGGATGCCGCCGGAACTGTGCTGGTGGTGGGCGAGGATAATCGTCTGGAACGGCTGCCCGTCACGCTGGTGCGCCGTCAGGGCGACGACGTGTTGCTGCGCGGAGAGGGGTTGGCAGGCCGCGATGTGGTGATCGGGCGCACGCCGCTGCTGGGCGCAGGCATTCAGGTGCGGCCCCAGAGCCAGGGCGCGGCCCCCGCACCGGCCCCGACTGACGAGATGCTGACGCTTAGCAGCGAACGCCGCGCGCAATTGGTCGCCATGGTCGAAGCCAACAACCGGATGCCCGCCGAGGTCAAGGAACGCGTGCTGACCCAACTGGGGGGCGACCAGGTGCCCGCCAATCTGGTGCAGCGAATCGAATCCCGCATGGGGGGCTGACCTATGGCGCGCCATCTTCCGCCCGCCGCTGGCGGTATCCTGTCGTATTTCACCCGCCATCGCACCGCAGCGAACCTGTTGCTGGTGATGCTGCTGGCGCTGGGCATCGCCGCGATCCCCAACATGCGCACGCAGTTTTTTCCCGATGTGGTGGTCGATACGGTCACCGTCTCGGCCACTTGGGAAGGCGCGGGCCCCGAAGACGTGGACAATGCCATCGTGCAGGTGCTGGAACCCTCGCTTCTGGCGGTGGACGGGGTTGAAACCGCTTCGGCCATGTCGCGCGAGGGCCGCGCCTCGGTCACGCTGGAATTTGAACCTGGCTATGATATGACGCGCGCCGCCGAGGATGTGCGCAACGCGGTCGACGCCATCACGACCTTCCCCGAAGATATGGATGATCCTGTCGTGCGGCGCGGCGTCTGGCGTGACCGGGTGACCGATGTGGTCATCACCGGGCCGATCGACGCCGCCCAATTGGCCAAATTCACCGATGAATTGGTCGTCCGCCTGTTTGCCGCTGGGGTCACCCGCACCACTATTCAAGGTGTGGCCGCGCCGGAAACGGTCATCGAAGTGCCCTCGATGCAGCTGGTCGCCAATGATGTCTCGCTGAGCGAGATTGCCGCCGCCATCGCGGCCGAGGCCGATGCCGACCCCGCGGGCGATGTGACCGGGGCCAACGCCCGCGTCCGCACAGGCACGGCCAAACGCACGCCCGAGCAGATCGCCGGGATCGTATTGCGGTCAAACGCTGACGGCTCGACCCTGACGGTGGGCGACATCGCCACAATCCGCGTCGAGGGCGTGACCCGCGAACGCAGCTATTTCGTGGGCGACAACCCGGCGATTACGTTACGAGTCGACCGGTCGGACGAAGGCGATGCCATCGGCATCCAGCACCTGGTCGAAGAGGTAACGGCCGAGTTTCAGGCCGTGCTGCCGCAGGGCACTACGGTCGAGTTGATCCGCACCCGGGCCGAAGCAATCACCGGGCGGCTGGATATTCTTGTCGACAACGGGCTGATGGGGCTGGGTCTGGTCGTGATCCTGCTGTTCCTGTTCCTGAACGCGCGCATTGCTTTCTGGGTCGCTGCGGGCATTCCGGCGGCGATGATGGCCGCTATCGCGCTGATGTATGCCTTTGGTCTGACGATCAACATGATCTCGCTGTTCGGATTGATCATCACATTGGGCATCGTTGTGGACGATGCTATCGTGGTGGGGGAACATGCGGATTTTCGCGCGCGCCGCTTGGGCGAACACCCGGTTGTGGCAGCTGAAAACGCGGCCCGGCGCATGGCGATACCGGTCGCGGCATCTACTGTGACAACGGTGATCGCCTTCTTCGGGCTCATGGCGATTGGCGGGCGTTTTGGCGAAATGATCGGGGATATTCCCTTTACGGTGATCGTGGTGTTGATCGCATCGCTGGTGGAATGCTTCCTGATCCTGCCCAACCACCTGAGCCACGCGCTGAGCCATACCGCGAAGGAACATTGGTACGACTGGCCCAACCGCAAGGTGAACGCCGGGTTCAAGTGGGTGCGCGACCGCGCCTTCCGCCCGCTGATGGGGCTGGTGGTGCGGGCACGGTATGCGGTTCTGGCCGGTGCGCTGGTCGTTTTGGCAAGCCAGGCAGCGCTGTTCATCACCGGCGACGTGCAATGGCGTTTCTTCAATGCGCCCGAACGCGGCTCGGTCAGCGGCAACTTCGCCATGGCCGAAGGCGCCACGCGCGAGGATTCGCTGGCCATGATGCACGAGTTGCAGCGCGCCACCAACGAACTGGGTGCCGAATACGAAGATCGTTACGGGGTAAACCCGCTGGCCTATGTCATCGCCGAAATCGGTGGTAACTCGGGGCGCGGCCTGTCGGGTGTCGATACCAAGGACGCCGATCTGCTTGGAGCCATCAGCATCGAGCTGATCGATGCCGATCTGCGTCCCTATTCCAGTTTCGAATTTGTCGCCGAGTTGCAGGGCCGGGTGCAACAGCATCCCATGGCCGAGGTCGTCTCGTTCCGGTCGTGGCGGTCGGGGCCGGGTGGCGACGCCTTGGATGTCGAATTCTACGGCGCCGAGGCCGATGTGTTGAAACAGGCCAGCGAGGCGCTGAAAACCGCACTGCTGCGCTATCCCGAGGTCTCGGCCGTCGAGGATAATCTTGCCTATGACAAGGACGAGCTGGTGCTGGACCTCACCCAGCAGGGGCAGGCACTGGGACTGACGGCCGACACGCTCAGCCGGGTGCTGCGCTCTCAGCTGAACGGGATCGAGGCGGCGACCTACCCTGATGGACCGCGCAGCGCAGAGATTCGCGTGGAATTGCCCGAAAGCGAGCTGACCGCCGATTTTCTGGACCGGATGCAGATCCGCACGCCGTCGGGCGAATATGTGCCCCTGTCGGATGTGGTGTCAGTCACTCAACGCAGCGGGTTTGCCGCTGTGCGCCGGGAAAACGGCGTGCGTACCATCAGCGTCATGGGCGACATCTCCGAAGACGACCCGGCCCGCGCCGAGCAGATCGGCACCGATCTGGAAACCGTGCTGCTGCCCGAAATCGCCGATACCTATCAGGTCGAATGGGACATGGCGGGGCTGGCCGAGCAGGAAAACGCATTCCTGACCGAGGCGCTGACCGGGCTGATCCTGTGCCTTACCGGGATTTACCTGACGCTGGCATGGGTGTTTTCCAGCTGGACGCGCCCGCTGGTGGTGATGGCCATCATACCCTTCGGGCTTGTTGGTACGATCTACGGGCACTGGATATGGGACACGCCGTTGTCGATGTTCACGGTCGTCGGTCTGCTGGGCATGACAGGCATCATCATCAACGATTCCATCGTGCTGATCAGTACGGTGGATGACTATTCGCGCCAGCGCGGGCTGATCCCGTCGATCATCGACGGCACCACCGACCGGCTGCGCCCGGTGATGCTGACCACGCTGACCACGGTGCTTGGGCTGGCGCCGCTGCTGTACGAACGCTCGCAACAGGCGCAGTTCCTGAAGCCCACGGTGATCACGCTGGTCTACGGGCTGGGGTTCGGCATGGTGATCGTTCTTCTGGTGGTGCCTGCGCTTTTGGCAGTGCAGGGCGATCTGGCCCGCCCTGCAGCGGCGTTGCGGCGTGGGCTGCGCGCGCCCGATGCCGCCCTGCGCAGGGTACTGGGCGGTGTAGTGGCGCTGGTGCTGGTCTGGGTTGGGCTGACGATGGTGTGGACGGCTGTGTCGGGCGCGCTGCCGGTATGGTTGGCTGCTCTGACGCCCGGCGGCATGGCCGCAATGCCTGCCGCCACGCTGGCCTTTCTGGTGGGGAGCGCCGTGGTCGTTTCGCTGGGATATGGCTTGGGCGCACTGGCGTTGCGGCGTTCGCGCGGGGCGGTCTAACCCAGGCGTTCCAGTGCAGCGGCCAGAACGTCGGGCACGCGATCGCTCATCTGCAACGTTCGCTTCGCGATATCGTCGAAAGGCACCCAGGCCACGGCGGCGGCATCGTCACCTGCGACGGGCGTGCCACCTGTGTACCGGCAGAGCACGGCGGCCAGCAGGTAATGAACCTCGGGCTGGCCATCCGCGCCAGCGCTGATGAAATCGACGTTTGTCAGATACCCCAGCGGTTCGGCCCGCAGCGCGGTTTCCTCGTGCAACTCACGAATGGCGGCCGCCTGCGCGGTTTCGCCCCATTCGACGTGCCCGCCCGGAAAGCCCCACAAGCCATAGCCGCTGGCCTTGCCGCGCTGCACCAGCAGGGCGTGGCCCTCGTGCAGGACCACCGCCAAAGCGCCCAGGAGAGGGCGGCGCGGGGCAGATTGGGGCAGGTCCCGGGGTGGGGTCGCAGGCGCATCCATGCGCGATCACTCGGCGGTGCAGCCCCGAATGTCAACCGCGCGGCGTGTGCCCAGCACGGTGATGCGCAGGCCAGAACGGTCCAGCGCAAAGGGCTTGCCATCGGCGCGTGACAGCTCGGCCCGGGCGGTCAGCACCCCTCCGGCGCGGGTGGTTTCGGTCTCTGACGCCCAAAGATCGGGCGCGGGCGGTTCGATCACCACGGTTTCCGGTGTCCCGGCCGAGGGCATCGTCATGCGCACGGTCACCGCCAGCCCGTCGGCCGTGGGCGCGATGCGGCACCGCGCCGGAGGCACTCCGGCCTCGGTCGCGCTGTAGGGGCGCGCGGCAAGTGCAGCGGCAATGGCCGGGTTGCGCGGCGCAGCCGGATCCAGCGCGCCGTCAAAGCTCAGCCGGGCTGGAATGCAGACATCGCTGCACACGCCAAAGTCGATCTCGCCCTGCAGCCGCACGGGCTGACCGGGTGCGCGTGGCTGGATCACCAGCGGCAGCACCAGTTGATGGCGATA
This sequence comes from Arenibacterium halophilum, assembly GCF_005938225.1. Classification (GTDB taxonomy): domain Bacteria; phylum Pseudomonadota; class Alphaproteobacteria; order Rhodobacterales; family Rhodobacteraceae; genus Arenibacterium; species Arenibacterium halophilum. The sequence continues at coordinate 632,743 of NZ_VCPC01000003.1, forward strand.
GCCGATGGTGCGGATGCCGTTCAGATCAAAAACCTCGGGCGTCGGCCAGACCGGCGCGGCGCTGGCCATGTTGCCAGAGCGGGCAAAGCGGAAGCTGGGCGGGATGCCAGCATCGCCCGGCGCGCGCCAATAGGTTTTCCAGCCGTCGGCCAGCGTCAGGCGCAGCGCGGCCAGGTGCGTGCCATCGCCCTGTTGTCCGCCATCCAGCACATCGATCCGCACGATGGCGCCCAGATCGGGCTGGGCCTGCACCGGCCCACGCAATAGCAGCAGCGCGAGTGCGAAGCAGAGGCAGGACAGGAGAGGGCGCAGTTTCCGGATCATGACGCCTTGAATGGCGCGCTTTGGCTGTAATGAAAAGTCACGATGCGGTCAGTTGGGCCGACTGCGCCTCGGGGTGGCGCCCGGGGCACGAACCGGCCTTGCCCTTCACGACACGCGCGGCCATGCTGGCGACGCGCGGCGCCTTGGGGCCGTGCCTGACGCAAGCGGCAAAAGGGGCCGATGCCATGGACCTGACCGGTAAACTTCTGATCGCAATGCCAGGCATGGGCGATCCCCGGTTCGAACATTCGGTGGTGTTCATGTGCAGCCACACCGAGGACGGCGCCATGGGGCTGATCGTGAACAAACCCGCGCGCGACGTGCGCCTGTCGGACCTTTTGGATCAACTTGACATCGGAGGGGCGGCACGCCCCGAGATGCCGGTGCATTTCGGCGGCCCGGTAGACGGGGTGCGCGGGTTCGTGCTGCATTCGGCGGAATACGCGTCTCGCCTGCACACGCTGGCCGTTCCCGGCGGATTCTGCATGACGGCCACGCTGGATATTCTGGAAGATATCGCAGCGGGCACCGGCCCTCAGCGCGCGCTGATGATGCTGGGCTATGCCGGTTGGGGGCCCGACCAGCTGGAAGATGAAATTTCGCGCAACGGGTGGCTGACGGCCGATGCCGCGCCCGAGTTGGTCTATGATATGCCTGACGATGCCAAATGGGCTGCCGCGCTGAATTCCATCGGGGTCGACCCCCTTGGCCTTTCAGCCAGCGCGGGGCGGGCGTAGGGGGCTCTGCCCCCGTCCCTGCGGGACTCCCCCGGGATATTTGGAGCCCAAAGAACAAGGGGCCTAGACGAGACGGCCCCAGAGATCGTACTCGCCTGCTTCGTCCACCTCGACCGTGACGATGTCGCCGGGTGAGAGGGCTTCGAAGCCTTCGTCGATGAAGAGGTTGCCGTCGATTTCCGGCGCGTCGCCCTTGGTGCGGCAGGTGGCGGCTTCGGCGTCGACCTCGTCCACGATGACCTCGATCCGCTGGCCGACCTTCTGCGCCAGTTTCGCCTCGGAAATTGCCTGTGCCTTGGCCATGAAGCGGTCCCACCGGTCCTGTTTCACATCCTCGGCGACGTGGTCCGGCAGATCGGCCGAACGGGCGCCGGCGACGTTTTCGTATTGGAAGCAGCCGACGCGATCCAGCTGAGCCTCGTCCAGCCAGTCGAGCAGGGTCTGGAATTCCTCTTCGGTTTCGCCGGGGTAGCCGACGATGAAGGTCGAGCGCAGGGTGATGTCGGGGCAGATGTCGCGCCAAGCGGCGATTTCATCGAGCGTGCGGATGCCCGCCGCCGGGCGCGCCATGCGTTTCAGCGTTTCGGGGTGGGCGTGCTGGAACGGGATGTCGAGGTAGGGCAGGATCAGCCCCTCGGCCATCATCGGGATCAGCTGGCGCACGCGCGGGTAGGGGTAGACATAGTGCAGCCGCACCCAGGCGCCCAAGCCGCCAAGTTCGCGGGCGAGATCGTCGATATGGGTGCGGATGCCGCGCTCGGTGTCGTGCTTGCGGTCGGCGCCATAGGCTGAGGTGTCCTGGCTGATGACCAGCAGCTCCTTGACTCCGGCCTCGACCAGGCGTTCAGCCTCGCGCACCACGGCGTGGGCCGGGCGCGAGACAAGGCGGCCACGCATGTCGGGGATGATGCAGAACTTGCAGCGGTGATTGCAGCCTTCGGAAATCTTGAGATAGCTGTAGTGGCGCGGGGTCAGGCTGACGCCGCTGGCGGGCAGCAGGTCGACGAATGGGTCGGGCGCGGGGGGCACGGCGCCGTGTACGGCATCCAGCACCTGTTCGTATTGATGCGGGCCGGTGACGGCCAGCACCTTGGGGTGGGCGCCGGTGATGTATTCGGGTTCGGCGCCAAGGCAGCCGGTCACGATCACCCGGCCGTTTTCGCTCAGCGCCTCGCCGATGGCGTCGAGGCTTTCGGCCTTGGCGCTGTCAAGGAAGCCGCAGGTGTTCACGATCACCGCATCGGCGCCCTTGTAGTCGGGCGAGATGCCATAGCCCTCGGCGCGCAGCCGGGTCAGGATACGTTCGCTGTCGACCAGCGCCTTGGGGCAGCCAAGGGACACCATGCCGATGGTCGGCTGGCCGGGGCGGGGGGTGTCTCCGATCTTGGCGCGCGGGGCCAGGTCGGGGCGCAGATCGGGAGGATTGGTGGTCATGGTTGTCCTGTGGCGCGGTCTGGTGGGGCATATAGGCCGGATGGGGCTGCGGTGCAAAGGCTTTGCGTGCCTGCGCGATGGCGCTAGGGTATAGGCAAACCAGAGGCGGAGCAGGCCGATGCGGTGGATTTTCAGGATGTTGGCGGCGCTGGTGCTGGCCGCCGTTGTCGCGGTGGGAGCGCTGTTCTTTCTGCCCGGAGAGCGGATTGCCAGGATTGCGGCGGATCAGCTGGCGGCACAGACCGGGCGCAGCGTGACAATCGAGGGGCCGGTGAGTCTGCGGTTCTGGCCGGTGGTCGGGGCCACGACGGGGCCTGTTGCGGTGGGCAACACGTCCTGGGCGGGCGAAGCGCCGATGCTGCGGGCCGGTACGATGACCGTGGGGCTGTCGGCTTCCGATCTGCTGCGCGGGCGCATCCGGGTGACCGAGCTGACGGCGCATCGCCCCGAGCTGAACCTGGCGCGCCGCGCCGATGGGCGCGCGAACTGGGACTTCAACCCGAAGCCCGCGGCCGCGCCCGCTATCGGAGAGGGCGGGGCGTCCTCAGGCACTGGCGCGGTCACGCTGGAACGGTTGGTTCTGACGGGGGCGCGGCTCGCCTTTGCGGACGAAGGGCGCAGGCCGGTAGAGTACAGCAACGTCGACCTGACACTGGACTGGCCCGATCCGAACGGAATGGCCGATATATCGTTGGCGTTTTCGCCCGTGGCCGAGCGCATCCGCGCCGGGTTGCGCATCGCAGATTTCGGCGCGTTTCTTGATGGCGATGTGTCGCGTGTGACAGGCGAAATCGCGGCGCTGGGTGGCACGGTATCCATCGTTGGCCATGCCAGCACGGCGGGCGAGGCCAAGGGTCATGTGACCGTCAAGGCGACCGACACCGCGCGCCTGCTGGCGGCGCTGGGCGGGCCAGCGGTGACCATCCCGCGCGGGTTGGGCAAGTCGGCCGATGTGGTGACCGAAGCGACCTATACCGCCGATGGGCGGCTGTCGCTGCGCGAGCTGTCGCTGACGCTGGACGACAACCACCTGCGCGGCGCGGCGGATATCGGGTTTGGCGAACCGCTGTCGGTGACGGCGCAGCTGGCCGGGGCGACGCTTGATCTGTCCGGGTTGGACGCGACGCCAGGTGCACAGGCGGCGCCTGCGCAGACCTCGCCAGGGTGGTCGGCCACGCCGATCGACGCCAGCGCGCTTGGGCGCATCAACGGCAATATCGCACTGAACCTGACCGGGCTGCGCACGGGCGATGTGACGCTGGGCGCGGTGCAGGCGGTGCTGGCCATCGACCGGTCACGCGCGGTGCTGGATGTGGCCCGCGCCGAAGCCTTTGGCGGCACGCTGTCGGGGCAATTGGTGGCCAACAACCGCAAGGGGCTGTCCGTGGGCGGCGATCTGGCCGCGCGCGATGTCGAGATGGCGCAGCTGCTGGGCGATCTGGCGGGCAGCGACCGGCTGTCTGGCCCGGCGCAGGCGCGGATGCAGTTCCTGGGCGTGGGCGCCAGCGTCGATGCGATCATGCGCAGCCTTTCGGGCACCGGGGCAATTTCGATGGAACAGGGGCGGCTGCGCGGGCTGGATCTGAACGCGCTGATGAACGACGGGCAAAGCACCGGCGGCACCACGGTGTTCGATTCGCTGACCGCCGGGTTCACCATCGCGGGTGGCACGCTGACGAACGACGATCTGCTGGTGAGCTTGCCGAATTATCGAACCACGGGGGCGGGGCGGATCGGGCTGGGCGCGCGCGACATGGATTACCTGCTGACACCCACGGCGCTGCGCGCGCGCGGCGGGCAGGGGCTGGCCGTGCCGGTGCGGATCAAGGGGCCGTGGTCGGCGCTGCGGCTGTATCCCGATCTTGAGGCCGTGTTGAAGGCGCGCGCGGGCGTGGAACGTGACCGGCTGGAGCAGAAGGCGCGCGACAAGCTGCGCGAGCGGCTGAACATTGGCGAGGAACAGAACGTCGAGGACGCGATCAAGGACAAGATCGAGGAGGAGGCCAAGCGGGGTTTGATGAAGCTGTTGGGCCGCGACTAAAAAATGGGGGCCGCCCGAAAGCGACCCCCGCTGCCCCAGAGAGAGCAGTATCAGATTGTCTGGTCGTAATCGCCCACACCCGGCTCGGTTCGGATGACGGCGTCGATATCGGCGAAGATGGCGCGCATTTCCGCCTCGGTCTCGCTGCTTTCACAGACCACAACAAGGTTTGGTGTATTCGACGACGCGCGCACCAGCCCCCAGGACCCGTTGTCCAGGATGACGCGGGCGCCGTTCACGGTGACGACTTCCTTGATCGCGCGGCCCGCAAATTGTTCGCCCGCCTCGGCCTTGGCGACCAGCTTGGCGACAAGCCGTTCAAGGATATCGTATTTTTCCGTGTCGGCGGCATAGGGCGACATGGTCGGCGTGCTCCAGGTGCGGGGCAGGGCCTTGCGCAGATCCGACATGGATTTGTCGGGGTTGCGGTCCATCAGCTTGCAGATTTCGACCGCGACGCGCATCCCGTCGTCATAGCCGCGCCCGATGGGTTCGGCCAGGAAGTAGTGGCCCGATTTCTCGAACCCGGCCAGCGCGCCCAGCTCATGCACCCGGCGTTTCATGTGGCTATGACCGGTTTTCCAGTAATCGGCCGTCACGCCATTGGCCTGCAATTCCGGGTCCGAGGCAAACAGCCCGGTCGATTTCACATCGGCCACGAAGGTCGCGTTGGGATGCAGGCGCGACAGGTCGCGCGCCATGATGACACCAACCTTGTCGGCGAAAATCTCCTCGCCCTCGTCGTCGACCACGCCGCAGCGGTCGCCGTCGCCGTCAAAGCCCAGCGCGAAATCCGCGCCCGACGCTTTGACCGAGTCGGACATGTCGTGCAGCATTTCCATCGCTTCGGGGTTCGGGTTGTAGTTGGGGAAGGTGTAGTCGAGCGTGTTGTGGCTCTCGACCACCTCGACCCCCATGCGTTCGAACAGCGCGGGGGCATAGGCTGCCGCGGTGCCGTTGCCGGTGGCGCAGACCACCTTCAGCTTGCGCGACATTTTGAAATCGCCAACGAGGTCGTCCATGTAGGCATCCCACACGCCCGACACGAATTCATAGCCGCCGCCATCGCGCGGCTCGCCCTTGCCGTTCAGCACGATGTCCTTCAGCTCGGCCATTTCATCGGGTCCGTGGGTCAGCGGCATGGCAAAGCCCATCTTCACCCCGGTCCAGCCGTTGGGGTTGTGGCTGGCGGTCACCATTGCAACGCCCGGCACACCCAGGTGGAAGCTGCTGAAATAGGCCATCGGCGTGATGCAAGGGCCGATGTCCTTGACCTTCACGCCCGCCTGCATCAGCCCGATGATCAGCGCGTTCTTGATGGTCAGCGAATAGTCGCGATAGTCGTTGCCGACGGCGATCACAGGCTCGACCCCGCGCTTGTGCATCTGGGTGCCGATGCCAAGACCCAGCGCGGTCATGCCAGGCAGGTTGATTTCATCGGGGTATTTCCAGCGCGCGTCATATTCGCGGAACCCCGTGGGCGTGATCATCGGATCGCGGAGGAATTCCCAGGTGTTGGGCGTGACTGTGGCGGCAGGTTTGGTCATCGAAATCTCGTGAATTTGGTTCAGATTTTAACGGGATGGGACTTTGCGACAGCGTCGAACTGCATCAGCGTGGCAATCAGCTCTGGCATGTCGGACAGGTGGATCATGTTCGGCCCGTCGCTGGGCGCATTGTCGGGGTCGTCATGGGTTTCGATGAACACGGCGCCCACGCCCACGGCCACGGCGGCGCGCGCCATGACGGGGGCAAACTCGCGCTGCCCGCCCGAGGAACCGCCGCGCCCGCCGGGCTGTTGCACTGAATGGGTCGCGTCCATCACCACCGGGTACCCCGTTTTCGCCATTTCCGGCAGGCTGCGCATGTCGGCGACCAGCGTGTTATAGCCAAAGGACACGCCGCGTTCCGTCAGCAGGATGCGTGTGTTGCCCGTGCTTTCGATCTTGTCGACGACATTGACCATTTCCCAAGGCGCCAGAAACTGGCCCTTTTTCACGTTCACCACCGCGCCGCTGTTGCCGGCGGCCAGCAGCATATCAGTCTGGCGGCACAGGAAGGCGGGCACCTGGATGATGTCGGCGACCTCGGCGGCAATGGCGCATTGCGCCTCGGTATGAACATCGGTCAGCACCGGAACGCCGATGGCATCGCGCACCGATTGCAGCGCCTGCAACCCGGCCTCGATCCCCATGCCGCGCCGCCCCGACAGCGAGGTGCGGTTGGCCTTGTCGTAGCTGGCCTTGAAAACATATTGCGCACCGGCGGCCTCGCAGGCCTCTTTCATGGTGCCCGCGATCATCTGGGCGTGGTCCAGACTCTCCAGCTGGCAGGGGCCTGCGATAAGCGTAAGCGGGCAATCGTTGCCGATGGTCAGACCGGCGACTTCAACGTGTTTCATATCAAGACGTAACCTGTTCGCGGAGGATGGACGCGGTAAGCGACAACATGAGGTAGATGCCGGAAAAGACAAGGAAGGCCAATATCGTATTCTCGAACCGGCGCGGATAGCTGGGTTCCTGGCTGGCGACGGGCCGGACCGAGGTGGTGAGGTAACGCACCTGCCGGTTCGCCTCCATCCTGGTCTGTTCGACCTGTTGCAGCGCCGATTGGAGCATCATGTCGCGCGTCGCCAGATCGGCTTGCGCCATCTGGATGCGCACCGTCAGCTGCGCCAGCGAGTTTTCGCCCTTGGACGCATCGACCATGCGGGCGTTCAGATCGGCCAGCATGTTCTTCATCCGCTGCACATCGCCCTGCACGCCATCGACGCGGGCCTGATTGGGGCGCTCGTTGTCCAGCAGGGCGGCCAGTTGCAGCTCTTTCTCCTGCAGTTGCAATTCCATGTTGTTGATCTGCGCGCGCAGGCCCGCGATCACGCCTTCGGGGTCCAGGATCGCGCCCTGCTGTTGCAGCTGTACCAGCGCCTCTTGCGCGCGGCGGCGCTCGGCTTCGGCGTTTTCGAACCCGGCCAGCGCATCACGCATCTGGTCGCCGCGCTTCTGCTGCGACAGGTTGTTCACGCGATCTTCGGCATAGGAAATCAGGCGGCGCGAGAATTCGCTGGCCACCTCGGGGTCGGCGGCCACAACCTCCATCCGGATCACACCTTCGGTCAGATCGTACCCGATGGTGACGTTGCGCGAATAGGTGCGATAGGCCTCTTCATTGGTGGGGTCGGCGTTCAGCCGCTGGATCGGGTCGATCCAATCCTGCGTGAAATGCGATTTGAACCCCACATCCTGATCCAGCCGCAACATCGCGTCCTTGGATTGCAGGTAGGATTGCGTGGCGATGGAATCCTGACTGGTGGCGAATTGTGTTCCGGTCAGCAACCCGCCCAAGCCCCCGCCGCCCGCGTTATCGGCCTGAAGAATCAGGAATTCCGATTTCGACGCGTACATCGGCGTGGCGACGTTGTAGAAATAATACCCCACGATGGCCGTGGGCAGCAGCACGAAGAATGCCAGCCGCGTCAGCAGCAGCGCCATCTTGCGGCGGCGGCGCTTCATGATGTCGCGCTGGATCTGGCTGATCTCGAAATCGCGGCGCTGCGCCGGGCTCATCTCGGTCGAGGGCAGCGTTTCGCGGTCGGGCACCGTTTGCGGCAGTTGCACGCGCCCGGGCCGCGCTGCGGCAGAAGCGGCGGCAAAGGCATCGGGCGCGCCGCCTTCGTGGGCGTCGGCCCCGCCCTGCGGCACCACAAGTTCCAGCATGTTCGACCGCGCGAACGGGTCGATGCCCTGTTTCCGCAGCAGCCGCACCGCGTCGTAATCCGAGGTGGCGGGCAGGTTATGTTTCTGGGCGACCCGGCGCGCCATACGCAGCTGACGCCCGGTCAGCCCCTCGGCCTTGATCACTTCGATCTCGGAGTCGGCAGCGTTTTCCGCGCGCGACGACACCTGGCCTTCGCGAACGGGCGGCGTTGGCCGCTTGGCTTCGGGTTCGGGCGTCTTGGGGGGCTCTGGTTGTTTCGGCGCGTCTTGGCGGAGCTCGGCCGGTTTTGCCGCAGGCTCGGGCTTTGCAACCTCGCGTTTTGCGGGCTCGGCCTTGGCGGGCTCGGCCTTTTGGGCCGCGGGCGTCTGGGCTTCTGCTGTCTCGGGCTTTTCGGTGCGCTTTTCCGGTTCGGTTCGATCCTGAGTGGCCTTCGCGGGCGAAGCTTTGGTCACGCCAGCGCCGGCAGCCTTGTCCGCCTCGATCTGGCGCGCACGTTCTTTCAATCGCTGCGAGAATGGGACGCGCTTGCCCGTGTCCTGAGACGCGGCATCGGGGGCAGCATTCTTTGGGGCAGAGATCGGCTCAACAGCGGCAGGCGCGGGGGAATGGGGCGCATCGGGCACGGGTTTCGGGCCCGCCACAGGGCGTGCAGCCGCAGGCCCCGGTACGGGGTGCGCGGTCGCAGGACCCGGCACCGGGCGCGCCGTTGCAGGCCCCGACTCCTCGGCCGGGGCGCCCGCGGCCGGACTGCGCCGGATGCGGAATTTCCTAGCCTTGGGTTTCGTAGTCATAGAGCTGCTTCGCTTCTTCCAAGGTGTCGAACATATGCAGGCGTCCGTTGCGCAGAACCGCGGCCGAGCGGGCGAATTTTTCAAGGATATGCGCGTGGTGCGAGACGATGATGATCGTCGTTGTGCGCAGCCGCTCTTCCAGGATCGCCCCGGCCTTCTTGTTGAATTCCACGTCCGTGGTGCCGGGCATCCCTTCGTCGATCAGGTAGATATCGAAATCCAGCGCCAGCATCAGCGCAAAGGAAAACCGCGCCCGCATCCCGGCGGAATACGTGCCGATCGGCTGGTCGAAATATTCGCCAAGGCTGCACAGCCAGCGACAGAAACTTTCAACGTAATCCGGATCCATCCCGTAGAGTTTTGCGATGTAGCGGCTGTTTTCCATCGCCGACACGCGCGAGACCACGCCGCCCATGAAGCCCAGCGGGAAGGACACGTTGCAGGTGCGCCGCACCTCGCCTTCGTCGGGTTTTTCAAGCCCGGCCATGATGTTGATCAGCGTTGTCTTGCCGGTGCCGTTGGGGGCCAGGATGCCAAGGCTACGGCCCAGCTCAACGCGGAACGACACGCGGTCAAGGATCACCTTGCGCTGCGTGCCCGTCCAGAACGATTTGCTGACGTTGTTGAATTCCAACATTGCCCTAGCCGAGTCCGATCCCTGCCCGATGGACCGGCCCCTATCCCCTGCTGCCTCTGTATCCCGTTAATAACCGGTTGGTCTTAACGATGGTTGAAGCGTCTTTATGGACCGATATTGTTCACATTATGTCGGAAATGAAAACAATAGTCCAAGGCCGAAAATATCGTGGCCGCCAGGGTGGCGGGACATGACCGAAACGGGCGATCTCGCTGATGAAATCCGCGCCTGTCGGCTGTGCGCGGATCGCTTTGCCGCCACCGCCACGGCCCATGCGCCACGCCCGGTGGCATGGTTTCGCCCCGGCGCGCGCCTCCTGATTGCGGGGCAGGCGCCGGGCGCGCGGGTCCATGCCTCGGGGCGGCCGTTCACCGACCCGTCGGGTGACAGATTGCGCGACTGGCTGGGGATCGACGAAGATGTGTTCTATGACCAATCCAAGGTTGCCATTGTGCCAATGGCCTTCTGCTTTCCCGGGTATGACGCGCGCGGGGCCGACCTGCCGCCGCCGCCGATCTGCGCGCGAACATGGCACGCGCGGGTGATGGCAGAACTGGGTGAGATGCCGCTGACAGTGCTGGTGGGTGGGCACGCGCACCGCTGGCACATGGGCACGCGCGCGCCTGTCACCGCCACGGTTGCCGATTGGCGCGCCCATGCGCCGCGCGTCTTTCCCTTGCCTCATCCGTCGTGGCGCAATACCGGGTGGCTGAAGAAAAACCCGTGGTTTCAGGCCGATCTTCTGCCGGTCCTGCAATCGCGCGTGCGCGAGGTTCTGGAGCCGACATGACCGAAATCACCCCTTTGGATACCGCCCATGCCGCGATGGAAGCCGCCCCCGCGGATGATGCCGCGCGGCTTGGGTTCTACGCCCGCCTTGCCGATGGCGAGTTGTTCCTGCTGCTGACAACCGAGCCCAAGGGCGACCAGATCGACCCGGAGACCTTCGAGATTGCCGATGGCACCTTTGTTCTGGCCTTTGACCGCGAGGAACGGCTGGCGCAGTTCGTGGGCCGCACTGCGCCCTATGTGGCGATGCCGGGGCGGGTGCTGGCCGGGATGTTGGCGGGGCAGGGGATCGGGCTGGGCGTGAACCTTGATGTCGCCCCCTCGGCCACCCTGCTGCCGCCCGAGGCGATGGCATGGCTGGCCGATACGGTCGCCAATGCGCCCTCCGAGGTGGAAGCGCGGATTGCCGCCGTCATCCCGCCGCGTGGTCTGCCCGAGAGCCTTGTGACCGCGCTGGATGCGAAACTGGCAACGGCGGGGGGGCTGGCCAAATGCGCCTACCTTGCGGGTGTCGAATACGACAGCGGCGCCAAGGGTCACATGCTGGCCTTTGTCGATGCGGTCGAGGCCGCGCGTCCAGCACTGGCGGGTGCGGTGGGCGAGGCGCTGACGTTTTCGGGGATCGAGGCCGGAATGCTCGACGTGGGGTTCTTTGACGCCACCGATCCGATGGCGGCCAGCCTTGCCCGCGCCGGGCTGCGCTTTGATCTGCCCGAACCCGAACGGCCCAGCCCGCGCACACCAAGCGCGCCGGGCAGCGACCCAAGCAAACCGCCGATCCTGCGCTAGGGCAGGCGGCGACCTTCGGCGTCGAAATCCAGCTCGCGCTCGGCGGGCCAGTCGATTCCGCAGTCTGCCCCTTCCACTGGAACAGGCGCAGTGCCGTCCTGGCGCAGGGTGAACATCTCGCCCGTGTTCAGGCGAATGTGCAGCAGGGTTTCCGCCCCCAGGGCTTCGGCGAACAGCAGCTTGCCCTGCGCGCGCCCTTGCCCCGGCGCCGCCAGTTGCGCGTGTTCCGGGCGTACGCCGATGCGGGCGACAGTCGGCGCGCGTCCAAAGGCGGCACTGGGCGAAAAGAAATTCGTTGCGGGCGAGCCGATGAAGCCGGCCACAAATTCGGTCGCCGGGTTTTCGTATACGTCCAGCGGTGTGCCGATCTGGTCGGCGCGTCCCGCGTTCATCACGATCATCCGGTCGGCCAGCGTCATCGCCTCGACCTGATCGTGGGTGACGTACAGCGATGTGATCCCCAGCTCTTTCTGAAGCGCCTTGATCTCCAGCCGCATCTGCACGCGCAGCTTGGCGTCCAGGTTCGACAGCGGTTCGTCGAACAGGAACACCGACGGCTTGCGCACGATGGCCCGGCCCATCGCCACCCGCTGCCGCTGCCCGCCCGACAGCTCGCGCGGCTTGCGCTGAAGATAGGGTTCCAGTTGCAGCATCTTGGCGGCCACCGCCACGCGGGCGTCGATCTCGGCCTTGGGCGTCTTCGCGATCTTCAGCCCATAGGCCATGTTTTCGAACACCGACATATGCGGGTAAAGCGCATAGTTCTGAAACACCATGGCAATGTCGCGGTCCATCGGTTCGACATCGTTCACGGTGCGCCCGTCAATCGCGATGGTGCCGCCCGAAACAGTTTCCAGACCCGCCACCATGCGCAGAAGCGTGGATTTGCCACAGCCCGAGGGCCCGACGATCACGATGAATTCGCCCTCGGCAATGTCGATGTCGACGCCGTGGATCACCTCGGTCGGGCCGAATGATTTCTTGACAGAGGTAAGGGTCAGCGTTGCCATGGATCGGTCCTGCGAAGTCGGTCGGAATGTTGGGATAAGGGACGCGCCCGAGCCTGGGTGGGCGCATCCCAGGTTAGTCGTGGAGTTCGGACAGAGCCGGGGGACGCAAACCATAGGTGAGGCGTGACGGCACCAAGGCGCCCTCCCGGGGGGAGGGTCGGGCGCGGCCCGGCGTGCCGCCGGGCGGGCCATTGGTTGATGTTGGGGGGCGTGAAGGCGAACATCATTTCTCGCTGTCCACCAGCCCGCGGATGAACAGTTTCTGCATCGACACCACGATGATGACCGGCGGCAGCATCGCAAGGATCGATGTCGCCATGATCACCGGCCAGTCGGCCACGTCATCGCCACTGGGGAACATCTGCTTGATGCCCATCACGATGGTGTTCATCGACGGATCCGTGGTGATGAGCAGCGGCCAGAGGTACTGGTTCCAGCCATAGATGAACAGGATCACGAACAGCGCGGCGATGTTGGTCCGGCTCATGGGCAACAGGATATCCCAGAAGAACCGCATCGGGCGCGCGCCATCGACGCGCGCGGCCTCGGCCAGTTCGTCCGGAACGGTCATGAAGAACTGGCGAAACAGGAAGGTCGCCGTGGCCGAGGCGATCAGCGGAAAGATCAGCCCGGAATAGCTGTTGAGCATCCCGAACCCGGCGACCACCTCATACGTCGGCACGATCCGCACCTCGACGGGCAGCATCAGCGTGAGGAAGATCAGCCAGAAGAACAGCCGCCGCCCCGGAAAGCGGAAATAGACGATGGCAAAGGCCGACAGCAGGGAAATCACGATTTTGCCCAGCGAAATGCCAATGGCCATGATCGCCGAATTCAGCAGCATCAGCGCAACGGGCGCGTTGATGCCCGACACCAGCGCCTTGCGGTAGTTTTCAAGAAACTGATCGCCCGGCAGCAGCGGCATCGGCGGGCGTACGATTTCGGGCTGGCTGACGGTGGAGGCGACAAAGGCCAGCCAGATCGGAAAGAAGATCACCAGCACACCAAGGATCAGCCCGGCATGAGTGATCCACAACCCGGCGCCGCGCCGTTCGACCATGCCGCTGTCAGGAAGTTTCGCCATCAGTAGTGCACCCGCCGTTCGATGAATTTGAACTGGATGATCGTCAGCAGCCCGACCACCAGCAGCAGGATCACAGATTGCGCGGCGGAACTGCCCAGATCCTGCCCGACGAAGCCATCGGCATAGACCTTGTAGACCAGAATGGTCGTCGCCTGTTGCGGCCCGCCTGCGGTGATGGTGTGGATCACGCCGAAGGTTTCGAAGAAGGCGTAGACGATATTGACCACCAGCAGGAAAAACGTAGTGGGCGACAACAGCGGAAACACGATGGTGCGGAAGCGGGTCCAGAAATGCGCGCCGTCGATGGCGGCCGCCTCGATCACCGAACGCGGGATCGCCTGAAGCCCGGCAAGGAAGAACAGGAAGTTATAGCTGACCCGTCCCCAGGCCGAGGCGACGACGACAAGGCCCATCGCCTCGCCCTCGTTCAGGACGTGGTTCCAGTCATACCCCAGCAGGCCCAGATACCATGACACCACGCCAACGCGCGTGTTGAACATGAACATCCACAGCACGCCCGCCACGGCCGGGGCCACGGCATAGGGCCAGATCAGCAGCGTGCGATAGGTGCCAGACCCCTTGATCAGCCGGTCGGCCAGAACTGCCAGGTACAGCGCGGCCCCCATCGACACCACGGTGACAAGGATGGAAAACACCGCCGTCGTCACAAAGGACGCGCGGTAATAGGGGTCAGACAGCAGGAATTCGAAATTGCCCAGGCCCACGAACCGCATCGACAGCCCAAAGGGATCGGGGATGAACAGCGACTGATAGATCGCCTGGCCCGCCGGATAGAAAAAGAACACTGCGGTGATGATCACCTGCGGCAGAAGCAAGAGCAGCGGCAAAAGCCAACCCTTGAAGGTTACGCGTTTTTCCATGGGGGCCTGTTCATTTTGAACCGATCGCTCGGGCGTCTTGGGGAAGGGCAACGCGCCCCGGAGATTTCCCCCGGGGCGCGCGACATTGGTATCAAAGGCGGCTTAGTTCGCGGCTTCGAAACGGCGCAGCAGCTGATCGCCGCGCTGCTTGGCGCTGTCCAGCGCGGCCTGTGCGTCCTTGTCACCGGCCCAGACGGCTTCCAGCTCTTCGTCGATGATGCCGCGGATCTGGTCAAAGCTGCCCAGACGCAGACCTTTCGAATTCGCTGTCGGCTCGTTCGTGGTCATCTGCTTGACGGCGATGTCGGTGCCGGGGTTTTCGTCATAGAACCCCTGTTCGCGGGTCAGGTCGCCGGCGGCCGAGGTGATCGGCAGATAGCCGGTGTCCTGGTGCCACTTGGCCTGGATCTCGGCGCTGGACAGGAAGTTCAGGAAAGCCGCAACGGCTTTGTATTCCTCGTCCGTATGGCCTTCCATCACCCAGAGCGAGGCCCCGCCGATGATGGTGTTCTGGGGCGCGCCTTCGACACCTTCCCAGTAGGGCAGCGGGCGCACGTCGAACTCGAACTGTGCTTCCGACTTGATGCCCGCGTAGCCGGCCGAGCTTTCGGTGAACAGCGCGCAGGTGCCGCCACGGAAATCGGCGCCGCCTTCGTTGCGACGGCCTTTATAGACGAATTTCCCGTCTTTTGCCCATTGGCCCATCTGGTCGATATGCTTCACTTGCACGGGGCCGTTCAGTTGCAGCTCGGTATCGACACCGGCAAAGCCGTTTTCCTGGCTGGCGAACGGCACGTTGTGATAGGCGCTGAGGTTTTCGAGGTGGATCCAGCTTTGCCACGCGGTGGTCAGCGGGCATTCGTGACCGGCTTCTTTCAGCTGGTCCAGCACGGCGCCCACGTTCTGCCATGTCGACAGGTCGCTGTCGGGATCAACACCGGCGTCTTTCAGCGCGTCGCGGTTCACCCACAGAACGGGCGTGGACGAGTTGAAGGGCAGCGACAGCATCTCTCCATCGGTGCTGGTGTAATAGCCTTTGACCGCGCCGATATAGGCGTCGGAGTCGAAGTCGGCGCCGGAGTCGGCCATCACTTCGTAAACCGGTTTGATCGCGCCCTTGGCGGCCATCATCGTGGCGGTGCCAACTTCAAAGACCATCAGAATCTCGGGCTGCTCGCCCGCGCGGAAGGCCGCGATACCGGCGTTCAGCGTTTCGGAATAGTTACCCTTGTGCGTGGCAACAACCTTGTAATCGCTTTGGCTGGCGTTGAAGGTTTCAACCTGCTCGGCCACCAGCTAGCCAAGGCGGCCGGTGAAGGCGTGCCACCATTCGATTTCGGTCTGCGCCTGGGCTGCGGTGCCCAGAGCCATGCTGGCCGTTGCGAGGCCAAATAGGGTTCGGATGGTCATATGAAAGTCTCCCAACTTTTCTGCCAATTTTCCGAGCATAGTCAGCCTTGCTCGATTCTCGCAAACTGCTTGGCCTATGTGACAGGGTGATGAAAATCTGCGCAAGAGGAATTCTTTTTGTGCTCAATGTATTAGCAGGCGCAGATTGAATGCCGCTTTTCATGTCGAAATTTCGCATTTTCGCGAAATTTCCGGTGAGTGGGGCGAATATTCCGCGCATTCTTCGTGAATTTTTGAAGCTGCATGATGGTGCAAAGCGATGGATCGGGCCGAGGATTGCGCGCTAGGATCAAGGCCGTAACCAACGGGAGCCTGCGATGTTCGACCTGGCCATTTTCTGGGAATGGATCGCCTTTGCGGTGCGCTGGCTGCATGTGATCACCGCGATCGCATGGATCGGATCGTCGTTCTATTTCATCGCGCTGGATCTTGGGCTGCGCAAGGCGCCCGATCTGCCCAAAGGCGCCCATGGCGAGGAATGGCAGGTGCATGGCGGCGGGTTCTATCACATCCGCAAGTACCTGGTCGCGCCCGAGGCGATGCCCGAGCATCTGACCTGGTTCAAATGGGAGAGCTATTCCACATGGCTGTCGGGCGCGGCGATGCTGATGGTGGTCTACTGGGTCGGAGGCGAGCTGTACCTGATCGACGCGGCCAAGGCCGATCTGGCTCTGTGGCAGGGCATCGCGATTTCGGCGCTGTCGCTGGGTGTGGGCTGGCTGATCTATGATGCCTTGTGCAAATCGGCACTGGGCAATCATCCGACCGTCTTGATGGTGCTGCTGTTCGTGCTGCTGGTGGCGATGGGCTGGGGATATAACCAGGTGTTCACCGGGCGCGCGATGATGCTGCACCTGGGGGCGTTCACGGCGACGATCATGACGGCGAACGTGTTCTTCATCATCATGCCCAACCAGCGCATCGTGGTGGCCGACCTGAAGGCGGGCCGCGCGCCCGATCCGAAATACGGCAAGATCGCCAAGCTGCGCAGCACGCATAACAATTATCTGACGCTGCCGGTGGTGTTCCTGATGCTGTCGAACCATTACCCACTGGCCTTTGCGACGCAGTACAACTGGCTGATCGCCGCGCTGGTGTTCCTGATGGGCGTGACGATCCGGCATTATTTCAACACCACCCACGCCCATAAGGCCGCGCCGAACTGGACATGGGCGGTGACCGCGATCCTGTTCATCCTGATCGTCTGGCTGTCGAGCGCCGGATTTCGACCCGGCGGTGCCGAGGACGAGGTGGCGATGACCCCGACGCAACAGCGGTTCGCCCAGGACGCGCATTTCGAGCAGGCCCGCGACATCGTGCTGGGGCGCTGTTCAATGTGCCACGCGCGCGAACCGTTCTACGAGGGTATCCTGTGGGCGCCGAAACGAGTCTACCTTGAAACCGACGCCGACATCGCTGCCGCCGCGCGGCAGATCTACGTGCAGGCGGCGATTTCCGGCGCGATGCCCCCGGCGAACGTATCCTATATAACGCCAGAGGAACGGCAGGTTCTGGCGCGTTGGTATCGTGATGCTTCGGGAATGGTGCTGTTGTCTGAAGCGGAGTGAGGGCGGCGCGCGAGCAAGGGGCTCTGCCCCCACCCCTGCGGGGTGCCCCCGGGATATTTGTATCCCAAAGAAGGGGTGGGTTGGCTTTGGGTTGAATCCGTCTGCCAAGGGCATAGGTTGCGCGTGGGCCGGGGCGTTTACCTTGATGCCCGGATTTCATTCATTCTGGTCACAAGGGGCATCCCGACATGAGCGACGACAGCTACACTCCACCCAAGGTCTGGACCTGGAACAAGGAGGGCGGCGGGCGGTTTGCCTCCATCAACCGCCCCATCGCCGGGCCGACCCATGACAAGGATCTGCCGGTGGGCGCGCATCCGTTCCAGCTGTATTCGCTGGCGACGCCAAATGGCGTGAAGGTGACCGTGCTGCTGGAGGAACTGCTGGCCGCCGGTCATGCGGGTGCCGAATATGACGCCTGGCTGATCAACATCGGCGAGGGCGACCAGTTTTCCAGCGGGTTTGTTGCGGTGAACCCGAATTCCAAGATCCCGGCGTTGATGGATCATTCGGTGAGCCCGCCGCAGCGGGTCTTCGAGTCAGGCTCGATTCTGCTGTATCTGGCCGAGAAATTCGGGGCGTTCCTGCCGACCGATCCGGCGGCGCGGACCGAGTGCATGTCGTGGCTGTTCTGGCAGATGGGCAGCGCGCCCTATCTGGGCGGCGGGTTCGGGCATTTCTATGCCTATGCGCCCGAGAAGTGGCAGTATCCGATCGACCGTTTCGCGATGGAGGCCAAGCGCCAGCTGGACGTGCTGGAGCGGCGGCTGGCCGAGGCGCCCTGGCTGGCGGGCGATGAATACACCATCGCCGACATGGCCGTGTGGTCGTGGTACGGTCAGTTGGCTTTGGGGCGGCTCTACGAGGCGGGCGAATTCCTGGATGTGGAAAGCTATGAGAAGGTTCAGGAATGGGCCAAGCGGATCGACGCGCGCCCGGCGGTGCAACGCGGCCGCATGGTGAACCGCGCCTTCGGCGACCCCAAGACGCAGCTGCACGAGCGTCACGACGCCAGCGATTTCGAGACGAAGACGCAGGACAAGCTGAACGCGGCGGAATAGCTCTAGCTGCGACAATCCGCGCGGTTGCAAGGCCGCGCGGGTGCCTTACCCTTCCCGTGTCGCGCCCGGTGAACGGGTGCGCCATGTGGCCGCCGCGGGGTTCCCGCGTGACGCCACACCTTCCAAGCAACATGACTGGAGACACGCGATGATCCGTTTGGCGGAATCCTTTGCGCGCGAGGCCCATGCGGGGCAGATCCGCAAGGGTGAAGGCGCGCGCCCCTATGACACCCACCTGGCCGAGGTGGCCGATTTCGTGACCCGCCATGGCGGCGACGAGATCGCGATTGCCGCCGCCTGGCTGCACGATACGGTCGAGGATACGGCCGTCAGCCACGGCGACCTGGTGCAGCGGTTCGGAGAGACGGTGGCCGCCGTGGTCGCCGAGCTGACCGACGACAAGGCGTTGCCCAAGGCGGAACGCAAGCGGATGCAGGTGGTCAATGCGCCGGGCAAAAGCGCGCGGGCCGCGCTGGTGAAATGCGGCGACAAGACCTCGAACATCCGCTCGGTCACGCTGACGCCGCCGGATTGGCCCGAGGCGCGCAAGGCCGCCTATGTCACCTGGGGCTGCGAAGTGGTGGACGCCCTGCCGCCGGTGCCCCAGGGCGCGATGGCCGAATTCCGGGCGGCGGTGGCGCTGTTTCGGGCGCGCTCAGGCGACTGAGAGGGCGGGGGCAGAGGTGGCCTGTTTTGGTAGGCCGAGCATGATCAGCGTGTGGCCGTCGATGGCATTCTCGGCCAGCGCGCCCGGAAGCGCGGACAGCGGTGTTTCCAGCAGCAGCTCGTCCCGGCAGGTGGCGGCGCGGGCCACCGACACGGGTGTATCCGGTGGCAGCCCGCGCGCCATTAGCGTGGCGGTGATGCGCGCGGCCTGACGGGTCGCCATGTAGAACACCATCGTGGTGCCGGGCAGGGCGTGCTGCGCCCAGTCGGGGGTGTCGTCACCGTCGCGGCAGGTGCCCGTGGTCAGCACCAGCGTATCGGACAGTCCTCGCGAGGTGAGCGGGCGCGCCATTGCGGCGGCGGCCCCGCTGGCGGCGGTGATACCGGGGACGATCTCTACCGGTACCCCGGCGCGGCGGGCGGCGGCCAGTTCTTCGGCCGCGCGGCCAAAGACCGAGGGATCGCCGGATTTCAGCCGCACCACGCGGTGGCCCCGCGCGGCCTCGGCGGCGATGCGCGCGCTGATCGCCTCTTGCGGCCAGGCGTGGGCGCCAACCTGCTTGCCCACGTCGATGCGTTCGGCGTCGCGGCGGGCGATGTCGAGGATGTCGGCGTCGACCAGCCGGTCGTAAAAGATCACATCCGCCGATTGCAGCCGTTCGACCGCGCGCAGCGTCAGCAGATCGCGCGCGCCGGGGCCTGCGCCAACCAGTGCGATATGGCCTTGCTCGGGGCAATCCTGCCCGCCCGAGGCGATCGCGGTTTTCAGCAGCGCGGCGGCCTCGCGTTCCGCGCCACGGGCGTGGGCGGCCATCGGCGCGCCGGTAAAGGCCCAGTCCCAGAAGGCGCGGCGGCGAGCCAGCGGCACGGATTGCGCCACCGCGCCGCGCAGCCGCCCGGCCAGCGCGGCAAAACGGCCAAGGCCTGGGTCCAGCAGTTCTTCGATTCGGGCGCGCAGGCGGCGGCCCAGCACCGGCGCGGTGCCCTCGGTTCCGATGGCGACGACAACCGGGTCGCGGTCCACGATGGACGGGGTGGTCATGTCGCAGAGTTCGGGCGTGTCGACCACGTTGACCAGCGCGCCGGCGGCCTTGGCCAGCCCGTGCAGCGCATGATTCAGCGCAGGGCAGGGCGTGGCGATGAAGACCATCGCGGTATCGGCGAAATCGGCCTGTTCGGGCGTGGTGGCATGGGTGGCACGCCCCGAGGCAACCAGATCGGCCAGCTCCGGGTCGAGCCTGTCGGCCAGCAGCACAAGGCGCGCATCGGTTTTCAGCATCAGACGGGCCTTTTGCGCGGCCTGTTCGCCGCCGCCTGCGATCACCACGCGGCGCCCGCTGGTGCGGATGAACATCGGGAAACTTTTCATGGCGTGAACTCGGGCTGTGCAGGGGTGTCGTGGCGCGCAGCCCAGGCGCGGGCGGCGGTGGCCTCGGGGTCGGCCACGCCAAGGGTGTCCAGCGCCAGCGCGGCGGTGCTGATCACCACGGCCTCGGCGAAATCGTCCGTTTTGCGGCCTTGCCAGATCGCGGCCAGATCGGCCGGGTCACTTAGCGTTTCGGCCAGACGGCGGCGTCCGTCGGCGTGAATGCCGGTTGTGCCGGTCCAAGGCGCGCCGTCCCTTAGGCCGAAAATGGCGATGTCCTTGGTCGGGTGGTGTTCGAACTCGCCGCCGCCGCCTTTCAGTACGCTCAGCGCGGGCTGGCCCAGAAGCTGCGCGGCATCGGCCTGCAATTCGCGGTAGGGCGGGTGAAAGACGCCCTGCACGGCGGCGGGCGCGCTGCCGGGGTTCAGCATCCGCAGCACGGTGTTCACGCAGGACCGCAGGCCCAGCACCTCGCGCAGTCCCAGCAGGCGCATCAATGCGGGCGACAGCGTTTCCAGCGGCAGGTAGGCGATGTTCCGGGCCTGCAACGCCTGCACGGCGGCGGCAGTGGTCTGGCACACGGGGATCCCCAGATCGCCCAACGAGGCGCGGACCGAGGCATGGGCCGACTGGTGGCTGTTCCAGCCATGCAGAAGCACGCGATGGCCCAGCCGCGCGACCAGCCGCGCAGACAGCAGGAACCACGGCAGACCGCGCGTGCGCCCGGCGGCATAGCTGGGCCAGTCGAGGTCGGGGGCCGGCCCGGGCCAGCCGCCCGGCAGCGCCCCGCGCGCGGCGGCGGTGAAGCCTGCGATTTCCGGCGCGGTTTCGCCCTTCATCCGCAGCAGCATCAGGATTGCGCCCACCGCCTCGGGGGCAGGGGCGCCCGACAGCATCAACGCCATGGCGCTTTCGGCCTCGTCCTGCGTCATCGACCGGGCGCGGCCCTTTCCCTGGGCCAGGATACGGACGTAAGGGGCAAGCGATGTCATTCGGCGGCCTCGCGCGTTGGGGTGGTGGCGCGCGCAAGTATAGCCGCAATCTCGGGCCGGCAGGAGCCGCAATTGGTGCCCGCGCCCAGGGCCTCGCCGATCGTCTCGACGCTCAGGGCGCGGCCCGACTCGATGGCGCCGAGGATGGTGTTGACGCCCACGTTCAGGCAGGCGCAGATGACGGGCCCCGGATCGGGTTGATCGGCGCCGGGCCGCCCCGACAGCGCCAGCGCGGGGTCGCCGCCCAGCAGCCCGACAAGGTGATCGCGCGCCACGGCGACCGGGGTCGATGCCACGAAGAGCGCGGCAATCAACTGCCCCTCGCGGTGGAAGGCCACGCGAAAGAGGTCGCGCGCCGGGTCTTGAACCGACAGCGCCTCGGCCTCGGGTTCCAGCCCGAACAGATCGCGCGCGGCGCTTGCCCAGTCATCTGGGGCTTCCAGCCCGGCCAGTTCGGTGCGCCAGCCGCCATCGCAGGCAGCGCGCGCCCAATAGGGCGCGTTTGGCTCGGGCCGCGCGACCGACACGGCAAACCCGTACCACGCCGCGTTGAAGGGCGCGACCGCGACGGCGCTGGCCTTGCTGTCGGGCTGGCCCGAGACGGGATCGACGACCGGGGCCACAACCGCGTCGATCCGGCCGGTGGGAGCGGTTTCGCCCGTCCAGTGGATCGGCGCGAAAAGCGTGCCGGGCTGCACCCGCTCGGTCACCAGAACGCGCAGCACGGCGCTGCCGTGCGGGCTGTCGACACGGGCGAGTTCCGCGGGCGCCAGCCCACGCGCGGCGGCATCGGCGGGGTGAATTTCAAGGAACGGCTCGGCGATATGACGGTTCAGGCGCGGTGCGCGGGCCGTGCGCGTCATCGTGTGCCACTGGTCGCGCACCCGGCCCGTGTTCAGCCGCAGTGGATAGCGCGGCTCGAGCCGGGTTTCGGGGGGCTGCTGCGTCAGCGCCAGCATCCGCGCCTTGCCCGAGGGCGTGAAATACGCCCCGTCGCCAAAGAACCGCCCGCCCTGCCGCGCGGCAGCAACGGGCCAGCGGGTTGGTTGCAGGCGTTCGTACCCGGCATCCGACAGATCGGCGAAGCCCGAGATGTCGAAGTCCAGACCAAAGCGCCCGGCGATCCCCGACAGCGCGGCATGTTCGCGGAAAATCTCGGCCGGGCACTGGTAATCAAAGGCAATGGACCAGCCCATGCGCCGCCCGACGCGGGCCAGGATGTCCCAATCGTGCCGCGCCTCGCCCGGGGGCGGCAGCACGGCGCGCTGGCGGCTGATGGTGCGGTCGGAATTCGTGACGGTGCCGTCCTTCTCGGCCCAGCCGGTGGCGGGCAGCAGCACATCGGCCAGCCGCGCGGTATCGGTGCGCGCGGTCAGGTCGCTGACCACGGTGAAGTCGCAGGCGGCAATCGCGGCACGCACCCGGTCGGCATCGGGCATCGACACGGCGGGGTTGGTGCAGATGATCCACAGCGCCTTGATCTGGCCCGACTCGACCGCGCGGAACAGGTCGACCGCCTTCAGCCCCGGTTTCGTGGGCAGGCCGGGGGATTGCCAGAATTCCTGCACGGCGGCGCGATGCGTGGCGTTTTCCAGGTCCATGTGGCAGGCCAGCATGTTGGCCAGCCCGCCCACCTCGCGCCCGCCCATTGCGTTGGGTTGCCCGGTGACCGACAGCGGCCCCATGCCGGGGCGCCCGATACGACCCGTGGCAAGGTGGCAGTTCAGGATCGCGTTCACCTTGTCGCTGCCCCGGGCGGATTGATTGACGCCTTGGCTGAACACGGTGACCACCTTTTCGGTGCCGGCGAACAGGAACCAGAACGCCTCGAGGTCCTGAGGCGACAGCCCGGTCGCCGCTGGATCGTCGGCCCGGGCCGAGGCAATTGCCTCCTCGAACCCTTCCACGCGCGTGTCCATGCCCTCAGCGACAGCCCCCAGATCGGCCAGCCGCGCCAGCAGCCCGTTGAACAGCGCCACATCGCTGCCCGGTGCCAGCGCAAGGTGCATGTCGGCGATGTCGCAGGTGGCGGTGCGGCGCGGGTCGATCACGACCACGCGCATCTCGGGACGCGCGGCCTTGGCGGCGGCCAGGCGCTGGTACAGCACCGGGTGGCACCAGGCGAGGTTGCTGCCCACCAGCACCACCAGATCGGCCAGCTCTAGGTCTTCGTAGGTGCCGGGCACGGTGTCGGTGCCAAAGGCGCGTTTGTGCCCGGCCACGGTCGAGGCCATGCAGAGCCTTGAATTCGTGTCGATATTGGCGCTGCCCATGAAGCCCTTGATCAGCTTGTTGGCAACGTAATAATCCTCGGTCAGCATCTGACCCGAGACATAGAACCCGACCGAGCCGGGCCCGTGTTCGGCGAGCGTGGCGCGGAACCGGTCGGCCACCAATCCGATCGCCTCGTCCCAGCTGGCGCGCGCGCCCCCGATCATTGGGTGCAGAAGACGATCTTCCAGCCCCACGGTTTCGCCCAGCGCCGAGCCTTTCGAACACAGCCGCCCAAGGTTCGCGGGATGCGCCGGGTCGCCCGATACGGCCAGCCCGCCCCGGCCGTCAGGGCGGGCCAGCACGCCGCAGCCAACCCCGCAATAGGCGCAGGTGGTGCGAACCTCGGGCCGGGCCGTGGCCGGAGCCATTACGCGGCCGCCTGTGACGGCGACAGCGCGGCGGCGTCCAGCAGCAGGCGGCCCTCTTCGATCCTGACCGGGTAGGTGGCGATGGTGGCGGTGTCGGCGCCCTGCGCCTGCCCGGTGGCCAGGTCGAACACCATGTTGTGCAGCGGGCAGGTCACGCGGGTGCCGTGCACGATGCCCTCGGACAGGGGGCCACCCTTGTGCGGGCAGGCATTGCCGGTGGCGAAGACCTCGGCGTCGCTGGTGCGGAACACGGCGATGCAGCCCGAATGCGTCTTGACCGTGCGCGCGCCGCGCAGGGGGATGTCGTCTATGTGACCAATGTCGATCCAGCTCATTCCGCAGCCTCCAGGGTAAGATCGGCAAGCGGCTGCCAGGCGGGCCGCTCGGACGGGCGGGCGTGTTCGGCCCAGGGGTCGGTGCGATAGACCGATTGCGAGATCTCGAACCGGTCGACCAGCGCGCGGCGGGCGGCGGCATCGGCGATCTGGTCAACCACCCAGTCCAGCCCCACCTTGGCGACCCATTTATAGGGCCGGTCCAGGTAACGCGCGTGTTCGCGGTAGAGCTGGACAAAGGCGGTGGTGTATTCCACGGCCTCGTCCTCGGTCGCGACCTTGGCAAGGGGTTCGGTCTCCTTCACCTCCATCCCCGCCGCTCCCGCGACGCTGATTTCAAAGCCAGAGTCGACGCAGATGATGCCGACATCCTTGCAGGTCGCCTCGGCGCAGTTGCGCGGGCAGCCCGACACGCCCAGCTTTACCTTGTGCGGCGTCCACGACCCCCAGAGGATTTTCTCCAGCCGGATGCCCAGCCCCGTGGAATCCTGCGTGCCAAAGCGGCAGAATTGGCTGCCGACACAGGTTTTCACGGTGCGCAGCCCTTTGGAATAGGCATGCCCCGACACCAGCCCGGCGTCGTTCAGATCGGCCCACATGGCGGGCAGATCGTCCTTTGACACGCCCAGCAGGTCGATGCGCTGGCCGCCCGTCACCTTGACCATCGGCACGTTGTACTTGTCGGCGGCATCGGCGATGGCGCGCAGCTCGTCCGGAGTCGTCACCCCGCCCCACATGCGCGGCACGACGGAATAGGTGCCGTCCTTCTGGATGTTGGCGTGGTTCCTTTCGTTGACGAACCGCGACTGGCGGTCGTCCTTGTAATCCAGTGGCCAGTCGGCCAGCAGGTAGAAGTTGATCGCAGGGCGGCAGACGTGGCAGCCGTTGCGCGTGGACCAGCCCAGCTCCTGCCAGACGGCCTCCTGGCTTTTCAGTTCCTGCGACTTGATCAGGCGGCGCACGTCCTCGTGGGTCAGGTCGGTACAGCCGCAGATGCCCTTGGCCGCAGGGATCACGAAATCATCGCCCAACGTCACCGCCAGCACCTGTTCGACCAGCCCGGTGCAGGTTCCGCAGGACGCGCTGGCCTTGGTGGTGGCGCGGATGTCGTCCAGCGTGGTTGCGCCGCCTGCGATGGCCTGCGTGATGGTGCCCTTGCATACGCCGTTACAGCCGCAAATCTCCGCCTCAGGCGGCAATGCTGCAACGGCCGCCATAGGGTCCACCGGGGCACCCCCCTGGAAGGCGGGCCCGAAGATCAGCGTTTCGCGCATCTCGGAAATGTCGGTGCCGTCCTTGATCAGCCCGAAGAACCAGTTGCCGTCGGCGGTGTCGCCGTACATCACCGCGCCGATCAGCCGGTCGCCTTCGATCACCAGCCGCTTGTAGATGCCCCGGCCCGGATCGCGGAACACGATATCCTCGCGGGTGTCGCCCTCGGCAAAGTCCCCCGCGCTGAACAGGTCGCAGCCGGTGACCTTCAGCTTGGTCGACAGCTCTTTCATGGCGAATGTCGCCTCGGCCCCGGTCAGCGTGGCGGCCAGCACCTTGGCCTGATCATATAGCGGCGCGACAAGGCCGAAGAGGTTGCCGTTGAATTCGACGCATTCGCCCACGGCGAACACGTTGGGGTCGCTGGTGCGCATCTGCGCGTCGACCTTGATCGCGCGGCCACAGTCCAGCCCGCTGTCCTGTGCCAGCGCGACGGCGGGGCGGATGCCCACCGCCATCACCACGATGTCGCAGGGCAGTTCGGTGCCATCGGCCAGATTGACCTGCTGCGCGCGGCCTTCGCCGACGATCTCTTTGGTCGAGGCCTCGAGCAGGACGGTGATGCCGCGCCGCTCCAGATCCTTCTTCAGCAGGTAGCCGGCGGCCGGGTCCAGCTGACGTTCCATCAGGTGGCTGGCGATGTGCAGCACCGTCACCTCCATCCCGCGCATCCGCAGCGCGGCGGCGGCCTCGAGCCCCAGAAGCCCGCCGCCGATCACCACGGCGCGCCCACCGGGGGTGCCGCTGGCATTGGTCATGGCGGTTGTGTCTTCCAGATCGCGGAAGGCAACGACGCCGGGCAGGTCGTGCCCCGGAACCGGGACGATGAAGGCCGAAGATCCGGTGCCGAAGATCAGCTGGTCATAGGGCACCTCGCCGTTTTCACCGACCACCACCTTGCGGTCGCGATCCACCCGCAGCACCTTTTCGCCAAACCGGCAGGTGACGCCGTGCGCCGCGTACCAATCGGCGTCATGGGTCACGATTTCCTCGTAACTCTTTTCGCCCGACAGCACGGGCGACAGCATGATGCGGTTGTAGTTGCCGCGCGGCTCGGCGTTGAACAGGGTGATGTCAAAGCCGTCGGCGTCCGCCTCCAGCAGGTGTTCCAGCGCCCGGCCCGAGGCCATTCCGGCGCCAATGATGACAAGCTTGCGTTTCATGGGCGTATCCTCAGCAATACCAGGCGACGATGTGCGAAAGGTGGCCGTTCAAATGGACGGGCAGGGCGACAATGGAATCGTACCCGGCGACCAGACCGGGGCCGCCGCGTTCGGCCAGCGGCAGGCCGGTGCCAAGAACGCGCCCGATGTGGCCCTGCCAGGCGGCGGCCTTGCGCGGGTTGTCTTCGTCCCACAACCGGCCTTCGCGCGCGCAGATCCCGTCGATCAGCTCGGCCCCGCCGGTCTTGCCCACGCGGGCGGGCCGGGCATCCCAGATTTCAAAGCGTCGCGCGATGGGCGTGCCCCGCGCCGACAGCAGCGTCAGCACGCAGGTTTCGCCCGAGGGCGAGGGCACAGGCAGCCCCAGCCCCGTGGTCAGCCCGGCCTTGCCCGCGCTGTCGGCCCGGATAAAACGATAGCCCGAGCCAAGGTCGCGCATCAGGATCGGCGTAAGCGAGGCCCAGACCGCCCCGGGCAACCCCTGACCGCGCGGAAAATGCGTGTGCTGGCTGATCCATTCGAAATGCTTGGCGGCGCCGTAATAGCCATCGTCCAGCATCAGCAGATCGTCGCTCTCGCGCCAGATCTCGATGGCGCCGGTGCGGTTGTCGTCATCACCGCACAGCACCACCAGAACCGCCTTCAACTCGTCGAGGTCAAAGACCGGAATGGCGACGGCGCTGGTCAGCCCGGCCTCAGCGGCGGCTTCGATCCGCTTGAAGTATGACCCGTCAAAGCCTTTCAGCACCACGGGGCGCTGATCGGCCCAGGCCTTGCCCGGCAGGCCCTCGCCCTTGGCGAAACTGGCGTGGCGCGAGGCTTCGGCGAAGGCGTCAAGCGTGCCGTAATCGCCTTCGGCCAGCACAAGGCGTCCATCCCTGGGGACCCAGACTTCGGACACCTGGATGAAGGTCTTGACCGGGGTATCGACTGCAACGTCCATCATGCGGCTTCCTTCTTGGCGGGGGTTTCGGTGGGGCTGGTCGCGCTCTTGGGGGTGGCGCCGTGTTCGTATTCGGCAAGGAAGTTCAGAACCTGCTCGCGGTAGAGGTAGTAATCGGGGTGCTCCAGCAATGCCTTGCGGGTGCGCGGGCGGGGCAGATCGACATCCAGCACGCGCCCGATGGTGGCCTGCGGGCCGTTCGTCATCATGACCACGCGGTCGGCCAGAAGGATCGCCTCGTCCACGTCATGGGTGACGCAGATGGCGGTCACCTTGGTGCGCGACCAGACCTCCATCAGCACCTCTTGCAGTTCCCAGCGGGTCAGGCTGTCGAGCATCCCGAAGGGTTCATCCAGCAGCAGCAGCTTGGGCGAGAGTGCGAAGGCGCGGGCAATGCCGACACGCTGGCGCATCCCGTTCGACATGTCGGCGGCGCCGCGATCCATCGCATCGCCAAGGCCGACGCGTTCAAGGTAGTATTCCACCACCTCCTGCCGCTCGGCCTGGCTGGCGCGGGGATAGACTTTGTCGACCCCGATGGCGACGTTTTCGCGCGCGGTCAGCCAAGGGAACAGGTTGGGCGACTGGAACACAACAGCGCGTTCCGGGTCGGCGCCTTCGACGTGGCGGCCATCCAGCTTGATCGCGCCCTTGGAAATGTCGTTCAGCCCGGCGGCCATGGTCAGCACCGTGGATTTGCCGCAACCCGAATGCCCGATGAGCGAGATGAATTCGCCGCGATTGACCTTGAGGTTGAAGTCCTCGACGACCGTAAGCGGCCCCTTGGGCGTGGGGTAGACCTTGTGCAGCTGGCTGAAGTCGAGGAATCGATCTTCGATCAGCCCGTCCTGCGCCTGGGCCACGGCGGTGGGCAGACCGTGGATCGGGGTCACATCGGGCAGGGCACGGGTGCCTTCGACACGCGCCTCGATCCCGATGTCCATCAGGTATGTCGTGACCTCGGCGCGCAGGCGTTTGAACGCCTCGTTGTGGTTCATCGCGCTGCGATCGCGGGGGCGGGGCAAGGCGACGGGAAATTCGCGGCCCATCCGGCCATCGGGTGTCAGCGCGATGATGCGGTCGGCCAGCAGGATCGCCTCGTCCACGTCGTTGGTGATCAGCACGCAGGTCTGTTTCTCGCGCGCCCAGATCGCTTCGATCTCGTCCGCGAGGTTGGCGCGGGTCAGCGCATCCAGCGCCGACAGCGGTTCGTCCAGCAGCAGCATTTCCGGCGTCATCGCAAGCGCACGCGCCACGTTGACCCGCTGGCGCATCCCGCCCGACAGTTCCGCCGGGCGGCGGTTGGCGGCATGGGCCAGGCCGACCATCTTGACGTAGGTATCGACCTTGGCGGCGCGTTCGGCGGCGGGCATCTTCGGGAACACCGTATCGACCGCCAGCGCCACGTTGCCGTTCACCGTGAGCCAGGGCATCAGCGAGTAGTTCTGAAAGATCACGCCGCGCTCGGGCCCGGGGCCGGTGATCGGCTTGCCCTTGAAGGTGACGCTGCCCTTGGTGGGCTGTTCCAGCCCAGCCATCAGGTTGATCAGCGTCGTCTTGCCGGTGCCGGAGAAACCCAGAAGGACCAGGAATTCGCCCTCCTGCACCGAGAGATCGATGTTTTTCAGGACGGGGTTGGCGTGGGTGCCTTCGCCGAAGGTCTTGGACACGCCGTTGAAATCGAGAATGCTCATGACGGTCACCGGTTGTTGGTAAATGTGAACAGGGATTGCAGCGCGAACATCACCCGGTCGAGAAGGAAGCCGATGATGCCGATGGTGAAGACGGCCACCATGATGCGCGCGAGGCTGCTGGAGGAGCCGTTCTGGAATTCATCCCAGACGAATTTCCCGAGCCCGGGGTTCTGGGCCAGCATCTCGGCCGCGATCAGAACCATCCAGCCCACGCCCAGCGAGAGGCGCAGCCCGGTGAAGATCAGCGGCAGGGCCGAGGGCAACACGAGGCGGGTAATTTTTGTCCAGGTGGTCATCTTGAGCACCTTCGAGACGTTGACCAGATCCTTGTCGATCGAGGCGACGCCAAGGGCAGTGTTGATCAGCGTCGGCCAGAGCGAACAGAGCGTGACGGTGATGGCCGAGACAAGGAACGACTTGGCGAACAGCCCGTCGTTGGTGGTGTAGACGGCGGCGACGACCATGGTGACGATGGGCAGCCAGGCCAGCGGCGAGACCGGCTTGAAGATCTGGATCAGCGGGTTCAGCGCCGCATTCGCGGTGGGTGACAGGCCGGCGGCGATGCCCAGCGGGATCGCGACGACCGAGGCCAGCAGGAAACCGAAGAAGACCGTCAGGATCGAGGTGCCGATCTGCTGGTAATAGGAAGGCGCGCCGGTGAAGGGGATGTCTTTCACGCGCTCGGGCTGGCCCCGGTCGATGAAACGCTGGTTGCGGGCGTCGACGCGGGCGTAGTGGTCAGCGCGCTGTTCGGCCTTCTGCGCGGCGTCCTGGTGCAAGGTAACTGCTTCGTTCCAAACCTGCACCGGGCCGGGGATCGCGCCCAGCGAGGTTTGCACCTGCGGGGCCAGCACGCCCCAGAGCGCGAGGAAGCAGAGGATGGCCAGCATGGGCACCCCGGCGAGGCGCCAGAGGTCGCGCATCTGGGCGCGGGGGTTGTCGCCGGCGGCCGCGCGCAGGATCGGCGTGATCCAGGCCAGGCCAAGCACTTGGAACCATTTGTCGGCGGCGTTGATGCGGGTGAACCGGCGCGCGCGGCGGGCGTCGGCGTCGAGGCTGGTCGGGTCGATGGCGGTCATGTCCGGGTGTCCTTGGTGCGGGCGGTCGGGCGGAGGGGGGGGACGGCGAGCGCCGCTCGCTCCTGACGGAGCATCGCCCCGCCCGCCGTCCCGTAGGGTGGTGTGCCGGGATCAGCCCTGCACTTCGTTGCCGACGACTTTCTGGTCGCCCTTCAGGCCGATCGGAAGGCTGTCGAGGTAGGCGTTGGGCGCCGTCGCATCGAAGGGGATCGCGTCGATGATGTCATCGGCCGGGGTCGGTGCCTTGTAGCCGGTGCTGTCCCAGGGGAAATCGGCCTCGTCGGCCAGACCTTCGTCGACCAGCAGGCGCGCGGCCTCGAGGTAAATCTCGGGCTTGTAGACCGATTTCGCCACTTCGTCGTACCAGCTGTCGGGCTTGGCCTCGGCGATCTGGCCCCAGCGGCGCATCTGGGTCAGGTACCAGACGGCGTCCGAATAGAACGGGTAGGTCGCGTTGTAGCGGAAGAATACGTTGAAATCGGGCACCTCGCGGGTGTCGCCCTTTTCGTATTCGAAGGTGCCGGTCATAGAGTTGGCGATCACCTCGGCGTCGGCGCCCACGTATTCAGGACGCGACAGGATTTCGACCGCCTCCTCGCGGTTGGCGTTGTCGTTTTCGTCCAGCCACATGGCCGCGCGGATCAGCGCCTTGGTCACGGCGAGCGTGGTGTTTGGGTTCTGCTCGGTAAATTCCGCCGTCATCCCGAAGACTTTCTCGGGGTTGTTCTTCCAGATTTCGAAATCGGTGATCACCGGCACGCCGATGCCCTTGAACACGGCTTGCTGGTTCCACGGCTCGCCCACGCAGTAGCCGTTGATGGTGCCGGCCTCGAGCGTTGCGGGCATCTGCGGCGGCGGGGTCACCGACAGGAACACATCGGCGCCGATCTGGCCGGTCACGTTTTCGGGGCTGTAGTAGCCGGGGTTGATGCCGCCGGCAGCCAGCCAGTAGCGCAACTCGTAATTGTGCGTGGACACGGGGAACACCATGCCCATGTTGAACGGCTTGCCGGCGCTGCGGAAGCTGTCGATCACAGGCACCAGCGCGCTGGCCGAGATCGGGTGCTGCGGGCGGCCATCGTCCATCATGGTCAGGTTGGGTTTCATCATCTCCCAGACCTCGTTCGATACGGTGATGCC
This sequence comes from Arenibacterium halophilum, assembly GCF_005938225.1. GTDB lineage: Bacteria > Pseudomonadota > Alphaproteobacteria > Rhodobacterales > Rhodobacteraceae > Arenibacterium > Arenibacterium halophilum. Next base: position 664,308 of record NZ_VCPC01000003.1, read on the forward strand.
GTTGCCATTCAGATCCATCGAGAAGGGGGTGACGATATGCGCCTCGGTGCCATACCCGATGGTGGCGGCCAGCGGCTGTCCGGCCAGCATGTGCGCCCCGTCCAGCGTGCCGGAAATCACGCCATCCAGCAGCACCTTCCAGTTGGCCTGTGCCTCGAGCGTGACGAACAGGCCTTCGTCATCAAAGAACCCCTGTTCATAGGCCACGGCCAGCGGGGCCATATCGGTCAGCTTGATGAAGCCGAAGGTCAGTTCGTCCTTTTCCAGGTCCAGCATCTCGGCCGACAGCGGCCCGGCCAGGGCGGTGGAGGCAGCGAGGGTGGCAAGTATCTTTTTCATGTGTCGTCTCTCATCCGGGCCCAGGGGCTTTGTGACCTGGGCGACAAAAAAACAGCCGCTGACAATCCCTGCGGAGGACGCAGAGTGTCGAGCGGCTTTGCTCATCGAACCCAGTCATTGGGAGAAATCGGTGTTCTGGGCGCCATTGCCTTGAACAGTTTCTGTTTACCGAACGCTGCTGGGCGGCGTCAAAGAAAAGTCATCTTTTGGGGGGTGGTTTTGCCGCAATGCGGCGTGCCGTGCGCTGCGTTGCCGAAAATGTGGTCAGTCCGGGCGCTTGGGGTCAAAAATGCGGCGGTCAAAAAACGAATCGCGCAGCAGGGTCAGGCGCCCTGATTCCGAGGCGACGGGTGCCTCGTGCAGAACCGAGCCTTCAATCTTGTCCGAGGCGCCGGGCAATTCGGCGCCCACGTCGCGCAGCATCCGGCGATAGATATCGGTGCGGAACACGTCGCGGGCGGTGCGGATCGCCTCGGCCCGGTCCAGCCCGGTGCGCGCGGCCAGCTGCCGCCCGATCCACGCGGCCTGCGACCGCCACGGATAGGTTGCCGCGCCATGGTGGAATTCAAGGAACCGCTCGACCCGGCGCTGTTCGCCATTGGCCGCGATGGTCAGATGCCCGACCAGCGCGCGGTCGATGATCTCGGGCGGCACGTCCAGATATTCGGGGCGCGACATCAGCTCGGACGCGGCGGTGTGGCTGTCGGGCTGGGCCAGCCAGCGCCCGGCGCGCCAGACGGCGCGCATCAGGCGGCCCAGCAGCTGGGGTTCGGTTTCGGCCCAGTCGGTGCGCACGGCCAGCACCTTTTCCGGCGCAAAGGCCCAGATCGCATTGCCGGGCAGCAGCAACTCTCCCAGACCGTTTTCCACGGCCATCGAGCCCCAGGGTTCACCCACGCAGAAGGCGTCGATTTCTCCGGCGGCGATGGCATCGGACATCAGCGGCGGCGGCACGGTGTGGATTTCCACGCTTTGCGGCGCGGGCAGGCCAAGCGCGTTCAGCCAGTAATACAGCAGCTCGGCGTGCATCGAGAAAGGGAAGGGTACGCCAATGCGCAGCCGCCCCTGCGCCGCCGCGATCAGCGCCTTGCCGGCCGCCGTGGCATCGGCGAAATCGAACGCAAAGCCCGCGTCGCGCAGCCGGTTGGCGACTGCCTGACTGACGCCGATGGCATCTCCGTTCACGCTAAGGACCGACACAGCCGAGAGCGGCGCGCCGCCGCCGCCCAAACCCAAGGCCAGCGCAATCGGCACGGGTGACAGCATATGCGCCGCATCGACCCGGCCAAACGCCAGCATATCGCGAATACCCGACCAGGACGGCGCGCGCTTCAGCTCCAGCTCGATGCTTTCCTCGCGGGCGAACCCCATCTCGCGCGCGACGATCAGCGGCGCGGCATCGACCAGCGGCATGAAGCCGACCGACAACCCCGTTGCGCTCATGACAACAGCCCCGCGGCCGTCACCAACGCCTCGGCAACGTCGACAATCTTGCGGTTCTGTTCCATCGCGGTGCGCCGCAGCAGGGCATAGGCGGCATCTTCGTCCAGCCCGCGCGCCTTCATCAGCAACCCCTTGGCGCGGTCGATCACCTTGCGTTCTTCCAGCGCGCGGCGCGTCGCGGCCAGTTCGGTGCGCATCCGGCGAAACATGTGAAACCGTGCCACCGCCGCATCCAGCACCGGCTTCAGCCGGTCGGCGCGCAGCCCGTCCACCACATAGGCCGACACGCCCGCCTCGATCGCCGAGGTGGTCAGCCCCGCGCCAGAGCGGTCGACGAACATTGCCACCGGCCGGTCCATCGGCCCCGAGGCCAGCGCCAGTTCTTCCAGCGTGTCGCGCGAAGGATTGGCGATGTCGATCAGCACCACGTCGGGGTTCTGCTCGCTGATCCGGCGCGCCAACCCGGTGACTTCGCCCACGACGGTGATCTTGTAGTCGCCCGCCTCGCGCAGGCTGTCGACGATCAGCAAGGCGCGCTCGCGGTCGGATTCGACGACAACAATGGAAAGTGGCTCGGCCATGCTGCATTGCAACATCACATTTGCTGCAGGCGCAAGGGGCGGCGCATCGGGCGCGTCGGGGCGCCGCATGGCGTGGCGCGCAAACGGGCAGGACCAAACGCAAACGGCCCCGCCGTGGGGCAGGGCCGTTCAGGTCCGTCGCGCAGAACAGGTTACTGCGGAATGTCGCCTTCGATGCCTTCGACGTAGAAGTTCATGCCCGCCAGCGTGCCGTCATCGGCGGTTTCGCCTTCGGCCAGCCAGTCGGACCCGTCCTGCTTTTTCAGCGGGCCGGTGAAGGGGTGGTATTCGCCCGAAGCAATCGACTCTTTCAGCGCCATGGCTTCTTCTTTCACCTCGGCAGGCACCGTGTCGGTGATCTCGCCGATGCCGACCATGCCGGGGCCGATGCCGTCCCAGGTGTCCATGCTTGCCCAGGTGCCATCCATCACGGCCTTGGTACGCGCGATGTAATAAGGCGCCCAGTTGTCGATGATCGAGCTGACGCGCGGGCTGGGCGCGTATTCCGCCATATCCGACGCCTGACCAAAGGTGATCACGCCACCCTTTTCAGCCGCTGCCGCATGGGGCGCGGTGGAATCGGTGTGCTGCAGGATCACGTCGGCACCCTGTTCGATCAGCACCTTGGCGGCGTCGGCTTCTTTTGCCGGATCGAACCATGTGTAGGCCCAGACGATCTTGAACTGAACGTCGGGGTTGACCTTCTTGGCATGGATATAGGCCGAGTTGATGCCGCGGATCACCTCGGGGATCGGGAAGGACCCGATATAGCCGACGATATTCGATTCGGTCATATGCCCGGCGATCACGCCTTGTACGGCACGGCCTTCGTAGAAGCGGGCCGAGTAGGTGCTGACGTTGTCGGCGCGCTTGTAGCCGGTGGCATGCTCGAACTTCACGTCCGGGAATTTCTTGGCAACGTTGATCGTCGGATCCATGAACCCGAACGAGGTGGTGAAGATCAGATCGGCGCCGTTCAGCGCCATCTGGGTCATCACGCGCTCGGCGTCCGGGCCTTCGGCCACGTTCTCGACGTAGACGGTTTCGACCTTGTCGCCGAATTCCGCCTCGACAGCCTTGCGGCCCATGTCATGTTCGTGGGTCCAGCCGCCATCGCCGACCGGCCCGACATAGACGAAGCCGACCTTGGTCTTGTCCTGCGCCATGGCGCCCCCGGCCAGCCCCAGCGCGGTTGCGGCGGCGGCAGTCGCCAGCAGCGTTCTGCGAAGTATCGTCATCCTGTTATCCCCTTATTGGTGGTGTTTGGCTGGCGGCATCTTTCATGGTCGTGCCGCCGGTATCAAGGCCCGCCGCGGGCAGATGCCCGTTTATGCGGCGAAGCTGGTGAATTATTGGGCGCTCACATCGCGCTATCGCGTGGCATGAAACACCCGGCCCAGCGCGGCAGGCGCGCGGCTCTTGTCGGCCGACAGGATCACCAGCACGACGATGGTGATGACATAGGGCGACATTGCCAGGTACTCGACCGGAATCGCCACGCCCGCGGCCTGCAGGTTCAGCTGCAACACCGTCAGCCCCCCAAACAGATAGGCCCCCAGAAGCACGCGCCACGGTTTCCAGCTGGCAAAGACCACCAGCGCCAGCGCGATCCAGCCAACGCCCGCCGTCATGCCTTCGGTCCATTGGGGCACGCGGATCAGGCTGATATAGGCCCCGCCCAGCCCGGCGCAGGCGCCCCCGAACAGGATCGCCAGCACGCGGATGCGCACCACCTTGTAGCCCAGCGCATGGGCGGCATCGTGGTTTTCGCCAACCGCCCGCAGGATCAGCCCGGCGCGGGTGAATTTCAGAAGCGCCCATGTGGCCGCCACGACCACGATGCCGAAATACAGCACCGGATCATGCGAGAACAGGATCGGCCCCACAACCGGCAGATCGCTCAGCACCGGAATGTCCAGACGCGGGGTGGGCGGCGGTTTCAACCCGACATAGCCTTGCCCCAGCAGCGACGACAGCCCCAGCCCGAACAGCGTCAGCGCCAGACCAGACGCCACCTGATTGGCCAGCGCCACCTGTGTCAGCAGCACGAAGAGCAGCGACAGGACCGCGCCACCCACAGCGGCCGCGACAAACCCGAACAGCGGAGAGCCGCTTTCGACCGCCACCGCAAAGCCGCAGATCGCGCCGGTGATCATCATCCCCTCCACGCCCAGGTTCAGCACGCCCGCGCGTTCGACGACCAGCTCTCCGATGGCCGCCAGCAGGATCGGCGTCGCCGCCACCATGAGCGAGGCAATCAGCAGGACGGGATTGATTTGCGACAGATCCATCAGGCCACCTCGCGCGTTTTCAGGCGAATTCGGAAATTGGTCAGCACGTCCAGCGCCAGCAGAAAGAACAGAAGCATTCCTTGGAACACCTGAATTGCGGCGGCGGGCAGGCCCATCTGGCTTTGCGCGATTTCGCCGCCGATATAGGTCAGCGCCATCAGCAGCCCGGCCAGCAGGATGCCGATCGGGTGCAGCCGCCCCAGGAAGGCGACGATGATCGCGGTAAACCCATAGCCAGTGTTGAAATCGATGCTGATCTGCCCCGCCGGGCCCGCGACTTCGAACAACCCCGCCAGCCCGGCCAGCGCGCCGGAAATGCCAAGGCAGAACAGGATCAGCCGCGCCGGGTTCACACCGGCAAACCGCGCCGCACGGGGCGCATCGCCGGTCAGGCGGATGTGAAAGCCCAGCATGTGCCGGTTCAGCAGCACATAGGCAAAGATCACCGTGATCATCGCCGCCACCACGCCCCAATGCATCCCCGAACCTGCAATCAGCTCGGCGTTATGGGCGCTGTCATACTGTTGCAGGTTGCGGCTGCCCGGAAAGCCGAAGCCCTCGGGGTTCTTCAACAATCCCAGCGACATAGAGGCCAGCAATTGCTCGGCCACATAGACCAGCATCAGCGACACCAGAATTTCGTTGGTGCCGAACTTCACCTTCAACAGCGCCGGGATCATCGCCCAAGCCCAGCCGCCCAGCGCGCCCGCCAGCACCATCAGCGGAAAGATGATCCAGGACTCCATCGGGTAAAACGCCAGCCCGACACCGGCACCGGTCAGCGCGCCGATGATGTACTGCCCCTCGGCGCCGATGTTCCAGATGCCTGCCTTGAACCCAAGCGACAGCCCGATGGCGATCAGCACCAAAGGCGCGCCCTTGATCAGCAGTTGAGGGCGGTAATAAAACGCGAATTCCCCCAGCAGCGGATCCCAGAAAATCGTGCGGATCGCCTCGACCGGGTTCTTGCCCAGCACGGCAAACAGCAGCCCGCCAAAGATCATCGTGGCGACAACTGCGGCAATCGGAGTCGCCAGCGACCAGAACTGCGATGGCTGCGGCCGCTTCTCCAGCACGATCATTCCCCGCACCCCTGCTTCTTTTCGGTCAAAATACTCCCGCCGGAGGCGGTCTTTCGGGGCAACCGATCACACATGCGCGACCTCCATGCCGTGGGCGCCGCCCATCATCAGCCCGATTTCGTCAATCGTCAGCCCGGCGGTGGGCCGCGGCGCGGTCAGCCGGCCTTCGTTCAGCGCGGCAAAGCGGTCGGCAATCTCCATCAACTCGTCCAGGTCCTGGCTGATGCAGATCACCGCAGCGCCGCCATCGGCCAGGTCCAGGATCGCCTGCCGGATCGCGGCGGCGGCGCTGGCGTCCACGCCCCAGGTCGGCTGGTTCACCACCAGGACACGCGGGCGCTGCAACACCTCGCGCCCGATCACGAATTTCTGCAGATTGCCCCCCGACAGCGCCCGTGCGGCATTGCCGGGCCCCGGCGTGCGCACGTCGAAATCCTTGATGATGCGCTCGGCAAAGGCCTGTGCCGCGCCCCATTTCAGGAACCCGCGCCGCTCCAGCCCCTCGCGTACCGATCCGGTCAGCATCGCGTTCTCGGTCAGGCTCATGTCGGGCGCGGCGGCATGGCCCAGCCGCTCTTCCGGCGCGCTCAGCAGACCCAGCGCGCGCCGCGCCGTCGGGCCCAGCGTGCCGATGCCCTTGCCGTCCAGCTTCACCGCATCGCGCGGCGCGCGGATCTCGCCCGACAGCACCGCCAGCAACTCGTCCTGCCCGTTGCCCGCCACGCCGCCGATGCCCAGCACCTCGCCCTGGCTCACCTGCACCGAGACATTCTTCAACGCGGTTCCAAAAGCAGACGGCGACGCCACCGACAGCCCGGTCAGCTCCAGCGCGACCGGCCCCGGCGCCTTGGCCACCCGTTCGGGCGTCTTCAGCGTGCTGCCCACCATCAGTTCGGCCATATCCCTCGCGGAGGTCTCGCGCGGCACGCATTCGCCCACGTTCTTGCCCAGCCGCAGCACCGTTGCGTGGTCGCACAGCGTGCGGATCTCTTCCAGCTTGTGCGAGATATACAGGATCGCCGTGCCCTCGGCGCTTAGCTTGCGCAGGGTCTGGAACAATATCTCCACCTCCTGCGGCGTCAGCACGCTGGTCGGCTCGTCCATGATCAGCAGCTTCGGATCCTGCAACAGACAGCGAATGATCTCGACCCGCTGCCGCTCGCCAGCCGACAGGTCGCCCACCGTGCGGAAGGGGTCCAGCGGCAGCCCATAGGTCTCGCTCACCTCGCGGATGCGGCGCGCCAGGTCGCGCATCGGCGGCGGCGTCTCCATCCCCAGCGCGATATTCTCGGCCACATCCAAAGCGTCGAACAGCGAAAAATGCTGGAACACCATGGCGATGCCATCGGCCCGCGCGGCGCGCGGCTCGGCCGGGGCATAGGGTTTGCCCCGCAACAGCATCCGCCCGCTGTCGGGTTTCACCAGCCCGTAAATCATCTTGACCAGCGTGGATTTCCCGGCACCATTCTCGCCCAGCAGCGCGTGAACTTGCCCCTCGGCAATGTCAAAGGACACATGGTCATTGGCGACAACGCCGGGATAGGCCTTGGTCAGCCCCTCGATCCGCAACAGCATCTCGCTCATGCGAGGCCCTCCTTCAGTTCCGTCGCCTCGACCCGTCCGGGGCGCAACAGCGCCGCGCCAACCCCCAGCGCAATGGCCTGCGGATGCTTGCCAAGTGCGGGGTCGCCAATCGGGCAGGTGATCCGCGCGATCCGGTTGGCCCCATGCCCCAGATCGGCCAGTCGCCCCCGGAACCGCGCCCATTTCGTGGCCGAGCCGATCAGCCCGGCAAAGGCAAACCCTTGGCACAGCAGCGCATGGCATAGGTCCAGATCCAGCTTGTGGGAATAGGTCAGGATCAGATGTTCCGCGTTTTTCGGCGCGCGTGGCACCAGAACCTCGGGCCGGGCTGCAGGCAGAACCGTCACGCCTGCGGGCACTTGCTCAGGAAACCGCTCGGGCGCGGTATCGACCCAGGTCAGCGCGATGTCGGGCAGGGGGGCCAGCACGCCCACGATGGCGCGCCCCACATGCCCAGCCCCCCAGACCCAGATCTCGCGCGCCGGGCGATGCACCGGCTCGATCATCCATCCGTCGATCAGCTGCGCCTCGGGCTGTTGCCCCCGGTCGCGCGCCCGCGCCAGCAGCCGCGCCACCGCCAGCGGCATCTGATCCGCGCCGCCAACCGCGCGCGCGATCACCCCGATGTCGGCATCCGTCGCCGCCAATCGCGCCGCATCGTAGACCTCGCTCAGCAGGGTCACCGCCCCACCACAGCACTGCCCCAGCGCCGGGCCCAGCGGATGCTGCGTCACCCGATCCTGCGTCAGCGCCCGCGCGGCCCGCGCCGCCGCGAATTCCAGCGCCCCACCGCCGATGGTGCCCAATTGCCCGCCCTCCCAGACCAGCATCGCCGCGCCCACCTCACGCGGGCTCGACCCGCGGATCGCGGCAATCACCACGCGCACCACGCGGCCCTGCGCGGCCACCGCATCGCGCAAGGCGTCCAGGTCGAAACTCATCGCGCCTCTCCCCGCGCGCGAGCAATCGCGCGCCAGATCTCCTCGGGCGTCGCGGGCGCATTCAGCGCCGGATAGGCCGGCCCACAGGCCGCCACCGCATCCGATAGCGCCAGAAACGCGGAAATCCCCAGCATGAACGGCGGCTCGCCCACGGCTTTCGACCGGTACACCGTCGCCTCGGGGTTCGCGCCGTCCCAGAGCGCCACGTTGAACACATCCGGCCGGTCCGAACAGGCCGGGATCTTGTAGGTCGAGGGCGCATGGGTGCGCAGCCGCCCGGCATCGTCCCACACCAACTCCTCGGTCGTCAGCCAGCCCGCGCCCTGCACGTATCCGCCTTCGACCTGCCCGATGTCGATCGCCGGGTTCAACGAAGCGCCGGCATCATGCAGGATATCGGCGCGCAGGATGCGGTTCTCGCCGGTGCGCGTGTCCACCGCCACCTCGCTCACCGCCGCGCCATAGGCGAAATAGAAAAACGGCCGCCCGCGCCCCTCGATCCGGTCCCAGGCCAGCCCCGGCGTCTTGTAGAACCCGGTCGCCGACAGCGACACGCGCCCCACATAGGCCATCTGCGCCGCCTCGGCGAAGGAATACTCGGCCCCGCCGACGTAAACCCGCCCGCCCTCAAACCGCACATCCCCGGGCGCCGCCTGATGCTGCTCGGCCAGATGCGCCGCCATGCGGTCGCGAATGATGTCACAGGCCGCCTGCACCGCCATCCCGTTCAGATCGCTGCCGGATGAGGCCGCCGTGGCCGAGGTATTGGGCACCTTCGCCGTATCGGTCGCGGTGATCCGCACGTCTTCGGGCGCAATCCCGAACCGCTGCGCCGCCACCTGAGCCACCTTGCGAAACAACCCCTGTCCCATCTCCGTGCCACCATGGTTCAGATGAACCGAGCCATCCTGATACACATGCACCAGCGCCCCGGCCTGGTTCAGATGGGTCAGCGTAAAGGAAATCCCGAACTTCACCGGGGAAAAGGCAATCCCCCGCTTGATCGTCGCATTGCGCGCGTTCCAATCGTCCACCGCCGCCCGCCGCGCCGCGTAATCGCAACTCTCCAGCAATTGCCGCGTCATCCCGTGCAGGATGAAATCGCGCACCTCCATGCCATAGGGCGTGACCTGTGCGCCCTCGGGCGCCGCCGCGTCGCCGGGCTCCGATACCTCCGCCCCGCGCGAGGCCAAATCCTCATTCTTTGGGACGGAAATATCCCGGGGGGCGGCCGCAGGCCGGGGGGCAGAGCCCCCCTCCACCCGTTCGTCATAGTAATTGCGCCGCCGAATCTCGACCCCGTCCAGCCCCAGCACCCTCGCGGCGTGGTCCATCACCCGCTCGATGCCCAGCATCCCCTGAGGCCCGCCAAACCCGCGAAAGGCGGTGGCGCTCTGGGTGTTGGTTTTCAGCCGGTGGCTTTCGATGCGCACATTCGGCAACCGATAGGCGTTGTCGGAGTGCAGCATCGCCCGATCCGCAACTGGCAGCGACAAATCTTGCGCCCAGCCACAGCGTGCGTATTGCACGAACTCCACCCCAACAATCCGCCCTCCGGCATCGAATCCGGCGCGATAGTCAATCCGGAAATCGTGGCGTTTGCCGGTGATCACCATGTCGTCGTCGCGATCATAGCGCATCTTGCAGGCCCGCCCGGTCGCCCGCGCCGCCACGGCACAGGCCACGGCCAGCGCATTGCCCTGGCTCTCCTTGCCGCCAAACCCGCCGCCCATGCGCCGCGTTTCGACGCGTACGCCATGCATTGGTACGCCCAGGGCTTCGGCCACCTTGTGCTGGATCTCGGTCGGATGCTGGGTGGACGATATCACATGCATGTCCCCCGCCTCTTGCGGCAAGGCCAGCGCCGCCTGACCCTCAAGGTAAAAATGCTCCTGCCCGCCCATGTCGATCCGGCCCGTCACCTGGTGGTCGGCCCCGTCGATGGCGCCTGCGGGGTCGCCCATGGTGTAGATGCGCGGGCCGTCTTCAAAGCGGCTGTTCGCCGCCAGCGCGGCCTCGATTGTCAGCAGGGCAGGGCGGGCCTTGTGCGCGATCCTGCCCAGCCGCGCGGCTCGGCGCGCCGCCACATGGCTGGTCGCCACCACCGCAAACAGCGGCTGGCCAAGGTAGTCCACCCGGTCCACGGCCAGCAACGGCTCGTCATGGGCAGAAGGCGAGACATCGTTGGCGAAAGGCAGATCCGCAGCCGTCAGGACCATCACCACGCCCGGCGCCGCGCGCACGGCTTCCAGGTCCATCGACAGGATATCGCCGCAGGCAAACTCGGAAAGGCCAAAAGCCAGGTGCAGACAGCCCGCCGGCACCGGCATGTCATCGACATAGCGCGCCGCGCCCGTCACATGCAGGCGCGCGGAATCATGGGGCAGGGGCTTGGCGACACTCATGGCGCGACCTCCAGCACCGTCAGCCCCGCGCCTTCGCTTTCGTCGAAATACCGCCCCAGCAGCGCCGCCGCCGTCGCCAGCCGATAGCTGGCCGAGGCGCGCATGTCGGACATCGGTTCGAAATCGCGGGCAAACTCTGCCTGCGCCGCGGCGATGGTTTCGGCGGTCCACTCTTGGCCAACCATAGCCGCCTCGACCGCCCGCGCGCGTTTGGGCACGCCCGCCATGCCGCCAAAGGCGATCCGTGCCGCGCTCACCCGGCCCCCTTCGCGCGTGATGTTGAAACAGCCGCACAAAGCCGAGATGTCCTGATCGAACCGTTTCGACACCTTGTAGCAGCCCAGCGTGTCGGGCTGACGTGGGATGGTGACCGCCTCGACGAATTCGCCGGGGGCGCGGTCCTGCTTGCCGTACTCGAGGAAGAAATCTTCGATGGCGATCTCACGCCGCGTATCCCCCTTGCGCAGATGCAGCCGCGCTCCCAGCGCGATCAGCGCGGGCGGGTTGTCGCCAATGGGCGAGCCGTTGGCGATATTGCCACCAATCGTCGCCGCATTGCGCACCTGGGTCGAGCCGTAGCGGCGGATCATCTCGGCATAGGACGGAAACAGCGGTGCAATCGCCGCGCGCACGCGGTTCATGTCAGCCATGGCGCCGATACGCAGTCCGTCCGGCGTGTCTTCGATCACTTTCAGATCGGCGCAGCGGTTCAGGAAAATCGTGGGCGATATGTCGCGCAGCCCCTTGGTGACCCACAGCCCCACATCGGTGGCCCCTGCGACCAAGGTCGCTTCGGGGCGCGCGTCGTACAAGGCGGCTAGCGCGTCCGCGCTTTCCGGCGCGGCCACTTCGGCGTTGTGCGGCGCATCGCCCGCGCAATCAGTGGCGACCCAACCGGGCACGGGCAGTGCCTCGGCGGCGCGGGCGGCGCGGATGATCGGCGCATAGCCGGTGCAGCGGCACAGGTTGCCCGCCAGCTGGTCGTCGTGATCGGTGGCGCCCGTGGCATGGGCCGTCACCATCGACATCACGAACCCGGGCGTGCAGAACCCGCATTGGCTGCCGTGATGGTCGATCATCGTCTGTTGCACCGGATGCAGCGTGCCGCCGTCTTCCACGCCTTCCACCGTGCGGATCGCCTTGCCGTCCAGCTGCCCCAGCAGCAGGATGCAGGCGTTCAGCGCGCGCGGCCCGTCGCCGTCCGACACCATCACCGTGCAGGCGCCACAGTCGCCCTCGTTGCAGCCTTCCTTGGTGCCGGTCAGCCCGCGCCCCTCGCGCAGCCAATCCAGCAGAGGGCGCGTCGGATCCGCGCCCGTCAGCTGCACCGCCTCTCCGTTCAGAAGAAAACCGATGTTCATGTAGAAACCCGTCGCCTTACCCCTGTTTGGCCCGATTGTGCCCTTCCCCGATGCGACGTAAGGAAACGGCGGACCTTGTCCTGTTCGCCAAAGGTTAGAAAGCCGCAGGCCCTCATGGCAAGCAAAAGCTGGCTTGCTTTTGACCCGATCCACCGGTTTGCCCCATCTTTCGACGCGCTGAGCACCGCCAAGCCGCCTGATACGCCCGTCAAAGCGCCAGCGGTTTGAAACAGCTTCAAATTTCGCGCGCAAATACCTGCCCTGCATTTGTGCAGGCCTGGCGCGCCTTGGCCGATTGCCCGGCCCATCGGGCGGGGGTAGGGTGCCCCCATGAGCAGCCCGACCCGATTCATCCACCTTCGCCTTCACACCGAATATTCGCTTCTGGAAGGGGCCGTGCGGCTGAAAAAGCTGCCCGATCTCTGCAAGAAGGCGGGGATGCCCGCGGTGGCGCTGACCGATACGAACAACATGTTCGCCGCGCTCGAGGCGTCAGTTTCGTTGGCGGGCGCGGGGATTCAGCCGATCATCGGCTGCCAGGTCGATCTGGCCTATGTCGCCGTGCAGCCGGGCGAGAAACCGAAAGACCCGGCGCCCATCGTCCTGCTGGCCCAGTCCGAAGCGGGTTACGAAAACCTGATGAAGCTGAACAGCTGCCTTTATATCGACAAGGGCGGGCAGTTGCCGCAGGTCTCGCTTGACGAACTCGAGGCGCTGTCGGGCGGGCTGATCTGCCTGTCGGGCGGCCCCGAAGGGCCAGTGGGGATGCTGTTGCAGGCCGGTCAGCGCCCGGCGGCCGAGGCGCTGGTTGACAGGCTGCACGCGGCCTTTGGCGATCGGCTGTATATCGAGCTGCAACGCCACGCGGGCGAAGACGGAACCGCCCCCGAAGCGGAACGGCTGACCGAGCGCGGGCATGTCGAAATCGCTTATGACAAGGGGATTCCGCTGGTCGCGACCAACGATGTCTATTTCCCCGATGCCAAGATGTACGAAGCCCACGATGCGCTGATCTGCATCGCCGAGGGCGCCTATGTCGATCAGCAGCAGCCGCGCCGCCGTCTGACGCCGCAACACAGCTTCAAGTCGCCGCAGGAAATGTGCGTGCTGTTCGCCGATCTGCCCGAGGCGCTGGAAAACACGGTGGAAATCGCGAAACGCTGCGCCTTCATGGCCTATCGCCGCGATCCGATCCTGCCGAAATTCGCCGACGACGAGGTGGCCGAGCTGCGCCGCATGGCGAACGAGGGGCTTCAGGCGCGGCTGGCGGTGATCCCCCATGCCGTGAGTGTCGAGGAATACCAGCAGCGGCTGGATTTCGAGCTGGGCATCATCGAAGGCATGGGCTTTCCCGGCTACTTCCTGATCGTGGCCGACTTCATCCAATGGGCCAAGGATCACGACATTCCGGTGGGGCCGGGCCGGGGCTCGGGTGCGGGCAGTCTTGTCGCCTATGCGCTGACGATCACCGACCTTGATCCGCTGCGCTATTCGCTGCTGTTCGAACGCTTCCTGAACCCGGAACGGGTGTCGATGCCCGACTTCGACATCGACTTTTGCATGGACCGCCGCGAAGAGGTGATCCGCTACGTTCAGGACAAATACGGCCGTGACAAGGTGGGGCAGATCATCACCTTCGGTGCGCTTCTGTCCAAGGCCGCCGTGCGCGATATCGGCCGCGTGTTGCAGATGCCCTATGGGCAGGTCGACCGGCTGTCGAAGATGATCCCGGTGGAAGGGGTGAAACCCGTCAGCATCGAAAAGGCGCTGATCGACGAACCCCGCCTGCGCGAAGAGGCCCGCAACGAGGAAGTCGTGGACCGGCTGCTGACCTATGGCCAGCAGGTCGAAGGGCTGTTGCGCAATGCCTCGACCCACGCCGCCGGGGTGGTCATCGGCGACCGGCCGCTGGATGCGCTCGTGCCGCTCTATCAGGATCCGCGATCCGATATGCCCGCGACCCAGTTCAACATGAAGTGGGTGGAACAGGCCGGTCTGGTCAAATTCGACTTTCTGGGCCTGAAAACCCTGACGGTGATCCAGAACGCGCTGGACCTGATCCTGAAATCGGGTCGTCCGCTGCATGTGGCCGCCGACGGGACCGAGCTGTACCAGCCGGCCGAGGGCGCCGAGAACCAGATGAACCTGATCCCGCTGGACGATACGGCGACCTACAAGCTTTATGCCAGCGCCAAGACGGTGGCGGTGTTCCAGGTGGAAAGCTCGGGCATGATGGATGCGCTCAAGCGCATGAAGCCCACCTGTATCGAGGACATCGTGGCGCTTGTGGCGCTGTACCGTCCGGGCCCGATGGAAAACATCCCGACCTATTGCGAGGTCAAGAACGGCCTGCGCGAGATCGAATCCGTGCATCCCTCGATCGACCATATCCTTGCCGAGACGCAGGGCATCATCGTTTACCAGGAACAGGTGATGCAGATCGCGCAGGTCATGGCGGGCTACAGCCTTGGCGGCGCCGACCTGCTGCGCCGCGCCATGGGCAAGAAGATAAAAGAGGCGATGGACGCCGAGCGCCCCAAGTTCGAAAAGGGCGCAGGCGAGAATGGCGTTGACAAGAAGAAGGCCAGCGAGGTCTTCGACCTGCTGGAGAAATTCGCCAACTACGGCTTCAACAAATCGCACGCCGCCGCCTATGCGGTCGTCAGCTATCAGACCGCCTGGCTGAAGGCGAACCACCCGGTTGAATTCATGGCCGGGGTGATGAACTGCGATATCCACCTGACCGACAAGCTGGGCGTCTATTTCGAAGAGGTCCGCAAGGGGCTGGATCTGCCCTGGGCGCCGCCCTGCGTGAACCGGTCGGAAGCCAGCTTTGACGTGCAGGATGGCACGCTGATCTACGCGCTGGGGGCGTTGAAGAACGTCGGGCTGGAAGCGATGAAGCTGATCACCGAGGCGCGCAAGGTGAATGGGACCGACAAGCCCTTTGCCACGCTCTATGATCTGGCGCGCCGCGCCGACCTGAAGCGCGTGGGCAAGCGCCCGATGGAGATGCTGGCCCGCGCCGGGGCCTTTGACGTGCTGGATTCCAACCGCCGCCGCGTGTTCGAGGGGCTGGACGCGCTGGTGGCCTATTCGGCGGCAGTGCATGAACAGAAATCCAGCAACCAGGTCTCGCTGTTCGGCGAAGCGGGCGACGATCTGCCCGAACCGCGGATGCCCGGCGTGCCCGATTGGCTGCCTGCCGAACGTCTGAGCGAGGAATTCAAGGCCATCGGCTTCTACCTCTCGGGGCACCCGCTGGACGATTACATGCCGCCGCTGAAGCGCAAGGGCGTCGTCACGCTGGACGAGCTGCGCGAAAAGGCGATGGGTGGGCCGCTGGTTGCAAAGCTGGCCGGTGTGGTCGCGGGGCGTCAGGAACGCAAATCGGCGCGTGGCAACCGCTTTGCCTTTGCTCAGCTGTCCGATACCACGGGCGCCTACGAGGTCACGCTGTTCTCTGACACGCTGGAAACCGCGCGCGAACATCTGGAAACCGGGTCTAAGGTTGTCGTGACGGTCGAGGCGACGATGGAAAGCGACCAGTTGAAGCTGCTGGGCCGGTCCGTCGCGCCGATCGACGTGGCAGTGGCGAACGCGGGGGCAATGGCGCTGAAGGTCTATATCGACGCGCCCGAAGCGGTGGCCACTGTGGCGACCGTGCTGGAAAACGCGCAAAAGGCCGTGCGCGCCGCAACGCGCGGGCAGGTTTACCTGTGCCTGATGTCGCCCGAACTGCCCGGCGAGGTCGACATGGACCTAGGCCAGGATTTCGCGATCAACCCTGAAATCAAGGGCGCGATCAAAAGCCTTGATGGCGTGATGGCCGTCGAGGACGTTTAGCGGAGGGGGCGCTTACGCCCCCACCATCCCGATGATGTCATAGGTCTGGCGCAGGATCGGCGCGGTGATTTCGCGCGCGCGCAGGGCGCCCCGGGCCAGAATGCGGTCGATCTCGGCGGTGTCGTCCATCAGGCGCGACATCTCGGTTGAAATAGGGGCCAGCCGTTCGACCGCAAGTTCGGCCAGCTTCGGCTTGAAGGCGCCGAACTGCATCCCGCCCACCTCGGCCAGCGCCTGATCGACGGTCTGATCCGACAGCCCGGCATAGATGTTCACCAGGTTGCGCGCATCGGGGCGTTCCGCCAGCCCGGCAGCTTCCGAGGGCAGGGCGTCCGGGTCGGTCTTGGCCTTGCGGATCTTCTTGGCGATGGTGTCGGCATCGTCGGTCAGGTTGATCCGGCTGGCATCCGACGGGTCCGACTTGCTCATCTTCTTGGTGCCGTCGCGCAGGCTCATCACCCGCGTGGCCGCGCCTTCGATCACCGGCTCGGTCACCGGAAAGAAATCGACGCCGAAATCATTGTTGAACTTGATCGCGATGTCGCGGGTCAGCTCAAGATGCTGTTTCTGGTCTTCGCCCACGGGCACATGGGTCGCGTGGTAGACCAGGATGTCGGCCGCCATCAGCGCGGGGTAGGCGAACAGTCCAAGCGAGGCCGCTTCGGCATTCTTGCCCGCCTTGTCCTTCCATTGGGTCATGCGGCCCATCCAGCCCATACGCGCGACACAGTTGAACACCCAGGCCAGCTGCGCGTGCTCGGGCACCTGGCTTTGGTTGATGAGAATGGATTTTTCCGGGTCGATGCCGCTGGCGATGAACCCGGCGCAGAGTTCGCGGGTCGAATGCTTCAGATCGGCGGGGTTCTGCCAGACGGTGATCGCGTGCATGTCGACCATGCAGTACACCGTTTCAAAGGTGCCTTCGTTCTGTTTGTCGACGAACCGTTTCAGCGCGCCCAGGTAGTTGCCAAGGTGCAGGTTGCCCGACGGCTGGATGCCGGAAAAGATGCGCGGCGCGAATGTCTTGTCGCTCATTGTTCGGAAACTCCGGCTGGAAAAAATCGCCGGTTTCGCATACCCATGCCATCAGGTGCCGTCAAGAAGCCCGGAAAGGCCGATAATCAACATGAGCAGTCAACACCCCGTCCAGGCCGTCAATCCCTTGCCGGTTGTCGTCATCATCCTGTTCGCCGCCATCGTCGCGGTGGAAATCGGGTTCCAGCTGGGCGCGCGCGGCCTTGTCGGCGGCCCCGAGGCGGTGGGCTGGCGGCTTGCCGCGCTGCAACGCTATGCGTTCTCCGGCGATATCCTGCGCTGGATGTGGGACACGGGGCAGTGGCCGCTGGAACACCTGCTGCGCTTCGTCAGCTATCCGTTCATCCACGTCAGTTTCACGCAGGCGCTGTTTTCCGGCGTGATGCTGCTGGCGCTGGGCAAGATGGTCGCCGAAACCTGCGGCGCCGTGGCGATGCTGGCGGTGTTCTTCGTGTCCTCGGTCGCGGGGGCGCTTGCCTATGCGGTGTTCACAAACAGTCCGGTGCCGTTGGTCGGGGCGTTTCCGCCGGTCTACGGGCTGATCGGAGCCTTTACCTACCTGCTGTGGCTGCGCCTGTCGGCGGTCGGTGAAAATCAGGCCCGCGCCTTCACGCTGATCGGCTTCCTGATGGCGATCCAGCTGATCTTCGCGGTGTTCATCGACGTGCAGCCCGATTGGGTCGCCGATCTGGGCGGGTTTGCTGCCGGATTCGCGCTGACCATCGTGTTGGTGCCGGGCGGCTGGGCGCGCCTTCTGGCGCGGTTGCGCCAAGGCTGACGTCAGCGGCGTCGGCGCATCGCATTGCGGAATTCGGCCAGCCGGAACGCACCGATCACCTGCCCCACGCCGAAATAGAACACGATCGCTGCGGCGACCACGCCCATAAGCGCCAGATACCGCAGGCCCGCTGTGTTCAAAGCCGGTTCCAGCACCTGCACCAGCCCGAACAGCATGGCGCCCATCAACACAGAGGCCGCGCAGATACGCCAGATCCGCCGGCGGAACCGGTCGTCGAATGTGGCGGCCAGCCCCATGCCCCGGCTACCCTGCCACAGAAAGCCAACCATAGCCCAGCCGGCCAGCGTTGTCGCCACCGCAGGGGCCAACCAGCCGAACCACGGCACCAGCCCTATGGCCGCGACAAGGTTCACCGCCATGGCAATCAGCGCGTAACGAAACGGGCTGCGGGTATCTTCGCGCGCAAAGAACAGCGGTTGCAGGATTTTCTGCATGACGAAGGCGGGCAGACCCGCGCCATAGATCGCCACCGCCATTGCAATGGCTGCGCTGTCCGCTGCGGTCGCCGCGCCGCGCTGGAACAGAACCGACACCAGCGGCAGTGGAATCACGATCAGCGCCACCGCGCTGGGAATGGTCAATGCCAGTGACACCTCGGCCGCGCGCGACAGCGCATCGCGCCCCCCGGCATCGTCCCCCGCCGACAGTCGGCGTGACAGATCGGGCAGCAGCACGATGCCGATGGCAATGCCCACCACGCCCAGCGGCAGCTGGTACAGCCGGTCAGCGGCGTAAAGCCAACCCACCGCCTTGTCGAAATAGCTGGCGACCTGCTGCCCGATCAGCAGGTTGACCTGTACGACGCCCCCGGCCAGCGCAGCAGGCACCGCAACGCGCACCAGACGCCGCAGCTCGGGTGTCCAGCGCGGGCGTTTCAGCCGCAGGCCGAACCCGGCACGCGATGCCGCCACCCAGACAAGGATCAGCTGAGCCACACCGGCTACCGGGATCGCCCAGACAAGCGCCAGCGCCACCGATCCGCCAAGGGCCGAAGCCGCCGCCATCGCCGAGATCAGCAGCACGTTCAGCAGAACCGGAGCCGCCGCCGCCGCTGCAAACCGCCCTGTCGCGTTCAGCACCCCCGAAAGCAACGCGGCGACCGAGATGAACAGCACATAGGGAAAGGCGATGCGGCCGAATTCGACCGCCAGATCAAACCGTTCCTCGCCCGCGAACCCGCTGGCCAGCCCCAGGATCATCCAGGGCATCGCCAGCTGCGCCACCAGCGTCAGCACGATCAGGACCGAGGCCAGCCCCGCCAGCGCATCCTCGGCAAAGGCGCGCGCATCTTCGCCTGCTTCGACCCGCTTGGAAAACATCGGTACGAAAGCGGTGTTGAATGCGCCCTCGGCAAAGAAGCGGCGGAACATGTTGGGCAGGCGAAAGGCCACCACATAGGCCTCATACAGGGGGCCGGTGCCCAGCAACGCAAGGATCATCGCGTCGCGCACAAAGCCCAGGACGCGCGACATCAGCGTCCAGCCGCCCACTGTCAGAAAGCCGGACATCAGCCGGATCGGTTTCATCTGTTCTGCCTGCCGTTTCTGCCCGCCCGGCCGGTGATGCCCGGCCCGATTGGCGCGACCATACCGCGTTGCGGAACGCTCGGAAAGATGCCGCATCACGGGCTGCCACGCCCGCTCTGGCGCGAAACAATCCGCGACCCGGCCGCAAAATCATCCCGATTTGATAAAAAGTTAACCACAATTTGAACCAATTTCGCCGCCACCTTCGATGCGGGGTGAGGTGGGGCCTGCAGGAATGACGACGGAAACAATCTACGCGCTGGGCGCGTCTCAGGTCAGCATCTCGGGAGGAGAGAGCCTGTCGAACAAGGGTCAGGGCGACGGCAGCCAGCTTGTCGGCAAGACGATCACCCTGGGATCCCAGGACTGGTCAAGCATCCGGATCAAGGATGACGACGACTACTTTGGCGATAATGACGGCAACCAGAAGCTTGACGGGCAACAAGCCTTTGATGGTCAGACGTTCCAGGACAGCGCGCGCGTCGAGGCAGAGTACGAATT
This sequence comes from Arenibacterium halophilum, assembly GCF_005938225.1. Taxonomy (GTDB): domain Bacteria; phylum Pseudomonadota; class Alphaproteobacteria; order Rhodobacterales; family Rhodobacteraceae; genus Arenibacterium; species Arenibacterium halophilum. The sequence continues at coordinate 684,042 of NZ_VCPC01000003.1, forward strand.
TCAGGTGCAGGGGCCCGACGGCACGACCTACACGATGATCGGCTTCAACATCAACGAAGGCGGCGGCGGTGCGTCCTATTCGACGATCGAAGGCCTGGCCTTCGTGGGCGATCCCTCGGGCTTCCCCCCGCCGGGCACACCGCTGACGGTAATTTCGGCCAGCGACTACCCCGGCTATCTCTATTCCGACATGGCCGCGCCGCCCTGCTTCACCACCGGCTGCCAGATGGTCACCCCACGCGGTGCAATGGATGTGGCCGATCTTGCCGCGGGCGACCGACTATGTACCATGGACAACGGCTTTCAGACGATCCGCTGGATCGGACGCTGCCGACTCCCCCGCGTGGCGCTGGTCGATCACGCGGACTACCGCCCGATTATCGTGCGCCGCGATGCCTTTGGTCCCGGCTGCCCTGATCGCGATATCCGCCTGTCTCCGCAACACCGCGTTCTGGCACGCGGGAGCCAGAGCGAACTGCTGTTCGGCGAATCCGAGGTGCTGGTGCCGATCAAGAAACTGATCAACGGCACCTCGATCTTGCGCGACGACTCGCTGACCGACGTGACCTACCACCACATCCTTCTCGACCGGCACGAGGTGATCTGGTCGGACGGCCTGGCCAGCGAAAGCCTGCTTGGAGACATCGAATCCGATCACCCCTCGGCCACCGAGGCCCGCGCATTGCTGTCTTTCGACGCCGGCCGCTCCACACCCAGCGCACGACTATGTGTTTCAGATAAGCGGGTCGCGCTACTCCATCACGCGGCCTGACGTCAAACAATCGCGCTAACGCGCGATGCCTCCGGCGGGGATATTTGGACCCCAAAGAAGCAGGGCGCCCTTTACCGATTCACCATCGTGAAAATACTCCGGGGGAGTCCCGCAGGGACGGGGGCAGGGCCTCCTTTTTTCATCCGGTCCGTCTACCGATCCGCGCGCAATGCCCCGTCGGTGATTGCAGCGCGTAGACGTGTTTCCAAGGTGCGCTGCTTGCTCTCCGAATAGTATTTCAGCCCGAACATGTCCTTCACGTAGAAGGTATCGACCACCTGCTCGCCGTAGGTCGCGATCACCGCGTTGGCGATATAGACGTTGCTGTTCGCCAGCGTGCGCGCCAGGTCGTAGAGCAGGCCGGGGCGGTCGCGGGTGTCGACCTCGATGATCGTGTAGATATCGGACCCGTCGTTGTCGAAGGTGATATGGGTCGGCACGTCGAAGGCCTTTTCGCGTTTCTTGATCTTGTCGCGCGATTTCAGGGCCTCCTGCGCGATTACTTCGCCATTCAGGGTCTTCATGATCATCTGGGCAAGGCGAGGCAGGCGCGAGGCCTCATAGGGTGTGCCGTCGGCGTCCTGTATCCAATACGCGTCGGTCACGAAACCGTCCTTGGTGGTGTAACTGCGCGCATCCACCACGTTGGCCCCCACAAGCGCCAGCGCCCCCGCCAGCCGGGCAAAGATGCCGGGGTGGTCGGGCATCACAAAACAGGCGCGGGTGGCGTCTCGGTCTTCATCCGGGTGCAGGTGAATCCGGATTTGCCCCGGCCCGTCGGTTTGTTCGATGTCTCGCAGCATCCAGGCGAAATCGACATGCGCGGTGACATGGAGGCCCTGCCAGTAGGGAGGGTAATGCCGGGCGGTTTCGCGTTTCAGATCGGCCTTGGACCAATCCGGCAGCGCCTCGCGCAGCAGCTTCTTGGCCTCGGTGCCTCGATTTTCCCGGTTCAGGTCTTCCATGCCGGTTTCCATCGCCTTGCGGGTTTGGCGATAGAGCGCGCGCAGCAGCGCGGCCTTCCAGTTGTTCCACACGTTCGGCCCGACGCCCCGGATGTCGCAGACCGTCAGCACGGTCAGCAAATCCAGCCGTTTCACAGTCTGTACCGCCTTGGCGAAATCGCGGACGGTGCGTGGATCGGCGATATCGCGTTTCTGCGCCATATCCGACATCAGCAGGTGATAGCGCACCAGCCATTCGACGGTTTCGCAATCGGCCTTGTTCAGCCCAAGCCGGGGCGCCACCCGGCGCGCGATCTGGGCGCCCAGCATCGAGTGATCTTCGGGGCGGCCTTTGCCGATGTCGTGCAGCAACAGGGCGACATACAGAACCTTGCGGTTCACGCCCTCGGCCAGAATGCCCGAAGCGATGGGAAGGGATTCCACCAAGTCGCCCTTTTCGATCTGGGCAAGGTTCTTGATGCACTGGATCGTGTGTTCGTCGACCGTATAGCTGTGATACATATTGAACTGCATCATAGCGACGATCGGTTCGAATTCCGGCAAGAAGGCTGCCAGCACGCCCAATTCGTTCATGCGCCGCAGCGCACGCTCGGGGTTGCCGTGACGCAGCAGCAGGTTCAGGAAAATCTGCTGCGCTTCGCGATCGTTGCGCATCGCATCGTCGATCAGGTCGAGGTTCGCGGTGATAAGGCGCATCGCGTCGGGGTGGATCAGCATACCGGTGCGCAACCCCTCGTCGAAGATGCGCAGCAGGTTCAGCTTGTCTTGCACAAATGCCTTGGGGTCCGCCACGCCAAGGCGGTTGTTCACCTCGATATAGCCGTCTTTCACCTTCTTGCGGCGGCGAAAGAACCGTTCCAGCAGCGGTTCGGATTTGACGTGGATCGCTTCAAGCTTGGTCAGGAAAATGCGGGTCAGATCGCCCACGGCGGTGGCGTGCAGAAAATACTCCTGCATGAAGAATTCAACGCCCCGGCGGCCGGATTTGTCGCGGTAGCCCATGCGTTCGGCCACGTCGACCTGAAGATCGAAGGTCAGCTGTTCGGTGGCGCGGCCCACCACCAGGTGCATATGGGCGCGCACCGCCCAGAGGAATTCCTCGGCCTTCAGAAAACGCGCATATTCATCGGGCCGGAACACGCCCAGCGGCACCAGTTCGGCGCTGTCCTGCACATGGTGGATGTACTTTGCAATCCAGAACAGGGATTGCAGGTCGCGCAATCCGCCTTTGCCCTCTTTCACATTGGGCTCGACCATATACCGCTGGCCCTGCTTGCGGTGGCGCTTTTCGCGTTCGTCCAGTTTGGCTTCGATGAAATCGCGCTCTCCGCTGGCAAACAACTCCTTGCGCAGGCGGGTGTCGAGGCTGGCGGCCAGGTCAGCGTCGCCGGCCAGAAAACGGTGTTCCAGCAGGGCGGTACGGATTGTGAAATCTTCCGAGCCAAGCCGGATGCAATCGCGGATGGTGCGGCTGGAATGGCCGACCTTCAGCTTCAGATCCCACAGGATATAGAGCATCGATTCGATGACGCTCTCGGCCCAGGCGGTGATCTTGTAGGGCGTCAGAAACAGCAGGTCGACATCTGAAAACGGCGCCATTTCGCCTCGGCCGTAGCCGCCGACGGCGATCAGCGCGATGCGTTCGCCCTTGGTCGGGTTCGGTAGGGGATGCAAGTGCTGGCTGGCGACATGCAGTGCAGTTGTGACCAACCCGTCGGTCAGGAAGGAATAGGCACGCGTCAGTGGGCGCGCATCAAACGGCGCGGCGGCAAAGGCGGTCTCAATCGCCAGGCGCCCGGCGGAATTTGCTTCGCGCAACAGGCGCACCGTTTCGGCGCGCAGCTTTGCGTCGTTCAGGCCCTCAGACACAAGCGAGTCGATCCGCGCGCTGATGGCGGCGGCGTCAAAAATCTCTTCCGAGGGGCAGACGAGAGGCCCGGGCGCCAGCGGCGCCAGGGACTCGGGCGGCGTCGGTTCAGAAACCGGCGCCGGAGAAGCTTGCTGGGGCAGGGTCAATCACAACCACCTGTCTGTTCTGAATGGTCGCAACCGCAAGGCCGCGTTGGTTGGTGCCGTCGGGGCGCAGGCGGAAAATGCCGCCAACCCCTTGGAATCCGGCGCCCTGTGTCAGGGCCGCACCGGTCAGCGCATTGGATTGGCCGTTGCCGACCAATGCGCCGATGGCGGCGATCCCGTCGTAGGCCAAGCCGCCGATCGGGTGGGGCGCGGCCCCATAGGCCGAGGTGTAACGCGCGCTGAACTGGCCGGCCTTGCCCGGATCGGGCAGGGCGAACCAGCCGCCCTGAACGCCCGGCAATGCCGTCGTTTGCGGCGGGATATCCCAGCGGGTCAGACCGATGAACTGGGTCGTGGTCGGAGAAATCCCGGCCTCTGGCATCAACTGGGTCAGCAGGGGCAGGGCGCCCGCGCTGTTCGCGGTCAGGAAAATCGCATCGGCGCCCGAACTGTCGACGGTGCTCTTGATCGTCGGGATCGAAGCGATCACCGATTGCTGCGACTGGTCATAGGACACGGCACCGGCCAGGCTGGTGCCGCTGCGCACCAGGGCCGACTGGATGGCGTCGCGCCCGGATTGCCCGGCCAGATCGCTGCTGTGCACGATCAGCACGTTGCGCTTGCCTTGCGAGGCGGCAAAGCTGGCCAGTCGCTGGGCGGTGTTGTCAAAGGTCGGCCCAAGGACGAAGACGTTGCCGCCCGCGATCGAGGCGTTGTTCGAGAAAGACAGAACGTTCACGCCCTGTCCGGCCACGGCCAGCCCGGCAGCATTGGCAGCTTCGCCATAGACGGGGCCAAGGATGATACGCGCGCCGTCGGACACGGCCTGCGACGCAACCGACGCGGCTGTGGCGGCGTTGCCGGCAGTGTCATAGACGCGCAGATCAATCTGGACGCCCTGAAGGTCGGCCATCGCCATGCGGGCCGCGTTTTCAAGACTTTGCGCCAGAACAGCATCGCCCGGCTGGGCCGATCCGCGCGGCACAAGCAAGGCCACGGGGACCGGTTTAGACGTGTCGATGGATGGCCCGCCGGTCGACGGAACGACATCGCAGGCTGCCAAAGCAGCTGTGGCGGCAAGAAACGTCAGGGCCTGGGCTGCCTTGCGGGCCCGTGCGAAAACGGCAAACATGGTCGCTGTATCTCCTCGATGCGGCGGAACGGCGCGCCTGTGGTTCCTGCCGATAATAATCCTCAGACAAGGCGGGTCCAGCGTTGAATTACAAACAGGTGAGATTGGCCCCGGGGTTGCATTTTGTTGCCACGCCCATCGGAACGGCACGCGACATCACGCTGCGGGCGCTGGACACGCTGGCCTCGGCCGATGTGCTTGCGGCGGAAGATACCCGCAGCTTGCGGCACCTGATGGACATTCATGGCGTGCCGCTGTCGGGGCGGCGGATCATCGCCTACCACGACCATAGTGGCGCCTCGGTGCAGGATCGGCTGGTGGCCGAAGCGGTGCAGGGAAAATCCGTGGCCTATGCCTCGGAGGCGGGAATGCCGCTGATCGCGGATCCCGGGTTCGAATTGGGCCGGGCGATGGCGGCGGCGGGACAGATGGTGACGGTGGCGCCGGGCGCTTCGGCGGTGCCCGCGGCGCTGGTTCTGGCAGGGCTGCCCACCGACTCCTTCTTTTTCGCCGGGTTTCTGCCAAACGCGAGCGCCGCGCGACAAACACGACTGATGGACTTGGCGCAGATCCCCGGAACGCTTGTATTTTACGAATCACCGAAGAGGCTGCGCGCATCATTGGCAGATATGGCCGAGTCCCTGGGCGGCGAGCGACAGGCCGCGATTTGCCGGGAAATCACGAAGAAATTTGAAGACGTTCGGCGCGGTACACTTCAAGATCTTGTCGCCGGCATGGCCGATGCCCCCGATCCAAAAGGGGAAATCGTGGTGGTGGTGGATCGCGCGGGTTCGGAAAAAATTAGTGAATTGGACTTAGAAAACGATTTGCGGACGGCGCTTGAAACGCACTCAGTCCGCGATGCGGCGGAAATCGTGTCAAAAATTCACGGCCTGCCAAAGCGCGACGTGTATCAGATGGCATTGCAGATGGGGCGACCATGACGGCACAGCGGGCAATTCGCGGGCAGGTGGCCTATCACGATGGGCAGGCCGCTGAAGATCGGATCGAACGGCATTATCGCGACACCGGACATTCGCTTGTGAACCGGCGCTGGCGCGGCCGGTCTGGCGAAATTGACCTTGTGATGCGTCTGGGGGACGCGGTGATCTTTGTCGAGGTCAAGAAAGCCCGCGATTTCGACCGTGCCGCCGAACGGCTGCAGCCGCGCCAGATCGGGAGATTGCAGAACGCCGCGCTTGAATTTCTGGCGGGCGAACCGCGCGGCATGGATACGGATATGCGCTTTGATGTGGCTTTGGTGAATGGTCATGGCGCGTTCCGCATTGTCGAGAATGCCTTGGCTTATGCCTGATCGCCATTGAACCCCCTGCCGTGCTGCGCCATGTATCGGGCACAGCATTGCGAGGGTAGCCATGAAAATCGCCTTTCAGATGGATCCGATTACCGGGGTCAATATCGACGCCGACAGCACATTCCGGCTGGCGGAAGAGGCACAGGCGCGCGGACACGATCTGTTTTATTACAGCCCGGACGACCTGTCGTTTCAGGAAGGGCGAATCATGGCGCGCGGCCATGATATGACGGTGCAGCGCGTCAAAGGCGATCCGGCAAAGCTCGGCCCGCGGCGCGAGGTTGATCTGGCGGATTTCGATGTTGTCTGGCTGCGGCAGGACCCGCCGTTCGACATGCATTACATCACCTCGACGCATCTTCTGGACCGGCTGGCGGGCACCACGCTGGTGGTGAACGACCCGTTCTGGGTGCGCAACTACCCCGAAAAACTGCTGGTGCTGGATTTCCCCGAACTGACGCCGCCCACGACGATCGCGCGCGACCTTGGGGTGATCCGGGAATTCAAGGCGCGCCATGGCGATATCATCCTCAAACCGCTGTACGGCAACGGCGGCGCCGGCGTGTTTCGTCTGGACGAAAACGACCGCAACCTGTCGTCTTTGCACGAGTTGTTCACCGGCTTTTCGCGCGAGCCTCTGATCGTTCAGAAATTCCTGCCTGCCGTCAGCAAGGGCGACAAGCGCGTGATTTTGGTTGATGGAGAGCCGGTTGGCGCCATCAACCGGGTGCCCGCCGAAGGCGAGACTCGATCGAACATGCATGTGGGCGGGCGGCCCGAAAAGATCGAATTGAGCGCGCGCGACCGCGAGATTTGTGCCGCCATCGGCCCGCTGCTGCGCGAAAAGGGGCAGGTCTTCGTGGGGATCGACGTGATCGGCGACTACCTGACCGAAATCAACGTGACCTCGCCGACCGGCATCCAGGAGCTTGAGCGATTCGACGGGGTGAACATCGCAGAAAAGGTCTGGGAAGCGATCGAGGCTCGCGTGGCAGCGATGGCCTAGGCGCCGCTGACGCGAAAGGCGATGGCTTCGGCCACATGCGGGCGGCGCACATTCGGGTCGTTGTCGAGGTCGGCGATGGTGCGGGCCACGCGCAGCACCCGGTGATAGCCGCGCGCCGACAGGCCGAACCGCTCTGCCGCGCGTTGCAGCAGGTCACGCCCCTCGGCATCCGGCGTCGCGATCTGTTCCAGCAGCGCGCCCTCGGCATCGGCGTTCAGTTCGGTACCGGGAACGTCGCAAAACCGGGCCTGCTGCACCTCGCGCGCGGCGGCGACGCGCGCGGCGACCGTGGCGGTGTCATCGCCCGAGGGCGGCAGGTCAAGGTCGCGGAAGGCCACGGGCGGAACCTCAAGGCGCAGGTCGAACCTGTCCATCAAGGGCCCCGAGATTCGGCCCATGTAATCCTCTCCGCAGGTGGGTGCCCGCGAACAGGCGCGGGCCGCATCGCTCAGATAGCCGCATTTGCAGGGGTTTGCCGCCGCCACCAGCATGAACCGGCAGGGATAGCGCACATGCGCATTTGCCCGAGCGATCATCACCTCTCCGGTTTCGATCGGCTGACGCAGGGTTTCCAGCACGGTGCGCGGGAATTCCGGCAGCTCGTCCAAGAACAGCACGCCATTGTGGGCCAGGCTGATCTCGCCGGGGCGCGCGTTGCGCCCGCCGCCGACAAGCGCCGCCATCGACGCGGTGTGGTGGGGTGCACGGAACGGGCGGCGCCGGTTGATGCCGCCGTTGTCCAGCAAACCGCAGAGCGAGTGGATCATCGAGGTGTCAAGCGCCTCGGTCGGGCTGAGATCGGGCAACAGGCCAGGGAGCCGGGCGGCCAGCATGGATTTGCCAGAGCCCGGCGTGCCGACCATTATAATGTGATGGCGCCCGGCGGCGGCAACCTCCAACGCCCGTTTCGCCCGTTCCTGCCCTTTCACATCGCGCAGGTCGGGACCGAGACCGCCGGCGATCATCGCACCGGGGCGCGCGGGTGTCAGCGGAGACTGCCCGGTCAGGTGGCGCAGCGCATCGCCCAGCGAGCGTGCGGCAAAGGTGTCCGTCGCCCCGACCCAGGCGGCCTCTGCCCCGCAAGCCAGCGGGCAAAGCAGGGCGTGGCCTGCCTCGGCCGCGGCCATGGCGGCGGGCAGCGCCCCCAGCACCGGCACCAGTGAGGCATCAAGCGCCAGTTCGCCCAGCGATACCAGCGTTTCGACCTTGTCGGGCGGCACGATATTCAGCGCGGCCAGTAGCGCCACGGCGATGGGCAGGTCGAAATGGCTGCCTTCCTTGGGCAGGTCGGCGGGTGAGAGGTTGATGGTGATGCGTTTGGACGGCAGCGCAATCGACAGTGCCGCCAGTGCGCTGCGCACGCGGTCGCGCGCTTCCGACACAGCCTTGTCGGGCAGGCCGACGACCGAAAAGGCAGGCAGGCCGGGTGCCAGCGCGCATTGCACTTCGACCAGGCGCGCCTGCACCCCTTGAAACGCCACCGTGTAGGTCCGCGAGACCATGCCCAACCCTCCGCCTTGGAAAATGGTTAACGCGGCGAAGGTTTATTAAGGGTTAACAGCGGGCCTCAAACCGGCCAAGGCGTGCTGTCGAGCGGCAGAAGGTATGGTTCCGGATCATAGATGACCTCTTGCGCCTTGGCGCGCCAATCCCGCATCGCCGGTGTCGACAACAGGAACAGGCAGTAGGCGCGCGCGGCGTCGCTGACCGGCAGGCCATAGCCGATGATCCGCGCGGCGACCGGGGTATAAAAAACGTCGGCCAAGGACCATGCGCCGAACAGCGGACCATCTGCCGCGCCAGATACCTGACGCGCATAGTCCCAAAGGGTTTCGACCCGGGCGATATCACGCAATACCGCCTCGGACGGCTGAAACTTGCTATAGCAGCGTTGCAATTGCATCGGGCAATCGCCGCGCAGGGCGGAAAACCCGCCGACCATTTCGGCGCAGAGCCAGCGGGCGGTGGCGCGCTGGGCGGCCTCCGTCGGCCACAGACCGGCGTCGGGGTGGCGTTCGGCCAAGGTTTCGGCCATCGCAAAGCTTTCGCCTACGACCGTGCCCTCGGGCGTGCGCATAGCCGGCACCAGTCGCGCCGGGGCAAGGGCGGCCATATCTTCGGCCATCGTACCGGCGTATAGGCCGATCATGTGGGGCGTGCAGGGGATGTTGAATGTCTCGAACATCAGCCAGCCGCGCAGCGACCAGCTGGAATACATGCGGTCGCCGATAAAAAGATCATATGTCATGGGGTTAGGTTAAGTCGCATGGCGCAAATCGCATAACGCGATTTTGTTCGCACCCCGATCACGGACAGTGATTGATCGCCCCGACGCGCCAGCCCTGGGCTGTCCGCTCCAGCTGAGTCAGCGACAGGTTGTCGATCTTCTGCCCCAGTGCCTGATAGGGCGTCTGGCCCCGGGCGCGCTGGATTTGGGTCAGGATCATTCCGAAATGCGCGACGATCACGATGTCCCCGCCGGCGTGGTCGGCGCACAGCCGGTCAATGACGGCGTCGATACGCGCGCGCGCCTGATTCCAGCTTTCTCCGTTGGGCGGCGCGATATCTCCGGGGGTTTCCCAATAGGCGCGTGACAGGATGGGGTGGCTTTCGCCGATCTGGCGGGCGTTCTGCATCTCCCAGTCGCCGAAGTGCAGTTCACGCAGCGCCTGGTCGTGGGGCAGGCGCTGGCGTGCCCCTTGAATCGCATCGGCGGTGGCGCTGGCGCGGACCAGGTCTGACGACACAACGACCGCCCGTTCCGGCAGGGCTGCCGACAGACGCGAAAGCGCGGCAATGTCGCTAAGATCGGCGGGAATGTCCGACCAGCCGACCATGGCGCGCGCGTGGGTCGGCCCGTGGCGGACAAGGTGCAGCCGCGTCATTTCAGCACCTGCGGCAGTCCGGCGATCACCTGCACCACATGGTCGGCACTGGCGGCCAGCGCGATGTTCAACCGGCCCTGCGCCTCGCGGAATTGCCGGGCCAGCGCATTTTCGGGAACAATCCCGTGGCCGACCTCGTTTGTGACGATGACAAGCCGGGCCGGGCAGGCGGTCATTGCGTTAACCAATCGGGTCTGTTCTGCCGCCAGATCGGACCCGGCCAGAAGGTGGTTGCTCAGCCACATGGTTGCGCAATCGAACAGGCAATGGTCCGCCTGCGAAAGCCGCTCAAGCGCGGCAGCCGCGTCCAGCGGCGCCTCGACGGTGTGCCAAGTCGGGCCGCGACGGTCGGTGTGGATGCGAATTTTCGCTTCCATTTCAGCGTCATAGGCCTGTGCGGTGGCGATATAGGTCAAGGGGCCCGTTCGGGCATCGAACAGCGATTCCGCATAGGCAGATTTGCCCGACGCGGCGCCGCCCAGCACCAATGTGCTTCGGGAAGACATGTTTTTTTGCCTCTCGAGTGAACCTTTCATGGGGGTTTTGCGTAGTTAACATAGCACTCCTGTACAAGGGACAAGGGGTGGGTAGCGTCAGGGGGACCGGAAATGCCATTGGATACGACCTATGACCGCGCGATGTCGCGCCGCGCGATGAAGGCAGAATTGCTGGACGCCGAAACCGAGCTGGCGCTTGCCTACGCTTGGCGCGACCACCGGGACGAGGCCGCCTTGCACCGGCTCATTCAGGCCTACATGCGGTTGGCAATCTCCATGGCGTCGAAATTCCGCCGCTACGGTGCCCCCATGAACGACCTGATCCAGGAAGCCGGGCTTGGGCTGATGAAAGCGGCCGAGAAATTCGACCCCGATCGCGGTGTGCGATTTTCGACCTACGCGGTCTGGTGGATCAAGGCCAGCGTGCAGGATTTCGTCATGCGCAACTGGTCGATGGTGCGCACCGGATCAACCTCTTCTCAGAAATCGTTGTTTTTCAACATGCGTCGGGTGCAGGCCCGGTTGGAACGCGAGGCGCTGGCGCGTGGTGAGCAGATGAGCCGGTCCGATATGAACCAGATGGTGGCAACCGAGATCGGTGTACCCTTGCATGATGTCGAGATGATGGAAGGCCGCCTGTCGGGCACTGACTTTTCGCTGAACGCGGTGCAATCCGCCGACGAAGACGGGCGCGAATGGATCGACGTGCTGGAAGACGACGGCGCACAGGCCGCCGAACTGGTCGAAGGCCGGATGGACAACGACCAGCTGCGCGAATGGCTGCTGTGTGCAATGAACGCGCTGAACGAGCGTGAACGGTTCATCGTCCGAGAACGCAAGCTGCGTGGCGCGCCCCGCACCCTGGAAAGCCTTGGTACCGAGCTGGGCCTGAGCAAGGAACGGGTGCGCCAGTTGGAAGTGGGGGCGTTTCAGAAGATGCGCCATTCGTTGACCTCGCAAAGCCAGGAGGTTCTTGGCTTCCTGCAATGACAGGCTGGTTGTGCAGGATTACGGCTGCCGCTCTGGTGGCCTTTGCATCGCAAGGCGCGGGGGCCAATTCCGCGCCTGAAGTCGTTTTTATCGGCGAGGTCCACGACAATCCCGGTCATCACGCGGCGCAGTCGGTCGAGGTGGCCCGGTTGCGCCCCACTGCCGTCGTTTTCGAGATGCTGACCGAAGAGCAGGCGAAGCGAGTGACCCCTGACCTGATCGGCGATGCGACGGCCCTGGAAGCCGCCTTGGAATGGGCCGAGTCCGGTTGGCCCGATTTTGCGATGTATTACCCTATCTTTCAGTCCGCACCGGGTGCGCGCATTTACGGCGCGGCTATTCCTCGCGATGCTGCGCGCGCGGCGCTTGGGGCCGGCGTGGCGGCCAGCTTTGGGGACGATGCTGCGCGCTTTGGGCTGACCGAGCCGCTGCCCGAAGACGAGCAGATCGCACGCGAGGCTGATCAGATGGCGGCGCATTGCAACGCGCTCCCGGCCGATCTGCTGCCCGGAATGGTCGATCTGCAACGGATGCGCGATGCCAATCTTGCCCGTGCGGCCCTGCAGGCGCTGGACGACACCGGCGGGCCGGTCGTGGTGATCGCGGGAAATGGGCACGTGCGTCTTGACCGGGGCGCGCCGGTTTCCTTGGCCCGCGCAGCCCCGGAGGTGCGCCTGCACGCCATCGGGCAGGACGAGGCGGGCCGGATCGATGGGCTGTTTTCCGAGGTCTGGCCGGGCGACCCAGTTGACCGCGCCGACCCCTGCGCGGCGTTCCGCTAGGCCCGGGGGCGGATTGCCTCTGCCCCGTGGCGCGCCTATGGTCGGGCGCAAAGCAATCGGGAAGGCGGGGCGATGCTGACAGGCAAGCGTATTCTCTTGATCATCGGCGGCGGCATCGCAGCCTTCAAGTCGCAGATCCTAATCCGAAAATTCCAAGAGGTGGGCGCTACGGTGACGCCGGTTCTGACCCGGGCGGGGGCCGAGTTTGTCACGCCCCTGTCGCTGTCGGGTTTGTCGGGGCAGAAAACCCATACCGAGCTGTTCAGCCTGACCGACGAAGTCGAGATGGGCCATATCGAGCTGTCACGGTCGGCCGATCTGATCGTGGTGGCGCCGGCGACGGCCGACCTGATGGCGAAGATGGCGCAGGGGATGGCGAATGATCTGGCCTCGACCCTGCTGCTGGCGACCGACACGGCTGTATTGGCCGCGCCCGCGATGAACGTGCGGATGTGGCAGCACCCGGCGACGCAGCGGAACGTGGCACAGCTGCGCGCGGATGGGGTGAAGATGGTGGGCCCGGGTGACGGCGCGATGGCTTGCGGCGAATTCGGCCCCGGCCGGATGGCGGAACCCGACGAGATTGTCGCGGCGGCTGCCGGGATGCTGGGGGCGGGGCCGCTTGCGGGCAAGCGGATCATCGTGACCTCGGGTCCGACGCACGAGCCCATCGACCCGGTCCGCTATATCGCGAACCGGTCTTCGGGCGCGCAGGGCACCGCGATTGCCCGCGCGCTGGCGGCGCTTGGGGCGCATGTGGTGTTCGTGACCGGCCCCGCCGATGTGGCCCCGCCCGAGGGGGTCGAGGTGGTGCGCGTGCAAACCGCGCAGCAGATGTCGGATGCGGTTGATGCGGCGCTGCCTGCCGAGGCGGCTGTTTTCGCCGCCGCCGTTGCCGACTGGCGCGTGGCAAGCCAATCTGACCGCAAGCTGAAGAAGACCCGCGACGGGATGCCCAAGCTGGAGTTTGCCGAAAACCCCGACATCCTGGCGCGAGTGGCCCAGATGGCGACCGGTCGGCCCGGGTTGGTCGTGGGATTTGCCGCCGAAACAAATGACGTGATTGAAAACGCCACTGCCAAGCGCGCGCGCAAGGGGTGCGACTGGATCGTGGCCAATGACGTGAGCGCCGCCACCGGAATCATGGGTGGCACGGAAAACGCGGTGGTGCTGATTTCCGACGACGGCGCAGAAAGCTGGCCGCGCATGGGCAAGGACGCGGTGGCGCGGCAGTTGGCCGACCGGATCGCGGCGGCGCTGGCCTAGGGACCGCCTCCGGCGGGAGTATTTGGACCGAGAAGAAGCAAAGATGGTGCGGATCGAAATCGAATATGAAGGCGGCGCGGATCGGGCGATTGCCTTGCCGTCCTATGAAACCGCCGGGGCCGCGGGCGCGGACATCCGGGCCAATCTGCCCGGCGGGAAGGCTGTGGTGTTGGCGCCAGGCGCGCGTGCGCTGGTGCCGACCGGGCTGCGCATGGCCATTCCCCAAGGGTTCGAAGTGCAGATCCGCCCGCGCTCGGGCCTTGCGCTGAAACATGGGATCACGCTGATCAACAGCCCCGGCACCATCGACAGCGATTACCGGGGCCCGGTGGGCGTGATCGTGCTGAACACGGGCGATACGGCGTTCGAGATCGCCCACGGCGAGCGGATCGCGCAGATGGTGGTGGCGCCGGTGGTGCAGGCCGGCTTCGAGGTGGTCGAGACGCTTGGCGATACCGCGCGCGGGGCTGGCGGTTTTGGCTCGACCGGGCGCGGCTGATGTTGTTGGTGCTGGCACTGGCGGCTGCGCTCTGGGGGCTGGGCGCGCTGATGAAAGCGCCGCGTCGCCAGCGTCTTGTTTTGATCGGGTTGTTGCTGGGGGTGGTGATCCTGGGCCATCTGGTGCTGCCTGATGGGCATGGGCTGCGTGTGGCGACGGGCGGTTCGGTGGCGCCCTGGCTGATCCTGCTGGGGCTGGGCAGCTTGACTGGTGTCTACGCCTACGGTGTGCGGAGATTGCGTCGGCGCGCCGTGGGGACGGCGGCACCTTCACAATCGACCGGGTTGTTCACAGAAACCGAGCTGGAGCGATACGCGCGCCACGTCGTGCTGCGCGAGATCGGCGGCCCGGGGCAGGCCAAGCTGAAGCGCGCGAAAGTTTTGGTCATAGGCGCCGGAGGTCTGGGCGCGCCTGCCTTGCAATATCTGGCGGCGGCGGGCGTCGGCACGATCGGGGTTATCGACGACGACATCGTCGAAAATGCCAACCTCCAGCGGCAGGTGATTCACCGCGACGCTGATATCGGCGTGCCAAAGGTATTTTCCGCCGAAGCCGCGATGATCGTACAAAACCCCCACATCACAGTGCGCCCGTATCACCGCCGTCTAAAGGCAGACATCGCCGAGGCGCTGTTTGCCGATTATGATGTCATTCTGGATGGAACCGATAATTTCGAAACGCGGTATCTGGCCAATCGTGCGGCCGTGGCGTTGGGCAAGCCGTTGATTTCCGGTGCCCTGTCGCAATGGGAAGGCCAGCTTTCGGTGTTTCACCCGGCCCGTGGCGCACCGTGCTATCAGTGCATCTTCCCCGAAGCTCCGGCGCCGGGGCTTGCGCCGTCTTGCGCCGAGGCAGGCGTGTTGGGGCCGTTGCCAGGTATCCTTGGCGCGATGATGGCTGCCGAGGCGATCAAGGTTGTGACGGGGGCGGGCACTCCTCTGCTGGGAGCCATGGCGATTCACGATGCGCTATATGGCGAAAGCCGCAGGATTTCGCTGAAACGACGGCCCGATTGCCCGATCTGCGGCACCGCGACCGCGTGACGAATTCACCCGGCGCCGCCACTCGTCTAGGGTGACGCCAAAGGAGTGCCGCAATGCCCAATCCGATTCTTGCCGACTGGACCACACCGTTCCAGATTGCCCCCTTCGACACAATCACTGACGATGATTTCGCCCCCGCGCTGGAGCGCGCGCTGGAGGCGCATCTGGCCGAGATCGACGCCATCGCCACGAACCCGGAGGCTCCGGATTTCGCCAATACGGTAGAGGCATTGGAAGCCTCGGGCGCGGCGCTGGATCGCGTTCTGTCGGTGTTCTTTACGTTGGCGGGGGCCGACAGCACCCCAAAGCGCGAAGAGTTGCAGCGGGAATTTTCCCCGAAGCTGGCCGCGCATTACGCCGGGATTTCATCGAACAAGGCGCTGTTCGCACGGTTGGATGCCGTCTGGCAGGGGCGCGACGGGCTTGACCTGACGGCGGAACAGGCGCGTGTGCTGATGCTGACCCATCGCGGGTTCGTCCGCTCGGGCGCGGCGCTGGACGGGGCCGAGGATGCGCGGATGCGCGAGATCAAGTCGCGGCTGGCGACGCTGGGCACCGCCTTTACCCAGAACCTGCTGGCGGATGAACGCGACTGGTCGATGGATCTGGACGCCGACGGGCTGAAAGGCCTGCCCGACTTTCTGGTACAGGCCGCGCAGGCGGCGGGCCGCGACAAGGGCGCGCCGGGGGCGGTAATTACCCTGTCGCGGTCATTGATCGTGCCCTTCCTGCAGTTTTCGCCGCGCCGCGACCTGCGCGAAATCGCCTATCGGGCCTGGGCCGCGCGCGGCGCCAATGGCGGCGCGACCGACAACCGCGAAATCGCCGCCGAAACGCTGGCTCTGCGGCAGGAACGGGCGCAGCTGCTGGGCTACGATACCTTTGCGCGCTACAAGCTCGACACCGAAATGGCCGGTACGCCCGACCGGGTGCGCGACTTGCTGATGCAGGTCTGGGAGCCGGCCCGCGCCCGTGCGCTGGCCGATGCCGAAGTGCTGACCGCGATGATGCAGGCCGAGGGCGTGAACGGCCCGCTCGAACCCTGGGACTGGCGCTACTACGCTGAAAAACGTCGCGCGGCGGAACACGACCTAGACGAGGCGGCACTGAAACCCTACCTCCAGCTGGATCGCATGATCGAGGCGGCTTTCGACTGCGCCAACCGCTTGTTCGGGCTAAGTTTTCACCAGCTTGACGTGCCGCTCTACCACCCCGATTGCCGGGCGTGGGAGGTACGGCGCGACGGCAAACACGTCGCTGTCTTCATCGGGGACTATTTCGCGCGTGGCTCGAAACGGTCGGGGGCGTGGTGCTCGGCGATGCGGTCGCAGGCAAAATTCCCCGAAATCCAGGCTCCGGTGGTGATCAACGTCTGCAATTTCGCCAAGAGTACGCCTGCGCTGCTGTCATATGACGATGCGCGAACGCTGTTCCACGAATTCGGCCACGCACTGCACCAGATGCTGTCGGATGTGACCTATGAAAGCGTGTCAGGCACCTCGGTGGCGCGCGATTTCGTGGAACTGCCCAGCCAGCTTTACGAACACTGGCTTGAAGTGCCCGAGGTGCTGCGCAGCTTTGCCACCCATGTCGACACGGGCGCCCCGATGCCGCAGGCGATGCTGGACAAGGTGCTGGCCGCCGCGAATTTCGATCAGGGCTTCCAGACCGTGGAATATGTCGCCTCGGCGCTGGTCGACCTGGAATTTCACGACAACGCGCCCCCCGTGGACCCTATGGCACGGCAGGAGGAAATCCTCGACTCGCTGGGAATGCCACATGCGATCGGGATGCGTCACGCAACGCCTCAGTTCGCACATGTCTTCTCGGGCGATGGCTATTCTTCTGGGTATTACAGCTATATGTGGTCCGAAGTGATGGACGCCGATGCCTTCGCCGCGTTTGAGGAGGCGGGAGACGCCTTTGACCCGACGCTGGCACGTTCGCTGGAAGACACGATCCTGTCGACCGGCGGCAGCCGTGACGCGGCCGAGCTTTATACCGAATTCCGAGGCCGCTTGCCCGGTGTTGACGCTCTTCTCAAAGGGCGCGGTCTCGCGGCCTGATTGCGCCTGCGACGCAAGCCTCCGGCGAGAGTTGTTGGACCGAAAAGAAGGTGGAACGTCCTGGCTTCTTTTCGGCTCAAACACTCAAAACCGAACCTGTCAGCAGGCGGCCTCAATAGCCGCTGTCACGGTCTACCAGGTACAGGAAGGGCTGGCCCGATTCGCCGCGCGCGATGTTTTCGGCGATGATGCGGCTGGCGCTGGCGGGTCTCGTTTCCGAGGCGCAATGTGGTGTGACAGTCACCCTGGGGTGCGCCCAATAGGAGTGGTCGGCGGGCAGTGGCTCGATCCGGAAGGTATCAAGCGTGGCATGGCCGATCTGGCCGCTGTTCAAGGCATCGATCAGCGCGTTGTCGTCGATCAGCGGACCGCGTCCGGGGTTCAGGATCACCGCGCCGCGCGGCAGCGCGGCCAGTGTTTCGGCATTCAGCGTATTCTCGGTCGCGGGGGTGTCGGGCAGGAGCAGTACGAGGATCTCGGCCTCGGCTAGTGTTTCGGTCAGCCCGTTTTCACCGTGGTGGCAGGTGACACCGGCGATCTCCTTGGGCGAGCGGCTCCAGCCGCTTACCTTGAAACCAAGCCCGACAAGCGTTTCCGCGCAGGCGCGGCCTAGTGCGCCAAGGCCAAGGATCGCAACGCTGCGGTCCTGCGCCAGTGGCGGTACGATCAGGTTCCATTCCTGATCCGGATTCACGATATAGGCATCCATCCCCAGATGATGGCGCAGCACATGGCCGGTAACCCATTCGATCATGCCCTGTGTCAGCCCGTCGTCGACCATCCGAGCCAGCGGCACGGTCAGCGTGTCGTTGCGGGTGATGCCCTCGACCCCGGCCCAAAGGTTCAGAACCGCTTTCAGCCGGGTGTAGGGGGTGAAATCCTGCACGTCGCTGTTGGGCGCGTACACCATGTAATCCACCTCATCCGGCGCGAAATCGCGGCGCAGGTCATAATCCAACCCCTTATCGTCCAGCGCGCGGCGCAGATGCGGTTCATACGTTGGCCAGCGTTCTTCTTTGGCGGCGAAGAGGATATTGACAGTCATGAAGGTCCTGGGTTCGTGGATCAGTTGCGCCCGCGCGGGCGGTGGATATGGGCGCTTTGCACAAGGCCGAAACCTACCATGAGCACCAGCATCGCCGATCCGCCATAGCTGACCATGGGCAGCGGTACACCGACGACGGGGGCCAGCCCCATGACCATCGACATGTTGACGGCGAAGAACAGAAAGAAGGTGATCGCCACGCCCAGCGTGACCAGAGATGAAAACCTGTCGCGCGTCGCCATGGCCGTGGCGATACAGAAGATGATGATGAGCATGTAAAGCGCCAGCAGCGAAATGCCCCCGACGAATCCGAATTCCTCGGCCAGGGTGGTGAAGATGAAATCGGTGTGTTTCTCGGGCAGGAAGTTCAGCCGCGATTGGGTGCCTTGCATGAAACCGCGCCCGGTCCAGCCGCCCGATCCCAGCGCGATCTTGGATTGCGTGATGTGATAGCCTGCGCCCAGCGGGTCCGACGCCGGGTCAAGAAACGTGTCGATCCGGCGGTATTGATAATCCTTCAGCAGCTGCCACGGCGTTCCCCGGCTTTCAAACACCGCCGTGATCAGGCCGATCCCGGCGGCGATCACCGCGGTGAAATAGGCCCAGTGCACGCCCGCCAGGAACATCAGCCCGCCGCCCGCCGTGATCAGCAGGATCGAGGTGCCAAGGTCGGGCTGACGCAGAACAAGGTAGGTCGGGAACAGGATGATCACCAGCGGCACCAGCACCCAGAACGGGCGCGAGGTGCGGTGCCCCGGCAGCCAGTCGTAATAGGCCGCCAGCAGCATGATCAGCGTGATCTTCATCAACTCCGAGGGTTGCAGCCGCATGAACCCGATGTCGATCCAACGTTGCGCGCCTTTGCCTTCGATGCCGACAAGTTCGACCGCGATCAGCAGGACGACCGAAATCAGATAGGCGGCCACCGACATGTTGCGCCAGAACCAGACCGGCACCATGGCGACCACCAGCATCACGCTGAGCCCCAAGATAAAGCGTTTCATCTGCGGCTCTGCCCAGGGGCTTAACGAGCCTCCGGCGACCGAGTAGAGCTGAAGAAAACCCACACCGGCAACGCTGCACAACAGCAGGATCAGCGGCCAGTTCAGATACAGCACCTTACGAAGGCCACTGGGCGTGGATTTGACGTTATACTCAAGATAGCTCATGCGCGGTCGCTGCGCACGGGGGCGCGCTCGTCCTGTTCGCGTTGCAGTTTTTCCTGCTGCGCCTTGATGCGATTACGGTCGGCGGTGGGGTAAGCTTCCAGAGGCGGCGTGCCTTCGTAAAGCGCCTGCAACATCACGTCCCGCGCGATGGGTGCGGCCGCGGTCGATCCGCCGCCGCCATGTTCCACAACAACCGATACCGCGTATCGCGGCGCCTCGACAGGCGCAAAGGCCACGAAGAGCGCGTGATCTCGCCGCTCCCACGGCAGATCGCGGTTGTTGATGACCCCGGCGGCGCGTTCGGCGGCAGTGATGTTGCGCACTTGGCTGGTGCCGGTCTTGCCGGCCATGCGCATGCCCTCGGCCACGATACGCGATTTATAGGCGGTGCCGCGCCGGTCGTTCATCACGGCGTTCATGCCGCGCCGCACCTGCCGCAGGTGGTTTTCGTTCAGCCCCAGCGGTTCATTCGCACCCAGCGGTTCCTCGACCCCGTCGACCGAGCGGACCAGACGCGGCTCGATCGCGCGCCCCGTGGCAAGGCGCGCCGTCATCACGGCCAGTTGCAGCGGAGAAGCCAGCATATAGCCCTGACCGATGGCCGAGTTCGCGGTATCCCCGATCAGCCAGTCCTGATTGTGCACGCGTTTCTTCCACGCCCGGTCCGGGGCCAGCCCGCTGGCCACCGCCGACATTGGCAGATCGTGGCGCACGCCCAGCCCCAGCCGCTGTGCCATGGCCGAGATATTGTCGATCCCGACTTTCATCGCGACATCATAGTAGTAGACGTCACAGCTTTGCTTCAGCGAATTCATCAGGTCGACATGCCCGTGCCCGCCGCCCTTCCAGCAGTGAAACCGCCGCCCCGACACCTCGAGGTGGCCGGGGCACCACACCGTTTCCTCGGGGCCGACGGTCCCGGCCTCCAGCGCGGCCAACGCAGTGATCATCTTGAAGGTCGAGCCGGGCGGATAGGTGCCCTGCACCGACTTGTTGGCCAGCGGGCGATAAGGGTCGTTGGTCAGCGCGCGGTAATCGGCAACCGAAATCCCCTGAACGAACAGGTTCGGGTCGAAACTGGGCGACGACACGATGGCGCGGATATCGCCGGTTTCGCAATCCATCACCACGGCGCTGGCGCTTTCGTTTCCCAGTCGCGCCTGCACATAGGATTGCAGATCGGCGTCCAGCGTCAGCTGCAGATCGGCGCCCGCCTGCCCGTTGCGGCGGTCCAGCTCGCGCATCACGCGGCCGGTGGCGTTCACTTCGACCCGCTTGGCCCCGGCCTTGCCGCGCAGCACATCCTCGCGCTTGGCTTCCAGCCCGACCTTGCCGATCTGAAAGCGCGGAATCCGCAGCACCGGCTCGGGGTCTTCGATCTGTTGCAGGTCATAGTCGCTGACCGGGCCGACATAGCCGACCACATGCGCCATATCCGCGCCATGCGGATAGACCCGCGTGAGGCCCACCTCGGGCGTGACCCCGGGCAGAGCGGGGGCGTTCACCGCGACGCGGCTGACATCGTCCCAGCTGACCCGATCGGCAAGCGTGACGGGCAGGAAGGGTGCGCTGCGGCGCATTTCCGTCATGGCCTGCTCCAGCTCTTCCGGATTCAGGGCCACAAGCCGCGACAGATCGCCGATCACCTTGTCCACGTCGCCCGCATCTTCGCGTACCATGACGATGCGATAGCTCGGCACGTTGCGGGCCAGCACCTTGCCGTTGCGGTCGAACAACTCGCCCCGGTTGGGGGCGATCAGGCGGATGTTGATGCGGTTTTCCTCGGCCAGCAGGCGGAACTGGTCGGCCTGCTCGACCTGCATATACCGCATCCGCATGGCCAGGGTTCCGGCAAAGGCCAGCTGCAAACCGCCCAGCACCAGTGCGCGGCGGCCCAGCTTGCGGTGCGATTGTTCCTGATCCTTCGGATTGCGTTTCACGCCCGGCCTCCGATTGCCCCGGCATCGCTGGGGGTGGGTTTGCGCACGCCCATCACCGTCTGACTGACAAACACGACCAGAGGGTAGACCGCAATCGTCAATACCATCTGGATCACGGTGGGCGAAAGGGGGGGCATCGGCACCAGAAGTAACGTCAGCGTCAACCGGTTCAGCACAGCAATGGCCACCATCACCGCAGCCACCGCGATCCATTCCACCACAAAGCTGCTGTCGCCCGGCGCGTAGACCCGGCTTTTCAGGTATTCGGCCCCCAGCACCACCAACAGCGCCATCAGCCCGGGCGGGCGCTGGAACAGCAGATCGGCCATCAACATCATCAGCGCAAGGCTTAGGGCAGGCACGTAATCGGGCCTCCGCATCACCCAGGCAAAGGCGAAGGCCAAAATCAGATCCGGCGGCGCCCAGCGGCGTGGCACGGTGTCCAGCGGGATCAGGTGAAAGAAGATGATCGCCACCACCAGCAGCACGAACACGATTCGTCGTGACCAGACATGAGGCGCAGAATAGTCAGCCATCGCCCGGGTCCGGCTGGGTGCTTTCGGCCTGCGCAACGGGGGCAGAGGGGGCAACCACGTGGCCCGGATCGGCCACGGATTCCGTGCCGTGGTGGCGTAGCACGCGCAGGTATTCCAACCGCTCGTAATCGGCAGCCAAACGCACGCGCAGCTGCCCGCTGGGAGCGGCCGCCACCTGCCCGATCAGCAGGCCGGCGGGAAATACCCCGCCATCGCCCGAACTGGTGACCCGGTCGCCCGGGCGCACGGATTCGGCGTTTTCCAGAAAATCGATCACCGGGGCCATCGAATTGTCGCCCCGGATCAGCGCCGATTGCCCCGAAGGCTGGATGATCGCGGGCACTGCACTAGCCGCATCGGTCAGCAGGATCACGCGCGAGGTGGTATCGCCGGTGCCCGAAATCCGCCCGACCAGCCCGATACCGTCCATCGCGGCCCAGCCATCAACGATCCCGTCGCGCGCGCCCACGTTCAGCAGCACGGATTGGCGAAAGGGCGATCCGCTGTCGGCCATCACCACGCCGGTGACAAAGGTCAGCCGCGGGTCAAGTCGCACGTTGTTCAAATCCAGCAGGCGCGCGTTTTCCTGTTCCAGTTGCAGCGCCGCCTCTTTCCAGGCCTGCATCTGGCGCAATTCGCTGCGCAGTTCCCGGTTCTGTTCCGCAAGGCGTTGATAGCTTTGGAAATCACGGAACAGGTTGATGGTGGCGGTCACTGGAACCAGCGCCCAGTCCATATTGGGTACAACCTTGTCGGTCACCTGGGCGCGAAACCGTTCGACGCGCGGGCTGTCGATGCGCCAGACCAGAAGGATCGCGATCAGGCACAGGCAGACGACCCCCAGCAGCAAGCGCCGCAGCGGGCCGGAATAGTCATCGCGCTGTGAGCGGTCCTTGGCCAAGAGAATGCCCTTTTGCGTCCCGGTTGGTGGCAACCGGGGCTGTGCAGGAAAGCCTGCGCGCCCTAGCTGTCGTAGTCAATCGCGTGGCGCAGCTGCTTTTCGTATTCCAGCGCCTTGCCGGTGCCCAAGGCCACGCAGTTCAACGATTCATCGGCGATCGACACGGCCAGGCCGGTCTGTTCGCGCAGCGCCAGGTCCAGGTCGCCCAGCAGCGCGCCGCCGCCAGTCAGCATCACGCCACGGTCGACGATATCGGCCGCCAGGTCAGGCGGGGTGGCTTCGAGCGCGGTCATCACCGCCTCGCAGATCTGCTGGACGGGTTCGGCCAGCGCCTCGGCGACCTGCGCCTGGCTGATTTCAATCTCTTTCGGGACGCCGTTCAACAGGTCGCGGCCGCGAATCTGCATGCTTGTGCCGCGTCCGTCATCGGGCATGCGGGCGGTGCCAATGCTGGTCTTGATGCGTTCGGCGGTGGATTCCCCCACCAACAGGTTCTGCTGGCGGCGCAGGTAACTGATGATTGCCTCGTCCATGCGGTCGCCACCGACGCGGACCGAGCGAGCATAAACGATGTCGCCCAGCGACAGCACGGCCACCTCGGTGGTGCCGCCGCCAATGTCGACAACCATATTGCCGGTCGGGTCGGTGATTGGCATCCCGGCGCCGATGGCTGCCGCGATGGGTTCCGCGATCAGCCCGGCGCGGCGCGCGCCCGCGCTCAGAACCGACTGGCGGATCGCGCGCTTTTCAACCGGCGTCGCGCCATGGGGCACGCAGACGATGATCTTGGGCTTCGAGAAGGTCGAGCGTTTGTGCACCTTGCGGATGAAATGCTTGATCATTTCCTCGGCGGTGTCGAAATCGGCAATCACGCCTTCGCGCATCGGGCGGATCGCCTCGATGCTGCCCGGCGTCCGGCCCAGCATCAGCTTGGCGTCCTCGCCCACGGCCAGCACCTTCTTGACGCCATCCTTGACGTGATAGGCCACCACCGAAGGTTCGCTCAGGATCACGCCCCGGCCCTTGACGTAAACAAGCGTGTTGGCCGTTCCAAGGTCAATCGCCATGTCCGCCGTGAACAAGCCGCCGAGAAAATCGAAAAATCCCATCCAAGATTGACCCTGTATGAACTGCAATTTGGCCCGCGACTCAAACATGACCGCAGGCGATGCCGTTATAGGCCCGTGTCCGATTGGGTTAAAGCGGGGAATCCGCGACGGCTGGCGTCATTCCGCTGGGTCGTCGCGCCAGGAACCGGCAGCAGGCACCGGGGCAGGGCAGGGCCCGCCCCGGCGCGTCTCTTACGACACGTCCTTGTATGAAATCTCGCGCCGGTCTTCGCCGGGGGCGGATTTCGCGCGCCGCACCACCAGCCGGTTCAGCGCGTGGATATAGGCCTTGACGCTGGCCACCACCGTATCGGTGTCGGCGGACTGGCCGGTCACGACGCGCCCGTCTTCCTCCAGCCGGACCGACACGGTGGCCTGCGCATCGGTGCCTTCGGTCACGGCGTGTACCTGGTAGAGTTGCAGCCGCGCCGAATGCGGAAACAGCGCCTTGACCGCGTTGAAGGCTGCATCGACCGGGCCGTCGCCGGTTTGTTCGGTCTTCTGCTCGCTTCCGCCGATCTCAAGCACCATATCGGCCGATTGCGGCCCCGAGGTGCCGCAGACCACGCGCAGCGATTTCAGCTTGATGTGATCGTTTTCCGGGTCTTCGCCGGCGCGCATCAGCGCAACGATATCGTCGTCGTAGACCTCTTTCTTGCGGTCGGCGAGTTCCTTGAAGCGCACGAACACGTCTTTCAGCTGGTTTTCGCCCACTTCGAAGCCAAGGTGCTTCAGCTTGTCGCGCAGCGCCGCGCGGCCCGAGTGCTTGCCCATCACGAGGTTGGATTCGGTCAGGCCCACGTCCTCGGGGCGCATGATCTCGAACGTCTCGACGTTCTTCAGCATCCCGTCCTGATGGATGCCCGATTCATGGGCAAAGGCGTTCTTGCCAACGACCGCCTTGTTGAACTGCACCGGGAACCCCGACACGGTCGCCACCCGGCGCGAGATGTTCATGATCTTGGTGGTGTCGACGTTGGTGTGCCAAGGCATGATGTCATGGCGCACCTTCAGCGCCATCACGACTTCCTCCAGCGCGGTGTTGCCGGCACGTTCGCCAAGGCCGTTGATGGTGCATTCGATCTGGCGCGCGCCACCGGCCACGGCGGCAAGGCTGTTGGCCGTCGCCATGCCAAGGTCGTTGTGGCAGTGGGTAGCAAAGATCACCTCGTCCGCGCCCGGCACTTCGGCGATCAGGCGGCGGATCAGCTCGGCCGATTCGACCGGCGCGGTATAGCCAACGGTATCGGGGATGTTGATCGTGCTGGCCCCGGCCTTGATCGCAATCTCGACCACGCGGGCCAGGTAATCCCATTCCGTCCGGGTGGCATCCATCGGCGACCACTGCACGTTGTCGCAAAGGTTGCGGGCATGTGTCACGGTTTCGTGGATGCGCTCGGCCATTTCATCCTGCGACAGGTTCGGAATGGCGCGGTGCAGCGGCGAGGTGCCGATGAAGGTGTGGATGCGGGGCTGCGCGGCGTGTTTCACGGCCTCCCAGCAGCGGTCGATGTCGGGCAGCTGCGCCCGCGCCAGCCCGCAGATCACCGAATTGACCGAGTTCTTCGCGATCTCGCTCACGGCCTTGAAATCGCCTTCCGAGGCGATCGGGAACCCGGCTTCGATGATGTCGACGCCCATCTCGTCCAGCAGCGCGGCGATTTCCAGCTTCTCGGCGTGGGTCATGGTAGCGCCGGGCGATTGTTCGCCATCACGAAGCGTGGTGTCAAAAATCAGCACGCGATTTTTGTCGGTGGTCTGTGTCATGTCGGTACTTTCTGTATCTGTCCTAAAGCCAATGGCGCGCAGGCATCATCCTCTGAGCGGGCGCGCCTGATGGCACGCTCAGAGGCGTGTTAGGAACAGTAGGCCAAGCGCGCGGGCACTGCCCCGGGGGGCAGGCAGGCATGGGATATGGGCGCGCTGTGTCATGGGCGCAGGTTATACCGGGCCTGCCGCGAATGAAAAGCGTGTTTTTTCGAAGGTTCGCCAAGACGCGATCTGGCGACAGCAAAGGCGATACCTGTGCAACTTGGCAACAGGGTGACGCTATTCACAGTCAGATCGCGCATTTAGGTTTTGCGTGCCGATGGGCGGCTTACAACTATGGTCTGTGCCGGAAAGCCGCACCACAAGCGCCACCGGAATCATACAAGAAACGGCGAAAGCCAGAGGCCATAGCAGTAATGATCACGACATGCGCCACTCTGGCGCCTGCAGACCCGGCTGTGGAACTGGTGCTGGCCATCTGCGGCCTGCTGATCGGCCTGCTGATCTGGGTGCGCCGCTATCGTGACATGCCGGGCTATCGCCTGTTCGCCTTTTCGCTGGTTGGCATGTTCTGGTGGCTGCTGACGATGGGGTTTGAAATTTCGGCGCCCGTCGCGGATTGCAAGGTGTTCTGGGCCCGCGCCGCCTGGCCCGGCATCGTGGTAACGGCCACAAGCTGGGCGATGTTCCTGTATGAAAACGCCCTGTCGCGGCGGTTGCCTGTGCGGTTGCGGGTGCTTGGGTTGATCGTCGCGCCCGCCGTGATCAGCGCGATGGCCCTGACCAACCCTCTGCACCAGATGTTCTATGGTCCGGGTACGGTCATGACGTCCGGCGGTGATCGGCTGTCAATGTCCTATGACCACGAAACGCTGTTCTATATCTCCGTTGGCTACATCTATGTTCTGATCGTCACCAGCATCTCGATTGCGACGGCCGCGACCCTTCAGGCGGCCCCGATCCTGCGCCGCTTCTACGTCAAGCTGTTGCTGGTCACGATGGCGCCGATCGTGGCCAACCTGTGTTATCTGATCGGCGGCATGACCCTGTTCGCAGCCGATCCGACATCCTTTGCCTTTTCGTTTTCGCTGGTGGCGGTGATGTGGCTGATTGCTGACGGCCGCTGGATCGACAGCAGTGCCATGGGGCGCGATCTTCTGTTTTACACGTCGTCGGATCCGATCCTGATCGTAACCGAGGATGGGACGGTGAAGGAGTTCAACCCCGAGGCGCGCGCTGTCTTCGGGGCAGAGGCCGCCCACAAAGGCGGGCTTGCCTGGGACTTGCCCGATGCCGGTCCGGCACTTCGCGCGATTGCCGACGGCACCCGGCGTGCCGAAGAAACGCTGATCGAACGTGGCAGCCGAAGCTACGCCCCGCGGATTTACCCGCTGCACTTCCGGCCCCGTAATGCCCGGGTCGGCTGGGTCGTGGTGCTGGCCGATGTGACGGCGCAACGGAATGCGGCGCGTACGATGCAAGAGGCGGCAGAACGGGCGCAGGCCGCGGATCTGGCCAAGACCAATTTCCTTGCAACCGTCAGCCACGAGCTGCGCACACCGCTGACGGTTATCCGGGGCGTGCTGAAGTTGCTGCAAGCCAACGCCAAGAACCTGCCACCAGAGCAGATAGACCAGTTGCTGGCCCGCGCTGTGCGCAATTCGGAAACGCTGGCCGTGCTGGTGAACGACCTGCTGGATCTCCAGCGCATCGAAAGCGGCGATTTGAACCTGCGCTGCGATGCGGTGGACCTGGGGGCCACACTGGACGAGGCGATAGCTGGCCTGCAGGGCGAGATCGATCAAAAATCAATCCTGATGGGACTGCGCCGCCCCGAAAGCCCGATCATCCTGCGTGGCGATGCAAAACGGGTGAAGCAGGTTCTGACCAACATCCTGTCCAATGCAATCAAATTCTCGACGGACGGTGGCGCGGTATCTGCGTGGTTTGAAATGGGCGATGGATTCGTGGATGTCGTGATCCGAGACCGAGGCATCGGGATTCCGGAGGGTGCCGAGGAAAAGGTATTCGGCCGTTTCACCCAGGTGGACGATTCCGAAACCCGCAGCGCCCGCGGCTCGGGCCTCGGACTGCATATCTCGCGCCGCATCATGCGCGAGCTGGACGGCGATATCAGCTATACCAGCGTACTCGGTAAAGGCTCGGTCTTCCGGATGCGCCTGCCCCTACAGGCCGACGCGGGTCTGTCGCAGGCCAAGCTAAACGCGCACGAACCCGCCTGAGCGAGTGCACGTTGAAATCGTGGCTGGGGGCTCTGCCCCCGTCCGCTCGCGCGGACTCCCCCGGGATATTTGGGCCCCAAAGAAGGAAGAGGAAGCCCGGTTTCCTGGGGATGAAGGTTTCCCCTCCGGAGGCTTCGCGTGCAGCGCGAAAACGGCAGGAGGCCGCCGGGCTCACCCGTCGTCGCGGTTGAGCGCGCCGTTCTCCCAGGTGCCGCTGGCTTCCTGCCCAGAGGTGTAGCGCATTGTGCCCTGGCCCTGACGCTTGCCATCCACGAATTCGCCTTCGTAGACATCGCCATTGGCATAGGTCGCCGTGCCGCTGCCGGTCATTTCACCTTCGGCCCATTGGCCAACGTATCTGAACCCGTCAGGATAGGTGATTTCGCCCATGCCGTCGCGTTGCCCCGCCTTGAAGTCGCCGGTGTAGACAGACCCGTTGGCATAGGTGGCCGTGCCCTTGCCTTCGCGCTGGCCCGCGACCCAGTCGCCTTCGTAGCGGCGCCCGTCCGGGTAGGTATAGGTGCCTGTCCCATCGTTCAGCGCGTTCTTGAAACTGCCCTGGTAGACCGTGCCGTTGGCATAGGTCGCCGTGCCCTCGCCTTCGATCACCCCCGCGACCCAGTCGCCTTCATAAGTCGAGCCATCGGGATAGGTGATCGTGCCGGCGCCATCGGGCAGGTCGGCGCGGAACTGGCCCTCGTAGACCGATCCATCTGGATAGGTCACGCGACCTTGGCCCTCGATCTGTCCCGCGACCCAGCTGCCTGTGTAGACATAGCCATCCGAGCCGGTGAACGTGCCCTGGCCATCGCGGCGGTCATCGGTAAAGCTGCCCTCATAGACATCGCCATTGGCATAGTCGACGCGGCCTTCGCCCTGGCGGCGACCGCCGGCGAATGCGCCGGTGTAGATGTCGCCATTGGCCTGGATCAGCTTGCCCTGGCCTTCGCTTTGCCCGGCAACCCAGTCGCCTTCGTAAATCATGCCATCGGGCAGCGTCAGCTTGCCCGTGCCGCTGCGCTCGCCTGCGGCAATACCGCCTTCATAAACCGCGCCGTCGGAATAGGTGATCGTGCCCTGGCCCTGTTTCTCGCCATCCACCCAGTCGCCGGAATAGACGTATCCGCTGGGGCTGCGCATGGTGCCGGTGCCGTGAAGTTCGGCGTCGCGAAATTCGCCTTCGTAGCGCACGCCGTTGGCGTAAACGATCAGCCCGCTTCCATTGATCTTGCCGTCGGCCCATTCGCCCTCATACGTGCCGCCGTCGGAGAAGGTGATCTTGCCCACGCCTTCGGGTTTGCCCTTGGCGAATTCACCCTCGTACACCGAACCGTTCGGAAACCGCGCAATGCCTTTGCCGCGGATTTCGCCGTCGACCCAGTCGCCGCTGTATTCATAGCCGTTGGGCAGCCGATAGGTTCCGGTGCCGTGCTGAAGCCCGCTGCGGAAGGTGCCCTCGTAGACGCCGCCGATATCGTCCTGCGTGGTCAGGATTTCCGAATTCTGCGCCTGCGCCGGAAGGGCCAGGGCCAGGGTCAGCGCGGCTGCGGTGGAAAGACTGGCTGTTTTCATGCGAGTGTCCGTCGGCCTCCTCGTGCCGGCGCGTGGATCGGGCCGACGAGGCAAAACTAGGCGACCCATCGGCGTGGGGCAATGTCTTTTGGCGCAATCGCCTTTTCCCCGGCCACCGATCTGGGTAAGGACAAGGCGAACCAGGCAGAAGGGCGGGCATCGGATGAGCGATCGGTTTCGGGTGACATTGGCGCAGCTCAACCCCGCCGTGGGGGACCTGGCAGGCAATGCGGCCAAGGCGCGCGAGGCCTGGGAACAGGGCCGCGATGCGGGGGCCGACCTGGTCGCGATGACCGAGATGTTCATCACCGGCTACAACGCGCAGGATCTGGTGAAGAAACCTGCGTTTTACCTGGATGCGATCAGCCACATCCGCCAGTTGGCGGTTGATTGTGCCGATGGTCCGGCGCTTGCCATCGGCGGACCCTGGATCGAGGGCACGCAGCTGTACAACGCCTATTTCATCCTCAAGGGCGGGCAAATCGCGAACACGGTGCTGAAGCATCACCTGCCCAATGAAACCGTCTTCGATGAGGTGCGGATTTTCGACTCCGGTCCGTTGGGCGGGCCCTATTCGGTCGGCAATACGCGCGTCGGCTCGCCGATCTGCGAAGATGCCTGGCACGAGGATGTGGCCGAGACTCTGGCCGAGACGGGGGCCGAGTTCTTGCTGGTACCGAACGGTTCGCCCTATTACCGGGGCAAGCACGATACGCGGCTGAACCACATGGTTGCCCGCGTGGTCGAGACCGGCCTGCCGCTGATTTACCTCAACATGGTGGGCGGACAGGACGATCAGGTCTTCGACGGGGCAAGCTTTGGGTTGAACCCGGGTGGCACGTTGGCCTTTCAGATGCCGCAGTTCGATGTGGCGATCACCCATGTCGATCTGCATCGGACGCCTGACGGCTGGCGGATCAAGCAGGGCGAGGAACACGCCCATGCCTCGGAGTGGGAGCAGGATTATCGCGTGATGGTGCAATCCCTGCGCGATTACATGGGCAAGACCGGGTTCAGGAAGGCGCTGCTGGGCCTGTCGGGCGGGGTGGACTCGGCGATTGTGGCCACCATAGCGGCGGATGCCATCGGGCCGGAAAACGTGCGCTGTGTGATGCTGCCGTCGGAATATACCTCGGCCGAGTCGCTGGAGGATGCCGAAGCAGCGGCGCGCGCGCTGGGTTGCCCCTATGACCATGTTCCGATCTCGCAGGCCCGCGCGGCGGTGACCGAGACTTTGGCGCCGATCTTCGCGGGCACCAAGCCCGACCTGACCGAGGAAAACATCCAGTCGCGTCTGCGCGGGCTGCTGCTGATGGCGATGAGCAACAAGTTCGGCGAGATGCTGCTGACCACGGGCAACAAATCCGAGGTCGCGGTGGGGTATGCCACGATCTATGGCGACATGGCGGGGGGGTACAATCCGATCAAGGATCTCTACAAGACCCGCGTGTTCGAGACCTGCCGCTGGCGCAATGAAAACCACCGCGACTGGATGATGGGGCCGAAGGGCACGGTGATCCCGGAACGGATCATCACCAAACCGCCTTCGGCCGAGTTGCGTCCCGACCAGAAGGACAGCGACAGCCTGCCGGACTATCCCGACCTCGACGCAATGCTGGAGATCCTGGTGGACCGCGACGGGTCAATCGCCGATTGCGTGGCTGCGGGCTTCGACCGTGAGGTGGCGCAAAAGGTTGAGCGGTTGATTTACCTGAGTGAATACAAGAGGTTCCAATCCGCGCCCGGCGCGCGGCTGACAAAAGGGGCCTTCTGGCTGGACAGGCGCTATCCCATCGTCAACCGCTGGCGCGATCCTTCTTAGGGTGAATGCGGGCTCTGCCGCCATCGGCGAGAACCTGAAAAGGACAAGAGGGGGCTCTGCCCCCGCCCGCTGCGCGGACTCCCCCGGAGTATTTCGGGAATAATGAAGGGGATCACGTCTGCTTTTTTGAGGCAATAAACATCCTCGCCGGGGGCATCGCGCGGCACGCGCGATCAGGGCGCGGCGAGGCTATTCCCACCATCGGTCGATTTCGGCGATGTCATCGTCGCTCCAGCCGAAGTGATGCGCGAATTCGTGGATCGTGACATGGGCGATCAGCGAGGCCAGCGCGACATCGCCGCGCCCGCGCCACTCGGCCAGGATCGGTTCGCGGAACAGCCAGACCGTGTCCGGCGCCATGGGCGTATCCCAGACGGATTTCTCGGTCAGGGGGATGCCTTCGTAGAGGCCTGTGAGATCGACGGGATCGGTGATATCGAGTTCGGCCAGCATCTCGGGCGCGGGCCAATCGGCCACGATCAGCGCCACTTCGGCGGCGTGGGGTCGGAATGGGCTGGGCAGGGCGTTGATCGTGGTGTGCGCCACGCGATAAAAATACTGCTCTGACGTGTCGCGGCTCATGTCAGCGATATAGGCGACGGGCCGGTCAGGCAGAAGGGGGGCGCGGCGCATTGTGCAATGGCGCATGGCGGACGTGCGCCGATCTGGAGTGACCAAAGCCGTGGGCGACCTAAGTTGCATGAGAACGAAGCAACCCACGGAAAGGACACGCCCATGAGCTCTGTCAAACTGCTGATTCCCTTCTACACCACCTATGGTACCAATCATGCGATGGCGGAACATGCCGCCGAAGTCGCCCGCGAGGCGGGTGCGGATGTCCGACTGCGCCGGTTTGCCGAAACGGCGCCTGACGAAGTGGTAAACGGGCAGGACGCGTGGAAAGCTCAGCTGGAGAAAATGCAGGACATTCCTGTTGTCACCACCGATGACATGGAATGGGCCGATGCCTACTTGTTGTCGGCACCCACGCGCTATGGTTCGGTGCCGTCGCAAGTGCAGGCCTTCATCGACACGCTCGGTCCGCTTTGGCAGAAGGGCGCGTTGGCCGACAAGGTTGCAAGCGCAATGACCTCGACCTCGACCGCGCATGGCGGGCGCGA
Organism: Arenibacterium halophilum; assembly: GCF_005938225.1. Lineage (GTDB taxonomy): Bacteria > Pseudomonadota > Alphaproteobacteria > Rhodobacterales > Rhodobacteraceae > Arenibacterium > Arenibacterium halophilum. The sequence continues at coordinate 716,504 of NZ_VCPC01000003.1, forward strand.
ATCGACCCTGCTGGGGCTCTACGTGACCTTCATGCACTGGGGCGCTGTCATCGTGGCGCCGGGCTACACGGATGAAGTGATGTTCGAGCTTGGGACACCGTATGGCGCCTCGGCCAATGCCGGCGAAGCCACTGACACGGTCAAGAAGGTGGTCGCACATCAGACACGCCGGGTGATCGACATGGCAGGCCGAATCTCGGGGTAGGTGTAACCAGGGCACAGGCGCGGGCATTCTGGTACAGCCTGCTCCGGCCCACTGGACCGGCCTGTGGCGGCTTGGCTAAATGCCGTTATGCCCGGTCCGACGCTGCCACCGTTTGAGAGTGACCACCGCCTGCCTGATCGCGTCGATACCGTCGTGATCGGCGGCGGAATCGTGGGGGCGTCCACGGCGCTGGAACTGGTCGAACGGGGCCAGTCCGTGCTGCTTTGCGAGAAGGGTCAGATCGCGGGCGAGCAATCCAGCCGCAACTGGGGCTGGGTGCGCCTGTCGCAGCGTGATCCGCGCGAGATTCCCCTGATGATCGAATCGATCCGCCTGTGGCACGGGCTTGAGGCGCGCACAGGGCAGCGCACGGGCTATCGCGCCTCTGGCATCCTGTTTGGTTGCAGGTCCGAGCGCGAGGTCGAGAACAACGGGGCTTGGGCGCGGCATCTGGAAGGGCGCGATTCCGTGAATGCGCGCATCGTCAGCGGGTCAGAACTGGATACGCTGCTTCCGGGGCGCAATCTGGCGCTGAAGGGCGCGCTGTATTCTCCGACCGATGGCAGGGCCGAACCGCAGTGGGCGACCACTGCTATTGCCGATGCCGCGCGTAGGGCCGGGGCCACGGTGATGACCAGTTGCGCCGTGCGCAGTCTGTACCTTGAGGCCGGGCGGGTGGCCGGCGTGGTGACCGAGAAAGGCCGCGTGCGTGCCGATGCGGTGGTGCTTGCCGCTGGCGCGTGGTCGCGGCTGTTCGCGGGCAATTCCGGGGTGGCGCTGCCGCAGTTGAAGGTGCTGAACACCGTCATGCGCACCACCCCTGTCGATGGGCCCGAGACTGCGCTGTGGTCGGATGAGTTTGCCTTTCGCAAGCGGGTCGACGGGGGCTATTCCGTGGCTTCGGGCCATGAAAACACGGTTGATATCGTGCCCGACAGCTTTCGCCTTGCTCGGGCCTTTCTACCGGCACTGCGGGCCGAGTGGCGCTCGCTACGGTTTCGGCTGTCATCGCGCTGGGGCGAAGAGGCGGCGCAGGCGCGGCGCTGGCGACCGGACGAGATGACGGCGTTTGAACAGTGCCGCGTGCTGGACCCGGCGCCCTCTCGGCATGCACTCCGGCGCAGCCTGGCCGCCCTGCGTCGGGCGTTCCCGATATTTGAGCAGGCCGATGTGGTGCAAAGCTGGGCCGGCATGATCGATGTGACTCCGGATGCGGTCCCGGTCATTTCGGGCGTCGATACGGTGCCGGGGCTGTTCATCGCCACCGGATTTTCCGGGCATGGCTTTGGCATCGGTCCGGGGGCGGGCTGTTTGATGGCCGATATGGTTATGGGCACCGCTCCGGTGGTGGACCCGACGCCGTTCCGCCTGTCGCGGTTCCACGATGGCAGCCGGGTGAGGCCCGACCCGGGGTACTGAGCGCCCCGACGAACTGGACAAACCGGGGTTCCTGTGACAACACGCGCCCAAGCTGGAGAACCCTGATGACCACCACCCGTTTCGCGCCGTCCCCGACCGGATACATCCACATCGGCAACCTGCGCACCGCGCTGATGAATTTCCTGATCGCCCGCAAATCGGGCGGCGAATTTATCCTGCGTATCGACGATACCGATCCCGAGCGCTCGAAGGAGGAATATGTCGAGGGCATCAAGGAAGACCTGACGTGGCTTGGCCTGCATTGGGACCGGATCGAGCGGCAATCGCTTCGGCTGGACCGCTATGCAGAGGCGGCAGACGCCCTGCGCGCGGCGGGCCGATTCTACGAGGCGTTTGAAACGCCGGTTGAACTGGATCTCAAACGGAAGAAGCAGCTGAACATGGGCAAGCCCCCGGTCTACGACCGGGCCGCGCTGGCACTGTCCGAGGCGGAAAAGGACAAGCTGCGCGCCGAGCGCGGGCAGGGCGTGTGGCGTTTCAAGCTGGACCGGGAACGGATCGTCTGGGCTGATGGCATCCTTGGCGACATCTCGATCGATGCGGCCAGCGTCAGTGACCCGGTGCTGATCCGGGGCGACGGTCAGGTGCTGTATACGCTGGCTTCAGTGGTCGATGACACCGAGATGGGCGTGACACACGTTGTACGCGGCTCGGACCACGTGACCAATACGGCGACGCAGATTCAGATCATGCAGGCGCTGGGCCACGGCCACCCGCAATTCGCGCATCACTCGCTGCTAACAGGACCGCAGGGCGAATCCCTGTCGAAACGGCTGGGCACGCTGTCGCTACGCGATCTGCGCGCCAAGGGTGTCGAACCGATGGCGCTGTTGAGCCTGATGGCGCGGCTGGGGTCCGCGGATCCGGTCGAGCTGCAAACCGATATGGGGCGGCTGATCGACGGCTTCGACGTGACGCGCTTTGGTGCGGCGCCCACGAAGTTCGACGAGGCGGACCTCTATCCGCTGACCGCGCACTACCTGCAAACGCTGCCGCTGTCCGAGGTGCGCGATCATGTCGCCGCCTTGGGCGTGCCCGACGATATTGCCGAACCGTTCTGGCTGATGGCGCGCGAGAATATCACCACGCTGGGTGACCTTGGCCAGTGGTGGGCACTGTGCCGCGACGGCGCCGATCCACTGATCGCCCCGGAAGACGCAGATTTCATCGCGCAGGCTATGGCGATGCTGCCTTCGGGGCCGTTCGACGCGACGACTTGGGGCACTTGGACCTCGGCCGTGAAAGACGCCACGGGCCGCAAAGGCAAGCAGTTGTTCATGCCCCTGCGCAAGGCGGTCACAGGTCAGGAGCGTGGTCCGGAAATGGCAGCTCTGCTGCCGCTGATGCAGGTGATCCGCGCCCGCGGCTGACAGGAGCAGGGAACTCTGAACGCGCAGTCCGGAGACGCCAATCAAAGAACGAGGGGGCTCTGCCGCCCACCGCCGGGAGGCGGCAATAAGGGAAGAAGGGGGCTCTGCCCCCGTCCCTGCGGGACTCCCCCGGAGTATTTTCGTGAAGGTGAAACTGGGGTGCCCTGTTTTTTTGGGCTACAAATATCCTGGGGGTGAATTGGCCGTAGGCCAAGAGGGGGCAAAGCCCCCCTTTAAGGTCTGGTCATTCTTCGATGAAGCCGACGTTCAGTGCCGCGAGATGATGATCCACGAGTGCGGTTTCGTCCGTGCTCAGTTGCTGGTGGCGCGGGTATCGGGGGGCCGCGCGGTCATGGATGATCGGCGTAGCCCAGCCTGAGGTGGTGTCGAAGAACCGCTGCGCGCCCGCTTCGCCGAATTCGCGAAGGAAGCCTTGCACCACCACATCGATATAGCTGAGCAGGACCGGGAACAGCCGGGCGGGGTCGTGGCTCGGGTCTTCAGGAACAACGTAGACGGCGATGTCCAAAGACCCTTCGACCGGGTGGCTGACGGCTTCGTTGGCGGGCAGCCGGTCATAGGCATATTCTCGCAGATCCAGCGCGGCCCAGTCGGCATTGGGAACCCGGGCAATCAGCCCCTCGATTTCGCAGGTTTCATCCGGCACGACCGTCAGGAAGGCGATGTTGCTTTTGCTGGTGTGGCGCCAGTGGCGACGCCAGCCGCGCAGGCGGGCTCTCTCGGCGCCCGGAAAGTCATGTGTCGCGCGGTTCACCAGGCTGCCATAGCCGAAGAAGTAGGGGTCTTTCTGCGCCAAAATTAGCTCCGTAAGTTTTTTCGCCCATTTGATGCAGGTCAAATAGCGGATTCGCAACCTGTGTCATACACCGCCAACCCTGCGGGAGAGATACAATGCGCCTGACCAAACGTACCGACATGGCCATTCGGCTTCTGATGTACTGTTCGGCACACTCTGACAGGCTTGTCACCAAGACGGAAGTGGCCGAAGCCTGTGATCTGTCTTTCAACCATCTGGCCCAGATCGTGCTGCAACTGGCGCGTCTTGAACTGATCGTCACGCGGCGCGGACGCAATGGCGGATTTTCCCTTGGCCGGCCTGCGGAAGAGATTTGCATCGGCGGTGTCGTGCGTGCGCTGGAGCCGAAGCCCGTTCTGCCGGAAAATTGCCGTGAGGACTCGGCGGTGCCCTGCCGGGATATCGCCACCTGTCTGTTTCGAAAGTCGCTTCTTGTCGCGACCGAGGCATTCCTGTCCACGCTGGATGGTCTGACCCTGGCTGACCTGGCGAACAACGCTGCGGGGCCAGCGCGCATTCCCGCCTGACTGCGGCTCCTATTCCCGCGCGCGCAGGATTCCCGCCGGACGAGCGGCAAGCGGGCGCCATGCAAACATCAGCCCGGCAAGAAGCGTTGCCAGCACCCCGCCCGCGACAATCCCGATGGCCGAGGGCCAGATGACGCGGTAGGCGGTATCGAAAATGAAGGTTGCCACGGCCCATCCGCCTGCAATGCCGGCAAGGATCGCCACGGCTCCGGCCGCCACGCCCAGCAGCGCGGCGCGCAGGGCAAAGCTGATCAATATCCTTTGGCGGGGCGCGCCCAGCGTTTTCAGGACCGCGGCCTCATAGGTGCGCGCGCCTTCGCCAGCGGCGGCTGCGCCGATCAGTACCAGGAACCCGGTCAGCAAAGTTGCCCCCGCGCCCCAGGATGTGGCGGCGGCGAGACCGTCCAGCATCTCGGCCACACGGTCGATGGCATCGCGCACCCGGATCGCGGTGATGTTCGGGTAGGCGCTGGCGAGATCGCGCAGGATCGCCGCCTCGGCCTCGGGCTCGGCGTAGACGGTCGAGATATAGGTGTGCGGCGCAGCCTCCAGCGCGGCGGCGTTCATCGTGATGACAAAGCCGATGCCCGCATTGGAAAAATCCACTTCGCGGAAGCTGGTGATGGCGGCGGTGATGTCGCGGCCAAGGATGTTCACGGTGATCGTGTCGCCCAGCGACAGGCCCAGCTCGGCGGCTTCCTCAGCGGCAAAGCTGATTTCCGGCGGGCCGTCATAGCCTGCGCCCCACCAGCTGCCCGCCGTCAGGCGGCTGCGGGCGGGCATGGCATCGGCATAGGTGATGCCCCTGTCGCCACGCACGACCCAATGGCCGCCGGCCACTTCTTCGGCGGGCTGGCCGTTGATGCGGGTGATGACCCCGCGCAGCATCGGGGCGCTGTCGACACGGCTGACCGCCGGGTCATTGGCGAGCCGGTCGGAAAACCCCTGCATCTGGTCCTTCTGGATGTCGACGAAGAAATACGAGGGCGCGACATCCGGCAACTCTCCGGCGATGGCATTGCGCAAATTGCCGTCGATCTGGCCAACGGCGGCCAGCACCGACAGGCCCAGCCCCAGCGACAGCACGACCGAGGCGGCGGCCTCGCGCGGGCCGGAAATGGCGGCCAGCGCCCAGCGCAGGGCGGGGCGGCCGCGGGCGGGCAGGGTGCCCGCACGCGCAAGGCGGCGCACCAAGAGCGCGGCGCCTGCCAGCAGCAGCAACGCCCCGGCCAGGCCTCCGGTTGTCCACAGCGTCAGCCAGACCGTGCCGCTGAACCACATTGCAAGACCCACCAGCAGCGCCAGCCCAAGGCCCACGGCCACAAGGTAGCGCAGTGGCGGCAGCGCCCGGGCCGACGACAGCGCATCGCGGAACAGGGTGGCAGCGCGCACTTCTTCCGTTCGGGCCAGAGGCCAGAGGGTAAAGACAAAGGCGGTGAGCAGACCGTAGATTGCGGCTTCGGCCAGCGGGGCGGGGTAGATCGCAAAAACCGCCGGGATCGGCAGTTGTGACCCGATCACCGGCGCCAGGAGAAGCGGCACACCGCCGCCAAGGATCAGCCCGATGGCAATGCCCAGCACCGACAGCGCGGCGATCTGGAAGAAATAGGTTTGAAATATGGTGGCGCGATCGGCCCCTACCGTGCGCAGGATGGCGATGACGCCAGTCTTGCTGCCAAGATAGGCGCGTACGGCAGCCGCGACGCCCACGCCCCCGACGGCCAGCCCCGACAGGCCGACCAGCACAAGGAAAGCGCCCAGCCGCTCGACAAAGCGCGCGACGCCGGGGGCGCCATTGCGACTGTCACGCCAGCGCATCCCGTTGTCGCGGAACATCTCGCGCGCGCTGTCCGACAGGGCGGCAAGGTCGGTGCCGGGGGGCAGATCAAGCCGGTATTTCGTGGAATAGAGGCTGCCCGGGCCCAACAAACCGGACTGCGACAGCGCCGGTGTCGCCACCAATGTGCGCGGCCCAAGGCCAAACCCGGCCGAGGCGTTGTCGGGCTCTCGCACGATGATCGCGCTCAGGGTGAAGTCCTGGGTGCCAAGCGCAAAGCGATCGCCGGGGGACAGGCCCAGCCGGTCGGCCAGGACCTGTTCCATCACCGCGCCGGGGGTGTCGCCGGTACCCGCCAAGGCTGTGTCCAGAGGCATGTCGGGGGTCAGCGCCATGGTGCCGACCAGCGGATAAGCCGTATCGACGGCCTTGACCTGCGTCAGCCCGCGTTCGGTCGTGCCATCGCGGTTGACCACCGCCATCGACCGAAAATCGACGATCTCCGACACCCGCAGCGCGTTGGCCTGCATCCAGTCGCGTTCCGCCTGATCGGCAAAACGATAGGTGAATTCCATTTCGGCGTCGCCGCCAAGCAACGCCGCACCTTCGCGCACCAACCCGGCCTCGATACTGGCGCGGATGCTGCCCACGGCGGCAATCGCTGCCACACCAAGCGCGAGGCAGGCAAGGAAGATACGGAACCCGCGCAGCCCGCCCCTAAGTTCGCGACGGGCCAGACGCAAGGCGTTCGCTGTGCTCATTCCGCGGCATCCTGATGCGCGGGGGCGGCGATTTGCCCGTCGCGCAGGCGGATCACGCGGGAACAGCGCGCGGCCAGCTCGGCCGAATGAGTCACCAGCACCAGCGTGGCGCCGTGCCGGTCGCGCAGGTCGAACAGCATGTCCATGATCGCGGCGCCATTCGCTTCGTCCAGATTGCCGGTGGGTTCATCCGCCAGCAGGATATCGGGGCGCGGGGCCGAGGCGCGCGCCAGCGCCACGCGCTGTTGCTCGCCACCCGACATCTGCGCCGGGTAGTGATCGGCCCTGTGGCCAAGGCCTACGGCGACAAGTTCGGCCCGGGCGCGCGCATAGGCGTCTCGTGCGCCAGCCAGTTCCAAAGGCGTGGCGACGTTCTCCAACGCGGTCATCGTCGGGATCAGGTGAAAGGACTGAAATACCACGCCCATGTGATCGCGGCGAAAGCGGGCCAGATCGTCTTCGCCCATCGCGGTCAGATCGCGGCCCAGCGCGGTGACGCGCCCGCCGGTGGCCTGCTCCAGCCCGCCCATCAGCATCAGAAGCGAGGATTTGCCCGACCCGGATGGCCCGATCAGTGCCAGCGTATCGCCGGAATGTACGTCTAGCGTGATGCCGTGCAGGATATCGACCTGCCCGGCATTGCCTTTCAGCGACAAAGCCGCATCTTGAAGGGACAGGATCGGCTGTGTCATCGGTCACTTTCATCGGGTGGGTGCACCCCTCATATGGAGCGCGAGGCGTGATGCGCAAGATATTGCCGGGCATTGTTTTTATCTTGTCGGCCCAGATGGCGACGGCCGAGCCGGTGACGGTGGCCGCATTGGGCGACAGTCTGACGCAGGGCTACGGGCTGCCACAGGCAGATGGGTTCGTGCCGCAACTGGAACGCTGGCTGCGCGACAACGGGGCGGATGTCGTGTTGGTGAATGCCGGCGTTTCGGGCGATACCTCGGTCGGGGGCGCCGCGCGGCTGGACTGGACGCTGACCCCCGAGGTGGATGCACTGATCGTCACGCTTGGCGGAAACGATCTTTTGCGAGGCATTGACCCATCCGTCACCCGCACGAGCCTTGAAAAAATTCTGAGCGGTGCCGAGGACGCCGGGGTAGAGGTTCTGCTGATCGGAATGCCGGCACCTGCTAATTTCGGCGCGGACTACAAGGCCGCGTTCGAGGCAAATTACAGCGAACTGGCCGAAGCGTACGGTGTTTTGTTCGTTCCAAACTTTCTGTCCGCCCTGACTGACGGGGGCACCGACCCATCCGCCGCGCGCGCTTTTTTGCAGGAAGATGGTATCCATCCCAGTGCCGAAGGTGTCGCGCGCATCGTGGACACAATCGGGCCGGTTGCATTGGAACTGGTGGAAAAGGCTGGTGGCGACTAGGTTCGCGATCGGCACCCGGGCCAGGCGAGGAGAGTGCGCGGGGGGCTCTGCCCCCGTCCCTTCGGGACTCCCCCGGGATATTTGTACCCCAAAGAATGTACAGGTGTCGCTGCTTCTTTAAGGTCTCAAATATTCCCGCCGGAGGCATCGCGCGCAAACGCGATCAATGGGAGTGACCCTCTGAACGCAATGCGGCCGCCTCCCTGTTTCCAGGCGGCGGCCGCATCGTATTCTTTGGCGCGACGTTTAGTCGGCGAGCGCGATGTTGACCGCGGCTTCACGGCCGTCACGGCCCGGCTCGATGTCGAAGGTCACCTTCTGGTTGTCCTTCAGACCGGTCAGACCGGCGCGTTCCACGGCGGAGATGTGCACGAACACATCCTTGCTTGCGCCTTCGGGTGCGATAAAGCCGAACCCTTTGGTGGCGTTGAACCATTTGACGGTGCCCTTGGCCATCGTCTGTCTCCTTCAGTGATCCTGCCCACGACATGTGGCAGGGTGGCAAAGTCATAGATCGAAAACTGAGCCGAAAAAGGAGCAGTGGGGTCGATTGCATAACGTCGCGGGTGAGATATGGAGCGATTCACGCCTTCGTTGCAAGGAAGATTTGGTAAACCGAGTGTGACGGCATGTTCAGGCCGATGGTAAGGCGCGATCGGATCATGAACTGGGTACCGGCGACACAACCGACCTACAGGACGGTGACGACAGTCCCGATGGGGACGCGGCTGTACAGGTCGATCACGTGATCGTTCAGCATTCGGATGCAGCCATTCGAGGCCGAGTGGCCAATTGTTTCCGGCTGGGTCGTTCCGTGGATCCGGAAATAGGTATCGACACCATTTTGGAACAGGTAAAGCGCACGGGCGCCCAGCGGGTTGGTGGGGCCTCCGGGCATGATGTAATCGTTGTCGATAAACCGCGCGTAGGCGCGGGGATCGCGTTCGATCATTTCGTTGGTCGGGCGCCAGGTGGGCCATTCCTTTTTGACCTGGATGACAGCCGTTCCGGTGAATTCCAGCCCGGCCTTGCCAACGCCGACCCCATAGCGCAGCGCCTTGCGCGGCTCGGTCACGTAATAAAGATAGTACGACCGCGGCAGGATCAGCAGTTGTCCGGGCAGAAAGTCTTTTTTGATGCGCACATACTGAGGAGTCGGGTCGAACTCACCGGCAGCCTGGGCCTGAAGGACCGCCGGCAAAGCTGTGGCTGCGGCAGTCGTGGCGAGGAAGTGGCGTCGTGTCAGCATCGGGAACTCGTCAATAGGTTTCGTTATCAATGAAACAAGGATCGTGGCTGTATTGTTCCGGGTCAAGAGGGGACGGGCGCTTTGGGCGGGCATCCGGGCCGATGGAGTGATTCTGTTTCCAATGTGAGTCTGCCCATTTGCAGGCAATTGCTGGGCGCACACCCTTGACGCCCGCACACAATCTTGGGTTGATTCACTCAACGGTTTGCAGTTTTTGCAAGAATTTGTCGCCGTTCGTGGACAGTGGCCCATTCCGGACACATTCGAGTCCAACTGCCGCCCCGATAAAGGTTAACAAAGTATTAGGATGGACTTGAACAACCCTACGGCGAGTGCGGTTTCGCCGTGGTATGGAGACACTGATGAAAATACTCGCCGTAGACGACGATCCGATCATTCACGATCTGTTGAAGGACGCCCTGTCGGTTCAGGGGTACGACGATCTGACGTGTGCCGGCTCTTCGGAAGAAGCTCTGGAGCTGATAGACAGCGCCCGCAAGCCTTTTGACACCTTCCTTCTTGATATCCTGCTGCCGGGGATCGATGGGGTCGAGCTATGTCGGCGCATTCGCGAACGGTCAGAGTATCGGGCGACGCCGGTAATCATGATCACGGCCAGCCGCCAACCGAACCTTATGCAGACCGCGTTCGCCGCAGGCGCTACCGACTATGTGACCAAGCCGTTCGATGCGCTTGAGCTGGGCACGCGTGTCAATCTGGCTTCGATGCTGAGCGACAGCCTGCACCGCGAAGCGTTGAGCCGTCACACGATGGAAGAGCTCACCAAGCTGACCCGCATCGGGTTCGAAGATCGCGTGACCCTGAACAATGTCTACGGGGTAAGCGATTTCCTGGCGATCGAGAATGGCCTGCTGCGCAGCACCAGCGGCTGCTATGCGCTCAGCATGTTCGCGATTCAGATCGAAGGCGCGCGCGAGCTGTTCAGCCAACTTACGCCTCCGCAGTTCCGCAAGCACCTTGAACAGGTTTCGGCCGCGATCGTCGACAGCGTCAATCTGTCGACGGCGCAGATCGCCTATGCCGGGCGGGGCATGTTCGTCTACGTCCAGCACGGCCGTCAGCGGATCGACATCAAGGGCCTGTGCCGCGAGATCGAATCGAAGATGTCGGGCGCATGGGATGCCGCGCCAGCCGGCATGGACCGCGCCCCTGATCTGTCGGGTCAAGAGGTCTCGGGCAACCGGCTGTGGTCGGGCATGGCCGCCAGCAACGCGCTGAACGCCTTCCTGACCAAGCAGGAAAAACTGCCAAAGGCGAAACTGTCGGACGAGGAAACGCTGTTTGCCTCGATGGCTGCGCGGATGCGCCGCTAGGCAACACGGGCCAATCGGCTTTTGACAGGGCGCCTTCAGGGGCGCCCTTTTGCTGTGCATAGGGCGGGTAAGACCATCTCGGAAAGATCCGTTGCGCGGATCGTTTTGCGCCAATACGATTTTGGCACATTTTATCGGAGATTTTCAGATGACAACTTTTGCTGTTTGGTCTGATACGGTCTGGCTGGACCTTGGTTGGCCAATCACGGGCGTGCCGACAGGGGCGCCGTATTTCGGGCAGATGATCGTCTATGGCGACGTGCCAGAGGCCATGGTTCCGGGTCACCTCACCGATATTTCTGATTTTACGGTGGTCTTCGGCCAGGTCGAAGTGGGCAACCAGTTGCTGACCGGCTCCGCCAAGGTGCTGCTGCACGACGGGTCGGCCGTGTGGGACGATGGAACCGGGTCGTTCGATACCCTGGGTGGATACTATATCGAGAATGACCCGGTGACGGCTTATGGTACTTTGCTGATCGAATCCGAGGTACGTAGCGATGGCAGTTTTGGCGCCAGCCGTTACCTGAATGCCGATGAACACTTTGGCACGCGAACGGCCGACCGGCTGGCCGGATCCGAAAAGATCGATATCCTGAAAGGCGGGCGCGGCGATGACACGCTGATCGGGCGCGATGGCGCCGACCGTCTGTTCGGCGGCGCGGGCGATGACGTGCTGAGGGGAGGCGAGGGGAGTGATACCCTGTCTGGTGGCGCTGGCGACGATATCCTCCGAGGCGGCGACGGGAACGATTATTTGCGCGGCGGGGCAGGGCGGGATGTTCTGTTCGCCGAGCAGGGCATCGACCATCTGCAGGGCAACGCGGGCCGCGACACATTGATAAACCGTGGGACCGCGCAGGCCATCATGGAAGGTGGTCGCCACGGCGACAAAATCGTGTCGCATGGGCAAAGCGACATCCACGGCGGGGCAGGCCGCGACCGGATTGTCCTGGCCGGGATTGGCGGCGACGAGATTCACGGCGGCACAGGGGTTGATACGTTTGTCTTCAGGCCGATCGCTTGGTCGGTTCCAACATATGTGTTCCACGATTTCGACGCCGCCACCGAGACATTGGATTTCACCGCGACGGGGCTGACGGCTGACAGCGTGGAATTCAGCTCTCAGTTTGAACAGAACGGCATCGTCCGGGTCGTCGTCGATGAACGGCTGTATCATCTGACCTTCACGAACGATACCGAGGTTACCCTGGACAACTTCCTGTTCTGACGCCGGGTGTACCCGCGACGCTGTTATCTCTGGTTCCCGGCTCTGCGCGATCTTTCCGTCGGTTCGGCGGCGGTCTGCCGAAAGTCAATCCAGGCAATCGCCAAAGATTGACGGCGAGCCGATTAACTTAATACTTAGCAATATGGCTAAGTATGAGTCGCAACTTGATACCTGCTTTTCCGCGCTGGGCGACAGCACGCGGCGGGCGATCCTGCAACGGCTGGCGCGGGGCAGCGCCACGGTCAGCGAATTGGCCGCGCCGCATGATATGGCGCTGCCGTCGTTCATGGCACACCTGAAAAAGCTGGAGCAGGCCGGGCTGATCGTGACCACCAAGCAGGGCCGAACCCGCCAGTGCGCATTGGCGGAAGATGCGTTTCTGCCTGCCCTGTCATGGCTCGACCAACAGCGCGACCTTTGGAAAGCCAGGCTCGACCAATTCGACAACTATGTTCTCAACCTTACGAAAGACCGTAACACATGAACTTGAATCCCGAGACGGACCTGACCTTTACCCGCACCCTTGCCGCTCCGCGCACGGTTCTGTGGAAATGTTGGACAACGCCTGACCACATCAAACATTTTTTTGTTCCCAAACCGCACAGCATCGAATCCTGCGATATCGACCTGCGAGTGGGCGGGCGGTTCAACACGGTGATGAACGTCGATGGCACGCTCTACGATAACAAGGGCATCTGGCTTGACGTGATCCCGATGGAACGGCTGGTCTTTACCGATGGCTATACCGAAGGCTGGGTGCCTGCCGCCGATCCCTTCATGACGGCTATTTTGGATTTCGCCGACGACGGGCAGGGGGGCACCACGTACACCGCCACGGCACGCCACCGCTCGGCCGAGGCCTGCAAACGGCACAAGGACATGGGGTTCTTCGACGGCTGGGGCACAGTGGCAACCCAGCTTGAAACTTACGCGCAATCTCTGTCCTGAAGGAAGTGGTCATGACATCCAGCGACAAGAAGCCGGTGAAAGGGCCGGCCTCCTACTTTCCCTCGATCGAAAAAACCTACGGAAAACCGATCGACCATTGGCTTGCCCTGATCGAGGAACAGGAGGGTATGAAACACATGGAAAGGGTCGCCTTGCTCAAATCCGAACACGGGCTGGGACATGGCCATGCCAACGCGCTGGTGGCCTATGTCCTGTCGCAGAAGAAGCCCTGAAAACTCTGCTTCTTTGGGCTAAAAATATCCCCGCCGGAGGCATCGCGCGTCAGCGCGATCTATTGCGGTTCAGCTACAACAAGGGGAGAATATCAAGGCCTGCACATGCCAACTGCCACGCGCGAAATATGCCCGTGGCAGTGGCTGAAGCATCCTCGTGCGCGCGTCGACAGGGTGATTCCGGGGATGAGGCGCTGCGGACTGGCTTCGTACAGGAACCATAGCAAATTTTGCCCCGAGTCGCATCTTGAATCCGGTCTGGCTTGCCAAACGAAAGCCCCCGCCCATCAGGTCATGGGCGGGGGCATAAGGACTAGCGCGAAAACTTCTTGTGCTTCAGGCGCTTGGGTTCCAGCGCATCAGCGCCAAGGCGGCGCTTCTTGTCTTCCTCGTAGTCTTCGAAGTTGCCTTCGAACCATTCCACATGCGCCTCGCCCTCGAAGGCCAGGATATGCGTGCAGATCCGGTCAAGGAAGAAGCGGTCGTGCGAAATCACCACCGCGCAGCCCGCGAAATCCGACAGCGCGTCTTCCAGCGCGCGCAGCGTTTCCACGTCAAGGTCGTTGGTCGGTTCGTCAAGCAGCAGCACGTTGCCGCCCGATTTCAGCAGCCGCGCCATGTGCACCCGGTTGCGTTCCCCGCCCGACAGCAGGCTGACCTTTTTCTGCTGGTCGCTGCCCTTGAAGTTGAAGGCCCCGCAATAGGCGCGCGAGTTGATCTGGGCATCGCCCAGTTCGATGATCTCGGCACCGCCGCTGATCGCTTCCCAGACGTTGTCGCCGGGGTTCAGATCGTCGCGCGACTGATCGACATAGGACAGATCGACCGTGTTGCCGATCTCGATCGTGCCGCTATCGGGCTTTTCCAACCCGGTGATCATCTTGAAAAGCGTGGATTTGCCGGCCCCGTTTGGGCCGATCACGCCGACGATGGCGCCCGGCGGAACCGAGAAGGACAGGTTCTCGATCAACAGCTTGTCGCCCATCGCCTTGCCCAGGTTTTCGACCTCGATCACCTTGCCGCCTAGGCGCTGCCCGGGCGGAATGATGATCTGGGCTTTGCCGATCTTTTCGCGCATCGACTGGTCTGCCAGCTTTTCATAGGCTTGGATCCGCGCCTTGGATTTCGCCTGACGCGCCTTGGCGCCCTGCCGCATCCACTGAAGTTCGCGCTCCAGCGTCTTCTGCTTGGATTTGTCCTCGCGGGCTTCCTGCTCCAGCCGCTTGGCCTTCTGTTCGACCCAGGCAGAGTAGTTGCCCTCGTAGGGGATGCCGCGCCCGCGATCCAACTCGAGGATCCAGCCGGTAATGCTGTCCAGGAAATAGCGGTCGTGGGTCACGATCAGGATCGTGCCCTTGTACTCGATCAGGTGCTGTTGCAGCCAGGCGATGGTTTCCGCGTCCAGGTGGTTGGTCGGTTCGTCAAGCAGCAGCATATCGGGCGCTTCCAGCAGCAGCTTGCACAGTGCCACGCGGCGGCGTTCCCCGCCCGAAAGCGTCGCGACATTGGCTTCGTCCGGCGGGCAGCGCAGCGCCTCGAGCGAGACATCCACCTGGCTGTCCAGATCCCACAGGTTTTCCGCATCAATACGGTCTTGCAAGGCGGCCATTTCGTCGGCGGTTTCGTCGGAATAGTTCATCGCCAGTTCGTTATAACGATCAAGGATGTCCTTTTTCGCCTTCACGCCCAGCATCACGTTGTCGCGCACACTCAGGTTTTCATCCAGCTGCGGTTCCTGCGGCAGATAGCCAACGCGCGCGCCTTCGGCCGACCAGGCCTCGCCGGTGAAATCCTTGTCCATGCCGGCCATGATCTTCATCAGCGTCGACTTACCGGCGCCGTTCACGCCGACCACGCCGATCTTCACGCCGGGCAGGAAGTTCAGGTTGATGTTTTCAAAGCATTTCTTGCCGCCCGGGTAGGCTTTTGACACCCCGGACATGTGATAGACGTATTGATAGGCAGCCATTTTGCGTTCCGTGCTGTCAGGGAAAGTTTGGCGGCTGTCTAGTGTGTGTCGCTCCGAATTGCAATTCGCGCCCTAGCGTTTCCAGCGCGCGCGCACGCTTTCCAGGATCGGCCAGACCACGCGGGAATTGTCAAAGTGGTGGCAGCGCGCCCCTTCCGAGTTTCGCCCGGCTTCGTGGTTCAGGCACAGCGCAATGGCAGCAATGATATTCGGGTCGGTATTGGCGGCCAGATCGACCTCGTTGCCGTCGATATGGCGGCTGAGCTGTGCCCAGTCGGCCTTCTTGGTCAGCAGGTCGGTGAACCTGGCCTTGTTCTTGTCGCGTTTCAACTCGTCCAGTTGAACGCGCAGCTTTTCATTGCCAGCCAGAAAGCGGTTATCCTTGCCGTTGCGCAGGTGGCTGTACCAGTTGGCATAAAGCGCCGCGACCTGATTGCGCTTGCTGCGCTGGCCCGACATCACGGTGATCGGCGTGCCATAGTGTGCCGAAACCTCGGCCAACACGTTCAGGATTTTCCTGTCCACCCCGGCGGTTTTCCCCAAGACCTGCCCGGCTGCGGGGGCATCGGCTTCGGCTGCGGGTTCAGGTTCTGGTGCGGGGGCCGGTTCGGGTTTGGTCAGGCCAAACTGCTTGCGCGCCTGTTTTGCGACCATCTTGGCGATCTTGACCGAGGCTATACCCGGCTCTTCGCGCTTGCGCTGGCTGGCGGTGAAATACAGCGCGAATGTATCACGCACCATGGCCTCGACCGCATCGGCATTCTCACCGGCAAGGGCGCGCATTTCCTCCACCAGCGCATTGCAGGTCTGGTGGGCAGTCGGGTCGGCAAGGGTATCAGACATGGAATATCGTCGCTTTGGGCAAAGGGTTAGGGCCAGAATACGCGCGCTGCCATTGACAATCCAGCCCGCCCGGTCAGAACAAGGTCAACGATTGCGGCCAAGGCCGGGAACCGGGGTGGAATGAGCGACAATTTTCCCTTTGCACGGGCAGGGCAGAGCATTGGCCTGCTGGGTGGTTCCTTTGATCCGCCGCATAGGGGGCATGTGCATATCACCCATCAGGCGCTGGCGCGGTTCGGTCTGGATCGTGTCTGGTGGCTGGTGTCGCCCGGCAATCCGCTGAAGGCACACGGGCCTGCGCCGCTGGACCAGCGCATGGGGGCATCACGTGCGATTATGCAGCACCCGCGGGTGCAGGTCACCAATATCGAAACCCGTCTGAGCACGCGGATCACCGCTGAAACCATCGCGGCGCTGGTCGAGCGCTATCCGTGGGTGCGGTTCGTCTGGCTGATGGGGGCCGACAACCTTGCGCAATTCCACCGCTGGCAGGACTGGCGCTATATCATGGATACGGTTCCCGTGGGCGTTCTGGCCCGCCCGGGCGATCGTATCTCGGCCCGGATGTCGCCAGCGGCGCGGGCCTATGCGCGATACCGCATTCCGGGGCGCGCCAGCCATCTGCTGGCCCAAGCCACGGCGCCGGCGTGGTGTTTCGTGAATGTGCCAATGGTCGCGATCAGTTCGTCGGCGATCCGGGCGCGGGGCGACTGGTCAGCGTCGCAAGCTGGCCGAGGTCAGACCGGCGGCAAGAATCACGAATAGCCCTGTGATCGTGTAAAGATCGGGAAGCTCGTTGAACACCAGCCAGCCGAGCCCGGTGGCCGCGATCAGCTGGAAATAGACGAGCGGCGCCATTTTCGTCGATTCCGCGCGGGCGTAGACATAGAGCAGCAGCAGGTTGCCCCCCATGGAAAACGCCGCGCTGGACAGCGACAGCCCCGCGATGGGCCAGGTGAAGGCAGGCAGGTGCGGCAGTGAAAATGGTGCCACGATAACTGCGCTGGCCACCAGTTGCGTTGCCGTCAGCTGAAGTGGCGAGCCGATATGCGACAGCCAGCGCGAGGTGGTCAGGAAGGTGCCATAGCAGCTGCCCGCCACCAAGGCCCAGATCAGCCCCGGAGAGCCACCTACACCCGGGCGCACCACCAGCAGAACGCCGCAGAAGCCAGCCAGCATCAGCAGGCTGCGCAGCCAGCCGGCCGGTTCGCGCAGAAACAGCGCCGACAGGGCAAAGCTGATGATCGGCCCGACAAAGAAGGCCGCAAAGACATCGGCCAAGGCTTCGGTGCGCAGCGCGGTCTGGATCGCAAGCACGCCGAAGGCGATAGAACAGGCCCGCAGCCACACGCGCCAGTCGGCCAGCAAGGCCCATGTGCCATGCGGGGCAAGCGGTGCGACGATCAGCGCCCCCAGAACGAACCGCGACAGGGCCACGAACGATGGATGCACGCCCATGCCTTCGGTCATCAGTTTGCCCGACAGGTCCCCGGCAGGGATCATCGACATGGCAATGAACATGATAACTATCGGCTTGAGCATGGGCCGCGTGCTATCATGGGCAACAGGGCGGGGGAAGCTGTTCGTTCCCGCTTGTTTGGCGGGCGGGGCTGGGGTTAATTGGCGCCATGAAACCAGTGTTGAACCGTCGCACTCTTCTGTCGGGCCTTGGCGCGATGATCGCCACCGGGGCGGTGGCGGGCACGCCGCTTGCGCCGGAACGGTCGCTGCGGCCTGTGCTGCGCAACGGGGCCGTGCGGGCCAGCGCGGTCGCCGGGCCGGAAACCGTGCTGCGCAAGGCGGGCATTTCCGGTGAAAGCTGTTGGGCTGTGGCCGATGTGGCGACGGGCCAGCGGCTGGAATCGATGAATGGCAACAAGGCGCAACCGCCTGCCAGTGTCGCCAAGACCGTAACGGCGCTATACGCGCTTGAAACGCTGGGGGCCGACTATCGCTTCACCACCCGCGTGATGATCGACGGGACCATGTCGAACGGCGTGCTCAACGGCGATCTGATCCTGGCTGGCGGCGGTGATCCGACGCTGGACACCGATGCGCTGGCCGTCTTGGCGCAGCGATTGAAATCCACCGGCCTGCGCGAGGTGCGCGGGCGGTTCATCGTGTACGATGGCGCACTGCCCTACGTGCGCTCGATCGACGAAGACCAGCCCGAGGTCGTTGGCTACAGCCCCGCCGTTTCGGGCATCGCGCTGAATTTCAACCGGGTGCGGTTCGAATGGAAGCGTGCGCAGGGCGGCTACGCGGTGAAGATGGACGCCGAGACCGCGCGATACCGCCCCGAGGTCGCCAGTTCGGTCATGACGGTCGTGCAACGGTCCGCCCCGGTCTACACCTATGCCGACCGAGACGGGCGCGACCATTGGACAGTTGCCAGCGCGGCGCTGGGCAAGGGCGGATCGCGCTGGCTGCCGGTGCGGCGCCCGGGCGATTATGCGGGCGACGTGTTCCGCACTTTGGCGCGGGCCCATGGCATCGTGCTGAAACCGGCGCGCACCGAGTCGCGCCCGCCTGCGGGGGCAATTGTTGTGGCCGAACACAGCAGCGACCGGCTGTGGACGGTTCTTCAGGACATGCTGAAATATTCCAACAACCTTGTGGCCGAGATGGTGGGCATGACCGCCAGCGCCCGGCGCGAAGGCAAGCCGCCGCAGTCGCTGCGCGCCTCTGCGCGCGAGATGAGCCGTTGGGCCGCGCATCGGTTCGACATGAAGAACACCGCGCTGGTCGATCACTCGGGGCTTGGTGATGCCTCGCGCATGACGCCCGACGATCTGGTCGCCGCGCTGGTCGAGGTGCATCGCCGGGGCGTGCTGCGCCCGCTGCTGAAGCCCATCGCCATGCGCGACGACCGCGGCCGGGTGCTGACGAACCATCCGGTGAAGGTAGATGCCAAGACGGGAACGCTTAATTTCGTTTCAGGTCTTGGCGGTTTCATGACGGCGCCGAACGGGGCGGAACTGGCATTCGCGATCTTTTCCGCCGACACCGCTGCGCGAGGGCGTCTGTCGCGGGCCGAGCGGGTGCGCCCCGATGGCGGGCGCGCATGGAACGGGCGCGCCAAGCGGCTGCAACAGATGCTGATTGACCGCTGGGGGGCGCTGTACGGCAGTTAGGGCCGATACAGATAGTGCCGTGCCCGCGCGCCGCGCTCGATGGCGGCGCCGATCAGCCGGTCAATCCGCAGCTCGTACCGGATTTCCTCGAGCATCCGCAGCTCCTGATCGGTCAGGACCCCATCGGATGCCGCTACATCGCAGGCCAGCGCATAGGCCGTTTCAAACAGCTCTTCCGGAAGGTTGTCGCGGATCAGACCAAACAGCGCATCCAGCCCGTCTTCCTGCTCGAACAGGTCGAACACCATCTGCGAAACATGGTTCATGCGGTCGATGTCATACTTGGCAAAGACCGGCAGCAGGTTGACCGAAGATTGGATTTCGACCAGCTCGGAGGTGCGGATGGTTTCGTCAGAGGCCGATACCGCCACCATCAGCGCGACAAGGCAATCCTGATAGCTCAGGCTGTGGGTGTCATCGTCTTGCACGGGTCTGTCCTTTCGTCGCGATAGCCGGATGATGCCTGAATATTGACCTTGCTGCACCGGCACAATAGGTAGCGGCGTCACGCCGCGCGCGATGCCCGGCGGATCAGTACCGGAGTTCGACATGTCTGACACCCGCGAAGCGGCGCTTGCGTCCAAAGCCTGGCCTTTCGAAGAAGCGCGCCGGGTGCTGAAACGCTATGAAAAGGCGCCGCCCGAAAAGGGCTATGTGCTGTTCGAAACCGGCTATGGCCCGTCCGGTCTGCCCCATATCGGCACCTTCGGCGAAGTTGCGCGCACCACGATGATCAAGCGCGCGTTCGAGGAAATTTCCGACATCCCGACGCGGCTGATCTGTTTCTCGGACGATCTGGACGGGATGCGCAAGGTGCCCGGCAATGTCCCGAACCAGGACATGCTGCGCGAGCACCTGCAAAAGCCGCTGACCTCGGTGCCCGATCCGTTTGGCACCCACGACAGCTTTGGCGACCACAACAACGCCATGCTGCGCCGGTTCCTGGATACCTTCGGGTTCGAGTATGAATTCATCAGCGCGACCGACTTCTACCGCTCGGGCCAGTTCGACACGATCCTGCGCCGCGCCGCCGAGCGGTATGACGACATCATGAAGATCATGCTGAAGTCGCTGCGCGAGGAACGCCAGCAGACCTATTCGATCTTCCTGCCAATCCACCCGGAAACCGGGCGCGTTCTGTATGTGCCGATGAAAGAGGTGAACGCCGCCGAGGGCACGATCACCTTTGACGACGAAGACGGGCGCGAATGGATACTGCCGGTGACCGGCGGTAACGTGAAACTGCAATGGAAGCCCGATTTCGGCGCCCGCTGGGCCGCGCTGGGCGTCGATTTCGAGATGTACGGCAAGGATCACTCGACCAACACGCCGATCTACGATGGCATCTGCCGCGCGCTGGGCGTGCCCGCGCCGGAGCATTTCACCTATGAACTGTTCCTCGATGAAAACGGCCAGAAAATCTCGAAATCCTCGGGCAACGGCGTCAGCATCGACGAATGGCTGACCTATGCCAGCACGGAATCCCTGTCGTATTTCATGTATCAAAAGCCCAAGACGGCCAAGCGGATGCATTTCGATGTGATCCCCAAGGCGGTCGATGAATATCACCAGCAGCTGCGCGCCTATCCTACGCAGGACGTAAAGGCCCAGCTGAACAACCCGGTGTGGCACATCCACGGCGGCAACGTGCCCGAAAGCACGCTGGTGGTGCCCTTCGGGATGCTGCTGAACCTCGCCTCGGTGTCGGGTGCGCAGGACAAGGCGCAGCTCTGGGGCTTCATCAACCGCTACGCGCCCGAGGCCTCGGCCGAAACCCACCCCGATCTGGACCAGGCGGCCGGATTTGCCGTGCGCTATTTCAACGACTTCGTGAAACCCACGCGCCAGTTCCGCGCCCCGACCGAGCAGGAACGCGAGGCGCTGGAAGCGCTGCGCGCCGAGCTGTCCACCTATAACGGCCCGCTGGACGACGAGGCGCTGCAATCGGTGGTCTATTCGGTGGGGCGCGACCGGTTCGACCCGCTGCGCGCCTGGTTCACCGCGCTCTACGAGGTGCTTCTGGGCGCAAGCCAGGGCCCCCGGTTCGGCGGCTTCATCGCGCTGTACGGCGTGCAGGAAACCATCGCTCTGATCGACAAGGCGCTGGCGGGCGAGCTGGCTTAGGCGCCTGCCCCAAGGAAAATGTGATCCGCAAGCACACGCGCGGCGTATCCCTGTCATATAGGGGGTACGCAATGCGTGATTTGTTTATTGCCACGATCCTGTCACTTGGCCTTGTGGGGCCGGCCGCCGCACAAGGTGATGCGCCTGACGGTGCTATTCAAAGCGTCATCGACAACCAGTTTCAGGCGTTCAGCGCGGACGATTTCGATCGCGCGTTCACGTTCGCAAGTCCGACAATCCGGTCCATTTTCGGCACGTCCGAAACCTTTGGCGCCATGGTGCGAAATGGCTATCCGATGGTTCACCGCCCCGCTGGCGTGCAGTTCCTTGACCTGCGCGAGGTCGATGGTGCGCTGTGGCAGCGGGTGCAGATCCGCGACGCCCAAGGCGCGTTCCACTTGCTGGATTACCAGATGATCGAAACGGAAAACGGCTGGAAAATCAACGCGGTGAATTACGTGCCGGATCCCGGCGCCGCGGTCTGATCCGGCCACGACCGTCACGGTGGTCTTAGCCTGATTTAACCCTTTCCGCCTACCTCATCGCACCGCCTGTGCCGTGGTCTGCACCACTGCTCGGCGCGCGATCTGGGAAAGGGATTCCGATGAACAAAGCGATCACCGATGGCATTCTGCTGATGCCGCCCGCCTTTGCGAACGGGCTGGATGTCTGGTCAAGTGGCGATGGAACACCGGGGTCCGATACCTATAACGGCGCGGCGAATGCTACCTTCGTGCCAGCCGACCAGGATTTCGGCGGCTGCCTTGAAGTGTTCAAGACAGAAGCCACCCAACGGCTGCGCTTCATGGGGGAAACCCCGATCCTGCCGGGATGCTACCTTCGCGTTTCCGCACGGGTGAAGGCCGTCAGCGGAAATCTTCCAAGCCTCCGCGTGGCGGGATGGGCCGGTGGGGCAGGAGGCGCCCATGTCACCGGCCTGACCGATACCGGCCCCGCGACCGCGCTGTCGACCTATGGCGAAGTGATTGAAATCTCGGCCATTGTCGGCACCGGACTGCGCGGCGGCGTCGATATGCCTTGGGGGATGACCCCGCTTTACGGCCATTTCGGGCTGGATCTGACCGGACCGACCGGCGGCGTGGTGCGCATTGATGACATCCGGATCGAGGATGTCACATCGGTCTACCTGCGCGACATGCTGGGCCAGGTCGATGTGCGCGACTACGGCGCGCG
The DNA here is from genome assembly GCF_005938225.1 of Arenibacterium halophilum. Lineage (GTDB taxonomy): Bacteria > Pseudomonadota > Alphaproteobacteria > Rhodobacterales > Rhodobacteraceae > Arenibacterium > Arenibacterium halophilum. Next base: position 739,041 of record NZ_VCPC01000003.1, read on the forward strand.
CGGCGATGGCGTAACTGACGATACCGCGGCTTTCATCGCCGCTGATGACGCGGCGGACGGGCGCCACGTGTTCATCCCCGCCGGCAGCTTTTTCCTTGCCGATAGCGTGACGTTGGAAAACCCGGCGGTGTTCGAGGGCACCCTGACGATGCCCACCGACAAAATTTTCGTGATGCGGAAATCCTTCGACCTGCCCAGCTATATCGCCGCCTTCGGGGATGAGGAAACCGCCTTTCGCAAGGCGTTTCAGGCGCTTTTGAACAACGCCGATCACGATTCGCTTGATCTGGGCGGGCGGAAGGTCACCTTGACAGGTCCGATCGACATGCAGGCGGCAGTGCCCAACAAAACCAGCTTTGCAACCCGTCGCGTGATCCGAAATGGCCAGTTGGATGCCAGCGGGGGGGCGGCCTGGGACACGGCCACCATGACCTCGCTTGCCAGCTACACGGCCACCGACCCGAAAAAGCTGACCGATGTGGCCAATATCGCCAATATCCCGGTGGGCGCTCTGGTCGAGGGCGCCGGGGTGGGGCGTGAGATCTATGTGCGCGCCCGCAACATCGGCGCGGGAGAGCTTACCTTGTCGGCGCCCTTGTACGGCGCCCCCGCCAGCCAGACCTATACGTTCCGCGACTTCCGCTACATGCTTGATTTCTCGGGCTTCAGTTCCTTGTCGAAGTTTGAACTCTGCGACGTCGAACTGCAATGCAACGGCAATTGCAGCGCCCTGCGCTTGCCCACCAGCGGCAGCATTTTCAGCCTTCGGGGCTGCGTAATCTCGCGCCCGATGGATCGCGGCATCACCTCGATCGGAACGGGGTGCCAGGGGATGCTGGTCGACAATTGCCAGTTCCTGTCAGACGAGGATTCGCTCGACGTCGAAGACCGGGTCTCGATCGGGCTGAACGCCAGTTCCAACGATGTGAAGCTGCGCAATTGCCGCTCGACCCGTTTCATGCATTTCGCCGTATTGGGCGGAGCAAACAACATGATCTCGGGCAACCACTGCTTTCAGGGCGATAGCGTGGCCGGAGGCATCCGCCACGCCGGGATCGTTCTGACCAGCAGCTATGTCAGCACCACCATCACGGCGAACTACATCGATAATTGCCACGTCGAATGGACCAACGAACATGACGCCACGCCCGATTTCACTTCGGGGATGTCCTTTGCCGGGCTGACCGTAAGCGACAATATCTTCCTCAGCGGTGATGTTGCGCCTTGGACCAGCCATATCGTGATCAAACCGTACGGCACCGGCCAGTACCTGAACGGCGTGATGATCATGGGCAACAAATTTCGTTCGATCAATGGCAGCATCAACCGGGCCGACCGCGTTGATGACAGCATCGCGCCGCTCGATGCGACACGGCACAAGCATGTCGCCTTCCACTCCAACAGCTATCATCAGGTTTCAAACCAGGTCGCCAACCCGGCCCGTATGATCCATTCCGAACCCAGTGCGTCGCAAACCTGGACGGTCGATCTCTCGGCAGATCTGCCTTTTGCAGGTCGCGCGCGCGGCGTTGATTCAGTGACGGCGCAGGGCCAGATTCGCACGGCCTCGGATGCTGGGCATTATGCCGCGCCCCATGTTATTCTGGAGCAGGCGCCGGCGGGCGCCGGAGTTGATCTGCAATGGGGCTCGGCCGTAAAGGGCGTGGTGGCAATCTTGGCGCGAATGGACGGCTGATCGACTCCAGCTTCTTTGGGGCCAAATATCCCGGGGGAGCCCGCGCAGCGGGTGGGGGCAGAGCCCCCGCTCTCCCTTTCTGCTCCGCCCGACGGCTGGGACCGGCTCAGAAATCGCGCCACATGCCCAGCGTCAGGCCAAACCGGCTCTGCTTCACTTCGGTCCCAATCAACCAAGTGGTCTTCTTGCCGCCTTCAATCAGAAGCGCGGTACTGGCCGACCATTCGACCGGCCGCCCCGACCCGCCCGTCAGCCCCAGCCCGACCATAGGGCGCAGCCGCCCACCATCAGACTGGCCCAGAACCAGGTCCAGCTTGTACAGCGGTGGCCCCGTTCCCGCGCGATGCTCGACCGCGCCTTCCACCTGTATCCAGCCATTGGCACGGCGCAGGTTCAGCCCACGTCCCCAGGCGATTGCAAGCTTGTACATCGGCGCCCATTGGCCTGCGGTCATATGCGCGCCCAGTCCAAGTTCGGCGGCCATGCGCGAGGAGCCGTCCGTATTGCCAAGCGGAAGCCGAAGAAACAACAATGCATGGCCGGACTCCGGTGATGTCTGCAGCAGCGACGCGCCAACCCCCAGCTTGGGACCGAGCCCATAATCAAGATATACGTCGTTTTCCTGCCGCAGCAGGCCATCGACATGGCGCAGCGTGGTCTTGACCGACAGGAACACGCGACCATCTTCGCGCATCCAGGCGCCAGCCCGGGCCGACCCCGCCCCGATCAGACAGAGCGCAACACCCACTGCCAATACCCACCGCATCGCGGCCCTCCGTCAGTGCCGGATTGTGCCCAGCCAGCCCAGCATGGTTAACAATGGTTAACGCCTCGTTACCGGCGCCGCGTGTTCCTGTGGAGAAAATTCGCCGTTGTGGTGATGGGGCAAGCTGCTATGCTGCATTGCAGAAACGCGCCGCGGGGCGTGGCGCGCAAACACGCGAGGATCGTCTTGGGGCACGTCATCACCATCGCCCAGCAGAAGGGCGGCGCAGGAAAGACGACCCTTGCCGTCAACCTGGCCGTCGGATTCGCCCGCGCGGGCAAGTCGGTGGCCCTGATGGACACCGACCCCCAGGGCAGCGCCGGACGCTGGTTCATGTCACGGCTGGACGCGATGCCCGAACCCGGCATCGATTTCTCGACCGCCTCGGCCTGGGGCGTGCCCTATGAATGCCGCAAGCTGGCCGAAACCCACGACATCGTCATCATCGACACGCCGCCCAAGGCCGACAGCGATCTGCGCCCGGCGCTGCGCGCGGCCGACCTGGTGCTGGTGCCGGTGGCAACCTCGCATGTTGATCTTTGGGCGGTCGAGGTGGTGCTTTTTCTGGCCGACCGCGAATCCAAGCCTGCGATGATGGTCATGACCCGCGCGCGCAAGGGCACGCGGCTGGCCGCGGATATTGCCGAGAAGGTGGCCGAGATGGAGGCCGATGTGGCCCGGGCCGCAATGGCCAACCGAATCGTCTATGCGGAAACGCTGGGGCAGGGGCGCGCCGCGCTTGAGGCGCCCAAGGGCCCGGCACATGCCGAGGTGATGGCGCTGGTTGCCGAGATCGACGCCGCGCTGTCGGCCTGATCGCGTCGCCAGAACAGCGCCGCCGCGCGCAGTGGCGCGGGCAGAAGCATAAGGGCGGATCTCAGCAGAACCTTGTTCGTGTTGATGGCTTCGGCGATGCGCGCGTAATGGGCGCGGCTGTCTTCAGGTGAGCGCAGAAGCCGGGTCTCCGCCTTTTCCAGTGCGGTGATGAAGTCTGCCTTGGCACGGGGCAGGGCGGCTGGCTGGATCGCTCGGTAGGTCTGCAACCCCTTGCGCACTCTTGGCGCGGCCGGATCGGCGTTGCGCGCGATGGTCCGCTCCAGCGATTGGGTCACTTCGTTGATAATCGCCTGCGCACCGGCATAGGCTCGCATGCCGTTCAGCTGTTGCGCCGCTTGTTGATAGGTCTGCCGATAGCAATCATAGCGATAAACATTGTCCAGCCGCTGACAGGCGGCCGCACCGCGCGTCAGCGTGCGCGCGATCTTGTTGGTGGTGGCATTCGACAGCCCCGTGCCCCCATAGCTACCGCCTTCGCCGTAAGCCCAGGACGGACCGGCGGCGGTCAAAAGCGACAACATGATAAGAACAAGCGCGAGATGTCTCGGCACGGCATAACCCCCTGAAAAAAATGTACTCAAATACAGATCGAAACTAACATGCGCAGGGCGGCGGTAAAACCGTGAATTGTTGCGCTGCGCATGAAATTGCAATCGGAACGTACCTGTCGGATCGATTGGTCGCGGTCCGCTATGGCAGGGGGAGATCGAGCCCCGGCGCCGGATCGAGCGTTTGCTCCATCATCATGTCATGCCCGGCCATCTTGTAACTTTGCCGAATGGCGCGCACGTCGCCCGCCTCGTCGATGAAATAGATCGACACCAGATCGCTTTCATAGGGCGGAAAGGCCGAAACCTGCGCCGTCATCGCGGTGTAGGGCGCGCCGCCATGCGTGATCTGGACGCAATCGGCGCTGGTAAGGTTGGCGGCCAATGTCTGGCGGATCTCGTCGGCCTGTGCGCGGGCCACGTCAGGATCGGTACGGTTGAATTCAGACCAGCCGCCACGGCCGTCAGAGCCATAATAGACGCCATCGTGGTACATCGAATCGGGCGATCCTTCGGGCAGGATCGCCTCGGTCATGTGGTGGGTGACGGATTTCCAGCGGAACACGGATTGGGTCTCGATGCCGTTCCAGACGGTGCGGATGCGGGCGATGTGGGGCTGTCCGCCCAGGAATTCATGGGCCACCAGATCGCGGGCGCGGTCGGTGCAATCCTCGGCCCGGGCGGGCAGGGCTGCAAGCAGGGCAAGGCAGGTCGCAAGGGCAATACGCATGGGGCAAATCCGATCTGAAATGCGCCTAGGGTAAGCGGGGCGGAGCCAATGTCAAACCCCGCCGCGCCCCGCGCGCATCTATCGCTTGCGTCGCCGCACGTTGCCGCCGTGCTGGCCGGGCCGGCCGGCCGTGCTGCGGCCTTTGCCTTTCGTGGCAGCCTCGGATGCGGCCTCGACCGCGGATTGCCGGGCCATCGGGTCGTCGTGGATTGCCAGGTCGACGGCTTCCAGCCGCTTCACCTCGTCCCGCAGGCGCGCGGCCTCTTCGAATTCGAGGTTCTCGGCCGCCTTGCGCATGTCGGCGCGCAGCCCTTCCAGCACGGTTTGCAGGTTGCCGCCCGACGCCTTCGGATCGATCTTGGCGGTCACGCGGTTCATGTCGGTGTCGCCCTTGTAGAGCCCGGCCATGATGTCATCGACGTTCTTGCGTACCGTCGCGGGGGTGATCCCGTGTTCTTCGTTATAGGCGATCTGCTTTTCTCGGCGGCGGTCGGTTTCCGCCAGCGCGCGTTCCATGCTGCCGGTGATCGAATCGGCATACATGATGACCCGCCCGTCGGCGTTGCGCGCAGCACGGCCGATGGTCTGGATCAGCGAGGTTTCCGAGCGCAGGAAGCCCTCTTTATCCGCGTCCAGAATGGCGACCAGCCCGCATTCGGGAATATCCAGCCCCTCGCGCAGAAGGTTGATGCCGATCAGAACGTCAAAAGCGCCCAGCCGCAGATCGCGCAGGATTTCGATACGTTCCAGCGTGTCGATGTCGGAATGCATGTAGCGCACCTTGATGCCCTGTTCGTGCATGTATTCCGTCAGATCCTCGGCCATGCGCTTGGTCAGCGTGGTGACCAGCGTGCGATAGCCCGCCTCGGTCACGCGGCGCACCTCGTCCAGCAGGTCATCGACCTGCGTGGTCACGGGGCGGATTTCCACCTGCGGATCCAGCAGTCCGGTGGGGCGGATCACCTGTTCGGTAAATACGCCGCCGGTCTGTTCGATTTCCCATTTGCCGGGCGTCGCCGAGACGAACACCGATTGCGGGCGCATCGCGTCCCATTCCTCGAACTTCAGGGGGCGGTTGTCCATGCAGGAGGGCAGGCGGAATCCATGTTCGGCCAGCGTGAACTTGCGTCGATAGTCGCCCCGGTACATGCCGCCGATCTGGGGTACGCTGACGTGGCTTTCGTCGGCAAAGACGATGGCGTTGTCGGGGATGAATTCGAACAGGGTGGGGGGCGGTTCGCCCGGCGCGCGCCCCGTCAGATAGCGCGAGTAATTCTCGATCCCGTTGCAGACGCCGGTGGCTTCCAGCATTTCGAGGTCGAAATTCGTGCGCTGCTCCAGCCGCTGCGCCTCCAGCAGCTTGCCTTCTCCGACCAGCTGATCCAGTCGCTGGCGCAGCTCTTTCTTGATGCTCACCATCGCCTGCTGCATCGTCGGCTTGGGCGTGACGTAGTGCGAATTGGCGTAAACGCGGATCTGGTCGAAACTGCCGGTGCGCTCGCCGGTCAGCGGGTCGAATTCGGTGATCGACTCCAGTTCTTCGCCAAAGAACGACAGCTTCCAGGCCCGGTCTTCCAGGTGGGCCGGAAAGATTTCCAGGCTGTCGCCGCGCACCCGGAACGACCCGCGTTGAAACGCCTGATCGTTGCGCTTGTACTGCTGGGCCACCAGATCGGCCATCACCTGCCGCTGGTTGTACTCGTGCCCAACCTTCAGATCCTGCGTCATCGCGCCGTAGGTTTCGACGCTGCCGATCCCGTAGATGCACGAGACCGACGCGATGATCACCACGTCGTCGCGTTCCAGCAGCGCCCGGGTGGCCGAATGGCGCATCCGGTCGATCTGGTCGTTGATCTGGCTTTCCTTCTCGATATAGGTGTCGCTGCGGGGCACATAGGCTTCGGGCTGGTAGTAGTCGTAGAACGACACGAAATATTCCACCGCGTTGTCGGGGAAGAAGCCCTTGAATTCGCCGTACAACTGCGCCGCCAGCGTCTTGTTCGGGGCAAGGATGATCGCCGGGCGCTGCGTTTGTTCGATGATGCGCGCCATGGTGAACGTCTTGCCCGTTCCGGTGGCCCCCAGCAGAACCTGATCCCGCTCGCCGTCCAGAATGCCTTGGCTCAACTCCGCAATCGCGGTGGGCTGGTCGCCCGCCGGCTCGAACTCGGTGTTCATCACCAGCCGCTTGCCACCTTCCAGCTTTTCGCGGCTGCGCACATCGGGCGCAGGGCTGTTCAGCATCGGCATCGTCTTGTCGGAATGGGCAAAGGGCATCGGCGCGGGCTTTCTGACGGGATGGTGCAGATTTGATCTGTTTTTGTTCTACTTCAAGGGGGCAGCAATGCCCAGCCAAAGGCGTTTCGCTCCACGGGTGACATTCCGCGCGCTTGGCAAGCCGTGCGCGCCGTGGCAAAAGGGGCCAGCAACAGCAGCCAAGGATATCTGCCCATGCGCGCCCGCATCTTCAAGCCCGCCCGCAACGCCATGCAATCGGGCACCGCGAAAACCCGCGATTGGGTGCTGGAATACGCGCCCGCCAGCGCGCGCTCGGTCGATCCCTTGATGGGCTGGACGTCGTCCTCGGACACGCAAAGCCAAGTGCGCCTGCGCTTCGCCACGAAAGAGGCGGCGCTGGAATATGCCGAATCCAAGGGTATCGACGCGCAGGTGATCGAACCCAAGACCCGCAAGCCCAATGTCCGCCCAGGCGGCTACGGCGAAAACTTCGCCACCAACCGACGCGCGGTCTGGACCCACTAATGCGCGCAAGCGCTGGCGTCCGGGCGGCGCTTGCGGTTTTGCTGTGCGCCTCGCCCGTAACGCTTGCCGCGCAAGAGCAGGTTGCTCTGACGACGGGGCAGCTGACGATCACCCACGACGACATGGCACTGCGGTCTTATGTGTCGGACGGGCGCCAGCAGATAGTGCTCGAGTCGCGCTGGCCTGCATCGGTCGTGCATGTACATGGCAATTCCGCTCTGTTTGAAACCTACAGCGGTGGCACGGCCTGCCCGGCTCAATACCAATGGATCATGCTGGACAGTACGGGGCTGCACGCCACCGAAAGCTTCGGAACCTGTTCCGATCTGGCAGAGGTGCAGATGACCGATCAGGGGCCGATGGTCGTGCTTCCCCGGATGGGGCGGTCGGGAACCGCAGGGTTCGTGGTGCGCAATGGTCAGATCGTAGAGCACGAATTGGGCCTTGCCAGCGCGGGCGTCGGTAACACGTCCAATGCCGCCGCATGGTCCGGGCGCACCGCCTATGATGTCCTGCATGCCGCCGAGATGGAGCCATCTCTGCTGTCGTTTCTGCCTTGGGACGTGCTGGACCTGGCGCGCAATTCCAGCGTGGTCAGCTCCGACACGATGAGCCGGGACGGCGATTGGTTCGCGGCTGTCGGCTGTATGCCCCACAATTGCAACGGCGCTATGGCCGGCGTTGCTATTTCAACACGCGACGGGCGTATTCTGGTGGCGCAGTGGCAACGGGGCCGGGGCGGGCAAGTCCACGGTACGCCGGACAGCGCGTTGCCTGCCAAATTCCGCAACCTGCTGTCGGGGCAGTTCTGAGTCCTGCATCAAATCCGTCCCCCGTGCCGCCACGGGTCTTGCCCCGACGCGCCCGCTGCGGCATGAACGCAGGCAGCGGTCCCTTAGCTCAACTGGATAGAGCAGCTGACTTCTAATCAGCAGGTTTGGGGTTCGAGTCCTCAAGGGATCGCCATGTCAAAAAAATATTGCTCTATTTCAGCTTCTTAGAGTGTTTGTTGGCACTTTTGTCGGACTTGTTGGCACTTTTCTGTTTTTGTTCTGTTCCGATCAGAAGCGCTTTCCGGTTCGCTGTCGAGACGTAATCCTCGGCTTCTTTCAGACTCTTGTGGCCGCCCCAGGACATGATGGCGGAAGCAGAACCTCCAGCCTCTGCGATGGCCGTCAGGCGGCTCTTGCGCAGCCCGTGCGCGCTGATGCCAGGCCGGGTGGCGGCGCTGATGAGGTTCGACAGGCCCGCCTCAGACCTGACCTTCCCCGAGCTCGTTTCGAGATAGGTAAACGTCCCGGCTTGCAGGCAAGACAGAAGGTGCTGGCGGTCGGCCTCAAAACCGCTTGCCCATGCGGGTAGGTGGCATGTCCAAGGGACGTACGCCTTGCCTCCGGTCTTTGACTGCGTGAAAGTCAGTACCCCGTCCGCGCCCACCATCGAAGGAGACAGGCGCACGGCATCTACAGTTCGCGCGCCGGTCCAGAACAACAGCTCCATAGCTAGCCGCTGGACGCTTCCAATATTCCAGCGTGCGCGGAAGTCGGCAATGTCCTGCGATGACCACGGGGTGTGACCGTCCGACTTCGGCAGGGCGCCGCGCTTGATGCCATCCGTCGCGTTTATCGGCGACCAGTTCGAATCATTCGCGAAGGTACAGAGCAGGCGCCACGTTTTCAGGCGTGCGTTGGCGGGGTGCGGATCCAGTTTGTTCAGGTCCGCCCGGATATGGTGTGGTTTCAAGCCGGCGATCGGTGCTTCGCCGTAGGCTTCCGTGATTGCCGCAAGGTTGCGATCCAGCACGGCTCGGTAGCCTTTGGATTTTGTCTTGTATGTGGTGCCTGCGCGGAATGCATTGCAAAGGGCGGCGAGCGAGTTTTCCTTGACTGATTTCACGGCGCCGCCAGTTGCTCCCATGGCCTCGGCATAGCGGGCCAGAAATTCCGGGCTGTCGATCGGGCCTTGGCCTAGCGGTGTCTTTTTGCCGTTCCGGCGCAAATAGAAGTACGTCACGCCAGCCGAGTTCTTGGTGCTGGTGAGGTACTTGAGCGTCACGACGCCACCACCCCGAACAGTTTGTCGCATTCATCAGCCTCTGGCTGCGCCCCTTCATAGGGCAGCCTGTCAGCGTAAGCGTCAAGGTCCACCCGGTCGTAGACGCGCTTACCGCCCAGCTTCTTTCGTGGCAATCCTAACCCGCGCAGCTTGGTTTCCGACACGCCGATGTAACGGGCGGCAACCGGTGTGGGCATCAACCGGGGCGGGAAGTGTTCAGCCATTGGTCTAATTCCTCGGCGGATTGTTCATCACGTAGGTGTGCAGGGCGGGGTAGAGCGGGTCGTCGACGAGGTCGATGTTGAACACGGTGTCGATGTTGCGCTCGATATGGCGGGTCAGGGTGACCTGGATTGTGTTGATCGCCTTGCCGCCGTTCTCCACGTCGATCTTGATGGTGTAGGTCTTGGGCCGCTTCATCCGATCGCTCCCTTGGTTGATGCCCCTGCCGCCCCGGATGAGGAAATGGGCGATATGCCCGCGGCGGGGGAGCGCAGCACCGCGCTGCGCGTTCCGGTGTTTCATTTCGCGTCGCGTTGCAGCTCGGCCGGCAGCCACGCGTCGATCGCGGTGGCTTGGTCGCGCGAGAGGCCGAGGGCTTCGCGGGCGCTGGCGTCCTGGAACAGGCGGGCGAGTTCGTCGGCCTTTTCGGACTTCTTCAGCTTGGCAAAGGCCACGGTTTCCTCGGCCTCGGCGGGCAGGGCGGTGAGCTCCTGCCAGAGACCATCGAGCCGTCCGGCGGGCAGGCGCTTGAAGTAACCGGGCGCGCAAGGCGTCCAGACCTTGCGGATCGCGGCGCCGGTCAACTCAGCCAGATGATCGGCCAACGGGGCCTGGTCGGAGGTCATGCGGTTCAGCGTGCGCACGAAGTGCCGGGTCAGTACCTGGTTGCGATGCTTCTTGCCTTTGGCCTGGAAGGCCGTGAACTGGTCGACGGGCTTGTCTGTCTTGCCGAACTCGGTGGCGTTGCTGGTCTCTGCTAGCCGGGCGTCGATGGTGACATGCTGCGCGGCCTCGGGCGTGATCTGCTGATCGGACAGCTGCACCGCGAAGGGGCTGCACCACGCAGGCGCGCGTCGCTCGATCTGCCAGGCCAGCAAGTCTAGGACCAGCTCGGGCTTGTCGAGCAGGGCAGTTTGCAGCGCCAGCAGCTCGATGCGGTGCAGTTCGTCCAGCGGCGCCTGCGGAAGCGGCTTTTCGGCAGCGGGCGTGATGCTTCCACCCTCGGCCGTGTCGCACGCCCTGGTCTTTGCCTGCTGGCGATAGGCGCCTTCGATCGACAGGGTGCCGTGGCGGTCGACCAGCACAACGATGCCGCCGGCCTCGCGATCTTCATCGCTGTAATCGCCCTTGGCCCGCGCGCGCAGGGCTTCGAGTTCGGCGCGCTCGGCCGCGTCCAACCCTTCGGAGAACTGGATGTCTTCCAACTCGGCCAATCGGTTCTGATCGCCCGTGGGCAGCTCGACCGCTGTGCGCTGGATGCGCTCACAGCCTGAGGTCAGGCTATGGTCGCTCCATGGGTCATAGCTGACCTTTACCCATGCCCAGCCCTGTTCGGCGCGCAACACTTCGGCGCGTTCATCCAGCGTGGCGACGAACAGCTGATGCAGCAGATCAGCGTCCGTCAGGTAGCAGCACTCTGCAAAGAGATCGTCGATCACCGTGCCACCCGCGGCGCGATAAGCCTCGAGCTCGACGAAGATTGCGCGACGGTCGGTGCTGGCCACGCTGTCAGGCGTCAGCTGGCGGCGTACGCGCTCGGCCGTCCAGTTGCCCGCGCGGGCGGTGGTGAGCGTGGCGAGCTGCTCCGCATGGCTGGGTGCCAGTGTCAGCGCCTTGGCGACATCAAGGCTGATGTGGCCCTCGCGCAGCGCGCTGAGCGCTTCGGGGATCAGATCGGCCAGCGCCAGCCGACGGCGCACATGGGCGACGCTCTGCGCGAAGGCGCGGGCGATCATCTCGGGGCTGTTGCCCTGGTCGGCCATCGCGGCATAGGCGCGGATTTCGTCGGCGGGGTGCAGCGGCTTTTGCGTTGCCGATTCCGTGCCCGCCCAGGCACGGGCAACAAAAGCATCGTCGGTCACGCGCACCGGGATCGCGGTAAAGTCGATCGGCTGGGCGTCGATCGTGCCGCTGCCGTTCTCGGCCAGGTGCTGCAGCCCCCGCAGGCGGCGCCCTCCGGCGACGATGCCGATGCCACCCCGGCTGGGATCGGCATAGCCGGTGAGGTTCTGCAGCAGCCCGTTCACCGCGATGCTGGCAGCCATGGCGGCGGTATCCTCGACCGAGCCGTTCTGGCGCGGGTTGATATCGTGCAGGTAGAGATCGGCCAGCGGGATCAGGCGGGTTTCGGCTGCGGGGGTGACGTGCGTGTTCATGTGCGGTCCTTTTCGAGGCGGAGATATCCCGGCGGGACGTCCGAGGTGTCGCCGGATTGCCAGCGCACGCGGATCAACGGCAGCGCGTTCGGGTCCTGTGCGAAGCCGACGACATGGCCCAGATCGCGGCGATTGCCGTCGGCCTGGAACGACTTCACCCATGTCACGACGGTGCCCAGCGTGAACTGCCACAGGCGCGGGTGCGGGAAGGGATCGAGGTAATCCGTCGCCCGGGCCGGCTGGGGGGAGACGTGAGTGGTGGGGGCCGGCCCGGGCGGGTTGGCGCGGGATGCGCCAAACGGGGAGGCGGTCATCGGATCGCGGCCCAGATCAGGCCGCAGAGCACGAAGGCCGCGCAAAGAATAATCCAATGGGCGCCGTGGCGGCCCAGATGGCTGGAAGGATCGGGGCGCTTCAGCGGCGGGCGAACGGGGGCGCGGCGCACGGCCTTGTCGAAGTCACTCATGCCGCCACCCCGGTCTGCGCGCTGATCTCCATGCGATGCACGGCCTTGATCCAGTGGGCGATCGCCTCAGCCATGTCGGCGCCCGCGTGGTAAACGCCCAGACAGCTGACCTCGGCATAATGTGTGCCGCCCTGCACGGTGCGGGCGGGCACGAAACACCCGCCGGTGTCGATGCAGGCCGCGCGCATGGCCTCGGCGCGGTCAGCGACGGGCAGCAGCTCGAGCTCGCTGGCCAGTACCAGCCGCGCGTGGCGGATTTCCGCAGCGACGGCGCTCATACCCGGGCCTGCGGTAGGATCAGCGGGGCCGGGCCGTTGCGCCCGATGCGGGCGGCATGGGCGTGGATGCGGAACACCAGATCATCCTCGGCACTCGCAGGGCCAACCGGGCCGCGCGGCGCGTCAGGCAGGGCGCCGATGATCCGGGTCAGCGCGGCAAAGCGCGAGGTCGGAGCCGAGGGCGGGCAGTTCGAGTTGTCGGGCATGGGTGGCCTCCAATCGGTATGACTGGGGCTCATCGATATGTTGGCAAATGCCAAACGTCAATTAAAAAGTTGGCAATTGGCAAACGTCCGCGTAGCTTTGCCTCTGCGGAGTGAAAGAATCAGTCCTGCTGTGACCTGGCGGCGAGACATGGGCTGCGCGGCGAACCTTGACAGGTTGACCTAGGGGCACTGTCGGCGAAGATTGGGGGCGAGCGAGCTGCACTGTTTTCAACATGGTGCGATTGACCAGGGGCATACCTCATCCGTAACGTAAGAATTGTTAGCGGGAGGTTGGGATGAAGCATTCCCTGCGCCAGAGATTGCTTAGGCTAGAGGACAAAGATGTCGATGCGCTCACTCGCGCTCTCGATCGGATTGCCGTGCAGAATAGCGTTGTTCCAGAAAATCCACATAGCTTTCTAGATCGGCTTGTGCCGCTTCATCAAGCGCTTCGGCGCGCGCGAGTAGTGCAGCCATCCTCTGAAAGGGACGACGAGGACCGCCGTCCAGAAGATACTCCTCGGAAACGTTGAATAGCCTCGCCAAGGTCAGAAGGTCGGCTGCGTTGGGTTTTGCAGCTGGTCTGACGAACCACGGGTTAAGCCGGTGATATGCAATACCTGAGGCGCGCTCGAGTTCCTTGCGGTTCTCGATGCCCGCGCGTTCCATCTCGCCTTCAAGGCGTTGAACGAATGCACTTTTATCCTGAGGTTCGGTCATAAAGACGAAACTACCGCTACGGATCGCCAAAATATATTTGGCAAATGCCGCTTGACTATATTTGGCAAATGCCAAATATCTTGCGGATGGACCCGAACCACATCATCCGTGAAATTGAGGCCTATGCTGCTGCGACTGGCATGAAGCCGAGTACCATCTGTCAGATGGCACTTGGCAACGCTCGATTTCACCAAAGAGCCAAGCGGCGCATCGAGAAGTACGCCACGGAAGCGGCTAAACTTCGCGCGTTCATCGCTGCAAACCCCCCGCCTTCTAGAGAAGACGCTGTCACATGAACGACTTGGATCAGATTTTGCGGTTATGCATTGGCATTTCAAGCGCACCTCCTGCTCGCCGTGGATCGATAGATTGAGCGGTTTTGGTCAAGGTACTATGAAGACCTGTTCCTCTCTTCTTTGGGTCTCTCAGCCAGAACGGGCTGATCGCCAGATGTTTGCGAACCTGTCTCCCGGGCACTCGTCTGTCACAAAGATGCACTCGCTAGACACATGGCTGAAACCTGTTGGCATAGCTGTTCGCAAGCAAGCGAAAGGTCGTTGAGGGTTTTCGCATGAGAGCAACCAAGGTCGGAACAATTCAGGATGCGGTGGCGCGATGCTATCGGGCGGTCGGTGGGGTCGAAGCTGTCGCAGAACAGCTCGGCCTTGCCAACAGCACGGTGTCCTACGGCACCGAGGTGAACGAAGCACGGCCGGGCGGCATCGGGGTGAATTACCTGGTGCGACTGGCGCTGCACGACAGCCGCTGCGCGGTCCCGCTTGCCGAATTTTTCGCAGATCACGCAGGCGGCGTGTTCGAGCCCGTTCTGAGCCAAGCGGATGTGATCAGCCTGTACGCGCGCTGTGGCCTCGTCGCCAAGGAATGCGGCGAGGCGCAGGCGGCGATCATTCGCGCCGCGGAAACCCTGAAGGCCGGGCATCTGGACGAAGCCGAGCGCGAGATCGACGAGGCGATCGCCGTGCTAGTTAAGGCCAAGGCCGATGTACGCCAGAAGCGAGGCGTCGCGTGATGGACGCACATTACCCTGAAATCAACTCTGGCAGGCCTTCAATGCAAACGGCGCGGGGCTTGTGCCTGCGAGTAGGCGATCAAGCGATCGGCGCTTTGGAGGTCTTCCAGGAACCGGTCGCGCAACAGCGTGATCAAGCTTCCGCATCCGTCGCAGAAGAAGTGGCCATTGGATTTGATCCACGCCACCGACCTCTCGATCTTAAAGCCACACACAGGACAGGGGATTGCGATGCTTTGCGTGTCGAACCGTGATGTCGCCATAGGTCACCTCGCGTCAAAGGTTCCAAGCTGTGGGCTGCGGTCTGAGCCAATGGCGTCTGTGACCGTCTCAGATTCCGGCGTTCGATTGTTTCCGTGCAGCCATCAATCGAGCCTGCGCTCGGCAGGCCAACTCGTTCCGGCAGGCCGCAATTGTTTCGGAAGAAGCGCGACCTGCCAAACGAGAGAGTCCAATTGGATAGGACTGTGCACAATAAAGCACATTATTGGTGATTCGCCAGACAGATCGTTGTCAACTCTTCGTGGACAATGCGTCAGCGAGGCTTCGAAGCAACGGCGCAAGTTCAGCGCGCGCCTGCTGTGCTATACGCGCAAACGTTGCATCCGGCCCCGAGCTGGATATCGCGACCTCTATTCTACTCTGGCATGTGAGTTCGGTATTCGGGACAGAGCCAGGATCATAGGTGAGAACGAATGTAGCCAAGTAGTGCTCCGGCCGGAATTCGGTTTTGGAAGTAACGACGCGAAGTCCGCGGAGCGGGGCTTCAGATGCATCTACCTTTTGAATTGCCGGTTCATTAACTGTAACGATTTTCATTTCTTTTGCCTTCAGGCCGTCAGTTTTTTCAACGATAAAGTAATACCATCAATTTCCAATCGCGTCGCGTCCGAGGGTAGACCTGCGAGTGCATTGGCGAATTGTAAGCAAACGGCTATACTAGAGATGCAGATGGATTGGGCGGAAATCACCGTTCGAGGTCGCGGTCTCCGTTTCAATCTGCATTGCCTCCCTGTTGACCTCGGGCGGACGTTTCGGCGTCCGCCCCTTTTTGCGGGGCTGGCGGCGTGAGCCAGAATCGTTCTTCTGCCGTCATGCAGCAACGGGTCGAGGCGACCGGCAGTCTGGACGATTTCCCCACGCCGCCTTGGGCCATGCGGGCGCTCTGCGAGGCGCTGATTGCTCGAGGCGAGCCGCTGCACCAGTTGACGGCATGGGAGCCTGCCTGCAATCGCGGCTACATGGCGCGGCCGCTTGGCGAATATTTTGATCGGGTGCATGCCACCGATGTCGCCGACTATGGCTACCCGGCAAAGGACGGGGTGGCCGATTTCCTGATCGACTGGTCGCAGGATGCGCCGGATGTCGATTGGGTCATCACGAACCCGGCGTTTCGGCTGGCCGATGATTTCATCCGGCAGGGGCTGCGCTATGCCCGGCGCGGCGTGGCGGTGTTCGTGCGTTCAGCCTTACTCGAGGGGCAAGAGCGGTATGAGACGCTGTTCCGCGATCGCCCAGAAGATATTTTTCTGCCGTTCGTCGAGCGCGTGGTGCTGTGGGCCGGTGTGTTGCTGGATCCGGATGTGCCGGTCTGGCAGCCGCCGAAGAACGGCAAGCCGGGTAAACTCTCGAAGCCGACAAGCGCGACCGCCTACTGCTGGATGGTGTTCCTGAAGGATCGGCTGCCCTGCGGCCAGGTGCAGCGTATTCCGCCGTGCCGTCGCGCGTTGACCCGGCCGGGCGATTACCCGCCGCTACCCGATCATTTGCGGCCACCCAATGATGTTCTGGACGGTCAGGAGCCGCTGTTTCCGGAGTCCGGTCTAAGCACGGTGGACCGCGAATGAAGAACTTCTATTGGCAAGCCGAGCGGCTCCACGAGCAAGGACAAACAGCATGAGCCACAAGGCGACCAACTGGCTGTCGAGCCTACCGGCCGAGGCGCTTGGCAACAGTGAATTCCGGGTGCTGTTCCACCTGTGCGACTGCCACAACCCGTCGCGCGGGTGCTTTCCGACGCAGGAGTACCTGAAGGGGGCCACTGGCGTGTCGAACGGTACGCTGAACAACGCGTTGAACGGGCTGGAAGCGAAGAAGCTGATCGCGCGGCATCGGTCCTTCGACAACAAGACCCGGCGCCAGCGGCCGACCCGATACCTGCTTGGATTCGAGCTGCCAAAAGAGGGCGAGCCGTCTCCAGAATTTGGAGACGGACCCGGGGGCGACCCGGCTCCAGAAACTGGAGACGGAACAGGGCAAAAGCCGTCTCCAAAAACTGGAGACGGAGCCGTCTCCAATTTTGGGGGGGAGCCGTCTCCAACTTTCGGGGCGAGCCGTCTCCAGCCGGCTGGAGAGGAACCTGTAAAGGAACCAGTAAAGAACCACGCGATGGGCCGGGGCTTCTGCGAAAAAACGCGGAAAGCGGCCCGGTTCTGGGCAGAGCGGATTTCCGAAAACGGGTTCGTCTCGCCAAACGCGATTTCCGACGAAGTGGCGGCCTGCATGGTTGCCGAGAAACTGATCGAGGCCACCCGGATCGCAGACATCCGGGGGCAGGGCGCCCGGTAGCGGGCTGATTTGGCAAAGCCGTCTCCAGAAATTGGAGACGGGTCAGGAGGCGGGCATGGAACAGGAGACGAAACGCGACCGGGTGCGCAGGCTGGTTCTGACGCCCCTGGCCGAAGCCGGGTTCCGGTTTCCGAGAGGCACGAGCGACGATGCCGGCAAGCGCGATCTCGATCGGATGGCGGACGGGCTCGGCTATCTGCCCGATGACAAGCTGGATGCGCTGCGCGTGTCGCTGATGACCAAGGGGCAGGGCACGGCGCGGTGCTTCTGGCCGAGCTATGCGAGCGTGATCGGGCTGGCCGAGGCGTTCCATCCGCGCCCGCTGACCGAAGTGCCCGAAATCCTGCGCTGGTTCAAATCGGCGGCTGGATCGGCGGCGCTGAAAGGCGGGCGGCTGGTGGCTGAGTACCGCTTCTGGGAGCGCAAGAAGCGGCCGCCGGTCAGCGACCAGGATCGCCGACGTGTGGCCGAGGTTGCGGCCGACTGGCAGCGCCGGGCCGCGCTGACGCGCGAACGGCTGGCCGATGGCCGCGGCGTGGCGCAGGACGATCAGGCCTGGCTGAACTGGTACGAAAAGACCGAGGCGATGCTGCGCGCGATGGTCGACGGAGTGGAGGCATGATGGCGGTGCGTTCCATCCAGCCGGCCCGGGGAAGCGCGCCAGCCACGCCCGTGTCGATCCGCGAGCTGCTGGAATGGGCCTTCGGCCGCGAGCTAGCGCGGCTGGACTTCGACGAGATCGGCGCGGTGCGCGGCGATCGCCGTGTCGGGGTCGGGACGGAATACCTGCTGATGCAGCGGCAGCTGCTGGGATGCCAGATCGATGGCGGTGGCCGCTCAGAGCCGCACCCGGACGCCGACACCGTCGCCTCCGCCTTGGCGGCGCTGCCCGCGGGGCATGGGGGCCGCGCAACGGCGCTATGGATCGCAGAACTGGCCCGGGCTGGGATGGCGCCTGAATGGCGGTACGACTGCCGCAAAACCTGCGAGCCAGTGTCATGGCGCGCCTGCAAGCATGGAACGCGATACGCCGTCACCGAAAACGCGGGGCAGGTGCAGTACATCCACCGCGGTCGATTGCGCCAAGCCGAGCTGCGCGTGTGCCCCGTGAGGTTCCGCGACCCCGCGCCCTTGGCTGCCCGGGCCCGGCGCGACTACTTGCGCTGGTGGGGCGCGTTGCTGGAATTGCAGCAGACCTTCCGGGTGTACGGCGGGTTGACGGCCTTTGTGGTGACGGAGGCGATGCCGACGATGGAGCCTTGGCGGTAGGCATAGCAGCTCGGCTTCGGTTTTTCGCTGTGCTTACTCCGGTCCCCGGAAACAGTAGAGACTGCGTCTTTTCAAAGCTGTGTTCGCAGTTCAAGCGTCTATTGGCGGCTTCCAGCTGCAAGCGATGCCACTTCAAAAGTCCAGCGTTATGCTGCATCTGCAGTGTGTCGAATTGACGACACCAAAAGTTGACTGGCGGTCCTTGCCCTTAGGTCATTGCTGCTGGGCGCAGAAGAATTTCGCACTACTATCGTAATGCGTGTGTTGATATTTGCGCTATAGGATACTTCGAATATGGAACGATCGGTTCAAATCTTCTTTGACTTACATGCTGTAAACCTCAGCTTCGGCAATAGTACCGGGCTGGTCAAAGACTACGCCCTTCCTCTCACCATGTTTTTCGATTCATCCGAAGCGGTAATCTTGGACGAAACTGATCTTCCAAATATGCTTGGCATATACTGCCGTGGCCTCAGCGAGAATTTCGAAACCCCGTTGATTGCCGAGGTATCCCACGTGAAGTTTCTCGACACCAGCAGCTGCACTGCTGTTGTCGACTGGTTCTCGGTCAGCTTGAATCGTAAAATTTCCCTTGTTAACTATTATCTCTCTCGGCTGGATGGCGACTGGAAGATCTCGATGGCCTCGTTTAAACGCCTGACGCCCAAGCAATTCCTCGCCTGCTGTCAAAATGCGCCAGCGCTTTCGAGCGGCCGCTATACAGTCTGATTTGAACATTTTCCTAAGTCGAAGCTTGGCTGGGGCGCATTCTGAAAAGCTTCTAACAGGAAACAGCCGGTTTTCGCAAAGGGAACTCAAGGCGAAAAACAGTGCTTGTGCCCTCGCTGGCGGCTGACAGACATCCATCATGGGCCTTCGCGATTGAAGAGGCGATGTGTAATCCAAGACCAAGGCCGCCAACCCTAGCTGTATGCCCACGTTGGAACGGTTCAAACATGTTTGTTAGAACGTCCGCAGGGATAGCATCACCTTGATTTTCCACTTCAATCACTACAGAATGTTCTTGGCAGGTTGCGGTCATCTTAACCGAAGTATCAGGAGCACCGTGTCTGATCGCGTTGGAGATCAGGTTCGAGACCGCCTGAACGATTCGAGGAGAATCGCAAGTGATTGGGGCGGAAAGCTCCAAGTTCAGCTCAATCTTGCGATCCGGTTCGGCCACGCGGAACTCTTCGATGATCTGTACCAGTTCTTCGCTGAGCGGTGCATTCGACTTGGCTGAGATAGTGATACCGCCACCTAGTCGCGCTTTTGCGTGTTGCATCATGTTTTCGATGAGTTCGCCCGTACGATGAACCGACGTCCGCATGAGGGCTAAAAGTTTATACCCTTCTTCGGATTGCGGCTGTTTGCGAAGTAACCGAACACCAGAGCTCAGAGCCGCGACCGGGTTCTTCAGGTCATGCCCTAGAATTGCTAGAAATTCCTCTTGAATTCGTAGCAATTTTCGCTCGTGATCAACTAGCAGTTCTTGTGCTTCCAATCGTTCCTCTGTTTCGAGACTACGCCCGATAAGGTTCGCAAACATTTGCAGCATGGCGACGGAGCGGGGGTTGTTAACATCTTTCGGTTCGGTGTCGATCGCGCAAAGAGTTCCAAAGAAAGTGCCGTCACTGCGATAGATGGGAACTGACGCGTAACTGACGATACCAAATGCCGATGCGATGGGATTGTCCTTGTACAGAGGATCACTGAGAGCATCGCTAAAAATGACCATTTCAGAGGTGTCGCGGACCGACTGGCAGAACGTCGACTCAATGGCAATCTCATCGCCGGCGTCGATACCAAAATGCACGTCGTCAACCGTCCTACATGCCACCCAACGGTCCGCAGTGACCCGCGCAACTCCTGCGAACCTCATACTCGTCGCAAGCATGACGGTCTCTAGAAGCGTGCTGACGAGATCGCTTTCTGCAAGTCGCTGGATGTCCTCTTGAAAATCATGTGTTCCCGCCAAGTAGGCTTCATGATTTTGCATCGCTCTGAGATTGATGTTTTCCGTCATTGTAATTCCTGGAAGCGAGGGGAGTGGGCTTGCTCACGGCAGTCGGTGCGACCTTAGACAAAGTCACTACAGAGTCACTATTGGGTATGCGAAAAATTCATGTTTGAGATGATGCTGTCGTTTCAACATCCTTTCCTGGTCAGGGAGCAGACCTCACGCCCAGTATTGACGTGAGAATATCAACGGGTTTACAAGATGCCAGCAACTGATTTGCGCCCGGACGGATAACCCGCCCGGGCGCTTTGCGTTTCAGTGGGTCGAACGATGCAAGCTGGCCGGGGGAAAGCCCGGCCTTTTCTGTGTCCGGGTAGAGCAGATGGTAGCCCGCCAGGCTCATAACCTGGAGGTCGCGGTTTCAAGTCCCGCCCCGGCAACCAATCCAGCACCGATCGAGCAAACATCCCCCCGTGTGGGTCGGTGCGGTAGTGGCGCGGTCGGATGTGGCGGCAGGTCTCCGCGCCACGCGAGTCGAGCCTTAAGGGGCGCCCGTCAATAGGCGTAATTGGCAGCCGCGATCTGTATCAGGAGAGCATGTGTGTAGACGCCGATGTCTCAAGGTGAAGAAATCTGCTTAAATGAAATGAACTGGGGCACCAGGCGAATTGGAACGATGATGCCTACTCAAAGCAGGCCAGAAGGTGAGGTGCCAAACAAGTTGAGAACGCGCAAAATTCCGTTAAGCATTGGTTTGATGAAATTTCTGAGAGGTTCGCGCATGCGCTGTGCTGTACTTGGGCTCGCATTCTTGGCTGGATCGGTAGCAGCTGAACCGTCCTCGCTCGAATTGGATAAAGCACGCGCGGCTTGTACTTCGGCGTTTCTGGAGCGAGACCCGGAGGCTTGGCTGAAAGCAGCCCGCACGATGCGAGAGTGGGGCGAAATCTCAGACGAAAGCGTCAAAAAGGAGGTGGAACTCTGTGAGGCGTATGGAGATGTAATCCCCGGTGTGGCGATTGACACATCAGGGCCCATGGACCAGCAAAATGCCAGTTCAAGCAACGGGGCGGAACCAGCCGACAACAGGCAAGTAGAGCACTACCTCCAGCGAGCAAAAAGCGCGGACGCGGATATGGAGAGGATAGCTGCTGATATCGTTTCAGATGAGGCGTTCTTCTCCGGAGCTAGTGCCCAGCGAGATGAGCTTGAAAGCATCATTCTATCATACGTGAAGCCTTTGCCAGCGTCGCTGCGGACGGCTAACTTGCAGGCGTATCAAGCCTTAGCCAAAATTCGCCCGGACAAGGAGGAATACGCCCGTCGGGTGTCGCTCTACGAGGCTGCAATCGCAGAAGAAAAATCTAAAATCGCGCGTGCTGCTCGTAGCTTGGAAAAGCGTCTAATTAAGACAACTGCGGATTTCGACGGTTCTTCTTGGTCACGACATCCATCATCGCCGCGATATCAGGACACTCGCAACTACATCACTCTCTATCTGATTGAGAATGGGCGCGGGAAGAAGTCGCTCGAACTCTTTGTCAACTACACTTCCCGCAGCGGTTGGCTGTTCGTCGATAGTGCGAGCCTCAACACTGATGGAGCGAAATCGCACCTTCCGGTCGACAGGTGGTTGAGAGACAACGATACAGAAATTTGGGAGTTCGGCTCCGTTCGCGGTTCGAAGGCTATAGAAATTGCAGAGAAAATTGCGAAGTCTGACAGAGCCGTAATACGCTTCAACGGTCGGCAGTTTTATGATGATTTTGTAGTCACTAATACTGACAAGCGTGTTATGCGAGAGATGTTGGCCTTATGGGAGGTCATAGGTCAGTGAACTGATTTGCGCCCGGACGGTGAGACTGTCCGGGCGTTTTGCGTTTCCGGGGTTTTCGATGGGTGCTTTGAAAGGACGTGGCTTGCCGTCTCGGCTGAAGCCGGCGCGGTCGCGCGTGCAGTTACGCCCGCAAGCCAACCCCGGTGAAGACGCCGCGCGCCGGTCGAAAGACTGGCTGAACACCGCGCGCTGGCAGCGCTTGCGGCGTATGGTGCTGGCACGGGACAATCACATCTGCCAGCAGACCGGCGTGCTGCTGGTTGCCGGCAGGCGGGAGCCGAACAGCGCGGTGGTCGATCACATCAAACCGCATCGCGGCGACCCGGAACTGT
>NZ_VCPC01000004.1 GCF_005938225.1 Arenibacterium halophilum
TCTTCAGTTGATAGACCAGCTTGCCCAAGGGTCAACCGGAAGTGCCAAATCGGGGTCTGACACAAGATTTTGGGGCCTTAACCACGTTATCCCCAAGGCTACCCACAGAGTCGGCCGAGTCAGCCGCTGGAATCCGAGCTGGGCCGAGTCGGAATCAAATGGATTCGCCGTTACGACGAGTCGCGTATCCCTGAAAACTGACAAAGCCCGCGAGTCCTCGCGGGCATGTCATCTCTCGGCCCCAGGGACCATCGACTGGCGTTACGCAGACCGTCGGGCAAGCCCGGGAAGCAAACCCGACCATTTAACCCGCAAAGCCAACAACCCGACAATCAACGCCAGATAGACCAGCGGTTCGATCTGGAACCCCTTCGCCAGCCAGACGTAATGGACCGCCGCCAGCACGGCCATCGGATAGGTGAGCTTGTGCAGCTTGCGCCATTTGGGCCCCAGCCGACGCACCGACCAGTTATTCGAGGTGACCGCCAGCGGGATCAGCAGCGCCAGCGCCGCCATGCCCACAGTTATATAGGGACGTTTCACGATATCAGCCCAGACGCGGGCGAGGCTTTGCACATCCAGCACCGCCCATACGGTGAAATGCGCGAGGACCAGAAAGAAGGTGGTCACCCCGATGGCCCGGCGAAAGCGGATCAGGTTCAGCCCGGCAAAGCGGCGCAGCGGCGTGATCGCCAGCCCCAGCACAACCAGCTGCAGCGCGCGTTCGCCATAGGTGTGTTCCAGCGCCTTGACCGGATCGGCGCCCAGGTCGCCTGTCACCCCGCGCCAGAACATCCAAGCGGCCCATGCCGCCGCAACGACATAGATCAGCCAAGGCGGCACCCGCCGCAGCGCGCTGTTGATCCTGTCCATCAGTAGTTCTTGGCCAGGTCCATGCCGTCGTAGAGGCTCGCGACCTCGTCATAACCATTGAACATCAGCGTGTCCTGGCGGGCCGCGAACAACCCACCGCCGATGCGCCGCTCGCTTGCCTGGCTCCACCTTGGGTGATCCACCGTGGGGTTCACGTTGGAATAGAACCCGTATTCGCCCGCGTTCGCCTTGTTCCAACTGGTCGGCGGCTGGGTATCCGTCAGCGTGATGCGCACGATCGACTTGATGGATTTGAACCCGTACTTCCAGGGCACCACCAGCCGGATCGGTGCGCCGTTCTGGTTCGGGATCGGCTTGCCGTAGATCCCCGTCGCCATGATTGTCAGCGGATGCCGCGCCTCGTCCAGCCGCAGGCCTTCGACATAGGGCCAGTCGAGCACAGGATAGCGCAGGCCCGGCATTTCCTCGGGGCGCATTGCGGTTTCAAATGCCACGAACTTCGCGCCCGACTGAACGCCTGCCATATCCAGCAGGTCGGCCAGTTCGAACCCGTTCCACGGCACCACCATCGACCACGCCTCGACACAGCGGAAGCGATAGATACGCTCCTCCATCGTCATGGCCTCGGCGATCTGCTCCATCGAATAATCGCCCGGCTTATCAACCAAGCCGTCGATCTTGATCGACCAGGGCTTGGTCGTCAGCATATGCGCGTTCTTGGCCGGATCGCCCTTGCCGGTGCCGAATTCGTAGTAGTTGTTGTAGGTGGTGATATCGCCGTAGTCGTTCGGCTCCAGAGCATCACTCGCGGCCATGGCCCGCCCACCAATCCCGCCGGCGATCCCCACGCCCGCCAGTCCGGCAATGATCTGGCGACGGTTCAGGAATGCCGCACGCGGAGTCACGTCGGCATGGGTTAGATCGGGTGTCCAGCGGTGGGCCATCGGGCGCTCCTCTTCATTGCGCGGTTCCGATGAAGGTAGGCCGGTTATTGCCGACCGCCAAACCAATTCGCCTCACGTTTCGGCGACGGCATTGTAACTTGGCAGCATCTCGTTCAGCGGCGTGCTGGTGCCATCGGCCTGCACAATGCGCACGTGACGCCGCCGCATCAGGCGCGGTTCCGACACGCCGACCGCATGGGCGATCATCTCGACCTCGTGGATGATCTCGCGCGCATAATGCGACACGCGGGCGTGTTTGTCGGCCACCACCAGCCCCTTCTGGAAGCGCGGGTTGTGGGTGGTGATGCCGGTTGGGCAGGTGTTCTTGTTGCACTTCAGCGCCTGGATGCAGCCAAGGCTGAACATGAAGCCACGCGCCGAGGTGACGAAATCCGCCCCTGCCGCGAGCGCCCATGCCACATCGCCGGGGTTCACCAGCTTGCCGCTGGCCACCATGCGAATCCGTTGTTTCAGCCCGTGCCGGTCGCGCAGGTCCACCACGCGGGGCAGCGCCTCGCGCACCGACATGCCGACCAGATCGATCAGCGGCATCGGGGCCGCGCCGGTGCCGCCTTCGCCCCCGTCCAGCGTGATGAAATCGGGGGCCGCTTCTTCGCCGCGCGCCACGATGGCCTGAAACAGACCGTCGAATACCGTTACGTCGCCTACCACCGTCTTGATCCCAACCGGCTTGCCCGTCACCTCGCGGATATGGGCGATCACATCGAGCAGGTCGTCATAGCTGTCGATCTCGGGGTGGCGGTTGGGCGACAGGCTGTCCTGCCCGATCTGAATGCCGCGAATACGGGCGATTTCCTCGGTCACCTTGGCGGCGGGCAGGATGCCGCCCTTGCCGGGCTTCGCGCCCTGGGCCAGCTTCAGCTCGAACATGCGAACCTGGTCGTGGGCCGCGATTTCGCGCAGCTTGTCGTCGGACAGGTTCCCATGTGGATCACGCACGCCATATTTCGCCGTGCCGATCTGCATCACGATATCGCAGCCGCCCTCAAGATGGTACGGGCTCAGCCCGCCCTCGCCCGTGTTCATCCAGACATTCGCGCCCTTGGCCCCCCGGCTCAGCGCCTGCACGGCCGGACGCGACAGCGCGCCATAGCTCATCCCCGAGATGTTGAAGAACGACGGCGCCAGATAGGGCGTGCGCGCACCGGGGCCGATCAGCATCGGTTCGGTGCTGGCGTATTGGTCATCCAGCGGCGGGAAAGCGGCGTTCACGAAGATCGGCGTGCCCGGCACCGAGATGTTTCGCGTTGACCCGAAGGCCACGGTATTGCCCTTGGCATCCGCCGCGCGGTTCACCCAATCGCGCTGCGCCCGGTTGAACGGCAGTTCCTCGCGGTCCATGGCAAAGAAGTACTGGCGAAAGAATTCGCCAAGCTCGGTGAACAGGTGGCGAAAGCGCCCGATCACCGGGTAGTTGCGGCGCACCGCGTCGCCCGTCTGCACCCGGTCGGCCACGAACAGCGCAATCACCACCAGCAGGCCGACACCGATCAGCGTGACGAACACCAGAACCAGTATTTCCAGCGCATTCATCGCAAAGCTCATTGCCGTTCCCCTTTTCCGCACCATCTTCAGGTGCGAGAGTTAACCCAAGGCGGGCGGCTGACAACCCGCTAACCCCTCAGACCGGAGCCTTCCATGAACCGTATCGCCCTGTCCTTCGCACTGATGCTGGCCGCAACCGCCGCCCCGGCGCAGGATCGCATCGTCCACTCCACCAGCCAGAGTTTCGACGACGTGGTGTTCGGGCTGGAAAACGCGATCCTCGACCGGGGGCTGGTGATTTCCGCCACCCACCATGTGGCCGAGATGCTGGACCGCACCCGCGCCGACGTGGGATCGGACGTGGTGATCTTTGATCAGGCCGAGGTGTTCAGCTTCTGCTCGGCCACCCTGTCGCGCAAGGTGATGGAGGCCGACCCGATGAACATCGCCTTCTGCCCCTACACGATCTTCGTGGCCACCACCGCCGACGACCCGGGCACCACGCACATCGGCTATCGCAGTTTCCCGGATGGCCCCATGGCCGAGGTGCAAGCCCTGCTGGAAGAGATCTCGCAAGCCGCGATCGGCGATTAGGGCGCCACGCGGCTCCAGCCCGGCGGCAGGATGTCGGGGTTCGACAGCTTGGGGTTGCCGAACCAGCGCGCGGGCGCGAACACCTGTTTTGTCGCCGAGGGGTTCAGCCACGCACCCCACCACGAAAACGACGAATTGGCGATGATGTGGTGATTGCACAGCGCCATCAGGCGCATGTCTTCGAAATCGGGCACGCGGCCGCCGAAATCCACCACCACGCGCTCCACCGGCAGGGGCAGATTCTCACGCGCCCAGGCGGGATCGTCCGAAAACACATAGACGGTCGGGGCTGTGTCCAGCGTGGGCAGCAAGCGTTCCAGCGCCGCCGCATAATAGGCCGGATCGCACAGCGCATGGGCCGCCAGCGCCACGTAATCGCCGCGCCGCACATGCAATGACACCGCAGGCCCGGCGGTGATCTGCGCCGCCATCCCGGCCACTTCGGGGGCGGACGGTTCGGGAAAGCGAAAGGCGGCGCGAATCTCGTCCGCCACCTCGGCGAAATAGCGTTCCGACTGCCAGTAGCCGTGAAGATAGCTGCCATCGCCCCATGTCTCGAACGCCGGGTTATAGCCCAGCCCCCGCTCGCGCCGGAACTGCGGAGCCAACCCCAGCTGCCGCCACGCCAGATAGCGCAGCTTTGCCCCGCGCGGCGGCGGCAGGCGGTCCGGCGCGACCACGGGCAGGTCGAACACATCGGTCAACACGCCCTCGCCCCGGGCCAGCACCTCGCGCGGATCAAGAGCGGCTTGCGTGCCGACGCGCCGCGCCAAGGCATGGGCGGCCGCGAACTGAAACATCTGGTTGCCAAGGCGGCCGAACAGGCGGGCGGTAATCATGGCCACAGGTCTAGGCCGAAACCGCGCCCTGCGCCAGAGAGCCATTGACGCGGCGCCCCATCCGGCGCTAAGGCCCGCGCAGGTTGCGGGGCTCCTGCCGTTCGCAGGCCGTCAGGCCATGGTGAAACCCGCTGAACTGCCCGATCCTGCCCGATTGCACCCCTGCATGTCGCCGGACGGAAACGCGAACCCCGGCCCATCTGCGACATGCGTTTGCATGAAAGGACCCGGCATGACCGATCCCATCCCCCAGCTGCGCATCGACGCGCTGAAATCACAGGCCCGCGCCCTGCGCGAGTCACTTGCCCGCGACGGCACACCCATTTCCCATTCGCAGGCGCTGGAGCGTGTGGCCCACGCCCATGGCGCGCGCGACTGGAACACGCTCAGCGCGCTGGCCCGGCGCACCGATGGCAACCGCCGCCCGCTGGCGGTGGGCGACCGCGTGGTCGGGCGCTACCTTGGCCAGCCCTTCACCGGCGTGGTGCATGATGTGCAACCCGCCGCCCAACCCGGCGACATGCGGGTGACGCTGCACTTCGATGACCCCGTCGACGTTGTGACCTTTCCGGCGTTTTCCAACTGGCGCCAGCGGGTCAGCGCCTTGATCGACGATCACGGCCGTTCGCCCCACCGCACGTCGGATGGGGTGCCGCAGATGATCGTCGGGCATCTGGCGGTGTGACCCGGCACGAAAAAGGGCGCGCAGGTTGCCCCGCGCGCCCCATGTCCGGTTCAACGAAACCGAGTTACTCGGCAGCCCAGCCACCAACGGCCTTGATCTCGACGAAATCCTCGATCCCGAAGGTGCCGCCTTCGCGCCCGTTGCCCGACTGTTTCATGCCGCCAAAGGGCGAACCGGGGCTGCGCGATTTGCCGTTCATTTCGACCATGCCCGAGCGCAGGTTCCGCGCCATGCGGTTGGCGCGCGCGCCGTCCTGGGTCTGGACATAGTTGGTCAGCCCATAGGGCGTGTCGTTCGCGATCTCGATGGCTTCCTCTTCGGTGTCGAAGGGGATCATCGTCATCACCGGGCCAAAGATTTCCTCGCGCGCGATGGTCATCTGGTTGTTCACATCGGCAAAGATCGTCGGCTTGACGTAGAAGCCACGGTTCAGCCCATCGGGTCGCCCCACGCCACCCGCCACCAGCTTGGCGCCTTCGTCGATGCCCTTCTGGATCAGCTCCTGGATCTTCTTGAACTGCACCTCGTTCACGACGGGGCCGATGTGGCGACCTTCGTCATGGGCCGAGCCGACGGTGACGGCATTTGCCACTTCGCCCGCGGTTTCCACGGCCTTGTCATAGATCTGGCGCTGCACCAGCATCCGGCTGGGCGCGTTGCACGACTGGCCCGAGTTGTTCATCATGTGCAGCACGCCGCGCTTGATCGCCTTGTCGTCGGCATCGGCGAACACGACGTTCGCGCCCTTGCCGCCCAGCTCCAGATGCACGCGCTTCAGCGTGTCGGCGGCGGCCTTGGAAATCAGCGTACCCGCGCGGGTCGAGCCTGTGAAGGACACCATGTCGACATCCGGATGGCTCGACAGCTGGCTGCCAACGCCCGCGCCATCGCCGTTCACCAGGTTGAACACACCTGCGGGGAACCCGGCCTCGTCCATCAGCTCGGCAAAGATCATCGCGTTCAGTGGGCTCTGTTCCGAGGGTTTCAGCACCATGGTGCAGCCCGCAACCGCCGCCGCGCCAACCTTCAGCGCGATCTGGTTCATCGGCCAGTTCCACGGCGTGATCAGCGCCGCAACGCCCACCGCTTCCTTGATGATCCGGTCTTCGGGGAACTTCTCGTGCAAGGGTGCATCGAATTCGAAATTCTTGGCAGCCCGCAGAAAATTCTTGAGGTGGAAAATCCCGGCGCCCACCTGCTGGCTGCGGGCCATGTCGATCGGCGCGCCCATCTCGGCGCTGATCGCCTGCGCCAGATCCTCGCCGCGCGAATCATAAATCGACGCCAGCTTTTCCAGATAGGAAATCCGCTCGGCCGGATCCATGTACATCCAGTCGCCCAGCGCGGCCTTGGCGGCGGCCACGGCGGCATTGGTATCGGCCTCGCTGCCCAGCGAAATCACGGCACAGGGCTCTTCCGTCGACGGGTCGATCACATGGAAATCATTGGGTTTGGACGGGGCGACCCATTTTCCGTTGATATAGAAATCGCGCTTCTCGATCATGTCTTGCTCTCCCGATCATTTTCCCGACCGCGCGGTCAGGGGATTCGCGCCACTCTTTCACCGGACCGGGCACAAGGCAAGCGGGTGCAGCCAAGGGGGGTGAAACCGCGCGGCGAAGACATTAGGTTCGCCCTGACCACGAGTCGTCAACATCACGCGGAGGAAACCAGAATGGGTTTGCGCATCAACGACACCGTCCCCGATTTCAGCGCCGAAACCGATCAGGGCACGATCAGCTTTCATGACTTCATCGGCGACAGCTGGGCGATCCTGTTTTCCCACCCCAAGGATTTCACGCCGGTCTGCACCACCGAATTCGGTGCCGTGGCGCAGCTGTCGGACGAATGGGCCAAGCGCGGCACCAAGGTGATCGGCGTGTCCGTCGACGGGGTCGAGGACCACAAGAAATGGAAAGGCGATATCGAGGGTTACGCGGGCGCCAAGGCCGGTTTCCCGATCATCGCCGATGAGGGCCTCGCCGTGTCGAAAGCCTTCGACATGCTCCCGGCCGAGGCCTACATGCCCGATGGCCGCACCCCCGCCGACAGCGCCACCGTGCGCTCGGTCTTCATTATCGGGCCCGACAAGAAACTGAAACTGTCGATGACCTACCCGATGAACGTGGGCCGCAACTTTGCCGAGGTGCTGCGCGCGCTGGACGGGCTACAAACCGCCGCCCGCGAAAACGTGGCAACGCCCGCGAACTGGGCCCCGGGCGGTGACGTGGTGATTCCGGTCGCCGTCAGCGACGAAGACGCCAAGGCGAAATACGGCGAATTCACCACGCACTTCCCCTACTTGCGCACAGCCAAGCTGCCGGGCTGACCGGCCGCCCCAGACGCAACCGCGCCGGCCCGCTTGCGGGCCGGCGCCTTGTTCTTCGGCTTACCGCTGCGGACGCAGGTGCATCTGCGCGCGATACCACGCGCGGGCCAGTTCGCGGCGCAGCTTGCCACCCGGTGGGGTCTTGGTCTGGATGGTGGAGCCGCCGATCTCGGGCGCGACTTCGCGATTGCCGGTGCCCAGCACCGCGTGCACCGGCTGGCCCGTGATCCAGTGCATCTGCAACAGCGTGTCGACGGGCCGGTCAATCCGGGCGGTCAGGTGCAGCAGCCGTTGCGCCGCGTCGCGCCCCACCACCTGCGCGATGCATTGCAGCCCGATCACCCGCGGCAGGATCAGCCGCA
The DNA here is from genome assembly GCF_005938225.1 of Arenibacterium halophilum. Taxonomy (GTDB): domain Bacteria; phylum Pseudomonadota; class Alphaproteobacteria; order Rhodobacterales; family Rhodobacteraceae; genus Arenibacterium; species Arenibacterium halophilum. The sequence goes on from NZ_VCPC01000004.1 coordinate 8,094, forward strand.
GGTCGCCCGCCTCGGCCAACATCCGCGCCGGGCGCTCGCGCTGTTTCACCGGCAGGCGCACATACATGCTGCGCGCGGCCTGCGCCGCGATCATGTCCAGTGCCCGCGCCAGCCGGTCGGGATCGACCGCCAGATCATCCTCGACCACAAGCCCGCAGTCGTCACCGCTGTCCACGATCCGCTGCCAGCAGGCGCGGTGGCTGGCGAACACGCCCACCTCGGGCGCGCGCAAGTCAAAGGGATAGCGCGGGCGAAACAGATCGCCCGGATGCGTGACCAGATCCGCAATCTGGCCTGGGTCGCGGCCATCCACGGCCTCGACCAACTCGGCACCAGGCAAATCACGCAACAGCCGTTCGGCATTGGGCCGCCGCGCCGTGCTTTTGCTCATGTGGATGATGTAGGACTGCATGGCGCCTTGGATACCCCATGCCACGCCCATGGCAAGAGCGTTGCCTGCCCGCGACCGCATCCAAAATTGCCATGAAGGCCGCTCTGCCCTAAGCTGTTCGCAGGATCCCGGCGGTTTTAAGGCCGGGTCTGCCAGCGGCCCCATTTTTCCGGGCTGAAGTATCGCATTGAAACAACGCATTGGAGCATCCGATGGCCACCGCCACCCAATCCCTGAAAGATCTGGTCGAAGGCAGTTACAGATATTTCGACTCGCTGATTGGCGAGATGAATGACCTGATCGGCGAAAGCGAAAAATATCTCCGCATGAGCCTGGTCAAAAAGTTCATGAGCGCGAAATCGCAGAGCGAACTGAAAGTTGAAACCGCAGCGCTGCGAGACTGTTTCGACAAGCTGAACGACACACTGGCAGATGTGCTGGACGAAAAGATCACCAATCCCAAGCCGCTGGAGAACATACTCGAAAAATCAAAACGGCAGTTGCTGATCGTGATGGAGGTTCTCGCCAAGTTCAAGGCCGTGGTGGCGACCGATGTCGGGTCTGCCATCTTTCTGCTTTTCCAGACACTGGTCAAACTTGCCCCGCTGGTAAGCCGTTGCCAGAAATTCCAGAAGACGATCCAGCAGTTACAGAAAGACCTCCGGGCGGTCGAAAAGGCCACCAACGCCAAGGCTGCAAAAACCACTCTGGCCGTAGGGGTGGCTGCGTTGGGCGTGATGACCGGTCCTGTCGGGCTAATCGCGACCCTGACCATCAGCACCGGCACCGTGGTCACAGGCGAAATCATTGATGCCTATATTGGCAACGGCACCGAAGTGTCGGCTCTGAAAGGCGCCCAGACCACCGCCGACCTAAGCTACAGTGCCTATGACGCGATGGGAAAGACCAAGATCAAATCCTTTGGCCCGCTGAAAACCGTGGCCGATCTGACGCTGGGCAGCGCCGATCTGGGGCTGTCTGTCTACAACAAGCACAAGATCGAAAAGCGATTGAAAGACCTGATGAAGGAATACGACGCGATCCATGCCGAGATGATGAAAATGGCCCGCGACATCAAAAAACAGCGCGATTACACCATGAAAAAATTAGCCGAGGCCCGGGCCACCGCCAAGAAGGAAGGCTATGTCGTCTCTCCGAAAGAGCTGGAGCGCCTCCGCAAGGAATTGAAAAGCTTCAAGTGACGGCAACGAAAAAGCCCCGGCGCAATGGCCGGGGCTTGATCTTTGCAAGGGTCGCGCCGGTTACTCGGCGCTTTCCTCTTTCTTGATCTCTTCGCCGGTTTCCTGATCGACGACTTTCATCGACAGGCGCACCTTGCCGCGATCGTCGAAGCCCAGCAGCTTGACCTTGACCTCTTGACCTTCCTTCAGAACATCCGAGGGGTGGTTCAGGCGGCGGTTCTCGATCTGGCTGACGTGGACAAGGCCGTCGCGCTTGCCGAAGAAGTTCACGAAGGCGCCGAAGTCGACGATCTTCACGACGGTCCCGGTGTACACGGCGCCCTCTTCCGGCTCGGCCACGATCGAATGGATCATGTCATAGGCCTTCTGGATGGCGTCGCCGTTCGGGCTGGCGATCTTGATGATGCCATCGTCGTTGATGTCAACCTTGGCGCCCGACACTTCGACGATCTCGCGGATCACCTTGCCGCCCGAGCCGATCACTTCGCGGATCTTGTCGGTCGGGATCTGCATCGTTTCGATGCGCGGCGCGTGAACGCTGAATTCACCCGCGCCGGTGATCGCCTTGGACATTTCGCCCAGGATGTGCAGACGGCCTTCCTTGGCTTGCGCCAGGGCTTTCTCCATGATCTCGGGCGTGATGCCGGCGACCTTGATGTCCATCTGAAGCGAGGTGATGCCGTTTTCGGTGCCCGCAACCTTGAAGTCCATGTCGCCCAGGTGGTCTTCGTCACCCAGGATGTCGGTCAGAACCGCGTACGAACCATCATCTTCCAGCACCAGGCCCATGGCCACACCGGCCACGGCGGCCTTCAGCGGAACGCCCGCGTCCATCATCGACAGCGAGCCACCGCAGACCGACGCCATCGAGGACGAACCGTTGGATTCGGTGATCTCGGACACGACGCGGATGGTGTAGGGGAAATCGGTTGCCGCCGGCAGAACCGCCTGCAACGCGCGCCACGCCAGCTTGCCGTGGCCGATTTCACGGCGACCGGGCGAACCGACACGACCGACTTCACCAACCGAATACGGCGGGAAGTTGTAGTGCAGCAGGAAGTTGGATTTGAAGTTGCCATGCAGCGCGTCGATGAACTGTTCGTCGTCGCCGGTGCCCAGCGTAGTCACGACCAGGCCTTGCGTTTCACCACGGGTGAACAGCGCCGAACCGTGGGTCCGCGGCAGCAGGCCGGTTTCGGCCACGATCGGGCGCACCTGATCCAGCGCACGGCCGTCGATCCGCTTGCCGTCTTTCACGACGGTCGACCGCAGAACGGTCGATTCCAGCTTTTTCAGCGCCGAACCCAGGTTCGCATCGTCCTGCTGCTCTTCGCTCAGGCTGGCGATGATCGCCTCTTTCGCGGCCGACACGGCTGCGACGCGTTCCTGCTTGTCGAGGATCGCGTAGGCGGCTTTCATCTGCTCTTCGCCGGCGGCTTTCACCGCGTCGAACAGCGCCGAGTAATCCGGCGGGGTGAAGGTGAACGGCTCTTTCGCCGCGTCTTCGGCCAGGGCGATGATCAGGTCGATCACCGGCTGGATCTGCTCGTGCGCGAAGTTGACGGCGCCCAGCATCTCGGCTTCGGTCAGTTCGTAGGCTTCCGATTCCACCATCATCACGGCGTCTTTGGTGCCCGCAACGATCAGGTCCAGACGCTGTTCCGGGTTCAGGCGCAGGTCCTGCATGTCGTCCACGGTCGGGTTCAGGATGTATTCGCCATCCTCATAGCCCACGCGGCAGCCTGCGATCGGGCCCATGAAGGGCGCGCCCGACAGGGTCAGTGCAGCGGATGCCGCGATCATCGCCACCACGTCGGGGTCATTGACCAGATCGTGGCTGAGGACGGTGCACATCACCAGAACTTCGTTCTTGAAGCCGGGGACGAACAGCGGGCGGATCGGACGGTCGATCAGGCGCGCGGTCAGCGTTTCCTTCTCGGTCGGACGCGCCTCGCGCTTGAAGAAGCCGCCCGGGATTTTACCGGCGGCGTAATATTTTTCCTGGTAGTGCACGGTCAGCGGAAAGAAATCCTGACCGGGCTTTTGTTCCTTGGCAAAGGTCACGTTGGCCATGACCGAGGTTTCGCCAAGCGTGGCGATCACGGTGCCGTCGGCCTGACGGGCAACCTTGCCGGTTTCCAGCGTGAGCGTTTCTTCGCCCCACTGCATTGATTTCGTCGAAATGTTGAACATCATCGTATCCTGTTACGGAGCGCTCCCGGGCGATCCCGGGTCTCCGGTTTGCATGGCGGCCCCATTGCCGCCGACCCTCTGTATCTTGCTCTCGCGCGCCTGGGTCCGGGCGCATCGTCTCAGATTGGGCGGCCTTACACGGGTTTGCAGCACTTGAAAAGCTTTGTCTCGCAGACAGGACATTTCGCGGCAGATGCCCTGCCACGATCTTGCCACCTTGCGATCATCCTGCGGCCCCGAGCGATAGGCAAAATTTGGTTCAATCTGGTTGGGGTTAAACGGAATACCAAAGATGCTAAGACAGATGAAATGGGCCGCCGGCCTGATGCTGGCCCTTTTGGGGGGCTGTGGAGAGATACAGGGCACGGGCGAACAGGCCCGCATCCTTGCCATGGGCGACAGTATGCTGGCCTGGAACGGCACCGCGCATCAATCGGTGTCCTTCGCGATTGAACAGGAACTGGGCGAGCCGGTTGTCGACCGTTCGGTTTCGGGGGCGCATGTGCTGTACGCCCTGCCGGTCAGCGGCGCGATGGGCATGAAGATTTCCAAGCAATACGTTCAGGGCAAATGGGACTGGATCGTTCTGAACGGCGGCGGCAACGATATGTGGCTGGGTTGCGGTTGCGTGCGCTGCGACACCCGGATCGACAGGATGATCTCGGCCGATGGCAAATCCGGCGCAATCGCAGACCACGTCGCCCAATTGCGGGCCACCGGGGCGCAGGTGGTTTACGTCGGCTATCTGCGCAGCCCCGGGCGCAATTCGCCGATCGAGCATTGCCGCGACGAAGGCGACAAATTCGACGGCCGCATCGCGCGCATGGCGGCGGCCGATCCGGGCGTGCATTTCATCTCGCTGGCTGATCTGGTGCCCTATGGCGACCGGTCCTACCATGCCTTCGACATGATCCATCCCTCGGTCAAGGGCAGCGCGGCCATCGGGCGGCGCGTGGCGCGTACCATCGGCGCGCACGACTGACCCAAATCGCAAAAAAAGAGCCACGCGCGATGCGTGGCTCTGACGTGTTCAGCGATAGGTGCGCAGCTTAGCGGCGCAGGCCCAGACGCTGGATCAGGTCGGTGTAACGCGCCTCATCCTTGCTCTTGGTGTAGTCCAGCAGCTTGCGGCGCTGTGCCACCATCTTGAGCAGACCACGGCGGCCGTGGTTGTCTTTCTTGTGGGTCTTGAAGTGCTCGGTCAGGGTCGCGATGCGCGAGCTGAGGATCGCAATCTGCACTTCGGGCGAACCGGTGTCGCCTTCCTTGGTTGCGTATTCCTTGATCAGGCGGTTCTTTTCGTCTGCGGTGATCGACATCGGGGTCTCCTTCAATCGGTTCGTGTGGATGGCGCAGGCCGGGATGTCGTCCAGCGCAGGCCCATGGAGCACGCCCGGGCGATTCCCCGGGCGATGGGCGCGTATAGGACAGCGCGCGCGAAATGGCAAAGCCTATTGCGCAGGCGTGGGTTCGGCCTGCGGCTGCCATGCCACGGGGCGCTGCGCGTATGACACATACAGCGGGTGGCGCGGATGGCCGTCGCGGGTCAGGCCAAGGTGGAACAGCGGCACATCCATCGCGCGCAGCAGCCCCGTCACCCCGGCGGCCTGATTCAGATGTGTGCCGTGTACGCCCCATGCCGCAACAATCTGATCGGCCCATGCCGCACCTTCACGCAGGGTGCTGTCATTGTCCGGGCCGACGGGTTCGGCAGCGGCGCGCAGATCCGCCGGATCGGTGGCGCGAAACGCAAACAGGTTCGTCACCCGGAACGCGCCAAAGCCCAGCGCCCGTGCGCGCCGTTCACAGCGTTCCACGGTGGGATCGTTCTTCAGCTCGCTTGCCGTGGACGGGTTCAGCATCACGAACATCAGCTTGCGCCCACCCGCATCCCATTCGCGCGTCAACGCATAGCGATAGGTTTCGCAATCGGAATAGACCGCAAGCGAGCGCGTGCCTTCGCCTTCGTGGGCGCGTTCGATCATTGGTTGAACACGCGCGAGGGGTGCAGCATCCCGGCCTTGTAGACACCTACGGCCACCGCGCGCCCGTCAAGCGAGGCCCAGGCCTCGTCGCCGTATTCCACGTCGCTGGCCAGCACCATGCCGGGGTTGCCGTTGCGCAGCTTGGCCGCGCCCTCGGGCGTCGCCTTCAGCTCGGGCAGGTCGGCAAGGCCCAATTCCAGCGGGTGCAGATGCGTGTCCAGCTCGGGCGTGCGGGCCATCTGTTCGACCTGCTCCATCGTCAGCCCGTCTTCGACATCGAAGGGGCCGGACCAGATACGCCGCAGGCGCACCACATGGGCGTGACAGCCCAGCGCGGCACCCAGATCGCGCGCGATCGACCGGACGTAACCGCCTTTGCCACAGGTCATTTCCAGCGTGACGTGATCGGCATCGGGCCGGTCGGTCAGCACCAGTTCCTCGACCCAGAGGGGCCGCGCCGCCAGGTCCATCTCTTCGCCGTCGCGGGCGCGCTTATAAGCGCGCTCGCCGTCGATCTTGACGGCCGAGAATTGCGGCGGCACCTGCATGATGTCGCCGACAAAGGCGCCCAGCGCCTCCTTGATGGCTGCATCGTCGGGGCGCAGATCGGATTGGGCGATCACCTCGCCCTCGGCATCGTCGGTGTTCGTGGCAATGCCCAGCCGCACCGTGAATTCATAGGCTTTCAGTGCATCGGTCACGAAGGGCACGGTTTTCGTCGCCTCGCCCAGCGCCACGGCCAGAACGCCGGTGGCCTCTGGGTCCAGCGTGCCGGCATGGCCCGCCTTCTTCGCGCCCAGCGCCCAGCGCACCTTGTTCACCACGGCGGTCGAGGTGGGGCCAGCCGGTTTGTCGATCACCAGCCACCCGGAAATGTCGCGCCCTTTTCGTGCCATATCGCCTGATCCGTCCCGTGGTTGCAGGTGGCGCGTTATACGGTGCGGCGCGACGCGGTCAACCGCTGCGCGATGGCGTCAGCCCCACGCGGGCAAAGCCCCGCCGGGCCTCGGCCACTGTCAGGAACCGGCCCGCCGGGCGCGGGTGTGGCCCCATGATCGCATGGATGCGCCGCACGGAGCGTTCCGGCAGCGCGGCCAGCGCCATTTCCCCGGGCCAAAGGCTTTCACAGGGCAGCCCGTTCGCCAGAAGCAGCGCGTGATGATCCAGCACAAGGTGGTGATAGTTGATCCAGGCTATGTCATGCGCGTCATACACGCCGGGCAAGGCCGTCAGCGCCTTGACCGGCACCAAGCCGCCAAGTTCACCAACCCAGACGCGATGCTGCGGCGACAGGATAAGCTCGGCCCGGGGCACGCCCTTGCCCAGCGCCCCGGCCGCAACTCGCACGGGCGAGGCGCGATCCGGCCCCGCCGTCCATCGTGGCGACGACAAGCACAACCGCAGTGGCGCGTACCCGCCCCCCAGCAGCGCCAACAGGTCGCCTGCGCGCAGCCGTTCCACCGGCACCGGGCCATCCACCGTGTCGATCCGCGTGCCGGGGCCGAAACAGGGCGGCGCGGCGGCCGGATACTGCAAATACCCAGACACGTTGTCATAATGGTTTACCACCGTCAGCGGCGTGTCCAGCGGCGGCATCGGCCCGTAGATCGCAAAGGCGTGGATCGTGAAGGCATCGTTGTTCAGCGAAATGAACTGAATGCCATAGCTGGTGCCAAAGGAATCCTGCACCTCCATCACATATTCAGATTCGATGATGGTGCCGTGCGGATACAGGGTGCCGTTGATCGTCTGCTGACCGCTTAACGTCTGGTTCGTCCCTGCGTCATCGTCGAAGAAATTGTCGGTCAGGTCGCTGATCTTAATGGTGTTCGCCACCGCACCAGAGCCAATCATGATCGTGTCTGACCCGTTGACGAAATGATAACCACTATTGCTGTTGAATCCTGTGGGATTGTTCGTGGTGGCATAGCCGATGTCATATATCGGCAAACTGTACAGTGTCATCGGTCACAACCCGTCCGGCGGCAAAGGCCGGTTATCGGGGGGTTGTGTTAAACCTGGTTTAACCAGAGCGGATGCGCCGCCGGTGTATGTCCGGCATTTTAGCCAAATCAGCCCAAACCGCGCGCTATTGCGCGTCGGTCACCACGCCGACGATGGGCCCCATCGCAAAACCAGCATCGCTGCGTCGGATCGCGGGGGCATAGAGGCGCGAGATATTGCCATCGAAATACAGCGCGTTTGTCGCGCCCAGCTGGTCGCGAAACAGGCTGCCGAATTCGTGGAAGGTGACGGCATTGCCCGAGATCACGAAGACCACGCGCTGCCCGTCATCGCTGGTGCCCACGCCGTTGCGGACATAACGCGACGTGCTGTCGGGCAGGAACCGGGGGTGCAGCGCGCCGTCGATCACCAGCATCGGGCCGGATTGCGTGGCAAAGCGACAGTCGGGCGCCTGTTTCACGAAATCCAGCGTCTCGAACACATCGGCGCGGCCCTCGCCGATGCAGAACACCCCGTTGGGCAGCATACCGAAGTTGCCCGGCCCTGCGTTCGGAATCACCCGGCGCAGCTCTTCCCCGTTCTCGACATAATGGCCCACCGGCGCGCGGTCGCGGTGATACATGCCCGCATTCATCGCGAAAGCCAGCGCCTTGCCATCCGCCTGAAGCCGCGAATCGATGGCGCCGAACTGGCCCAGCACATCGCCCAGGTCGTCATAGAGGAAGAGTCGCAGATCTTCCCGTGCCGGATCTACCTCGCACACGGTATACCGGTTGCCCTCGTGTGTCAGGTCGGAACACTCGACCGCCGCCGCAGGCGCGGCAAGCGCCGCCCAGACGGCAGCCGCCCAGACGGCGGCGCGCGTCACTCGTCCAGATCGCGGCGCACCGCGTCCTGCGAGAACATGCGCCGCGTGTCATCCATCCGGTCAAACGTCTCGTCCAGACGGAACCGCAGGTCGGGCGCGAATTTCAGCGCCAGTTTCTTCGCCACCATGCGCCGCAGCTCGGCCTTGTTGCGTGCCAGAAGCGATACGGCCTCGTCCTGCCCCTGCCCGCCCAGCGGCAGCGCATAAACGGTCGCCACCTTCAGGTCGGGTGACACGCGCACCTCGCCCACGGTGATCGACAGGCGGTTCAGCTCGGGGTCGTGCACGTCTCCGCGCGCCAGCACCTCAGACAGGGTGCGGCGGATCAGTTCGCCAACGCGCAGCTGGCGTTGCGAGGGCCCGGGCCCATCGTGGAATTTGTTCTTGGCCATATCCGGGATGTAATCCGTCACGCGGGCTTTGCCAAGCCGGGCAAAGCGGGGTATCTGCGCCGGGCACCAATCGCCGCACAGGAAAAGGAACGCGCCATGACCGAACAGCCCGGTATCGTCGTGACAGGGGCCTCTGGCCGCATGGGTCAAATGCTGATCCGCACGATTGCCGAAAGCGGCAAGGCCAGGCTGGTCGGCGCGATCGAACGGCCCGGCCACGACTGGATCGGCCGCGACGCGGGCGAGGCTGCGGGCATCGGCGCGCTGGGGGTTGCGGTCACGGACGACGCGGCCGCCGCGCTGAGTGGCGCGCAGGTGGTGGTCGACTTTACCGCCCCCGCCGCCACGCTGCGCTTTGCCGAACTGGCCGCGCAGGCGGGTGTGGCCCATGTGATCGGCACCACCGGGATGAGCGAGGATGAAATCGCCGCGCTTGCCCCCTTTGCCCGGCACACCGCCATCGTGCGCGCCGGCAACATGAGCCTTGGCGTCAACCTGCTGGCCCAGCTGACCCGCAAGGTCGCCGCCGCGCTGGACGAGGATTTCGACATCGAGGTGATCGAGGCCCACCACCACCACAAGGTCGACGCGCCTTCGGGCACCGCGCTGATGTTCGGAGAAGCCGCCGCCGAAGGTCGTGGAGTGACCCTTTCGGACGTGTCCGACCGGGGCCGCGACGGCATCACCGGCGCGCGCAAGCGGGGCGACATCGGATTCACCGCCATTCGCGGCGGCGACATCGTGGGCGAACATGACGTGCTGTTCGCCGGCCCGGGCGAACGGGTGATCCTGCGCCATGTCGCGACCGACCGGGGCATCTTTGCCCGGGGCGCCCTGCGCGCCGCGCTGTGGGCCTCGGGTCGCGAACCGGGGCAGTACGACATGATCGACGTTCTGGGGCTGTAAACCGCCCTAGAAATCGATGGCGAGGCCCTTCTTTTCCCAATCGCCATAGCGCACAGGCTCTGGCCCGTCGCGCCCGCCCAGTTCCACCGGCAGCGGCGGGCGCGCGGCCTCGGCCCGGCGGCGGTCGTCGGCTTCGGCCAGCGCGCGCTGCGCCGCTTCGGGCAGGGCGCTGCGGCGCTCGGCTTCCTGCGGATCGGGCGTGTTATCTGTAACGGTCATCGCGGCTTCCTTTGTGCTGGTTCCCTTGATATATGCCGCCGGTCCCGACGAACACCCCCGCAGGAAGGAAACAGCAACGTGGCAGACCCTCATACCTCGGCCCGGCAAAGCGCGATCTACCTGCTGGATCAGGTCCTGGGCGAAGGCCGGCTGCTGTCGGAATGCCTTGGCGCCGGGGCGCTGGATCACCTGGCCCCGCCCGAACGCGCCCGCGCCCAGCGGCTGGCGACGGATACGCTGCGCGGGCTGGAGCGCGCCGACAGGCTGTTGCAGAAACACCTGCGCAAGTACCCGCCGCTGACCGTGCGCAACGCGCTGCGCCTTGGCACGCTGGAACTGACACAGGGCGAGGCCGCGCATGGCGTGGTCAATTCGATGGTCCAGATCGTCAACCGCCACCGCCGCCACGGCGCGCTCAAGGGGCTGGTGAACGCGGTACTGCGCAAGGTCGCCGATGGCGCGCCCGAGGCATGGGAAACGCTGCGCCCCCCGCGCCTGCCGAAATGGCTGCGCGGTCCGCTGGTCTCTGCCTGGGGCCCCGATGCCGTTGCCGCGATGGAACGCGCGCATCTGGCCGGCGCCCCGCTCGACATCACGCCGCGTAATGACGCGACACTCGACATTCCTGGCGCCGTGGCGCTGCCCACCGGGTCGCTGCGGCTGGTCGAGGCCGGTCAGGTCTCGGCGCTGCCGGGGTACGACGCGGGCACATGGTGGGTGCAGGACGCCGCCGCCGCCCTGCCCGCCCGCCTGCTGAACACGCAACCCGGTGAATCGGTGCTGGATATGTGCGCGGCCCCCGGCGGCAAGACGCTGCAACTGGCAGCCGCTGGCGCCAAGGTCACCGCGCTGGATATCTCCGACTCGCGCATGGCCCGCGTGCGCGAGAACCTGTCCCGCTGCACGTTGGAAGCCGAAATTGTAGTGGGCGATGCCGTGGAGCACACGGGCACCTACGACGCGATCCTGCTGGATGCGCCCTGCTCTGCCACCGGCACCATGCGCCGCCACCCCGATCTGCCCCACGCCAAGGACGGCAGCGAGTTTGGCGAGTTGATCGAACTGCAAAGCCGGATGCTGGCCCACGCCTGGGGCCTGCTGAAACCAGGCGGTCGGCTGGTGTTCTGCACCTGCTCGCTGCTGCCCGACGAAGGCGAGGTTCAGGTCGAAGAGGCGCTGGCCATCCACCCTGACATGCGCGCCGACAGGGATGCCGCCGCCGCCTTGCCCGGCATCGCACCCGAGTGGATCACCGAAGAAGGCGGGCTGCGTCTGCGCCCGGATTACTGGGCCGATCAAGGCGGCATGGACGGCTTCTACATGGCGCTGCTGCACAAGGCTCCCTAGACAGCGGCAAACAAGGGGAGACTCGGGCCCGCCCAGACTGTATGCTTCGCCAAAGCGCCAGAGAGCGTAAGAGGCAGGGCAGATGTCGCACCCGAGAACACTGGCAGACCGGCGCACCCGGTTCCTGAACCGGCTATACGCGCGGCTGGCCCGGCGTCAGCCGGCAGCCACGGGATTCGTGTCGCAGCCCGAACCCCGCACCATCGGCAGCTTTGCTCGCGGTCGACAGCTGATCGCCGGGAATATCCTGTTCGCCGGGTATCTTGTGGAAAGCCCCGACACTGCACTCTGGGATGTCGAGGCCCCGAATGCCTCGTTCGACGACGAACGCCACGGGTTCGGCTGGCTCGACGATCTGGCCGCCGTGGGCGACCCGGCGGCGCGCGCCAAGGCTCAGCGCTGGGTCTGGGGCTGGATCGAGGCCTATGACAACGGCACCGGCCCGGGTTGGACACCGGATTTGACCGGGCGGCGGCTGATCCGCTGGATCAATCACGCGCTGTTCCTGCTGCGCGGACAGGACAAGGAGTCGGGCGATCTGTTCTTTCGGGCGCTGGCGCGGCAAATCTGGTTTCTGTCGCGGCGCTGGCAGGCGGCGGCCCCCGGCCTGCCCCGGTTCGAGGCGCTGACCGGGCTGATCTATGGAGGGCTGACGCTGGAGGGCAAGGAAGACATGGCCGACCCGGCCGTGCGCGCGCTGTCGCAGGAATGCGCGCGCCAGATCGACGCGCAGGGCGGGCTGCCCACCCGCAACCCCGAAGAGCTGCTCGAGGTGTTTACCCTGCTGACATGGGCCGCCGCCGCGTTGCATGATGCGGGGCGCGGCGTGCCCAACGCCCAGACGGCTGCCATCACCCGTATCGCCCCGACCCTGCGCGCACTGCGCCATGCCGACGGCTCTCTCGCCCGGTTCCATGGCGGCGGGCGCGGTGTAGAAGGCCGGCTGGATCACGCTCTGGCCGCCAGCCATGTGAAACCCGGCGCGCCCAAGGGCCTGACGATGGGGTTCGCCCGGATGAGCGCCGGGCGCACCAGCGTCATCATCGACGCCAGCGCCCCACCATCCGGGCCCGCCTCGTTCAACGCCCATGCCTCGACACTGGCCTTCGAGCTGACCTCGGGGCGGCGGCCCCTGGTGGTGAACTGCGGGTCCGGCGTGACCTTTGGCCGGGAATGGCGCCGGGCCGGGCGCGCGACGCCGTCACACTCCACGCTTTGCATCGAAGGCGCCTCGAGCGCGCGACTGGCCGCCCCCGAGCGTGGCATGACACAAGAGCTGCTGATCGACGGGCCCGAGCACGTGCCGGTCGAGATTTCGGAAATGTCGGACGGGCTGCGGTTTCAGGGCGGGCACGACGGCTTCGTCCAGCCTTTCGGCCTGACCCACGCGCGCACGCTTGATCTGTCCTTCGACGGGCGCGGGATGGCGGGCGAGGATATGCTGCTGACCATGGACAAGACGGCGCGCAAACGGTTCGACCGCGCGATGGATGCCGTCAACCTGACCGGGCTGACCTTTGCAATCCGCCTGCATCTGCACCCCGATGTGGATGCCACCGTCGATCTTGGCGGGGCGGCGGTGTCGATGGCGCTGAAGAGTGGCGAAATCTGGGTGTTCCGCCACGACGGTACATATTCACTGGACCTAGAACCCAGCGTCTACCTTGAAAAAGGCCGCCTGAAGCCGCGTGCGGCACAGCAGATCGTACTGTCGGGCCGCGCGATGGAGCCCGCCACCCGAATTCGCTGGTCGCTGTCAAAGGCACATGAAACCGCGATTGCCATCCGCGATCTGGCCAAGGATGATATTTCGTTCGAGGGGTGACGCCACAGGGGGCGCTGCCCCAACCGCCGGGAGGCGGCAGTAAGGGAAGGAGGGGCCCTGCCCCCGTCCCTTCGGGCCTCCCCCGGAGTATTTGTGGAATAATGAAGCGGGTCAGAAACCATACTCTTTGGGGTTCAAATATCCCCGCCGGAGGCATTGCGCGCAGCGCAATCTGCTGCCCTACCGCAAGGCGCGCCCCTTCACGATGGCGCTGGCGCCGAACCGGCCCCGCAAGGTGTCAGCGGCGCGTTCGGCCTGGGCGCGACGTGCTGCCTGCGGGTCGAGCAGATCACCAGAAAAATTTGCCTCGGACGCGGAGCAGAGATCGGACAAGCCGGTTCCGATCAAGCGGAAAGGCGCTTGCTGCGCCGACTGGTCGAAAACGGCGCGTGCCGTTCTGTAGATCGTGTCGGCAATCTGTGTCGGCTCTCGCAAGGTGACCCGGCGCGTCAGCGTGGTGTGATTGGCGCGTTTCAGCTTCAGCGTCACCACGCGCCCCGCCAATCCACGCGCCTTGGCGCGGTCCGATACCTTTTCCGCCAGGCGCCAGATGTGACCGTCAAGGATGTCCGGGTCGCCGGTATCTTCGTGAAAGGTGGTTTCATTCGAGATGGATTTCACCGGCTCGTGTGCCGAGACCCGGCGTTTATCCTCGCCCCGCGCGAGGTGCCAGAGTCGGTCGCCCATGGACCCGAATCGGCCCGACAGCGCCAGCCGGTCCCAGCGCAGCAGATCTGAAAACGTCCGGATGCCGGCCCGGTCCAGCGACTCCTGCGCGGAAGGCCCGATGCCCCAGATCAGGCGCACCGGCTTGTCGTGCAGAAACGCGCCCGTTTCCGCCTTGCCGATCACCGAAAAGCCGCGCGGTTTTTCGAGATCCGAGGCAACCTTGGCCAGAAACTTGTTGTGCGACAGGCCGATCGACCCGGTCAGCCCCAGTTCGGACTTCATGCGTTTCGTCAACCGCGCCAGCATCACGGCAGGCGGCGCGCCGTGCAGCCGTGCGGTGCCGCCGAGGTCCATGAAGGCCTCGTCCAGCGAGAGCGGCTGAATCGCCGGAGTCAGGTCTTCCATCATCGCGCGGATTTGGCGCGAGACCTCGACGTAGACATCCATGCGCGGCTTGATGATCACCGCCTCGGGGCAGAGCTTCAGCGCCTGAAACATCGGCATGGCCGAGCGGACGCCGCGAATCCGCGCGATATAGCAGGCGGTAGATACCACCCCGCGCTTGCCGCCGCCGATGATCACCGGCTTGTCCGCAAGGCTGGGATCGTCGCGCTTTTCAACGCTGGCATAGAAGGCATCGCAATCCATATGCGCGATCGAGAGGTCGAACAATTCGGCGTTCGCCACCATGCGCGGGCTGCCGCAGGACGGGCAGCGTCGGGCGGCATCGCAGGTCGACAGGCAATCGCGGCAGAGGGCAGGCATCGCAAGAACCAAACTTCGGGGCTACAGCTGCAGCGCGGGCCTTCCCGACGCGACGCGCGGCAGGGCTGGATGGCGGGGCTGCACGCCCTTATATCCGGCAAGTGCCCCTGGTGCCAGACCAGAGCGCACCGCAACACCGAAAGGCCCTGCCCCATGACCCGACCGCCAGATCATCGCGACATGGGACAGGAGTTCGCCGGGGCCAAGCTGATCCTGTTTCTGGGCGATGACTTGCTGGTGCTGCATCGGGACGATCGCACCGATATCCCGTTTCCCGATGGGCGCGATTTCCCCGGTGGCGGACGCGAAAACGCGGAATCGCCGGTGAGTTGCGCGTTGCGCGAAACCCGCGAGGAAACCGGGCTGATCCTTGCGCCCGGCGACATCTCGTGGGCCCGCGCGGTGCAACGCCCCCACGGGCTGGTCTGGTTCTTCGCCGCTCATTTGCCGGCGCGACGTGTCGGTGATGTTGTCTTTGGCGGCGAGGGGCAGGGCTGGATGTTGATGCGCCCCGACGCATATTGCGCCCATCCCAAGGCGATTCCGCCCTTTGTCGAGGTTCTCCGCGGTTATCTGGCGGACCGGGCTGACTGAACTCTCCGCCCGGTCGCGGGCCCTGTGCGCGATGCCCTATACGAAAGGCCCCCCGCTGCGAGGGCGGGGGGAGGTAACGAACCACAGGAAGAAAAGGTCCGTTGGGGGAGTGTCTCGCCCCTATCTTCCCGCGAAAGCTGTAAATTTGGAATCTTTTTAAGGCACCCCACCGGAATCCACGGAATGCTGTGGCACGTGGGGCACAGGTGGACAGTGTACAGCTAAGCCATTTCCTTAGACGGTTGCCAATTCGTCCAGAACCGCGCGGGCCGCGTCGCCCGGGTTGGCCGCGGCCCAGATCGGGCGCCCGACCACGATATGATCGGCCCCCGAGGCGACCGCGCTGGCGGGGGTTGCGACCCGCTTCTGATCGCCCAGATCGGCCCCAGCCGGGCGCACGCCCGGTGTCACGATCAACCGGCCCGCGGCACTCTCCAGCGCGCGAATGGCCGCCGCCTCGTTTGGCGAGGCTATGACACCGTCGGCCCCGGCCTCAAACGCGCGATGGGCGCGGTCGGTCACCAGCTTGTCTATTTCGCCCGGCACGATCAGGCTGGCATCCAGATCGGCCCGGTCCAGCGAGGTCAGGATGGTGACGGCAAGGATTTTCAAATCGCTGCCCGCCGCACCCTCTTTCGCGGCCCGCACCACATGCGGATCACCATGCACGGTCAGAAAATCCAGATCGAACTGCGCCAGCCCGCGCACCGCCTTTTCGACGGTGGCCGAAATATCGAACAGTTTCATGTCCAGGAAAATGCGTTTCCCCTGCTCCTGCTTCAGCTCGTTCGCGAGCGCGAGGCCGCCCCCTGTCAGCATCCCCAAACCGATTTTGTAAAAGCTGACCGACTCGCCCAGCTGTTCGGCAAGGGCAAGCCCCTGCACGGCGTTGGGCACATCAAGGGCAACGATCAGGCGGTCATCGGACATATCGGGGGCTCCTGTCGGGTAGGGTCGCGCCGGACCTAACCGAAGCGCGGAACTCTTGCCAGCCTCAATGCGTTGAACCCCGTCAGGCATAGGCATTCAGATATTTGCATCCACGCGGGAGAACATCATGGCGGACGAGCCGGAACGGGACGACACCCCAGAGACAACGAAATCGGAAGCGACGGCGCCCACTGAAATATCAAAACCCAAAAAATCGTCAATCAACGTTGCCCCGCTGATCGTGGGGATGGGCGTGGCGGTTGCAATCCTGATTGCCGTGGGCATGGGGTTCTCCGGCGATGACGACAATGCCGCCATGACAAGTACCGCACCGACCACCGAACAGCCGAATGCCGAAGAACAGGCTGAGGCCGGGGCGTCCGATGCCGCCGAGACCGAAACCGCCGAAGCGGACGCCGCTTCCGATCAGGCTTCCGAGCAGACCGAACAGACCGCAGCCAACGGCGATGCGGACGCCGAGACAGCAGAGACGGGCACTGAAGAGGACACCAACACGGCGGGGGCGGACACCACGCAGACGGATGCCGCCGAAACCGGTGAGACGCAGCAGGCCGATGCCGCGACCACCGATGACGCCGCAGACGCCGAGCAGACCGCCGCAGCCGAAACCGACGGTGCCGACGAACAGACCGCCGCAGCCGAAGGCACCGACGAGAGCGCCAACGATGCATCTGCTGAAGACAGCGCAACCGAGGCCCCGGCTGAAGGCAGCACCGCCGATACCGAAGTTGCCGCAGCCGAGCAGCCGGATACAGAGTCGGATACTGCAGCCGCGGAGAGCGCGCCCACAGGCGACACCTCAACTGCTGACAGCACCGAATCCGAGCAAACGGCTGACGCCAGCGAAACCAGCCAGCAGGATCCTGCAGCCACCGGTTCCGAAGGCGAAACCGAGCAGGCTGACGCGACCGATGCCACCGCAAGCGGCGCTTCGGCTTCGACCGAGCCGCAGCAGGCCGAGGCCACGGCCAACGCGAATGCCGCTATGGAAGAGCAGCAAGCGGCAGAAGCCACGCAACAGTCTGCCGAAGACAGCGCAGGGACCGACGCGTCTACTCCGGCTGAAAGCGCCGATGAAACCGAAACCGCAGCTGCGAATGCGGAACAAACCGGCACAGAGGCAACCGAAACCGCCAGCGCCGAAACGGGCCAACAGTCCAGCGAACCGGCCAGCGAATCGGAAAGCGCGACCGCGGCCTCGACCACAGAGTCTGGCGCCGCCGAAAGCGATGAGCAGCAGCCCCAGACCGCAGCAGCTGACGAAAGCGCAAGCGAGCCGACCGAAACCGCCGATGCATCGGATTCCGAAGACCCGGCCCCCGACGCCGATATGCACCTGAAGGCGCTTGAAGCCTCGGCCACGGCGGCATTGGACGCCTCGCGCGCCGCATCGAAAGCCGCGCAGGAAGCGGCCGAAGCGGCGGCCATGGCAGTGGATGCCTATCGCCGTGCCAGCGAAGCCAGCAAGGCGCTGAACGCCGGCGAATAACGCCGCCACAAACGACCTGAACAAAGGGCTGGCCAATGGGCCGGCCCTTTTTACGTTCTTCTCGCGCTCACAAGGTCTTGAAGCGCGCGCATCCGTCCCCAAATTGAACCCGAGGCCCAACTCAGGGGTGTGCCGCAAAGCCGGGCACCACATCAACCGGGCGCTTAACGAAGGAGAGCAAGATGGACTTGAACAAGTTCACCGAGCGGGCACGGGGTTTTGTGCAGGCCGCTCAGACGATCGCCATGCGCGATGGACACCAGCG
Organism: Arenibacterium halophilum; assembly: GCF_005938225.1. Lineage (GTDB taxonomy): Bacteria > Pseudomonadota > Alphaproteobacteria > Rhodobacterales > Rhodobacteraceae > Arenibacterium > Arenibacterium halophilum. Next base: position 26,120 of record NZ_VCPC01000004.1, read on the forward strand.
TCTGGTGCCCGAACACCTGCTGAAAGCATTGATGGACGACGATCAGGGGCTGGCAAGCAACCTGATTTCGCGCGCCGGGGGCCAACCCGCCCGCGTGGTCGAGGTGCTGACCCTGAACCTTGGCAAGCAGCCAAAGGTCGGCGGCGATGCCGGGCAGGTCTACCTGGATTCCGCCACCGGCAAGGTGCTGGCCGAAGCCGAGAAACTGGCCTCGAAAGCTGGTGACAGTTTCGTGCCCGTCGAACGTGTGCTGATGGCGCTGTGCATGGTGAAATCCGGTGCCAAGGATGCGCTGGACGCAGGCAATGTCTCGGCCCAGAAGCTGAACGAGGCGATCAACGACATCCGCAAGGGCCGCACCGCCGACAGCGCCACCGCCGAAGATGGCTATGACGCGCTGAAGAAATACGCGCGCGACCTGACCGAGGCCGCCGAGCAGGGCAAGATCGACCCGATCATCGGCCGCGACGAGGAAATCCGCCGCGCGATGCAGGTGCTGAGCCGCCGGACCAAGAACAACCCGGTCCTGATCGGGGAACCCGGCGTGGGGAAAACCGCGATTGCCGAGGGGCTTGCCCTGCGAATCGTCAATGGCGACGTGCCGGAATCGCTGCGCAACAAGCGGCTGATGGCGCTTGATATGGGCGCGCTGATCGCCGGTGCGAAGTATCGCGGCGAATTCGAGGAACGGCTGAAATCCATCCTGACCGAGGTCACCGAGGCCGCGGGCGAGATCATCCTGTTCATCGACGAAATGCACACGCTTGTCGGCGCCGGCAAATCCGATGGCGCGATGGATGCGGCGAACCTGATCAAACCGGCCCTGGCCCGCGGAGAGCTGCACTGCATCGGCGCGACCACGCTGGATGAATACCGCAAATACGTCGAAAAGGACGCGGCCCTCGCCCGCCGGTTCCAGCCGGTGACGGTCAGCGAACCCACGGTCGAAGACACGATCTCGATCCTGCGCGGCATCAAGGAGAAATACGAGCTGCACCACGGGGTGCGGATTTCCGACAGCGCGCTTGTCTCGGCGGCGACGCTCTCGCATCGCTACATCACCGATCGCTTCCTGCCCGACAAGGCCATCGACCTTGTGGACGAAGCCGCCAGCCGCCTGCGGATGGAGGTGGATTCCAAGCCCGAAGAGCTGGACCAGCTGGATCGCCAGATTCTTCAGATGCAGATCGAGGTCGAGGCGCTGAAGCTGGAAGACGACACCGCGTCGAAGGACCGTCTGGAAAAGCTCGAACACGAACTGGCCGAACTGCAAGAGAAAAGCGCCGAGATGACCGCGCGCTGGCAGGCCGAGCGTGACAAGCTGGCCGGGGCCCGCGACCTGAAGGAACAGCTGGACCGCGCCCGCGCGGATCTGGAAATCGCCAAGCGCGAGGGCAACCTCGCCAAGGCGGGCGAGCTGTCGTACGGCGTGATCCCGCAGCTGGAAAAACAGCTGGCCGAGGCGGAAAACCGCGAGGAAAACGGCATGATGGTCGAAGAAGCCGTCCGCCCCGAGCAGATCGCCGCCGTGGTCGAACGCTGGACGGGTATCCCGACCAGCAAGATGCTGGAAGGCGAGCGCGAAAAGCTGCTGCGGATGGAGGATGACCTGCACCGCCGCGTGATCGGCCAGAACCTTGCGGTGACGGCCGTGGCCAATGCCGTGCGCCGCGCGCGGGCCGGGCTGAACGACGAAAACCGCCCGCTGGGCAGTTTCCTGTTCCTCGGGCCGACCGGCGTGGGCAAGACCGAGCTGACCAAGGCCGTTGCCGAATTCCTGTTCGACGACGATCAGGCCATGGTGCGCATCGACATGAGCGAATTCATGGAGAAGCACTCGGTCGCGCGGCTGATCGGCGCGCCTCCGGGCTATGTCGGCTATGACGAAGGCGGGGTGCTGACCGAAGCCGTGCGGCGGCGGCCCTATCAGGTCGTGCTGTTCGACGAGGTCGAAAAGGCGCACCCGGATGTGTTCAACGTGCTGTTGCAGGTGCTGGACGACGGCGTGCTGACCGATGGTCAGGGCCGCACCGTCGATTTCAAGCAGACGCTGATCATCCTGACGTCGAACCTTGGGGCGCAGGCCCTTAGCCAGTTGCCCGACGGCGCCGATGCGGCGCAGGCCAAGCGTGACGTGATGGATGCGGTGCGGGCCCACTTCCGCCCCGAGTTCCTGAACCGTCTGGACGAAACGATCATCTTCGACCGGCTGGGCCGGCAGGACATGGATGCCATCGTCGATATCCAGCTGCGCCGCCTGACGCGTCGTCTGGCCTCGCGCAAGATTACGCTGGACCTCGACCAGTCCGCCAAGACCTGGCTGGCCGACGAAGGGTACGACCCGGTGTTCGGGGCACGCCCGCTGAAGCGCGTGATCCAGAGCGCGTTGCAGAACCCGCTGGCCGAACAGCTGCTGGCCGGTGACATCCTTGACGGCACCACCGTCCCGGTCACCGCAGGCGCCGAAGGCCTGATCATCGGCGACCGCGTCGCGGCCACCAACCGCCCCCGCCCGGACGACGCCGTCGTTCACTGAGGGGTGCGAGAGAAACGAGAAAGCCCGCCGGTTTGGCGGGCTTTTTTCGTTGCAATCACCGGAATACGAAACCCAACTCACCTGCAAACATTTTTATTACTTACAATCAATGCCTTAAATATGACTCCTGACGCCCAATCGTCCCTACGGATGAAATATGTTACATATTACCTTGCGAATCAGACCCGTCCCACCTAAAAGGATATATGTTACATATTCCTGGAGGCCATCGATGATGCCGGTAGTTAGATTGAACGACGCAACTTTCGCCGACCTGAGTACTTTACGAACATGGCTAGGCACCAAAACCCCAAGCGAAACCATCGACATTATCGTAAGAGAAGCGCTGAGCAACCTTGATATAGAGGGTGAAGGTTTTGATTACGATACCGCATCAGAACAAGATGAGGACGTAATGCGGTTTGAATCTTCGCCCGGTTTAACTTTCACGAAGCCATTAGTTGCCAACGTCAGAGGAACAAGCATCCACAACCCCAAGTGGTCCTCAATACTGATTGCGCTAGTTACAGAACTGCATTCGGATGGACTAAGGGGGGATAAACTCGTTGAAGAACTAAATGTACCTTCCAAGTCACACAAATACGAGTCAGAAGGCTTCAAATTCTACTCAAAGTTGGGCATCTCTATTCAGGGGCAATCTTCTGAGGATGCATGGAAAGAAATAGAAAGACTGTCTAAAAAATGGCAAGTGCCGGTTAGCGTGGAATTTATGTGGAGATACAACCCAAAAGCCAGGTACCCTGGCAAGCGCGGAATTATTCAGGCTTCTTGAGTAATCTGATGGCGTGTCTGGGACTGCACGCAAATTTCTGCAATCCTAGACACGACAGACAACCATATCACTTCTATGCAATGAAACGAATGACTTTTGACCGCGCATTGAATGCAGGTTAAAAGTCCAAGAAAGCTCAGATTACTCCGACGCCCCTAAAACGGCGCCTTCACCCGGAACGACAGCGACCGGCCTCCATCCGGGTGTTTCAGGCGCAACTCTTCCGCGTGGAGCATCATGCGGTCGTGGTTCAGGGCCTCTCCGCTGGCATAGAGCGGGTCGCCTAAGATCGGGTGGCCGAGCGAGAGCATGTGGACGCGCAGCTGGTGGCTGCGGCCGGTTTTCGGGAACAGGCGGATGCGGGTGCTGTCGCCTTCGTGGCGCACCACGCGCCAGTCGGTCAGGGCGGCGCGGCCCTGTTCGTGATCAACCTTCTGGCGCGGGCGGTTTTCCCAATCCACGCAGAGCGGCAGATCGACGGTACCGCTGCGCGGTTCGACCCGCCCGGCGACGCGGGCGTGATAGGTTTTCCGCGTCATCCGCTTTTCGAATTGCAGCCCAAGGTGGCGCTGGGCGTGGGCCGTCAGCGCAAAGACCATCACGCCCGAGGTATCGCGATCCAGCCGATGCACCAGCAGCACCTGAGGAAACGCCCCCGCAAGGCGTGAGATCAGGCAATCGGCCAGATGCTCGCCTTTGCCCGGCACCGACAAGAGCCCGGCGGGTTTGTTCACCACCAACAGGTCGGCATCTTCGTGCAGGATGTCCAGCGGCGTGTCGGGCGGGGTATATTCCGAGGAAACGGGCATGGGCGACGGGTTAGCCCGGCCCGGTACAAACGGCAAGCCTGCCCCGCCGCCACGTCAGCCTTGCGCGAACGGGGTGCACGCGGTCAGGCTGCTGTCAGGAGGACCAAAGATGCACCCCACGATCACCCTGATGCAAGAGGTCGTCGCCAGCGGCGATGACAGCCGGATCGCCGACCTTCTGGCCGAAAACGTCAAATTCATGCCACCAACCTATTACGCCACATGGACGGGCCGCGCCCCGGTGGCCGCCGTGCTGGGCCATGTCGGGCAGGTGTTCAGCGATTTCAGCTATCGCCGCGTGATGGGCGAAGGCAAGGACTGGGCCTTGGAGTTCCAGTGCAAGATCGGCGATCTGGATGCCGTCGGCGTCGACCTGATCACGCTGGACGACGACGGGCTGATCGAAACCTTCGAGGTCGCCATGCGCCCGCTGAAATCCGTCGCCGCCCTGCGCGAGGCGATGAACGCCCGCGTCCAGACCGATGCCCGGTTTCTTGAGTTCCGCAAGGCGCTGACCTAACCCATGGGTAAGATTCGGCATGGTTTGGCCGCCCAAACTTTCGTTTTGGGTAAGGTTATGTCAGCACCATTGACATAATCGTTCAAACCGCCAATCTGGCCCGACTGGGGAGCGGGATTCGCGGAGGACAGCCATGCAGTGGGACCAGATATTCGCAAAACGGGCCAGCCGGATGAAGGCATCCGAGATTCGCGAGCTGCTGAAGCTGCTGGATCAGCCCGATATCATCTCTTTCGCCGGGGGCATCCCCGACCCGGCGCTGTTTCCCGCACAGGCCGTGGCCGAGGCGACCGCGACGGCCTTTGCCGAACGCGGCACCACCGCGCTGCAATATTCGGTCAGCGAAGGCGACGCGCGCCTGCGCGCGTGGATCGCCGGGCAGATGGCGGAACTGGGCGTGCCCTGCGGGATCGAGAATATCATCATCACCTCGGGGTCGCAGCAGGCGCTGGATTACCTGGGCAAGTTGCTGTTGTCGCCGGGTGATACGGCGCTGGTGGGCTGGCCCACCTACCTGGGCGCGCTGGGGGCGTTTAACGCCTATGAACCGCGCTATGACAAGCTGGACCCGGACACCAACCGCGATTTCAACGACTATGCCACGGCCGCGCAAGAGGCCGGCGGGCGGGTAAAATTTGCCTATATGTCGGTGGATTTCGCCAACCCCACGGGCCGCACGATGGATCGCGCCGCGCGCGAGCGGATGATCGACATGGCGGACGAGTTGGACATGGCGCTGATCGAGGATGCCGCCTATCAGTCGCTGCGCTATGACGGCGAGCCGATCCCGCCGATCCTTGCGCTGGAGATCGCGCGCAAGGGCAGCATCGACGCAGCGCGCACCATCTATTGCGGGTCGTTTTCCAAGACGCTGGCGCCGGGGCTGCGCGTCGGCTGGGTCTGTGCGGCCAAGCCGGTGATTTCCCAGCTGGTGCTGATGAAACAGGCCGCCGATCTGCATTCCTCGACCCTGAACCAGATCGTGATCGACCGCGTGGCGCGCGACATCTTCGATGACCATGTCGCCAAGCTGCGCGCCACCTACTCCGCCCGGCGTGACCGGATGCTGGCCGCGCTGGAGCATCACATGCCCGAAGGCGTCAGCTGGACCCGGCCTGATGGCGGCATGTTCATCTGGTTGACCCTGCCCGAGCATATGGACGGGGCCGATTTGCTGGCGCGCGCGGTGCGTGATTATCGCGTGGCCTTTGTGCCCGGCGGGGCCTTCTATGCCGATGGCAGCGGGCGCAATCATCTGAGGCTGAGTTTCTCGCTGGCCGATGATGCCACAATAGATACAGGCATCGCGCGGCTGGGCGAATTGCTGCGCGGCGCGGGGTAGAACCCCTCGAATTCGTCATAAATGCACCATATTATCGGGTATGACGACACTGTACCCAACCAGAAGGTTTGCCTTTATGCGCGTTTCAACCCGATATTTCAGCTCGACCGCCCTGGTGCTGGCGCTGGCATCGCCCGCCTATGCCGATATCACCGCCGATGACGCCTGGATGGCGCTGCGCGCCAATATGGATGCGATCGGCGGCGAGCTGAACGTGACAAAGGCGCAGAACGGCGACTCGCTGACGATCACCGATACCACCTGGGCTTTTGATCTGCCGTTTGACGGCGGCCGGATCGAGATCGACATGGCCGACACCACCTTCACCGAAAATGGCGATGGGACGGTGACGCTGAGCTATCCAAACCCTGCGACCTATGCGGTTCGCGTGAGCCCCACGGACGAGGAACCCTTTTCCGCAACCATGGACATCGCTTTTGAAAACAGTGCCATGTCAGCAAGCGGCACGCCGCAGGACGTGACCTTCGATTTCGCCATGGACCGCATGACCATGGCGTTGACGCAGATCGATTTCGAAGACAAGGAAGATGCCGAAATCGACATGACCGGCACGCTCGATGCCTACAAGGGCCAGATGCGCGTTGAAATCGGCAGCCAGGTGCACACCTCGGTTTGGGGCGAAACCGGGCCGCAGGACGTGAAATTCACCATGAACAATACGGGTGGAGAGACTCCCGGCAGCATGGAGCAGAGCTCGGGCCACGAAAGCTCGCGCACGGAAATGACGATGGTTCTGCCCAAGGGCGGCATGGCGTTCACCAATCTGGCCGCTTCGCTGGAACAGGGCATGACGCTGGATATCAAGGCCACCCTGACGGGCTATTTCAACAACCAGACGATGCAGGCCAATGGGCAGGTCGTGTCGCAGCAGGATCAGAGAAGCGACACCTACGATATTCAGGTCGGTCTGGGTCGCGACGGGATCAAGATGGTGGGCGACGCAACGGGCATCGACGGCACCGTGACGATCCCGCAGGTCTTCCCGCTGCCGATCACCTACGCCGCGGAATCGGCGGGCGGCGAATTGTCCGCTCCGGTCAGCGCGGGCGAGGCGATTCAGGATGCTTCGGTCGTGATGAACCTGACTGGCGTGACGCTGGCGGAAACCCTTTGGTCGATGGTGGATCCGAACCAGGCACTGCCGCGCGATCCGATGACTATCTCGCTGGATTTGGATGCCAAGGTGCGCAACCTGATCGACTGGTTCAACTTCACCGAAGTGGCCAAGCTGGACGAGGCTGATACCCCGCCGGCCGAGTTGCACGGGCTGACACTGAACGGGCTGAAGATTGATATGGTTGGCGCGACGCTGACGGGGGAAGGCCAGATGGCGTTCGATAACTCCGATATGGAAACCTTTGGCGGCTTCCCTGCTCCCTCTGGCACCGTCGATCTGGCTTTGCAGGGCGGCAACGCGCTGATGGACAAGCTGGTCGAGATGGGACTGCTGCCCGAGCAGCAGGCGATGAGCGCGCGCATGATGATCGGCATGTTCGCCAAGCCCGACCCCGAAGCGGGCGACGATGCGCTGCAATCCACGCTGGAAATCACGCCGAACGGCGAAGTTCTGGCCAACGGTATGCGCATCCGCTGATGCGCCCGTGGGGGCTGCCCAGCGCGGCCCCCTACTGCGCGCGTTGCGGCAGATCGTCGGCGATGTCGTAATAGTCGCCCTTGTCCGCAACAAAAATATGCCGCCCCAGCTGCGTTCCCGTGGGAGCCTCCAGCGCGCCCATGGCGACCGAAATCTGCGCCTCGTCCCGGTGTTTCCAGAATAGGAACGCGCCACATCGGTTGCAGAACCCGCGTTTCGCAATGTCTGAACTGTCGTACCAGGTCAGCGTCGCATCCTTGGTGAAGGCAAGCGCAGTTTCGGCCACAGGCGCCGACGCCCAGACATGGCCAGATTGCTTGCGGCACTGTCCGCAGTGGCAGGCCGAGGCCGGCGGCAGCGGGCCTTCGACGGTGAAGGCTACGCCGCCGCAATTGCAGGTTCCCGAAATCATACGCTCAACTCCCTTGTGACGGTGCGGTACTGACGCCCAGCAGCACGCCGTAGATGACGAAACAGATACCAAGGCAGCGCCGGAACCACGTGTTGAACACGGCGCCCAGCGCAGCCCGGCCCAACCCGGCGCCAAGCGCCGTGAATGTGGTGTAAGACAGCGCCGTCAGCGTCAGGGCAGTCGGCACGATTACCAGCATCTGATCAGCGATCGGAACGTCGGGCTGCACGAATTGTGAAAAGGCGGCCAGATAGCCCGCCACGCTTTTGGGGTTGATCGTCGCCACAGCCAGAGCGTGCAGATACACGTGGCGCGCTGGACGGTCTGACGTCTTTGGAGGCCGGGTTGCATTGATCCAGGTGCGCACGCCCATCCACACAAGAAACGCCGCGCCAACCAGTTGCGCGATTCGGAAAGCGGTCGGCGAATGGGCGATCAGTGCAGTGACCCCCAAAGCCGAAAAGATCAGGAATGCCGTTGCCTGGGTCAGAATGGCAAGCACCCCGATCATGGCGCGTCGCATACCAAGGGTCATGCCGTTGGTGATGCAATTCACCGCGTTCGGCCCCGGAGTTGTAACGAAAACCACCCAAAACAGTGTGAAGACGGTCCATGCCTGAAAACTCACCCGCAATCCCCTTTTGCACTCCGACCCTGTTTTCACCGATCCAGACCCAGGCAGCAAGGGCGCGCCACCACTTGGGTCACGGGACAGAGGCAAGGGGGCAAGAAATTATTTCAAATAATTTCCCGGTTCTCCGAACCGACAAAATTTTTATCAAAAATTTTACCATCGCCCGGGGCTGGGGCTGAACCATCAAGGCTGGCGGGGTAGTATACGCGCAGGCGAGACAATACGGATGACCCCTATGTGCCTGACTGCCGAAATGCTGGCCCTGTTCCTGAACCTGCTGGACCCGACTCGGGTCAGCACCGAGTCGGGTCAGATCACCGTTCACGCGACCGAGGGCGATGTGATCTGGACCCGGCAAGGCACGCAGTGGTGTACCGATGCGCCAGGGTCCGGACGCTAGCGCGCAAAGGTGGCCTGCAGGATGTCAGCAAGGGCCTCGGCATCTTCCTGTGTGAAGGCGTCCGGCGTGTTGCTGTCGATATCGAAAACCCCGATCACCTCTTGCCGAGCGTTGAAGACCGGCAGAACAAGCTCTGACCGCGTGGACGAGGCACAGGCGATGTGGCCCGGAAAGGCATCGACATCGGGCACCAGTTGCACCTGCCCTGTGCGGGCCGCCGCGCCGCAGACACCGCGCGAAAAGGGAATGCGCAGGCAGCCGTGGCCGCCTTGGTACGGCCCGATCCGGAGCTCCTCGGGATCGGTCACCCTGTAGAATCCCGTCCAGTCAAAGCGGTCGTCGCTGTGGTGCACCTCGCAAGCGACAGTGGCCATCAGCGCAACTGAATCGTCTTCCCCTTCGGTCAAGGCCGCGACGGTCTGGCGCAAGTCGGCGTAATTCACACGGGTCATTCTGGTCTCCGCATCTGCTTTTCCGCGCCATAGCAGCTATGAGCCTATCTTGCAGCCGGAAAGCGTCAGAAATCCACCAGTGCCTCGGGCATCCAATGTGTGTCGCGGCGGCTTGCCTTGAAGAAGCATCGCCCATGGCGCGCCAGCACGTCATGGTCGATCTCGAACCCAAGCCCCGGCGCTTGTGGCATGTTGAACCAGCCTTTGTCGTGGATGAACGGCTGCTGGAAAATCTGGTCGCGGGCTTCGGGTGTCCATCCCGGTGGAGCGATGGGATATTCGAACAGCGCCTCGCCCGCAAAACCGCTGGCCGCGAACACATGGGCATTCACGATGAAGCCGAACCCGTTCGACCAGCAATGTGGCGTGAATTTCAACCCAAGTTCGCGGCACAGCTGCGCCATCTGCAGACACTGACCGATCCCACCGGCCCACATCGCATCGGGCTGATAATAGTTGTAGCAGCCCATCTTCGCCATCCGCGCGAGTTCGCGGAATCCCATCACGTGCAGCTCTCCTCCGGCGACGGGAACGCGGGAATAGGTGGTCAGCTGCGCGATTTCTTCATGCCATTCGCCAAACAGCGGTTCTTCAACCCAGGCCAGTCCGACATCGGCGGCGGCATCGACAAACCGTTTGGCCCGGTCAAGCGACCACAGCGGCGCATCGCCATTCTGGGTCAGCCGGAAGGCCTGATTGCAATCGACCGAGATTTTCATGCGGCCCTGCATATGGGTCGCGGCATCGCTGATGTGGTTGATATCCACCGCCTCGTCGAAATCGTGCACGCGGATTTTCAGGGTGTCAAAGCCCTCGGACAGCCGGGCCTCGGCTTCTTCGCGGCGGGCGCCCGGGTCTTTCAACTCTCCGGCAGAGGCATAGAGGCGGATGCGGTCATCCGTGCCGCCCAGCAACTTGTAAACTGGCACTCCCGCCGTTTTCGCCTTGATGTCCCAGAAGGCGGGTTCGATCCACCAGTTGAAATTCCCGCCCGCGGCCATGATCTGGATCCGCTCGGACAAGGCGGTGATATCGCTGGCATCCTGCCCCAGAAACAAGCCCGCCAGCAGATCACCCAAGCCGGCCCTTTCGCGGCCTGCGGCGGGAAAGCCGCTCCAGCCTTCAACGCCGTCATCGGTGATGAAACGGACAATGCACATGGCGACCTGGGTCCGGATCGTGCCCGGAATCCACGAGGGCGCGTGTGGCGCCGGCAAAGGTGTTTTCACCCAATACAATTCAACGCGGTCGATCACTTGCATGCGGCGTCCTTTCACAAAGCGGTCGAGAGAGTTGGCCGAACGCTAGGGTCGAATTGGCCTGCCAGACATATCCAATACGATGAATAATGCAGGCCAATCCAAGACGATCCCTTCCCCTACCGGTCGTGAATTTTCCTGATGGCCTTTGCGCAATCACCGAATGGTAAGGTTTGCGACCTAACGTGTGCTGGGATACCAGATGCAAGGGGCACGATATGGCCATCTCCAGCACTCTACAGGGCGACGTTCAGATCGTGACCGTGACATGCGACAGGATCGATGCGGCAATCGCGATCCAGTTCAAGGAACAGATGCGCGCCGAAACCGAAGGCGGGCCGCCCCGCGTGATTCTTGACCTCGCAAAGGTGGATTTCATTGATTCCAGCGGGCTGGGTGCCATTGTTGCTGCCATGAAGCAGCTTGAACCCGGCCGTCGGATGGATTTGGCCAACCTGTCGCCGATGGTGGAAAAGGTGTTTCGCCTGACCCGCATGGATACGGTGTTCCATCTGTTCCCCTCGCTGGAAGATGCCGTTGCCGCGCAGGCGGGTTGACCCGATGACCCCTTGCGCCAAACCTGCCACAGGCGGCGCGCCCGACATCAGCTTTCTGGCGACACCCGATCAGGCGCGCCGTGCCGTGATGCATGTCGTCGCATCGCTCGCCGATACCGAAATGGCACCAAGCCAACTGGGCGATGTCGAACTCGCCTTGGCTGAAGTGGTCAATAACATTGTCGAGCATGGCTATGCCGGTCGGCCTAGCGGCGCGATCCGAATCACCTGCGAACCTCATGGGGATTATTTGCTTGTGTCGGTCCGCGACCAGGGCCGATGCATCCCCGGCGGGCTGCCGACGGGCTGCCCCCCTGATGTAGAGGTTCCCGTGAAGGACCTACCCGAAGGCGGGTTTGGCTGGATGCTGATCCGAACCTTGGCAAACAGCTTGTCCTACAGCCGGGAAGGCGATCAAAACCGGCTGGATATGCAGTTTTCGTTGCGCGATCGCCCCAACTGATAACAGGCGACTGCCGTGTGCCGAACTTCGGAAAGCCACATCTAACACACTGAATTTTAATTAAATTAACCCTGTCTCAACAATGCCTGATTCCTTCCCAACTGTTGCCGGAAAGAATGTGGAAAAGGATCGTGTAGCTGCATATGGCTTCCCTCGGCGCCGCGTCTAATAGCCCCCACCCAGTGCGCGGCGCCGAGGACTTTCCCCAAATTATCAGCAAGATTGGCAATGTCCGCCCGACCGGCTAGGGATACCGAAACGTCGGAGGATATGAACCATGCGCGATTTTCACCTGCCCGGGCGATCCCCGGTGCTTGCAACCGAAGGCATGTGTGCCACATCGCACCCGCTGGCCGCGCAGGCCGCGCTGGATATCCTCAAGCGCGGCGGCAATGCGATGGATGCCGCCATCGCCGGGGCCGTCCTGCTGGGAATATGCGAGCCGCAGATGACCGGAATCGGCGGTGACTGTTTTGTGCTGTACAAGCCTGCCGGGTCCGACACGATCCATGCTCTGAATGGATCGGGCCGTGCCCCGGCCGCCGCCAGCGCCGCCGCCCTGCGCGACGCGGGCCATGACGTTGTGCCGCTGCACAGCGCCCACGCGGTGACGGTGCCGGGCGCGATGGATGCTTTCTGCCACCTCTCGGAAACGGTTGGCAAGCTGGGGCTCGACTCGGTTCTGGCCCCTGCGATCCACTACGCCGAGAGCGGTGTTCCCGTTGCGGCGCGGGTCGCGCTGGACTGGGCGGGTGATAGCAGTTGCCTGCAGGGACGCGCCCGCGATCTGTTCCTTTTGAACGGGGTCGCCCCGACTCAGGGCCAGATGTTTGCCGCGCCTCAACAGGCCGAAGTGCTGCGCCGCGTGGCGCGTGACGGGCGCGATGCCTTCTACGCCGGCGAAATCGCCGAAGATATGGTGGCAACACTCAACGCCGCCGGAGGTGTGCATACGCTGGACGATTTCGCCAACACGCGCTGCACCGAAACCACGCCCGTCAACTCGTCCTACAAGGGTGCAACGCTGTACGAACATGCGCCCAACGGTCAGGGCGCGACGGCCTGCCTGCTTCTGAACATCCTGTCGCATTTCGACCTGGCCGCGATGGACCCGTGGGGCGCTGCCCGTGCCCACATCGAGGCAGAGGCGACCAAACTGGCCTATGACGCGCGCGACCGGTTCCTGGCCGACCCGGATCACACCACCCGGTTGGCCCCTATGCTGGCGCCCGAAACCGCAGCGCAGCTGGCTGCCCTGATCGACCCGAAACGCGTCATGCCCGCCGCCGCGCCGCTGACGGAAGCGATCCACAAGGATACCGTCTATATCACCGTGGTCGACCGCGACCGCATGGCCGTTTCGCTGATTTACTCGATTTTTCATGGCTTTGGGTCGGGCATCGCCTCGGATAAATTCGGAATCCTGTTCCAGAACCGCGGCGCCGGGTTCACGTTGGCCCCGAACCACCCCAACACGCTGGCGGGCAACAAACGCCCGATGCACACGATCATTCCTGCAATGCTGAAAACCGATACTGCGCTGATGCCTTTCGGGGTGATGGGCGGCGCCTATCAACCCACCGGCCACGCGCGCTTTGCCAGCAATGTTCTGGATTTCGGGCTTGATCCACAATCGGCCAACGACGCGCCGCGCTGCTTTGCGGTCGATGGCGTGTTGAAGATGGAACGCGGCTATAGTGACACGGTGCGTCAGGACTTGCGCGATCTTGGCCACGATGTGGTCATACCCGACACCCCGATCGGCGGGGCCCAGAGCATTGCCCTGCGCGACGACGGTATTCTGGAAGGCGCGAGTGACCCGCGCAAGGACGGCTGCGCGCTGGGGTACTGACCCCGGCGCAACCCCTTAATTCAGATGGAAGTGCAGCGGGTAGGAGCCATCCTGAAACGGCCCGAACATGTCGGGAATGTCAGGGTGGTCCACCGGTTCGCCCGAGTAATCGGCAACCAGGTTCTGCTCGGACACATAGGCCACGTAATAGCTCTGCTCGTTTTCTGCGAGCAGGTGATAGAACGGTTGGGCCTTGGTCGGACGGCTGTCCTCGGGAATCGCCTGATACCATTCCTCGGTGTTCGAAAACTCCGGATCCACGTCAAACACAACACCACGAAACGGGTGCTTCTTGTGACGGACCACCTGGCCCAGGTTATACTTGGCACGCTTCGTCAACATGATCTTCCTAGCCCCTAACCCAGACATATTGCCGTTTTCCTGTGGAAAAGTCCAACCTTAGGGCCGATTCCACCAGAAACAGTGTGTGAACGCGCCTGTTACAGTTAATGGTTGGTCAAAGCCAGTTAAAATCCGGTGAACACGGCCCCCGCACAGGCCGACTACACAAAGTTTCCATTTTGCCTGATCCGTCCGTTGCTGTAGAATTGCAGAAAAAAGGCGAGAGGCAGATGAGCAGAATTCTATGCGTCATGATACTGGCGCTGAGCGTGGCGTCATGTGGTGGCGGCTACTCCACCCCGCCGCGCAATCTGGACGATGCGTGCAGCATCGCAACCGAGCGGCCCCAATACGTCAAGGCATTCCGCGCGACCGAGCGGCGCTGGGGTGTTCCGGTCGCGGTGCAGATGGCGACGATCTATCACGAAAGCCGGTTCCGGGGCGACGCCCGCACGCCCTACCGCTATGCGCTGGGGATCATCCCGATGGGCCGCCAAAGCAGCGCCTACGGCTACAGCCAGGCGCTGGACGGGACATGGGACGAATACCGCCGTGAAACCGGCCGCCGTTCGGCGAAGCGTGACAAGATCCGCGATGCGACCGATTTCATGGGCTGGTACATGAACAAGACCCGCGAGAAGAACGGCATCGATCTCAGCGACGCGCGCAATCAGTATCTTGCTTATCACGAAGGCCATACCGGCTATGCCCGAGGCAGTCACAATGGCAAAGCCTGGCTGCTGCGCACCGCCGGAGACCTTCAGGCGCGCGCCGTCCTTTACGAAACCCAGTTGCGGGCCTGCCGGAGGCTCTAGCGCAACGTCCTCTTCTTTGGGCTCCAAATATCCCCGCCGGAGGCATCGCGCGACAGCGCGATTCTTTCACGTTTCATGTGACGCAAAGGCGGGGAGGGGGCGCTGCCCCCGTCCCGGCGGGACTCCCCCGGAGTATTTTTGGAATAATGAAAGAGGAGGAGCTGCGCGCTAGCGGTTCGCGCCGCCGCGCGGGGTTTGCGTGTTAAACATATTGTCCGACAGTGACATGCCGGTTTTCAGCCCATCCAATGCCACAGCGGTTCGGCTGCCGTGTTCGTTGGTGACAATCCATTGCACGAGCCGGACCGGGTTATCGGAAAACTTGAGGTCGATATGGCCGTACTCGGGGTTTTCCGGATCCTGCGCACGCACAACTGTCAGCGCGCCTTCGCTGCTGTGCCCGACCACCATGTTGGCCCGCCCCAGATCCACCCGGCGCGCGAGGATGATCGACAGGGGTGTGCGTTTCAGCGGATAGGTTTCCGGTGGCTGGTTCGATTTCTTGTCGTGGATGATGACAGTACTGCCGCCCGCGATGACGATGCCGCTGTTGGGCGCGTCGTATTCGAACCGCATCCGGCCAGGTCGCTTCACGTAGAGTGTGCCGGTCGAGCGCGAGCCGTCTTCGTTGTACTGCGTGAAGGTGCTTTGCGCCGTGGTCAGCCCGTTCAGATAGTCCGAAATCCGGGCCAGCGGGATCGCCTCTTGCGCGTGGGCCAGAGTGGCGGACAGGGGCGCGAGGGCCAGAACGAGGGCGGTAAGGATGCGTTTCATGTTGGTGACATAGGCCTTGTCGCGCAAAGATGAAAGATGCCGCACGAACACGTGGCCGTGCGGCACCCAACGTCTGTTCTTTTGCCCGGGTTCCCTAGTGCTGTTCGGGCACCAGAATTTCGCGTTTTCCGACGTGGTTGGCCGGGCTGACCACGCCCTGATCTTCCATCTGTTCCACCAGACGTGCGGCCTTGTTATAGCCGATCGCCAGTTTGCGCTGGATGTAGGACGTCGAGCATTTTCGGTCCTTGATCACGATCTGCACCGCGGTATCGTAGAGCGCATCTTCGCCGTCGGTGTTGCCGCCAAGGCCAAGGACCGCGTCGATGTCGCTGGCGCTGTCGTCATCGGGACCTTCCAGCACAGTATTCACGTAGGACGGCGGGCCGTAGGCCTTGAGGTGGTTCACGACCTCTTCAACCTCTTCATCCGACACGAAGGGCCCATGGCAGCGGGTGATCTTGGCGCCACCGGCCATATAAAGCATATCGCCCATGCCCAGGAGCTGTTCGGCGCCCATTTCGCCCAGGATGGTGCGGCTGTCGATTTTTGATGTCACCTGGAAGGAGATCCGGGTGGGGAAGTTCGCCTTGATCGTACCCGTAATCACGTCGACCGAGGGGCGCTGAGTTGCCATGATGAGGTGGATGCCGGAGGCCCGGGCCATTTGCGCAAGGCGCTGGATGCAGGCCTCGATTTCCTTGCCCGCGACCATCATCAGGTCGGCCATCTCGTCGACGATGACGACGATGAAAGGCATGGCCTCGGGGGCGAATTCCTCGGTCTCGAAGACGGGTTCGCCGGTATCGTCGTCGAATCCGGTCTGGACCGTGCGGCTGAACATCTCGCCCTTGGCCAGCGCGTCGCGCACGCGGCCGTTGTAGCCTTCGATGTTGCGCACACCCATCTTCGACATCTTGCGATAGCGGTCTTCCATTTCGCCGACCAGCCACTTCAGCGCGACAACGGCCTTCTTCGGGTCGGTCACAACGGGCGACAGCAGGTGCGGGATGCCGTCGTAGACCGACAGTTCCAGCATCTTGGGGTCGATCATGATCAGGCGGCATTCATCCGGGGTCAGCTTGTACAGCAGCGACAGGATCATCGTGTTGATCGCCACCGATTTGCCCGAGCCGGTCGTGCCCGCAATCAGCAGGTGGGGCATCTTGGCAAGGTTGGCAACAATCGGGTCACCGCCGATGTCCTTGCCCAGCGCCAGCGGCAGGCTTTGGTTGCTATCGCCGAAATCGCGGGCGGCCAGGATTTCGCGCAGCACCACCTTTTCGCGGTTGTCGTTCGGCAATTCGATCCCGATGACCGAGCGGCCCGGAACGGTAGACACACGCGCCGACAGCGCCATCATCGAGCGGGCGATATCGTCGGCAAGGCCGATCACGCGGCTGGCCTTGAGGCCCGGCGCCGGCTCCAACTCGTACATGGTGACAACGGGGCCGGGGCGAACGCTGACGATTTCGCCCTTCACGCCGTAATCGTCCAAGACGTTTTCCAGCATCCGCGCGTTCTCTTCCAGCGCCTCGTCGCTGAGGTGGTGGCGCTGGATCGCCTTGGGGTCAGACAGCAGGCCAAGCGGAGGCAGGTCGAATTCCGTTGCAGATTCGTCAAAGGCCAACGCGGGCTGCGCCTCGGCCTGGGCGCGGCGCGAGGGTTGCGGCGCCTTGCGGGCCGGGTTCTGCACCACCTTGCGCGGTTCGGCCACGGGGATCGCGGCCATCGGCGGCGCAACGGGTTCGGCCAGCGGAAGCGGATCAGGTTCGATTTCCGCCATTGGTGCCTCGACACGGGGGGTGGCGCGCTCGACGACAGGTGCAAGGGCGGGCGCGGCCACCGCCGGATCGGACGCGCGCGGCGCGGCGTGGGCAGCGGTCAGCGGCGGTTCGACCCGGCCCTGGCTGCCGCCACGGTTCAGCAACAGTGGTTCAGGCCCACGGCCACGGCCTTTGGTCAGCGGGCGGTCCGGATCGGGCGCAGGCGGCTCGGCCGGGCGACGCGATTTCACGATATTGGCGATCTTGGCGCTGATGCGGTCATCGCCAGGCATCTCATCGAAATCGCCCTCGACGGGTTCCGGTTCAACCAGTTCCGGCACCGGATCGGCGCGGCGGATCAGCCCGGGCACGCGGGATAGCAGGCCTCCGCGCGGCTCTGCCGTCTGGTGCGACACAATGCGGATCGGTTCGTAGCCGTCGTCGTCGTCTTCGTCGTCGTAAATCACATCGTCTTCATATTCGGCACGGGCGGCCAGTGCCTCAGCCTTGTCGGCGCGGCGTTGCGCCCGGCGTTCGGCAGCACGGGCGTATTGCGTGCCCAGCGCCGAGATCGAGCCAGATGCGCCCCGGCCCAGCAGCGTGCGCAGGCCGCTGTAGCCAAGGATCAGCCCGATCAGTGCAAACCGCCCACCGCGCGCCATGTCGCGACGCTCGAAGCCCAGCACATAGGCGCCCATCGCCAGCATCGCCACGGCCATCACCAGCGAGGTGAGTTTGACCATCAGGTGCGAGCCGACCGGCAGTAGCGTGAGCAGCGCGCCCATCACCGTATCGCCGAACATGCCACCCAGGCCAAAGCTGTGCGTGGCGCGCCAGGGTTCACCCGGAACCAGCGTCGCGGCATAGATCGAGGCCAGCGCGATGGCGATCGGGGCAAAGATCACCCGCCCCATCGCGCGGTCTTCTCCATTGTGGAAGGCAAAGCGCAGGCCCCAGACACCCAGAACAAGCGCGATGCCCCAGCTGCCCCAACCCACGATCATGAACAGCGGCGCGGCAAGCGAGGCCCCGAACCGGCCCAGCCAGTTCTGCACCGGCGCATCGGTCGAGACCATCCAGTTGGGATCGTCGGGCGTGTAGGACCCAATCATCGCAGCCGCCGCCAGACCAAGGCAGATCAGCGCGATGCCGAACAACTCCTTGCCGCGCTTTTCAATCGCTTCCTGCATGTTGCTGTCGAACAGCGGATCGCGGCTGCGTGAATGATATGCCATGCCTACCCTCGGTCTACCTGATTATAAAGACACTCGCGCAGCGTGATCAGCGCGCGCTCCATGTCGTCCTTTGGGGCCACCATGGCGACCCTGATAAATCCTTCGCCGGGGTTTTGCCCCGGTGCGCCCTGGGCCAGATAGGCCCCCGGCAGAACCCTTACCCCGGTCTCCTGCCACAGCTTCAGCGCCGCCTGTTCGCCGTTTGCCACCGGCAGCCACAGGAAGAATCCGGCCTCGGGGCCAGTATAGCCCGGAACGCCTGCCATGACCGCATCGGCCACGCGATATTTTTCCTGATAGAGCGCGCGGTTCTCGCGCACGTGATCTTCGTCCGCCCAGACGGCGGCGGCGGCGGCCTGCAAGGGTCCCGGCAGCGGTGCACCGGAATAGGCGCGCAACTGTTTCATCGCGGCGATGGATTTCGGGCCACCGGCCACGAACCCCGACCGCAGCCCCGGCAGGTTCGACCGCTTTGACAGCGAATGGAACGACAGAACACGCTCAGGGTCGGCGCCCAGTTCCTGCGCGACTTGCAGCGCGCCGATGGGCGGCGTGTCGCGGTAGATTTCGCAGTAACATTCATCGGCGAAGATTCGGAAATCGTATTGCTCGGCCAATGCCAGCAGATCGGTCCAATACTGGCGCGAGGCAACGGCCCCCTGCGGGTTCGCGGGCGAACAGATATAGGCCACGGCAGTGCGGTTCAGCACTTCGGGCGACAGGCCGGTGTAATCGGGAAGATGCCCGGTTGCGGCCGTGGCGGACACGAAGACTGGCTGCGCGCCGACCGAAATCGCGCCGATCATGTAGACCTGGTAGAACGGGTTCGGCGACAGCACGACCGGCTGCGCGCCATTCTTGGTTTCCGGGCACAGCGCCATGGCGGCGTTATACAGCCCCTCGCGCGTGCCGTTCAGCGCCATCACGTTCTGCGCCGGGTCCAGCGTCACGCCATAGCGGCGCGCGATCCAATCGGTGATAGCACCTCGCAATTCGTCCGTGCCATCGTTCGCCGGATAGCTGTTAAAGCCTGCGACATTGTCGGCGATGATCTGGCCAACCCACTGGGGAAACTGGTGTTTCGGCTCTCCGATCGTCATGTGCACGACATCGCCGCCGGGCGCGTGGGCGTCCAACAGCGACCGCAGGCGCGGAAACGCATAGGCCGGTAGGTTCGAAAACCGCTCGGGAAACTTCATCAAAACTGCCTCGGATCGGGGTCGTTGCGCCCCGTTTGCGTGGCAAGTTAGCCGCCGCGCAACGCCCCGTCCAGACAGCTTGGCACCACAAGGGCCGGTTTGTGGTTTTTAGGCCAAGGCGCGTTCGGCGGCGGCCCCAAGGCGCAGCAAAGCGGATTCGGCCAGCGGTGGGGCCATCATCATCAGCCCGCAGCTGGGCGTGCCCGTGGGCAGTGTCAGGGAACAGCCCCCCAGAAGGTTCCCGATCCGCGTGTTGCGCAAGGCCATCAGGTTCGCCTGTTCATAATAGGCGTGATCGCTCAGCAGCCTGTCGTGATCGGGCGGCAGGATCGGAGAGGCGGGCAGCAGCACCGCGTCCACCCCGGCCACGGCCTGCGCCCACGACGCGCGGGCGCGATACACAACCTGCCAGGCGGCCGACAGATCGTCGGCGGTGAAATCCGCCCCCTTCTGAAACCGGGTGCGGATCTGGTGGAACATGGCATCGGGGTTGGCCTTGATCGCGTCGCGCCAGATCCCATAGGCGGTGCCACTGTAGAGCACGAGGCTTTGCGCCATGCTGTCCGACACCGCCGGATGGTCGATTTCGGAAATCTCGGCACCCGCGTCGCGCAGCCGATCCAATGCGCTGGCAAAAGCGGCGGCCGGTTCTGGGGCCAGATCGTCCATTGCGATGGTGGTCAACACTGCAAAGCGCCGCCCCTTCAACGACGCGCCGCATAGGTCGGGTGCGGCACGGTTGCCCATGATTGCCGTCAGCAACGCGGCGTCTTCCACGCTGCGGGTCAGCGGGCCAACGGTGTCGAATTCGTTGATCAGCGGCACCGCCCCGTCCAGCGACAACAGGCCCGAGGTGGTTTTCAGCCCGACAAGGTCGTTCCACGCCGCAGGCAGCCGGACCGATCCGCCGGTGTCGGACCCGATCGCCGCCGGGGCCAGCCCGAAGGCGACCGAGGTTGCCGCACCGGAAGACGACCCGCCTGCCACCGCGTCGTGGTTGTTCACACAGGGCGGTGAGGCGGTGCTGGGGTTCAAGCCAAGGCCGGAAAACGCCAGCTCGCTCAGGTGGGTTTTGCCAAGGCAGACGGTGCCCGCCATCGTGGCATTGCGCAGCACCACGGCATCACGGTCGGGCGTGCGCCTTTTCAACAGGTTGGTCCCTGCCTCGGTCACGACTCCGGCTGTATCGAACAGGTCTTTCCACGATATCGGCACGCCGTCCAAGGGCGACCGGCGCAACCCGATGACGGCACGTTCGCGGGCGGCCAGCGCCTCGGCGCGGGCGCGTTCAGGCGTCAGGCGGGCATAAATGCGAGGGGAAAATTCGTGAGCGTCGATGGCAGACAAGAAGTGATCGGTCAGCTCGACCGGGTCGATCCGGCCTGCCTCGATTCCGCGTCCCAGCTCTGCCGCCGTCATCTTCTGCCAGTCCTGCATCGCGTTCACTCCTTCATTCCCGTTGTCGCGGACGGTAGCGACCGCAATGCGCATGGACAATCCCGATTGCAGCGCCATATTGCGCGCATGGCAGATCATAGCGATATCCTGATCGTGGGCGGCGGGCTGAATGGCCCCGCGCTGGCCCTTGCGCTGGCGCAGGCCGGGTTTTCAGTGACCGTAATCGACGCGATGGTGCGCGACACGCGCGACGATCCCGGGTTTGACGGGCGCGCCTATGCGCTGGCGCTGACCTCTTGCCGGATGCTGGGCGCCATTGGGCTGTGGTCTGATTTGCGCGCCCATGCCGAACCAATGCTGAAGATCGCGGTCAGCGACGGGCACGCGGGCGCCGGGCCGTCACCCTTCGCGATGCAGTTCGACCATGCCGAGATCGAAGAAGGCCCGATGGGCCATGTCATCGAAGACAGGTTCCTGCGCCGCGCACTGATGCAGGCTCTGGACGATGCGCCTGGCGTGACGCAGATCAACGGCGCGCAGGTCGTGGCGCAAGAGACGACGCCCGGCGGCGTGACGGCGGCCCTGGCCGACGGGCGCCAGCTGTCAGGCCGTGTACTGGTTGGCGCGGACGGGCGCAGCAGCGGCACCGCCACCCGCGCCGGGATTCGGCGCACAGCCTGGGGCTATGGGCAAACCGCGCTGGTCTGCGCCGTGGCGCACGAGCGTCCTCACGAAGGTGTTGCACATCAGTTTTTCATGCCCTCGGGGCCGCTGGCAATCTTGCCGCTGCCCGGCAATGTCAGTTCGATCGTCTGGAGCGAGGAGACACCCCGCGCCAAGGCATTGATGCAGGCGGACGACAACGCGTTCCTTGCGGCGCTGCGCCCCCGGTTCGGCGATTTCCTTGGCGAGATTTCTCTGGACGGGCAGCGGTTTTCCTATCCGCTGGGGCTGAGCCTTGCGCAGCGGCTGGTGGCGAACCGCGTGGCGCTGGTGGGCGACGCGGCGCATGGGTTGCACCCGATCGCGGGCCAAGGGCTGAACGCAGGGTTCCGCGATATTGCCGCGCTCGCCGAGGTGCTTGCCGAGGCAAAACGCCGGGGCGAAGACATTGGCACCGCGCCGGTGCTGGACCGCTACGCACAATGGCGCCGGTTCGACACCGCCGCGCTGGCGATGGCGACGGACACGTTCAACCGGCTGTTTTCAAACGACAACCCGCTGCTGCGGCTCGGGCGTGACATTGGAATGGGCCTTGTCGGCGCAGCCCCGGGCCTGCGGCGCGGGTTCATCCGCGAGGCCGCCGGCCTGACCGGAGATCTACCGCGCCTGATGCAGGGCCAACCGGCCTAGTCCAGCTCGCGCGCCTCGTCGATCAGCAGCACCGGAATCCCGTTGCGGATGGGAAAGGCCAGTCCGGCGGGCTTGGAAATCAGTTCCTGCGCGGCGGCGTCATATTCCAGCGTGGCATGAGTCTGCGGGCAGATCAGCGCCTCGAGCATGCGGCGGTCGAAACTTGCATCCGGCTCGGTCATTGCCAGATATCTCCATCATTGGCGCCCCGCAGGGCAAATTCGATAAGGGTCACAAGCGTTTCGCGCCGCGTGGTCAGCGAGGGCGCCTCGAGCAGGGCCTGTTTGTCCTCGGGCGGGAAATCCAGCAGCATCGACAGCGAATTGATCAACAATTCGTCCTCTGCCTCGTCCAGCGTATCCCAGTCCGTCGCCATCTGGCGCTGTTCGAAGAGCCGGCGCAGCTTGGCAAAGAATACCGTGCGGTCGAACCCCTTGTCGTGCTCGACCTTGCCCAGGTCACGTTCGAACCCGCCCCAGGCCACATCGCAGCGGCGGTAGGGCGTGAACCCGTCAACCTCCGACTGAACCCGAAAGCGCGAGACCCCGGCCAGCGTAATCATATAGCGCCCGTCTTCGGTTTCGGAAAACTGGGTGACGCGCCCGGCGCAGCCGATGCTGTGCAGCGCGTCGTCATGTCCGGGGCGCGGCGCGGGCTGGATCATGCCGATCAGCCGGTCACGGGTCTTCAGCACGTCTTCAAACATCTGCAGGTAGCGCGGCTCAAAGATGTGCAGCGGCAAACGCGACCGGGGCAGCAAAAGCGCCCCGGGCAGCGGGAACACAGGGATCGTGTCAGGCAGATCGGCGGGCTGGATCATAAGGTTCAATCTAGCCCCCAGACGGCCTCAGGCAAATATCATCGACGACAGTTTGCGGCGCCCGTTCAGAACAACCGGATCGTTCGGTTTCAGCGCCTCGAAGATCGTGAACAGCTGCGCCTTGGCTGCGCCATCGTTCCATTCGCGGTCACGCCGGAACAGGTCCAGCAGGTGATCTACCGCCTCTTGCACCCGGCCCCCGGCATAAAGCGCCTGCGCCAGATCGAACCGGGCCTGAAGGTTCGCCGGATCGGCCTCCACCGCGGCCTCAAGCTCGGCCACGGGGCCCGCATCGGCCGCCTGCCGCGCCAGTTCGATCTGGGCGTGCGCGGCTTCCAGCTCGGCGGTTTTCGAGATCTCAGCGGGCGCGCCGTTCAGGATCGCCTCGGCCTTGTCGATTTCGCCCATCGCGATATGCGCGCGCACAAGGCCACCATAGGCCCCGGCATGGGCCGGATCTTCGCCCAGGATGGCGGCAAATGTCTGGGCGGCATCCACCGCGGCGCCTTCTTCCAGCATCTGCTCGGCGGCTTCGACCGCCTCGGCCAGCTGATCGCCCGGCGCCTCGCCCCCGCCCTGCTTGACCACGCGATCCACGAAAGCCTTCACCTCGGACCCGGGCAGCGCGCCCTGAAACCCGTCAACCGG
Organism: Arenibacterium halophilum; assembly: GCF_005938225.1. Lineage (GTDB taxonomy): Bacteria > Pseudomonadota > Alphaproteobacteria > Rhodobacterales > Rhodobacteraceae > Arenibacterium > Arenibacterium halophilum. Next base: position 50,114 of record NZ_VCPC01000004.1, read on the forward strand.
CTGGCCCTTGTAGAAGGCATAGACGGTCGGGATCGACTGGATTTGCAGCTGCCCCGCGATGTTTTGCGCCTCGTCCACGTTGACCTTGACCATCTTGACCGCGCCGCGCACGGCGCGCACCGCGTCTTCCAGCATCGGGCCAAGCGTCTTGCAGGGGCCACACCAGGGCGCCCAGAAATCCACGATAACCGGCACATCCTGGCTAGCCTGAACCACGTCGGCCATGAACGTTGCTTCGGTGGTGTCCTTGATCAGATCGTCGGCGGGGGCGGCCCCAAGATTCAGTTCCATCGCGGCATTCCGTGTCCTGTGTGCATCTGGGCAACCATATGTGCCCGCGTGGCCCCGATGTCAAAGACCTTGGGGCCGAAGCATCAAAGATCGAAGGTGGCAAAGACCGGCGCATGATCGCTGGGCTTGTCCCACCCACGGGCATCGCGCAACACGCGGCTGGAATGCGCAGCGCCGGAAATGTCAGGCGTGGCCCAGACATGATCCAGCCGCCGCCCCTTGTCGGCCGCGTCCCAGTCGCGCGCGCGGTAGGACCACCAGGAATAGAGCAACCCATCGGGAATGTCGGCGCGGGTCACATCGACCCATTTGCCCGCATCCTGCGCCTGCGCCAGATGCTCGACCTCGATGGGTGTATGGCTGACGATTTTCAGCAGCTTCTTGTGATCCCAGACATCATCTTCGCGCGGGGCGATGTTCAGGTCGCCGACAAGAATGGATTTTTCCGGTGCGTCCGCGTGAAAGGCATCACGCATCTCGGTCAGGTAATCGAGCTTCTGGCCAAATTTCTCGTTCACCTCGCGGTCGGGCACGTCGCCGCCAGCAGGAACATAGAAGTTGTGGATGGTCACGCCGTTTTCCAGCCGCCCAGCGATGTGGCGCGCGTGGCCCAGCGCGGCATAATCGGCGGCGCCCACCTCTTCGATCGGCAGACGCGACAGAATGGCGACCCCGTTATAGCCCTTCTGCCCGCGCCCGATCATGTGGGTGTAGCCCAACGCGTGAAAGCCCTGCAGCGGGATCTTGTCGATCGGGGATTTGCACTCTTGCAGGCACAGGACATCGGGCGCCTCTTCGGCCAGCAACTTCAGCACGATGGGCTCGCGCAGGCGGACCGAGTTGATGTTCCAGGTGGCAAGCGTGAAGGGCATCGGCGACTCCTTTGGGATGTCGCGTGACCCTATCGGAAGGTCGCAACAGGCGAAACCCGGAAGGCAAGCGATTTGAACCGGCACTGGAAGGCGGCGATAGGAATGAGGGGGCGCTGCCCCCGTCCCTGCGGGACTCCCCCGGAGTATTTCGGGAATGGTGAAGCCAAAATGGCCCTCTGCTTCTTTGGGGGCAAAATATCCCCGCCGGAGGCATCCCGCGAAGCGGGATTTTGGAGCGGGTCGGTCCAGGCGTTACAAATGAAAAAAGGCCGGGCGCGTGGCCCGGCCAGTCCAACAGGGAGGATGCATGTCATGACCCGGACATGCGCGGGATAGGTTCACTGTGATGCATAACAGCGATTCGTTACTGTAATGTTGATCACAAAGAATGGCATTTATGCGACCAGCCGGTAGCCACCGCTTTCCGTGACAAGAAGGCGGGCATTCGACGGGTCGGGTTCGATTTTCTGGCGCAACCGATAGATGTGGGTTTCCAGCGTGTGCGTCGTGACGCCAGCATTATATCCCCAAACCTCGTGCAGCAGCACATCGCGGGCGACGACGCCTTCGCTGCTGCGGTACAGGAATTTCAGGATGTTGGTTTCCTTTTCCGTCAGGCGGATCTTGCGATCATCCTCGGTCACCAGCAGCTTCATGGCCGGTTTGAACGTGTAGGGCCCCAGCTGGAACACAGCATCCTCGGATTGTTCGTGCTGGCGCAATTGGGCACGGATGCGCGCAAGAAGCACCGGGAATTTGAAAGGCTTGGTGATGTAATCGTTGGCGCCCGCATCCAGACCGAGGATGGTGTCGGCATCGCTGTCGTGACCCGTCAGCATCAGGATCGGTGACTTGACGCCCTGCTTGCGCATCAGGCGGCACAATTCGCGCCCGTCGGTATCGGGAAGGCCAACGTCGAGGATCACGAGGTCGAACAGGCTGTCTTTGACCCGCTCCATCGCCGACGCGCCATCCGAGGCTTCGAACACATCGAAATCTTCGGTCATGACCAACTGTTCACTCAGCGCTTCGCGCAGGTCTTCGTCGTCGTCGACCAGTAATAGCTTCTTGAGTTGCATGCGATGCCACCTCCTGTTTTGAGTAAGAGATGTAGCGACTGTTTGGTTCCGACAACAAATGCTGCAAGCCCCTCACGCGCTCGTGTCTGAGCGGCGGTAAATGTTTCACATTGCGACACTTTCACCGTAGGAAGGGCGCGTTGCTTTTCCGGGTAGATGTAATGAGCCTGTCTCCTGACATTGTCGAACGGCTGGCGCGGGCGCGGGCCGACCTGCGCATGGGTGTGCCTGTGGTGCTGGCCGGGAACGGGCAGTGCGTTCTGGCCTGCGCGGCGGAAACCCTGGCGACCGGGCGTTTGGCGGATGTCCGCGCGCTGGGCGGTCAGATGGTGCTGGCGATCACGGCACGGCGCGCAGAAACGTTGAAGGCACGCGCCTATGACGGCGATCTGGCCCGCGTGGTTGTTCCGGCCAGCGCAGACTTGAGCTGGATCGTTTCCGTCGCAGATCCGGCTGACGATCTGTCATCCCCCATGAAAGGGCCGTTGCAAACCCAACGCGACGGCGGAGCGGAATTGCATGGCCTGGCCATCCGACTGGCGAAATCGGCGAGGCTTCTCCCTGCGGCGCTGGTTCTGCCTGTCGACGGCCCCGGCTTTGCCGCCGAACATGGGCTTACTCTGATCCGGCTGGATCAGGCCGCACCGTTGCTTGAGAGTGCCGCCCCCCTGGCCGAGGTGGTGAGCGCGCGGCTGCCGATGGAAGTGTCCGAAGCAGGCCGGCTGCGCATTTTCCGCCCGGATGACGGTGGAGAAGAACATTACGCCATTGAAATCGGGCGACCGGATCGCGCGAAACCCGTGCTGGCGCGGCTGCATTCGGCCTGCTTCACCGGAGACCTGATGGGCAGCCTGAAATGCGATTGCGGCCCGCAGCTGCGCGCTGCGCTGGCCCGGATGGGCGAAGAAGGTGCGGGCGTTCTGCTGTACCTCAATCAGGAAGGGCGCGGCATCGGGCTGGCCAACAAGATGCGCGCCTATTCCCTGCAGGATCAGGGGTTTGACACGGTCGAAGCGAACCACAGACTGGGGTTCGAGGATGACGAGCGTGATTTCCGCATTGGCGCGTCGATCCTGTCGGAGCTTGGGTTTTCCTCGGTCCGATTGCTGACGAACAACCCGGCCAAGATTGCGATGATGGAAAAGAACGGTATCCACGTGGCCGAGCGGGTGCCGCTGAAGGTGGGCGAAGGTGCACACAACCGCGCCTACCTGGCCACGAAGGCCGCGAAATCGGGGCATTTGTTGTGAGTGTACCGCGCGCGGTGCTGACGCCGGGCGGGCTGCGGCTGGGGCGGCGGCTGATTCCCTGCACCATCGGCAAAGGCGGCGTGCGCGGCGACAAACGAGAAGGCGATGGGGCGACCCCGGCCGGGGTGCTGACGGTGGTGGGCGCGCTGTACCGGCCCGACCGGATGGCGCGCCCCCTGCCCTGGGCGCGCGCCATCGGGCCGCGCGATCTGTGGTCTGACGGGGGCGCAGACCCGGACTATAATCACCTTGTCCGCGCGCCGCACGGGTTCAGCCACGAACGGCTGCGCCGGGGTGACCCAATGTATGATCTTGTGTTGCTGACCGATTGGAACTGGCCGCATGCGGTGCCGGGGCGGGGTTCGGCGATCTTCCTGCACCAGTGGCGCCGCCCCGGTTATCCGACCGAGGGCTGCATCGCCTTTGCCCGCGCCGATCTGTTGCGCGTGGCGCGCGCCCTTCCCCCGGGCGCCGAAATCACCGTGCCAGAGGCCCTGATCGGACGCGTTTAGCCCGGGACACGCTCGCCAAAGATGGCTGAGCCGACGCGCACATGAGTGGCACCAAGTGCGATGGCCGATTCGAAGTCGCCGCTCATCCCCATCGACAGGCCCGACAGGCCGTTGCGGGCCGCGATCTTCGCCAGCAGCGCGAAATGCAGCGATGGTTCCTCATCCACGGGCGGGATGCACATCAGACCGCGAACCGGCAGATCCAGCCCACGACACTCGGCCACGAAGGCATCGGCATCGGCGGGCAGAATCCCGGCCTTCTGCTGTTCTTCCCCGGTATTGACCTGAATGAACAGATCGGGACAGGCGCCGGTGTCCTGTGCCAGCCGCGCCAGCGTGTTGGCCAGCTTGGGCCGGTCAAGCGAGTGGATCGCCTGCGCAAGCTCCATTGCCTGCCGCGCCTTGTTGGTTTGCAAAGGCCCGATCAGGTGCAGGTCGATTCCATCGAATTCCTCGCGGAAGGCGGGCCACTTTCCGGCGGCTTCCTGCACCTTGTTTTCGCCAAAACTGCGGTGGCCCTGCTCCAGCACCGTGCGCACGCGGGCGTCGGGCTGCACTTTGGAGACAGCGATTAGTGTCACGCTGTCCGGCGCGCGCCCGGCTTTCTCGACCGCTGCCGCGATGCGGGATTTGATATCGTCCAGCGCCATGATGCCCCCTGAGTTCGGTGGAGACAGACAAACACCAGCGGGCGCAAAAAGAAAAGGGCGGGTCCGAAGACCCGCCCAAATTCACGCATCAAGCGTTATGTTGCCCACCTTAGAAGGTGAAGAACACACCGGCCTGAACCTGAGTCTGGTCGTTCGACGACTTGACAGCGCCGGCTTCGAAGGAAGCACCGCCACCCAGGTCGTACGAGTAGTGGATACCGTACGATTCGCCTTCGCCACCGCGGTCGTTACCAACGGTAACGTCACGGTTGTCGCGGCCTTGTGCGATTGCACCGGCGTCAGCTGCGTCTTCCGAGGTCACGAACAGCAGGATGTTCGACGCTGCGCCGATGTCCATGTTGCCGTAGATGCCGAACTTGTCGATGCCGTCGTTGTCGGCATAGGCCAGACGAACGCCGAACTGGCCCAGTTTACCAGCAACGGTCAGAACGGTTTTGTCTTCACCGATGGTGTCGGAGTCTTGCAGACCCAGAGCGGCAGTCCAGTCACCGAAGGTGTACGACAGGTTCACAGCAATGCGGTCGCCGCCAATTGCGGTGCGCACGCCACCAACGACGGTGTCGTTGTCGGTGCTGTACGACAGGTGGCCGCCGAAGGCGCCAGCCGAGTACAGAACTTCCAGACCGTTCGCGCCAACGCCAGCCGACGAGTACGCATCCCAGTTGAAGAACTGGCCAGCAACGTTAGCTGCAACGTTGGTCACCAGGCTGTGGAAGCCAGCACCGTCGATGCCCATACCGGCCGACTTGGTTTCCAGGTACAGACCCGGCATACCTTCGATGGCGCCGATGATGTTGCCAACACCCAGGGTGAAGCCGCCAACGCTTGCGTAGAAGCGTGCGCCGTTGAACACAGCACCACCGGGGGCGTTGTCACGGCTTTCGGCCTGTGCACGGAAACGAGCACCCAGGGTCACGCCACCGTCGGTTTCGGTCGACATGTCGAACTGCAGACGCAGACGGCTGGTGATCGTGGTTTCCGAGATACCGTTGTAGTTGGGGTCGGTGATCTTGTTGGAGTTACGATCGTTGTAGTCCAGACCAAAACGGCCGTAACCGCTGATGCGCACATCGGCTGCTGCCATCGACGCGGTCGCGATCAGCGCAGTCGTTGCGAAGAGAACCTTTTTCATAGTTTTTCCCTCGGTTTCAAAACATACGCCCAAACCGGGGAATCCGGTGTGGGTATGAAACGGGTTTTTCTCTTTTGGCCGATGTTTTGCAAGGCTTGGCGCGGCCATTGTGGCAAAGTCGTGGACATTGATGCAGCTTTGCCACAGTCCTGCCAAGGTGCCAGAGATACTAGGCTTTTGCCCGTTCCCGCGCAGAGCGCCCCGGGCTGGCATGAGTCCTATATAGAGGGCCAAATCCACCCCCAGTCGGAATCTGCGAAAACAAGGCGGATTCACATAGGTCTTGCCCGTTATGGTGGGCTTGTTTAGGACATTCGCCAAAGGTTTGGCCGGGAATATGTCATGACGCTTCCAAAGACCATCAAGGTTCTGCTGATTCTCACACTCTGCGCCGGGGTTGCGGCATGCGGGTCACGCAGGGCGGATCGGAGCGGCGGTTTATTCGGCCGTGTCGTCGTGGGCGAAGCCCATGAAGAAGGCGGCGCCCTGGTGGAACCGGGCGCGAACGCGCGTAAATACGCCAAGTCGTCGATCTGGGATGCCTTCGGCCCCAACCGCAACGACCAGACGGTGAACGTGAACCGTTATATCTGGGCGGCAACGCTGGATGTGCTGAACTTCCTGCCGGTCCAATCGGTTGACCCGTTCACCGGCGTTATCATCACCGGCTACGGCACGCCTCCGGGCGGCGGGCGCGCCTATCGGGCGACGGTGCATGTGCGCGACCCCTCGCTGGATGCCCGTTCGCTGAACGTTTCGCTGCAGGGTCAGGGCGGCTCGGTCAGCGCGGGAACCGTGCGCGCGGTGGAAGATGCCATTCTTGCCCGCGCCCGCCAGATGCGAATCCGCGATCGCAAGCTTTGAGTTACAGGTCTGGTTTAGACCTGCGTCGATAAGGGCGTGCAAACAGAAGGGCGGGGCTGGAATCCCCTGCCCCTTGGCAGTATCACGGCGCCGGGCCGCCGCCCGGCGTTTTGACTTTGAAGGGACGACACGACATGTCGCGATATTCGGCAGCTGACATCGAACCGAAATGGCAGGCCGCCTGGGACAAGCTGGGCGTATTCACCGCCAAACGCGACGAATCGCGGCCCAAGTACTACGTGCTTGAAATGTTTCCCTACCCTTCGGGGAGGATTCACATGGGGCATGTGCGCAACTACACCATGGGCGACGTGGTGGCGCGCTACAAGATGTCGACGGGGCACAACGTTCTGCATCCGATGGGCTGGGATGCCTTTGGAATGCCTGCGGAAAACGCCGCCATGGCCATCGGCGGCCACCCCAAGGACTGGACCTACAACAACATCGCCGACATGCGCGCCCAGATGAAGCCGCTGGGCCTGTCGATCGACTGGTCGCGCGAATTTGCCACCTGCGACCCGGAATACTACGGCCAGCAGCAGGCGCTGTTCCTTGATATGCTCGACGCCGGTCTGGTGACACGCAAGAACGCCGTGGTGAACTGGGATCCGGTCGATATGACGGTTCTGGCCAACGAACAGGTGATCGACGGCAAGGGCTGGCGCTCGGGCGCCGATGTGGAACGGCGCGAGCTGACGCAATGGTTCTTCAAGATTTCCGACATGGCCGAGGAACTGCTCGAGGCGCTCGACGGGCTCGACAACTGGCCCGCCAAGGTGCGGCTGATGCAGGAAAACTGGATCGGCAAGTCGCGCGGTCTGGAAATGGAATTCACGCTGAGCGCCCCGGCGCATGGGCATGACACGCTGAAGATTTACACCACCCGGCCCGATACGCTGGCGGGTGCGTCCTTCATGGCGATTTCCCCCGATCACCCGCTGTCAAAGGCGCTGGAGTCGGACAACGCCGACCTTGCCGCCTTCAACGCCGATTGCCGCCGAATGGACACCACCGAAGCGGCGATGGAAAAGGCTGAAAAGCGCGGGTTCGACACCGGGCTGACGGTGCGCCACCCGCTGGACGACAGCCGCACGCTGCCGATCTGGGTCGCGAACTTTGTCCTGATGGATTACGGCACCGGCGCCATCTTCGGCTGCCCGGCGCACGACCAGCGAGACCTTGATTTCGCTCGGAAATATGACCTTCCGGTGATCGACACCTTTGTCGCGATGGACAGTGACGCGCGCGTGGAAAACACCGCCTTCACCCCGCCGAAAACCGAAAAGGTGCGCTGGATCGACCAGCCCGCCGGCGTGACCGAGGCGACGGGGCAAGAGGCGATCGACGCCACCATCGACTGGGCCGAGGCGCGTGGTCTGGGCCAGGGCAAGACCCAGTTCCGTCTGCGCGACTGGGGCCTGTCGCGGCAACGCTATTGGGGCTGCCCGATTCCGGTGGTGCATTGCGCCGATTGCGGCGTGGTGCCCGAGAAAAAGGAAAACCTGCCCGTCCAGCTGCCCGATGACGTGACATTCTACATTCCGGGCAACCCGCTGGACCGTCATCCGACGTGGCGCGACTGCGCCTGCCCGTCCTGTGGCAAACCGGCGAAGCGCGAAACCGACACGATGGACACCTTCGTCGATTCGTCGTGGTATTTCGCGCGCTTCACCTCGCCCCATGCTGCGACGCCGACGGAAAAGGCCGATGCCGAATACTGGATGAACGTCGATCAGTACATCGGCGGCATCGAACACGCGATTCTGCACCTGCTGTATTCGCGATTCTTTGCCCGCGCGATGAACGTCACCGGCCACCTGCCCGCCAAAAGCCGCGAACCCTTTGACGCGCTGTTCACGCAGGGCATGGTAACGCATGAAATATACCAGACCCGCGACGCCAAGGGCCGCCCGGTCTATCACCTGCCGGAAGATGTGAGCGACGGCAAACTGGCCGACGGCACAGAGGTGGAAATCATTCCCTCGGCCAAGATGTCGAAGTCGAAGAAGAACGTCGTGGACCCGGTCAGCATCATTTCGGCCTATGGCGCCGATACCGCGCGCTGGTTCGTGCTGTCCGACAGCCCGCCGGAACGCGACGTGGAATGGACAGCCGCCGGGGCCGAAGCCGCGCATAAATTCCTGACCCGCGTCTGGCGCATGGCGCGCGAATTGGCCGACCAGCGCGACGCCGGCGTGGGCGATCTGGACAAGTCCTTGCAGGATTTGATGGATTCCATGCAGCTGGGGATGAACCCGCTGGATGACGAGTTGATGCGCGCCACCCACAAGGCGATCGACGACGTGACCAAGGGTGTCGAAAGCTTTGGCTTCAACGCCGCCATCGCGCGCATCTATACCTATGTGAACGCGCTGTCGAAATCGCAGGCTTCGGCCCGGATGAAGTGGACATCGATGCGCATCCTGGCCCAGCTGATGTCGCCGATGACACCGCATCTGGCCGAGGAAATGTGGGCGCTGCTGGGTGGCGAAGGGCTGGTGGTGGAAACACCCTGGCCCACGCCCGACGACAACATGCTGCGCGACAACACCGTGACCATGCCGATCCAGATCAACGGCAAGCGGCGCGGCGAAATCAGCGTGCCGGTCGATATGTCGAAAGAAGATGTTGAAAAACAGGCGCTGGCATCCGACCCTGTGCAAAAGGCGCTGGCGGGTGGAACGCCGCGCAAGGTGATCGTTGTCCCCGGCCGGATCGTGAATGTTGTCATCTAGGCACCTGTTCGTTGCGTTTGTCCTGACGCTGGTCGCGGCCTGCGGGTTTCAGCCCGTCTATGGCCCGGGCGGTGCCGGGTCGATCCTGTCGAACGAGGTCGAATACGACGCGCCCGCCACGGAAGAGAGCTATATTCTGGTCCGCGAGCTGGAGCAGCGCCTGGGCCGGGCCGATACGCCGCTGTTTCATCTGGCGCTGACCACCACGGTCACGGTTGATGGTCAGGCGATCACCGCTGCCGGGTCGATCACGCGGTTCAGCATGGTGGGCGACGTGCGCTATGTCCTGTCGCGGTCCGACACGGGCGAGGAAATCGCGCGCGGACGGGTCGAGAATTTCACCGGCTATTCCGCCACCGGAACTACCGTCGCCACGCTGGCCGCCGAAACCGACGCGCGCGAGCGGCTGATGCGGATTCTGGCGGAAATGCTGGTGACGCGGCTTTATACCATCCCCGATATGAGCGATGAAATCCGCTCGGACATGGCCGGATGAAACTGTCGACTCGTGACGCCGACCGCTATTTCGCGCGCCCCGAGGCCGACAAGACCGGCATCCTGATCTATGGCGCCGACACGATGCGCGTGGCGCTGAAACGTCAGCAGGTGCTGGCCGCGCTACTGGGCAAATCCGCCGAGGAGGAAATGCGCCTGTCCCGGATCGAGGCCGGAGAGCTGCGCCGCGAACCCGCCGCGCTGCTGGACGCGGTGAAGGCGGTCGGCTTTTTCCCCGGTCCGCGTGCCGTGTTCATCGACGGGGCCAACGATCTGGCCGCGCCCGCCTGTCAGGCCGCGCTGGAAGACTGGCAGCCGGGCGATGCGCAGATCGTGGTGACGGCGGGCACGCTCAAGGCCACGTCGAAGCTGCGCAAGATGTTTGAAACCCACCGCAATGCCTATGCGGTCGGCATCTATGACGACCCGCCCGACCGGCAGGAGATCGAACGCATCCTGTCCACTGCCGGGCTGACGGATGTGCCACAGGACGCGATGAACACGCTGGTCGGTCTGGCCGGCGAACTTGGCCCCGGCGATTTCGCGCAGACGATGGAAAAGCTGGCGCTGTACAAGCGGGGCGATTCCACGCCGCTGACGCCCGAGGATATCGACGCCTGCGCCCCCCGCTCGACCGAGGCGGCGCTGGACGACATGCTGAACGTGGTCGCCGAACGCCGCAGCGGCGAGATTGGCCCGCTGCTGCGCCGCCTGCAATCGCAGGGCACCAACCCGACGACGCTGTGCATCGGCGCGACGCGGCATTTCCGGATGTTGTATGTGGTGGCCTCTGATCCCGGCGGCCCGGGGCAAGGCATCGGGCGGCTGCGCCCGCCGCTGTTCGGGCAACGCCGCGACCGGGTGATGAAGCAGGCGCGGCTGTGGAGCGCGGACCAGTTGCAAAAGGCCCTGACCGAGCTGACCGATACCGACCTGCTGTTGCGCTCGGCCGGACAGACGGCCCCGGCGATGGCGGTGATGGAACGCGCGCTGATCCGTCTGGCGATGATCCGCCGCTAAATGCCCAGGTGGCGCAACACGCCCCGCCCCGCCGCCTGCCCCGTGGCAAGGCAGCCGGTCAGCAAATACCCCCCTGTCGGCGCTTCCCAATCCAGCATCTCGCCCGCGCAAAACACCCCCGGCAAGGCGCGCAGCATCAGGTGATCGTTCAGCGCCGCCTGCGGCACGCCCCCGGCGGTTGAAATCGCCTCGTCAATCGGGCGCAGGCCGGCGTGGTGCACCGTCAACCCCTTGATCGTGGCGGCCAGCACCTCGGGCATGTTGGGCAGCGGCCGGGCGAATTCATTCAGCAACGCGGCCTTGGCGGGCGACAAGGACAGCACCTTGCGCAGGTGGTTCGACAGGCTGGTCTTTCCGCGCGGACGCGCCAGCCGGGCGGCAATTTCGGGCAGGGGCACATCGGGCATCAGGTCGATGCTGAGCATATGGCCCTCGCGCACCCCGCGCGAGACGGCGTAAATCCCGCTGCCCTCCAGCCCCTTGGCGGCGATCACCCCTTCCCCGCGCGAGGTATAGGCGCCCGAGCGGAACGCCACGCCTTTAATCGGTGTGCCCAGCACCGGCCCCATGAAGCGCGACCAATCGACCGCAAGCGCGGCATTGGCAGGGGCGAAAGGCGCCAGCGGCACGCCCCGCGCCGCCAGCAGCCCGGCCCATGCGCCGTCGGACCCCAGCCGCGCCCAGCTTGCTCCACCCAGCGCCAGAACCGTCGCGGCGGGGGTGATGGTTTCGCGGCCCTGCGCGGTGTCGAACGTCAACGCGCCTGACTCGTCCCACCCCGCCCAGCGCCAGCGGGTGCGAAACTCCACCCCGGCCGAACCCAAGCGTGCGCTCCATGCGCGCAACAGCGGCGAGGCCTTCATCGCCATCGGAAACACCCGGCCAGACGTGCCGGTGAACAGATCGACGCCCAGCCCGCGCGCCCAGTCCTGCACCTGATCGGGACCAAAGGCATCCAGCATCGGGGACAGCCACGGCGCGGCCTCGGCATAAGCCGCGTCGAAAACATCCCGCGATTCGGATTTCGTCAGGTTCAGCCCGGATTTTCCCGCCATCAGCAGCTTGCGGCCCAGCGACGGCTTGGCCTCGGCCACCAGAACGGGCTGGCCTGCGGCGGCGATGACCTCGGCCGCCATCAGCCCGGCGGGGCCGCCGCCGATCACCACGATGGGGCTGTTGTCGTCTTGCATGGCCGGTGCCTCTTGGGTCAGGGTCTGAAATGGGCCGGGCCAAGGTGTGCCCCGCGACCCGCCAAGGTGCAAGCGCGATGTCCGAGTTCCCCACCTGCCCGCTGTGCGGCCGCCCGATCCCGCCGGATGTGCCGCAAAGCCAGCACCACCTGATCCCGAAGCTGCGCGGCGGCAAGGGCGGGCCGGTCGTGTTGCTGCACCATATCTGCCACCGCGAAATTCACGCGACGCTAAGCGAAACCGAACTGGCGCGCGATTACGCGACGGTCGAGGCGTTGCGTGCCCACCCCCGGCTGGATCGCTTCATCCGCTGGGTCAGGAAACGCCCGCCCGGATTCAACTCGCGCATTCCGGGCAAGCGGCGGTAGTCATCGGCACAGCGCCGCGATGTCCCGCACCAGCGCGGGGTCGGCCGCCAGCGAATCCGCCAGCAATTCGCGGGCGGTGTCCACCAACGCCTCGGGCTCGACGATCCGGTCGATCATGCCGAACATCAACGCCTCTTCCGCCGTGATCTTCTGCCCCGCCATCAGGATCAGCCGGGTGCGTGCGGGGCCGATCAGCGCCGCCATGCGCGCCGGATCGGAGGGCTGCGGGCGCACACCGCGTTTCAGCACCGGATAGAACACCTTGGCTCCCGGCACCGCGATGCGCAGGTCGCAGGCCAGCGCCATGCCGATGGACCCGCCCGCCAGCGTGCCGTTCAGCGCCGCGACCGTCAGCCCCGGCAGATCGGCAATCGCCTGCGACAGCCGTTCCCACAAGGGCGAGGTCGCCAGCCCCTTCTCGGCCACCTCGTCCAGATCGGCGCCGGCACTGAACACGCGGCCCACGCCGGTCAGGATGACCCCGCGCGCCTCTTGCGCCTGATCAGCGATCTCGATCAGCCGCTCCAGCATCGCCTCGGTCACCGAATTCGCCTTGTCGGCGCGGTCCAGCGTGACCACCCACAAATCCCCGTCGCGTTCCAGCTGGATCATGCCCGTTTCCCTTCTGCGCTGTGCGCCCTCTGTCTACCCGCAGGGGCGGGCGAAGGGTAGGCATTGCATCGGCAACCTTGCCCCCTTGACGCACCTCCGGCCAATGCCGACCATGTCGCCCAATTCATAACGAAAGGTATTGAGACGATGACAGCCGTTTTTCGACGCACCGCAACCAGCCTGGGCCTGATCCTGGCCGCGCAGGCCGCCCATGCGGATCTGACCCCGCAACAGGTCTGGACCGACTGGAAGGATTACCTGGCGTCTTCGGGATACGAGGTATCCGCGCAAGAGGCGACATCGGGCGACACGCTAACCGTTTCGGACCTGAAGCTGACCCTGCAGATTCCCGACGAAGACGCGACCATCAACATGCAGATCCCATCGATCGACCTGACCGGACGATCCGGCAAGGTGTCGGTCAGCTATCCGAATCCGCTGGTGATTTCGGTCAGCGGAGTCGAGGCTGGAGGTGCGGAAACTGTCGGCAGCGGCAACATCGTCATCAATCATACCGGTATGGTGCTCGAGGCCTCGGGCGATCCGTCGAACCTGACCTATGTCCACGCTTGGGATTCCCTGGAAATGACTCTCGCGGACCTTGCCGAAGATGGCCGCCCGATCCCGCCCGAGGCTGTCTCGGTCAAGGTGACCCTGGGTGCCAGCGACGGCACGGCGACCATGAAGACCGGCGCGATGCGGGACATTGACCAGACGTTCACCATCGCCTCGGTCGATTACGATTTCCGCTTTGACGACCCGACATCGGACGACGGGGGTACGATGACAGGAGGGCTGACCGATCTGACGATGGACGCCCGCGGCACGATTCCGGCACAGATGGACACCCAGACCATGAAGGCGATGCTGGACGCCGGGTTCACGGTCGACGGCGGGTTCACCTATGGCGCAGGCAAATCCAACATCGACGGCGTTGGAGACGGCGAGGCCTTCACCATGTCAAGCGCGTCGCAGGGGGGCGAGCTGCGCTTTGCCATGACCCGCGACAGTCTTGCCTACGACGTGGCGGCCAACGCGATGCAGGTGACGGTGGCGGCGCCTGAAATGCCGTTCCCCGTGTCGTTCGAAATGGCGCGCGCGGCGCTGAAACTGGCCTTCCCGACCGCCAAGACGGAAGAGCCGCAGGATTTCGCGCTGGGGCTGACGCTGGGCGATTTCACCATGTCCGACATGATCTGGGGCATGTTCGACCCCTCGGGCAAGCTGCCCCGAGACCCGGCCACCGTGGCGCTGGATCTGACAGGCAAAGCGGCGCTGCTATTTGACATGATGGACCCGGAACAGGCGAGCAAGGCCGGTATGTCGGGCGCGATGCCCGCCGATCTGGAAAGCCTGCAGATCAACGATCTCAAGGTCTCGGCCGTGGGGGCCGATCTGTCGGGCAATGGCGCCTTTACCTTCGACAGCTCAGATATGGCGTCGTTCAACGGTATCCCCAAGCCGACCGGCAAGGTCGATCTGGCGCTGACCGGCGCGAACGCATTGATCGACAAGCTGATCGAGATGGGGCTGGTGTCGCAGCAGGATGCGATGGGCGCGCGGATGATGATGGGCATGATCGCCGTACCGGGCGACGGGCCGGACAGCCTGAAATCGACAATCGAGATCAACGAGGCGGGGAACATCCTCGCCAACGGGCAGCGGATCAAATAGGCGACGCCGCGCCATGACAGGGGAAACGGGCCGCCTTGCTGCGGCCCTTTCCGGTTTCGCCCCTTGCGGCGATGCGGTTGGGCCGCTACCTCGGAGGCATCCCAAAGGAACAGAGCCCCGATGACCGAACCGCTTGACGCCCTGACCGATGCGCTTTTGTCCCGGGCCCGCAAGGCCGGGGCCGACCATGCCGATGCAGTGGCGATGCGCGGCACTTCTCTGTCGATCGACGTACGCAACGGGGTGCTGGAACATGCCGAACGCGCCGAAGGTGTCGATATCGGGCTGCGGGTTCTGATCGGGCGGCGGCAGGCCATCGTTTCGGCTTCGGATGTGTCCGAGCGTACGATGGACGATATGGCCGAACGCGCCGTGGCAATGGCCCGCGAAGCCCCCGAGGATCCGCACGCCGGTCTGGCCGACCCGGACCAACTCGCCCGCGACATCAGCGCCGCCGCGCTTGAACTGGCCGACCCGTCCGACGAACCAGCGCCCGAGGCGCTGCTGGCCGATGCCGCCGCCGCCGAGGCCGCCGCGCTGGCGGTTCAAGGCGTCACGCAGGTGCAGGGCGCCGATGCAGGGTACGGCCGCCATGGTGTTTATATCGCGGGTACCAACGGATTTTCCGGCGGCTACGAACGCACCAGCAGGTCACTGTCCTGCGTCGCCATCGCAGGCACCGGCACCGGGATGGAACGCGACCACGACGGCGATTGGCGCGTTTTCCAGTCCGACCTGCGCGCGGCAGACGAGATCGGCCAACAGGCCGGCGCCCGCGCGGTGGAACGGCTGAACGCGCGCAAACCCGCAACCGGGCGCTATCCGGTGCTGTTTGACGAACGTATCGCCAGCTCGCTGATCGGGCACCTGCTGGGCGCGGCCAACGGTGCCTCGGTGGCGCGCGGGTCGTCCTGGCTGACCGGCAAGATCGGGGCACAGGTTCTGCCCAAGGGCCTGTCGCTGATCGAGGATCCGCACCGCCCGCGCAGCTCCGGCTCGCGCCCCTTCGATGGCGAAGGGCTGGCGACACACCGCCGCGCGATTGTCGACGATGGCGTGCTGACCGGCTGGACGCTGGACCTGTCGAGCGCGCGCAAGCTGGGCATGGCGCCCACCGGCAATGCCGCGCGCGGGACCTCTTCGCTGCCGTCGCCGGTGAACTGGAACATCGAACTGACGCAAGGCACCGCCAGCCGCGCCGACCTGCTTCGCGACATGGGCACCGGCCTGCTGGTGACGTCGCTGATCGGGTCCACGATCAACCCCAACACCGGGGATTATTCGCGCGGAGCCTCGGGATTCTGGGTCGAAAACGGCGAGATCGCCTATCCGGTGAACGAATGCACCATCGCGGGCAACCTGAACGACATGCTGGCCGGATTCGTCCCCGCCAACGATGCGCGCGCGTGGCTGTCGCGGGTCGTGCCATCGCTGCTGGTCGAAGGGATGACGCTTGCCGGCCAGTGATCTGCCCCTGCTGATCGAGGCCGCGCGCGCCGCCGGAACCGTTGCCACCGGGTTCGCGGGCAAGACCGCGCGCCGATGGGACAAGCCCGATGGCGCCGGCCCGGTTACCGAGGCCGACATTGCGGTGAACGATCTGTTGCACGACACGCTGCGCGCGGCCCGTCCCGACTATGGCTGGCTGTCAGAGGAAACCGAAGACACCGGCGACCGTCTGACGCGCGAAAAGGTCTTCATCATTGATCCGATCGACGGCACGCGCAGCTTTGCCGAGGGGTCGGATTCCTGGGCACATGCGATTGCCGTGGCCGAACGCGGCGTGGTCACCGCCGCTGTCATCTACCTGCCGAAACGGGATCTGCTGTATTCGGCGGCGCGCGGCGCAGGCGCGGAATGCAACGGCGCATCCATCGCCCCCAGCCGCCCCGACGGGCTGGCCGAGGCCGAGATCCTGACGACCCGCCCCGCCCTGGCCCGCGAACATTGGCAGGGCGACCGTACGCCCGCCTTTCGCCACGCCTATCGCCCCTCGCTGGCCTATCGCATGGCGCTGGTGGCGCAGGGCCGGTTCGACGGGATGCTGACGCTGCGCCCCTGCTGGGAGTGGGACATCGCCGCCGGAGACCTGATCCTGCGCGAGGCGGGTGCCGCCTGTACCGACCGCAGCGGCGCAGCGCTGGTGTTCAACAATCCGCATCCGATGCAGAACGGGCTGATCGCGGCAGGGCCCGACATTCACGCCAGCATCGCAACCGCGCTGAAACCGCCCAAGCGCGACAACCCGCGAACTTGACGCGCCCCCGCGCCGCCGTAGGATCCGGCGCGATCCACCCCCGCCTGAAAGGAAACGGAAATGGTTCAACGGCTTCACCTTGTCTTTGGTGGCGAACTGATCGACCCCCAGAAAAACCGGTTCAAGAACGTCGAGGATATCCACATCGTCGGCATGTTCCCGAACTATGAAACCGCCTATAACGCTTGGAAATCCGAGGCACAGCGCACGGTGGATAATGCCCATATGCGCTATTTCATCGCCCATCTTCACCGACTGCGGGACGAAGAGGCGCAGGCATCCCCGACAGAAGAGCTGGGCTGATCCTTGGCCCGCGGGCTTGGCCTTGCGTCTCTTGGGGCGCGGCCCCGGCGCGATGCCGTGCCGGAAGACCCCGGGCGCCCCGCGCGCCCGGCCGGGCCAGTGCTGTGGTTTCACGCCAGCACGCCGATCCAGTTCGCCGCGCTGGCGGATCTGGCCCAGCGCATCGGCATGGTGCGGCCCGACGTGCAGGTGGTGACCAGCTTTGACGCGCAATCCATGCCCGAACCCACGCCCGAGGCCGCCGGGTTCGCCGTGTATTGCCACGCGGTGCAAGCCGATCTGGCCACCCATGCCGATGCGTTTCTGGATCATTGGCAACCCGATCTGTGTCTCTGGGCCGGAGGGCGGTTGATTTCGCACTACACGCGCGCCGCTGCCCGGCGTGGCATGGCAATGATCCTGGCCGACGTATCCGCAGGCGATTTTCAGGCGGGCCGGTTCCGCTGGCTGCCGTCTTTCGCCCGCTCGGGTCTGGACCAGTTCGACACCATTCTGGTGACCTCGCGCGCCGCGCAGCAGGCGGTGGCACGGCTGGGCATTGCGCCCGCCAAAGTCTCGCAAACCGATCCGCTGCGCCCCGGCGTGTCGCCACCGCCCTGCCACGATGGCGACCTTGCCGACCTGACGACCGATCTGGCCGCGCGCCCGGTCTGGCTCTCGGCGCGGACCCAACCGGACGAGATCGACGCCGTTATCGCGGCCCATCGCGCCGCACTGCGGCTGTCGCACCGGCTGTTGCTGATCCTGCATCTGGATCAGGCGTCCTGCCGTGATGGGCTGTGCGAGCGGCTGGCCGCCCATCGCTTGCGCTTTGCCGACTGGGACAATGGCGACCCCGTCGAAGATCCGATACAAATCCTGATTTCCACCGACGAGGCCGATCTTGGCCTGTGGTATCGCATTGCGCCGATTGCCTTTCTTGGCAACTCGCTTTCCCCGGATGGCACAGGGATAAGCCCGCTGGATGCCGCCGCGCTGGGCTCGGCCGTGCTGTTTGGACCGCATGTAGGCGCCCATGCCGACACCTATACGCGGCTAACGGCCGCCGGGGCGGCGCGCACCGTGACCAGCGCCGAAACACTCGGGTCCGCGCTGCTGACACTGATCGCACCGGATCACGCGGCCACGATGGCCCTTTCGGGCTGGCAGATCGCGACCGAGGGCGCCGAGCTGACCGACCGGTTGGTCGACATGGTGCAGGATCGGCTGGATCAACTTGAGGCCGCGCATGAAACCACCTGAGTTCTGGAACAACGCGCCGGACCACCCCGGGCTGGCCGCGCGACTTCTTGCGCCCTTGGGTTGGGCCTATGGCCGCGCAACGGCACGGCGCGTGGCCGGATCGGCAGGCGCCGCGCCCGGTGTGCCTGTGATCTGTGTCGGCAACCTGAACGCAGGCGGCACCGGCAAGACACCAACCGCGATCTGGTTGGTCGAGCGGTTGCGCGCCATGGGGCACGAGCCCCATGTCGTCAGCCGCGGCTATGGTGGAACGCTGACGGCCCCAACCGAAGTTGACCCCGCCCGCCACACCGCTGCGCAAACCGGGGACGAGCCGCTGCTGCTGGCCGCCTTTGCGCGCGTCTGGGTGGCGCGTGACCGTGCCGCCGGGGCACGGGCGGCAGCGCAGGCCGGCGCGACCGTGATCATTATGGACGACGGATTCCAGAACCCTTCGGTTTCAAAAGATTTTTCCATTGTTGTCGTGGA
Organism: Arenibacterium halophilum; assembly: GCF_005938225.1. Taxonomy (GTDB): domain Bacteria; phylum Pseudomonadota; class Alphaproteobacteria; order Rhodobacterales; family Rhodobacteraceae; genus Arenibacterium; species Arenibacterium halophilum. Next base: position 69,149 of record NZ_VCPC01000004.1, read on the forward strand.
TGCCGCCGTGGGCTTTGGCAACGGCCGCTGCCTGCCCGCTGGCCCCCTGCGCGAACCCGTGGCTGCGGGCCTGCGCCGTGCCGATCTGGTGCTGTCGCTGGGCGCACCCGAAGCGCAGACCGATTTTGCCGCGCGTTGGGGCGATGCAATTTCCGTGCCCCACGTGACAGGCGAAGTGCGCCCGCTGGAAACAGGTATGGACTGGGCCGGAACGCCGGTGCTGGCTTTTGCAGGGATCGGGCGACCCGAGAAATTCTTTGCCACGCTGCGTGCTTTGGGCGCAGACATCCGCCGCGCGCAGGCGCTGGACGATCACCAAAGGCTGTCGCCGACCCTGCTGTCGCGACTGGAGGCAGAGGCGCGCAGTCTGGGCGCCCAACTGGTGACCACGGAAAAGGACGCCGTGCGCCTGCCGTCAGCCTTTCGCCGAAACGTCATCACCCTGCCAGTGCGCTTGCAGATCGAACAGGCCGAGGCGTTGGAGCAACGGCTGCGCGCCGTTGCCCCCCCGCCTTAGGCGTTGTCTTCGCCCAGTTTCGGCGCCGGACGGTGCAGCGCCAGTTCGGCATCGGAAAAGCGGAACGGCGCGCGCACGCCCGGCACGCCATCCAGAGAAATCTGCATGCCCCGCGCCACGACCTGCGGATCCGCCATCACCTCGGCCAGGTCGTTGATCGGCCCGGCGGGCACGCCCTGCCCTTCGCAGGCGGCCAGCAGATCGGCCTTTGACCAACCCGCCGTCGCGCCGTTCAGCCGCGCGATCATCACGCGACGGTTGGCGATCCGGTCCTTGTTGTGCAGGAAATCGGGGTGTTGCGCCATGTCGTCCAGCCCCAACAGGCCGCACAGGCGCTGGTACTGGCCGTCATTGCCGGTGGCGATGATGATGAAGCCATCGGCGCAATCGAACACCTCGTAGGGCGTCAGGTTCATGTGCGCGTTGCCCATGCGGCCCGGCGCTTCGCCCGTGGTCAGGTAGTTCAGCGCCTGATTGGCGGTCACCGCAACGGCCACATCCAGCAGTGCCATGTCGATATGCTGGCCCTTGCCCGTCGTGCCCCGCTGATGCAGCGCCGCCAGGATACCCGCGACCGAGTAGACCCCGGTGAAGATGTCGGTGATCGCCACGCCGGTTTTCTGCGGCTGGCCCTCGGGCGCGCCGGTGATCGACATCAGCCCCGACATGCCCTGAATGATGAAATCATACCCGGCACGATGCGCATAGGGCCCCGTCTGGCCAAACCCGGTGACCGAGCAATAGATCAGGCGCGGGTTGATTTCAGACAGGCTTTCGTAATCCAGCCCGTATTTCTTCAGCCCGCCGACCTTGAAGTTCTCGATGAAGATATCGGCGTCGCGCACCATCTCGCGGATCTGCGCCTGCCCTTCGGGGGTCGAGAAATCGACAGTGACCGAGGCCTTGCCCCGGTTGGTCGAATGAAAATAGCTGGCCGATGTGTCATCGTCGCGGGTGACGAAGGGCGGGCCCCAAGCGCGGGTATCGTCGCCTGCGGGCGACTCGATCTTGGTGACACTTGCGCCAAGATCCGACAGGGTCTGACCGGCCCAGGGGCCAGCCAGAATCCGCGCCAACTCAATGACTTTCAGTCCTTCAAGCGGTGCCGGCATTATTCGCCAAGTTCCGCTTCGATCACCTTTTTCAGGTCGTCATAGGGCTGATTTTTCACCATCTTGCCGTTGATGATGAAGCTGGGCGTGCCGGTGATTTCATCGGCGGTGGCGTTTTCCTGATACCACGCGATCAGCGCCTGCGCCTTGTCACCATCCTGCAGACAGGCTTCCAGTTCTTCCTGCTCGATCCCGGCAAGGCGGCCGATCTTGCGCAGCGCGCCGATGGTGCCGGTGTCATTGCCAACCTGGACCCAGTCGCGCTGACCCTTGTACAGCAGATCGGCGATGCCGAAGAACTTGTCGGGCCCGGTGCAGCGCGCCACCATCGAGGCCCACAGACCGTATTTGTCGAAATACACGTCACGATAGATCAGCTTGACCTTGCCGGTGTCGATGAAATCGCTTTTCAGCTGCTTCATGCTGCTGGTGTGGAAGTTCGCGCAATGCGGGCAGGTGAAAGAGGCGTATTCCACCATTGTCACCGGCGCATCCTCGGCGCCCAGCGTCATTTCGACGATGGCTGAGGTATCGGCCTCTGTCGTTTCCTGCGCGTTCGCGGCGCCGACGAACGGATCAATCGCGGTGGTGCCGGGCGTGCCCGGCGTGAAGGTGAAATAAGCGGCGGCGGCAATCGCGATCGCGCCCCCGGCCAAGGCGAACATGCGGGTCATGGATACCCCTTTCCTAGCGTTTGGAATTGCTTAATACGTTCCGGCCCAGACGTTCAAGCGCGGCGCGCAGATCGGCGTTTTCCACCGGCGCGACGGCCTGGCCCACCTCACTGACCACTCTCGGGTCGGGCGCAGGGGCCGTGGGCTTGGGTTGCGGGGCAAACATCGCCTGCCCCTCGGAAAAGCCGGTTGGCGCGGTCTGGGTGATGCGCACGCGAGAGATGGCGTTATAGCCATAGGCGGCGTTCACGCGCTCGCGCAGGCGTTCCTTCTGCATTTCCAGCATGGGGGCCTGCGCGCCCGTGGTCAGCACTGTCAGCGTCGCGCCGAACCCGCCGCGCCCATAGGATACGTTGACGGGCCGCGCAATGCCGGCAATGTCGGCGCCAGCGATCTCGGCCCAATGAGTCAGCACCCGCGACACGGCAAAGCCCCGGCTTTCGCCGGCGCGCTTGATCTGGTCGTTCAGCACGATGGCGGTCCGCTTGAACCCGCGGGTCGATGATTTGCGTGGCGGCATGGGCATGGTATCCGGGCGTTTCGACCCTATTGTAAGGGCAGGGCCGCACGGCGCCAGCGAAACCGCCGGAGAGGGGCATAAATATTGCGTGACACGGATGTAATAGGGCACGACCTGCTGGCGTGGTACGATGCCAACGCGCGCGATCTGCCATGGCGCGTCGGCCCTGCCGCACGCAGGGCGGGCGAGCGCCCCGATCCCTATCGCGTCTGGCTGTCCGAAATCATGCTACAGCAAACCACCGTTGCCGCCGTGCGCGACTATTTCCACCGCTTCACCACGCGCTGGCCGACGGTAACCGCGCTGGCCGAGGCAGAAGATGCCGAGGTGATGGGCGAATGGGCGGGCCTTGGGTATTACGCCCGCGCGCGCAACCTGCTGAAATGCGCACGCGTAGTGGCGGGGGAATTGCACGGTACGTTTCCCGACACGCGCGAAGGGCTGCTGGCCCTGCCCGGCATCGGGCCCTATACCGCCGCCGCCGTCTCCTCGATCGCCTTCGACCGGGCCGAGACGGTGATGGACGGCAACGTGGAACGGGTGATGGCGCGCCTGTTTGACGTGCACACGCCTCTGCCCGCCGCCAAGCCCGAGCTGTTTGCCCATGCCGAGGCGCTGAAGCCACTGGAACGCCCCGGCGATCATGCGCAGGCGGTGATGGACCTTGGCGCCACCATCTGTACCCCGCGCAGCCCGGCCTGCGGCATCTGCCCGCTGATCGGCGTCTGCACGGCCCGCGCACGTGGCACCGCACCCGAGTTGCCGAAGAAAACCCCGAAGAAACCGAAACCCATTCGCCGTGGCATCGCCTATCTGGTGCAGCGTAGCGATGGCGCGCTGCTGCTGGAAACACGCCCCGACAAGGGGTTGCTGGGCGGGATGTTGGGCTGGCCGGGCACAGAATGGGCCGAAGCTCCGCCAGAAGATCCGCCTATAGAGACGGAGTGGCGGACCCTGCCGGGCGAGGTGCGCCATACCTTCACCCATTTTCACCTGATCCTGACCTTGCAAGCCTCCACGGTCGGCCCGGAGGCGATGCCCACCCGGGGCCAATTCATGCCGCGTGCCGAATTTCGCCCCTCGGACCTGCCGACGGTGATGCGTAAAGCCTTCGATCTGTGGCAAGCAAAATCCTGAGCACCTTGCAACGTACGGTCGCAAAATGCATCGTTTACCCTGTGAAATTAGGTAGACCGCACCCTGATGCCTTGCGGAGCCAAACATGATCGCGCCTGACAAACCCGCCCGCCTGATAAACGCCCTGCCCTTTGCCGCCTCGTTCCTGCTGTTGCCATTGGTCTGGTACAGCGCGGTGCACGGCGGCTGGATCATGGTTCTGATCCCTATCGTGACCTGGAACACCTATACCGCGCTGGACTCGATCCTTGGGCTGAACCTTGAAAACGCCGACCCCGAGACCCCCGACAGCCACCTGTTCTGGTACAAGCTGATCACATGGGTCTGGGTGCCGGTTCAGATTGTGATGGTGTTTTCGATGGTGGCCTATGTCAGCCATGCCACGCATCTGACGCTGCTGGAAAAATTCGGCCTGTTCTTCGGTGTCGGTGTGCTGACCGGGACGCTGGGCATCAATTACAGCCACGAGCTGATGCACCAGAAAAACCGGTATGAACGCGCTTTGGGCGATCTGCTGCTGGCGATGGTGCTCTATTCGCATTTCCGCTCGGAACACCTGCTGGTGCATCACCGCCATGTCGGCACCCCGCGCGACGCGGTGACGGCGCGATATAACGAGAATTTTCATCTTTTCTTTTTGCGGGTGCTGGTGGAAAGCCTTGTATCTGCGCTGCGCGCGGAAAAGGCGCAACTGGCGCGCAAGGGACTGTCGGCCAGCCATATCAGCAACCCGTTTTGGAAATACCTGGCGCTGCAAGGCGCGATGCTGGCAGTGGCCTTTGCACTGGGAGGCGGGCTTGGCGTCGGGCTGTTCCTGTTTCAGGCCGCGATTGCCGTGTGGCAGCTGGAGATGGTGAATTATGTCGAACACTATGGCCTGACACGGAAATACCTGGGCGACGGAAAATACGAACACGTCCTGCCGCGTCATTCCTGGAACGCTGCGCACAAGGGGTCGAACTGGCTGCTGATCAACCTGCAACGCCATTCCGACCATCACTACAAGCCGAACCGCCGTTTTCCGCTGTTGCAGAATTATACCGAGGATGCCGCTCCGCAGCTGCCGCATGGCTATCCGATCATGACAACCGCCGCACTGATTCCGCCTCTGTTCCGACGCATGATGAACCCTCGGGTGCGACGATGGCGGGCAATGTATTACCCCGAAATCACCGACTGGACGCCCTACAACAGGCATAAGACGCCGATGCCGCGGTAACAGATCACCCTTTGTTAAGGCTTGCCTGCGATTTTTCGCAGGCGAGTCGTTTACGGAGGGGTCACATGCCGGATACCGCCAAACCGAATGCCGAAATCGAAGGCCGCTGCCTGATCGTGGAAGACAGCCGCTTTGATCAGAAACTCATCAAACGGGTGCTGGATCGGACGAACCGACAGTTCACCACGCGCATCGTATCGACACTGACGGACGCGCGCGACGTTCTGACCCGCGAACCGGTGTCCCTGATCCTGCTCGACAACAACCTGCCCGATGGCAAAGGCGCGAATTTCGTGCTGGAACTTGCGCAGAACAAGGATTTTGCGGGGATTCCCGTGATCATCGTGTCGGACTGGCCCTCTCCCTTCATGTGGCAGAAAGCGCAGATGGCCGGTGTGGCCTGTGTGGTCAACAAATCCGACTTTACCGCTGACACCATTGTTCAGGCGCTGCCGGTCAGCGACGCGGTGCACTAGGCCGCATCTGACCAGACCGGGACGGGCTGATCCAATCCGCGGACAGGTTGCGGCGGATGGCGCGTGAGGCCCCCAAGGATGGGGGCGTCTGCGCCGGATTCGCGCTGTGCTGCGTGGTAAAGCGTATCACTGACGACAAGGCTGGCGTTCAGCGACCGGGTCAGACGCTCAAGCCGGCTGGTCACGTTCACCGTGTTGCCTATGACCGCGAATTCCAGCCGGTGCGCACCGATATCGCCAAGGATCACCGGCCCATAGTGGACACCGATGCTCCCTTTGACAGGCAGCTCGCCCCGGGCCAGCCTCTCGGCATTCCAGGTGTCCAGCATAGCGCACATATGGCGCGCGCAGGTCAGCGCGCGGGTGGCATCGTCGCTGCCTGGTGTCGGCGTGCCGAAGGTCGCCATCAGCCCGTCGCCAAGGTATTTGTCCAAGGTGCCGCCGTGAAGAAAGACCTCGGATTCCATGCGCGCATGGAAGTCGCGCAGCAGCCCGATCACTTCGGCCGGCGAATGATGCGCGGCGAAACTGGTAAATCCGACGATATCGACAAACATCACCGCCACGTCGTGGGTACGGGTCTGCTGCAAAGGTTCGTCGTTGTGCGACAGTTCTTCCACGACGTTGGGTGAGAAATAGCGCGACAGGTTTTCGCGCTCGCGGTTCAGCTCGGCGGTTTCCAGCAGCAGCATATGAAATCGCCGCACCGTCATCGCAAGGATCACGGCAACGATCACGAAGACGACCACCTCTTGCACGCGGATGTCGAACCCGATTGCGTTGGGGTCAAGAATCCGAACCATTTCAAGGTCTTGCCCAAACGCACCTGTTGCGGCCCGCGCCAGCCCGTCGTCAACCCGACCGAACCACCAGACCGTAAGCGCCCCCAGCAACCAAAGCGCCGCCACCCAATGGCCCATCGCCGTGATCGTGCGCCAACTGTAGGTGAGCGTACCCGCCGCGAGAATCACGAAGAAATAGATAAAGCCGTGGAAGCGATAATTCATCGCCGTCGGCCACTGTTCCGGAGCAAAGGGGTTGGGCACCAGCACAATCAGTGCGACCAGAAGCAGATCCAGCGCCATGACAAAGAATTCAAGCTGTGACCGTCCGACCCGTCCAACCCGATACTGCAGCCAGCCCACCGCGCCCAAGGCCGCCATAAGCGCCTCGTAATACAGGATATCCCAGCCCGGGTTCAGGAACGGCAGCATCACCGCGATGATCGCCAGCGCCACCCAGCGCGCCCGCATCGCCAGCTTCATGCCTTCGCGTTTGTGACGCTCCAAGGCCGCCTGAACGTGGCGATTGGCGTCCTCGGCCACCGGGTCGGCGCGGCCTGGCCAAATGGACGGTGCAGTATCGGACATGCGTGGCCTCCTCCTGCGACGCCGGGGCGCCTGACCTTTGCAACAAAAATGCCCCGCCGAAAGCGGCGGGGCAAGGTGAGTGCCATGTGTCAGGCCACAGGCACCGGCGGTAAACAATAGGTTTTGAGTTGGATCAGGCGCTCATCTCGGCGCGGATCTGCTGGCGCAGCACATCGATGGGCACACGTTTGCCATCGCGCTTGTAGCACCAGTAAGTCCAGCCGTTGCAGCTGGGCGCGCCCTCCAGATGTGCGCCAACCTGATGGATCGAGCCCTTGATGTCGTCCCCGATCAGCGTGCCATCGGCCCGCACCTTCGCCTTGTGGCGGTTGTTCATCGAAAACAGCTCTTCCCCCGGGCGCAGCATGCCGCGTTCGACCAGCTGGCCAAAGGGCACGCGCGGCTCGGCGCGTTTCGAGGTCGAGACCTGCAACGCCTCGCGGTCGAACTTGCGCACCTTGGCGATGCGGGCGGTTGCGGCCTTCCGATACGCCTCTTCCCGCTCGATCCCGATGAACTCGCGGCCCAACATCTTGGCCACGGCGCCAGTTGTGCCTGTGCCAAAGAAAGGATCAAGCACCACGTCGCCCGGATTGGTCGAACCAACGATCACGCGATGCAGCAGCGATTCCGGCTTTTGCGTCGGATGTGCCTTGTCGCCGTTTTCATCCTTCAGCCGCTCATGCCCGGTGCAGATCGGCAAAACCCAGTCCGACCGCATCTGGATGCCCTCGTTCAGCGATTTCAGCGCCTCGTAGTTGAAGGTATATTTCGCGCCTTCCGACTTGCTGGCCCAGATCATCGTTTCATGGGCATTGGTCAGCCGCTTGCCGCGGAAATTCGGCATTGGGTTGGATTTGCGCCAGACCACATCGTTCAGGATCCAGAATCCTTCGTTCTGAAGCGCCGCACCGACGCGGAAAATGTTGTGATACGACCCGATCACCCAGATCGCGCCATTGGGTTTCAGCAAGCGGCGCGCAGCCGCCAGCCAGGCGCGGGTAAATTCGTCGTAGGCCGCGAAAGAGCTGAACTGGTCCCAATGATCGTTGACCGCGTCGACCTGCGAATTGTCAGGGCGATGCAACTCACCGCGAAGCTGCAGGTTATAGGGCGGATCGGCGAAAATCAGATCGACAGACGCCTCGGGCAGACTGTTCATCATCTCGATGCAGTCGCCGTCCAATATCGTATTCAACGGAAGCGCCTGGGCGCCTCGGGCTTTTACTTTTGTCATGTCTGCCTCTATGCCGGGCGCTTGTTTCGCGCTCTCGTCGTTGTGACAAAAGATGAGTCAAACCCGATTCGCCGTCAAATTCTTTTTTGAATCAACCGTTTACGATTTTATCTTGATACAAGATATTGTGGACCGGCTTGAACGAACGCCTATGGTGTGGGGTTACACCAATCTCGCTCAGTGCCAAAATGTGACGTTTCGATGGGTAGCCTGCGTTGGTTTCCCACCCATACCCGGGGTGCTGTTGCGCCAAATCCACCATGATCGCGTCGCGGCAGGTTTTGGCGACAATCGAGGCCGCCGCGACCGAGACAGAGCGCGCATCGCCCTTGACGATGGTTTCATGCGCAATGGCCAGACCGACCGGTACCATGTTGCCGTCGATCAGCACATAATCAGGCGCCGGATCGAGCGCGGCCACCGCGCGGACCATGGCAAGGTGGCTGGCGCGCAGAATATTCAATTCGTCGATCTCGGCGACACTGGCGTGGGCCACCGAAACCTCGGCCTGTGCGTGGATCGCCTTGGCCAGCCTATCCCGTGCCCGTGCGGTCAATTTCTTGGAATCGTTCAGACCTTCGGGCAGTTTTGCCATGTCAAGCACCACGGCGGCGGCCGTCACCGGCCCGGCCAAGGGGCCACGACCAACTTCATCCACTCCTGCAATTCGCAGGAAGCCGCGCGCCATCGCGGCACGTTCAAAACTGTCGTCTGGTCCGGCCATGCCCCTAGCTGGCCCGAAACCGGGGCATGGGCAAGGTCAAATCACGCGTCCGCTTCGGCTTCGGTCAGCGGATCGAGCAAGGTGGTGGCGACTTCGGACGGGGTCAACGCCTCGTCAAGCGGGGTTGTCGGCGCTTCCACGGGCGTTCCGGTGTCGTCGGGCGCCGCCGTCTCTTCCGGGGTGCCGGTGCCGAGTTCGTAGGCGTCGATCACCTGCCCCTCAGGCGGGATGACTGGCTCCACCGGGGTCAGCGCGGCGATCTGCGCGGCAAAGACGCTGGCGGCATCGGCGCCACGCGCAATCTGCGAGGCCGCAAAACCCTGCGCGTTCCTGGCCAGTTCGACACCGGCGGCAAGCGCCTCGGCCACGGCGGCCTTGGCCTGATGGCCGACCGACATCGCGCTTTTGCCAGCTTGCTTGGTATAAGAAACAGGTGCTGCCGTGGCACCGGAAATCGGGTCCATTTCACTCTCCTCGAATGTTGGCAGCATCGTAACGCCTAAACTGTTGACGAATCATGATCAACAAAAAAAGAGGAGTGCCCTTTCAGGCACTCCCCCAAAGGGCGCGTGGCGGTGCGCCGCTTTCAGGGACACGTGGCGGTGTGCCCCATCGCCCTAGTTGCGGGCGATCCGGTAACCGCGCTGGCGCAGGCACTGGGGTTCATAGCCGGTGTGCGAGCCATGGCGGTTGTTGATCTGAACCTTGCAGGCCTGTGGCAGCGCGTTGGCCTGCCGATAGCTGTTGCGCAGGCACCGCTGCCCCAGCATCCGTATCTTGTCGTTGCGAACATGGTGGGTCTGCATACACGAACCCGGCAGGTCATAGCGCGTGACCCGCGGCGGCAGCGGAACCGGGCGCACCGGGGCGGGGCGCACCGGCGCCGGACGGTAGCCCGGCGTGTAGTAATTGTAGCCGGGATAGCGGTTGTGGGTGACCACGTTATCGTCGTCACGGCTGTCGTGGATAATCTTGCCCAGGATCGCCAGCGCGGCGATGCCGGCCAGAACCCGTGCGGCATCTTCATCCGCGCGCGCCGGGGCGCTGAAGGCTGTGACGGCCACGGCGGCCGAGATGATGAAGGCGATGAACTTGCGATGCATGGGGCGGGTCCTTTCGGGTTGCACGTGGTGAATGGTCTGAACGGATGACCGATGCCTCACCGTCGCCCCACCCCGCCGAGACAGGCAATATCGCCCCCCTGTTATTGGATAACAGCACCCTCAAACCCCTACGGTTATTGAATATCGCAGCATTCGCGCGCAGGGTGCCGTCATGACACATCTCATCCGCTTTCTCGCGGTTTCCGCGATCCTTGTCGGCCTGGCCCAGCCCGCCGCAGCCCAATGTTTTGCCGATTACAAGGCGAAGCAAGACAATCCCCTACGACTGCATTATGGCGTGATGCAGCTCCAGGGCCCCTGCGACCGGGCGGCCGCCCGCGCCGAGGTTGCCGCGCGTCTGAATGCCGGTGGCTGGACATTGTTGAACGTGCTCTCGGTCTTCGGCCCCGAAGGACTTGCCGAAAGGAAAGCGAATGCCGCAGGCTTCTATCTCCGCTTCTGACGCGCGCCGATCGGGCGGGCTGATCGTGCAACTCGGCATTGCTGCCATCGTACTGGTCGTTGTTGCAGCGGGCGCAATGCTGCTGTTCGCCCTGCCGGATGCGAATGCGTTCAATGCAAGGGTCGAGCGGCTATTCGTTGAAAACGACACGCTCACCGGCGAAGCTGAAATCAAGCTTCTGGAAATTCTTGCCCAATCGGGCACCGCGTTTTCCGACACGCTCGCCAGCTATCGGATGGTGATCTTCGTCCTGTTGGTTCTGGCCACTGCACTTCTGGTCGCCGCGCTGGTGTTCCTTGTGATGCTGGTCACGATGAACCGCCGCATGGCCCGGATCGAACGCAAGGGGCTGGACGTCAATTCGCTGCTGATCAGCCGCGAGGAAAACACGGTCTACCTCAACAACCTCGATTTCAAGCTGACCGCCGCGGCGATGGAAACGCTGTCGGTTCTGGCCGAGGCCCGGCTGGACGACGACGTGTTGTCGGGCGCGCAGATTGAAGCGATGATTTCCGGCCGCGATGAAGCGGACTGCGACGAGGCCGCCGGAGCAACCCGGATCAAGCGGCTGCGCGATACGCTGGGCAATCAGATGGTCAGCGAACTTCTGGTCAAGAACATCGCACGGCGGGGGTACATGCTGGCGATTGAGAAAGACGTGATTCAGATGGTGTGAGTCCTGCTTGGCAAGGACAGAAGGAGCTCTGCCGCGTGCCGGCGGGACGCGGCAACAAAGGAAGAAGGGGGCTCTGCCCCCGCCCGCTGCGCGGACTCCCCCGGGATATTTGCCCCCAAAGAACGTGAAGTGCGATATCTCTTTGGGGTCCAAATATCCCCGCCGGAGGCATCGCGCGCCAGCGCGATCCTGTCACGCTTTCCAGAAGCAGAAGGTGGCCCAGAGCAGAGACAGCCCAAGAGGCGCCCAAAGCTGCATGTCGGTCAAGCCGAGCCATGCGAGGAAGATATAGACCGCTCCCATAAGCGTGATGAACAGCCGATCCCCGCGTGTCGTGGTGAGGCCGAGCGCGCCGCGCCGTTCATCGCCTCCGGGGCGGCGCAGTTCGATCACCGTCAACACCGCCATGGCGCCGAAGATGCCGATGAAGACGGCTGCGGTGGCGGCTGTCCATGCCATCCATGTGCCGCCGAACAGCGGGTCCGTCCATGAAAACCCCTTGGGTTCGGCCTGCTTCGCGACGTTGCCCCATCCCTGCGCCAAGGCCATCGACGGCAGGGCCGCAAGCAGGACAGCAAGGTAGCGCATCACACCCTCCCCAAGGCAAAACCCTTGGCGATATAGTTTCGAACGAAATAGATCACGATGGCGCCGGGAATGATGGTCAGCGTTCCCGCTGCCGCGAGCAGGCCGAGTTCGTATCCTGCCGAGGATGCGGTTTTGGTCATCGTGGCCGCGATGGGCTTGGCCGCGACCGCGGTGAGGGTCTTGGCCAGCAACAGTTCGACCCACGAGAACATGAAACAGAAGAACGCCGTGACCCCGACACCAGCCTTGATCGTTGGCAGGAAGATGGTGACGAAGAAACGCGGGAAGGAATAGCCGTCGACATAGGCGGTTTCGTCCAGTTCCTTCGGCACGCCGCCCATGAAACCTTCGAGGATCCAGACCGCGAGCGGGATGTTGAACAGGCAATGCGCCAGCGCCACCGCAAGATGCGTGTCGAACAGCCCGACCGCCTGATAAAGCTGAAAGAACGGCAGCGCGAAGACCGCCGCCGGGGCCATGCGGTTGGTCAGCAGCCAGAAGAACAGGTGCTTGTCGCCCAGGAACCGGTAGCGCGAGAATGCATAGGCTGCGGGCAGCGCCACCGCGACCGAGATCACCGTGTTGAGCGAGACGTAGATGATCGAGTTGATATAGCCCCAGTACCACGTTGGATCGGTAAAGATGGTGGCGTAGTTTTCCCAGGTAAACGTCTGCGGGAACAGCGAAAAGCCCGAGAGGATTTCATTCGTTGTCTTGAAGCTCATCGCGACCAGCCAATAGATCGGCAGGAGCAGGAACAGGATATAGACCAGCGGGATCAGGTGGCGTTTTTGCATCGTTCCCCCTATCGGTTATCGTCGCGTGTCATCAGCGTGTAGAACAGCCATGACACCAGAAGCGTGATCGCGAAGTAGATCAGCGACATCGCCGCCGCCGGACCCAGATCGAACTGGCCCAGCGCGATCTTGACCAGGTCGATCGACAGCAGCGTCGTCGAATTGCCCGGGCCGCCGCCGGTCAGCACGAAGGGCTCGGTATAGATGTTGAAGCTGTCCATGAACCGCAGCAGCACCGCGATGGTCAGCACGGTTTTCATCTTGGGCAGCTGTATGTAGCGGAACACCTTCCAGGCCGAGGCGCCGTCGATCCGCGCGGCCTGGTAATAGGCATCCGGGATCGACACCAGCCCGGCATAGCACAGCAGCACCACTAGCGATGTCCAGTGCCAGACATCCATGGTGATCACCGTCATCCAGGCAGCAATGGGATTCTGGGTCATATCATAGGAAATGCCCAGAGTGTGGTTCATGAAATACCCCAACAGCCCGATGTCGGGCAGGGTAAAGATGTTCCACATCGCGCCGACCACGTTCCACGGGATCAGCATCGGTAGCGCCATCAGCACAAGACAGACGGGCACCCAGATGCCTTTCTTCGGCATAGACAATGCGATGATGATGCCCAGCGGCACTTCGATCGCAAGGATCATGCCGGTGAATAGGAATTGCCGCCCCAGCGCGGCATGGAACCTGTCAGACCGCAGCAGCTGCTGGAACCAGTCGAGCCCCTGCCAGAAGAACTGATTGTTGCCAAAGGTTTCCTGCACCGAATAGTTGACCACCGTCATGATCGGGATCAGCGCGTTGAAGGCCACCAGCAGCAGGACCGGCAGCACGAACAGCCAGGCGCGGTTGTTCTGGGTTTTCATGGGCGTGCCTCCGTTGCCAGCCAGCCGTCGGCATACAGGCGGGTCTGATCCTGCCGGAAGGTCAGCCCCACCTCGGCGCCCTGTTCGGGCACTGGGCCATCGACGATGGCGGAAATGCGCGTGTCGCCCACCATCGCCTCGACCACGTTGTGGCGGCCAAGGTCGGACACCTTGCGCACGCGGCCGGTAACGCCTCCGGACCCGAGCGAGACGAATTCGGGGCGGATGCCGATTTCGATGCGCTGTCCTGATCCGGTAATCGGGCCTTCCAGCGGGATCGGCACGCCGGCAAAGCGCGCGCCGCCGTTGTCCAGCTCGGCGGGCAGCACATTCATGCCGGGCGAGCCGATGAAATGGCCCACGAAAGTGTGCGCGGGACGTTCAAACAGTTCGACCGGGGTGCCGATCTGCACGATCACGCCAAGGTCCATCACCACAACCTGATCGGCAAAGGTCAGCGCCTCGGTCTGGTCGTGGGTGACGTAGATCATTGTCGCCTTCACCCGGTGATGCAGTTCCTTCAGCTTTGACCGCAGCTTCCATTTCAGATGCGGGTCGATCACCGTTAGCGGCTCGTCGAACATCACCACGTTTACGTCGTTGCGCACCAGCCCCCGCCCCATCGAGATTTTCTGTTTATTGTCGGGTGACAGGTGCGAGGCGCGGGTTTCCAGCATCGCGGTCACGTCCAGCATCTCGGCAATCTCGGTCACGCGCTGGCGCACGACATCCTCGGCGCGGCCCCGGTTGCGCAGGGGAAAGGCAAGGTTGTCGTAAACGCTCATCGTGTCGTAGATCACCGGAAACTGGAACACCTGCGCGATGTTGCGCTTGTCGGGCGGCAGGTGGGTCACGTCCTGGTCGTCGAACAGGATCTGGCCTTCGGACGGCTCCAACAAGCCGGAGATGATGTTGAGAAGGGTTGATTTCCCGCAGCCCGACGGCCCCAGCAGCGCATAGGCGCCGCCGTCCTGCCAGGTGTGGTCGATCTGTTTTAGCGCGTAATCGTCCGGGCTGGCCGGGTTGGGCAGATAGCTGTGGCGCAGCTGCGATAGCGTGATCTTGGCCATCCGCGCCCCCTATGCCGCCAGCGCGCCATCGGGCGCGAAATAGAAACACTTGCTCGCGTCCATGAAGAACTGGTGATCTTCGCCCACGCGATAGGGGTGCACCCCGTGCGACAGCGACACCCAGTTACCCGCCTCGGTCGAGAAATGCGCGCTGGATTCCGAGCCGGAGAGTTCCGTTACCAGCACTGTGCCCGTCATCGGCACGCGGGCCGTGTCAGTGGCGCGGGGCAGGACGTAGTTTGGACGCACCGCCACGGTATAGGGCCCGTCGCGCAGCGACGCGGCAGCGCCGGTCAGATCCCAGGATGCGGCCCCCATCTTTGCCCGATTGCCCTGTTTCACAATAGGCGCGGTGTTGATCGGCGGATCGGAAAACACCTGCGCCGCCTTGAGGTTGCCGGGCTTGCGGTAAATCTCGGCCGTGGGGCCGAATTGCGCAACGTGCCCGTCATGCATCAGCGCGGTGCGCCCGCCCAGCAACAGCGCCTCTTCGGGTTCGGATGTCGCGTAGACCACGATGGCGCCGCGACCGGCGAACAGCTCGGGCAGCTGATCGCGCAGTTCTTCCCGCAGTTTGTAATCCAGGTTTGCCAGCGGTTCGTCCAGGAACACCGCCTGGCTGTCCTTGGCGATGGCACGGGCCAGCGCGGTGCGCTGCTGCTGCCCGCCCGAGAGTTCCTGCGGGCGGCGGTTCAGCATCGGTGTCAGCTGTAACAGCCGCGCCACCTCTTCCACCCGGCCTTCGATTTCGGATGTCGCCATGCCCGCGATCTTCAGCGGCGAGGCGATGTTGTCGTAAACGCTCATATGCGGGTAGTTCACGAAAAACTGGTGCACCAGGCTGATACGGCGCTTCTGCGTCGACACATGGGTCACGTCCTGCCCGTTCATCATGATCGTGCCCGAGGCGACCGGGTCAAGCCCGGCCATCAGCTTGATAAGCGAGGTTTTCCCCGCTCCGGTTTCGCCCAGAAGCACGTTGAAATGCCCGGGCTCCAGCACCAGCGAGGTTGGTTTGATATGGGTCACCGCGCCGACGGTCTTGGTGACGTTTCGCAGCTCGATGGTCATGCCCCGCCCCTGTGAGACCTTGGAGTTCATAGATCGGACGAAGGCATTTGCCCCCGTCCGAGGCCCGCGCCGGGAAGAGAGGGACCCGGCGCGCGCGGTTCAGTTGGCCGCCCAGCGCGCGACCAGTTCGTCATAGTTGACGGTCATGCCCTGCGGCTTTTCGTTGTCGAGTTTGGCTTTCGCCCCGCCCTTGCCCAGCCATTCGGACGGATCCTTCGGCTCGTTCAGGCGCGGGCCGCAGCCGCCATAGACATTGGCCGCCTCGTCCGCCTGCTGCATCCGGGCCATCGTCACATCCATTTCATTGGCCAGACGGTCCATCGCTTCCTGCGGGGTAAAGGCGCCCGAGTTCACGTCACCGATCTGCTGCCACCAGATCTGGGCCAGCTTGGGATAATCGGGCACGTTGATGCCGGTCGGCGACCACGCCACCCGGTCGGGCGAGCGATAGAATTCGACCACACCACCCAGTTTCGGCGCGCGTTCGGTGAAGGATTCATGCCGCACCGTACTGTCGCGGGCAAAGGTCAGCCCGACATGGCTTTTCTTGGTGTCCACGGTTTTTGACGTCACGAACTGCGCATAAAGCCATGCGGCCTTGGCGCGGTCGGTCGGCGTGGATTTCAGGATCGTCCACGACCCCACGTCCTGATAGCCGACCTTCTGGCCTTCTTCCCAATAGGGGCCATGCGGCGACGGGGCCGCGCGCCACAGCGGCGTGCCTTCGTCATCGACGGTATTGTTGCCCTCGGATTTCGGCTTGACCATGTCGGCCAGGAAGGCGGTGTACCAGAAAATCTGCTGGGCCACGTTGCCCTGGCTCAGGGCCGGAAGCGACTGGTAGAAATCATAGGACGCCGCGCCCGGGGGGGCATAGTTGCGCAGCCATTCATCCCACTTGCGGATCGCATAAACCGCCGCCGGGCCGTTTGCTGCCCCACCGCGCGACACGGATGCGCCCGAGGGGTTGCAGCTGCCTTCTTCCATCCGGATGCCCCATTCGTCGATGGGCCGCCCGTTCGGTTCGCCTTTCGAACCCGTTCCTGCCATCGACAGCCAGGCATCCGTCATCCGCCAGCCAAGGTCGGGCGCGCGTTTGCCGTAATCCATGTGGCCATAGACGGTCACGCCGTCAATTTCCTTCACGTCCTCGGAAAAGAACTGCGCGATGTCCTCGTAGGCAGACCAGTTGACCGGCACGCCCAGCTCATAGCCGTATTTTTCCTGAAACCGCGCCTTGAGGTCGGGATTGTCAAACCAGTCCTTGCGGAACCAGTAGAGGTTCGCGAACTGCTGGTCGGGCAGCTGATACAGGTTGCCATCGGGCCCGGTGGTAAAGCTGATGCCCATGAAATCATCAAGGTCCAGCGTGGGCGAGGTCACATCCGCCGCTTCGCCGGCCATCCATTCGGTCAGGTTCACCGCCAGTTGCAGCCTTGAGTGTGTACCGATCAGGTCGCTGTCGTTGACATAGGCATCGTAAAGGTTGCGCTGCGTCTGCATCTGGGTCTGCACAGCCTGGACAACCTCCCCTTCGCCCAGAATCTGATGGTTCACCTTGATGCCGGTGATTTCCTCGAATGCCTTCGTCAGCACGTCGCTTTCATATTGGTGGGTTGGAATGCCTTCGGACAGCACGTTGATTTCCATACCGGAAAACGGCGCCGCGGCGTCGATGAACCACTGCATCTCGGCCATTTGCTCGTCTTTGCTGAGCGCCGAGGGCTGAAACTCGTCATTAATCCATTTTTCCGCCGCAGCAGCATCTGCATACGCGGCATCGCTTCCCGCAATCACGGCCGAGACCGCAACCGCGGAGAGTAGATACTTTCGCATCTCACACCTCCCTGTGTTTCGTATATGCGCAAGTTACCTCGCGTCATTTTGATGAAACGAACGCAAACGAAAGTCAAATGAATAAATTTTCTGGCGAAACGCGCGTTTTGGGCCTATACGATCCTGCGGATATGGCCCAAGGAAGGCCTCATGGATTTGAGCCAGAGACAGCAGGAAATACTGGAATCCCTTAGGGTTGAGGGGCGGGTCGAGGTTGAGGACCTGGCCGGGCGATTCAGCGTGACCAGCCAGACGATCCGCCGCGATCTTGCCGAACTGTGCGACCGTGGGCTGGCCGCGCGCACCCACGGCGGGGCGCGCAAGATCGCAACCGTTTCGAACCGCGAATACCACGAACGCCGCCTGCTGCGCGGCCCCGAGAAGGAATCGATGGGCACGCTGGCGGCAGGGCTGATTCCAAACAACTGTTCCGTCACGCTGAACATCGGCACCACCACCGAACAGGTCGCCCGCGCCCTGTCGCGCCACGAAGGGCTGATGGTGATGTCGAACAATATCAACATCATAAACCAGTTCATGGGCAGCCGCGTGCGCGAGCTGATCCTTGTGGGCGGGGCGGTGCGCACCAGCGACGGCGCCATCGTCGGCGAAGAGGCCGTAGAGTTCATTTCCCGCTACAAGGTCGATTTCGCGGTGATCGGGGCCTCGGCGCTGGATGCCGATGGCGCGATCCTTGATTACGACACGCGCGAGGTTTCCGTCGCCCGCGCGATCCTGCGCAATTCGCGCCACCGCATCTGCGTGGCCGATTCGTCCAAGTTCGACCTGTCGGCGCCGGTGCGCATTTGCGACGTGGGCGATCTGGACTATTTCATCACCGACACGCCCCCGCCTCGCGCCTTTGTCGAGGCGGCCGAGCGGGCAAATACGCAAATTCTGACAGTGGAAGAACACAATGGCTTCGGGCTCAAATCCGCCTGATCGAAACGATATCGTCGACATGTTCGTGATCGGTGGCGGCATCAACGGCTGTGGCATCGCACGCGATGCGGCGGGGCGCGGGCTGAGCGTGACGCTGGCCGAAATGAACGATCTTGGCTGGGCGACATCCTCTGCCTCGACCAAGCTGTTTCACGGCGGGCTGCGCTACCTCGAATTCTTCGAGTTCCGGCTGGTGCGCGAGGCATTGCGCGAGCGCGAGGTGCTGCTGAAGGCGATGCCGCATATCAGCTGGCCGATGCGCTTCGTGCTGCCGATCCATCCCGCGATGCGGTTCGACATGGCCACCCCCGCCTCGCGCCTGCTGACGCTGTTCATGCCGTGGATGAAGGGCAAGCGCCCCGCCTGGCTGATCCGGCTGGGGCTGTACCTGTACGACACGCTGGGCGCGCGCGAAATTCTGCCGGGCACCAAAACGCTGGACCTGAAGAACAGCGCCGAAGGCGCGCCGTTGCAGGAACGCTTTGAAAAGGCCTTTGAGTATTCCGATTGCTGGGTCCAGGATTCGCGGCTGGTGGTGCTGAACGCCCGCGATGCGCAGGCCCGGGGTGCGACGATCCTGACCCGCACCCGCGTGGTCGAGGCCCAGCGCGCCGCCGATCACTGGACGATCACCACCGAGACGGACGGCAAGCGCGCGATCCACCGCGCCCGGTTCCTTTTGAACGCGGGGGGCCCTTGGGTGTCGGATGTTGTGGGGCAGGTGCTGCACATCAATTCGTCCGAACACATCCGGCTGGTGCGCGGCAGCCATATCGTGACGCGCCGCCTGTATGATCACGACAAATGCTATTTCTTTCAGGGCAGCGACGGGCGGATCATCTTTGCCATCCCCTACGAGCAGGATTTCACGCTGATCGGCACCACGGATTCCGACCACCCCGCCCCCTCGGTCAAGCCCGTCTGCACCCCGGAAGAGTCGGATTATCTGCGCACATTCGCCAGCGAATATTTCAAGACCGATATACAGCAGGATGACATCGTCTGGACCTATTCGGGCGTGCGGCCGCTCTATGATGACGGGGCCAGTTCCGCCACGGCAGCAACGCGTGAATATGTGCTGTCCCTGGATGACAGCGCGGCGCCTTTGCTGAACATCTTTGGCGGCAAGATCACCACATATCGTCGCCTTGCCGAAGCCGCGATGGACAAGGCCGCGCCGTTTTTCCCCGGCATGAAAGAGGATTGGAGTGCGGGGATCCCCCTGCCCGGTGGCAATTTTCCGGTCGATGGCGTGGCTGCGCTGATCGACGGGCTGCGCGCCGCGTATCCGTTTCTGGATGCGAAATGGGCCGAACGCATGGTCCGCGCCTATGGCACCGAGGCCCGCGACATTCTGGGCGATGCGGGACAAGCCACTGACCTGGGGCGTGATTTCGGCGCAACCGTCACACAGGCCGAACTGGATTGGGCGATTGCGCGCGAATGGGTGCGCACGGGCGACGATTTCCTGTGGCGCCGCACGAAACAGGGCCTCCGCGTGAGCGAAATTCAGGCCGGGGAGATCGACAGCTACATCCGTCAGTCCTGCGGCACGATTTCGTAGGTCAGCTCCATCTCGGTCGAAATCTGGCGCGGCAGCATGTGGCGAACCCGGCCCCCGGCCACGGCGCCGTCGGGCGAGATTCGCAGGCTCTTCTGCCCCTCTTGCCTGCGAATGGCGACGGCTTGGCCTGCGGCATCATATTCCAGATGGTCGACCCAGGGCGCAGACCAGAACAGCACCGGATCGAACGGTGCGCTGCGCGCTACGGCATTATAATCGATACTACTCAGGTGCATCTTGCCTTGGGCGTCCGGCGTGTAGCTGCGCTGCTGGTGAGTCGGGAAGGCGACCGAGATCATCGCGGGGGCGCTGAGGTTTGCGCCATTGTCAGCCACCACCGCGATATCAACTCGGCTGACACGGCGCTGTGCCAGTTCGTCAGGCGGGAACGACGGTATATCGACGGCGTCCTGCCACTGCAGCGTCAGCCGCGCGGTATCACCTTTATCGCCAATGGGTTCGATGCTGGCATCGCCCGTGACGACGAACCAGTGGAACGTCAGCTCCCGCCCGTTTGGATCAACTGTGTCGCCCGCACTGACAGTCAGGCTGCGTTCGTACTGCGGGCCGCGCCACAGCCGCGCGATGGCCGAAGGCGTGGAAAAAAGCCGTTCGCTCAGGCCAGCCAACCCGGCCCGATCGCCGAAGTCTTCCTCTTCCACCGTCAGGCGCACCATCGGCGGAATCGTATCCGGCAGCATCGCCGCCGCCTGCGCGATCATGCGTTCGGGCCGTAGCCTTTTGCCGTGAAACACCACCGGATGCGCCACGTTCGACAGGTAGTCGGCCCGCCCATTCACACCCAGAAGGTTGCGCCGCAAGATCATCTGGAGCGTCGGTGCAACAAGGCCGCCCCGTTCCAACGCGGCCCATGTATCGGGACGGAAGGCGGCCAATGTCATCGCTGCCGACATCAGGAACGGCTGGTCGCTGCCGGACGAGCCCTGACTGGTCACCACGTAGGGCCAGTTGGCAGGGAACATATCGACGGCGTCGTGATCTTGATGTTCGGGGTAAAAATAGATGGCGTTGGCCTGATAATGCGACGCGGCAGCCATGGTACCCCGGTGCGACGTCATCGCCGCGCGGGTCTGGCTGCGCCATTGCGGCCTGCCGGTGAGTGCGGTCGATGAATTCCCGATTAGCGGAACTGGCAGCGCAATATCCTGCGCCAGCCCGTAATCGCGGTGACGTTGCACCAGCTTTGGCCCGTAGCGCAGAAACGTCAGCGCCGGAAACTGACTGGATTGCAGGGTCGAATGATCTCGATCGCGATTTTCGTAGACAAATCCGTCGAACCCATGCGCAACCCCGCGCCCTATCAGCCCGTTCAGCTGTGCGGCGCCTGCGATTGGCAGTGACGCGGAAACGCCCGCAGGGCCACCGGCATTTGGAGGCAAGGTCAAAGCTTCAACCGTGCGCATACCCGATGCCGTGGTTCGCACCAGATCGGCATCGTCAATCACCAAAAGTCGTTCGGACGGCCCGGTGGTGGCGCGATAAGCCCCAAGTCCGGCGGCCAGTGCCAGCAAGCCTGCCAGAAGAACGTTCACCCTCATGCCATCGTTTTCCACATAGCCAACCCAGTTTCACACCATGACCCACGTCGGATCAAGCGCATAGGCCGAACGCAGAGAAAGGCGCAAATCACACGGCTGGTGCCACGGCTGGCAGTCATTTTGCGCCTACAGCCGCTTCGCCGCTTGTTCTTGCGACGCAAACGCGGCATCGCTGTTGCATGAGAGGCGGGCAAAGCACAGCGCCACGGGCGCATCCATGGCGCGGGATGATTCCCGTGCTGGCCGTGTTCATGGTGCTGCCCATCCTGACGGAACTGGCGCTGACGCTGGCCGACCTTGGCGTGATCGGCACACCGCGCCTGCGCGCCCGGGCCTATCAATACGGCGCCTTCTGGGCCGGTCTGCTGGACAACTGGCGGCCGAACTATGCCGCGCAGCCGCAAACGATGTTCGTGACCTATTCTTTCCTGCACGCCAACCTTTGGCACCTGACAGGGAACATGATCGCCTTTGTCGTGTTGCTGCAACTGCTGCGCAATCGGCTGTGGGGCTGGCGGTTCGTACTGGTCTATGCCGGGTCGGCGGTGGGCGGCGCGCTGGGGTTCGCGCTTCTTGGCACGGCGCTGAACCCGATGGTCGGCTCGTCAGGCGCCCTTTTCGGGCTGGCAGGCGCGTGGAAATGGCTGGACTGGTCCGTTATCCCGGGACGCCGCTGCCGTACGCTGATCGCGGCGCGCGATATTGCCGTTCTGGCCGCGCTCAACCTTGTAATGTGGCTGACCGAAGGCGGCGCCCTCGCGTGGGAGGCCCATCTTGGCGGTTTCGTGGCTGGCGCGGCACTCATGGCCGCGCTGCGCCGCGCCCCGGATCAGTAGTATTCGCCTTCATAGCTGTGGGCGCCCGCGTTGTAGCGGCAGCGGTTCAGAACAATGCCCATCACATTCGTCAATTCTGACAACTGGCGCTCGGCCACGTCGATCCGGTCCATCGGAGTCACTTCGGCCGCCGCGACCAGAAGCGCGCAATCGGCGCTTTGCAGAACGCCATGGCTGTCGTCGCTGACCATCAGCGGCGGCGTGTCAAAGAACATCAGATCGGGTTCGTAGTCCTGTTCGATCTGGTTCAAAATTTCGGCTGTGCGCGGCGACTGCAACAACTCGGCCGGGTTTTGCACACGGTTCCGGTTCAGCCCGTAAGCCACGTTGCCATCGTGGCAGAGCGCGTGATCAGCAAAGCTGGTTTCACCGCGCAGCACCTCGGCCATGCCCGCCACCGGCTTGACGCCCAGTATCGGGCCCAGGCCAAAGCGGCGCAGATCGAAATCAAGAATGATGGTTCGCTTGTCGCGCATCCGGCCAAAGCTGAACCCAAGGTTCGCGGCCAAGGTAGATTTCCCTGCTCCGCTGTCGGACGAAACAATTGCAATGCGGCGCCACTTGTTCTTGCGGGCCTGCTGCAAAATCTTGGTACGCAGCATGTCGAACGGGATGGCCGCTTCGCCCGGTGTATATGCCATCAGGCGATTGCTGCGAACGGTCTTGCTGGTCACCTGAAGCGGGTTCAACGCGGCCCAGCGCGCCGTGACATCGCCAGCCGGCGGAACGGCCTGGCGGGCCGCCGCCTGAGCGGCCGTCACCCCCCGGGGAGATTGCGCCGGCGACGTTGTGACACCGCCCGAGGCTTCACGCTCTTTGCGGGCCTTGCTGATGGCCTGTTGAAGACGGTCCATGTCATGTCTCCGTTCTGATCGGGCGGGAATCGCCGGGCATTACAGTCTGACCCCCAGTTTGTTCATGATTTTGTCCGCAAGAAGGTCAAGCGGAAGGTAATATTCGTGCACCGCCCACACGGCGATGGGCGCCCCGACCACCACGATAAGGATCGCGGCAAGACGCAGGCTGCGCTGCAATACGATCTCGCGCCGCGTCCGGGTGTAGGGAATCGCCGCCATCGGCCAGACTTCCAGCTTGCGGATGATGTCTTCGGGGCGGCGCGGTGTTCGATTCATGAATTCCAGCAATGCAATCAGCCCGAACCCAAGCAGCAAGCCGAACATCGACCCTGCGGCCGCGATCTTGACACGGTTCGGCTTCGTCGGCCTGCTGGGAACCGAGGGCTGTTCAATCACGGAAATCCGCTCGCCCCGCGACATGACCTCGATCCGCTCGCCGGTCGAGGCGGCCGCCAGCCGGTTCACGGCCAGATTGTAACGGCCCTGAAGATTCTCCGCTTCGCGTTCCAGTTCCGCAAGCATGATGGTATTGGCCGGCGTCTGGTCGATCGACTCGGACAGGGCCGCGATCCGTGCCTCGACAATCTCGGACTGGGATTCCAGCGATTGGATCCGAGTGTCGATTTCTGCCAGTTGCAGGTTCAGCTGCGGGTTGCCGGTTTCGGCCGCATCGTCACCCGATTGTGACGTCTCGGCTTCTTCGGCGACCTTGGCTTCCAATGACGCAACACGAGATTGCAGGATTTTCACCCGCGGGTTGACCTCTGAGTACAGGAGCAAAGCCGATTCAAGTTCTGCCCGGGCGTCAGCAAGGCTCTGTTGGCTGGGTGACAGGGTTACACCCGGTCCGCTGCCGACTTTGGTTGCTTCGTTGAAGATATTGATCAGCTGCTGGCGCTGCGCCTTCAGCGTGAAAATCTCGCGCCCGGCGCTTTCCATCCGCTCTTGCAGGTCCGCCCGCTGGCTTTGACGGAAATCAAGGCTGTCGGGCAGAGCCGAGAGGTTTTCATTCTTGAACGCAAGGATCTTGGCGCTTTGTTCCTGCAACTGCTGTTCGAGGCGCTGCACTTCGGCTTCGAAGAATTCCAGAGTTTGCCCCGCGCGGCCCTGACGAATGTCGATATCGCTTTGCTGGATCAGCGAAAGGTATTCGTTCAGCACCTGCGCCGCCAACCGGCCGGTACGCGCCTCGAAGCTGATTGTCATCAGCGTGGCCTGATCCCGCCCCGCCTGCGACCGTATCCGGGTGCGCGCCTGCATCGCCTCGACGATCTCATCAGGCGTCATGCTGGATTGATCCTGAAGCACGTTCAGACGGTTCGCGATGGCAAGAATGTTGGGCCGTGTCATCAGACGTTGTTCGATGATCTGCAGCCGCTCCAGACCCGACACGCGCACCGTGCTTGGCGCCAGCTCGTCAGGAATCTGCGATGCCTCGACGATCAACCGGGTCTGCGACACATACGCTGGCGGCAGCGAAAACGCCGCGATCACCGACACCGCCGACACCACGACGGCAATCAGAAGAAACCAATGCAAGCGACGCAGGAACAGTCGCAGGTAGAATAGAACCTCGGTCATCGGCTCTGAGCCTCCTCTTGGTCGCCTTGCGCCCAGAAAAACGTACCGTCATCCAGCACCGACTGAATGCTTTTGCGCTGAACTTCGCGTTCGTCGTCTGTCCAGCTGTATAAAAGGCCGAAATCGCACAGCTGATTCACAAGGCGCGGAACGCCGCCGGTCGCCTTGTGGATCAGCGTCGTCGCCTCTGTTGTAAACTCATGGCCAGTGCCACCTGCCTGTTTCATCCGGTGTGCGATATAGGCATGCGTGGCTTCGCGATCCATCCGGTTCAGGTGAAAGCTGGCTGCGACCCGCTGGGCCAGCTGGTTCATCCGGGGGTCGCGGATAATGTCACGCAACTCTGGCTGGCCGACCAGGATCAACTGGATCAGCTCGTCCTTGTTGGCGTTGATGTTGGTCAGCATCCGCAGCTCTTCCAGGCCTTCGAGCGACACGTTCTGCGCCTCGTCGAACACAAGGATCACGCGGCGGCCCTGAGCGTATTCGGACACCAGAAAATCCTGCAAACGCTGAAAATTCTGGACATAGGTCGCGCCCTGCTCGAACGGAACGTCCAACGCGTTCAGCACCCATTGCAGGATTTCGCCCCGATTGCCCTGCGCATTTGAGATCAGCCCCACGGTCACCGTCGGGTCGATCTGCGCCAGCAACTTCTGCAAAAGCGTTGTCTTGCCTGCCCCGATCTCTCCGGTCAGAACCGTGATCGGTGCGCGCGACATGATGCCGTACTCCAGCACCGCGTATCCCTTGCGATGCTGTTCGGACCAATACAGGAAATCCGGGTCTGGCAGCAGCGTGAAAGGCCGCTGCGTCAGGCCGAAATGGTTCAGGTAGAATTCGTTCACTGCCACACTTTTCTTGTTCCCGGGCCCGCCTGCCCGGCGGCCAAAATCGCATCCGTAAGCACGTTCATTGCCGGGCCCCCGACCTGCCAGCCGCACCGTTTAACATACACATGCCGCACAAAACCTTATCGCGGCACAATCTTTCACCCGGGCAATACACCTGCCCGGCCTCCGTATCGAGAGTTACAATCCGCGATACGCTTAGAAATTCCAAGGTGTTCCCTCTGCACCACGCGATGTTTCAGGAACTTGTGACCGCCAGGGTTGAACGGCACCGATGTTAATCTTTCATGGAACCGCTTCGACATTCGCTGCGTTAACAGTCGGATGCAAATGACACGGGGGCGAGTCATGATGACCAACACGGGCAACTCTATCTTTGCCTGCGCAATGCGCCAAAAAGATGTCTTTGTAGACAAATCCTCAACAATAGGCATATCAAGGCGTTACAATGGCCAATTAGCATAGAAATATAGTAGAATCGGTTGCCAAGAATCGTTTATTGAGCCACCTTTCGAGGCGTTAGATGCCTGAAGATGGCCGGAATGTGGCGGCAAGTGTGATTTTGGGTTCCAGATGACAGGTGTGGCGGAACACGTTGTTTCGCATCCTCAAGTAGCCAGTGAGTAGTATGACCATACAGATTAATGATTTGGATCGCCGTGAGGCCGCCCCTGTAGTCGGGCGCTTCACCGTACCAACCGAAGAACGTACACAGCTATACCGCAACGCGGGCAAACGATCGCTGGATATCGCCCTGGTGCTGCTATCCGCCCCGATCGTCCTACCCGTGATCCTGATGCTTGCCGCACTGGTCGCGCTTGACGGACACAACCCGTTCTACCTACAAAATCGCGTTGGCAAGAATGGCCGCGTCTTCAAAATCTTCAAACTACGCAGCATGGTCCCGAACGCGAAAGCGTCTTTGAAGGACATCCTGGCCAAGAACAGCGAGGCGCGCGCCGAATGGGAAGCCAACCAGAAGCTGCGCCACGATCCCCGGATCACCCGACTAGGTCGCATCATCCGCAATACCTCGCTTGACGAACTTCCCCAGCTGCTGAACGTCCTGAAGGGCGACATGTCGCTGATCGGGCCTCGCCCGATGATGATCGAACAGATCCCCCTGTACCCTGACAACTGCTACTATGCGATGCGCCCCGGCATTTCCGGCCTGTGGCAGGTGACCGATCGCAATGCCAGCACCTTTGCCGAACGCGCAACATATGATGCAGAATACCACCGCCGGTTGTCGCTGTGGCTGGACATCACGATTTTGGCGCGTACCTTTGGCGTCGTAATGCGCGGAACTGGCTGCTGACACCTGACTGTCGGCCGCCTTTTACTGCCCGAAACGAAGGTGAAAACTCGTGTTTGTATCACGGACCATCGGCCAGTCGCTGGCCAAGGTGCTCAATTCCAGTGCGCTGACCCTCTCTATGCTGTTGCTTGTCCTGTTGCTGGCAGCCTGTGATTCGTCCGAGGAACGCGCAGAAGAACATTATGAATCCGGCCTTGCATTGATGGAAGAGGGCGACCTTGATCGCGCCCTCATCGAATTTCGCAACGTTCTTCAGCTGAACGAAAATCACAAGGATGCCCGGCTGACCTATGCCCGCATCCAACGCGAACGCGGCGATATCCGCGATTCCTACGGTCAGTTCCTGCGGGTCGCCGAACAGTATCCCGACGAACTTGAACCACGCCTGGCGCTGGCTGAAATGGCGCTTGATACACAGAACCTGCCCGAGCTTGAGCGGCATTCCAAGGCAGCCGTCGATCTGGCGCCTGACAACGCCAAGGCCCAGTCCCTGTATAACACCGTCGTGTATTACAACGCCGTGCAGGGCCGCGACGATGATGCACGCACCAAGGCAGTTGAAGCCGCGATCACGCTGGTCAGCTCGAACCCCGAATTTTCCGGCTCACGCAAGGTCATGATCGACGACCTGGTGCGCCAGCAGAAGTGGGAAGAAGCGCTGGCCGCCATCGACGCCGCGCTCGAGCAAACCCCGAATGACGAAAGCCTCTACCAGCTGCGCCTTGGCCTATTGAGCCAGTTGGGCGATATGTCTGAAATCGGCACCCAGCTGCGGGCAATGGTCGAGCGTTTCCCCGACAACGAAGCGAACCGCCAGATGTTGGTGGCCTTTCTGGTCAACCAAGGCGACCTGGACGCAGCCGAGGATCAGCTGCGCAGCGAAGCCGAAGCATCGGACGATGTCGAGAAAAGCCGCCGGCTTGTGGCCTTCATCCTGCAATATCGCGACCGTGACGCCGCGATTGCCGAGCTGAACCGCATCATCGAAGCCGACCGCCTGTCGCCCGTGGTTTTCAAATCGACCTTGGCGCAGCTTCAGTTCGAGAACGGCGACGAACAGGAAGCCATCGACGCGCTCGAGGCTCTGACCGCCGAGGCCGAACGGTCGGGTGACGTGCGCGAAGCCGAGATCGACCTTGCGCGGATGTACTTCCGCCAAAACAACGCTGTCGAAGCGCGCCGTCTTGTCGAAAAGGTTCTGGCCGAAGATCCGTCGAACCCTGCGGCGGCCAAGCTCAAGGCAGCATGGCTGATCGAAGACGACGAAACCGACGATGCCATCGTTCTGCTGCGCGACTCGCTGGCGAAATCGCCGCGCGACGCCGGGCTGCTGACGCTTCTGGCCCTTGCCCACGAACGCCAGGGCAACCGTCAGCTGATGGCCGAGAACCTGTCGCTGGCCGTCGAAGCCTCGAACCAGGCGCCGGCAGAATCGCTGCGCTATGCGCAGTACCTTGTCCGCGAAAATCAGGACATCGTTGCCGAGGGTGTTCTGATCGACGCACTGCGCCGCGACTCGGGCAATATCGACCTGCTGTCTGCCTTGGGCAAAGTCTACATCAAGATGGAAAACTGGTCTCAGGCCAACGGTGTCGTGAACCGTCTGGAAGAGATCGGGACAGAAACCGCCACCGCCGTGTCGATGGGCCTTCAGGCTCAGGCGCTGGCCGCGCAAGACCGGGGCGAAGAACTGTCGTCGCTGCTGGAGGATGTCGCAAACAATCCCGACACCCAGAAAGGCGGCCAGATCGCCCTGTTCCAACGGACGCTTGCCGAAGATGGCAGTGAAGCGGCTTTGGAATACCTCGAAACGCTGATCGCTGACGCACCCGAAGACGGCGATTTCCTGTTCCTCAAGGCCGGTCTGCTGGTGCTGTCTGAACAGACGGACGAGGCAAAGACCATCTACACCTCTTTGCTGGAACGGTTCCCCAACAGCAGCCGCGTATGGATGAGCCTGTATCGTCTGGCGCTTCTGTCAGGTGACGGAGCAGAGGCAGACAAGGTGCTTGCAGACGGGCTGGAGCAAATCCCGAATGACTCGCAGTTGCTGTTTGCCCAGGCCGAACGGCTGCAGGTGAACGAAGACTACGAAGGCGCGATCTCTGTTTATGAAAAGCTCTACGAACAGAACAGCAGCGCGATTGTTGTTGCAAACAACCTCGCCAGCTTGCTTGCCGATCACCGCGATGACGAAGCGAGCCTGAGACGCGCGTATGAAGTGGCGCGCCGGATGCGCGACACCAATATTCCCGCGCTGCAGGACACCTACGGCTGGATCGCGTACCGCATGGGCAACTACGAAGAGTCGGTGCCCTATCTGGAAGCCGCGGCAGAGGGGCTGGCCGAAGATGCCCGCGTTCAGTTCCATTATGGCGCGGCTCTGGCGGCGGCAGGTCAATCCGAGGCGGCCATCGAACAGCTGACCAAGGCGAAGTCCATGATCGACAGCAGCAATCCGCCCGAATATATCGCGGCACTGGATGCGGCCATGGAACAGGCAACGACGCCGGCAACCCCCGAGCAAGCGCCCGCGGAAACGCAGCCCGAGACGTCTCCGGACACCCCAACCGAACCGGCGCCTGCCTCGGAATAACACGGCCGTCGTCAGGTCAGACCATAAATCACGCCGGCCCATCGGGCCGGTGTTTTTTTATGGGTTTGGCACCAGCAGTTTAGGTCTTCCCATCGTGTGCGCCGGGACGAATGCGCGGGCGCAGCACAACACGGCGACCGGCTTGATCCCCAGCCCAAGAAACAAAAAGCCCGCGTGTCCGTGGCGGACAGCGGGCCGGTCGATCAATTTGGTAGAGCGGCTTAGCCGTGGCGCGGCTGGGCTCCAAAGGTATCAGCGGCAAAGGACAGAGCCATCTGCAGCAAGACGACACCCATTACGGTGGCGGCGCCAACACCAGCGTAGACCATCAGCGCATAAAGGATACCGGCCCCCGAGATAACGCAGGCTGCAGCGCTGACGGCGCCAATGATCATTCCGAGTATCACAAATCCAAGAGCCACGATGCTATTCCGTTCTTCTGTGTCTGTTCCGACTTTCCGGGGGAAAAGGGGCGTGAATGTGACCGGAATCGTGTCTCTGCCGGGCAATATGGCCGAAATGAGGGCGCTGATCACTGGGTGGCGCCAATCCGGTCCGCCGCCGCGTGACTGTTGCCCGCGCGGCACGTCCGCCACGCACCGGGCGGCTGAAATGCGCCCTGAATCAGTAATCTCTTTAGAATTCGAGCCCCAAGGGTTAAAGATTGATCAAAATAGAACACTGTACGTTAGAGAATCCGCCATGATGACCATGTCCCGAGTATTTGCCGCCCTTCTATTCGCCCTGATCGGTGGCAGCGCCCTGGCGCAGGACGACTACAGAATCAAGCCGGGCGACGTTGTACGGATCGAGGTGCTGGAAGACAGCTCGCTCAACCGCGAGTCGCTGGTGCTGCCCGATGGCCGCGTGACCGTTCCGCTGGCCGGTACCGTCTCTGTTGGCGGCCGCAGCGTCGATCAGGTGCGCCAGGACGTGACCGGAAAGCTGGCACCGAATTTCGCCTCCGAACCCAACGTGATCGTCTCGCTCGTTCAGCTTGGCGAACCCGCCCCGACGGTGGCCTCGGGCGTTTCCAGCCGGATGCCGATCTATCTGATGGGCGAAGTCAACACGCCCGGAATGATCGAGGTGAAGCGCGGCACAACTCTGTTGCAGGCGCTCGCGCAGGCTGGCGGCTTCAACCGTTTTGCCGCGGTCAAGCGGGTGCAGCTGCGCCGGGTCGGCAACGATGGCGTACAGAAAGTCTATCAGTTCAACTACAATGACGTGCTGAACGGCAAAAACAGCATTGGCGCCACCAAGCTTGCAAAAGGCGACGTGATCGTAGTACCGGCAAGAAAACTCTTCGAATAACAAGAATCCGGAAACCGGAGGCAGCAGTGAAGAAGAAACGCGGGCTGATTGCAGGAACAGCAGCGGTGGCGGGGGTGCTCGCTTACGCCACGCAACCGCTTTGGGCGCAGGGCCGGGAAGATGAGGCCGCAGGCTTCAGAGCCAGACTCGGCCTGCAACAGTCCTTCGGATACGGCGACAACCTGAACCTTGGGGTGCCAGGCAGCCCGACCGATCCGGAACAGGGCAGTTCCGCGACCGCGACAACATCGGTGGCGCTGGATCTGTCCAGCATCACTCGCACGCAACGGTTCAATTTCCAGACCGGAGGCGCCTTCCGCCTTGCCGATCTGCCCAATGGCAGCCGCACACCCACCGGCTTTGTCGATCCCTTCGCAACCCTGTCCTACAGCCGCGAAGGGTACGATTCGCAGTTCGATCTCGATGTATCCCTGGATCAAAGTGACATCTCGAAATCGCGCCCATTGTGGAACTTCGAAAACGAAGACAACGAGCTGCTTCCTCCCGGTGATCTGGCAAATCTGCAGGGCACGGGCGAGCGGACCTCCTATTCGCTGGCAACCACGCTTGAAATAGGCAAATCCGCGCCAATCGGCTTTCGCTTCACCGCCGGAGCCAGCGGCGTGCGCTACTCGAACCAATCGTCGAACACTCTGAACGATTACGATCGTCAGAACGCAGGCCTGTCGACCTACTTCCGGTTCGACCCGACGATGGCCGTCGTCGTCGATCTGAGATATTCGCGCTTTACCGACGACTCACCTACGCCGGACGAACATACCCGCACGGCCGAGGTCGGCTTTGACAGACAATTCGCGCGTGGGTCGTCGCTTTCGGCTCGGGTCGGCTTTTCCCGCGTCAGCTCGACCAACGGCAACACCGCCTCCGATGGCGCCACCGGCAGCCTGAGCTACACCCAACCGCTCACCGATGGCTCGGTCAACGGGCGGTTCAGCGTCACCCAGGCCACCAATGGCGCCATAACCAACGCCACGATCCGCCGCAGCTATACGCTTCCGACCGGCAGCTTCAGCTTCAACCTTGGCGCCACCAGCCTTTACGGAAATTCTCCGCGTCTCGTCGGGGGGCTGAACTGGGCGCGCCAGATGCCCACCTCGCAAATCTCTGTGAACCTCAATCGCGCGGTCACTTCGGACTCCTTTAACCGCGATATCTTCACAACGTCACTCTCGGCGCGGTACAGCCACGATCTGACGCTCTACTCCAGTCTTTATGCGAATCTCTCGTATTTCGTCAGCGACGGCACCGCGACCACGAACCGCATCGAACGCAATGACCTCTCTCTCGGCTACCAATACGAACTGACCGAAGCCTGGGATCTGAACGCCGGTCTCAACCTGCGGATGCGGGACGAGGCAACCGTTGGAAAGGCCCGCTCGAACGAACTGTTCGTCAGCCTGTCACGCCGCTTCGATCTGAACTGAACCGTCCGTCTTTGGGGTCAAATATCCCGGGGGAGTCCGCGCAGCGGGCGGGGGCAGAGCCCCCTACCCGGGTTGGCCCCGTCCACCACGCCCCAGCCAGATCGCCAGTCCAATGGCCATCGCCAGCAGCACCAGCGCAATCGGATGCCCCAGCAGCGCGCCGGACGATCCATTCAGAATGACCAGCGTCTGCGACAGGCTGCGCTCAAATCCTTCGCCGAGGAAGAAAGCGATGATGAAGACGATAACGGGAAAGCCACAGGCCGACATCGCCAGCGACACCAGCGCCGCGATGAACATCAGCGCCACGCCGAACATGCCCCCCGTCGACAGGTAGACCCCGACGATGCAGAATACCAAGGCCGAGGGGAAAATCACCGAGGTTGGCGCGCGGATCGCAAAGACCCACAATCGCAAGCTGGCCTGACCCACGATCAGGTTCGTCAGGTTCGCCATCAGCATCGCCCCGAACAGCCCGTATATCAGCCGCGCCTGATTTTCGAATAGCAGAGGGCCGGGCTGGATGCCGTGGATCTTGAACGCCGAGATCAGCAGCGCGGCCGAGATTGACCCCGGAATCCCGATTCCCAGCAGCGGGATCAGGTTGGCGCCTACCACCGCGCTATTGGCCGACTCCGTCGCCGCGATGCCCTTGATGTTGCCCTTGCCAAACGGCACGCCGCCGTCATCGCCCTGTCGCGTCGCCGCATAGCTCATATAGGCCGCCGCCGTGCTGCCAAGACCGGGCACCGCGCCAAGGATGGTGCCGATCACCGCACCGCGCAGCATCACGAAACGGCACGACAGGTATTCCGCCAGGCTCAGGCGGTCGTCGCCATCGCCCTGCACCCGGATCGCGCCGGGCTGACTGTCGCGCGTCACGGCGGCCATGCGGCGCAAGATCTCGGCCACCGCCAGCATCCCGATGGCAACGGCAACCAGCGACGGCCCGTCGTACAGTTCAAACCAGCCGAAATAGAACCGGGGCGTGCCATGTTCCGGGTCCAGCCCCACGGTGGCGCACAGCACCCCCAGCACCGCCGCCACCAGCCCGCGCAGCAGCGACGGCCCGATCAGCCCGGCAAGGATCGAAAAGGCAAACAGCATCAGCGCGCAGACCTCGACGGGGCCCATCCGCAGCGCGAGGATCGCAATCGGCGCCGACAGGAAGATCAGCACAAGATCGCTGAAGGTATCCCCCGTGACCGACGCATAAAGCGCCATCCGCGTCGCCTTACCCGGTTTGCCCGAGGCCGCCAGCGGGTGCCCGTCAAGCGCGGTGGCGGCGGCATCCGGCGTGCCCGGCGTGTTGATCAGGATCGACGGAATTGCCCCACCGAACAGACCGCCCTTGTTGATCCCCACCAAAAAGGAAATCGCCACCAGCGGATCCAGCGCAAAGGTAAACGGAATAGCAATCGCCATCGCCATCACCGGCCCGATGCCGGGCACAGCGCCCACGAACTGTCCGATCACCACGCCGAACAGAACGTAGGCGAGGTTCAGAAGGGTGAAGGCATCGCCGAACCCCGCCAGAATGGTCGCAAGATCGGGCATCAGGGCAGGCTCCGGTTCAACAGCACGTCCACCACCAGCCAGGACAGCACCGGCGCCAGCCCCACGCCCAGCGCGATCCAGGCCCAGCGCCTTTCACCGCAGATCAGCACCAGCAGCGCCGCCAGCACCGGCGCCACCGGCAGGAACCCGAACCGCGACATCGCCCATATCCCGGCGCAGACAACCACGACCACAAAGGCCAACCGCCCCGGCGCCACCTCTGGGCCCGGTTCGCCTGCTGGCCCCGGCCAGATCGTCAGCGCCAGACCCAGCACCAGCAACGCCACCGCGCAGGCGCGCGGCAGGGTCTGCGGCCGCAGCCAGCCATAGCCCACGGTTTCCGTGTGCACCGGAATCAGCCAGGCCAGCAGCAGCACGCCAAAGCCCGCCACCGCCAGCCCGCTCAGCCTTGCCATCATGTCAGGAACAACCTTTGTCTGAGTGCACCGCCACGGCCCGCGCGGCGGTGCGTCATCTTACTTGCCGAACAGCGTGGCGACGTTCTTCATCCCGTCGTCCATCATTGCGCGCGTCGCCTCGGGGCCATCGCCGCTGGGTTCCGTGTGCAGCGCGTTCTGTATGGCGTCGCGGACCGTGTCGGCATTCATCGCGGCCAGCAGCGCATCCGACAGTACCGATTGAACATCGTCGCCCAACCCGGCGGGGGCCGCGATATAGAACACAGGATCGACGTAAATATCGTACCCCTGCTCGCGCACGGTGGGCGTATCCGGCGCATAGCTGTGCCGCCCGGCATTGGCCGAGGCGATCATCTTCAGTTCGCCACTATCCAGATAGGGAATATGCGTGCCCGCGTTGAAGGCAGCGTCCAGATGCCCGCCCAGCAGGTTCTGCACCAGCTCGGCGCTGGATTTCATCGACACCGGGCGCAGTGCGCCGCCATCCTTGTTCAGCACATTCAGCAGCAGTTCCTGCGGCTTTGCGTCGAACCCGACCAATGCCCCGTCCGAGCTGGCCGCATGGTCCAGCAACCCGGCCAGATCGTCGAACGGCGCATCCTTCCGCGCCACGATCGCCAGCTGCGCCGAGGCGACCGAAGCAAGATAATCAAAACTGTCCAACGTGAACGGCACCTGATCGGCACGCACCGTCAGGTTCACCAGCACCGGCATCGACACGCCCATACCGATGGTCTGCCCATCCGCCGGAACCGTCGCCAGCTGCGTGAACATGGCAATGCCACCGCCGCCCGGCTTGTTTTCGACAACCACGGTCCAGCCGGTCGCGTCGCTCATTTCCTTGCCGATCAGGCGGCCCAGCGTGTCGGTTTCGCCCCCGGCGCCAAAGCCGATCCACAGCTTGATCGGTCCCGATGGCGCCCAGTCGGCCCATGCCGCGCCCGCGCTCACCCCCAGCGCCAGAGCGGCGCCGATCATATGTTTCAACATTGTTGTCTCTCCTCCCCTGCAGTACGGCCATGCCATCGCTTTGCCCCCGCGGTTCAATCCGGCGACAGGCTACGCGGCATCCTAGACTCTTTCCGATTGGAAATGCTACTTTTCTGATCGGAAAAGGCGCCCGGCGCCGCCCTTACATCAGAGAGCTCATGTCCCAATCCTCTGCCCTGTCCGAGTCTGGCTCTTCGAGTGAAACCGGCCGCGCTGCATTTGCGGCACGGCTGCGGGCCCTGCGCAAAGCCCGAAAGATGACCCTGCAGGACGTGGCCGACCGCAGCGGGCTTGCGGTATCGACGGTGTCCAAGATCGAACGCAACCTTATGGCGCCAACGTACGACAGGTTTACCCGGTTGGCCAACGCACTGTCGGTCGACGTGTCGGAACTGTTTGCCGACCGGTCGAACGCCTTTCAGGCAGGCGCCTTCGAGGTCGCACGACACGGCGATTTCGGCTTTCTGGAAACCGACAACTACACCTATGAAATGCTGTTCCCCGATGTTGCGGGCAAAAGCATGGTACCGATGCTTGGCACGCTGAAGCCGCTGGAACAGATGCGCTTCGATGCAATGGTCGAACACGAAGGCGAAGAGTTCCTGATGGTGCTCGAGGGGCGCGTCCTGGTGCAGGTCGACGGACGGCCGAACGTGATCCTGAATGCCGGGGATTCAATCTATTTCGACAGCCGCCGGGGGCATCTTTACGCCTCGGCACAAGACACCGAAGCCCGCATTCTTTGCGTCTGCACCCAGATGGTCCGCGCCGCAGCACCCGATCAGGGGTAACACACCACGCGCAACAAAGTGGTGATCCCGGCAGGATTCGAACCTGCAACCTGCCCCTTAGGAGGGGGCTGCTCTATCCAGTTGAGCCACGGGACCAGCCGGGTGTGGGTTTAGCGCCATGACGCGCCGATGTCATGGGCTTTTCTGGTCACACCGGATTCTGACCCGTTGTGTGGCGCGCGGTGTTTGCGGTACCGTTATCCTAACATCAAAAGGATACAGGCAAGTGTCGCAAGATAACAAACGCCCTCTCACGTTGCGCGACGTGTCCGAGGCATCCGGTGTGTCGGAAATGACTGTCTCGCGCGTGCTGCGCAATCGCGGCGATGTCAGCCAGGCCACGCGGGAAAAAGTGCTCGCCGCCGCGAAGGACCTTGGCTATGTCCCGAACAAGATCGCGGGTGCGCTGGCGTCGAACCGGGTGAACCTTGTCGCGGTCATCATCCCCTCTCTGTCGAACATGGTCTTTCCCGAGGTGCTGACCGGCATCAACCAGGTGCTGGAAGACACCGAATTGCAGCCCGTGGTCGGCGTCACCGACTATCTTCCCGAAAAGGAAGAGAGGGTGCTGTATGAAATGCTGTCGTGGCGGCCCTCGGGCGTGATCATCGCGGGGCTGGAACATTCCGAAGCCTCGCGCGCCATGCTGGAGGCCGCCGGGATTCCCGTGGTCGAAATCATGGACACCGATGGCAAGCCGGTCGATGCGATGGTTGGTATTTCGCACCGCCGCGCCGGGCGCGAGATGGCGGCGGCGATCCTGAAGGCCGGGTATCGGCGGATCGGGTTCATGGGCACCAAGATGCCGCTGGACCACCGCGCGCGCAAACGCTTCGAAGGGTTCACCGAAACGCTGGCCCGCAACGGGATCGAGATCGAAGATCGCGCCTTCTATTCCGGTGGATCGGCGCTCGCCAAGGGGCGCGAGATGACGCAGGCCATGCTGGAACGCTCTCCCGATCTGGATTTTCTGTATTATTCCAATGACATGATTGGCGCCGGCGGATTGCTGTACCTGCTGGACCAGAAGATCGACGTGCCGGGCCAGATTGGGTTGGCCGGGTTCAACGGCGTCGAGCTGTTGCAAGGGCTGCCCCGACAGCTGGCAACGATGGACGCCTGCCGGAAAGAGATCGGGCAGATGGCGGCGCGGATCATCGCGGCACGGCTGGCGGAACCGGCGCAACCGGTCGAAAACCACGTGACGCTGACGCCCAAGATCAGCTTTGGCGATACGCTGAAACGGCGCTGATGCCGGCACCACCGAAGATCGACACCCGCGCGGCGCGGCATCTGTTCCTGCACCGCAGCGGGTTGGCACAGGCGCCGTCCGGTCCGGCAAAGGGCGACGATCTGCGCCGGCTGATCCGCGAGCTGGGGTTCGTGCAGCTCGACAGCATCAACACCGTGGCGCGTGCGCATGATCTGACGTTATTTGCCCGCCGCCCGGCCTATCGCCCCAAGGCGCTGAAGCGGCTGTATGAGTCCGACCGGGCGCTGTTCGAACATTGGACGCATGATGCCTCGGTCATTCCGATCGAATTCTACCCCCACTGGCGGCTGCGCTTTGCCCGCGATGCCGCGCGGCTGAAATCGCGTTGGCGCGATTGGCAGGGGGCGGAATTTCAGCACAAGTTTGACGACGTTCTGACCCATATCCGCGATCACGGGCCGGTTAGCCCGTCCGACGTGGGCACGGATGAGGCGCGCAGTAATGGCGGTTGGTGGGAATGGCACCCGTCGAAAACCGCACTCGAATACCTGTGGCGCAGCGGCGCGCTGACAGTTGTGGGGCGCGACGCCTTTCGCAAACGCTATGACCTGACTGAGCGGGTGATCGAGGAACATCTGCGCCATGCCGACACCTGCCCGGCGCCGGATGACAGTATCGACTGGCTATGCAATGCCGCGCTTGACCGGCAGGGCTTTGCCACCTCGGGCGAAATCGCCGCCTTCTGGGATACGGTCACCCCGTCCGAGGCCAAGGCGTGGTGCGCCGCGCAGGAAGCTGCGGGCGCGCTGGTGCAGGCCGATATCGCCTGTGTCGGCGGGGCGACGCGGGCGGTGTACCTGCGGCCCGAAACGCTGGACCAGATTGCCGACCTGGCCCCGCCGACCGCGCGGATGCGTGTGCTCAGCCCGTTCGATCCGGCGCTGCGCGACCGCAAGCGGGCCGAGCGGCTGTTCGGCTTTCATTATCGCATCGAGATTTTCGTGCCCGAGCCCAAACGGGTCTATGGCTATTACGTTTTCCCGCTGATGGAGGGCGACCGCATCGTGGGGCGCATCGACATGAAGGCGCACCGCGATTGCGATGAATTGCGGGTCGCCGCACTCTGGCCCGAACCGGGCGTGCGCTGGTCGGATGCGCGGACCCGGCGGCTGGAGGCCGAGCTGACGCGGATCACCCGGCTGGCGGGGGTGTCGCAGGTGGTGTTCGCGAGCGGCTGGCTGCGCGCGCCGATGGCGCGCTAGAGGGGCTGGCCTAACCCCAGCCCGTGGCGCACCACCTGCGCCACCTGCGAGGCATCGGCTATGCCACCGGTCACCACGGCGCGGGCCTCGTCCCGCAGGGCGGTGAACACGGTCTCGCGGATCTCGGTGCAGTCGACGGGACGCTGAGCGATACCGTCAAACCGCGCTTCTTCGGCCAGCAAGTCCTCGACCAGCGGATCTTCGACCGGGCCGCCGCCGCCGGGGTAGCGATACCAGCCAACGCCAACCATCTGGCCCAGCCGGCCTTCTTCCACCATGCGATCAAAAGCGAAACAGGTGGCATCGCCCGTCGCCTTGCGTCGGGCATAGCCTAGGTCGCAACCCGCCAGATCCTGCGCCAGCAGCGGGGCCGGGTCAAAGCCGGCAGAAGCCAGACATTCATCAAGTTCAAAAGGCGCGGCCCCCGTCATCAACAGCCCATGCAAGGCGCGATCCAGACAGGCCTCGAACCGCGCCAGAAGCGAGGGCGCACCTTCTGGCAACGTCACCGTGACACCGTCCAGCCGGGCAATCAGCGCCTGAGCCATGCGGTTCTGCGCGGCATCGGGGCTGGGCGTGATTTCGACCAGGTGGCGCAGGTGCGCAGGTGCAGCCAGATGCAGGCGCGGGCCGCCCGTGCGCGGCGTGATCCCGTCCAGCCCAATCACGACCGGGATGCTATCATCAGACTCCAGCGCCGTATCGGCCAGGATTGCCAGATCGAAAGGCCCATCCGCTGTCATCACAACCCGAACCGGCGCCAGCGTTTCACCCAGCCGTGCCGCGTCATGCGCATCGGTCACCACCAGTGTCACGTCCACCCCGGCCCGCGCCATGGCGCGCACCAGTGCCAGCGCCGCCGCGCTTGCGCCCAGCACCGCCACTCTGTCGATGGCATCTGTCAGGAAAGAAACCCCCGATCGCGGATCAGCGCGATCAGCTGGGTCAGCGACTGATCAACCGTATTGCCCGAAGTGTTCAACTGCGCCTCGGCCCGCGCGTACAGCGACTCGCGGCTTGTCAGGATCGATTTCAGCTGATCCATCGCCTCGGGGTTGCCCGCCATGGGGCGTTCATCGCCCTGCGCGCGCACCCGCGACATGTGTTCATCGGGCGTGGTTTTCAGCCAGACGGTATGAAAATTCGCCAGCAGGGTTGCGTAGGTATCCGGCTCGGCCACGATACCACCCGCCACGGCCAGGATCATCGTGTCGTGGGTGCACAGCACCCGTTCGACCGCCTGCGCTTCGAGCCTGCGATAGCCTTCCTGCCCGTAGAGCGCCAGAACCTCGTCCACGGGCATGCCGCTGTGCTCTTCGATCTCGCGATTCAACTCGACGAAGGGGATGTTCAGCGCCTTGCCCGCCATCCGGCCCAGTGTCGATTTTCCGGCCCCCCGCAAACCCACAAGGCAGACCCGCTGCGCCCGGCGGGTTTCATTTGAATCGGGACTAAGCGCACGCAGTACGGTTTGCTGCGTATCGGCAGTGGCCGCGCGGTACAATTCAGCCACCCGCATCGCGTCAGACGTCCACGGATCGTCCCGGCCCATCAGCCACTCGATCCGGTGGTCCAGCGCAATAGCGACCCGTTGCAGCAACCCGATGGAAATATTGCCCTCGCCCGCTTCGAGCTGGGCCAGGTAGCGCGGCGAGACGCCCGACATGTCCGACAGCACCCGGCGCGGAATTCCCTTGCGTTCCCGGGCCTTGCGCACACGTTCGCCCACGCGCGCGATCAGCGCGGCGACTTCGTCCTCGGCGTGGGATTCCGGTGACGCGGCCATGCGTTCGCCCCGGAAGTTGGTGATTTCGGTCATGGATGTGCCGCTGTGTGTACTATAATGCACATCTTACGACGGCGCGGCGGAATTAGGCAATTGCTTTTGCAACTGCCTTTGCAGCGGCCACGTTATGCGCGGATCAGCGGTTCGATGATGGCGCGGATTTCCGGCGGGGGTTCGCGGGTGCTGACCGAGGCCGCCTGCGTGAAGACATTGGTAAAACTGCCTTCAAAACACAGCACGCCATCCTGACGGCCTTTGACCGCAAAACTGATCGACTTGGTGCCAAGGCGGGTCGGGTAGACTTCACACATCAACGGATGGCGCGGCGTCACAGGCGCGCGGAAATCCATCGACAGGTTCACGAAGGGTGTGCCGAAACCCAATTCGGTTTCAAGATAATACCAGCCGGAATAGCCGCCCAGCGCGTGCTGCCACCAAGCATCGATCGACTCGAGCGCGAAGAGCGGCAGCCGCCCGGTATAGGCGATCTGGGCCGGGTCGCAATCGGCCCAGCCCACGCGCACGGCATGTTCAAACGCGGGCGTATCACCCATTCAGTAGGTTTCCACGTGGTAACGGCCGTCTTCGCGCATGGCATCGCGCACCTCGGTCCAGACCAGCCCGGCACCGCGCGCGATGTCCGACAGCGCCTCTTCCACGCCCTTTTCCATCGCCTTAAGACCGCAGATATAGATGTGGCCGTGCGGATCGGACAGCAGCTTGGCGACTTTTTCGGATTCGTCGCGCAGACGGTCCTGCACGTATTTCTTCGGCGCATCCGCCTCGCGCGAGAAGGCGAAGAGCTTTTGCATGAAGCGTTCGGGCACCTTCTTGAGCGGGCCGAAATACGGCAGTTCCGCCGGACGGCGCGCGCCGAACACCAGCGTCAGTGAATCGCTGACCGACGGCGTTTCGCGCTGACGGCGCATGGTGAACCCGCGGAACGGGGCCGAACCGGTCCCGGTGCAGATCATCAGCAGATGCGCATTCGGATCGGACGGCAGCAGGAAGGTTGCGCCGAACGGGCCGGTCACCTTGACGGTATCGCCCTTGGCCAGGTCGCAGACGTAGTTGGAACAGATGCCGTTTTCTTCGCGCTTTACCGTCAGCGACACGTTTTTGTAGCCCGGGCGTTCGCCGTCACGCGGGCTAGATACGGAATAGAGGCGCGGCAGATGCGGCTTGCCATCCGGGCCTTCGCCCGGCGGGATGATCCCGATGGACTGGCCTTCCAGCACCGGGAACGGCAGGCTGCCGAAATCCAGGATGATATGGCGGACGTCGCTGTCGCTGTCGGCATC
Source organism: Arenibacterium halophilum (assembly GCF_005938225.1). Taxonomy (GTDB): domain Bacteria; phylum Pseudomonadota; class Alphaproteobacteria; order Rhodobacterales; family Rhodobacteraceae; genus Arenibacterium; species Arenibacterium halophilum. The sequence continues at coordinate 110,793 of NZ_VCPC01000004.1, forward strand.
GGTCAGGCGATAGTTGCCCTGCACCTTGGCCTCGGCCGGTTTGCCAAGGTTGTACATGTTGATCGTGGGCTTGGACGCGCTTGCAGGCGCACGCGCCTTGCCCCCTGCCCCGGCGTGGGCCTCGGCCAGCAGGGCGGCCATGGCATCGTCAAGCGCCTCGGTGTCGGCGTCGCCGGTTTCACCGGCTTCGATCTCTTGCTGCTCGGGCAGCTCCATCCATTCGTATTGTTCCTCGACCGAATAGGGCTCGTTCACCACGCGCCATTCGTCGATGGAGCCGGTCGGGCAGACCGGGATGCAATCCATGCAGAAGTTGCATTTGCTGGCATCCACCACGACGTTGTTGTCGTCATGTTCGATGGCCTGCACCGGGCAGGTCATTTCACAGGTGTAACAGCGGATGCAGATTTCGGGGTCGATCAGGTGCTGCTTGAGCGGCTTGTTCATTGCGACTCGCGTTTACGTGACAGGATGACCTCCGGAACGGTCAAGGCGTCGATCAGCGCGGCGCACAGCCCATCGCATTGCGTGCAGCCCACGCAGGGGCCGTTCAGGCCCGAAAGCTGCTGGGCCAAAACCGAAACATTCTGACTGGCGGGTTGAGAGCGGCTGATCATCATGACGGGATACTCCGATACAAAAGGTCTGGATGCTAAAAGATAACAGTCGTTCATGAACAGAAATGTGTCCGACTTCACCTTAGCACATCCGTACCGATTCCGACAAAGGCTCCTTCGGATCGGGGCGGCTGGTGTGGCAGCGGCGCGCAGTCGTGGCGCGCCGCCGCCTGCGGCCATCAGGCCATGTGCAGTTTGACGTACTCGAAATCGCCGGGCTTGTTGTCGATCCCGACTTTCGGCGGGGCGATCCACGTGGCGTATTTGCCGGGCTCGTAGCAGGGCTTCATCAGCGACTGGATGAAATCGCCATCGGCCTTCGTCGGCAGCCATTCATCCTTGCGCTTGTTCCATTCGTCTGACGAGATGATATTGCCATCGGGGTCGACCGCCACGGCGCTGAACACGCCGATCTGACGGTGGAAGCCTTCGTGCGGCATCTTGAACGCGAAATCGACACCGGCCTTTTCGATGATCTTGTTCCAGCGGCCCACGCCACCGGCGGCATCGCGGACATAATCGTCGCGCAGGCGCATGTTGATCGCGGTCAGCGCCGGGGCGCTTTCGGTGACGATCTTGCCGTCCTTGATGGTGCACACGTCGTATGTGGCATCCTTCAGCTGATGATCGTCGTCGATCCGCTGCTCCATGAAACGGCCCTTGATGCCCGAGTTGAAGGCATTGGCCGCGTTGGTCGACACCTCCTGCCCGAACAGGTCAAGCGACAGCGTGTAGTGCAGGTTCAGCTTTTTCTGGATCGTCGGCAGGTCGATCACGCCCAGATCGCGGATCTTGTTGATGTCGTAGGGGTCGGTGATCCCGGCCTTGTTCATCGCTTCGATGGTGGCCTGAATGGTGCGGCCCACGCCGGTTTCGCCCACGAACATGTGGTGCGCCTCTTCCGTCAGCATGAAGCGGCAGGTGCGCGACAGCGGGTCAAAGCCCGACTGCGCCAGCGATTCCAGCTGCATCTTGCCGTCGCGGTCGGTGAAGTAGGTGAACATGAAGAACGACAGCCAGTCCGGCGTTTCCTCGTTGAAGGCGCCCAGCATCCGAGGCGCTTCGTCCGATCCGGACGACCGCACCAGCAGGTCGTTCGCCTCTTCCCGGCCATCGCGGCCAAAGTACTTCTGCAGCAGATAGACCATCGCCCAGAGGTGGCGGCCTTCTTCCACGTTCACCTGGAACAGGTTGCGCATGTCATACAGCGACGGTGCGGTCAGCCCAAGGAATCGCTGCTGCTCGACCGATCCCGGCTCGGTGTCGCCCTGGATCACGATCAGGCGCTTCAGCATGTTGCGGTATTCGCCCGGCACTTCCTGCCACGCGGGTTCGCCGTAATGTTCGCCCATCGGGATGGTGCGGCCTTCGACCTGCGGCGCCAGCAGAACGCCCCAGCGGTATTCCGGCATCTTCACATAGTCGAACTTGGCCCAGCCCTTCGGGTCCACGCTGACGGCGGTGCGCAGATACACCATCGATTCCTGAAAGTTCTGCGGGATCAGGTCGTTCCACCAGTTGATGTAACCGGGGTGCCATTTTTCCAGCGCCTTCAGCACCTTCTTGTCCTGGCTCAGCCCAACGTTGTTGGGGATCTGCGTGTCGTAGCTGACGTTGATGAGATCAAGCATTTCGGTAACTCCCTTCGTGCCCTGTTACACACGTTCCATGTTGTATTCGCCACGCTGGCCACTGCCATAGCGTTGCAATGCGCCTTCGGCTCCAACCGCGTTGGGGCGCTGGAAAATCCAGTTCTGCCACGCGGTCAGGCGGCCAAAGATGCGGGTCTCCATCGTTTCCGGCCCGGCAAAGCGCAGGTTCGCCTCCATCCCGGTCATCGCGTCGGGGCTGAAGCTGGCGCGCTCTTCCATGAAGATGCGCACTTCGTCTTCCCAGTCGATGTCATCCAGAATGTAGGTGACAAGGCCCAGGTCGTCGGCCTCGTCGGCCTCGATCTTTTCGCCGATCCTGTCTTTCAGCGCATCCACATCCTCGGGCGTGCCAAGGAAGCGGGTCTGCAGGCGGGTCAGGTCGTTGCCCATCGGGAAGGTGCCAAAGTTCGACTCGGTCAGCGTGATGGCGGCGGTCGGGCGATTGTCGCCTTCGAATTCGTCCAGCATCATGTAGCTGCGGTCGACGGCCCACAGCAGCTCGGCCAGAACGCCGGTATAGCACGACCCGTGTTCGACCAGGGCAACCAGGCTGCGCGAGGTCATGTCGACCCGCTTCAGCACGCGCTTCCAGTATTTCAGAACCTCGTTGGCCAGCCAGTGATCGGCATTGTCCAGCAGCAGTTTTTCATGCGCGGCAAAGGTGTCCGGGTCGCCCTGGGTGCTGAACACCACCAGACCGATCTGGCGTTCGTTCAGGCGCAGATGCAGGATTGCATCGTCGAATTCCCGCGCCAGGCGCAGCATATAGGCCTGCGCGCCCTGGGCCTGGAAGGCGTCCATATCGGCAGGCGCTTCGGCGTCGGGGCCTTTCAGCGTGATGGTGGCGCGGCCATTGTCACGGTCGATCGCGACCTCGACCAGCGAATAGGAAACCGAGCCATCTTCGGCAAAGCTGCGCTCCAGCGGGGTCAGCTCGATGCCGGTCAGGCCCGAGGCCTTTTTCGAGGCCGCCGCGAATTCCTTGGCGCGTTCCTTCACCGTCTCGTCGAACTTCGAGTTGGCGATCACCTCGTCCACAAGGCGCCATTCCTTGGCACGCTCGCCCCGCACGCCTTCCTCGATGGAACAGAACACATCGGCGCGGTCGCGGCGCACCTTGCGCTTGTCGGTCACGCGGGTCAGGCCGCCTGTGCCGGGCAGAACCGCCAGCAGCGGAACCTCGGGCAGGGCCACGGACGACGTGGAATCGTTCGTCAGCATGATGTGGTTGCAGGCCAACGCCAGCTCATACCCGCCCCCGGCGCAGGCGCCCTTCACGGCAGCGATGTATTTCTGGCCCGAGTCTTCCTCGGCTGCCTCAAAGGTATTGCGGGTTTCGTTGGTGAATTTGCAGAAGTTCACCTTGTGCGCGTGGCTTGCGCCGCCGAGCATGCGGATGTTGGCCCCCGCGCAGAACACCTTGTCCTTGCCGGATTGCATCACGACAACCTTCACCTCGGGATGCTCGAACCGCATCCGCTGGACCACATCCGCCAGTTCGATGTCGACGCCAAGGTCGTAGGAGTTCAGCTTGAGCTCGTAGCCGTCGAACAGGCCGCCCTTTTCATCGACATCCATGAACAGGTTGGCAACGTCGCCGTCATACTCCACCCGCCAGTGACGATACTTGGCTGGGTCCGTTTGAAAGTCGATGACCTTGGACATGAGTCCCTCCCGAATGGCTAAGTTAGGATGCACTTTAATGCGTTTTGCGGCGCGCGTAAAGCCGGTGATGCAAAATAGTGCAACATAAAATTCTAATAGTTTTCATTGACTTACACCAGTACGGCGAAATATCACCTGCGCAAGATATGCATTATATTGCAACAGCACCACCGCCGCCGGTCACAGATTCGCGCGCACCCGCACCCCCTCAAGATAGCGTTGCACCGTCTCGATCCGCAAACCCATGATCTCGGCCGGCAGGCCATCAAGGTGCCCGGCAGCAATGTCGCACAACCGCCGCGCCGCCTTGGGCCGGTTCATCCGCAGCTTCAGCGCCGCGTTGGCAACCTGGATCAGCCCCTGCACAAACGCGCGTTCGGCGCCGCCTTGCGGCAGCGCCATCCAGACCGGCTCCAGCACCTCGTGCGCTTCCCAGAAATACCCCTGTTCCACGAAATGCCACCCGGCCCGCCAGGCCAGCGTGTCGCGCAGGTCCTCAGGCCCCATCCCCTCGCGCACCGAGTCGTGAAACACGTCGAACGCGCGCTCGGGGTGGCGCGCGTTCGTGCCCGGCACATGGGCAAACTCCGGCAGGGGGATCGGGTTAGGCGGTTTCAACCTCGGCCGCCTCGATCCGTTCCAGACGCGCGGCGAATTCGGCCACCTCGGCCAGCACCGGCACGGGCTGCTCCAGGTGCGGCGCGTGCTGGCAATCGTCGATCACCACCATGTCGACCGGCGCATAGGACCGCGATTCAATCTCTTCGACCTGCGCAAGCGTGCCGTATTGATCGTCGCGCCCCTGAATCGCCAGCGTCGGGATGCGCAGATAGTCGATCACCTCGGAGACGTTCCATTTGCGGAAATCCGGGTGCAGCCAGACATCGTTCCAGCCGCGAAAGGCCACATCCGGGTCGCGGTGATACTTTGCCATCTTCTCGCGCAGGCCGCCCGTTTCGAACGCCTCTTTCGCCTTGGCGATTTCGGCCAGCCCGCCCGGTTCGGTGAAGAAATGCGGCGCCATCACGATCAGCCCGCGCACGCGGGTGTCGGCCACGCTGCCGGCATAGATCGCGGCAATCGTCGCGCCATCGCTGTGGCCGAACAGGATGCCGCGCTGAAACCCGATGGCGTCCAGCACTTTCGGCAGCACATCCACCGCCTCGCGCGTCATGAAATCCAGCGGTTTGGGCAATGGCGCCGCGTCCGACTGGCCATAACCCGCGCGGGAATAGACGAAGACGCCCATGCCGGTGGCCTGCGCCACCTTTTGCGGGAAATCGCGCCACAGCGCGGCGCAGCCCAGACCTTCGTGCAGCATGACGATGGTCGGCGCCTGATCGGGCGTGGGGCCCAGCGCGTAGTATTCCAGCGTCACGCCATCGACGATCAGCGGCGTTGTCGGGGTTTCGGACCAGTCGAGCGTCATGCCTCTTCCCTCAGCTTGAACCGCTGGATCTTGCCGGTCGCCGTTTTCGGCAGATCATCGACAAAGTGAATCCAGCGCGGATATTTCCATTTGCCGATCTTGGTCTGGATCTGGGTTTTCAAATCCTGCTCCAGCCCGTCGGCGTCCACGCCCTGTTTCAGCACCACGAAGGCCTTCGGCTTTTCGAGCCCTTCCTCGTCGCGCGCCGCAACCACCGCCGCCTCAAGAACCGAGGGGTGCGAGACCAGCGCCTGTTCCACCTCGAAGGGCGACACCCAGATGCCCGAGACCTTGAACATGTCATCGGTGCGCCCGCAGTAGACAAATCGGCCCTCGGGAGTCAGCTCGTATTTGTCGCCCGTCCGCGTCCATTCACCTTCGAACGTCGCGCGGCTTTTGCCCCGCTGGTTCCAATAGCCATCGGCCGCCGAAGCGCCGCGCACCAGAAGCTCGCCAATACCGCCCGCGCCCACGTCGGCCCCGGTTTCATCGACCAGCCGCAGGTCATACCCCGGAACCGCCACGCCCGAGGTACCGTACACCACATCGCCCGGCGCATTGCTGAGGAAGATGTGCAGCATTTCCGTGGACCCAACACCATCAAGGATGTCGCAATTCCACAGCGCGCGCCATTTCTTGCCCACTTCCTCGGGCAATGCCTCGCCCGCAGAAATGCAGCAGCGCAGCGGCGCGTCGGGCTTTGCGGCCTTTTCCAGATGGGCGACCGTCGCGGCATAGAGCGTTGGCACGCCGCAGAAGATCGTCGGCTTTTCCGCGTCCAGCACGGCCAGCGCGCTGTCGGGCGTGGGGCGGCCGTTGAACAGGATCGCGGTGGCGCCGACCGACATCGGGAAGGTCATGCCATTGCCCATGCCATAGGCAAAGAACAGCTTGGCCACCGAGAAAATCGTATCGTCCTCGCGGATGCCCAGCACCTGCGCCCCGTAAGTGTCTGACGTGGCCTGCAAGCTGCCGTGCACATGGCGCACGCCCTTGGGCTGGCCTGTGGACCCCGAGGAATAGAGCCAGAAGGCGGTTTCGTCCGGGCAGACATCCAGCGCGTCTTGCGCCTCGGCCCCCGCGATGAAATCGACGTAAGAGGTGGTGCCTTCCGGCGCGTTCTCACCGATCACCACAACCTGCCGGACGTAGGGGCTGGCCTTGATGGCATCCTCGACCACGGGCCAGAGTTCTTCCGACACGAAGACCACGGCGGCGCGGCTGTCTTTCAGGATCACCTCGTACACCGGGCCGGCCAGCAGCGTGTTCAGCGGGATTGGCACGACCCCGGCCTTGAGCGCGCCCCAGAAGATCACCGGGAATTCCAGTTGATCCAGCACCAGCATCGCGGCCCGGGTTTCCGGCGTGACACCAGCGCGGGCCAGCGCATCGGCCATGCGGCCTGTCTGATCCGCCAGTTCGCCGTATCCGATGGCGCGCCGGGCGCCCGCTGCCTCGCGGAAGGCCACCTTGTTGGCGCGCCCCTCCTTTACGTGCCGGTCCACAAAATAGACGGCCGCGTTCCCCGATTGCACCATGCTTTTCCTCCCCGTGGTCCGCAGGGGCGCCAGAACGGGCGAATCCCTGCTGAACTGCGTCCAACGCGCATTGTGCAAGATAGTGCCGAAACTGGCATTATAATGCAAGTCTGATTGTCAGCTTCGGATCACAGCCGGGTCGGCATCGTCGTAGAGGCGATCCAGCAGCGCGCGGCGGCGCGTCAGGATCTTGCGGAAGTTCAGGTTGCCCTTGGCGGTGATCTCGCCATCGGCGATCGAGGGCGGTTCGGCCATAACGATCGCGCGCGTCACCCGCATCGACGACCCGGCCGCCTTGCTGGCGAGCGCGGTCAGGCGCGGCGCCAATGCCTCGCGCACAGCATCGGACACCACGGCCCCCGCACCATCGTCGCCCGCCGCGACATGGGCGGCCAACCCCGGCCCCGGCACGACCAGCAACCCGATTTGGTCGCGCCCTTCGCCCGTGATGACCAGATCGGCCACCAGCGGCGCCAACGCCACCAGCAGATCGAGCCGCAATTGCGCGGCGCGCACCCAGGTGCCTGTGGTCAGCTTGAAATCTTCCGAAATCCGCCCGTCAAAGCGCAGCCCCTTGTTCATGTCGTCCGGGTCGACAAAGCCCATCGCATCGCCGGTGACAAAGAACCCTTCTTCGTCGAAGGCGTCGCGCGTCTTGTCCGGGTCGTTGAAATACCCCGGCATGATGTTCGGCCCCTTCACCCGAATCTCGTAGCGGTTGTCGTCGTCCGGGATCATCTTGATTGTCGTGCCCGTCATCGGCACGCCCACGATGCCCGAGCGGTCAATGCGTTCATGCTGAATGATGCAGGCGGGCGCGGTTTCGGTCAGCCCCCATGAGGAGGTCATCAAGGGCACGTCGCCGCGCACCTCGCGCGCCATAGATTCAAGATCGGCCCAGACATCCTGCGGCAGCGACGCCCCGGCATAGAAGATCATGTCGAGGTCGCGGAAATAGCTTTGGCGCAGGGTTTCATTCTCGCGCATCGCGTCGCGCAGCATGGCAAAGCCAACCGGCACGTTGAAGGAAATCGTGCCCCCGATCATCGCATTGTTCTCGATGCTGGTGTCCACCAGCCCCTTGGCCGGTTTGCCTTCGTCAATGTACAGGCTGCCACCGTTGGCCAGCACCATGTTGAAGTTGTGCGAGCCGCCAAAGACGTGGTTCCAAGGCAGCCAGTCCACCAAACGCGGTGGGTTTTCCCTCACGAAAGGCAGCGCATCGGCCAGCTGCGCCTGATTGGCGCACATCATCCGATGCGTCGTCAGCACGCCCTTGGGCGACGAGGTAGAGCCTGAGGTCATCAGGATCTTGGCGACCGTATCGGGGCCAACCTTGGCGGCGGCCTCATCCACGCCAGCCATATCGCCGCGCAGCTCGGCAAAGGCGGTCTGCCCCGCGCCGGTGTTGCGGCTGGTGACCAGCAGGCGGCCTTCCATCTCGGGCATGGCCAGCGCTTCGGCGAACCGCGCGCCATCGACCGCGAACACCATGCGCGGGTCGATCAGGCCCAGGACGTGGCGCAGTTGCGCATGGGCGCCGGGGATCAGCGAATATTGCTCGGCCACCGGGACAATGGGGATGCCGACATATTGCGCGGCCAGCGTCAGCAATCCGTGATCAACCCCGTTGCCCGAAATCACCAGGATCGGCGTGTCAGGCCCCAGCCGCTGCGCCAGCAGCCCGCCCGCAATGGCGCGCACCTCGGCCAGCGCGGCGGCATAGGTCACCTCGCGCCAGCCTGCACCATCGCGTTCAGCCAGAAACACGGTATCGGGACGCAACTCGGCCCAGCGGTGCAGCCAATCCGATGTCTTTTCAACGAATTCGGACAGTTCATAGCCCGAGCGCAGCAGGATCGTGCCATCGGCCCGGTCTTCGCGCGTTACGTAATGCGGGCGGTAGTTTGCAAGTTCAGCCATCCGAGGTCTCCCCTTCCTCTGGCGTTTCTATGCGCAGCAGCGCAGCAATCAGCGCCTGCCGCTCCGGTTCTGCCAAAGCGCGGGCGACCCGGTCTTCGTGCTCTTGAACAGCGTGGATCGCCGTGCCGCAAAGCGCGCGTCCCTCCTCTGTCGGATCCAGCGCATAGGCACGGCGATCGTCGGGCGAAGGATTGCGGCAGATCAGTCCGGCGCGTTCCAACTCGTCGATCACCAGAACAAGGTTCGGGCGTTCGATCGCCAGCACCTCGGCCAATTGCGACTGGCGCAGGCCCGGATTGTCGACCACCACCACCAGCGCCGAAAAGCTCAGCATCCGCAGGCCCAGAGGGGCCAGCGCGGCATTCAGATCGGACTGAATCACATGAAACGCGCGCTTCATGGTGTAGCCCGAGAATTGGCGCAGCGTGCGGTCTGCTGCAATCAGGCTGTCGTCAGGCCGATCCCCGGCCCGAGGGCTGGACCCAGGCATCCCGGCCTACCGGAACGCGGGGGGGCGTTTTTCAAGGAAGGCGGCCAGCCCCTCGACAGCGTCGGGGCTGGTCTGCGTCAGCGCGGCGCAGAGGCTTTCGGCAAAGAAGCCATCGGCCTTGGCCATATCCTCGATCCGCGAAATCGCCTGCACCATCACATAGTTCGACAGCCCGGCGTTGTCGGCGATCTTGCGCGCTAGGTCATAAGCCATGGGCAGCGCCTCGCCTTCGCCCACGGCGTAATGCGCAAGGCCAAGGCGTTCGCCGTCTTCGGCACCGTATTTGCGGCCCGTCAGCATCATCTCGATCATCCGGTCGGCACCAAGGATGCGGCCCACCCGCACCGTGGCCCCGCCGCCCACGAAGATGCCACGCCGCCCCTCGGGCAGCTGAAAGATCACCGAAGGCTCGGCAATGCGCACATGGGTCGCGGTTGCCAGTTCCAGCCCGCCGCCGATCACTGCACCGGTCATGGCCGAGACGATCGGAACGCCGCAATACTGGATCCGGTCCATCACCGCGTGCCAGTTGCGCGAATGGCGCATGGTCTGTTCGGAATCGCGCTGAACATGCTCGCTCAGATCCAGACCCGAGCAGTAATGCCCGCCCGCGCCGGTCATCACCACCACGCGCACACCGTCGGGAATGTTCGAGAAAAACGCATCCAACTCGGCCAGCAGCCCGTCGGACATGGCGTTGCGTTTATCGGGACGGTTCATCGTCAGCGTGGCGATCCGGTCTTCGACCTTCACCAACAGATACGGTTCAGCCATGGCGCCCTCCCCAAGCGACAAACTTAGTTATACCTTATAACCATTATGGTTAGTATCCGCCTCCCGGCATTGCAAGATATTTGTCAGCCGGGAAGCAGGAAGAGCGTGATCGCGGGAAAAGCCACCAGCAAGATCACCCGGATGATGTCGGTGCCCACGAAATACATAACCGCCTTATATGTCTCGATAATCGGGGTCTTCGGATCCATCGAGTTGATGATGAACAGGTTCATACCCACCGGCGGCGTGATCAGCCCCACCTCGACCACGATCAGTACAAGGATGCCGAACCAGATCGCGACGTGTTCCGCGCTCATCCCGAAGTCGAGCACCGAGATCACCGGAAAGAAGATCGGGATCGTCAGCAGGATCATCGACAGGCTGTCCATCAGGCAGCCGAAGACAAGGTAGAAGACAAGGATCAGCGAAAGCACGGTCAACGGGCTGAAGCCCTGGCTGACAACATAATTCGACAGCTCTTGCGGCACTTGCGTCAGCGCAAGGAAGCCGTTGTAGAAGGCCGCGCCCAGCACGATGAAGAAAATCATCGCCGTGGATTTCGCGGTCACCATGAAGCTTTCGCTAAGGGTGCGCCAAGTCAGCCCGCCGTTCAGTAATGCAATCAACCCGGTGCCCGCTGCGCCCACGGCAGCGCCCTCGGTCGGTGTGAACCACCCCATGTAGATGCCGCCGACGACCAGACCAAAGACCAGCAGAACCGGCCACACGTCGATCAGCGCAACGAACCGGTCGCGCATCGGCACCGGCGGACGTGTGCCTGCCGCTTCGGGGTGCAAGCGGACGTAGACGGAAATCGCAATCACGTAGCCGATGGCAGCAAGGATGCCGGGGATAAAGGCCGCGAGGAACAGCTTGGCAATGTTCTGCTCCGTCAGGATGGCATAGATCACCAGCACCACGGAGGGCGGGATCAGGATGCCCAGCGTCCCGCCGGCGGCCAGTGTGGCAGTCGAAAAGCCCCCGGCATAGCCGTATTGCTTCAATTCGGGCAGCGCCACGCGGCCCATGGTGGCGGCGGTCGCCAGCGACGACCCGCAAATTGCGCCAAACCCCGCGCAGGCCCCGATGGCGGCCATGGCGACCCCACCGCGACGGTGGCCCAGAAAGCCCTCGGCCGCCTTGAACAGCGCCGTGCTCATCCCGCCCAGCGTCGCGAAATGCCCCATCAGCAGGAACATTGGAACGATGGTCAGCGAATAGCTGGAGAAGGTCGTGTAGGTTTCGTTCTTCAACCGCGAGAAGGCGACATTGGTGCCATCTGTCACCAGAATCAGCCCGACCAGCCCGACCAGGAACATCGCCAGCCCGATCGGCAAGCGGATGAAGATAAGGATCATCAGCGCGGGAAACGAATAAATCCCGATTTCGAGCGCAGTCATCAGTTCGTCTCCACACCGTTGTCCAGCACCCCGCGACGGGTGACGAATTCGTAAACGCGCACCAGCGCGACGTAGCAGCTGACAATGGCCGAGACCACGGCGCCGAAGAGGCTGGCGGCATAGGCCCACCAGACCGGGAATTGCAGCAGGAAACTGGTTTCCATGTACCGCTGCTTGCTGATCATGCCGTCATACAGCCGCCACGCGATCAGGATCAGCACGCCGGCAAAGACGATTTCGGTCAGCATCCGCAGCAGTCGGTCCAGCCAGTCGGGAAAAAAGTCGGCAAACAGATCGACCGAGGCATGGCTGCTGGTGATCTGGCACAGCGGGATGAAGGCGAAGATGGCAAAGGCGACACCGGCCTCGACCAGTTCGTAATCGCCGTTGACCGGGCCGACGCCCGCACCGATGGCCCATTCGGAAAACCCGGGCGCGATGGATTGCATGAACGATCCATGGAACAGCCCGTTCAGCAGGCGCCCCGCGATCGACACGCAGGTCAGAACGATCAGAAAGCTAAGGACAATTCCGCCCAGGGCCGCCATCAGCTTGGACAGCCCCATCATCACCTGTTTCATGGCCTACCCCCTGGCCCGATGCGTGGCCGTTTTCCGGCCTATCGGCTTGGATCGGGGCCCGGCGTCACTGCGCCGTGGCCCCTTGGCTTTGCGTGACCGATTACTCGGTGTATTTGTCGATCAGCATCCGTGCTTCGTCCAGAAGCGCCTGACCGTCCTTGCCACGCTTGTTCATGTCCTCGACCCATTCGTCGTAGATGGGCTGCGACAGCTTGCGCCACTCTTCGGTATCGGCCTCCGAGATGGTGATGATGTTGTTGCCGCGATCCACGGCCACCTGACGTGCCGGGCCGTCCGAGTCGGCCTGAGTGCCGCCCGCAAAGACCGAGAATTCAAGGCCCGAGTTATCGTCGATCACCTTCTTCAGATCGTCGGGCAGGCTTTCATACTTGTCCTTGTTCATCGCCAGAACAAAGGTCAGCACATACAGCGCCTTTCCGGTGAATTCGGTGTGGTTGCCCACCAGTTCCGGCACTTTCAGCGCGGTGGTCACTTCCCACGGGATGGTGGTGCCGTCGATCACGCCTTTCGACAGGCCCTCGGACACGGCAGGCACAGGCATACCAACCGGAGTCGCGCCCAGCTTGGTCAGCAGCGAGTTGACCGAACGCGAGCCGCCGCGAATCTTCATACCCTGCAGATCTTCAGGCTTTTCGACCGGATCCTTGGTGTGGATCATGCCCGGGCCGTGGACCCATGTGCCCAGAATGTGCACATCGCGGAATTCGTCATCCTTCATGTGCTTTTCGAACATTTCCCAATAGGCACGGCTGACCGCGCGGGCGTTCGTCATCATGAAGGGCAGTTCGAACACTTCGGTCGTCGGGAAGCGGCCCGGAGTATAGCCGACCACGGTCCAGACGATGTCAGCGACGCCGTCGATGGCCTGGTCCATCAGCTCTGGCGGCTTGCCACCCAGCTGCATCGAGGGATAACGATCAACCTTGATGCGGCCGTCCGACGCTTTTTCGACGTTGTCGGCCCAGACATCCAGAACCAGTTTCGGCACATTGGCCTGCGCGGGCAGGAACTGGTGCAGCTTCAGCGTCACCTCTTGCGCGATGGCCGAGGTCGCCCCAAAGCCGGTCGCCAGCGCTGCGATGGCCGCAGCACCCACGTATCCCATCAGTTTTCTACGATTGGTCATAAGTTCCTCCCTTTGACCCCCTGTTTTGCAATATAGTGCACGTAGACACTTATATTGCAACATCTAAGCGACAGTCATGTTAAGCCATGCCACGCGGCCGCGCGATTCGTCAATTTTGTTATGAGTTATACCTAATCCGCGCGGCCGGACATGGGTTGCCGCCGCAACAACTATAACGACCCGCCAGCATTTGCCAACGGGTCGAATAAACCGCCGATCGGAATTTTCGCCTTATTCAGCGTCGGTTATCGTCAGCTCGATCGGGTCCAGCCCATCAATCCCGCCGGTGATCTTGTCGCCCGCCACAACCGGGCCAACGCCTGCGGGCGTGCCCGTCATGATCAGATCGCCAGGGCGCAGGTGATAAAACTTCGACAAGTCCATCACGATTTCATCCAGCTTCCATATCAGTTCGGCCAGCGTCGCATCTTGTTTCACCTCACCATTCACCTCCAGGTGAATACGCTGCGGGCCAATCTCGCCCAATTCGGCCGCCGGGGTCAGCGGGGCGAACACCGCGCTGCTTTCCACGTCCTTGCCCAGATCCCACGGGCGCTGTTTCTCGCGCGATTTGATCTGAAGATCGCGGCGCGTCATGTCGAGCCCGCAGCCAAACGAATGGATCGCACCCCGCGCCTGTTCGGCATCGGCCCGGAACACCGGCGCGCCAATCGCCATCACCAATTCCATTTCATAGTGAAAGTTCTCGGTGCCCGGCGGATAGGGCATCGACGCGCCGCTTGCCACGGCATTGGCGGGCGATTTGGTGAAGTAGAACGGCGCCTCGCGGTCCACTTCGAACCCCATTTCGGCGGCATGAGCAGCATAGTTGCGCCCCACGCAGAAGATGCGGCCCACAGGGTAACCCGCGCTTTCGCCCTTGACCGGAATGGTCAGGGTCTCGGGCAATTCAAACAGCAATCCGCTCATCTCGTGCGTTCCTCGTCATATCCAAGTGTATCTTGCAACGGCCAGTCGGGCGCCCGGAAAACGTATCCTAGGGCCCCATGCAACAATCTGGCCGCTGATCGAAACGGTTCCATTGCCCTTGATTGCGTGGAATCCGCCAGATGTCGAGCGCAGAGGCGGCGCGCCCACGCAACGCGCGGCACCTGCGCTCGTAACCATGTTTATGTATGGCCTGCTCTCTCGGCGCCGATGTCACTTCGTACGGCCATCTTAATCAGGAATTAATTTGCATGTGCAGACTGTACAGACAGGGCCGCTGACCAGACCGCGCCCTGTTTGGAATGCAAGATGCTTGTACCCCCGCTAATTCTGGCGACTTTCTCTGCCCTGATCGCCGCGCTGTTCGCGGCGAAGTCAGACATGCCAGCCTGGACGATCTTGCCGATCTATTCGGCAACGGGCATCGGGGTGTTCATCGCGGTGATCGGTGTGCAGCAGTCCCTTGCCAAGTGGCGCAAACGGCGGCGAAAACGACAGATTTCCGTCACCCCTGCAAAACTGCACCTGCGATCATGACAGCCGTAGCGCGACGGATTATATAGCGCCCGAACCATGTGGGCAGGGCAGATGCAGACCGACACTTCGCAACGCGGCAGTCGCGTCATTACTCTTCTTGTCTATGCATTCACATGCCTTTGGGCGGCCTTTGTTCTTTATGGAACACTCACCCCGATGCCGGCCCTTCCGGGACCTCCGCGTAGCGACCTGATCGTGCATTTCGCGGTTTTTTTCGTTCTGGTGCTGCCCTCGGCCACCGTGCTCCCGCGACATGCCTTCGCCATTGCCTTGTTTGCGTTGACCCTGGGGGGCGCGATCGAATTGATCCAGCCGTATGTCGGCCGATCCCGTGAGTTTCTTGATTTTCTGGCCGATTCCGCCGGTGTACTGGGCGGCCTGTGCGCCGGCAAGATGATCCGCATGGCGTTCGGGTTGCGCGAATCAACTGACACAGCCACAGGTTGAGCCAGCCTTGCGTCGATAACGCCTTGTAAAACTGCATGAGATTTCAGGTTTCGCGCCCGGAATACCCCAATTTCCACCGATTTTCCCGAACGAAACCCCATTTATTCTGCCATTTTTTCCAATCCGGCGCCAAGGCCGCCACATTACTGCCTCATTGGATTGTGAAAGTAAGGTTAATAAATGAGGCAAATGCATCCGGACCCCACTAGGGCCTACCGGAGAAGACGAGGAAGACCATGAGAATCCTGGCCGTCGATGATGATCCGATCATCCTTGAGCTCTTGTCAGAGCTTCTTGCGACGATGGATACCGAACATGATGTTATGACCGCCGATTCGGCGATCGATGCGCTTGAACTTCTTGCGCGTCCAGAAACAGAACCGTTCGACTGTTTTCTTCTTGATATCCAGATGCCTGGCATGGACGGCATCGAGCTGTGCCGCAAACTGCGCGAAACCACGCAATATGCGCGCGTTCCGGTGCTGATGATCACCGCAATGTCGGACAAGAACTATATCGACAATGCCTTCACAGCCGGCGCGACCGACTATGTGACCAAGCCCTTCGACATCACCGAACTGCGGTTCCGCATCAAAAATGCCGAATCGCGGGTGAGTGGCGACTCGGCCCTGACGAAGAAGATCTTTGCGGTGCAGCGCAGCGAAGCCAAGACGGGCGATCCCAACGAAAAGGTGTCGCTGAACGAACCCGTCCCGATCATGGATGTCGATGGTGTTATCGACTATTTTGCCTTCGAGAACTATGTAACGCAGCTGTCGCGTGGATCTCTCTTTGGCTCGACCGTCTTCGCGTTTTCGATCCGCCGAATTCAAGAGCTGTATAATCAAAGCACGGCCTTCGGGTTCGAATGCCTGATTACCGACACGTCCGAGGCGATTTCGGATTGCCTTAAACCGCACCAATTCCTGATTTCCTATGCCGGTAACGGCACGTTCGTCTGCGTGGTTGAAGGGGGCCATCGCCCCGATCTGGATCGTTTGACCGATCAGATCAACCTGGCGATCCACGACATGGACCTGCATTTCTGCGACGGGCGCAAACTTGATTTCCGTCTTTGCGCAGGCCAGGCTTTCCGCCTGATCTGGCGGGCCGGACGCAACGTGATCGACGCGGTTCTCGAAGCGCACGCTAGCGCCGAAGAAGAGGCGATCCGCCGCGAGAAAATGCAGGATGAATATTGGTTGTCGGAGCGTGCCGGATGATGATGGAAACGGTTCAAGCCGCCGAAATGCTACCCGGGCTGGAGCGTATTCGTGCGCGTTTCATCACGATGCTGGTGGATCGGCTCGACGAGCTGGAGCAGCTTTGCGACAATATGTACGAAGACGCGCCCGATTTGGCGGCGTTGGAGATGTCGAAGAATATCCTGCACAAGATTGCTGGTTCTGCCGGAACGCTGGGCATGACCACGCTGGGCGACGCCGCCCGCACCTGCGAGAATCAGATCATCAGCTTTCTCGAGTCGAGTCAGCCGGGGCTGGAGCAAATTTTCGATTCGCTGGGTGAGTTTGCCGAATTGGCGGAAGGACTGGTCGCGCCGTCCCACTAACCGGCCGGCACAAACGCTGACAAAAAAAACCGCCCATCGGGCGGTTTTTGCGTGTTGATGATCGCGGTGATCGACTAGGCCTTACCGGCCTGTTTCAGCGCATCCATGATCTGATCGCCCAGGGAAATCGGATCGAACGGCTTCACAACGACAGCGATCGCCGACAACGATTTCAGTTCTTCC
This sequence comes from Arenibacterium halophilum, assembly GCF_005938225.1. Lineage (GTDB taxonomy): Bacteria > Pseudomonadota > Alphaproteobacteria > Rhodobacterales > Rhodobacteraceae > Arenibacterium > Arenibacterium halophilum. Next base: position 127,694 of record NZ_VCPC01000004.1, read on the forward strand.
ACCTCGGCGGGCTGGGCGCGGGCGGTCATGAAAATCGCGGGCGTGTCAGCCATGCCTTCCATGGTACGCAGCTCTTTCAGCGTTGACGGGCCGCTCATCCCCGGCATCATCACGTCGAGCAAAAGAACATCCGGGCCAAACCCGACGGCGCGCTCGATCGCCTCTTCGCCCGAGGCGCATTGCAAGACTTCGAACTCCCCAGACAGTTCAAGCGCCATATTCGCGACTTCGCGAATATCTTCGTCATCCTCGACATGCAGCAATTTCAGCAATTCAGTCTTCCTGTTCCGTTCGGATCAGCTCGCGATTTCGGCCGGCTGGTCCTGCAAGCTGTCGTTAACCTCTGCCACAGGAAACTCAACAAAGAAAGTCGAACCTACGCCTTCCTGGCTGACCATGCCAATCCCGCCGGACTGTTGCTCCATGATGACCTTGGATATGTTCAGGCCCAGGCCGGTGCCCTGCACCCCGCGGTGCGATTTGTCCTGCTTGACTTGGGTGAAGCGTTCAAAGATTCGGCCCTGCGCCTCTTCCGGTATACCGGCGCCAAAGTCCTGCACGCTGATCCGATAGCTTTGGCCAACCTGTTCCACCCGCACGATCACCTTGCTGCCGACGGGCGAAAACTTGGCGGCGTTCGACAAGAGGTTGGTCAGAACCTGAAGGGTGCGGCCAAAATCGTAAGAGGCATGGGCCGCCTCGTCGACACCCTGCTTTTCGACGGTCACGTCAAAGCGGTTGGCAAACTGTTCGTTGGCGGCAATGGATTCGTCGATCACCAGCGACAGCGGCATGGTGTTCATCTCAAAAACCATCTGACCGGCGGCGATTTTCTCGATATCCAGGATGTCGTTGATAATCATTACGAGCCGGTCGGAATTGCGATACGCGATGCTAAGCATAGAGCGCGCTTTTTCCGGCAACTCGCCTGCCGCATTCGACAGCAACAGCCCCATCGCGCCCTTGATCGATGTCATCGGCGTGCGCAGCTCGTGGCTGATGGTGGCAAGAAGCTCGGCTTTTACCCGTTCGACTTCGGCCTGCTCCGAGGCATCGCGCAGCACCGCGACCAACTGCTTTTCACCCGAGTAAGTAGTGATAAGCTGAATCCGGTTGTTGTAGGGCACCCCGTCGATGTCATCGGCATAGGTGATCTGATCCACCTCGCCCGTCAAAAGCGGTTCAATCCGGGCGCGGAACTTGGCTTCGTCCAGGTCTTTGCAATCGTCCCACAGCGTCTTGGTCTTGACCTCGCCCGCCTCCCAGCCGACCCGCGCCAGCGCCGCTTCGTTCATGTAGGAGAAGGCGAGCGTTTCCGGGTCCAGCATATAAACTTCGTCCCACAGCTTGTGCAGCGTGGTGAACAGATCGTTCTGCTGGGCGTTGATCTTGGCGGTCGTGACATCTGTGCGGATCGACACGGTGCCGATCAGGTGGCCTTCACTGTCAAGGCGGGGCAGGATCGTGGCCTGCGTCCAGATCGTCTTGCCGCTTTTGCACCGCATCCGGGTTTCTCCCGTCCAGGGAATCCCGCGATCAAGCCCAGCGCGAATTCCGGCAAACTGGTGCTTGTCTTCCTCGGCGTACAGAACACTTGTACTTTGGCCCAGCAGATCCTCGGCGGTGAACCCGCTGACTTCAAGCAGCTTGTCATTGACGTGAAACAGGCGCGCGTCGCGGTCGGTCAGGCTGACCATCGCGTGGTGATTGAGGGCCGACACCTCTTGCAGAAGCTGGTTGCGGCCGCTTTGCCCGGTTGCCTCTCCCGAGTGCCCATCGAAAATGTACCAGAAGACCAGCGCCATGAAGACCCCGGCGGCCAGCGTAATATAGGGAACAAGTGTGCGGGACAGAGAGTAGCCAAAGGCGGCGGCGACGACAGGGCTAAGAAGAAAAACCGCCAACGCAAGAAGTATGGATTTCATAATGAACTTTTTTGAGTTCATGAGTCCCTGCCCGAAATGCCCAAGGTAAATCGCCGGCTATTCCAGCGCATTGATAATAGTTGCCGCGAACATCTAATAAAGCCTCGTGGCCTGTCAACGTTCTTGACCAAGATTGCAGCGCTATTCGAACAATTGATGCCAAGATAATGTCAAAAGTGAGGTTTATCACACAATCCGACCGGCTTGTGGCGCAAGATTGTTCTTTAAGGACATATGGTTAAGGCAAGCCTCCGGTGTCGCTTTACGACTGCCCTACAGCCATCGACATACCATCGTTTCGGCGCTCGGCCTTGGGCTCTTCCTGCGGCACGGTGAATAGGAACGTCGTGCCCTTGCCCAGCACGCTTTCATAATCCACGGTACCACCCATACGTTCTACGATCTGTTTCACGATCGACAATCCAAGCCCTGTGCCGCCCTTCTCGCGGGTATCCGTACTGTCGGCCTGCGAAAACGGTTTGAAAATGTTCGCCCGGAAGGTGTCGGGAATGCCACGGCCGGAATCGATCACGCGGAAGGTGGTCATCGTGTCGCCAGCCCGGGCCTCGATCCGCACAACGCTGTCACGCTGTGAAAACTTGCAAGCGTTCGAGATCAGGTTGGAAAACACCTGCGCTGCCCGGGTCCGGTCGATCCAGATCGCGCCGGTGTCTTCAGGAATGTCGAATTCCAGCCGGATGCCCAGACCATCGGCATAGGGCAGCATCTGGTGACTGACCTCTTCCAGAAACTCCGCGACGTCTTCGGATTCGAAGTGGAACTCAAGCTGACCTGATCCGATCCGCTCCATATCAAGGATGTCGTTGACCAAAGCGATCAGACGGTCGGAATTCGATTGTGCGATATCCAGCAGGCGATGCCCCGACCCCTTCAGAGAATCGCCCAGCGCGTTTTCCAGCAGCGCCAGCGCCCCACGGATTGATGTCAGCGGCGTACGCAATTCATGGCTGACTGTCGCGATGAACTCGCTCTTCATCCGCTCCAGGTTCTTGATCTCGGTGATATCGTTGACCTGCACGATATAGATATCGTCCTGGGTCTGCTTATCCGGCGTCCACGACACGCTGGTCAGACCCCAGAACCGGCTGCCGTCGCGACGCGTGAATTCGCGCTCTGCCTCCACCGAATGACCGCCAGCCTGTTTGACGCGTTCGATCTGCTTCAGGATGTCGATCAGATCGTCGCGGGCCAGAATATCGCGCAGTTTGCGGTTTTCAGTCAGATCGACCTCGCCAAAGCCAAGCATCTCGCAGAAGGCGTCATTTACCGCTGAAAAGCGGCCGTCTGGCAGCAGCACGGCATTGCCGACGGGTGCATAGGAAAACACCAGCCTCAGGCGCTCTTCGTTTTCGCGGATCTTCTCTTGTACCAGGACCTGGTCGGTCACGTCTGTCTGGGCTCCGATCAGATACTTGCCCCGATCCGGCCCGTCCATTTCTACCACCGCGGCGTTCGACATCATCCAACGCCAGCCCTCGCCCTCGAAGTGCATCCGGTACTGTGAAATCGCGCGCTCGGTCTCGCCCCGGATACAGGCCGCATCGGCTTGGGCCAAGGCATCGGCATCGTCGGGATGAATGCGCGACTGGAAGATCTTCTGGTAATCCAGACCATCCTCATCGACCGGCAGGTTCATCAGCCGCTTCCAACTGTCGGTCACTTCGGACCGGCCGGTGCTGAGGTCGATGTTGAACACGCCGATCTGCGCGCCCCGCAAGGCCAGGTCCCACCGGCGCTCGGTATTCTCGACCTCTTCGATCATCCGCATTTCTTCGGTGACATCCCGGATGATCAGCGTCGTACGCCGCGAGCCGTTGGCCGAGGTCCAGGCGCTGGCCCTGACATCGAAATGCCGCCGCCGTCCCGAACCCGATCGCCGCCACGACAATCGCTGCATCGGTTCGTCCAATTCGATCCCCGGAAACGCCTGCCCGGCCGGACGGCCGACGATTTCGGCCTCTTTCCGGCCCAGCATCGTCAGGGTCGCCTTGTTGCAACTCAGGATATATCCGTGCGGATCCAGCGTCAGGATGCCAGCTACCGCGTTTTCGACAATCGACCGGTTTTCCTCTTCGCTGGAAATCAGGTCGGATGTCTTGCGCGCCACCTGGCGCGACACTTCCTCTTCGCGGCGGGAAATCGTGCGCAGCAGGTAACCGAAAACCCCCGTCAGAAGAGTACCGCCCACAAGCACGACAATCGCGCTGATCTGTGAATACCTGTCGTTAAGCTGCTCTGTGCTGGCCCATTCCATCACTATGGGCAAACCGTGCAGGTTCAGCGCGCTGCGCCGCCCGAACAGCGCGTCGGCGGCATCGGCCTGTGCGGCATCGACGCTGGGAAAATACGGCGCCGCGTCGGCCTGAGCGCGCGCAGACATGGTGAACAATTTGCCCTGAGAGGCCGTCAGATTGGCCAGCGCGGCATCGACAAAGATCGGCGCATAGGCCCAGCCCCGCAAAGCTGCCCGCCGTTCCTCCACAGTGCCAACCGGAGCGTCGGTGCGGAAAACGGGACGCACGAAAATGAACGCAGTTCGCGTGTTTCCATCGATTTCCAGCGGAACCGGCGGCGACAGACGTGCAAGGCCGCTGTCGCGTGCCTCTTCGAGAGTCGTACGGTAGGCGTCCTCGGCTGCCATATCCAGCCCGGGGACATCCGGGTTCAACTGCACCGGCTCGATATATTTCACAAGATACAGCGTATCCGTGCCTGCATCTGGATGCACACGAAACCCGGTTACACCAAGCGATTCGACCTCGGCCAGAAAGGCGGGCAGATCCGGACGCCCTATTTGCTGAATGAACCCAAGCCCGTTCAGCCCGTGCAGCGAAGTGTCGGCCGCGATGGTTGCATCGACGTAATGCACCATATCGTCGCGCGTCACCGTTTCCGATGCGTTGAACAGGCCCGCCAACCCGTCAAGGTGACGGCGAAAGGCGGTAAAGCGCGTGTTGATCGAATCCACGGTGTCAGAGGTGAGGGTAACAAAGGTCCGCTCTGTATCGCGCCATGCAACGCGATCCACCGCTCGGTAGGCCAGGATAGTGATCACAACGCAAAGGGTCAGCAACCCGAACTGCGCGGTTCTTGTCCCTAACTTCAAGGTCGGTTTTTCCTCCGCCCGCCACTGCCACCCGCATTCTTGCAGGCCAGACTTGTTTTTTGCATTGCCCAGATCGCCATGCACCCCATTAAAAGGTGTATTTCGATTTCACGTTGGACTGTTGCTATCGCAACTCAGTCCGCCGGTTCCTTGAAACAGGCTCCCGGCAACCCGGCTATGACGTTACCATACAATCTTGACGGGAAAATCCCCCGTACCCCGACGTAATCCAAAACCTGTGACGAAAATTAGCCGCCACGGCGGCACCGTGGCGGCGAACCCGGAAAAATTCCCGGTCAGACAGCGGCGTTTACTGCGCCGAAAGCTGCTCTTCATACAGATCAAGCAGCGCCTGACCCTCGGCCCCGGCCCGTTCGACATAGGCCGCAGCCGACGGCGCATACATCGCCGCCCGCAGCTCGGCGGCCTCTTCCTCGGAAACTTTACGCACGTCGATTCCGCTCGTCTCGATCTCGGTCAGCGCGGCCTTGACCGCCTCTGCCTTGTGCGCCGTCAGCGCGGGGATGACTTCGGCAAAGGCCGCGACGATCACATCGCGATGCTCTTGCGGCAGGTCGTTCCACCAGGTCGGGTTGAACAGAACCACGTCCTCCATCGCGCCATGGTCAGACACCACCAGATGCTTCTGCACTTCGTGAAACTTCATCCGCAGGATGGTATCCAACGGGTTTTCCTGCCCGTCCACGACACCCGTCTGAAGCGAGGTGTACAGCTCGCCAAACGGCAGCGCCACGGCCGAGGCGCCCAGCGCGCCGAACTGCTCGATCAGGATGCGGCTATCCATCACGCGAAACTTCTGATCCGCGAAATCCGCCATCGAATCCAACGGCTTGTTCGAGGTGAAATTCTTGCGCCCGTTGGGCCACAACGCAACGCCCACCACTCCACGGCTGGCAAAGGAATCCAGCAGCGCCTGCCCGAACGGCCCGTCGCGCAACGCCTGCGCCTTCGCGTCGTCTGCCGGCAGCAGATAGGGAATATCAAGGATCGACACCACGGGGTTGAACCCGCCCAGGAAGGCCGCGGGCGACACCGTCGCCTCGAGCGTGCCCAGCTGGACCGCTTCGGTCATCTCGCGCTGGTTGCCCAGCTGACCCTGCGGAAAAATCTCGAAAGCCACGGCGCCGCCGGTGCGTTCGCTGACCAGCTCTGCCACCTGTTCCAGATGAATGTGCCGGCTTTGCTGCATCGATTCCAGATGCCCGATGCGGGCGACATAGTCTTGCGCGGCCAAAGGCACACTTAGCCCGGCCAGCACCACGACCGAGGCCGCCAGACGGCGAAAGGAAAGAGAAGAATTCAGGGGGAACATGGCAGCACTCCTTGGCTTGGGTGCAAATCCCTACCCCGACGCCGCCTTGTCATTCAACTGTCATGACAGCCCCGGGCGCCGCGCAACTGGCAAAGCGCCCGGTTTCAAGGCAGCTAGGTCAGGCCCAGCAGCTTGGCCGCGTTGTTTTTCAGGATGCCGGGGCGCACGTCGTCCCGGAAATCGGCCTTGTCGAAGGCCGCCAGCCATTTCTCGGGTGAAATCATCGGCCAGTCCGACCCGAACAGCATCTTCTTGCGCAGCAGCGTGTTGGCATAGCGCACAAGAATCGGCGGGAAATACTTCGGCGACCATCCCGACAGGTCGATATAGACGTTGGGCTTGTGCTGCGCCACGGCCAGCGCCTCTTCCTGCCAGGGAAAGCTCGGGTGCGCCAGGATGATCGGCATGTCGGGGAAATCCACCGCCACATCGTCAATATACATCGGGTTGGAATACTTCAGCCGCATCCCGTTCCCGCCGGGCATCCCCGAGCCGACACCCGTCTGCCCGGTGTGAAACAGCGCCGGCTTGCCGGTCTCCGCAATCGCCTCGTACAGCGTATAGGCCATCCGGTCGTTCGGATAGAAGCCCTGCATCGTGGGGTGAAACTTGAACCCCTGAACGCCGTAATTCTCGACCAGGTTACGCGCCTCGCGCGCGCCCAATTTGCCCTTGTGCGGATCGATCGAGGCAAAGGGGATAAGGATATCGGAATGCTTGGCGGCCAGCTCGGCCACTTCTTCATTCTTATAGCGGCGATACCCGGTTTCGCGCTCGGCATCGACGGGAAAGATTACCGCCGCGATGTTCTGCTCGCGGTAATGCGCCGCAGTCTGTTCGACAGTCGGCGGATGCTTCCACGGCGCACCGAAATATTCAGCCATCGCCGTTTGCAGATCGTCATACCCATCGTCCGCATGGCAGCCACAGGGCTCCTCGGCATGGGTATGAAAATCAATGGCCCGTACCTTTTCAAGGTCGATCATCGCGGCAACTCCTCTTGCGGCACGGCGCGAAAACATCCCGCCCGGCCTGAATTGTCAAATCCCCTCAGACACCGCCCCTGCTTCTTTGGGCGGCAAATATCCTCGGGGGGCGCGGGGGGCCGAGGCCCCCCGCTTGTTCCTCATCCTGGAGGGCAGACACCCTCGCCCTGATTACAGGCGTTCCACCGCCAGCGCGATGCCCTGGCCGCCGCCAATGCACATGGTGATCAGCGCGCGTTTGCCGCCAATGCGCTCCAGCTCGTACAGCGCCTTCACGGTGATGATCGCACCGGTTGCGCCCACCGGATGCCCCAGCGCGATGGCGCCGCCGTTCGGGTTGACCCGCGCGTTGTCGAGCCCCAGCTCGCGGCTCACCGCCAGCGCCTGCGAGGCAAACGCCTCGTTGCTTTCGATGACGTCGAAATCATCGACCGACAGGCCCGTACGTTCGCACAGCGCCTGCACCGCAGGGATCGGGCCAATGCCCATCACCTCGGGGCGCACGCCGGCATGGGCATAGCCCAGCACCCGCGCGCGCGGTTTCAACCCGGCCGCCTGCGCCGCCTCGGCGCTGGCCAGCACCAGCGCGGCCGCACCGTCGTTGATGCCGCTGGCGTTGCCCGCCGTTACTGTGCCGTCTTTCTGGAACGCGGGGCGCAGCCCGGCCAGCGCCTCGGCGCTTGTTGCTTTCGGGTGTTCGTCCTTGGCAAAGGGCACCTTCTCGCGGCGCACCATCACGTCGACCGGCACGATCTGGCTGTCGAAATACCCGGCCTCGATGGCCGCCGCCGCGCGCGTCTGGGATTGCAGCGCGAATTCGTCCTGCTGCTCGCGGGTGATCTGGTGCTCTTTCGCGACGTTTTCCGCCGTCACGCCCATGTGGCCGGTGCCAAACGGGCAGTTCAGCGCGCCCAGCATCATATCGAGCGACTTGACATCGCCCATCTTCTGCCCCCAGCGCGCCGAGGGCACGATGTAGGGGCTGCGCGACATGGCCTCGGCCCCGCCGGCCAGCGCAAATTCGGCATCGCCCAGCGCCAGCGACTGGATCGCCGAGACGATCGCCTGCGCGCCCGACCCGCACAGCCGGTTCACGTTCATCGCCGGGGTGCTTTCCGGCACGCCAGCGTTCATCGCCGCAACCCGGCTCAGATACATGTCGCGCGGCTCGGTGTTAATGACATGGCCGAACACCACATGGCCGATCTGTCCCGCGTCGACACCGGACCGCTCCAGCGCCGCTTCGGTTGCCACGGTCGCCAGATCAATCGGCGCAACACTCGACAGGCTGCCGCCGAAGGTGCCGATAGCCGTGCGCGCGCCGTCCAGAATCACGATGTCTTTCATGGGGGTCCTCACTCTCTCTTCCTCGTCGGCGCGACTATACGCACGGGCCGACAGGCATTTCCAGTGTGATGCTGCGCTGCAGCCAATTGACAGGACCCTACGTCACAAGGCAATTATCCGTCATGACGGACAGTACCGACGACATACTGAACCTGCTGCCCGCGCGGCTGAAACAGGCGCGGCGCGCGCAGGGTCTGTCGCTCGAAGCGGTTTCGAACCTCTCGGGCGTGTCACGGTCGATGGTCAGCCAGATCGAGCGTGGCGAAAGCAGCCCGACCATCTCGACCCTGTGGAACCTGACCCGCGCCTTGCAGGTGGATTTCGCCGGCCTGCTCGAGGCCGAGACCCGCGATGGCACGATCGACGTTCTGCGCGCCCGCGAAACGCCGACCATCGACAATATGGGCCAAGGCTGCCGCATCCGCATCCTGTCCCTGCCCGAGGAGGCCAACCGGCACGAGCTGTACGAGCTTGAATTGAAGCCCGGCGGCCGCCTGCCCAGCCAGCCCCACGCGCGGGGCACCGTAGAAAGCCTGACGGTGATCTCCGGCCAGCTTCAGGTGCAATCGGGCGCGGCGCTGGAAACGCTCGGCCCCGGGGACACCGCGCGCTATGCCGCAGATGTGGCCCACGCAATCACCGCCCCCGGCGAGGCGGCCCGCGCCTTCCTGATCGTGAAGTCGGAGTAATTCCACCTTACCGGACAAATTTCCGCTAAACAGAATTTCCCCCATTTCGGAATTTTTTCCGCTATGATAGACATCACGGCAAATGGAGGCCCGTGATGTCCGAATCGTTCCTGTCGCACCTGTCCGAAACCCTTGCCCAGATCGAGGCCGACGGGCTGACCAAACGCGAACGCCCGATCACCTCGCCCCAAGGGGGGCGGATCACAGTCGGCGAGCGCGAGTTGATCAACCTCTGCGCCAACAACTACCTCGGGTTGGCCGACCACCCCGACCTGATCGCCGCCGCCAAGGCCGCGATGGAGCCGAAGGGGTTCGGCATGGCCAGCGTGCGGTTCATCTGCGGCACGCAGGACATTCACCGCACGCTGGAACAGGCGCTGGCCGGGTTTCTGGGGATGGACGATTCGATCCTGTTCGCTGCCTGTTTCGACGCCAACGGCGGGCTGTTCGAACCGCTGCTGGGCCCCGAGGATGCGGTGATTTCCGATGCGCTGAACCATGCCTCGATCATCGACGGCATCCGGCTGTGCAAGGCGAAACGCTATCGCTATGCCAATTCGGACATGGGTGATCTTGAGGCGCAGCTGAAAGCCGCCCGGGCCGATGGCGCGCGCCACATCATGATCGCGACCGATGGCGTGTTCAGCATGGACGGCTATCTGGCGAAACTGCCCGAGATCCGCGCGCTGGCCGATGCCTATGACGCGGTGGTAATGGTCGACGATTGCCACGCGACCGGCTTCATGGGGCCGCAGGGTCAGGGCACGCCCGCGCATTTCGGCACCCGCGCCGACATTCTGACCGGCACTTTGGGCAAGGCACTGGGCGGGGCCATCGGCGGCTATGTCGCCGGGCCGCAACCGGTGATCGACCTGCTGCGTCAACGCGCGCGGCCCTACCTCTTTTCCAACGCGCTGCCCCCGGCCATCGTCGCCGCCGGGATCGAGGCGCTGCGCCTTGTCCGCGAAGGCGATGCTCTGCGCGCGCAACTGTTTGAAAACACGCGCTATTGGCGTGCGGGATTGGAGCGGTTGGGGTTCACCCTGCTGCCCGGCGAACACCCCATCGTGCCGGTGATGCTGGGGCAGGCGCAGCTGGCGCAGGACATGGCCGCGCGCCTGTTTGACGAAGGTGTATATGTTTCGGGGTTCTTCTTTCCCGTGGTGCCGCATGGTCAGGCCCGCATCCGCACGCAGATGAACGCGGCGCTGACCCGCGACGATCTGGACACCGCGCTGGCCGCCTTCGAAGTGGCGGGCCGCAAGACAGGAGTGCTGTCATGACCAACGAAATGAGGGCCCTGTGCAAGGCCGAACCGCGTGAAGGGCTGTGGATGCAGACCGCCCCGGTGCCCGAGATCGGCCCCGACGACGTGCTGATCCGCATCAACAAGACAGGCATCTGCGGCACCGATATCCATATCTGGAACTGGGACGACTGGGCCCAGCGCACCGTGCCCGTGCCGCTGATTACGGGCCACGAATTCGCTGGAGAGATTGTCGAGATCGGAGCCAATGTCGATGGGCTGACCATCGGTCAGCGATGCAGTGGCGAAGGCCACCTGATCGGCAAGACCTCGCGCCAAAGCCGGGCCGGCAAGTTCCACCTTGATCCCGCAACGCGCGGCATAGGGGTGAACGAACAGGGCGCCTTTGCGCAATATCTGAAACTCCCCGCGTTCAACGTGGTGCCCCTGCCCGATGAAATTTCCGACGACATCGGCGCCATTCTGGACCCGCTGGGCAACGCGGTGCACACCGCGCTCAGCTTTGACCTGATCGGGGAAGACGTGCTGATCACCGGGGCCGGGCCGATCGGAATTATGGCCGCTGCCGTCGCCCGCCATGTCGGCGCACGCTATGTCGTGATTACCGACGTGAACCAGCACCGGCTGGATCTTGCCGCGCAGGTGGCCGATGTGATCCCGGTGAACGTGTCGGAAACCGACCTTCCCGAGGTAATTGCCCGGCTCAAGATGAAACAGGGCTTTGACGTGGGTCTGGAAATGTCGGGCAATCAGCAGGCGCTGGACCAGATGGTCGAGGCGATGACCATGGGAGGCCGCATCGCCATGCTGGGGATCCCTCCGGGCAAATCGCCGGTCGACTGGTCGCGCATCGTGTTCAAGGCAATCACGATCAAGGGCGTCTATGGCCGCGAGATCTTTGAAACCTGGTACAAGATGATCGCGATGTTGCAGAACGGGTTGGACGTGTCGGGCATCATCACCCACCGCTTTGCGGCGGACGAGTTTCAGGCAGGCTTTGCCGCGATGAAATCCGGCCAAAGCGGCAAGGTGGTGCTGGACTGGCGGTAACCCTACGGCACCAGCGGCAACCGCCCGGCTTCGTCCAGCATCCATGCGCTGGTGCCTTCGAACACCACCGGGTACAGAGTGCGGCCGTAACCCGCGCCGCCATCCAGGTTTACGCGGTTGCCATAGTGAAACGGCAAGTCGATGGCGGTATGGCCATGCACCACCAACCAGGGGTGCGGGCGAGACTCCTCAAGGAACCCGTCGCGGATCCAGATCAGATCTTCGGGATCTTGATGGGCCAGCGGAACGCCGGGGCGGATGCCCGCGTGCACGAACAGCAGCCCGTCCTGTTCGATGTGGCGCGGCAGGGCGCTGATGAAATCGCGATGCGCCTGCGGCACAGCGGCGCGCGCCTGCTCCAGCACCTCGGCCAGCGGACGGTTCGCCGCCTCGACCACGCCGTATGAGGCCAGCGTCTGCACCCCGCCCAGCCGGGGATGCAGCCAGCCGATGCCCGATTTGATGCGGGGATCATGCATCTCTCCGTCTTGCAGGAACCGGGCGAACATGCGGTCGTGGTTGCCCAGCACCACGCGCCAATCGCAACCTTGGGCGATGCCCCGCATGACACGGTCGATCACGCCCCGGCTGTTCGGCCCGCGATCCACCAGATCGCCCAGAAAGATCACCCGTGCGTCGCGCCCGCCGTCGGCTTCGATCCACGCCAAGGCTTGGTCGAGCATGTCGATCTGGCCGTGAATGTCGCCGATCACATATTGGGGCGCGGGGGTCATGCCGGTCTCCTGTCTGACTTGAAGCCGGATTTCGCACAGCCGCGCCACGCGGTCCACCCTGCCCAGCGATCATGACGAAACCGCGATATGTGCCCGGAAATCCGCAGGTGTCGTGAAATTGAAGCCGCTCCCTTCGCAGATTGCGCAGGGTCGTTAAGATTTCGCCCACCCAGCGCGGCAGGTCCAACCCGCTGCGCCAAGGCAATTTGAAGAAGGAAAGACAAAGATGAAGGGACTACCGTATTGGTTTTTCGCACTTGGCGTGCTGTCGGTGCTGATTGGCATGGTCTGGGGTATCCAGATGGCCGCGACACATGACCACCTGCTGTCACCGGCGCATGCACACCTAAACCTGCTGGGCTGGGTCAGTTTTTCGATTTACGCGTTCTTTTACCACCTCGTGCCCAATGCGGCGCAGGGGCTGCTGCCCAAGGTGCATTTCGCGCTGGCGCTGGTGGGGCTGGTGGTGCTCGTGCCGGGGATCGCCATGGCGCACATGGGTGTGAACGAGGGGGTCGCGGCGGCCGGGTCGATCCTCAGCCTGCTGTCGATGCTGGTGTTCGGGGTGATCATCCTGCGCCACGGCAGGGGGTAAAGCGCGCGGCGGACCCGAAGCGAAGGCCCGCCGCACCCAAGGCTTATGCCACGTCGAACTGAAGCGGCTTGATCTGGCGGAACAGGCCGGTGTCGGCCAGTTTCTGACGCACGTCGGCGGGCACTTCGTCATCGACATAGAGCAGGGCAATCGCCTCGCCCCCGCGATCCGACCGGCCAAGGGTGAAGTTCGCGATGTTCACGCCATTGGTGCCCAGCGTATTGCCCAGAGTGCCGATGATGCCCGGCACATCTTCGTTCGTGGTGTACAGCATATGCGCACCGACCTCGGCGTCGATGTTGATGCCCTTGATCTGGATGAACCGGGGCTTGCCATCGCTGAACACGGTGCCCGCGATGGACCGCTCGCGCTTTTCGGTCACCACGGTCACCTTGATATAGCCGTCGAAGGCGCCGGATTTGTCCTGATTGGTGGTGCTGATCTGGATGCCGCGTTCCTTGGCAACCACCGGGGCCGAGACCATGTTCACGTCGGGGTTCGACTTTTTCATGATCCCCGCGATCACGCCGCAGTTCAGCGCAGCCAGGTTCATAGACGACACGACACCATCATATAGGATGTTGATCGCCTTGATCGGCTCGTCCGTCATCTGGCCAATGAAGGCGCCCAGGTGGCCCGAGAGTTTCAGCCAGGGGCCCATCACCTTGGCCTCTTCCGCGGTGACCGACGGCATGTTCAGCGCGTTTTCCACGGCCCCCGTCAGCAGGTAGTTCGCCATCTGCTCGGCGACCTGAAGGGCGACGTTTTCCTGTGCCTCGGTCGTCGCGGCGCCAAGGTGCGGGGTGCAGACCACGTTGGGCAGGTTGAACAGCGCGTTTTCCTTGGCGGGTTCCTCGCTGAACACGTCGAACGCGGCACCGGCGACGTGGCCCGATTGCAGCATCTCGGCCAGCGCCTCTTCGTCGACCAGACCGCCACGGGCGCAGTTGATGATGCGCACGCCCTTCTTGGTCTTGGCCAGGTTTTCGCGGCTCAGGATGTTCTTGGTCTGGTCGGTCAGCGGCACGTGCAGGGTGATGAAATCGGCCCGCGCCAGCAGCGCGTCCAGTTCAACCTTTTCAACGCCCATCTTGGCGGCTTTTTCCTCGCCCAGGAAGGGATCGTATGCGATGACCTTCATCTTCAGCCCACGCGCGCGGTCGCAGACGATGCCACCGATGTTGCCCGCGCCGATCACGCCCAGCGTCTTGCCGGTCAGCTCGACGCCCATGAACTTGGACTTTTCCCATTTGCCCGCATGGGTCGATGCGCTGGCCTCGGGGATTTGGCGCGCCACGGCGAACATCATCGCAATCGCGTGTTCGGCGGTGGTGATCATGTTGCCGAAGGGCGTGTTCATCACGATCACGCCTTTCTTTGATGCGGCGTCCTTGTCGACGTTGTCGGTGCCGATGCCGGCGCGGCCGACGACCTTCAGGTTGGTCGCGTTTTCAAGGATCTTCTCGGTCACCTTGGTGGCCGAGCGGATCGCAAGGCCATCGTACTGGCCGATCACTTCGGCCAGCTTGTCCTTGTCCTTGCCCAGATCGGGCTGGAAATCCACGTCGATGCCGCGATCCTTGAAGATCTGAACGGCGGCGTCGGACAGTTTGTCAGAGATAAGTACACGGGGGGCCATGGTGTGTGGTCCTTTGGAAAGCATTCGGAATGTCTGGGGAGCCACCCATCCGCCGGGGACGGGTGGCGGGGCAGGGTCAGGCCGCGGCCTTCTGCGCCTCGATCTCGGCGTTGAACGCCCATTCGAGCCAGGGCAGCATCGCCTGGATGTCGGCGGTTTCCACCGTCGAGCCGCACCAGATGCGCAAGCCCGGAGGCGCGTCGCGATAGGCGCCCACGTCCAACGCCGCGTTTTCAACTTCCATCCGTTTGGCGACGGCCTTGGCAAAGGCGGCGCCATCGGCGATGCGGGCATCGGTGAACTTCAGGCAGACGCTTGTGTTCGACCGGGTCGCCGGATCGGTGGCAAGGAAATCGATCCAGTCATGTGCCGCGACGAAATCCGACACGGCGGCAGTGTTGGCATCGGCGCGGGCGATCAGGCCTTTCAGCCCGCCCACATCGCGCGCCCAGTCGAGCGCCAGCAGGTAATCCTCGACCGCCAGCATCGAGGGCGTGTTAATGGTTTCGCCGTTGAAGACGCCTTCGATCAGCTTGCCACCCTTGGTCAGGCGGAAGATTTTCGGCAGCGGCCAGGCGGGGGTGTAGCTTTCCAGCCGCTCGACAGCGCGGGGCGACAGGATCAGCATCCCATGCGCCGCTTCGCCGCCCAGAACCTTCTGCCAGGAGAAGGTCGTCACATCCAGCTTGTCCCACGGCAGGTCCATCGCGAAGGCGGCGCTGGTGGCGTCACACAGCGTGAGGCCGGCTCGGTCCGCGGGGATCGCATCGCCATTGGCGACACGCACGCCCGAGGTGGTGCCGTTCCAGGTGAAACACACGTCCTTGTCGAAATCGACGCCCGCCAGGTCGACGATCTCGCCGTACTCGGCGGTCTTGACCTCGGCCTCGATCTTCAGCTGCTTGACCACATCGGTGACCCAGCCCGCGCCAAAGCTTTCCCAGGCCAGCATCTCGGCCGGGCGCTCGCCCAGCAGGTTCCACATGGCCATTTCAAAGGCGCCGGTGTCCGACGCGGGTACGATGCCGATGCGGTAATCGGCCGGCACGCCCAGAATGTCGCGGGTGGTTTCGATCGCCGCTTTCAGCTTGTCCTTGCCAACGGCGGCACGGTGCGACCGGCCCAGCGGAGCATGGGCAAGTTTTTCCAAGGCGAATGCGGGGGGTTTGGCACAGGGGCCAGAAGAGAAACGCGGATTGGCCGGCCGCGTCGCCGGTTTATCAATAGCCATGTAGCTACCCTTCCAGATAAGCGCCCCTCGTTGGGGAGGGGTGTCCCACCGCCGCACTTACGCCTGCGCCGCGCGGCTGACAAGCGGGGAAATTCACCGAATGCGCCGCATCACCCACAAAAAACGACGCGCCCCGTTCCGATCGGAAACTGCCGCGCTTTGGCGACTCGGTTGCGCATGGTAGGATGGCGGTATTTTCAGACAAAGGATTTGACCATGGCCGGATCAGTGAAAGCCAAAACGCCCTCGCCCAAGAACGTGCCCTATACCGTGGCCGGTGACACGCTGGCCGACATCTGGGCGGATATTGAAAAGAAGGGCCCCAAAGTGAACGGCAAAAACCGCGCGGGCAAGACGGTGGCAAAGGGCGATGCCAACCCGAACTGCGGGTTCAAGGTGAAAGAAGACAAGAAAAAGGGCGTGTTTATCTGCGATCTGGCCACCAGCGTGGTGAACGTCTCGCTGGTGGATTGCACCATCGACCACCCCAAGCTGAAGTCCGACAAGAACCTGAGCGCCAAGGCCAAGAAGGAATGGAAGCGGTTCATGAAGGAGTTGATGGTGCATGAAAACGAACACGTCACCGCAATGATCGACGAGATGAAGGCCCTGGGCAAAGAGGTGGTGAACATCACCAAGCAGGTCGAGGACGCCGACAAGAAAGTCGCGCAGGAAAAAGCGCTGAAAGAATGGGAAACCGACGTGCTCGCAAAGATCGACACCTCGACGATCGAGGCGCGGCTGGAAAAGGTGAACAAGGCGCTCGACAGTAAAACGGGCCATGGGCCGGTGCTGGATACCTCGATTCCCTAGGGTCTGGCGCAAGCGGGGGAAACATGCTTTGACGCGGACAACCGCGTGAAAGGACCGCCCCATGTATGTCGTCACCTGCCTGACCTCGCCCAAGAACCCGGGGCTGGACCATACACTGGTAGACTCGCTGCGCGCGGCCTGGGGCGGGCACCAGGTGCGCTGGCTTGCGCTGAACGAGGCGGCGGAATTCACCCTGGCCGAGGTGCCGTCGAACCGCTGGGAAGTCTGGGAAGATCTGCAAAAGCTGGGTGTCGATCTGGTGGTGCAGCCGGTCGAGGGGCGGCGCAAGCGGATGCTGCTGGCTGATATGGACAGCACAATGATCCAGCAGGAATGCATCGACGAACTGGCGGACGAGGCCGGTGTGGGCGCGCGGGTGAAAGACATCACCGCCCGCGCCATGAACGGTGAGCTGGATTTCGAAGGCGCGCTGATCGAACGCGTCGGTCTGCTGGCCAATCTGCCCGAAGCGGTGATTGCCCGCGTGCTGGACACGCGCATCACTTTGATGCCCGGCGGGCCGGAACTGGTGGGCACCATGCGTGCCAACGGGGCTTATGCGGCGCTGGTCTCGGGCGGGTTCACAGCCTTTACGCGCGTCGTGGCGGCCAAGCTGGGGTTCGACGAGAACCGCGCCAACACGCTGATCGCCGAGAATGGCGCCCTGACCGGAGAGGTCGGGCGCCCGATTCTGGGCCGGCAAGCCAAAATCGAGGCGCTGGAACAGATCACCCAGCGCCTTGGCATTTCCGAATCCGAGGTGATTGCCGTGGGCGATGGCGCGAACGATCTGGGGATGCTGGGCCGGGCGGGCACCGGCGTGGCGCTGCACGCCAAGCCGGTGGTGGCTGCCGAATGTGACGTGCGCATCAACTTTGGCGATCTGTCGGCGCTGCTGTTCATCCAGGGCTATGCCCGCGCCGATTTCGTGACCGGCTAGATCGGGCGCAACAGGGTATCCGCCGCGCGGATGCGCCCCGCCGTGATGCCGCGCCGATTGACCAGCGGCGCGTTCAGATAGGCCGCTGTCGCCGGGTGGTCGGCACTTAGCACGCCCAGCTGCACCAGGATCGCGGTGATCGCGCATTCGCTGGCGCGCGTTGCGCCGTCTTCGATCTTGACCGCGACGCCCAGCTTGCGGCCCGGCAGGATCGCGACGAACACGCCTTCGGCGCCGGTTTTCACCGCCACCTGCCCACCCATCGCGCGCATCAGCGCGGTGCAGGCGCGGCCCTCGCCTGCGACCAGCTCGGGGTGCGCCATCATCGCCTGTGTCAGCCGCTGCGCCGCGTCGCTGGCACGGTCCGATCTCTCGCCCGCGCTGGCAAACCACGCCATTGCCCGCGCCAGCCCCTGCAACGACGTGGCAAAATTCGGCGCGGAACAACCGTCGATGCCATAGCCTTCGCTGGCGCGATCCGTCGCTTCCTCGAACGCGGCAAGGCAGGATTGCTGCACCGGGTGATCGACCTCGGTGTATTCCGGCCCCGCGCCCATGTACTGCGCCAGCGTCAGGAACCCGGCATGTTTTCCGGAACAGTTGTTGTGCACCTGGCAGGGCGACGCGCCGTCGCGGATCAACGCCTCGTGCGCGGGCCGGTCGGCCGGATCCTGCGGGCCACAGCGGAAATCGCCATCCGCCAGCCCAAGCTGATCCAGCCAAGCCGTGACCCGCGTGGTATGAATGGCCGCACCATTGTGCGAGGCACAGGACAGCGCCAGTTGTTCGGTCCCCAACCCATAGCGATCCGCCGCGCCCGATGTCAGAAGCGGCAGTGCCTGCACCATCTTGCAGGCCGAGCGCGGGTAAATCACCGCTTGCGGATCGCCCCAGGACGCCACGATGTTACCGCTATCGTCACAGATGACAGCGTGCCCGCGATGCAGGCTTTCCACCATCGCGCCGCGTGTGATTTCGACAAGCACTTCGGATGCGCTCATGGAACACCTCAAATCTGCGCGAAAATCTGCCAATCGCCCTTTCGCCTGTGGTGATTGTTAAGTTAGTGTGGCTTTGTCGGCAAGCGACGGGATGCGCCGTCAAGACGGGCGTTGAACCCCGCGCGCGCACCATGTTTAGTATTGAGGTAACGGACAGTCTGGAGGCTGGCAGATGGGATCGAAACTTGTCCGGGGGCTAATTGGCCTGAGCGCGGCAGTGTTCGCGACGGCAACTTTCGCGCAGGAGCAAAGCACGAACCGCGTGGCGGCCAAGACCGACTGGAGCGTGTTCGTCGAGGATGACCCGAACGAATGCTGGAGCGTGTCAGCGCCCAAGGAAACCGTGAACACACGCGACGGCCGCGTGGTTGCCGTGCGGCGCAGCGACATTCTGTTGATGGTGTTCTACCGCCCGAACGCGGGCGTGAACGGGCAGGTCACCTTTACCGGCGGCTACCCCTTTGCAGACGGGTCGACCGTAAACCTGAACATCTCGGGCAGCGAGTTTGAACTGTTCGTCGATGGCGAATGGGCCTGGCCGGCCTCGGCCGCCGATGACGCCAAGATCATCACCGCGATGAAGCGCGGCACCGATGCGGTTCTGACAGCACGTTCGGCCCGGGGCACCCAGACAAAAGACACGTTTTCGCTGCTTGGGTTCACCGCCGCCGTGGAAGACGCCGAACAGCGCTGTTCCAGCTAATACGGTCTGATCGGGCACGCTCGCGCAGCTTTGTTTTGAAACGGGTGGCGAATCCTGTATAGGGGCGGCTTGTTTCAAAGCTGTCACAACGATGGAAACCGCGCCTATGTCCGCAACGGCTCCGATCACGCAGGATGTGCACACGATCCCCCGGAAAGCCCCCGAGGGGCCCGTCAACCTTGTTGGGCTGACGCGCGAGGGGATGCGTACGGCGCTGATCGAGGCGGGCACGCCCGAGAAACAGGCCAAGATGCGTGTTGGTCAGATCTGGCAGTGGATCTACCAGTGGGGCGTGCGCGATTTCGCGCAGATGACGAACCTGGCCAAGGCCTATCGCGCGGATCTGGCCGAGAAATTCGTGATTGAAATCCCCGAGGTGGTGTCAAAGCAGGTCAGCAATGACGGCACCCGCAAGTACCTTGTCCGCATCGCCGGCGGTCACGAGGTCGAGGTGGTGTACATCCCCGAGGAAGATCGCGGCACGCTCTGCGTCTCGTCTCAGGTCGGCTGCACGTTGACCTGTTCGTTTTGCCATACCGGCACGCAAAAGCTGGTGCGCAACCTGACGGCGGGTGAAATCGTCGGGCAGGTGATGATGGCGCGCGACGATCTGGGCGAATGGCCGGTGCCCGGCGCGCCCAAGGATGAAACGCGCCTGCTGTCGAACATCGTGCTGATGGGCATGGGCGAGCCGCTGTATAATTTCGACAACGTGCGCGACGCGATGAAAATCGCGATGGACGCCGAAGGCATCCAGTTGTCGCGCCGCCGGATCACGCTGTCGACCTCGGGCGTTGTGCCAGAAATCGCGCGCACGGCCGAGGAAATCGGCTGCCAGCTGGCGATTTCCTTTCACGCGACCACCGATGAAACCCGCGACATTCTGGTCCCGATCAACAAGCGCTGGAACATCGACACGCTGCTTCAGGCGCTGGCGAGCTACCCAAAAGTGTCGAATTCGGAACGCATCACCTTTGAATATGTGATGCTGAACGGGGTGAACGACACCGACGCCGACGCGCACCGCCTGATCAAGCTGATCCGCGATCACAACATCCCGGCCAAGATCAACCTGATCCCGTTCAACGAATGGCCCGGCGCGCCCTATAAACGGTCGTCGAACAACCGTATCCGTGCGTTTGCCGACATCATCTACAAGGCCGGGTATGCCAGCCCGATCCGCACGCCGCGCGGCGAGGATATCATGGCCGCCTGCGGGCAGCTTAAATCGGCCACCGAACGCGCCCGCAAATCGCGACGCCAGATCGAGGCAGAGGCCGGGCTGTAACCCTATGCGGCGCCGCGATCTGCTGATCATCGGCGGGCTGGCGGCGGGAGCGCTGTCGGTGCCGAAGATTTACGCCGCGCTTCAGCCCGAATTCACCTTTGAACCGATGGACCGCCCCGCCGGGTTCCGGCAGGTGCCCTTTGGCGCGATCAGCGGTGGCAACACCCCGATCGCGCTGATCGGCATCGGTGACGCGCAGCCAGAAACGCCTGCCGACGATCTGACCGGTAGCGCCGCCTGCGACCTGCTGTTCGGCGAGGTGCCGTCGGGCCGGGTGCCACTGGCGCTGTTCAACGATTACTATTGTACCTACTGCCCCGCGGTCAGCCGCGTGGTGCAGCGGCTGGAGGACTCCGGCGCGCCCATCGCGGTGACGCTGCACGAGTTGCCCTTGCTGGGCCAACGCTCGGTTGAAAAGGCAAGGCTGGCGCTGGCGGCGGCGCAACAGGGCGCGCATGGGGCCGTGCATCGGATGCTGATGGAAACTCCGGTGCCGCCCGGCGTTCCGGGGCTGAACCGGGTGGCGCGGGCCTTGTCGCTCAACCCCGACCAGTTGCGCGCCGATCTGGGCAGCGCCGATGTCTCTGCCAAGTTGGACATCACGCGCGCACTGGCCCGGCTGTTCGCCATTCCCGGCACCCCGGCGATGGTGGTGGGGCGCACGTTGCTGGTGGGGAATGTCACGCAAGAGCGGCTGGAAAAGCTGATCGAGATCGAACAGGCGGATGCCGCATGGCCTGCGAATTGCGGCAAAACCGTGTCATCGTTTTCCTGAGCGACACAGTTTCCCGGCACCCTGCCCCGAAATTACCCCGAGCCCGTGCGAATTAGGCCCCGAACGCCACGCTAGTCTGAACCTATTGAAACAATGGGCACGGAAATTCTGCCATGGAACATGTACTGATCTCGGACACGCTGCTGGACGCGCCGCTGCTGGACTTTCTGCGCGACGAACGCAAAAAGGCGCTTTCGGCGCGCGAATGGAAATTCCGGCTGGCGGGGTATGGGTACGGCATCCGCGAAGATAATGGCCGCTGCATCGTCACCCAGCTGCGCGACGGTGCTACACTTGGGCTGTTGCCGGTCAACTTTCACTGACCGGCAGAGCCTTCAAAGGTTAGCTGAAATCCCAACCGTCGGGCAGCGCGATCCAATTGGTCTGCGATGCCTTAAAGGTGGTCAGCCCGTCCAGTTGCAGCGCATATTCGATGAACTGGCCATCGCCGGTGTTCAATTTGACCAATCCGTCACGCATCTGAATTTCCAGCACGTCTGCGTCATACGAGAATGCGCGCTTGCCGATATAGCGGACTTCATCGACCGAATTGAACAACAGCTCTGACTGTTCGCGCAGGTCCAGCTTGTCACGTTCGCTGCGGTTGAAATCGGTCACGCGGGTGACGGCAACGCCGCTCCAGTGATAACCACCCGCCTGAAAGAAATCGCCGCCCTTGCCGCCGGTCCAGACGTTGGTGCCCGTGAAGTCGGCGTAAAACTTGTCACGCCCGCCACCACCAAGGATGGTGTCGCTGCCGCCTTTGCCATAAAGTTGATCCGCGCCACCGCCGCCATTGATGTAATCGTCGCCATCAAAGCCGTCGATCATGTCATTTCCGGCCTGCCCGAATATCCGGTCATTTCCGCGCGAGGCATTGATATAATCGTGTCCGCCCCCGGCAAAGATGATGTCATCGCCCAGAGAGCCGTTGATGTAATCCTGCGCCGAGGTCAGGCTGCCTTTCAGCCCCGTCACCGTCAGTTCATTCCATATCAAGCCGACGGGTTTGACATCTTGCACGCGTGAGAAATCGACGCCCGAGCGGATCTGGATATCGCCCACCTCCACGCCGTCGCGTTCGAATTCGACTTGGGTGATCCGGCCTGTCCAGTCGCCATCGACCTTGCGGAACTTGCCATAGAAGGTCAGCCCGGCTTCCATAGTGAAATCGGGCTGGTTATGGATTTGATAGGTGTATTCGGTCGAGATCGTGATCGACGCGGCGCGCTTGCCCGACGGCAGCGCAGCGGCCCAATCCTGATCGTCAAAGGCGAACCGCCCCTGCGTGACCAGCGAAAATACATCGGCATAGAACAGCGGTTCGGGCGTCAGCCCGTTAATCAGTGACTTCGGCATGTTTCAACAAAACCCTGCAATAATCCCGCGCGACCAAACGCGCGCGAAATATCTGCTAAGGCCAAAGCCGAAACCCGGCAACAGATTTTGCAATTTGCAAGGCTCGACAGTCGGGCCTGTGGCCTTACCGCCCCGGAATGCGGTCGCGCGGTGGCGCAGGTTCCCAGTTGTCGATCAGGCGTACCGCGTCCTGTGCGGTTTCGACAAAGCGGAACAGGTCCAGATCGTCGGCGGAAATGGTGCCCGCCTCGGCCAGCGCGTCCCAGTTGATGATCTTTTCCCAGAAATCGCGTCCGAACAGCAGGAAAGGCACCCGCTCCATCCGGCCGGTCTGGATCAGGGTCAGCGCCTCGAACATTTCATCCAGCGTGCCGAAGCCACCCGGAAACACGCAGATCGCTTTCGCCCGCATCAGAAAATGCATCTTGCGGATGGCGAAGTAGTGGAAGTTAAAGCACAAATCCGGGGTGACATAACGGTTCGGCGCCTGTTCATGCGGCAGCACGATGTTCAGCCCGATGGATTTGCCGCCTGCGTCAGCCGCGCCACGGTTGCCCGCCTCCATCACGCCGGGGCCGCCGCCTGTCACGATCACATGCTTTCGGCCACCGCTGGCGTTGGATTTCTCGGTCATCAATCGGGCGAATTCCTGCGCCTCGGCGTAGAATTCCGACAGATCGGCCAGCGTTTGCGTGCGTGCGGTATCGCGCTTCGACGGCTCGGGGATGCGCGCGCCACCGAACAGGACAACCGTACTTTCGATGTTGTTTTCGTCCAGCATCAGCGCAGGTTTCAGCAATTCGAGTTGCAGCCGCACCGGGCGCAGTTCTTCCCGGCACAGGAAATCGTCATCGGCGAAGGCGAGGCGATAGGCGGGCGCGCGGGTTTGCGGCGTGTCGGGCACGTGGGTGGCCGTCGCCCTGTCTGCATGCGCATCGCGAAACGGGCTGCGGTGGTCGTCGGTCATGCGGTCTGATCCATGGTTGCACCTTTGCGCCCGATCTATAGGTTTCGCGCGGGATAGGCCAGCATTGGGGACAATATGACGGATTGGACAGCCGACATCGAAAGCGCGGCGCAGCGGATCGCGGGCCATGCCGCGGTGACGCCGGTGCTGAACACGACCGCCTTCGATCTGGGCTTTCCGGTCGAGATGAAGCTGGAGCAGATGCAGCACACCGGCAGCTTCAAGGCGCGCGGCGCGTTCAACACGCTGCTGGCGGGCGGTGTGCCCAAGGCCGGGATCGTGGCGGCCAGCGGCGGCAACCACGGCGCGGCGGCGGCCTTTGCGGCGCGCGCGCTGGGCCATCCCGCGCGGATCTTCGTCCCGGAAATGGCAGGTGCGTCGAAAATCGCGCTGATCCGCGCCACCGGGGCCGATCTGAGCGTGGTGCCCGGCGAATACGCCAACGCGTTGGAAGCGGCGCAGGACTACGAGGCCAAGACCGGAGCGATGCAGATACACGCCTATGACGCGCCGCTGACGATCGCCGGGCAAGGCACCTGCATGCGCGAATGGGAAGAACAGGGATTGCAGGCCGATACCGTGCTGATCGCCGTGGGCGGCGGCGGGCTGATCGGCGGGGCGCTGGCCTGGCTGAACGGGCGGCGCAAGGTGGTGGCGGTGGAACCGGCCACATCCTGCGCGCTGAACGCGGCGTTGAAGGCTGGTGAACCTGTCGATGTTTCGGTTTCGGGCGTAGCGGCCAATGCGCTGGGTGCCCGCCGGATCGGGTCGATCTGCTACGATCTGGCCAGCCGGGTCGGCGTTACATCGGTTCTGGTCGAAGACGACGCGATCACCAAGACGCAGCACCAGCTGTGGCAACGCGCGCGCCAACTGGTCGAACCGGCCGGGGCCACCGCGCTGGCGGCGCTGACCAGCGGCGCCTATCGTCCCGAACCCGGCGAACGCGTGGCCGTGCTGATCTGCGGCGCGAATGTCGCGCCCGATCCGTTTTTGACCGAAACCTGAACAGATTGCGCCCGCCCCCCGTGCGGATTATAGCGCCTGAAGCCTGCGAAAAGAGGATACACCATGTCGAACGCCCAGCTTGAAACAGCCATCGAAGCCGCGTGGGACGCGCGCGACACGATCACCCCCGGCACCACCGGCGAAACCCGCGAGGCGATCGAGTCAACGCTGAACGCGCTCGACAGCGGCACGCTGCGCGTGGCGGAACGCCAGGACAACGGCGACTGGCACGTAAACCAATGGGCGAAAAAGGCCGTGTTGCTGGGCTTTCGCCTGAAGGACATGGAAGCGCAAAGCGGCGGTCCGCAGGGCGGCGGCTGGTGGGACAAGGTCGACAGCAAGTTCAAGGGCTGGGGCGATGACCAGTGGAAACAGGCCGGGTTCCGCGCCGTGCCCAACTGCGTGGTGCGCAAATCGGCCTATGTTGCGCCGGGCGTGGTGCTGATGCCGTCCTTCGTGAACCTTGGCGCCTATGTCGACAGCGGTACGATGGTTGATACTTGGGCCACCGTGGGCAGCTGCGCCCAGATCGGCAAGAACGTGCACCTTTCGGGCGGCGTCGGCATCGGCGGCGTGCTGGAACCGATGCAGGCCGGCCCCACCATCATCGAAGACAACTGTTTCATCGGTGCCCGCTCGGAAGTGGTTGAAGGCGTGATCGTGCGCGAAGGCTCGGTTCTGGGGATGGGTGTATTCATCGGCCAGTCGACCAAGATCCTCGACCGCGAAAGCGGCGAAGTGTTCTATGGCGAAGTGCCGCCCTATTCGGTGGTCGTCGCAGGCTCGATGCCGAGCAAGAACGGCGTGCACCTGTACTGCGCCGTGATCGTGAAGCGCGTCGACGAAAAGACCCGCTCGAAAACCGGCGTGAACGAGCTGCTGCGCGACTGACCCAAGCTGCAGGACTTGACGAAGGGCGGCCGCACCAGCGCGCCGCCCTTTTTCGTGCCGTTGGAACCGTTTCGCCCTTGAGCCGTTAACCATTCAACAGTTCGAGAGGATAGCATCATGCAAGGTATTGGTTGGCTCGCAGCCATCATCGTCGGCGCCCTGGCCGGTTGGATCGCGGAAAAGATCATGAAGGCGGATCACGGTCTGCTGACGAACATCATTCTGGGGATCGTCGGCGCGCTGGTTCTGAACTTCATTCTGGTCGCGCTCATGGGCGCGACGCTGGGCGGCTGGATCGGTCAGCTTGTGGTCGGCGTGATCGGCGCCTGCCTGCTGATCGCAGGTTACCGGGCCGTGCGGCGGGCATAAGCCGAACGACTGGACGATCAGACGGGGTCCGCCCATTGCGGCGCGGCCCCGTTTGCCATATCAGCGCGGAACGTGTCACCGGAGACGTTCATGGCGCAGGACAAACCCAAGAAAAAGCAACAGGTCTTCACCCTGCTGGTCCAGATCGGGCGCAAATCCGGCGACGGGCTGCCCAAGGGGTCCACCGGGGCCGCGCTGATGTGCTATGCCTCGGGCGTGGACGAGGCCGAGGCCGTGCGCGAAACCGTTGCCATCCTGAAACAGGCCGATACCGCGCCGCTGGACGTGACCGGCTATGGCACGCTGGCCGAGCGGGAAGAGGCCGGGCACGAGATCGACGAGGAAGAGCGCGAGCTGATGCAGCGCGCACTGGATGAAAACGCCGTGATCGTCGCGCAGATGACCCCGTTTTTCGGCGACCGCCCCGATATCGACGAAGACGACGCGCCCAACTGAAGGAGCCGTGATGCCCCCCATCGACCCCGCCGCCCTGACCGCCGACCTGATCCGCTGCCCCTCGGTCACGCCAGAGGAAGGCGGCGCGCTGGAGTTGCTGGAGCGGGTGCTGTCGCAGGCCGGGTTCACCTGCACCCGCGTGGACCGGGGCGGCATCGCCAACCTGTTCGCGCGTTGGGGCGAAAAGGGCCACGCCCGTACCTTCGGCTTCAACGGTCATACCGACGTGGTGCCCGTGGGCGACGAAGCCGCGTGGAGCGTGCCGCCCTTTGGCGCCGTGGTGAAGGATGGCATCCTGTACGGGCGGGGCGCGACCGACATGAAATCCGGCGTGGCCGCTTTCGTCGCGGCGGCGGTGGATTACGTCACCGACACGCCACCCGACGGCGCCCTGATTCTTGCGATCACGGGCGACGAGGAAGGCGACGCGCTGGACGGCACCACCGCCCTTCTCGATCACATGGATCAGGCAGGCGAGGCGATGTCGGTCTGTCTGGTCGGCGAACCCACCTGCCCCGAGCGCATGGGCGAGATGATGAAGATCGGGCGTCGCGGCTCGATGAGCGCATGGTTCACCGTGCGCGGGGTACAGGGGCATTCGGCCTATCCGCACCGCGCGAAAAACCCCCTTCCCGCCATCGCGCGGCTGATGGACCGGCTGGCCAGCCACGAGCTGGACAAGGGCACCGATCATTTCGATGCATCGACGCTGGCGGTTGTCACCATCGACACCGGCAACCCCGCCACCAACGTGATCCCGGCCGAATGCCGCGCCACGGTGAACATCCGTTTCAACGACACACACAGCGGCGCCGCGCTGACCGACTGGCTGCGCGCCGAGGCCGATGCTGTTGCGGGCGACTTCGACGTGCAGATCGACATGAAGGTGAAGATTTCGGGCGAAAGCTTTCTGACGCCTCCGGGCGCGCTGTCCGATCTGGTGTCGGCGGCGGTGGCTGCGGAAACAGGGGTTACGCCGGTTCTGTCCACCACCGGCGGCACGTCGGACGCGCGGTTCGTGAAAAACCACTGCCCCGTGGTCGAATTCGGGCTGGTGGGCAAGACGATGCATCAGGTCGACGAACAGGTGCCGGTTGACCAGATCCACCAGTTGAAACGCATCTATTCCCGAATCCTGGCCGATTACTTTGCGTGACCGCCCCTGCCTGATCGTGATGGTCAAGGTACCGCGCGCGGGACGGGTCAAAACGCGGCTGGGGGCGGACATCGGGATGGTGCCTGCTGCATGGTGGTTTCGCCACCAGCTGCGCGACCTGCTGCGGCGGCTGAACGATCCGCGCTGGCGGCTGGTTCTGGCGGTCAGCCCCGACACCAGCGCCACCAACGCCCGCATCTGGCCCGGGCATCTGCCCCGCGTCCCGCAGGGGGGTGGCAATCTGGGCCGCCGCATGGCCCGCGCGATGAGCCGTTGCCCGCGCGCGCCGGTCTGCGTGATCGGCGCCGACATTCCCGGCACCACCCGCGGCCATGTGGCCCGCGCCTTTGCTGCACTGGGGCGCGCGCAGGCCGTGTTCGGCCCCGCGCCCGATGGGGGCTATTGGCTGGTCGGGCTGCGCCGGGGCGGGCTGGCGCGCGTGGATATGCTCGACGGTGTGCGCTGGTCCTCGCCCCATGCGCTGGCCGACAGCCGCGCCGCGCTGAACGGCTGGGACATTGCGCAGGTCGATACGCTGGCGGATGTCGATACCGCCGCCGATCTGCACCACCGCCCCCGCCCGCGTTTTTGCCAATGACGCGCAGCCCGGGCCGTGTTACGCGGAAGGCATGAGCCAAATCCCCACGAAGGCCGAGATCCTCGACTGGATCGCCGCCCATCCAACCCTCAATTCCAAACGCGACATCGCCAAAGCCTTTGGCATCAAGGGGGCTGCGCGGATCGACCTGAAGCGGATGCTGAAAGAGCTGGAAGCCGAGGGCCATCTGGAAAAGCGCAAACGGTCCTACAGCGACCCGGATCGCCTGCCGCCGGTCAGCGTGTTGCTGGTCAAGGCGCCCGACGCCAATGGCGACCTGTTCGCGCAGCCGCTGGAATGGCAGGGCGAGGGCGTCGAACCCGTGGTGCTGGTGATCCCGCGCGCATCGGACCCGGCGCTGGGCGAAGGCGACCGGATCCTGGCTCGGCTGACGGTGGTGCACGAGGGCGACCATAATTACGAGGCGCGGCTGATCCGGCGCATCGGCCAGAACCCGAAACGCATCCTTGGCGTGTTCCGCAAGACGGCCGAGGGCGGGCGCATCGTGCCGATCGACAAATCCGGCATGTCCGAATGGCAGGTGGCCGAAGACGCGATGCACGGCGCCAAGGACGGCGAGCTGGTCGAGGCCGAACTGGCCGGGCCGAAGGGTCGGCTGGGGCTGGCCCGGGCGCGGGTGCTGGAACGGCTGGGCGACCCCGGTGCGCCCAAGGCGGTGTCGCTGATTGCGATTCACCAGCACGGCATCCCCGATCATTTTTCAGACGCGGCAATCGCCGAGGCGGATGCGGCGAAGCCCGCCGGCCTGTCGGGCCGCGAGGATCTGCGCGATCTGCCGCTGATCACCATCGACCCGGCCGATGCGCGCGACCATGACGACGCCTGCTATGCCCATGCCGACGAGGCGGCGGACAACGAAGGCGGTCATGTGATCTGGGTCGCGATTGCCGATGTGGCCGCCTATGTGCGCCCCGGCACCGCACTGGACGGCGAGGCGCGCAAGCGGGGCAATTCGACGTACTTCCCCGACCGCGTGGTGCCAATGCTGCCCGACCGGCTGTCGGGTGATTTGTGTTCGCTGCACGAAGGCGTGCCGCGCCCTGTGATCGCCGTTCGAATGCGGATCGACGCCGAAGGGACCAAGCTGGACCACAGCTTTCACCGGGGTCTGATGCGCTCGGGCGCGTCGCTGGCCTATGAAGAGGTACAGGACGCCATAGACGGCACCCCGAACGATGCGACCGGGCCGCTGCTGGAGCCTGTTTTGCGCCCGCTGTATGCCGCCTATCGCGCCTTGGTCACCGCGCGCGAGGCACGGCAGCCGCTGGACCTGGATCTGCCCGAGCGGCGGATCATTCTGGACGAGCGCGGCAAGGTCACCAGTGTCGCCTTCCGCGACCGGCTGGATGCGCACCGGCTGATCGAGGAATTCATGGTGCTGGCCAATGTCTGCGCCGCCGAGACGCTGATAGCCAGGAAGACACCGCTGCTGTTCCGGGTGCATGAAGAACCCTCGCCAGAGAAGCTGGACGCGCTGCGCGAAACTGCCAAGGCGGCGGGGTTCACGCTCGCCAAGGGACAGGTTTTGCAGACGCGGCATCTGAACAGCCTGCTGGACCAGGCGGCTGGATCGGACGATGCCGAGCTGATCAACATTTCGACCCTGCGGTCGATGACGCAGGCCTATTACAACCCCGAGAATTTCGGCCACTTCGGGCTGGCGCTGCGGAACTACGCACATTTCACCTCGCCCATCCGGCGCTATTCCGACCTGATCGTGCATCGCGCGCTGATCACGGCGCATGGCTGGGGCAAAGACGGGCTGTCGCCCGACGAAATTGAGCGGCTGGATCAGGTAGCGCAGCATATCTCGGACACCGAGCGCCGCTCGATGGTGGCCGAGCGCGACACCACGGACCGCTACCTTGCGGCCTATCTAAGCGAGCGGGTCGGCAATGAATTCACCGGCCGGATCAGCGGCATCGCGCGGTTCGGCGCCTTTGCCAAGTTGGACGAGACCGGCGCAGACGGGTTGATCCCGATCCGGTCGCTGGGGCGCGAGTATTTCTATTTCGACCGAGACGCCGGAACCCTGATGGGGTCGGATACCGGGCTAACCATCGGTATCGGCCAGCGGGTGACTGTGCGGATCACCGATGCGGTGCCCGTCACGGGCGGGCTGGAACTCGAGCTGTTATCGATCGAGGATCAGGCGCTGCCGCGCGGTGATGGCAGCAAGCGCCGTCCGGGCACCAGCCCGCGCCGCAAAGTGGGACCGGCGAAGCGTAAATCCGACAAGGTAAAGCGCAAGGTATCCCGCAAGCGGCGTTGAGCTGCGGCGCGACTGTTGCGCAGGTGAGTATTTGGACAAAGAAGAAGCAAGGGATTGCCAAGAGGCGCGGGCGGGCTTTGGAATTTGCGCGGCACGCGGTATGATCGGCGCAGAGCAGATTCCGCAGGACAACGATCATGCGCAGGTTTTCCGGGGCAACGACCCTTGCCGTTCTTTCCCTTGCCGTCTTTTCCCATGAGGGCTGGGCGACCTCGCCCGATGCTTCGGTGCGGCCGGTGGTCCGTCCGGCAAGCGCGGAGGTGGATGTGGATTTTTCGGAATGGCTGGCCGATTTCCGGACCCGCGCGCGGGCTGAGGGGATTTCCGAGGGTGTTCTGAATGCGGCGTTGAGTGGGGTGACTCCGGTGGCCGAGGTGATCCGGCGCGACCGCAACCAGTCGGAATTCACCAAGACGATCTGGGAGTATCTTTCGACTGCCGTTTCGGAGGCACGCATTGCCAACGGGCGCGCGGCGCTGGCGCAGCATGGCGATGTGCTGGCGCGGATCGAGGCAGCCTATGGCGTGGATCGGCAGGTGGTGGTGGCGATCTGGGGGCTCGAGAGCGCCTATGGCGCGTTTCGCGGATCGGACAGCACCATCGCGAGCCTAGCGACGCTCGCGCATGACCCGCGGCGGCGCGATTTTTTCGAAAGTCAGCTGATGGCGGCGCTGCGCATCCTGCAGGACGGGCATGTGACTGCGCGGGACATGCGGGGCAGCTGGGCCGGGGCGATGGGGCACACACAGTTCATGCCCACATCGTTCATGGAACACGCGGTCGATTTCACGGGCGATGGCAAGCGCGACATCTGGAGCGACGACCCCACGGATGCGCTGGCCTCGACCGCAGCCTACCTTAAACATTTCGGCTGGACCAAGGGGCAGCCTTGGGGGGTCGAGGTGCGGCTGCCCGAGGGGTTCGATTACACGCAGGCCAATCGCAAGATCACGCGGCTGCCGTCCGACTGGGCGCAGGCAGGTGTGCTTGGCGTGGACGGGCAGTCGGTGCCGGATCACGGGTTGGCCTCGGTCCTGTTGCCGGCGGGCGGGCGCGGCGCGGCTTTCCTGATCTTCGACAACTTCGAGGTGCTGGAGCATTACAACACTGCCGATGCCTATGTGATCGGCGTCGGGCACCTGGGCGACCGGATCATGGGCGGTGGCCCGATCCAGGGCGACTGGCCCGTGGGCGACCGCGCGTTGACCTTTGATGAACGCAAGGAACTGCAATCGCGGCTGACCGCGCAGGGGTTCGACACACAGAAGGTGGACGGACGGATCGGCCCGCTGACGATCAACGCGGTGCGGGCCTATCAGGTCGCCACCGGGCTGATGCCCGATGGCTATGCCTCTCTGCGGTTGCTGGAGCGGCTGCGGCAGGGTTAACCCGGGCTCATCCCGCGCAAGCGTTCCGAGCGGCGGCGCAGCAGTTCGACCACGGTCAGCAGCGCGATGGAGATCACCACGAGGATCGTCGCAACCGCAAGGATCGTGGGCGAGATCTGTTCGCGCAGGCCGGTGAACATCTGCCAGGGCAGGGTTTTCTGGCCCGCCGAGCCGACGAAGAGCACCACGACCACCTCGTCGAAGGAGGTGATGAAGGCGAACAGCCCGCCCGAGATCACGCCCGGCAGGATCAGCGGCATCTGCACCCGGAAGAAGGTCGTGACCGGATCGGCGCCCATGTTGGCCGCCGCGCGGGTCAGCGAACGGTCGAACCCGACCAGCGTCGCCGTCACCGTGATGATGACAAAGGGAATGCCCAGCGCCGCGTGGGCCAGAACCACGCCAAAGAACGTGCCCTGCAACCCGATCCGCGAGTAGAAGAAATACATCCCCGCCGCCGAGATGATCAGCGGCACGATCATCGGCGAGATCAGGATCGCCATGATCGCGCGGCGGAATGGCACATGCGGC
The DNA here is from genome assembly GCF_005938225.1 of Arenibacterium halophilum. Classification (GTDB taxonomy): domain Bacteria; phylum Pseudomonadota; class Alphaproteobacteria; order Rhodobacterales; family Rhodobacteraceae; genus Arenibacterium; species Arenibacterium halophilum. Next base: position 160,153 of record NZ_VCPC01000004.1, read on the forward strand.
TGGCTGAGGCCGATGGCCGCAAGCGTGCCAAAGCCTACTGACAGGATCGTCGCGACCGGAGCGATCATCACAGAATTGCGCAGCGCTGCCTGCCAGTCGGAGTTGGTGAAAAAGTCGCGGTAGTGTTTCAGCGAATAGCCTTCGGGGTCGAAGCGCAGCATTTCCGGCGTGAAGGTAAAGAAATTTTCCGCGTTGAAGCTGAGCGGCATCACAACAAGGATCGGCGTGATCAGAAACACGAAGATTGCACCGCAGATCACCCGGAAGGCATAGTGCCACAGCACCTGTCCCGAGGTCAGGTAGGGCACAAGGTGCGCGCGGTAGCGGTTGAAACCGATCCAGTAGATGAACCAGCCGAAGAACCAGCCGAACAGCGCGCCGACGACCAGCCCGGGGATGCCTCCGAACAGGAACCCGGCCACGGCAAACAGCGCCAGAATGCCCCAGCGGGCGGGTTTTTCCGCCTTGCGGCCCAGCACCTCGATACAGACGAAGCCGAGGATCGCCAGCAGGATCGCGCCGCCGACGATGCCCAGCAGGGAAGAGCCCTGCGCCGCGCCCACGAAGATGCCCGCGAAGGCGCCAGCGGCGGCAAGGACCGGAAGCGAGAAGGACAGCGGTTTCTTTCCGGTGTCGGTCAGGATCACGTCACTCATATCCGGTTACCCCAGCTTCACGTTGTCGATGCCGACGATCTTGTCGTAGGCCCAGTAGAGCAGCAGAACGACTGCCAGCAGGATCGCGCCCAGCGCCGCGCCAAGCCCCCAGTTGAGCGAGGACGAGATGTGATAGGCGATCCGGTTGGAAATGAACGTCCCCGTGGTGCCGCCGACGATTTCGGGCGTGATGTAATAGCCGATCGACAGGATGAAGACGAGGATCGACCCCGCACCGATGCCCGGCACCGACTGCGGGAAATAGACCCGCCAGAAGGCTGTCCAGTTGGTGGCGCCAAGGCTTTTGGCGGCGCGCAGGTAGCTGGGCGGAATGGTCTGCATCACCGAATACATCGGCAGGATCATGAACGGCAGCAGGATATGCGTCATCGCGACGATGGTACCGAACTGGTTGTTGATCATCACCAGCCGGTCGGCATCATTGACCAGCCCCAGCCAGACCAGCACGTCGTTTATCACGCCCTGCTGTTGCAGCATCACCTTCCACGCGCTGGTGCGCACCAGAAGCGAGGTCCAGAACGGCAGAAGCACGAGGATCATCAGCAGGTTCGATGTGCGCATCGGCAGGTTGGCCAGAATCCACGCCACCGGATAGCCCAGCAGGATGCAGGACAGGGTGATCGTCAGCGACATGAAGATCGTACGCTTGAACAGCAACCCGTAAATGCGCTGGTTTTCCTCGCGCGCCTCGACCCCGTCAGGGGTCAGCTGCATGTCGACCGCGTTCAGGAAATAGCCCGAGGTGTAGGGCGGCGAATAGGTCTGGATCGTGCGCATGACCTCGGGGTTCACCCAGTCGTCGTCGGCATCTTCGAACTGCGCCATGATCGACACGGTTTCGAAATCGCCCACGGCACCAGCTGCCTGTTGCAGGCGCGGCGTGGTGCCGGTGACCGACACGCCGTCGCGGGTCAGGTCGGTGTAAAGCGCAGTGAACAGGAAATCCTCGACATCCTCTTCCGCCGGGTTGTCGTTCTTGTCGGTCACAAGGTAATCGGCCCAGCGATCCCAGGTGCGCGCGGTCAGGGGCAGCGCCTCGCGGATGGTGTCATCCTCGAACATGGCGACCCAGGTCGCGGCGTCTTCCCACGTCGGGTCCAGCGCGGTGAATTGGTCGGTATAGGTATCGGTGTCAAAGCGCCCGACCGCGCGGCCGGTGCGGCGGAACAGCGACGACAGGCCCGTCATTTCGTAGTTCAGGCGCGAGCCGAGCCGTGTGTGCAGTTTGCGTTCTTCTGCCAGCACAAGATCGATATAGAACGCCGTCCAGACCGGCTCGGGCGGCAGCTCGGAGGCGTCATGATCCCACTGCTGCAACAGCGGCACGGTTTCGGGCAGCGTTTCCTCGACGATCTGGTTCTCGACGGACCGGAACAGCATGTCGGCGATCGGCGCGATGAAGGTAATCAGCACAAACAACAGCAGCGGCGCGATCAGCAGCAGCGCGCGCATCTTCTGGCGGCGCAGGGCGCGGGCAAGGCTGCGTTTCAGCGGGGTGCCGTCGGCGGCCAGCATCGGGCCGGGTTTGCCGTTCGTCGCTTGGGGGGATGCGCTTTGGGTCATTCTCTGGCCTTCTCGGGTTCGCGTCAGACGCCTTCGACAAGCACGATGTCGCTGTCGGCGGTTGCGTGGCGAATTTTAACCACTTCCTGATACTCGGGCGAGTGATAGGCCGTACGGGCCTGTTCGAAGCTGTCGAACTCGATCACCACGTGGCGATCCTTCATCGGGGCTTCTGGCGCCTCCGAGGCACCGCCCCGGACAATGAACCGGCCGCCATATCCTTGCAGGATCGGCGTGTCGCGTTCCACGTATTCCTTGTAGGCTTCGGGATCACGCACGGTGATGTGCCCGATGATATACCCTTTTGCCATTATGGCGTCCCCTGTCGGATCCGGCGTTTTCGCCTTTTTGGTGCGGTGCCGGATATCTCCGGCACCGAAAGGGGCGGCCCTGCTCAGGGCCACCTGTAAGCCTAGGCCTTACTTGGCCAGCCACGCCTGGAATTTGGCGTCGATGTCGTCGCGATAGTCGGCCCAGAACTCGTAGTTGTAGAGGAACGTGTTCTTGGCGTTGTTCGGATCGGTCGGCATATGCGGTGCCATTTCGATGCCGAGGTCAGCGTGCTGACCCACCAGCGGAGCCGAGGATGCGCGGGCCGGACCGTACGAGATGTACTTGGCCTGATCGGCAAGGCGCTGGGTGTCGGTCGCGAACTTCACGAAGTCCATGACGCGGGCCAGACGGTCTTCGGGCAGGCCGGCGGGGATGATCCAGCCGTCAAGGTCGAACACCTGCGCGTCCCACATCATTGCAACCGGCTGGTCCTGCTCTTCGATCACGCTGAACAGACGGCCGTTATAGGTCGAGCCCATGAAGACTTCGCCATCGGCCAGCAGCTGGGGCGTATCGGCACCGGCCGACCACCAGACAACGCTGTCCTTGATGGTGTCGAGCTTGGCCAGAGCCTGTTCCTGACCTTCGGCGGTTGCCAGAACGTCATAAACTTCGTCTTTGGCCACGCCGTCACACAGAAGCGCCCATTCCATGTTGTTGATGGGGCGCTTTTCCAGCGCGCGCTTGCCCGGATAGGTTTCCAGGTCGAACACGTCGCAGATTTCATCCGGCGCGTCCTGGCCGTCGGGGACCATGTCGGTGCGATAGCCGAAGGTGGTCGAGTACACGATCTGCGGGATGAAGCAGTCGCTCACCAGCAGGTCGCCGAAATCGTCTTCAGCCGACGAACCGTCGTCGCCTGCCGCCAGCATCTCGTCGGCGTCGATTTCCATTGCCAGGCCTTCGTCGCACAGGCGGATGGCATCGGATGCCACCACGTCGACCAGATCCCAGGTGATGTTGCCTGCTTCGTTCATCGCGCGCAGCTTGGCCACGGCTTCGTTCGAGCTCTCATCCCAGGTCGACGAAACCTCTGAATGCATCTCCAGGTAGGGCTCGACATAGGCTTTCTGCTGGCTGGCCTGATAGGCTCCGCCCCAGGACACAAGCGTCATGTCATTGGCCATGTCCTGCGCCGAAGCGGCCCCGCCAAGGGCAACCAGCGCCGTCGAGGCCAGAATTGCTGTTGTCATCTTCATGGTAACGTAACTCCCATTGTTATGCCCGTTACTTGTGCGGGGCGGCGGCACGGGCTTGAGCGCGCGCGCCCTGCATCTGCTCACCCGGCCATCGGTGGCCGGGTGGTGTTTGCAGCCTCACGCATCCAGCGCGCGGCAATCCTCGGGCAGCCAGCCAATTTCGATCTGATTGCCCGGCTGCAACCGCTCCACATCGGGGGCGTTGCGGGTCTTGATGATAAAATCCTCATTTCCGGCAACCCGCAGGCGGGTACGGAAGATATCGCCCATATAGATGAACTCAAGCACTTCGGCCTTGAGCGTATGGGCGCCCTCTTGCAGACGGTCCTTGTTGTATTCGACGCGCTCGGGGCGGATCGACACGCGCGTGCGTTCGCCTGCCTTGCTGACGTTCACCGGCTTGGCGTCGATCATCTCTCCACCGTCCAGTTGCACCAGCGCGCGCCCGTTGCGGATTTCCTTCACGGTACCTTCGAGCGTGTTGTTCTCGCCGATGAACTGGGCGACGAAACTGTTTTCCGGCGCCTCATACAGCTGATCCGGCGGGGCCAGCTGCTGAATGCGGCCATCGTCGAACACGGCCACCCGGTCCGACATGGTCAGCGCCTCGGTCTGGTCGTGGGTCACGTACACAACCGTGATGCCCAAATTATCAGCAATGCGCTTGATCTCGAACTGCATATGCTCGCGCAGCTGCTTGTCGAGCGCGCCCAGCGGTTCGTCCATCAGGACAAGCTCGGCCTCGAACACCAGCGCGCGGGCCAATGCGATCCGCTGCTGTTGCCCGCCCGAAAGTTGCGCCGGACGGCGGCCGCCAAAGGCGCCCATCTGCACCATGTCCAACGCGCGCTTCACCTTCTGCTCGCGCTCGGACTTGCCCATCTTGCGGACTTCCAGAGGGAAGGACAGGTTTTCCGCTACTGTCATATGCGGGAACAGCGCGTAGTTCTGGAACACCATCCCAATGCCGCGTTTGTGGGGAGGGATGTTGTTGATACTGGTGCCGCCAAGGCGAATGTCACCATGCGTGGCCGTTTCAAACCCGGCCAGCATCATCAGGCAGGTCGTCTTGCCCGACCCCGACGGCCCGAGCATGGTCAGAAACTCGCCCCTGGGCATCGAGAGGTTCAGATCCTTGACGACAAGATTCTCGCCATCATAGCTCTTTTGTACGCGTTCGAATTCGACGAACGCGTCTTCGCTTTGCGTTTCAGCCAAAACGGCTCCCCTTGGACAGTGTTGCAGGTTGATCCCGCATTTTCATACCCAAAGCTAACCACAGACATGGGGGAGGTTGCAACCGAGTTGCAAAAATTGTCGTATCCCGAGGAGCCTTAACCGATTTCATGCCGGATTTTCGCGCCTGCGTGACGGAATGGCCCAAACGCCAGCCCTGCCGTAAGGAGATGCCCGGATGACCGCCAACCTGCCGTTCACCGCACAGGAATACGCCGACCGACTGGCCCGCGTCCGCGCCGAAATGGCGCGCGGCGATCTGGGCGCGCTGTTCATCACCGACCCGTCGAACCAGCATTGGATCACCGGTTATGACGGCTGGTCGTTCTACGTCCATCAGGGCGTGATCGTCCTTCCGGAAGGCGAGCCGCTGTGGTGGGGCCGGATGATGGATGCGCAGGGCGCGCTGCGCACAGTCTGGATGAACCCCGAGCAGGTGCACGGCTATGACGAGAAATACGTGCAAGCCACCGACATGCACCCGATGCAGGATCTGGCCAAGCTGCTGGTGCGGCTCGGCGCCGGACACGGGCGCATCGGGGTGGAGTTGGACAATTACTATTTCTCGGCCCGGGCGATGCATGTGCTGAACGCCTCGATGCCGCTGGCCTCGTGGTCGGATGCCACCGGCGTGGTGAACCGCCTCCGCGCGGTCAAGTCCGAGACCGAGATCAGCTATATGCGCAAGGCGGCCGCGATTTCGGAAAAGATGATCGACGGGCTGCTGGAGCGAGTCGAACCCGGCGTGCCCAAGAACGAGGTGGTGGCCGAACTGTACCGCGACGCGATTCGCGGGGTCGAAGGCACATGGGGCGACTACCCCGCCATCGTGCCGATGTTGCCTTCCGGTGCCGATGCCGCCGCGCCGCACCTCACGTGGGATGGCCGCCCCTTTGCCACGGGCGAGGCGACGTTCTTTGAAATCTCGGGCTGCTATCGCCGCTATCACGCCCCCTTCTGCCGAACCCTGTTCCTTGGCACCCCGCCCGACGACATCCTGCGCGCCGAGGCCGCGGTGATCGAGGGGCTGGAAGCCGGGCTTGACGCCGCCCGCGCCGGAAACCGCGCCTGCGATATCTCGATGGCACTGCAAAAATCGCTGAAGAAGGCCGGGATCGAGAAAGACAGCCGCTCGGGCTATTCCATCGGCCTGTCCTACCCGCCCGACTGGGGCGAACGTACAATCTCGCTGCGTCGCGTCGATGAAACCGTGTTGGAACCGGGGATGACCTTCCATTTCATGCCGGGACTCTGGATGGAGAACTGGGGGCTGGAAATCACCGAAAGCATCCTGATCAAACCCGACGGCCCAGCCGAAGCCTTCTGTGACCGCCCCCGGAAACTGTTCGTCAAACCATGAACGCACATCTCGAACCCACGCTCGACCTGCTGCAACGGCTGGTCGCCTATCCCACCGTCTCGGCCGACAGCAACCTTGCGCTGATCGCCGATCTGGCCACGCGCCTCTCGGATGCCGGAGCAAGGGTCGATCTGTATCAGGATGATACGGGCAACAAGGCCAATCTGTTCGCCACGCTCGGCCCCGAAGACAGCGGCGGGCTGCTGCTGTCGGGCCATACCGATGTGGTGCCTGTCGCCGATCAGGATTGGACGTCGGACCCTTTCTCGCTCCACGAACGCGACGGGCGGGTCTTTGGGCGCGGCACCTGCGACATGAAAGGCTTCATCGCAGCGGCCACGGTGATGGCAGCCGAATATGGCAAACGCGAGCTGAAGCGTCCGATCCACTTTGCCTTTACATACGACGAAGAAGTCGGATGCCTCGGCGCCCGCGCGCTGGTGCCGGAACTGCGCAAACGCGGGTTGGTGCCCGCAATGGCGATTCTGGGCGAACCCACCCAGATGCGGGTGATCGAAGGCCACAAGGGATGCTGCGAATACACCGTGCGGTTTTCCGGCCTCGAGGGCCACGGATCGGCACCCGGCAAAGGCGTTAACGCGGTCGAATACGCCGTGCGATATGTCACGCGCCTGATGCAACTGGGCGAAGTGCTGAAGTCGCGCGCGCCCCTCAGCGGCCGGTTCGATCCGCCCTGGACCACGATCAACATCGGCCGCCTGCACGGTGGGGTGGCCCATAACGTGATCGCCAGCCGCGCGGAACTGGACTGGGAAATGCGCCCGGTCCAGCGTGATGACTCGGATTTCGTAAACAAATCCATCGCCACCTATATCGAAACAGAACTTCTTCCGGAGATGCGCGCGGTCCACCCGGAGGCAGAGATCGCGACCGAGATCATCGGCGAAGTCTGCGGGCTGGACGTGATGGACGACAACGCCGCCCGCGATCTTGTGTCAGACCTGTTGGGCGCGAATGGCACCGATGTGGTGTCTTTCGGCACCGAAGGCGGGCTGTTTCAAGAGCTTGGCACATCGGTCGTAGTCTGCGGTCCGGGGTCCATCGAGCAGGCACATAAGGCAGATGAGTTTCTGGCCCTTGATCAACTGTCTGCCTGCTTGGACATGCTCGACGGGCTTGGGGCGCAGATGGCGACGACCGCATAAGCGTCTCACCTGCCGTGATGTTGCTCAGGTGAGTATTTTTGCCGAAAAAAAGCAGGGGCGCGGCATTGATCACCGGCCCCTTCTTTTCGGTCCAAATACTCAAATTCCGACATCGGCCTCGGGCGAGGCCATTGCCGCCGTCACGATGCGGCGACCATCAGGCCCTTGTCCGTCGCCTCGGCCAGCGCCTCGTCCAGCGACAGGCGCGCACGGGTGATCAGCGTGTCAATTTCACCGTTCGAGATGACCAACGGCGGCGAGATGATCATGCGGTCGCCCACGTGGCGCATCACCAAACCATTGGCAAAACAGCGCGTGCGGCAGATCAGGCCGACGGTGCCTTCGTCGGCGGCAAACTTCGCGCGGGTCTCCTTGTGCGGGGTCAGCGCGATGGACCCCATCATGCCGCAAATGCGCGCCTCACCCACCAGCGGGTGATCGGTGAGGGCCTGCCATTTTTCGGCCAGGTAGGGCGCCGCAGTCTCGCGCACATGGCCGAGGATGTTTTCCTCTTCCAGGATGCGCAGGTTTTCCAGCGCGACGGCGGCGGCGACCGGGTGGCCCGAATAGGTGTAGCCGTGGTTGAATTCGTTGTTGTCGACCACGCTGGCGATCTTGTCGCTGACAATTGACGCGCCAATCGGCTGGTAGCCCGAGCTGAGGCCCTTGGCGACGGTCATGATGTCGGGACGAATGTCGAGCGTCTGGCTGCCGAACCAGTTGCCGGTCCGGCCAAAGCCGCAGATCACCTCGTCCGCGATCAGCAGAATGCCGTATTTGTCGCAAATACGCTGGATTTCCGGCCAGTAGGTTTCGGGCGGGATGATCACCCCGCCCGCGCCCTGGATCGGCTCACCGATAAAGGCCGCCACGCGATGTTCGCCGTGCTTCAGGATCTCGGCTTCCAACTCCTGCGCGCGGGCAAGACCGAAATCTTCGGGGCTCATGTCGCCGCCTTCGGCATACCAATGCGGTTGGTTGATATGGTGAATGTCGGGGATCGGCAGGCCACCCTGCGAATGAATTGCCGACATGCCGCCAAGGCTGCCGCTGCCCATCGAAGACCCGTGATAGCCGTTCTTGCGCGCGATCACGATGTTGCGGTCCGGCTGGCCCTTCATCGCCCAATAGGCGCGCACCATGCGCAGGTTGGTGTCATTCGCGTCCGACCCGCCCGAGCCGAAGAAGACGTGGTTCAGATCGCCCGGCGCCAGTTCGGCCAGCTTGGCGGCCAGCGCGATGGCGGGCACATGCGATGTTTGGAAGAAGGTATTGTAGAACGGCAGTTCGCGCATCTGACGTGCGGCGACCTCGGCCAGTTCCTCGCGCCCGTAGCCGATGTTCACGCACCACAGACCAGCCATGGCGTCAAGGATTTCAACGCCTTCGCTGTCGGTCAGAAAGACGCCCTTGGCTTTTGTTATCACCCGGGCGCCTTTTTCCGCGATCTCGGTGTTGGTCGAGAACGGATGCATATGGTGCGCAGCGTCCAGCTTTTGCAGTTCGGCCGTGGGCATGTGGTTGGTGATCGAGGTCATGGGAAACTCCGGGGAAGTCAGGTTGGCGCGAGAATATGATCAAATTATCCGCTGTCAATCGAATCAGGGGGAGTCTGCCAGCACCGCGGCGATCTGCTCCATCCCCTGCTCGATATCCTGTACCATCGCCGTGGCGGCGGCCTCTGTGTCGGCTCGGGCCAGTGCTGCCAGAAGATCCTTGTGACGGTCGGGCAGGTTCTGGGTGCCGAAACGGCCACAGACCACGCGCAGCGACGGGCCGAACCGGAGCCAGAGCCGATCCGCCATTTCGGCCAGTACGGGCGCCCCGGCACATGCGTAAAGCGTCGCATGAAACCGGTAGTTCTGCGCCAGATAGGCAGGCACATCACCTCGGGATATAGCGTGATCCAACGCAGTATCCAGCCCGTGTAGCCGATTGATCAGCGCCGGTTCTATCGCCGAGACGGCACGCCGTGTCAGCTCTGGCTCTATTGATTTCCTTACGAATACCAGCTGTTCGAGATCAGCCAACGTGAGCTGAGGCACGATCACGCGGCGGTTGCCAAGGAACTGCAAAGCGCCTTCCGAAATCAATCGGCGAATCGCCTCGCGCACCGGGGTCATGCCCGCCGGCAGGCTTTGCGCAAGGCCCTGGATCGTCACCGCCTCGCCCGGGGCAAGGTCGCCAAACAGCACCCGTTCGCGCAGTGCATGGTACACCTGTTCGTGAACGGGCTGGGGTGCGGCCTCGGCCATGGCCTCCACTGCCGAATTTTTCACCAGTGTCACGATCGCCCCCTGATTCCCGGAACATGGTTACTTGCGTCACATGCCGCTGCGTGGAAACATAGACCCTATTGCCGCGCATGGCAAAACTTGATCAAATCCAAAGTCACCGGGGGGAACCCGGGGCGCAAGGGAGACACTCATGAAAATCCAGACGTTGACAGTGGCAACCGTACTTGCCGTCGGCGCCGCAAGCGTAACCGCCGAAGAAGTGCGCGTTTACAACTGGTCCGACTATATCGACGAAAACCTTCTGGCCAAGTTCGAGGAAGAAACCGGAATCGAGTTGATCTACGACGTGTTCGACAGCAACGAGGTTCTGGAAACCAAGATGCTGGCCGGCGGGTCGGGCTATGACGTGGTGGTGCCCACCGGCACGTTCCTGCAACGCCAGATCGCGGCCGGGTCGTTCCAGAAGCTGGACAAGGACAAGCTGCCGAACCTATCGAACATGTGGGATGTGATCGCGGACCGAACCTCGAAATACGACCCCGGCAACGAATACGCCATCAACTACATGTGGGGCACCACCGGCATTGGCGTGAACGAAGCCAAGGTCAAGGAAGTGCTGGGCGAAGATGCGCCCGTGACCTCTTGGGACCTGGTGTTCAAGCCCGAGAACATGGAAAAACTGGCCGAATGCGGCGTGCATTTCCTGGATGCACCGGCTGAAATGATCCCGGCGGCGCTGAACTATATCGGCGAAGATCCCGACAGCCACGACCCGGAAGTGATCGAAAAAGCGGAAGGCGTGTTCATGCCGATCCGCGGCTACATCCAGAAATTCCACAGCTCGGAATACATCAACGCGCTGGCGAACGGCGATATCTGCGTGGCCGTCGGTTGGTCGGGCGACATCCTGCAAGCGCGCGACCGCGCCGCAGAGGCCGACAATGGCGTGGAAATTTCCTACTACGCGCCGGATGAAGGCGCGCAGATGTGGTTCGACCAGATGGCCATTCCGGTGGACGCGCCCAACCCCGAGGCGGCGCATACCTTCCTGAACTTCATCATGGATGCACAGAACATGGCCGCGGCGTCGAACTATGTGTACTACGCCAATGGCAACAAGGCGTCGCAGGAATTCCTTGAGGAGGACGTGATCGGCGATCCGGCGATCTATCCGACCGAGGCCGCGATGAACAACACCTTTACCACCACGCCCTACCCGGCCAAGGTGCAGCGGGTGGTGACTCGTCTCTGGACCAAGATCAAGTCGGGCACCTGACGTGACGGGCCGGAGCGGCGTCCGTTCCGGCCCACCCCAACCGACAAGGGACGGCACAGTTGAATTCCACCGTATTTGCACCCTGGGACGACCCGGATCAGAAACCGTTGATCCGGTTTCGCAATGTCACGAAGAAATTCGGCGAATTCGTCGCCATCGACAATCTGACACTTGATATTTACGAACGCGAATTCTTTGCACTGCTGGGTCCGTCGGGCTGCGGCAAGACAACTATGATGCGGATGCTGGCGGGGTTTGAAACGCCCACCTCGGGCCAGATCGAACTGAACGGCCAGAACATCGCGCCGGTGCCGCCCAACAAGCGCGCGGTGAACATGATGTTCCAATCCTACGCGCTGTTCCCGCATCTAACCGTTTGGGACAACATCGCCTTTGGCCTGAAGCGCGAAGGCATGGAAGCGGGCAAGCTGAAGGCCCGGGTCGAGGAGATGCTGCGCCTGACGCGGCTGGAGCGTTTCGCCAAACGCAAACCGCACCAGATTTCAGGTGGGCAACGCCAGCGGGTCGCGCTGGCCCGGTCGCTGGCCAAGGCGCCGACGCTTCTGCTGCTGGACGAACCGCTGGGCGCGCTGGATGCCAAGCTGCGGCAGGACACGCAGTTTGAACTGATGGATATTCAGGAAAAGACCGGCACCACTTTCGTGATCGTGACCCACGATCAGGAAGAGGCGATGACCGTCGCCAGCCGTGTTGCCGTGATGGACGAAGGCCGCATCATGCAGGTTGCCACGCCCGACCGCATCTATGAAATGCCGAATTCCGTTTATGTCGCTGATTTCATTGGTGATGTTAACATCATCGAAGGCCGTGCCACACCATTGGAAGAGGGTCAGGTCCGCATCGACTGGGCCGAAGCGCAGCCGCCCCTGTTTGCCACCACCTCGGCCCGGTTCGACGCGGGGCAGACCTGCTATCTTGCGATCCGGCCCGAGAAGATCCTGATTACCGCCGATCAGCCGCAAAGCAACGACAACGCGCTGCGCGGCAAGGTGGTCGACATCGCCTATCTGGGCAATTTGTCGACCTATCACGTTGCGCTGGCCGACGGCACGATCATCAAGGCGCAAACCGCCAACACGCGCCGCATCGCGCGCCGCACCTTCACCTGGGAAGACGAGGTGTGGCTATCGTGGACGGCCACCGCCGGGGTGCTGCTCGACAGATGAGACGGCTGGTTCTGATCCTCGTTCCCTATGCCTGGCTGCTGGCGCTGTTCCTGGTGCCCTTCATCATCGTGGTGAAAATTTCGCTGTCGGACGTGGCATTGGCGCGGCCGCCCTACCTGCCCCAATTCGACTGGGCCGAGGGCATCGGCGCCTTCCTGTCCGAACTCGATTTCGAGAATTTCGTCTTTCTCACAACGGATTCTCTGTACTGGAAGGCGTATCTTTCCAGCCTGACCATCGCGCTGGTGTCTACGCTCATTACGCTGTGCATCGGCTACCCCATTGCCTATGGCATGGCCCGCGCGCCCGAGGAATGGCGCCCTACACTGATGATGCTGATCATCCTGCCGTTCTGGACGTCCTTCCTGATCCGGGTTTACGCGTGGATGGGCATTCTCAGCTCCGAAGGGTTCCTGAACCAGTTCCTGCTATGGATCGGCGTGATCGACCAGCCGCTGACCATCCTGAACACCAATTCCGCCGTCTATATCGGCATCGTTTACACCTATCTTCCCTTCATGGTGCTGCCGATCTATGCCGCGCTTGACCGGCTCGACGGCTCGCTGATCGAGACCGCCGAAGATCTGGGATGTTCGCGTCTGTCTGCCTTCTGGCTGGTAACAATACCGCTGTCGCGCAACGGGATCATCGCTGGCTGTTTCCTTGTGTTCATCCCGGCGCTTGGCGAATTCGTCATCCCCTCGCTTCTGGGCGGATCCGACACGCTGATGATCGGCAAGGTGCTGTGGGAGGAGTTCTTCTCGAACCGCGACTGGCCCGTGGCTTCGGCGGTGGCGGTGGTCCTGCTGCTGATCCTTGTGGTTCCCATCGTGCTGTTCCAGCGCAACCAGCAAAAACAGGCGGAGGCCGAGGGCTGATGCGGCTGAGTTGGTTCAATGTCGTTTCGCTGACGCTGGGGTTTGCGTTTCTGTATATCCCTATGGTCATTCTGGTGATCTTCAGCTTCAACGAAAGCAAGCTGGTGACGGTCTGGGCCGGGTTTTCGACCAAGTGGTATGGAGAGCTGTTGCAGAACGAGGCGTTTCTGGATGCGGCCTGGGTCACCATCCGGGTTGCGGTGTTTTCATCAACGCTGGCCACGATCCTTGGCACAATGGCCGCCTACGTGCTGGTGCGCGGCGGCCGTTTCATGGGGCGCACGCTGTTTTCCGGCATGATCTATGCGCCGCTGGTGATGCCCGAAGTCATCACCGGGCTGTCGCTGCTGCTGCTGTTCATCGGCATCGGGCTGGATCGCGGCGTGCTGACCATCGTTCTGGCACATACCACCTTTGCGATGTGCTATGTCTCGGTCGTGGTGTCGTCGCGGCTGGTGACATTCGATCGCTCGCTGGAAGAAGCCGCGCTTGATCTGGGCTGTTCGCCGATGCAGGCGTTCCGGCTGGTCACCCTTCCCATCATCGCACCGGCGGTGATTTCCGGCTGGCTGCTGGCCTTTACCCTGTCGCTGGACGATCTTGTCATTGCATCCTTTACGACCGGGCCGTCCGCCACCACCTTGCCGATCAAGATCTTCTCGGCCGTACGCCTGGGGGTGAGCCCGGAAATCAACGCCTTGTCGACCATCATGATCGGCATCGTCACCGTAGGTGTCATCAGCGCTTCGCTGGTGTCGAAACAGGCGATGGTGCGTCAGCGCCGCGAGGAACAGGCCGCGGCGCGCGCGCAATGAAACGGATCTACCCCGAATACGCCTATGGCGCAGGGCCGCGCTCGCCCTGTTGGTGGGATGAAACCGCCGATGCCCCTTATTGGCCCATGCTGAAAGGGGAAGACACCGTTGATGTCGGTATCATCGGTGGCGGGTTTACCGGCGTGTCGGCGGCGCTGCACCTTGCGCGGGCCGGGCTGTCGGTTGCTGTGATCGAAGCGAACGATCCGGGCTGGGGCGCATCGGGCCGAAACGGCGGATTCTGCTGCGTCGGCGGGTCCATGGTGAAAGATCGGGCCCTCGCCGCCCGCTACGGCCACGAGACTGCCGCCGCCTATTGGCAGGCAGAAATTGACGCCGTGCATATGGCCGAATCGCTGATCAATACGCTGGGGATCGACTGCGATCGCCACTCCAAGGGCGAAACCCAACTGGCACACCGCCCGCGCGATATGACCCGCCTGCGCGCCAAGGCCGAGGCGATGGCCGGCGGGACCGGCCCACAGCCCGTTCTGACCGAAGCCGCCGATCTGGGATCGCTTGGCATCTCTGGTCCGTTCCATGGGGCGCTGACGAATCCTGTGGGGTTCGGGCTGAACCCGCGCAAGTACCTGTTTGGTCTTGCGAAAGCGGCGGAAGAGGCTGGCGCGCGATTCTATCGCCAAAGTCCCGTGCGGCGGGCCGTGCGCTCTGGAAATGCCTGGCTATTGCACAGCACGCGCGGTTCGGTGCGTTGCGCGCAGGTGATCGTGGCCACGAACGGCTATTCCAGCGAAGGCATGCCGAATTGGCTGGCCGGGCGCTACATGCCGGCGCAATCCAATGTGCTGGTGACCCGGCCTTTGACCCAGAGCGAGCTCGACTCGGCCGGTTGGACCAGTGATCAGGTGTGCTACGACACGCGCGGATTGCTGCACTACTTCCGCCTGATGCCCGACCGTCGGTTCCTGTTCGGGATGCGCGGCGGGCTGATGTCGGGTGCCGAGGCCGAAAAGCGGGCCCGGGCCCGGACCCGCGCCGATTTCGAACGCATGTTTCCGGCTTGGAAGCACGTCGAAAGCCCGAACACGTGGTCCGGTATGGTCTGCCTTGCGCGCAACCTGACCCCTTTCGCCGGGCCCGTCCCCGACCAGCCCGGCATGTTTGCGGGCTTGGCCTACCACGGCAACGGGGTCGCCATGGGCACCTACACCGGCAAACTGCTTGCCGGACTTGTGCAAGATCGTGACGAGGTGCCCCAAGTCATGGCAACACGGATGGAAAAATTTCCCCTCGGTCCATTTCGTCGCCTGCTCATGCCGCCATTTTACATCGCCCGCGCGCTTGCCGACATGTGATGCCCGCTAGCCGGTTGACATGATTCATCCACCGTCCCAATGCTTCGGCGGATTTTTGTGAAAGGTGCCCGATGAAAATTGCGATGATCGGAACGGGGTATGTTGGCCTGGTCTCGGGTGTGTGTTTTTCGGACTTCGGACACGATGTTGTCTGCGTCGACAAGAACGAGGAGAAAATCGCCAAGCTGCAAAGCGGCGAAGTTCCGATCTACGAACCCGGGCTTGACGAATTGATGGCCCGCAATGTCGAAGCCGGACGGCTGTCGTTCACCTGCGACATGGCCGCCGCGATGGAAGGCGCCGAAGCCGTGTTCATCGCGGTAGGAACACCAACGCGCCGGGGCGATGGCCACGCCGATTTGACCTATGTGAAGGCCGCTGCGACCGAAATTGCCGGACTTATCAAAAGCTATACCGTCGTCGTCACCAAATCGACCGTTCCCGTTGGCACAAACCGCATGGTCAAACAGACCATTTCCGACGCCAATCCCAATGCCGACTTCGACGTTGCCTCGAACCCCGAATTCCTGCGCGAGGGGGCTGCGATCGACGATTTCATGCGCCCGGACCGCATTGTGGTGGGCGTGCAGAACGACCGCGCCGCAGAGGTGATGGCCGACATATATCGCCCGCTCTACCTGCGCGATTTTCCGATCCTGACGACCGATCTGGAAAGCGCCGAGATGATCAAATACGCCGCCAACGCTTTCCTCGCGACCAAAATCACCTTCATCAATGAAATCGCGGCACTGTGTGAACGCACCGGTGCCGATGTGAAGATGGTCAGCAAGGGCATGGGGCTGGATGGCAGGATCGGGAACAAGTTTCTTCACGCCGGGCCGGGCTATGGTGGATCGTGTTTTCCCAAGGATACACAGGCGCTTGCCCGGATCGGTCAAGAGCACGGGCTGCCGATGCAGATCACTGAAACGGTCATCAAGGTGAACGACGAGGTACGCCGCCGCATGGTGACCAAAGTTTCGGAACTGCTGGATGGGAAGCTGGCTGGAAAAACGGTTGCCGTTTTGGGCGTAACCTTCAAGCCCAACACCGATGACATGCGCGAAGCACCATCGCTGACCGTTATTCCTGCCCTGATCGGTGCAGGTGCGAAAGTGCGCGCGGTCGATCCGCAGGCACATCGCGAAGCGCAGGATCTGCTTCCGGGGGTTCAATGGCTCGATGACCCATACAAGGCAGCGCAAAATGCCGATGCCTTGGTTTTGCTGACGGAATGGAACGAATTCCGCGCACTTGATCTGAAGCGGCTCGCAAGACGGATGACGACCCCGACGATGGCCGACCTGCGCAACATATATTCTGCGCGTGATGCCCGCCGCGCCGGGTTCAGCCGGTATGTTTCAGTTGGTCGCGCAGACGAATTTTCAGACGAATGACTATGTGCTTGCCTAACTCGGTCTGAGCTGGAGAGCATCGCGCACTTCGTTTCGTTTGCTATATAGAGCGATACGCGTTGGACAGAGTTTGGCGGCGGGCCGGCATTGGAGTCCCTGACGAATCAGACCCTTTCCGGGCCGCATCATCCCGCACGCATCGCGGTGACGTCGCTGGAATTGATGGTTTGCCCCGTACTCAGCACCAGTTTGATCAATTCTCCGTCAATCTGTGCCTCATTCACACGGCCGTACACTTCAGCCTGTGATGATGCTTCCAGCTTTCCGGATTTGAAGCTTTCGACGTGGAACGTGTAGTCGCCGTGCCCAAGACCTCCGCCTGTCCACATGAATGTATTTCGTGACACCGGAATATCCAAACGCTGAACTTCTGTTCCGTTCAACGATTTAACGACAAGCTGGGCCTTATCCGCTGTTTGCGTCGGTTTCGGTGCAATCTCTACCGCTGTTCCAGTATAGGACACGGGCGCGGCAGCGCGGATATCACGCCCGATCCAAGCCGCCAAACTGTCGGCCTGACCCGACAACCCGGCCCGCGACAGCATGCCGGCAACCATGGCCTCAAGCGAATCGTTCGTTTTCACCTGCTGTTCGACCATCGAAAACTGGGCAAGCTGCGAAGCATATTCCGTAGAATCCAACGGCTCCAGCGGGTCTTGGTACTTTGCCTGCGTGGTGAGCAGTTTGATAAATGTCTCGAAATCCGAAGTCAGCCCGGCAATTGCGGATTTCCCCGAGGAACCTGCAGAGGACGCGCCCGTGGTGGCGGGTGTGGCGCCAGTTGCTCCGACAGAGTCAACGACCATGTTTAAATCCTTATATCCAAACCAGAAACTGTGAGCGCGCGCGGAGGCGACTTGGCTGCCGGTGTGCTGCCCTCAGGCGGCGCAACTCCATCGCTTTTCAAAGTCGCGACGGTGTTTGCCCTATCCCCGCCCTGCGCCCCTTGCCCCTGCTGGCGGAACTCAAAGCCGGCTTGTTCAAAGCCAAGTTTGCGAAATTCCTGCAGGAGACTGTCCATGTGACGACGCATCAGCTCTGTCGTTTCGGCGCGCTCTGCAGTTACGATGATCGTCAAGGCGCCGTCTGTTGTCGCCAGTTGCATCCTGACATGGCCCAACTCTTTTGGAGACAGCGCAATATCAACAGACTTATCCGGGCTGCGGACAACTTGATCTACAATCTGGGCAAACGGCATCCGCGAGGCTTCTACCCGAAGTGTAGAACTGACGCCCGGGCTGTGCGAGGTACCGGGCATTTCCCGCGCCAACCCGTCGAAATCCGGTATTGACGCTATGGCCCCGGGCTCAAACACAACGGACATGCTGTTCTTGGACATGGTGGTTAGGTCCGGAGAATTCGACGGTGCGCTACTTACCCCATATGCGGACGCATTCTGCACGAACCTCGCCACGCCCTCGAATCCTTCGGGGCGGCGTAGCTGGGCTTGCGGTGCATCAAAACTTTCGACTCTGGAAGCGAACCGGCGATCAGCGGCAGAGTTCTGGTCCACGACCTGGAGATTTGGAACTGGACGATTTTTGAGATCCGCTTCCGTCGACTTGGCCATCGCGTCCGTCGCGTTGGCCGCAACCGCGGTGCCAGCCATGCTCTGGCTGGACGGAATTTCAGAAGCCTGCCGCGCAATTTGGCGGGCGACACTTACCATGGTCGAGCCACTCTCGGTCCCACGTCCAAAGCTCGCGCGGTGCACGGCGTCAGCGGCTCTGCCTTCTTGTGAAGATGCAACGTTGGTGTTTGCCTTCAAGTCCATCGAAGAGAGTGTAGCTGGTCCATTTCGAGGCGATGCTTTTTGATGTGCTTCAGCAGACACAGAGACAGCAGGACCTGCTGCCTGGCGGGTTTCGCGCACCGAGCCCGGGTCAACTTTCATCATCTCACCAGTTCGCGCAGAAATTGGTGCCTGCTCCAGCACGGGTAGAGCCCCATCCGCGCGCGCGTCGGCTGCATCACTCACAAGCAAATTGCCGTTTCTGTCACCAACCGACCCTTCCGCCAACTCCGCCCGGATGCCCCCAAATTCGCCATCAGGACCTGACACATCGGTATCTGATTCGCCCCCTGCATCCGGGACTTCATCGACAATATCATGCTCCGAGGCATCCTCGTTACCTGACAAAACGGGCGCCGCAATCAGAGCTGCTTCTGTCAGTTCCACCTTAACATTGTCTTGATCAACGAACTCGGAAAACGAAGCCGATGCCTTTGCGCCAGCCCGATAATCACCTTGGGCCCGGTTGTGTTGGGCGGAGACCGTTTCTCGACCAGTCGCCCCGGCCGGCGTTGTCCCACCGGACAGTATCTGAGTGTGCATGTCTCACCAAAATTCTTTTTTTCGAGCGCCAACTTGATCCACCGAGGTTACGATCTTTTTAACCGCTTGCTGCGCAATCTAGGGAAATGATGCGAATTCGAGAGATACTATGATCGGCAGCGTAAACTCCGAAGCACGAAACCTTTCAGGGCAAAGCCAGCATGAACCCTTGCGGCAGGCTGCTACAGAATTGGAAATAACATTTCTGGATGAAATGTTAAAATCGGCAGGATTCGGAGCGCCGCAGTCCGCCTTTGGCGGCGGAGCAGGAGAAGAACAGTTTGCGTCTCTTTTGCGCACGGAACAAGCCCGCCGAATGGTTGAAGGCGGTGGAATTGGGCTTGCTGAAGCCTTGTTCGACTATTTGGTGGAGAGACATGATGACGGAACCAACGTTTGAACTGTTGCTAAAACAGTTGAACGACCTTCTTGATCGCGAACGGACGACATTGCTCGCCGGCGATCTTGCTGCCTTGCCCGGCTTGCTGGATGAGAAGGAGAGGGCTATCGCGACCCTTGAAAGCTGCAAGCTGACCGATCGCGAAAGAGTTGAGAAAATTCAATCAAAAATTGTTCGAAACCAGAGCCTGATATCAGGTGCCATTGCAGGTATTCAGGATGTTTCCATACGCATGAAGGCAATTCAGATGGCGCGGGGAGGCCTTGAAACCTATGATCAAACTGGCATTCGAACCCGCTATAACACTACATCGCTCGGAAACGTGGAAAAGCGGGCATGACTGCAGGATTTTATTAAAAGCCTCCGCATCAACGCTATTGGACATTAAGCACCTGTTAGTTTTTTCGGCCGATGTTGGCCTCGCACCTCGTAGCGGTGGCGCGGTATTCGAAATAGGAATTCCGCAAAAGTCAGAAGGACGCAATTGTTCGCATTGCAGCGAACACGACCGGGTGAAACGCGCCCATATGACTGAAGGAAAAAAAATGTCGAGTATTCTGACAAATAACAGCGCTATGGTCGCGCTGCAGACCCTGAAGGGTATCAACCAAAACCTGGAAAAAACGCAAAGCGAAATTTCCACGGGCAAGGAAATTGCCGGCGCCAAGGACAATTCGGCGATCTGGGCAATTTCGAAAGTCATGGAATCGGATGTGTCTGGCTTCCAGGCTGTTTCGGATTCGCTGGCTCTGGGCGAATCGACCGTGGCTGTGGCTTTGGCAGGCGCCGAACAGATCACCAACATCCTGAACGAAATCAAGGGTAAGGTGGTTGCCGCAACCGGTGAAAACGTCGATTACGCTAAACTGACGGCGGACGTGACCGAACTCACCAACCAAGTTACGTCGATCATCAACGCATCCCAGTTCAACGGGATGAATCTTTTGAATGACGACGGTGTTAACCTGACCGTTCTGTCGTCGATTGATCGTGATAATACCGGTACTGTGACGGCATCCAACATCACGGTGGCAGCCGTTGACTTCACTTCGAACCTCGACCTGACGGATATCGATGTCTCCGACTCGACTCAGGCCGAAGCATCGATCGTGAACATCGAAGCCCACATCCAGACAGCAGTCGATGGTGCAGCCGCTCTTGGTGCCTCGTCGAAGCGGATCACTGATCAGTCAGGTTTCGTGACAAAAGTCATGGACGCGATGAAATCAGGGATCGGTTCGCTGGTCGACGCCGACATGGAAGCCGCGTCGGCGCGCCTTCAGGCTCTTCAAACTCAGCAGCAGTTGGGCGTGCAGGCCCTGTCAATTGCCAACCAGGCGCCGCAGACGATCCTGTCTCTGTTCCGTTAAAACCAATTGGTCGAGGCGTCCACCGCCTCGACCAACATTTTTCGATTTTGGCTCGTGAGGTTTTGACGTGAATGCAATGACACAGGCACAGCGTGCCTATTCAGCTGTTTCGGCTCCGACTAGAACACCTAGACGTGCTGAATTCGAAGCGGTCGCCCGGATAACGCAAAAGCTTCGTTTCGCCGCATCCAAAGGTATTGAAGGCTTTCCAGCTTTGGCCGAAGCACTGAATGACAACCGGAAGCTGTGGAACATCTTCCTTATCGATGTGTCCGACCCCAAAAATCCTCTTCCAGACGATTTGCGTGCGCGGATTTTTTACCTCGCGGAGTTCACGCGCGCCCACACTGTGAAGGTTCTTGCACGAAAAGCGGATGTCGAACCGCTTATTGAGGTCAATACCGCTATTCTGCGTGGTCTTCGGGGTGGAGCAGACTGAAATGGGCGGATTGGTACTAAAGTTGGCGCCCAAGGAACGCGTGCTAGTGAACGGCGCGGTCATCGAGAACGGTGACAGAAGGACACGCCTTTCAATCATGACACCGGATGCGAATATCCTGCGCCTGCGTGACGCAATCCATCCGGAAGAGGCCACTACACCGGTCAGGCGTGTTTGTTATGCCGCACAGTTGGTTTTGACAGGCGATAGCGATCCGCAGGAAAGCAGGCTGACGCTTTTGCGCAGGATCGAAGAGCTGAGCCAAGTTTTCACAGATATCGATAGCCGCAAATCTCTTGCCGAAGCGACCCAAGCTTTGGTCGATAACCAGCACTATCGCTGCCTGAAATCACTACGCGCGTTGCTACCGCGTGAAGACAGGTTGCTTGCCGCGCGACCAAGTTAATTGAATAGCCCCGCGTCCCTTAGGCGCTTCGTCTCTCAGTTTCTGCTGCCGCTCGAAGTCGACCGGCGACAGCATTCCGGTCTGGGTTTGCTTGAGCCTCGGGTTTTAGAACATCTCTATCTAGTCGAACACATCCTTCCTGGCTTCTTTGCGCGCTCGGTAGGTCCAGTGCCTGATCCGCTCGCACTTCAGCCGCTTGAATAAGCACTTCACAACCGTGTTGTCATTGTATTTTCCGCAGCGGCTTAGCGAGTGTTACTGAACCGCGCCGGGTTTGCCGGAGGCTCCAACTCTTGATTAGGATGGAGCATCATGAGCAAGACGACTAACAAGTATTCCCCCGAAATGCGCGAACGAGCCGTTCGTATGGTTCTGGACAACGCAGGGCAGCATGAGAGCCGCTGGTCTGCGATCCTGTCGATTTCCTTGAAGATCGGTTGTGTGCCGCAAACGCTTAATGAGTAGGTCAAAAAGGCCGAGGTTGATAGCGGTGATCGCGCCGGCATCACGACCGAGATGGCCGAGAAGCTGAAGGCGCTGGAACGCGAGAACCGGGAACTGAAGCAGGCCAACGAGATCTTGCGAAAGGCATCGGCATATTTTTGCCCAGGCGGAGCTCGACCGCCGGTCCAGGACATGATCGCCTTCATCGAAGAACACCATGACGCCATCGGGATCGAGCCGGTCTGTAGGCATCTGCCGATCGCCCCGTCTACCTTCTACGATCACATGGCCAAGCGGGCGAACGCCAACCTGGTGTCGGATCGGGCGAAGCGGGATGTGACGTTGAAGCCAGGGATCGAACGCGTCTGGCAGCAGAGCTACAAGGTCTATGGGGTGCGCAAGGTCTGACACCAGATGCGCCCCGAAGGCTTTTATGTCGCCCGCTGCACGGTGGCGCGGCTGATGAAGGACATTGGATCGAAGGCATCATTCGGGGCAAGAAACACAGGACGACCATTCCGGACAAGTCTCAGCCAAGCCCGCTTGATAAGGTGAACCGTCAGTTCAAGGCACTGGCGCCGAACATACTGTGGGTTAGCGATTTCATCTATGTCGCCACCTGGCAGGGCTTAGTTCACGTTGCCTTTGTCATCGATACCTTCGCGCGCCGTATCGTGGGCTGGCGGGTCAGTCGGACGGCTCATGCCGGGTTTTTTTCTGGATGCTTTGGAGCAGGCCGTGCATCAGCGGAAACCTGAATTAGGCCTAGTTCATCATTCGGATCGCGGATCGCAATATCTGTCCATTCGCTACACCGAGCGCCTGGCCGAAGCCGGGATCGAGCCGTCCGTCGGCAGCGTGGGCGACAGTTGCGACAATGCTCTGGCCGAGACGATCAACGGGCTGTTCAAGGCCGAGGTCATCCACCGGCGCGGAGCATGGCGCAGCTTCGACGCTGTGGAATACGTCACCCTCGAGTGGGTCGACTGGATCAACAGCCGCCGCCTGCTTGAGCCCATCGGGGACATCCCGCCCGCAGAGGCCGAGACAAACTTCTACGCGGCTATGGAAACATCAGACATGTCCGCGTAACTAAGATCAATCAGCCTCCGGCAAACCCGGCGCGGTTCAACCGTCTTTCGGTTGTGCATGGGACCTGTCGCGGGATTATGCCGCTCCAGGTTCTTATTTACGCGGCCTGAGCCTCGAAGGCCAAGGGTCTTTTTCAGCCGAGTGCTGAGTGCCGTCGGCGCGGATTGTAGAAGCCTGATGTATTGGAAGATCGCCCTCTTTGGCGCGCGTCTCGTCGGCCAGGATCGCTGCCACAGCTGCTCGGCCTTGATCATTCTGAAGAAGGTCTCGACGACCGCATTGTCGTAACAGTTCCCGGTCATGCTCCTCGATACTTTTAGGCCATGCTCGCGCATCAGCTTCTGGTAATCGTGGGAGCAGTTTCGGCGGCCTCGGTCAGTGAGGTGAACGTAGCCCTTGGGCAGTTGCCGCAAGGCGATGGTCATTTTCCGCGCCCCAGTGGCCAGGTCACGTTTCATCCGGTTGCTGAGCGCCCATCTGTCACCCGGCAGTGGTTTGCGTATGCAAACCATGAGAGGGCGATGACACGCTTGGAATTCGGGTCGAGGAGCGAGACATTGTCCGCCATTGTTCCGAGGACAATGGCGAGCGCGAAGTATAGCCGAGCCTCCCGCGTCTAGACATAGCTGATGTCGCCCGCCCATTTCTGGTTCGGACGATCGGCAGAGAAGTCGCGATCCAGCAGGTTAGGCGCTAAGTTGAAGCTGTGGTTGCTGTTCATGGTCGGTTTGAACGTCTTGTTTCTCTTCATGAAAATGCCGTTCTCACCCATCGGCCGGCCGACACGACGATGCCCGACAATCAAGCTCGGCTCTTTCAGTTCCTCGGTCATATGCGGTCGGCCGTAGCTGGCTTGCAAAATGGTTGACTGTTCCCGGATATGCGCCAGCACGATCAAGTCCTTGCGCTGGCTGACGCCGACGCGGCGGTTGCGCCAGCCTCGATAGCCGCGCGGACTGACCACCATGATCTGACACAGTCGGTATCCGGATGTCATGCCGGTGGTCTTACCCTCTCGAACCATCAGTGCGTGATGCCCTGCCGGGCAGAGAACGAAGGCAAACCTTGTTTGTTTCTCTCCGCGAAGAACGCGTTCGTCCATTGTCCTCGGACCCATTGCGGTCAATGGCCTCACCCTATTTTAGCGCTTCCCTCTCCTCCCGGAGCAGGCGGTTCTCTTTCCGCAACTGCGCGATCTCCCGTTCGGGACCGGTCAGATTCGCCAGTTTCTCAAAGCTGCGCCGATCCTGCTTGATCCAGCGGTTCAGCGTCGAGAAACCGACCCCAAAGTCGGACGCTACCTGCTTACGCGGCAAGTTGCTCGTCAACGCTACACGTACTGCTTCGGCGCGGGAGTCCTCGGTCGGTCGTGATGCCTTCTGCATTCTCCCTTGCGGCACCATAAGTGGTCAAAGGAGCGGTAAAATCCCGCGACATGTCCAATCCGGCCCACGACAGCGCGCGGCGAGATCTGTTCGAGTAGGTTGATAGCTTCCAAAAATCGAAACACGAGCACTCGAACAACGGCATTCTGGCGCCAGTTGACTTCGAAATCAGACGGCCGAGTCTGACGAAAGCATATGCCTAGGAACCTAGCTGCACCTTGGATATTCGGGCCTTGACACGTCACTCGGCTTTAGGACGTTTGCTGCCCGCGCGTGCCTTGGCACAGCACGCGACGGCCATACCTATGTTGATCGCGATGCCGGTTACGACCTTCAGCCAATCATATAAAAGGTTTGCCTAACGTGATCCTCGTTGTTGAACACCTGCAGACGCACGGCGCAAAATCAGCTCCAACCGGTCAAAGCTGTCCTCTATGGAGCCGGCTTCTTCCCGGGCGAAGAAACTGTCGAGGTCAGGCCAAATTTTTACCGCCTGGTCAAGAATTTGATCCACGCCTTCCGCATAAAGCCCGGCGCGGATCATCACCTCTGAGTGCTCATATGCGCCGAGATACTTGCGCGTGTCAGCGATCAACGCGTTTTGCGAGGCCGTTGCGGCATCCGGCAGGCTGCGCGAAACCGAACGGCTGACGTTGATCGAGGGAAAGCGCCCCCGCTCGGCGATGTCACGATCCAGAACGATATGGCCATCAAGCACGCCGCGCAGCAAGTCCGCAATCGGTTCATCCATATCAGAGCCAGCAACCAACACGCTATAGATCGCGGTGATGAAACCGGTCCCTTCGGGACCAGGACCAGACCTTTCGCAGAGTCCGGCTATCATAGGAGATACCGAGGGTGGAAAGCCGCGCAATGCCGGAGCTTCGCCGGCTGCCACCGCAATTTCGCGATGCGCTTCGGCAAAGCGCGTGACTGAATCGACCAGGAACAGGACATTCTTGCCAGAATCCCGAAAATACTCGGCTACGGCCATCGCCGACCAGGCGCATCGCCGGCGCGTGAGCGCCGACTGGTCAGAGGTGGCTGCGACCACCACGGAACGTCGCATTCCGCTCTCGCCAAGCACACGGGTCACGAAATCGTTCACTTCACGCCCGCGTTCACCGACCAATGCGACCACGACAACATCCGCTTCCATTGCTTGCGCGAATTGCGCCATCAACCGGGATTTGCCAACACCGGACCCGGCAAACAATCCGACCCGCTGCCCTTCCACCATGGGCAACAGGGTGTTTGTCACCGCCAATCCCGTATTCAATCGCGTGCCAAGCGGGCGGCGCTTTGCTGCAGGCGGAGGCGCCTGTATCACATCTGTCTCGACCGGTCCGGGCATCAGCGGCTTGCCGTCGAGCGGATTGCCAAACGGGTCGATCAGCCGACCCACCCAATGATCGGCCGGGGCGAACCCCGACGCCGGACGAAGAATCGCCCGGTCACGCAAGGCGATTCCATCCGGTGCAACCTCGGGCAGGACACGGATGAAACTGCCATCAATTTGAAGCACTTCCCCCCCAAGAACGGCACCGTTCCTGCGACTGATTTCCACCCGGTCGCCTATTCCAGCCACCTCGGCCAAGCCGGTGATGCCCAATATACCACCTGAAATTTCAGCCACACGGCCCACCGATCGCGTAAGGCGCAGGTTTCGGAGGGCAGAGTGAAACGCAGTCATCTGTGTGGTCATCGCCGATTCCCCATCAGGTTCTGAAAACAGTTTCTAAAGGAATCGCCGTTAAGCCTTGGTTGAAATTGATCGAGGGAGAATCCCGATGTTTTCCAACCTTGCGGTTTTTCAAACTTCCAGCGCGATGGCCGCCCACGCGGGTGAGCGGCAATCCGTTATTGCCCAGAATATCGCGAATGCAGACACCCCGGGCTACAAGGCCAGGGATATTGCCGATTTCACCAGGATACTGCGCCAATCGGGTGAAGGCATGGTTGCCACACGCGAGGGGCACATACGCGGCGACACTCCAGATATTCGGGCGCGTGAATCTCGCGACAGTGAAGCTCCGTCCGATCCGAACCGGAACACCGTCTCCCTTGAAATCGAGATGATGAAGTCGGTGGACGTCAAGCGCCAGCACGACCGCGCCCTCGCCATCTATCGCTCGGCGATGAACGTGCTGCGCGCAAGCGTCAGCCGCAGCTGAGGAAAACCAAAGACATGAGTGAATTCAGTAACGCGCTTTCGGCGTCAACCGCCGGAATGAAAGCTCAGGCGACCCGGTTGCGGCATGTGTCCGAGAACATTTCGAATGTCGACACGCCCGGCTACAGGCGCAAGACGGTTCCATTCGAAATGCGCCACAGCCAGATGTCTGGCCCCGATCTTGTGAGCGTCGGACGCGTGCGTCTGGACCGGTCTGACCTTGACCGCATTTATGACCCTTCCAATCCACTGGCCGATGACACCGGCCACTATGACGGCTCAAACGTCGATCTCATGATCGAAATCGCTGACGCGCGTGAAGCGCAGCGCAGCTACGAGGCAAACCTCAAGATGTTCGAACAGACGCGCGACATGTCTTCCCGTCTGATGGACCTGCTCAGAAACTGAAGGAGACCAGAATGGAAATCCAGAACCTGTCCGCTGTAGCGGACTATGCTGCCGCACGCGAAGCGACCAAGGCGCAGCCAGCAGGAAATGATATTGGAGCGGCCTTCGCGGGCGTCGCACGCGATTTTGCGGCCACTCTGAAGCAGGGTGAAACCCAGGCCATGTCGGCGATGACCGGCGATGCCGATCCACACAGCCTGGTGCAGGCACTGGCGCAGACCGAGCTTGCCGTCGAAACCGCCGTGAGCGTTCGCAACAAGGTGGTCGAGGCCTATCAGGAAATCCTGAGAATGCCGGTGTAACATGATCAGCGACGGAGTCTTCTTTGACACGCTGCGGCAGGGTCTATGGGTGGCCATCCTCGTCTCTCTGCCGATCTTGTCGGTCGCGCTCGTTGTCGGCCTCGTCATCGGGCTGTTTCAGGCGCTGACCTCGATTCAGGAAATGACGCTGACATTCGTTCCCAAACTCGCGGCCATCATCGCCGTATTCTGGGTGACCATGGCGTTCATGACCCAGACTCTTGTCGCATTTTTCGACGGGCACATTGTTCCCCTGATCGCCGGAGGCGCCTGATGGAAGCCAGTACCTACATATCTCTCTCGCGTCAAAGCGGGCTGATGAATGAAATGCGAATGGTCGCGAACAACATCGCGAACGCCGCGACCACCGGCTATCGCCAGCAGGGCGTGATGTTTTCGGAGTTCGTACGTACTGCGCCCGGGCAGGCGTCGCTGTCGATGTCCCGGGCACAGGTGCGCGAGACCTCTTTCGAACAGGGCACCCTGACCCAGACCAATGGCAGTTTCGATTTTGCCATCGAAGGAGACGGGTTCTTTCTGGTCGAAACGCCCAATGGTGAACGGCTGACCCGCGCCGGCAGCTTTTCGCCCGATGCCAATGGCGAACTGGTCACGCCGCAGGGCTATCGGCTTTTGGATTCAGGTGGCGCTCCGGTGTTTGCCCCGCCTGGCGCCAAGATCGCCGTTGCCTCGGACGGGACGCTGAGCGCCGACGGTCAGCCTCAGGGCCAGATCGGAATTTACATGCCGAGCGACCCGATGGCCCTGATCCGTCAGGGCGGGGTGATGTTCGACAGCCCCGGGGGGGTCGAACCCGCTGAAGGCGCACGCATGATTCAGGGCTTTCTCGAGAGTTCGAATGTCGATCCGATCCTGCAGGTGGCCCGCATGATCGAGGTGCAGCGCGCCTACGAAATGGGACAGAGCTTTCTGGAAGCCGAAGACCAACGGATCCGGAACGCCGTCAAAACGCTGATCCGCAGCTAAGGAGTATTCACAATGCGTGCCCTCAAGATTGCCGCAACCGGCATGAGCGCCCAGCAGATGCGGGTTGAAACGATTTCGAACAACCTCGCCAATATGTCCACAACAGGCTACAATGCCCGCCGCGCCGAATTTTCCGACCTGCACTATCAACAAGTTCAACGCGCAGGAACAATCAACGCATCTGACGGCACTGTACTGCCGACCGGTGTTCAGCTGGGGCTTGGCGTGCGTCCTGCGGCGGTGTCGATTCATCTGGAACAGGGCTCGCTGGAAGCGACCCGGGGCGACCTTGACATCGCGATCGACGGAAACGGTTTTCTCGAGGTCACTTTGCCCTCTGGGCAGGCGGCATTCACGCGTGACGGCGCGCTGAAGCGGTCAGCCGAAGGGGTCATCGTGACCTCTGACGGTTTCCCCGTGGCCCCGGAAATCGTGATCCCTGACGATGCGCGCAGTATCTCAATCAACGCCGATGGCGAAGTTTACGCCTATTTCGATGAAGCCGCCGCCGGGCAGCTTCTGGGCCAGTTCACATTGGCCGGCTTCACGAACCCGAAAGGGCTCGAAGCCTTGGGCAGCAACCTTTTCGTTGAAACGGAGGCATCTGGCGCACCGCAGGTTTCGACTCCGGGCATCGACGGGCTGGGCACCGTGCGGCAAGGTTATCTCGAAGCCAGTTCAGTCGATCCGGTCCGTGAAATCACCGAGTTGATCGAGGCGCAGCGCGGCTATGAAATGAATGCCAAGGTGATTTCGGCCGCCGATCAAATGCTTGCAGCGACGACACAGGTGCGCTGATGTTTCGCCTGCTCATATTTATTGCCGGTATCGGCCCTACGGCTGCAGTGGCCGATGCGCTGATGCCACTGCGCACGATCCGAGCCAAGGAAATCATCACAGCCGAAGATATCGGCTGGCAGTCAGCCCAATCCGAAAGCCTGGTCCAGATCGACGATGTGATCGGCCAAGAGGCCCGCATCGCGCTCTATCCAGGCCGTCCAATTCGCCCCGGCGACTTTGGTCCGCCTGCGATCGTCGGGCGCAACGAGATCGTGACGCTGATCTTTCAGCGGTCAGGGCTTCATATCGTGACCGAAGGCCGCGCGCTGGAACGCGGGGCCGAAGGCGACATGCTTCGCGTGATGAACCTGTCGTCGCGCACAACAGTTTCGGGCCTTGTTCGCCCGGACGGATCAATCGAGGTCAGATAATGTCTTCGCAACGTTTTCTTTTACTCACTGTTCTGGCCCTGTCCGCCTGCGCGCGCGCGGATCATATCGGCAAACCACCGTCCTTCTCGTCGAACGAAGATACGGTCGAGCATGGCGCCATGGTCTGGCCTGGTTTGCCGCGCACGATCACGCCGCAGCGAAGAGTCGATCGCGCATCGTTGTGGAGCGGCGGTCGCGAGAGCCTGCTCGGGGACAGACGCGCGATCCAGAAAGGCGATATTCTGACCGTGGTCATCGAAATCGACGAAAAGGCCGAAATTTCGAACGGGACGTCCAGATCAAGAAATGCCTCGGAAGGGTTGGGTATACCTCAGCTGTTCGGCCTGCCGCAACGAGCCGACGAACGCCTGCCCGAAGGCGCCAGCATGGCCGATGCAGTGTCTATCAACTCTGGCACGCAGACCAGCGGTCAAGGCTCTGTCAAGCGCAACGAGAAACTGACGCTGCGCGTGGCCGCAACTATTGTCGACGTGCTGCCGAACGGTGTTCTGTCGATCAACGGGTCGCAAGAACTGCGCGTCAACTTCGAAATTCGCGAGCTTTTGGTGTCGGGTTTCGTACGACCCGAAGATATTTCGCGACAGAATGAAATCACCTACGACAAAATCGCGTCGGCTCGCGTGTCTTACGGCGGGCGCGGTCAGATTTCGGACGTACAGCAGCCGCGGTACGGCCAGCAAATCCTTGACGCCATCTTGCCATTCTGAGGGCGGGACATGCTGAAAAAACTGCTTCCGATACTGCTGTTGATCCTTGGTACTGGCGCGGGCATCGGCGCCGGCATCATGTTGTCTCCGCCCGCAACCTCGGATGAGCCGCACGCGGAAGAGGAGGCGCCGAAAGAAGACGTCGAAGAGGTTGAGACCTCGGACTCCGAATTCACGAAGTTCGGCAAGCAATTCGTTGTTCCGCTGATGAAGAACGATAAGGTCGTTTCGATCATCGTGGTGACCCTCAGCCTGGAAATCGCGCCGGGCGCAAACGATCGGGTCTCGGCGCGGGAGCCGAAATTGCGCGATCTGTTCCTGAGAGTCATGTTCGATCACGCAAGCATGGGAGGATTTCGCGGCGCATTCACCCAGCCCGACAATCTGGACATCTTGCGCAACGCACTACGCGAAACGGCGCAAAAAGAAATGGGGCCTGATATCCGCGACGTGCTGATCACCGACATCGGCCGGCAGGACAACTAAGAGCCGCGCGGGACGGAAAGGTTAAACGCGCGCGCCAGCATCTTCGGATCACGACGGCATTCCCGCCTCGCGCAACGCTCGCAGATAGGCCTTGGTTCTCTTGTCCTTCAGCTCGGCTTTGTCGCGCGCCGAAATCTCGTCCAAAGCGTGCTTGCGACCGAAAGCCTGGCGCACAGCATCCATATGGCGGGCCTTGCGTGCCAGCACCCGGGCCAGTTCGATATTCAGATCCTTCTGTGCGCGCAGTACCCATGATTCCCACATCAGATCGGCACCGAGATACTGAGATTCGTGCCCTTTCTGGAATGCCTCGCGCGCAGATGTCTTCTGTCCCTCAAGCCGCGCAAGCGCCTCGCGCAGGCGCGACTCTTCTGCAAGGATCGGCCCGATCTGAGCAATCTCACGCTGAAAACGTACCTCAGCAATATCGCGTAAAGGGTCAAGGTTTGGTTTCATGAACTGACACGTCCCTTCGCCCGAATACGCATGTCTTCGGCAAATCGGATCGCCGCAGCCACGGGTGCGTACAGTTCTTCGGAAATCTCGTCGCCAACCTCGACACTTGCATGGATGGCGCGGGCCGTAGGTGGATCGCTATGAATCGGAACTCCGGCTTCCTGTCCGATACGGCGAATTGTACCTGCGATCTCGTCGACACCCTTGGCAACGCATACCGGCGCTGACCCCTTGGCGCGGCTCCACCGAAGGGCGACAGCAAAGTGGGTCGGGTTCACGATGATAACGTCCGCCGTCGGAACCTCGGCAATCATCTTCGAATTGGCGATTTCTTGACCGCGGGCACGCCGTTGCTGTTTCATATGCGGATCACCTTCGGCGTCCTTGGATTCGTCCATCATTTCCTTGCGGGACATGCGATGTTTGCGAAGGTATTCGAAATGCTGCCAGATCGCATCCACAGCGCCGATTGCCGTGGCAATCAATAGCGCCAGAATTAGGAATTCTACGCAGGTCCGGCCAATCATTGCAGCCACGCCACGCCCGTGGCCCGCGACTGAACCTATGATATCGGGCAATTTGGACTGAAGAAAAAACCCGAGGCATATCGAGTAGAGCAAGAGCTTCGCGAAACTTTTGCCAAACTCGAACCACCCGTTGCGGCCGAATTTGTTCTTCGCGTTTGCGATGATCGAGATCCGAGACATCTTGGGTTGCAACTTTGATGGAGCAAAGACCAGCGCACGCTGAGCCACAATCGACACAAGTACCAGTGCAGCAGGAATTGCGAACCAAGGCAGTAGGGCAACTGAAACCGTTCGGATTGGACCCGCCAGCGCGGCGGAAGGCGCCCCGCCAAATACAAGCTCTGCCATGCTTTCGGATCGATCAATCATTGCCACCAAGGCAGAGCCTGTCGTCTTTATCGAATAAGACCCCGCACCAAGCGCCGCCAGAAGAAGGCCCGCATAGGCCGCTGCCACGGAGAGGTCCGTCGACCGTGCGACCTCGCCTTTTTCGCGCGCCTTGCGGAGCTTTTCCGGTGTTGGCTCAAAACTCTTGTCGGATTCGTCCTGATTGTCGCTCATTCGAAGGGCACCAAAGGGTTGCCAAGGAACGACGTGAACTCGGCGTTCCAGACGGTCAGAACCAGTGGGGCTGACAAAAACAGTAGGAATATGGCTCCGAATGTAATCACGGGCGCACCGACAAAGGCGACCATGAGCTGAGGCATCGCCCGGTTGATGACGCCCAAAGCGAGGTTGTAGACCACGGAAGTGATCACAAATGGCGCTGCCAAGGTGAAGGCCAGAGTAAAGGCCGACATGACCCGACCGACACCCCACTCAGACATCACCGAGGCATCGGGAAATTGGCCTGGCGGAAAAATCGCGTAGGACAAGATCATGATCTCTGCCGCTTTGACGTGCAGTCCGGAAAGCGTTGCGAGTGCCAGCCCGCCGACAACCAGAATGTAGCCCAGAGCCGGGATGGGTTCGACAGCGGCACCGCCAAGGATCTGCGCCAGAGAGGTGGATTGCGCCGCAATGGACCCTGCCGTCTGCAAGCAAAGAACAAACAACCGGATCGCAAGCCCAAGCGCCAGTCCGATCAAGAGCTCGGCCATGAACCCATAGCCCGACATCCATGTGACAGGGGTAGCATCCAGCGTGAGCACCGCCGGCGCGACGACAAGCGTGAACATGATCGCCAGTCCAAGCTTGACCCGCATCGGCACCGTCCGCTCGCCGAATGCCGGAAGAAGAGCAGAGATTCCGCCGATACGAAGGAACACCGCGACAAGCGACCAGAACGCCTCTGTAGAGTCCGACAGCAACAGCGATAGCGCCTGCATCATGCGGCCACCACGCCAACAAGTGCCGGGCGCGCTTCGAGTCCGATCTCCTCGAACGAAAGAACCGGGTTAGACATGCCGCGCGCACGCACGATCGACCGTAAAAATCTTCGTCGTCGCGTAGAGGTCACCAGCGCCGGGTAGATCCCGTGATCGGCAGACTCGTTCAATCGATTTGCCACGCCATCGGCAAGCTTGTTGAACGCGTCCGGGGGAAGTGCGATATCCACACCTCCCGCCTTGGTTTCGACCTGGTAGGCGGAAAACGTATCTTCCCATTCCGGGGCCAGTTGAACCAGCGGAATGGTCCCGTCCTGGCGTTTCAATTCTGCCACCAGCTGGAATCCAAGCCGTTGGCGCACGTGTTCGCAGATAAGCTCGAGGCTGGCGGTCTGCGGCCGCACCTCGGCAATCGTTTCCATGATCAGTGGCAGGTTTCTGATCGAAACCCGTTCTTCCAGCAGAAGCCTCAGCACCCCATGCAACATATCGATCGGCACCTTGTCAGGTATCAATTCATCAAAGAGGCGGCGATTTGCCTCGGATCGTCCGGGATCCGACAGGCGGGTCATTTCAGCCAGCAGGCGACGCAAGGATTTCAGCGTCAGAAGGCGTGCAAAATTCAGCTTGATGACCTCGAGCAGATGAGTTGCGAGGATTTCCGGCGGCGTAACGATGGTTGCCCCGCTGACGGCGGCAGCCTCTTGGTCGCGCGGCGAAATCCACCGCGCTGGCGCCCCATACACTGGCTCTGTCACGTCCCTTCCACCGGGAAGATCATCATGGGCGTTGGGCAATAGTGCAAGTACCAGGTCGGGATGCAATATGCCGCGAACCTGTTCGACACCCTGCACCCGGATCAGATATTCGCCATTTTGCAGATCGGCTTTATCTGTCAGGCGAATATCGGGCAGGATCAGGCCATAGACCATCGCAACGTGGGTGCGCATGTTCGCAATGCGCCCATCCAACCCAGTGCCCGGATCAAGCACCATCGCTACCAGATCGGGCGCAAATTCAACATGAACATCATCAAGGTCGAGCAGATCGCCCAAGGCCTTGTCATTCTTCGCCGTGGCTTCGACCTCTGGATTAGGCCGTTCGGCAAGTCTTCGATCACGCTGATACATCATGTAGGCTGCCATCCCAAGAACTGCACTACCAAGGATGAAGGGCAGAAACGGTAGCCCGGGCACCAACGCGAAGAGTGACATCAAGATAGCGACGGTGCCCAGGGCCGCCGGATGCCGGCCGAGTTGGTCGAACAGCGCCATGTCTGTCGAGCCTTGTGTGCCGCCGCGCGCCAGCAATAGAGCCGATGCAATCGAGATCACCACCGCCGGAATCTGGGTGACCAAGCCATCCCCCACGGTGAGGATTGCATATGTTTCGAAGGCGGAACCGATTGGCATGCCATGCACGAACACGCCCATCGCCAAGCCCATAACGAGATTCAGAAGCGTAATCAGCAGCCCGGCAATGGCATCGCCCTTGACGAATTTCGAGGCCCCGTCGAGCGAGCCGAAAAAGGTTGTCTCTTGCTGTTCAAGCTCGCGCCGGGCCTTGGCTTGCTGATGGTCAATCGCTCCGGCCGACATATCGGCATCAATGGCCAACTGCTTGCCCGGCATGGCATCCAAGGCAAAGCGAGCGCCGACCTCGGCCATGCGTGCAGCACCCTTGGTAATGACCATGAAGTTGACGATCAACAGCACGCCGAACACAACCAGCCCAAGAAACACACTGCCGCCCATGATAAATTCGGCGAACCCTTCAATCACATCCCCGGCCGCATTTGGCCCCGTGTGACCTTGCCCGATGATCAGCTTTGTCGACGAAATATTCAGCGACAGCCGAAGCATCAAAGAGGCCAGAAGGATCGTCGGGAAGGCCGAGAAATCCAGCGGTCGCGAAATGAAAAGCGTGACCGTGAAGATCAAGATCGCAAGCCCGAAAGAGGCGGCAAGACCGACGTCAAGGATCCAGGCCGGCATGGGCAGAATCATCATGATGATCACAGCCATCAGCGCCAGCGCCAGAAGCACGGTCGGGCTAAAAAGGTTTGCGGTACTCAACCTCGGCAAGACGAACACCTGTGTCTAGTTCTCAATGAAAGAGTGAAAACCGGCTTGGGCTTGTGGCGCCGCGACCTTCGAGCGGAACAAGCGAGCCGAGCCGTGCATTGCCAGAGCCGAGGAACGGCCCCGCGACAAGCCCGCCGACCAAATCGAGCGCCGCGGACGGGCCGAACCCGGTAGACCTTTGGCGACCCGATACTTCTGCCGCATTCAACGACTGGCGTATTTGCTGAAACCGGGCTTCATAGATGTTGGCAAATTCAGGAGAGCGTGAATGAAACGCGCCCGCCGCGCTTTTCCAGTCGCCGAATTCGGCAAAAAGTTCCGCCAGAAAGCGCGCGGCATAGTCGGCATTCACCGCCGGGTCGAACATATCTTCCAGCGAATCGAAAGCGGCCGCGTGCCACTTATAGTTAATCTGGAAGCATCCGACATCAAAACTGCGAACCCCTTGGGCGTGGTTTGCGCGTGCAAAAGCCTCGGCCGAGGTGCGGGTCTCAAACCATCGCCCGGCACCTTCCATATTGACGGTCCAAGGCCAGGGCAAAAGCTCACCCGCCGAACCACGGCCGGTTTCAGTTCGCGTGATCGCTGCCATCACATCAAGAGGGACATCGTGCCGGCGCGAAGCCTTCATGGCTGCCTGATCACAAAGAGAGGAGGTTGTGCGATCAACCGCGGCACGTGCCCCTGTACTTTCGAGAGTAAGCGCGAACAGAGCCGATACCGCAAACAGAAACGGCCAACTCTTCGATGGTCTGAACCCAGGCAATTCTTCGCCCTTCCCTAAATTCTTCAGTTGCGCTCAAAGTAGCCAAGACAAATTTATTTTTCGTTAGGCCCACCATTGAATTCGCTTTGCGGAGCCTGTGAGAGGTTTAGTCAACAGACACCGCATCCAACAAAGCCCGAACGCCATCCCGCGTCGAATTGCTTTGTTCTACAAGCGTCTCGGCCCGCCTGAGCGGGGTTTGTTCTGATGCTGTTCCAGACGCATCGGACAATGCGCCGATCTGCTCGAAAATCTGCCTGTAGCGCTCCTCTGACGGAGGCTTAATCTCATCCGATGTCGTATCCGCCAACCACGAGCTTCGCACGGCCTGATCAGATCGGCCGGATTCGGCAAACAATGACGCTGCTTGCGAATGATTGCGCGTCTGCAGTGCGGCCTCGGCGCGCAGTTCCGTGACATCTGGTCCTGACAACCCCAAGACAGCAACCAGAGCTTCGCGCGGCAGATTCGCAGCCAATGCGGCTTTGGCGCGCAGGATGCGGCGCTCGCGCGATGGTGGGTTTGCGCTTGCCCCTGACAGCAACCTTTGGGCTGGACGCGCGAAGCCCAGCTCAAGAAAACGCTCCGCCATATCATTCGAGAGAGTTTCGGGCAGATCATCTTCCACGCCAGCGGTTTCTTTCAGTGCCTGGCGCAAGAACTCTATATCAGCTGCCCGCTCCGACATTAGCTCCAACAGCCCAATCCGCAGGTCCCTCGCGTCGCGGTCGGCATGACTTGCGTATTCATCAAGGCCTTCAAAGGCCGTTCCAAAATCGCCGTTCAATGCCGTCGCGAGGATCAAAGCGCGCTCCAGCGGCTCACTAATTTCGGAATTTCGAAACTCTGTGACATATGCCTGTGCCAGTGACACCAGATCGGGCGGGACAGCCTCCTTGGACCGGTTTGCCATGTTGATCGCTTCGATCAGAGCCGTGGGTGATTGCTCATTGTCGCCCATCGCGATTTCATACCGCTTTTCTTTCGCAAGATCCGGCTCACCGCGAAGTTCGGCAGTGGACGCGTGAGCCAATGCAAGTTCGGGCGCTGAAGCCTCGGCAATGCGGTCAACGCTTCGCAACACTCCTTCGGCCGAGTCCTTGCGACCTGCACGCGCGAAGCCGAGTGCCAGGCGAGGCCCAACAAGTTCTCTCACATAAGGCGGTAGACGGCTTGTCGCTCTTTGGATTGCATCGTCGTTAATGTTCTCCATCCGCGCCGGCTCACTCAACACAGCCCACAAAGCGGCATCTGTATCGCAGGATTGCTGACCACTGAACGGATTTCTCGACGTTCCTTGTCGACCATCCAGGATTTGTGCGATGACGTCATACAGCGCTTGGTTTTTCAATGGTGGTTCGGCAAGGTTCAGTGCCTGCTGCGCCTCGACTCCGAACCCGAAATACAGATACGTCCTGACAAGAGACTCGACACTATCAAGATCGACGCGATCAAACTCACCCACAATGGCTGCACGCCAATGCCCGATTTGGGCAGAAAATGGCGCATCGGTAGCCCAGTCTTGCATGTTGACCTGACTGGTTGGGATGCAGAAGGTGGTTTCAGACGGCGTTGCGATATCGGCCGCGAGGCTGGCCAGATCGCGATCAACAGACGTAGTGACCGCAAGGTTCCGAACAGTCGGAATGTCCGCGTTCTTTAGTTCAACCTTGCGAATTGTGGGTTCGCTCTGTCGCTCGGCTTCTGAGACCATTGCCCGCGACTGCGATTCGATCAGACCTTGGCTTTCCGCACGCGTGATCTGTTCGATTAACCGTTGCTCCATGGCACTTACAGCGGCATTTTGAATACGATTATACCTATTTTCATTTTCACGTGACGGCAGCGGTTGACGCATCAGGTCGAGTGGGAGGGAAATAGCCGCTGCTTCCTCATTCCGATTGGGCTCTACATCATCAGACGATACCGGGACCCGAGACGCCGGAAGCTGGAAAGCGAAGCCGCCTGTCGCCCGGATAGGGAGATTTAGCCAAGCGGCATCCGCTTGCGCAGAATCGCGGAAATCAATCACGATCAAGCTATCACCACTCAGAAAAGACGACACCTGACAACGGCAGTTCAAATCAAATATCAAAGGTGCGCCAGCCGTTGCCTGAGACGCATTTGCGACCCGTGTGCGGCGAATCCTGGTGAAGGCATCAGACAAGTCAAACCGGCCATCAATGCCTTCAACACGAAGCCGCGCCTGAGCATCATCCGCCTCGATCGACCAAGATGCTCCCTTGGAGATGCCAACCGTGAATCGAGTGAAGCCGTCATGTTCACCAGACCTTACCGGCATCGACTGAGCCGATAACGGACTGCAAAAAATGAGCGTCAGACATATCGCGAGACGATACATCATGCTGCGTCCTGTTTCGCCGCCTTCAATGCCTCTTCCAGCTCTGAATATCCCGGTCGCATATGAGACGGTGTATTCTGACGCCCCACCTCGATGCAGATAGCAGCGACGTGGTTGTGCAGATTTGCGACAAGGACTTCGCGGATCAGCTGATAGAAATGCCCGTCTTCCTCTACCACGGTTTTGACCTTGGCCGCGAAAGGCCCAACCAGACCATAGGCGAGGAACACCCCCAGAAACGTGCCCACCAGAGCCCCGCCGATCATTTTGCCCAGAACTTCGGGCGGCTGATCGATAGAGCCCATCGTTTTGATCACGCCGAGTACGGCCGCCACAATGCCAAGCGCGGGAAGACCGTCAGCCACGGTTTGCAAAGCGTGACTGGAATGCATCGCATGATGCATGTTGGCTTCCATCCGCTTTTCCAAAACCTCTTCGACCTGATGTGGATCGTCGTAGTTCATCGACGCCGAGCGGATCGTATCGCAGATCAGGCTGACAGCCTCTTTGTCAGCCAGAATCTTGGGATAGCGCGAGAAGATGTCGGAATTTTCAGGCCCTTCGATATGTTGCTCGATGGCGACAGGATTTTGTCGGGCAAGACGGATCAAGGCGAACAGCAAACACAGCAGATCGCGATAGTCCTCGGGCTTCCACTTCGGGCCCTTGAACACCTTGCCAATATCTTTCAACGTGTGCTTCACGCCGGCCATGTCATTCGAGATCATGAATGCCCCGGCTGCGGCGCCACCGATCATCATCATCTCGAACGGCAAAGACTTCAGGATGATGCCAAGCTTTCCGCCCGCGAGGATGTAGCCCCCGAACACCATGATAAAAATCACGACAATGCCAAGGATACCGATCATTCAGATTCTCCGGTTGATGTGCCGCTCAAGTCTCGCTGCCCGGCGTTAAGAAACCTTCACCCTGAAGGCTGATTTATTCGCGGGGTACGTTCGCGTTCCGACCGGCCAGGATAACGCTTATTGAATATGCAGCATCCGGGCTAAGCTTTGCCATGATCCCGGCAGCCACCTCCGGGCGCATACGCGCAAGGAAGCCTGCGGCAAACACGGGGTCCATAGCTTCGAAAAGCGGTGCCGCTTCTTTCGGCTTCATCTTTTCGTAGACGGACGTCAGCGCGGCGAGATCATTTTCACTAGCGCTCTTTGCAATTGCCAACGTCTCGGTCAGCGCGGCTTCTGCCTCTGCCATAGCAGTCAGCTTTTCCTCAATGGCAGCATCGGCCGTCTGGAGTGCCTTCAATCGCTCTTCGATCTGGCGTTCGCGCGATTCGACAGCGGCCTCGCGAACCTCAAGCTCCGACATAAGCTGCTTCAAATCGTCGGGGGTGACCACACGCGTGTCAGCAGACCCGGCAGGTTCCGCAACCGCAGCCGACGATGTTTCGTTTTCAAGTGCGATTGCAGGCCCGATCTCGAGTCCAAGACGCAGAACCGCCGAAGTCAGCAGCATCGACGTGACCCAGAACAGGGCACCGGCCTTCAACCGTTTCCGTAGAGATCTCACGGGCTTCTGTTTCATCACGCCGACCTCTGCTTTGGTCGGTCACGGCGCACGAACATCACATCCTTATCCGGGTCAGACACTGTGGGTTGAACCGCCGACGATGTCGCGCGTGGCGATTCGAACTTATTTTCCGGCGCGTCAGAAATGTCATGCATCGAAGCCATCATGAGTTCGAGCCTGCCCGATACAGTTTCTGCCCGGGTCGTCAGATCAGCAAGCACCGCATGCGATGATTCCGACGCGCTTTGCGCGGCAGCCAAGGTTCGGGTCAGATCGTCGACCTGAGCCGATAAAACAGCTACAGCGCCACCAACCCCGTTTTCGAGATTGTTGAAGCGATTGAGGCGCCGCGCCAGCACGAAACAGTAGACAGAGGCGCCGATCGCCCCCGCAATCAGCAGGATATCCGCAATCAATTCCATCTAATCGCTCTCCTAGTTCAGCACGAATTCGGTAATCAGAAGGTCACGCACCCTGCCACGCCCCGAGACGATTTGAACCCGATGCAACATCTGGGCCCGCAGCTTGTTCAGCGTGAGTGAGTCCGAAAGATCTCCGACTTCGATTGCGCGCATGAATCCGTTCAGGACATCGAGAATACGCGGCATCAGTTTTTCAACATCGGCCCGGTGCTCCGACTCGACCTCGATCTGCCCGGTAAACCGCAGATGGCGGACCGCCCCACCATTCATCAGCGAAATCAACATCGGCTCCATCGGAATGAACTCGACATTGGACACATCTTCAGGCGGCGGACCCGGGTCGGGTTTTTCCGGCATCGCATGACCCTCGGCCATAGCTGTTTCAGAACTTCCACCGCCGAAGGGAAGAAGCCCCGACGAAACCGCAAAAAAGCCTCCCCCGGCGCCAACCAGCGCAAGGACCACGCCCAGAATCAGGGGCAGTTTCGAGGGCTTTTTCACCTCTTCTTCAGGTACTTCCGGTTCTTCGGCCATGTCCAGTTCCGCCGTTTCAGCTGGAACCGTCATAACCTCTCAGGGACTAACCGATTGTTAAGGGCAATCGACGAAATATGGGCCACGCCGCGCAGAATGTCGGCGGGACGGAGGCAGAAGTGCAGCAGTTGATAAACGTCTGGATGGCCTTGGATGCACGAAAGCGAGTCGTGGCAATTCTTGCTGTGGTCGCGGTCGTGATGACGGTTGTCACAATGGCCCGGATGGCGTCTCAGCCGGGCATGACGCTCTTGTACGCGGGGCTGGAAAGCAGCGCGGCGGCTGATGTTGTGCGCGCTCTGGAAGGCCGTGGCGCGGCGTTCGAAGTGCGCGGCGGCTCGATCTATGTCGAATCGGCTCAGCGCGACGAACTTCGGCTGGCTCTGGCCGGTGACGGCATTCCAAATTCGGGTGGTCGTGGATACGAACTGCTTGATTCGCTCAACGGCTTCGGAACCACCTCGCAGATGTTCGATGCCGCCTACTGGCGTGCAAAAGAGGGCGAGCTTGCCCGCACGATCGTGGCCAGCCCGTATGTTGCGCAGGCCCGAGTTCATATCGCGAACAACGGGTCAAACCCGTTCCAGCGCAATGTCTCTCCGACGGCCTCGGTGTCGATCGTGCCGACCGGTGTGCCCATCACCACGGCACAAGCCAATGCGCTCCGCTATCTTGTCGCCTCGGCGGTCAGCGGGATGCAGGTAGAAGATGTCGCGATCATCGATGCCAATGGAGCTCTCGTCGGTGCGGTCGACAGCGCCGCGGCTCCGGCAACCGGAGAAGACCGCGCCAAGAACCTGCGCGAAAGAGTTCAAAGGCTAGTCGAAGCGCGCGTTGGTCCCGGAAATGCGATTGTCGAAGTCAGCGTGGATACGGTTACGGAAACCGAAACCGTCCGCGAGCGCCGTTTCGATCCTGAAGGCCGCGTGGCGATCAGCACCGAAACCGAAGAACGAACCGATTCGTCAAAGAACCAGGGCAGCGGCGATGTCACCGTCGCGTCAAATTTGCCCGACGGCAATGCTGCCGCCGGCGAAGGGTCCAGCGCGCAAGCTGCGGAAACACGCGAGCGAATCAATTACGAGGTCTCGGAGACCGAACACGAAATTCTGCGGGCGCCCGGTGCCATCAAACGCGTTACGGTTGCCGTTCTGGTCAACGGGCTCACCGTCACCGATGACGCCGGCGTCACCAGTTTTCAGGAACGGCCCCAGGCGGAAATGGACGCGCTGCGTGATCTCGTCGCCTCGGCAGTCGGTTATCAGGAAGAGCGAGGCGATCAGATCACATTGAAATCAATGGATCTTCAGGCGACGGCCCCCTTGGGAACCGAAGCGACAGGGGCACTGTGGCAAACCCTTGGAATCGATCTGACATCGCTTGTGCAAATGGCAATTCTGGCAGTTGTCGCCGCCATTCTGGGCCTGTTCGTCCTTCGGCCCCTGTTCGGAAACGCGGCGGTGGCTGGCACGGCTGCCCTTCCTGCGCCCGATGGATCGGACGACGCCGAAAGCTCGCCCGCGCTGACTGGCGAAATCGACGGAGATGACGATTTCGCGCCTTTGCCGCAGCTCAACATGGCCGGAGGAGGCATGGATGGCGGGTCCATGGCGATGGGTCTGGGCAATTTTGGAGAGCCCTCTTCCGACCCGGTCGAGCGGTTGCGCACGATGATCGGCGAACGTCAGGACGAAACGGTGGAGATTCTGCGCAGCTGGCTTGAGGATTCCGAGGAACGAACCTGATGAGCATATCCCATATCTTCGAAGACTTCACCGCGCCCGACGCGGAAGACAGCCCTGCTCCTGCAACCGGGGAGCAGGACGATCAATATGAAGAAATGCGTCTTGCCGAATTCGAACGTGGCTATTCCGCAGGTTGGGAAGATGCCGTCAAGGCGCAGACCGAGATGAAGACGCACCTCACAGCGGAGCTCGCACGCAATCTCGAGGATCTGTCTTTCACCTATCACGAGGCAATCGCCCAGATGACCGTGTCGGTCGAACCCGTTTTCCGCACCTTGGCTGACATCATTCTTCCTGCAGCTCTTGAAGAAAGTTTCAGAGCGCACCTGGTCGAGCTTCTGCGGACCATGGTCAAGGATACTGTCTCGGGCCCGGTGATAATCACCGTCCCGCCCGGATGCTCTGCCGGGCTTGATGACGTGATTGGCGAGGCACTCAACATGCCGCTCGAGATCCGCGAAGATGCCACTCTCGCGCCCGGCCAGGCAGACCTTAGCATCGGATCCGTCGAGCGTGCGCTGGATACCGGCCGGCTTCTGACCGACCTCACCACCGCGCTCGATGCATTCTTCTATCAGTCGAAAAAGGATTCCGCCAATGGATGACACCTCCGACACCGCCGGATCGCATGACACATCGTTTTTTGCAGTTCCGATCGAAATCACCGTCTCGGTCGGAAAGGCACGGCCACTGATCCGCGAATTGCTGGACATGGGCGAGAATTCGGTTCTGACACTCGACAGGCGCGTCGAAGACCCTGTCGAACTCTACATCGGCGACAGGCTGGTCGCGCGCGGTCAGCTCGAGGAACTTGACGGCGAAAACGAAGGTCAGCTTGCCGTGAGGCTGACCGAAATCGCGAATACGCAAAACAGCCTATGACGCGATCCGCCGGCCTTCTTGCGGCGTCGTTGGCCGTCTGTGCGGCGCTGTGGCCCGCCGCCGCACTGGCTCAAGACATTTCGATTTCTCTGGGCGATGGCGGTTCAATCACCGCGCGATCCATCCAACTAATTCTGCTGATCACCGTACTGGGGCTGGCGCCGGGTCTGATCATCATGATCACCTGCTTCCCGTTTCTTGTGACAGTTTTGGCTATCCTGCGTCAGGCGATCGGATTGCAGCAATCCCCGCCCAACATGCTGATCGTCAGCCTTGCGCTGTTCCTGACCTATTTCGTGATGGAACCTGTCTTTCAGACGGCGTGGAGCGATGG
The DNA here is from genome assembly GCF_005938225.1 of Arenibacterium halophilum. Classification (GTDB taxonomy): domain Bacteria; phylum Pseudomonadota; class Alphaproteobacteria; order Rhodobacterales; family Rhodobacteraceae; genus Arenibacterium; species Arenibacterium halophilum. The sequence goes on from NZ_VCPC01000004.1 coordinate 203,950, forward strand.
CATTTCGCCCTTGATGAACGAAGAAATCGACGCGGAAACTGCGGCACAGCGCGCCTTTGCTCCGTTTCGCGCATTCATGGCCGCGCGCGTGGATCCGGACACTTTCGCAGCGCTTGGCGACCTTCGGCCAGAGGCACCCGAGATTGTGACCCCCGAGGCTCCGGTATCGCTCCTTATCCCGAGCTTCATGCTTTCCGAAATCTCGCGTGCATTTCAGATCGGGTTTCTGGTGTTTCTACCGTTCCTGATCATCGATCTTGTCGTCGCCGCGGTGCTCATGTCGATGGGGATGATGATGGTCCCACCGGCGATCGTTTCGCTTCCCTTCAAACTCGCATTCTTCGTCGTTGGAAACGGATGGAGCCTGATCGCAAACGCATTGGTCCGAAGCTATTTTTGACATGACCTCGGGATGGACGGCACCCAATGCTTGGCCATGTCGCTTGGAGCTTGCCTTGCAGGCGTGCGTGCTGTCCAATTCTGCGGCAGAAGCCCCGAAATAGGGACGGACGTGACCCGCTATCCAAAGACTGCCCTGCCCTCCGACCAGACCCGGAGCGAGGCGCCTGAAAGACAAGCCGCTCCCAAGGCCAACATTGACAATGACGCGGTCAGATCGAGCCGTCGGGCATGACGGGTCTCGATTGTCGCCGGACAAGCGCGCAGAAGCCGGTCGAAAGCCGCTGTTCGACACATAACGAAAGCGCCGATTGCGGCGAATACAGCAACCATGAAATAGTTGATCTCGGGCAAGCTCGGATTTCTGAGAACGGCTCCGGCCAGTGTCGCGGCAGCAAGCGCGACCCACGACAGGCCAGCCAAATAGCCAGCGAGCCTATTCATCCTGAAGCACCGCCAGCGGAAGCATCACGCGATGGGCATCGGCGGTGACGACGATCGCGTTATCGCGCATCTCGGTCTTGGTTGTATCTGCACCGTCACTACCGCTAACCCCTACCTCCGTTCCCCGAAACTCAAGAAGCAGACGCCGGTTGTTGGGCAGGTAGATCAGAATTGCCCCGGTCCCGTCATTTTCCCTTGCCAAACCATAGTCGCATGGCCGGGCCGTCTCACCCACCGGACCGCAATCCAGTTGGCCGATCTGATCAAACAGTTCCGCCTCCGCGCGGCGGGCAGCCGTGACGGGAGACAGGAACTCCGCCGCTCCCCAACCTTCGATCCCGGATGCGTCGATGAACGTGATCCGGCACCACGTTCTGTCACTGTGCTCGTCGCATCCTGCGTTGCGCAGGATGATGCCAAGCGGCGCGCGCGCGACGACGCCGGACCCGGTTGTCGCGGCGCTTCGGATGTTCAACGTGGCATCCACGTCAGTAACGGTCACATAAGGCGCCGTTGATATCTCCGCATCCGGCAATCCGGGAACCAGTCGTGCGGTCACGCCGTTGCCGACAAGCGTCAGGCTATCGTCGAAAGGATCGGGCTGCATCTGAACGTCGCCCTGCAACAGAGTCGACAGGCGGGTCTCCTGCAACGATGCCTCTGCACCAAGGCAGGCGCGGCGTGTCATGGCCACCGCAGTTGACAGCTGCAGAACACCGGACGACATCTCACCCTGCCCGCTGAACCTGTTGCATCCGGTGGAACCAGAGATGTTTCCGTCGACGAAAGAAATCGTCGGCGCCCCGGTCGTTGCCGTTCCGTTGAGGTCTGCAATGGTCCAGTCAGAGGCAGATACCTTCGTGGTCATGAGTAAGAGGACGAGAGCGGACAGCCGCATGACAGCTTGCCTTTCAGGACATGATGACGAAATCGCGGCCAGACCGGTTTTCCGGGTGCAAAGGCAGATCGGTGAAGACAAAGATCATGCCCGGGTGACTGTGGTGGGCGATAACCTGGCGAAAGGCATGGTCCGTACCGACGCGGGTCAGGTCGTGATCGGCCTGCGCGACGGTCCCGTCATAGGTGATCGCCTGCCATTGCATTCCCCGCAGCCCGTCGTCGGGACCATGCAAAACATATACATGCGGGCCAAGCGGGCGACCATCCCAGATCAGCGGCCCCTCGGCCACCTGACGGTCGTTTTCAAGGATGATGATCCGTTCTTCATGGGATGAGGCGATCATCGAGGTGATCGGATAGGCATCATCGAGCGCCCAATCCGACGGGCGTTTGCGCGGCTCCAGCGTGGCGAGCACCCTCTCGAATTCGCCTTCACTGTAGTCGCCCAGAATGAAGCCCGGATGCACGGCACTGGCGGGCGAAGACCCACTCGCCGCGATGATGACCGGCGTGCCGAGATGCGTGACCTCGAAGAGCCGTTCCGAGAACTTGAGAGGCAACCGGACGCAGCCATGGCTCGCCGGGTAGCCCGGCAGGTTGCCGGCGTGCAGGGCAATTCCGTCCCACGTCAGACGGTTCATGTTGGGCATCGGCGCGTTGTTATAGGTGGAAGATCGGTGGTTTCGGTCTTTTTGCAGCACCACAAACACGCCGGTCGGCGTTTCGTGCCCCGGCTTGCCACTGGAACAGGTCGACACGGCGATGCGAACGCCGTTGCGATAGACGTGCACCCGCTGTTCATCCAGTGACACCACGATCGACACCGAACCCTCGGGTTGCCGTTCCGGATGCCAGGTGTATTCACCGGGCTGAAGCGCGTTGATTTCCTTGTAAACGTGTTGGCCAGCAAGAGGGCCGGCCAACATTGAAAGACCGGACACGCACAAAAGGGCACTGAAATTACGTCTGGAGAGTCTTGTTTTGGCGGCCATCTCACCCCCCGTCCGCCGTGCAAAATGTTACCTCAGATTAGGCAGAAAACAGTGTTCCGCACATCCTAATTTTACGGATCAATTAAATCCGCCGGTGAGCACCCTGAAATTCCAGTCAAAAACGACGACAATTGCGTAAAGAATGTTAATCTACCTTAAGGGTGTAGATCGGGTGCCTGCGATTCCATGCTTACGTACGAAGCGAAACATTGGGAAGAAAAGGCGAGCCGCCGTGGCGACTATCGGTCCATGCTGTTCAGCGCCGCGGACGCGTTCAATATGTCGCGCGGCCCGGATCGTCACCTCAGGGTCAACTCGGCCATCTTCCCGTTGATCGGGACCAGTCTGTTTAGCGTGTCCTCCTCGGGCCACGAGATAGACCTCGCCGACGAGAGCTTTTTGACGATCATGTTGCCAACACGGGGTGTCACCCGGGTTCGCATGGACAGGAAAGAGCGAGTCATCGGGGAAGGCGGCGCGCTTGCGCTTGGCCCGTCCGAGCGGTGGACGCAGGTCGACCCGCGCGGACATAGGAATTTCCGGGCCAACGTCGCGAAGATCGACCTGAAACAAATCGGGCGAGGCAAGATATTCCCCGAAGCTGACACGGATCCCGTCGTGCCGGTCTCGACACCGGCGCTCGAAGGATTTCGCGGGCTGATGCGGTACCTGTTCGCCGATCTCGCATCGCCAGTGCCCACGCTTGTCCACCAGCCTGCTTCGGATTTGTTTGCGGCACTCGTCCTCGAACACCTGCGGCACCTTCTGGCGTCATCCAACGCCGATCCCGCGCTCGACGGATCGCAGGCCAACCTTGTTCGCCGCGCAACGGATTACATGGCGGCCTGCTCCGGTGATCCCCTGACCGTCCCTGCCATAGCCGAAGTGGTCGGAGTCAGCACCCGGAGGCTTCAGGACGCCTTTCGGCTGACAACCGGGCGGACGCCATGGGAGCACCTGACCGAGATACGGCTGGCGAATGCCCGGACAAGGTTACTGGCCGCTGCGGGCCCATCGGTGACGGCGATCGCTTTCGACTGCGGATTTTCGCATCTCGGGCGGTTTTCGCAAACTTATCGTGACACCTACGGCGAGGCACCTTCCGTCACGCTGACACGGGCCCGGGACTCCGCCCATGCTGCACATCCCGCAATCCGGATAGGGCCCGCGCAGATCGGATAGTCCGGCCAGACCCAACAGACTAACCTGACCGATATGTCCCAACGTCCGTGTCACGCGCCGCGGGTCAAATGCCGCTGACAGGTCATGAGGGTTGCGTCGATGTCCACTAAAGATTTGCAGGCCGAAAAGGCGTTCCTCTTCTTCGAGCGCAAGCACTGCGATCTGCCCTACTACAGGCCCGCGCCAGAGGGTTTCAGCATGGTTGGCTGGCTCATTGTGCTGGCCGCCGTCGCGGTCTCCTTCCTCGTTCTGAACATCGTGCAACAGCGGTTTCATAGCGGGTTCGCGGGCTTCCTCCCGCCCGTACTCTTTGTGCTCATCCCGCTCGCGGCTGTTGCCACCGTCGCCGGAGCGAAAGCGCCGTCTGCCTTGTTCAAACCGGTTGGCCTCAGGGATATCGGGTTGATCGTTTTGTTCTTCGTCCTGAACGCGATTGTGACGCTCATCCTGGGCGCGATCATGAACAGCGCGTTTCACACAGCTGCGAACCCCGCCACGGATATGGTGGCCACGGCGTCCCGAGCGGATCAGATCCTGTTCTTCCTCTGGAGCGCCGTCCAGCTTCTGGGCGAAGAGATTTTCACCATTCTGATTTTCCTCGGCGCCATGGCGGGTCTGAATCGAGTGATGCCGCGCAAGCTGGCCCTTTGCCTCGCCGTGTTGTTGGCCGCGATCATTTTCGGGCTGATCCATCTGCCCACATATCAGGGCAACCTGATCCAGGCCGCCGCGCTGGTCCCGGTCAGGATCGTTCTGCTGATGCCCTACCTCATCACCCGCAACATCTGGACATCGACCGGAACCCACATCCTCAACGACTGGTCGATCTTCGGACTGGCAGCATTCGGCGCGACGCATGCTGGCTGATCCCTATCCAAAGGAGGAACCCCCGATGACACTGCGATCCCTCTCAATCTTGGCCTGCCTTGCGCTGAGCCCCGCCGCGGGACTGGCCCAGGATGGTCCCGCCTTCGACTGCGCGAAGGCCCAAAGTTCTGCCGAGAAGCTGGTCTGCGACGACGACGCTCTGGCCGCGCTGGACCGCCGTCTTGCCGACCGTTTCGCTGCCGCGGTCGACGTTGCCAAGGGTCTGGATGCTGGGGCCGAGGAGGCGACCGACACGCTGCGCGCCATGCAACGCGGCTGGATCTCGGGCCGGGACGAATGCTGGAAAGAGCCCGATCTGCGTGTTTGCGTCGAGACCGAGTATCTTCAGCGCGAGGCCGAACTGGTCGCCGAATTCATGCTGGAACCGCCGTCCGAGACAGTCGAGCTGACCTGCGGGCCACGCGCCCTGACCGCGATGACCTTCGCAACCGATCTGCCCGGCCTTCGGGTCGAGGAAGGCGATAGCGTCTACATTGGCGCGCAGCTCGCGATGAACAGTCCGGGCACCTACTACATGCGCAGCGCCGGTGGCCTTGTGATGGATGGTGACACCACGAGTGTCAGCGACGCCTACGGCGAAGAACATGCCTGCCAGCCTCGATGACCCGATCCGACGACATGGCGACGTGATCGTCGCCGAACCTTTTGGAGACAAGATAATGAATTTTCGCACCAAGATGATACCGCCACGCCTGAAGACGGCCATTGCCGGCACCGCCTTCGCCCTTGCCGCATGTTTTGCAGCCATGCCCGGCCCGGCGCAGGCCCAGATGGGGCCAGACTACTGGCAGGTGACAGGGGTTGCCTCGAACGATCACCTGAACATCCGCAGCGGTCCCGGAACCTCGAACCGCGTCGTGGCGCTCGCCCCGAATGGCGCGGTCTTTCGCAACCTTGGCTGCCGGGGCGAAGGCAACGCCCGGTGGTGCCATCTTGAAACGCCGGACGGCAGCACCTCGGGCTGGGCTGCGGGACGGTTCCTGCAAGAATCCGGCGCGCCGAGCCACGGCAGCGGCTCGGGCCAGTCGGACGTGCCCGAGCTGTACGAACGCCAGACCGGCGAGATCGAGGTGCGTTTCGCCCAAGGCTGCACGGTGCTTTACAACCCGATGGGCCGGGTCATCACGGCGGGCAGTTCCTGCTCGGGCACACAGCGTAACCGGGCCCACGACGCGGTCGAGGCGCATATGCGGGAACAGGGGAACCACGCCGATCACTCCGGTGGTGGTTCGGTGGCGTCGGCCGATGTGAACATCTCGGGCAAGGGGACGATCTATGGCGGCGGTGCCCTGAACGGGCGCATCTTCGGGCACAAGGAAGGCGCCTATGCGCTGGCAATCACAGGCGGTGTGACCTGCACGGGTCTTCTTCGCCATGCACCCGGCACGGTCCGGAGCGAGGCCGTGAGCGTCCACTGCACAGACGGGGCCAGCGGCCTGGCCACCCTTGTCCGGAACCGCAGCGGCAACGGCAGCACCCTGACGATGACCCTGACCAACGGCACCGGGGGATATGTCATGTTCTGAACGTCGCAGGGTCATGAACCTCGTCCCGTTCCCCGTCCGGGGGCGGGTTGACCCTGCCCGTGCCGCCCGGTGCCGTCATTTGATGGCACCGGGCCCCCGACTGACTGAAACGCCGCCTGACCAAGGAGCCAGCCCATGTCGCCAGACCAGATCATCCCGGTCCTCATCGCACTCATGACCGGAGCAACGGAGCCCGCCTTCGACGTGTTGCGCGATGGCGGCCATGACAGCCGTTACCCGATCACGATCGAAACCTGCCCGCGCCCTCTGGGTCCTATGGAAGTCGAGGGGCAGACAGTGATCTGTGGCCGCATCGAGGTGCCGGAGGATTACGCGGCGACCGGCGGCGCGACGATCCCGCTGGCCTTCGCGGTCCTGAAGTCCCGCTCGACCGCGCCGGCGCCGGACCCGGTCATCTATCTGCACGGGGGCCCCGGCGGCTACACCGTGCAGGCGATCCCGCTAAACGCGCATATCTTCGACTTCCTGCGCGACCGGCGGGACATCATCCTGTTCGACCAGCGTGGGGCGGGCATCTCGGACCGCACCATCGCCTGCTACAGCGAACTCGCGGCGGACTTCGTCCAGTTCACCAAGGCCGACGAGGAGAAGATGTTCGGCCCTGACGACCCGCTTGCGAAATGCCTGACAGAGACCACGGCCACCGGCGTCGACCTGTCGCTGTATAACACGACCCAAAGCGCCCGCGACGTGCGCGCGATCATGGATACGCTCGGCTATCCGACCTATAACGCATTCGGCATCTCCTACGGCACCAAGCTGGGACAGGAACTGCTGCGCACAGCGCCCGAAGGGCTGCGCAGCCTTGTGATCGACAGCATCAGCCGCGTTGACAACGCGGCCTACGACACGAACGGGATGCCTGCGGATCAGGCGCTTGGCTGGGTGGTCGACTATTGCATGGCGGAGGAGGCCTGCGCCGCAGCTTATCCCGATCTGGAGGAGACCATCGCCGCCGCAGGCCGTCGGCTGGCGGAAGACCCCAAGCTGACCGTGATGGGCGAAGAGGTCGGGCCGGAGCTGATCGCTGACCTTCTGGATGCCAGCAATGGCCGGAATATGCCCTTCACCGCCTATCTGCCGCAGGTCTTCACCGAACTATCCGAGGGGCAGACAGCGACTTTGCAAAAGCTGCTGGCCGGCGACTTCAACTTCATCCCGACGCCCGAGGCGATCATTGCCCGCTATGGAGCGGGCCTCGGCGATCTGGACCGCACCATCGCCGAGGTTGCCCTGATCGAGGCCACGCAGATCACCAGCGCCCAGTCGGCCCTCGCCAAGCTGCTGTCGACCCTGTCGGACGATCTGGCCAGCTCGGGTGCGCTGAATACCGAGGCGCTGCTGGATGACGCGCTGTCCTCCGTCGCCGCCACTATGGAGTCGGACGACGTGCTGGCCATGATGCGGGACTACGTGATGTTCATCGGCCAACAGCCCGACCGCGCGGCCATCGAAACGCTTATTGCGACCCATGTGCCGGAGGTCGAAAAACCACGCCTCCTCGGCCTGGTCGCGGCAATGACGGAGGAAGACGTGGACGCCTTCTACCAGCGGGCCCGGGTCGATTCCGCCAATCTGACCTCGCGGTCGCGGATGACCTTCACGCTTGGGATCATCGCCTGCCAAGAGGACTTCCCGTTCAATTCGCCCGAGGGCTACGACGCGGTGGCGGCAAACTATCGCTTCCCCGCCGTCGATCCGGGCGTGCGGAAATCGACCCTGCCTCTCTATGGGTTCTGCGACCTGTTCGACAAACACCCGCGCGACGGCTTTCACGACCCGGTGGTCAGCGACATTCCGGTGCTCGCTATGTCCGGCACCAAGGACACGCAGACCGACCCGGAGGCCGCCGAAAAGGTTGTGCGCACCCTGGCCAACGGACAGGCCGTGCTGTTCCCCGAAGCAGGTCACGCCGTGATCCAGTTCTCGCAATGCGCCAAGGACGTGGCCGTGGGGTTCATCGAGGATCCCTCAGCCCCCGTGAACGCGGCCTGCACCGCCAATTTGATACCCAAATTCTATATTGCGCCCCCAAATCAATAGACCCGATTACAGAAGCACCCCATGTCGCCCGAGCAAATCGTTGCCCTCATTGCTGCCTTGGCGGCTGAACCGGACCCGAACGCCTTTGCCTCGCTGAAAGCCGGGGGCGCAAACCCCGACTACCCGGTCACCGTCACCCCCTGCGCCCGGCCCGTCGCCCCGACCGAGATCGATGGCCAAACCGTAATCTGCGGCACGGTCGAAGTGCCCTTCGACCATCGCGCGCCGGAGGGTGCCAGGATCAATATCGCCTTCAACCTCTACAAGGCGCATTCGCTGTCCCCCCAGCCCGACCCGGTGATCTACCTGCACGGTGGCCCCGGCAGCGGCACGGTCATCCACGTGGCCAAGACCATCAGCTATTTCGAACACCTACGGGGGCGGCGCGACATCATCGCCATCGACGAACGCGGCGTGGATTCCAGCGCGCCCGAGATGGATTGCTATTCGACCCTCGGCGAACAGCTCGGCCCGGTGGTCGAGAAGAAGGCCGGCACGGATGTCCCGTCCCTGTCGCTCGACTTCATCAAGGGGTGCCTCGACGAGCTGGAGTCCAAGGGCATCGACTATTCGCTCATCAACACCGAGCAGAATGCGATGGACGTGCCGGCCGTGATGTCGGCCCTAGGCTACGACAGCTACAACATCTACGGCGTCTCCTACGGCACCAAGCTGACGATGGAGATTCTGCGACAGGATCCGCCCGGCATCCGCGCGGCAGTGATCGACGGCAACGCCCCGCCCTGGCTGCCGCTTTATTCGATGTTCTGGGAGTCGCATTCCACGCCGATCCGCAAGACGCTCGAGCCCTGCGAACGCGACCCGGTATGCAATGCAGCCTATCCCGACATCATCTCGCGGACCTTCGCACTGATCGACAAGCTGGACAGCGAACCGGTGCAAGGTCCAAACGGCAAGGTTGGCCTCGAGGAGGTATTTTTCACCTTCGACAACCGGGTCGACATGACGGGCAAGTACGAGCCCCTGTCTCCCTACATGCCCCTGATGATCGACCAGCTCGAGAAGGGCGACACCACGATATACGACCGGATCGCCGCAGGTGAGCTGCCACCGAAACCGGCCACCGCCGATGACGACACCGTCCGCGCTGCCGCGCAGGCGGCAGGCCTGAGCGCCTCGGACATGGTTCTTGTCGATGCGATGCTGTCCGCCGCCAACCATATCCGGACTGCGGGGGACACCGTGACGCGCACCGCGCAAGCGTTGGAAGCCGGCCTCGATTCCGAGGCCCGCAACATGGACCTGGCCGAAATCTTCGACGACCAGCTCGCGCAGGCCATCCAGTCTCTGGAGGAAGCCGAGGCGCGGCTTGCGGCCGGGCGCGACTATCTCGATCTGCGGTTCGTCACACCCTCGGTCGATCCGCTGATCACTTTGGCCAACGCCCATTTCGAGGAAAAAACCGCCAGCGCCATTGTCGCCCTTGCCCGGCAGCTGGACCCCGGCGAAGTGGCGCGGGTCTTCGACCTGATCCGGATCGACAATCAGGCCACGGTCAAAGACGTGGAAGGCGATCTGCAACTCATGCTCTACGCCTGCCAGGAGGACTTTGCGAACGGGTGGAACTCGCCCGAAAAGTTTCGCGAACTCATGGTCGCCGAAGGGTCCTGGGGACCGGTCATGCAGGACATTCTGGTCGGCGGGCTGGCTGCCTACTTCGTTGAACCCTGCGCCCTGTTCAAGAAACACCCGCGCGAGAACTGGACGAGCGTCGGATCCTCGGACCTGCCGGTGCTGTCGATGAACGGGGAACTCGACACCCAGACTGCCGCGGTCTGGGGAGCCCTTTCGGTTCAGAACTACAGCAACGCCCAGATGGTCATAGTCCCTGAATCCGGTCACGGCACGATCCAGTTCAGCCAGTGCGCCAGGGACATCACGGCCGCTTTCATCGAGGACCCGGAGGGCAATCTCGATACCTCATGCGTGGAGGACCTGCGCCTGCCGGTAATGTTGCCGGACGGCACGATGCATCCGTTGCCCTATTGATTGATCATCTGCCGATTATGACGCGTGCTTTGCGAAGTCCGTAACCGGGTCAGCTGACAGCCCGTCCTGCCGAAAATCGCCGCCGGGCATGGTTCCGGGAAAGAGCATGAACGAAGGTGCTGCGGTTCACAAAACGCCGTTCACGGCTCCCGGCACCGCGCCGCCTGCGGAAGACGTCGCGGGCGCGACGATTTGGGTCGCTGGGGTGATCGTTGGCGTTTTTCCAATTTTCCACGGCCATGCACATGGGGCGGAACTGCCCGAGGCGTTCAGAGCCTACGGCTATGCTGTCGGTTTTTGTCGTCGGCACGGGCCTCTTGCTGACCCTGTGGCACCTGGAGGGCATGGTGAAGGCCTGACCCTCTCTGATCGCATCCCACGTCGTGGGGTTTGGGATCGCGCCCATAGTCGGAACCTGGGCGATCCCCGCCCTCGTCGGCGCCGGATGCGTCACCGGCGCCGTGGCGGCGGTTCTGCCGCATCCATCCAGGCCAGTCGCCCTGGCGCTGAATACCACGGTCGGCCTGCTGACGATGCTGGTCAGCCTTGAAGGGCACCAATGGTTCGAACTCTCCCTGCCGATCTACCTCGGTATTTTCGCTGCGGCGAGTGTCGCCGTTACCGCCGGTGCCGGGGTTGCGCGGCTCGTGATCGAACGTGTGCCACGCCCCTGGGTACGCATCGCAATCAGGATTGCGGCATTCTGGCTGGCTGCCATGCAGATGCTCATGATTGCGTTCCCGATTGCACCTTCGACTTAACGTAAAATTTTTTTCGGGTGGTGTGCATCCAAACTGAGTCCTGCCCGAGTCCTTAACCGTATCGAGGCTGCGGATGATCCGTGGCCGTGCATCTGAGAGGACACTTTTCATGACCAAGACGCTGACCGCACTGACCGCTGCCGCCCTGATGATCCCTGCCACCGGCGCCTTCGCGCAGGACACTTTGATGGCCATCGGCCTGTCGGGTGACAAAATGCTGCACAAGATCGACGCTTCGACCGCGACCGTGACCGAGTCGATGGAAGTCCAAGGTGTCAACCGTCTGCTCGGCATCGACTTGCGCCCCTCGAATGGCCAGTTGATCGGCGTGACCGACACCTTCGACATCGTCGAGATCGACCCGAATACCGGCACGGCGACCGTGATCTCGAAAATGGACACCGAACTGCCGATCATGGACGGCGCCCCGGTGATCGTCGATTTCAACCCGATGGCAGACAAGCTGCGCTTTATGTCCGGCACCACCAACCACCGCGTCGACATCGAATCCGGTGCCGTGACGGTCGATGGCTCGCTGGCCTTCGAAGAGACTGACATGCATGCGGGCGAAGCCCCGGCAATCGCGGCGGCGGCCTACATCAACTCCTACGGCAAGCCCGAGAAAACCGCGATGTTCGACATCGACAGCAGCATTGTCGCGTTGATCCAGCAGACATCGCCGAACGACGGCACGCTGGCCGCGGTCGGCAAGCTGGGGATCGATGGCGCCGATAGCTATGCATTCGACATCGCAACCGACGCCGAGGGCACCAACACCGCATGGCTCGCCGCAGGCGGTATGCTGCACACCGTGTCGCTGGAAGACGGTTCTGTCCAGGAAAGCTGGGAAATCATGGAAGCCGGTGACGCGATCCTGCGCGACATCACCTTCATGACGGCAATGTGATCCCAGAATCGCAACAGGCTGGCGCGGTGTTCGACACGCGCCAGCCAAGCCCGGACTGTCGGGTGAGAGATTTGCCAGGCACCCGCGACCCGCTGGTCAACCGCTCCCAAGGTTTGACAGAGATAACAACCAATCGTAGCCCTTGTGCAAGGGCGGCGCCGGGGTGGAACCGCGAGCATCGGGCAGACCAGACCTTGACAAAAGCCGTGACAGATCACGCGACATTGCTGAAATCCTGCGCAGGCGGTGACCGGGCCGCGCTGCATGCCTTGATGGAAGCCGAGGGCGGGCGCATGCTCGGAGTTGCGCGGCGTATGCTGCGCCGTGTCGATCTGGCCGAGGATGCGGTGCAGGAGGCGCTGGTATTGATTTGGCGCAGGGCGCATCAGTTCGACCCCGAGCGGGGCAGCGCCAGAGGTTGGGTTTACACCATCCTCCGCAACCGCTGTCTGACCTTGCTGCGCCGCGAAGACCGAGAGGTTGCAACAGAACCCGAGGCCTTCGACCGGGCCGCCGACGGAGCCGTTGTGAATCAGGCCTTCGATCGGCTGGGCACAACCTCGGACCTGCGCCGCTGCCTTGAAGGGCTGGACAAACAGACGCGGCAGGCGATCCTGTCGTCCTACGTTCTGGGCCACAGTCACGGAGAGATCGCAGGGCGGATGGAGGCGCCCCTGGGATCGGTCAAATCATGGGTCCGACGCGGGCTTGGTAAGCTGAGGGCGTGTCTGTCATGACGGATAGAACTCTGGACATCCTGATCGACGAAGTCGTGCTGGGACTGGCCGATGACGCCGATGTTGCGCGCGTCGAGGACATGGCTGCCCGAGACCCGGCCATTGCATCCCGGCTTGAACGCGCCCGCGCCCGCTTTGCCCCGCTTGACGACACAGCCGACGAGCTTGCCCTGCCCGACGGTTTCTGGTCGCGGGTCGAAGGTGATCTGGATGCAGGCGGCATCGAAGCTGCGCCGACCTCGGCCGAAGTCGTCGATTTGTCCGCCGTACGCAGGGCCATGACCCGCTGGCGCGGAGCGGCGCTTGGCAGCATCGCGGCGGCGATCCTGCTGGCCATGACCCTTGGGTGGTCGGTGATGACCACGGCCGAACCCTCGGTGATTGCGGTCTTGTTGAACGACAATGGTGAGGCCATCGCAGTGGTCGAAGGCCGCCCCGACAACACCACGCTGGTCACCTTGCTGGAACAGGCCCAGGTGCCGTCCGAGCGGGTGATGCAGGTCTGGACGAAACCGGACGAAGATGGCCCGCCCGTGTCACTTGGCCTTCTTGCCTCGGGCCGCTCCGAAACATTGGTGATCGAAGGTCTGCCCGCTCCGAACCCGCAACAGCTTTACGAGATCACGGTCGAGCCTGCGGGCGGATCGCCGACCAACCTGCCGACTGGCCCGATCCTGGGCAAGGGACTGGCCAAGCAGCCGGTGATCTGACCGCAGGTGGCAGCCGCCCCACGCGATGCGGCGCGGCCTTCGGCTGTTTGCGACTGGAGGGCGGGCAGGTGGAAGGCCATTCACACGCGGGATTTGTGCCGCCACAGGTCCGTCGGCGCTAAGGGCGACACCTCCCTCATCTGGCTCAACCTGCGCTCATGCGTCGGATCTTCGCAACCGCGCGGTCCAGGTCTTCCTGATATCCAATCGGCTCGAAGAACCTGCCCCGGCTGTCGAACAGCAGGATGCTGGCCGAATGATCCATCGTATATCCGCCATCTTCCAGCGGGATTTTTCGGGCATAGATTCGGAAGGCCGTGATCGCCTTGTCGATCTCTTCGCGCGTTCCCGATACGCCCTGAACGCCCGGCGCCCAGCCGACATAGTCGCGCAGCTGGTCAACCGTGTCGCGCTCCGGATCGCCGGTCGCGAAAAAGACGCGGATCTGCTCGTCCCCAAGTTCCTGCTGAAACGCGGCGATGTCGCCAAGGCTGGTCGGACAGACTTCGGGGCAATGGGTGAAGCCGAAGAAAACGGCGAGCGGGCTGCCTTTCAAGGTCGCTTCGGTGAACGCCTCACCATCGGTGGTCGTCAGGTGATAGTCGCCTGGGCCGATCATGTCGGACAGCCCGGCCTCGAACTTCGGTCCGATCACACGAACCCAGGCCACGGCCATGAGGGCCAACAATGCCAGCCCCCATAAACCACCGATGACCAGATGCTTGCGCTGAATAGTCATGGTGCGCTCAGTTCTTCATGTCGTGGCTGCCGTGATCCATGGACCCATGGACATGACACTTGGCATTCATCCTGCCGATTATCAGCGGAACCTCGACCTCGCCGACCGTGACGGCATCCATGGCATGATCCGCCTTGGCACCATGTCCGTAACCGTGCCCTTTGCCACCCGCGACAACCGTGACCTTCGGCGCCGGGTTCGGAACGTCATGCGAACCACCGGTGTCGGTCCAGTCGGCCATGCCATGTGCGCAGGTCTGGAGGGCCGGAAAATACAGCACGGTCCCGGGCGCGACATCCGGGCCGAAGGTGCCTCGGACCGTAAATTCGTCATACCAGGCATCCGGCAGATCGCCGCCGGACCATGTGACCTCGCGCAGGCCTTCGGTCATTTCGGTGCCATGGTTGTTGTAGCGCGTGGCATAGACGCCGGTCTTGGTCGTCAGCTTCCACCCGGCCCTGGGCATCGGCTTGGCGGCATAAAACCCTTCGGGCAGCGTGATGTGAACGGTGTGGGTCTCCAACAAGATGCGCGCGCGGACGCATCGCATCCTGAGCGAATAGGCGGCCCGTGGGGCCGCGGATCTGACAGGGACGGCCCGCAGAGGGCCAGCGATCAGATCACGGTCGGAGGAGCACTTGGAGAGCGGCCATGATCCCGCGCCTGCGCGGTGCGATGCAGATCATTCGCCTGAGTCCAGGCTGCAAACGGCAAAAGCACAGAAGTGATTTCGGCCGGAGCCGGAACAGGCGTGTCCGGGACAAGGTGACAAAAGGGGCAGTGATGATCGTGGGCGCTCTCGCCCCCACAGACATCATCCAGGCTCATGCCCATCAGGGTAATATGGGCCTCGGCCGCATCTACGCGATCCGGCGCCATCATGGCCGCAGACACAGCGCTTCCCACAATCAGGAGAATCGCAGCAGCAATGCTAATCAGTCGATGCCGCAACAGATCGGTCATGGTGTGTGCCGGTTTGCGCGCCAAACCTGCACGTCAGGCATCCCGTACACGCCGCCGCCTCGTCCCGCCGGACAGAAGGATAATGCAGAACGCCCCTTCGGCCACGATGGTCACTCCATAGGCGGGCATGAAGGCGTCGACCGCGGCAGGTGCAAAGACCCTCAGTGAACTGCCGATGAGGTAAACGATCCCCGCTGCAATGATTCCGGCTCCGATGATGCGCGGGATCAGGTGTGAGACCCAGATCAGTACGCCAGTCAGCAGGCAGTTGATCGCAAAGAAGACGAGCCCGAGGTCGTAGCCGTGGGCATGCAGAGTCAGCGCATGAAGCGCCATCGCCTCTGCCTGTTGCTTGGCAAGCTCGGGCGCGCCCGTGATCAGAAGCAGCGCGGATTGCATGTGCATCAGGTTGATGGCGATCATCACAGACTGGATCAGCCGGAACACCATCGCAGTCAACGCCATAACCGGCGCGACCGGATAGAAGATGACGTAGAGCAGAATGGCCAGCGCCGCATCCGCCGCTGCCATGACGATATCCGCCGCGATCGCCAGCCGGAACGTGCCGACGGCATTTTGTATTGCGCTTGCGGTGGCGGCTGGGTCGTCGAAGTCTACAAGCGGACCACGCGCTAGCACTTCCGCACCAAGGCCACAGACGATGATTACCAGGTAGAGCAGACCGGCGAGGCGGAGGGTGGCGGGCGAGCGGCTGGAAAACGTCATGAATGGGTCTCCTCTTGGTACCTGCGACGGTCCACCAATGCATCCAATGTTATCGGCGCCCCAGCAAAGCGCAAAGTCCGGCAAGGCTGGGCCGCCTCCCGAACACTGGTTGTCGGGGCCAAGCATCGGCTGCCTTTTCCGTCAGGTTGGCCGACAAAAGCCGAAGCCTGTTTCCAAAAATCATGTCCAGCGAGAAGGCGATCGGCAGGGCGATCGGAAAGCTCTGTCCCCACACCTGCAGCCACGGGACCGAAGCTCCGAATTCCAGAAGGCTGAATACACCCGAAAGAGCCGTCGACATGAAAGTTGACATAACCAGAGAGCCTTAAAGACGTTGAAGGTGGCTATGGTCGATCATCTCGAGCGACGTCCAACTTGGCCAGAGTTTCGGCTGCGGCCGTCAACTCCGCCAAGGCGTTCGGCTCTCCGTGCTGGTCCGCGGTACTCGCGCCGCGGGGGGCTTGGGTTTGAAGTTGGTCCGGAACGGTCATGTTCGCTTCCTTGTGCTGAACATAAGCCTATGATCGGAACGCCTTTGGCGAAATCTGTTGGTTTCGGAACCCATCGTTCTGTAAATGGAACGAAATGGGGTTACGAAATGACCGGGCAATGGACCTGAACCAGGCCTAATACCTGGTACATGTCGTGGAAGGAATGGCTATTCGCACTTGGCATCCCCAAGTCCCGTCTGAGCAGGCAAGTGAAGACGCTTGAAGAGGTTCTTGGAAATCAGCTCCTGAACCGGGGTTCAAGACACATGGCGCTGACCGCAGCAGGCGAGGCCTTTATTCGTCATGCCCGCATGGCGCTGGACTGCATGGTGGCTGCCGAAGCGGCCGCTGCCGAGGGACCCGGCGCAATCGCACTGCCAGCCTATGTCTGCGGTGCGAACAGGATGGAAGGGCCGATGACAAGCGCGATGAGGCCGGAAAGGCCAAGCGCGATCTTTTCGAACATGGTGGCTCTCATGTCATGATCCCTTCGTCAGGTGCTGTCAGTCCGCGCTTTTCCAGGCACCGGTTCGGGCGGCCTCAAGGGCGAAATCGGCAAAGTCGCGGGGCGGGCGACCAAGCGCGCGCATCACGCCGTCTGTGGTGTGGGCGTTGCGCCCATCCAGCGTTTCGCGCGCGATGGCAGTAAAGACATCGGCGACGAAGCTGCCGCCCGCCTGCGCAATATTTGCGTGAAATTCCTCGAAGCTGATCGGGAGATGCCGGATATCGCGGCCGGTGGCCTGCGACAGCT
This sequence comes from Arenibacterium halophilum, assembly GCF_005938225.1. GTDB lineage: Bacteria > Pseudomonadota > Alphaproteobacteria > Rhodobacterales > Rhodobacteraceae > Arenibacterium > Arenibacterium halophilum. The sequence goes on from NZ_VCPC01000004.1 coordinate 221,143, forward strand.
CGTCCGCCATGTCCGCGAAGGTCATCAGCCGCGGGCCGGTCACCTCGTAAAGCGCGCCTCGGTGCCCTTCTTCGGTCAGCGCCGCGACCACGACATCAGCGATGTCGTCGATGTCGATGATGGGTTCAACGACATGCCCTCCGGGCATCGGAAGAACGCCGCCCAGGACCGGATCACGCAGGTAACCTTCGGAAAAGTTTTGCGCGAACCACGCAGCCCGAACAATGGTGAAGTCGATGTTTGAATTGCGCACCACCTCCTCGCCCAGCCGGGCATGGTGTTCGCCGCGACCTGAAAGCAGCACAAGATGCCCGACCCCCATATCGCTGGCGGTGTCGCAAAGGGACCCGAGCTTTTCCACAGCCCCGGGAAAGGCAAGGTCGGGGAAGTAGGTGACATAGGCTGCTCGGGCTCCGCGCAGGGCCGGTGCCCAGGTATCGGGCGCCTCCCAGTCGAAAGGCGTGGCGGACCTGCGCGAGCCGCGGCGCACAGGCAGGCCCCGCGCTTCGAGGCCGTCGGCAACGCGGCAGCCGGTTTTTCCGGTCGCGCCGATAACGAGGATCGGTTGGTCTTGCATCGGGTTCTCTCCTTGGCTTCAGTTTCGGTGGCCAAGGGATAGGCGCGCCCGGGCAGCGCGGTATTGACCAGCCTTGCCAGCTTTTTGACCGACCTCGCCAATTCATCCATCAGCCGCGGAGCAGGCCTTTACGATAGGTCGCCGGAGTCGTGCCCACCCAGCGCTTGAACGCACGGGTAAAAGCGCTTTGCTCGGAAAACCCGGTGAGGAACGCGATCTCGGCCAGTGAATGGCTTTCGTCGCGCAAAAGCCCCTCGGCAAGGTCGCGACGGGTGTCCTCGGTGAGGCTCTGGAAGCTCATCCCGTGATCCGAAAGACGCCGGTGGAAGGACCGTGCGCTCAGCCCGAGACTGCGGGCGATCTCAGCCAGCTTCGGCGTGCCTTCGCTGAGCGACTGGGCAATCGCGGCCTGAGCCTGGGTGACAAGCGCAGGCTCTCTGGTAATCTCGGACAATTCCGCGTCGAGATGTGTAGCGAGGTATTGCGAAATGCCCTCGTCCCCAAGGATGTTTGGCCGGGTCAGCGTCTCGTTGGAATAAAGGATCGCGTCGAGGTGGGCGCCGAATCGCACCGGGCAGCCGAAGTATTTCTCGTGCGCAAGGACCGAGCGTGGCGCGGGATGCCGAACCAGAACCTCCACTGGCGCAAGCCGCTCCGGGCAAACCTGCCGCGCGATGGACACGGCGCTGGCCAGCGTGGCCTCGTTCGACAGCCGCATCCCGAGGCGCCGTTCACCCGCGCGATGCAGGATGAAATGCGTGCCCCCCGTCGCCGGGCGCAGCTCGTATTCGACGACGCTGCTCCAGAGACGTGCGTAGCGTTCAACTCGCGCACAAGAGGCCCCAAGTGTCGTCGCGGCCTTGAAGGCCAGCCCGAGCGCACCGTATTCGTCGAGCCGCATTGAGGCGCCCGTGCGCAATGGCAGATCGGTCACATCAATCTGCGCGGCGATCCTCTCGAGCATGTCATAGTACCGCTCGGCTGGAATCATCTGACCGGGATCCCAGGGCGCAGCGGGGGCGATCCCGACACTGTCCAGCAATGCCGCAGCATCGACGCCACCGCCCGCCGCGGCGACCACCTTTCGCGCGAAGAGCGATGTCACATAGCCCATGCCGTCATTCTACGCTGCACTTGGTAATCAGCCAAGCGCGGGGTGGAACCCGGCGCGGGGCAGACCGGATTTCCGATTAACGATAGAATTTAAATCCGACCTGTACGTGCAGCGATCTTTCGATCTCCACCCGCAATTGACCTGAGAGACAGCAGCGCGATGCCGGTTACCCGCATAGACCGGCGCTTGTACCAGACGCATGCGCGCGCCGCACACGAATTATGGGTAACTTTCCGAAACTCGGAAAGTATCCAACGGAGCAAACCTGTTAGGACCGCGCACAACTATGCGCGATCCTACAAACCGTCAGAAATCCAGGTTTTCCACGTTCAGTGCATTCTGCTGGATGAATTCGCGGCGAGGTTCCACCACATCGCCCATCAGTTTGGTGAACAGGTCATCGGCTTCGACCATGTCGTCGACTTTCACTTGCAACAGGGTGCGAGCGTCCGGGTCGAGTGTGGTTTCCCACAGCTGGTCGGGGTTCATTTCACCCAGGCCCTTGTAGCGTTGCAGGCTCAGGCCCTTGGCGCCCTCTTCCAGGATCGCGGCCAGCAGGCCGAGCGGGCCGTGGATCACCTGACGCCGGTCGCGGCGTTCCAGTGTGGCGGCGACGCCGTACACATCCATCAGGCTTTGGGTGAAGCTGCCGGTCTTGCGGGCCTCGCCCGAGCGCAGCATCGGGCCGTCCAAGGTGCGCACCTCTTCCACGCCGCGCAGGATGCGGGCCAGGCGGATGCCGTGATCTTGCGTGATCCGGCCCTGCCAGCCACGTTCGTATTCGACGGCGATCAGGTCAAGCCGCTGCGCCACCTTGTCGGCCACGCCTTGCAGGTCGGAATCCACCGCACCCGGCACAAAGGCCCCGGCGATGGCGGCCTGTTCCAGAATGTGACGCGGGTAATGCGTCGGGAAGGCATCCAGCACACGTTTCAGCTGCCGTGCCTCTTCCACCACGCGGGTCAGATCCTGCCCGCTGATTTCCTCGCCCGAGCCCAGCCGCAGAACCGCGCCATCGACACCCTGGTTGATCAGGTATTCGTCGAACGCCGCCTGATCCTTGAGGTAGACCTCGGACTTGCCGCGCGACACCTTATACAGCGGCGGCTGCGCGATATAGAGATACCCGCCCTCGATCAGCTCGGGCATCTGGCGATAGAAAAAAGTCAGCAGCAGCGTGCGGATGTGCGCGCCGTCCACGTCGGCATCGGTCATGATGACGATTTTGTGGTAGCGCAGCTTCTTGATGTCGAATTCGTCGCGCCCGATGCCGGTGCCCAGCGCCATCACAAGGTTGCCGATTTCCTGGCTGCTCAACATCCGGTCGAACCGCGCGCGTTCCACGTTCAGGATTTTCCCGCGCAAAGGCAGAACCGCCTGTGTGCGCCGGTCACGTCCCGTCTGGGCCGACCCACCGGCGCTGTCGCCCTCGACAAGGAACACCTCGGTCTGCGCCGGGTCTTTTTCCGAACAATCCTTTAGCTTGCCGGCCAGAAAATTCACGTCCATCGCCGTCTTGCGGCGCGTCAGTTCGCGCGCCTTGCGCGCCGCCTCGCGGGCCAGCGCCGCCTCGATAATCTTGCCGACGATCATCTTGGCCTCGTTCGGGTTTTCCTCGAACCACTCGGCCAGCTTTTCGTTGACCAGCGATTCCACCGCCGGGCGGACTTCGGAGCTGACCAGCTTGTCCTTGGTCTGCGAGCTGAACTTGGGGTCGGGCACCTTGACCGACAAAACGCAGGTCAGCCCCTCGCGTGCATCATCGCCGGTAAAGCTGACCTTCTCGCGCTTGGCGATGCCGCTGGACTGGGCGTAGTTGTTGATGGTCCGCGTCAGCGCACCGCGAAAGCCCGCCATATGGGTGCCGCCATCGCGCTGCGGGATGTTGTTGGTAAAGGGCAGCACCGTTTCGTGGTAGGTATCATTCCACCACATCGCGACTTCAACGCCGATGTCGTCGCGTTCACCGGTCATGAAGATCGGCTCCGCCATCGCCGGGGTCTTCGACCGGTCGAGGTATTTCACAAATTCCTTCACGCCGCCTTCGTAATACAGCTCGGCGCGCAGCGCCTCGGCGGGGCGTTCGTCGATCAGGATGATCCGCACGCCCGAGTTCAGGAACGCCAGCTCACGCAGGCGCTTTTCCAGCGTGTGGAAATCGTATTCGAGGTTCGAGAACGTGTCGGTTGATGCAAGGAACCGTACTTCGGTGCCGGTCTTGCCCTCAGAGTCGCCGACAATTTTCAGGTGTTCGGCGGTTTCGCCATGTTCAAAGCGGGCATAGTGTTCCTTGCCATCGCGCCAGATGCGAAGCTCCAGCCAGACAGACAGCGCGTTCACCACCGACACGCCCACGCCGTGCAACCCGCCCGACACCTTGTAGGAGTTGCTGTCGAACTTCCCACCTGCGTGCAGCTGGGTCATGATGACCTCGGCCGCCGAAACGCCTTCTTCTTCGTGGATGCCAACCGGAATACCGCGCCCGTTGTCATGGACCGATACGCTCGAATCCGCGTGGATCTTGACGGTCACGGCATCGGCGTGACCGGCCAGCGCCTCGTCGATGCCGTTGTCCACGACCTCGTACACCATGTGGTGCAGGCCAGACCCATCGTCGGTGTCACCGATGTACATGCCCGGCCGTTTCCTTACGGCCTCCAACCCCTTGAGAACCTTGATGGAATTTGCGCCGTATTCTTCAGGAGTCGCCATGCTTTCGGACATCCGAAAATCCTTCTTTTCTTTTGTCCGTTAGATACTGTTTTTTGGGGGGGTTGTCACGCACCTGCCCCATATTTTGTGCTAAAGCAGAGGGATCAGCACCCCGACCACAATCAGCAGCCCGCCGGACACAAGGTTCAGCCGCCGCACGCCACCCGGCGAGGCGATAAAGCGGCGCATCTTGTCGATGACGAGGGCGAAAAACAGGTTCCCCACCAACGGCATCAGCGCCGACAACCCGACGATCACGGCAATATCCATGCCCGAGATCCGGCGCAGGTCAAAAAACCCCGGCAGCACGCTCATGTAGAACAGGATCGCTTTGGGATTGCCAAGGATCACCGCTACCCCGGCCGCAAACCCCGCCAGCCGCCCGGGCCGTGTCAGCCGCGCATCGGTCGCGATGGGCCGGTCGGCATTGCGCACCAGCATCACGCCCATGACAAGGAAGATCGCCGCCGCAACCCAGCGCAGCAGCGACATCAGCCATGTCACTTCCTGCACCAGCCACGAAACGCCCATGATCGCGATAAAGGGCCACATCATGTCGCCCACCACCACGCCCAGCGCCAAGGGCCACGCCCCGGCAAAGCCGCCCGAAACGGTACGCGCCACCAAAGCCAGCCACACCGGCCCCGGCGTCAGGAACAGCGCCAGCAGCGCCCCGGCATAGAGCGCCAGATCGACAAACCCGATCGTCATGCCAGGCGCACCCGGCTTTCACCGCCGGTTTCCGTCACTTCCAGCATCTGCGCCCGCTCTCCCAATTCGGCAAACAATTCCGGCCCGGTTCCCGTCATCCAGGCCTGCGCACCCAACGCGCAAATCTCGTCATAAAGCGCCGCCCGTCGCCCCGCGTCCAGATGCGCGGCCACCTCGTCCAGCAACAGCAGCGGCGCCTGCCCGATCCGCGTCTGCAAGGCCCGCGCATTGGCAAGGATCAGCGACACCAGCAGCGCCTTCTGCTCGCCGGTCGAACAATCGCGCGCGGGCACGCCCTTGTCGGCATACACCCCGTACAGATCGCTGCGATGCGGCCCGACCAGCGTGCGACCCGCGCTCAGGTCGCGAAACCGGCTCTCGGCCAGCGCCTCGCGGAGATCACCTTCGGTCTCGGGCATCTCGCCCTCGGTCTGCACCAGCTCCAGCGCGGCAGCGGGAAAGGCCGTCTGCGCGCCCTCCTGCGCCGCGGCCAGCTCGGCCAGCGCCGCCCGCCGCGCCACGTCGATGCGATGCCCCGCCTCGGCCATCTGCCGCTCCAGCGCGCCATACCAATGGGCGTCACGCACCATGTCCTTCAACAGCCGGTTGCGCTCGCGCATCGCTTTTTCATAGGCCAGCGAAGCTTCGGCATGACCGGGGTCGAAACTCAGCACCATCCGGTCCAGAAACCGCCGCCGCCCGTCCGCACCTTCGATCCACAGCCGGTCCATCGCAGGCACCAGCCACAACACCCGCACCAGCGCGCCCAGCGCCACCTGGCTCGCGGCTTTGCCGTCAATCGTCACCTGCCGCGCCGCGCCACCTTCGGAAAACGTCTCGATCTCGCGCGGGGCGCCCTGCCCCGACACCACCGCCGACAGCTTCCAGCCCAGCGCCTCGGGCCGGCGCGTCATCTCGGCCGCGCTCGCCCGGCGCAACCCCCGCCCCGGCGAAAACAACGAGACCGCCTCAAGGATATTGGTCTTGCCCGCGCCATTCGGCCCGAACAGCGCCACAGGCCGCGCGTCCACCTCCATCCGCACCACGCGATGCGACCGGAAATGCGACATCATCAGCGATTGCAGAGCAATCGTCATGCCCCAAAGTCAGCCAGAACAGGCCCCTGGTTTCTTCTTTGCAAAAATACTCCTGCCGGAGGCATCGGCGCAGCCGATTCAGACCCGCATCGGCATGACGACGTATACGGCCGTCTCGTCATTGCCTTCCCGCATCAGGGTCGGGTCGCCGGACGAGTTGAACAGGAACACGGCATTCTCACGATCGACCTGGCTGGCGATTTCCAGCAGGTATTTCGCGTTGAACCCGATATCCAGCCGCTCGTCGCCATAGGCCACGGCCAATTCTTCCTCGGCGGCGCCGCTGTCGGGCGCGTTGACCGACAGGATCAGCCGGTCTTCGTCCAGCTGCAACTTCACCGCGCGCGAGCGTTCCGAAGACACCGTCGCCACGCGGTCCACCGCCTGCGCAAATTCGCTGGCGTCCACTTCCAGGCGCTTGGTATTTCCCTGCGGAATAACGCGGGTGTAATCGGGGAAGGTCCCGTCGATAACCTTGGACGTCAACGTGATATCGGGCGTGGCAAAGCGCACTTTGGTTTCGCTGACCGATACGGCAATCGCCATGTCATCGTCTTCAAGCAGCTTGCGCAGCTCGCCCACGGTCTTGCGTGGCACGATCACACCGGGCATGTCTTCCGCGCCCTGCGGCAGATCGGCATCAATCCGGGCCAGCCGGTGCCCATCGGTCGCGACGCAGCGCAGCACCCGGCCGCCGTCTCCGTCCGAGACATGCATGTAGACGCCGTTCAGATAGTACCGGGTCTCTTCCGTGGAAATCGCGAATTTCGACTTGTCGAACAGGCGGCGCAGCACCTTTGCGGGGGCCGAAAAATTCGACTGGTATTCCGAGCTGGCCATCACGGGGAAATCCTCGCGCGGCAGGGTCGCCAGCGAAAAGCTCGACCGCCCGGCTTCGACCGACAACCGCCCGGCCGCGCTGTCAGCGCTCAGCGTGACAAGCGCACCATCCGGCAGCTTGCGCACGATTTCATGCAGCGTGGTGGCCGCCACCGTTGTGGCGCCGGCGCGCTCAACCTGGGCCGGGGCCTTGTCGACCACCTCGATATCCAGATCGGTGGCGCGGAATTGCACGGTGTCGCCTTCGGCTTCGATCAACACGTTCGCAAGGATCGGAATCGTGTTGCGGCGCTCGACCACGGATTGCGCTTGGGCCACGGCTTTCAGTAGCGCGCCACGTTCGATGCTGATCTTCATGTCCCTCGATCCTTTAGCAACATCCGGGATCGGCAAATTAGCGGTTTGCGACTACGACACAAGGGCTTTCGCCCGATTACGGGCCCGCTGTGGCAGGCTTGTCCGCGATTGGCCATGATCCGGTGCAATTCGTACCCCTGAATGCGCGAAACCCCGGACAAGTCCGGGGTTTTTCACAGTGTTTCGGCCGGGCCTCTCAGGCCTCCAGCTGCCGGCGAAGATTTTCGACATCCTCGGCGATCTGCCCATCTGACACGCGTAGCTCTTCGATGCGGCGCACCCCATGCATCACGGTGGTATGGTCGCGCCCACCAAAGTGGCGGCCGATTTCGGGTAATGAACGGCTGGTCAGCTGCTTGCACAGGTACATCGCCACCTGTCGGGGCCGCGCAAACGACCGCAACCGTTTCGGCCCGATGATATCGGCCAGGCGAATGTTGTAGTATTCCGAAACCTTACGCTGGATTTCATCAACAGTGATCTTGCGCTCGGATGCGCGCAGCACGTCGGCCAGACAGTCCTGCGTCAGCTCCATGTCGATCTTGCGCCCCACCAGCGAGGCAAAGGCAAACAGACGGGTCAGCGCGCCTTCCAGCACACGCACGTTTGTGGAAATGCGATGCGCCAGGAATTCGAGGATCCCGGGTTGGATTTCGAGACCCGGATAGGTTTTACGGTACTGTTCCAGCTTGGATTGCAGCACGCCCAGGCGCAGTTCGTAGTCGGTCGGATGCAGATCGACGACAAGCCCGCATTGCAGGCGCGATTTCACACGCTCTTCCAGTTCCTTGATTTCGCCCGGGGCACGGTCGGCCGAAATGATGATCTGTTTGTTCTGATCCACCAGAGCGTTGAAGGTGTGAAAGAACTCTTCCTGGGTGCTGTCCTTGCCTGCGATGAACTGCACGTCGTCCACCATCAGCACATCGACCGAGCGGAACAGATGCTTGAAATCCATCATCTTGCGCTCGCGCAGCGCCTGCACGAACCGGTACATGAACTGCTCGGCGGATAGGTACAGCACGTTCAGCTCGGGCTGGCGGGCACGTAGCTCCCATGCGATTGCATGCATCAGGTGCGTTTTACCCAGCCCGACTCCACCGTACAGAACCAGCGGGTTGAATGTGACAGGCCCGCCTTCGCTGACGCGGCGCGCGGCTGCATGAGCAAGCTCGTTCGGCTTGCCGACAACAAAGGTGTCAAAGGTGAACCGCGCATCCAGCGGTGCCGCCTGAAGCACCGAAGATTGATCTTCCACGCGCGCCGGCGCCTCTGCATCCGGTTTCGCCACCTGCACCGCACGCGGCGCGCTGGGACGGCCCGGCGCGTTTGCCGGAACCTGGAACAGCACGCGCTGCACGTCTTCCCCGGCCGTGTTCAGCTGATACAGGATCAGTTCGGAAAAGTTCTGGCTGACGTAGTTCCCCATGAACGTCGTCGGTACATTGAAGACGGCAATCCCGTCTTCCAGTCCTGAAAACTCAAGCGGCTCGATCCAGGTGGTATAGTTGTTCTGGCCTACCGTTTTCAGGAGTTTCTGTCTGAGCTGTCCCCACATCTCGTGTGTCATTCGTGCCTCGTGCATCCCACTTCGACCTTGCGGCCTTGCTATCGTTGACCGGCATTCACCGGCACGATTCACACAACAATGGGGCGTGTGCCGAATCGCATTGATACGGCAGCATTGCCAGTTTCCCAGCAACCGAACGACAACAGATCACCGATGACCGCACACCCAGTTGGCGGCCCAAAACCGGAACCCGATTATCATACACACAGCTCTAACAGAATCGCGCAGCAGCGGCAGCAAGCCTGCACGATCTGCCGCTTCTCCGGAATTGGCAGCCCGGATATGCGGCACGGTTTTCTTGTCAGGAGCCTGATGCCCGTCAGGCGGTATCCCTTGAAAAAACCCTGTCCCCCAAGGCGAGGTGAATCGCATCACATAGGTAGCAATTCCCAGCGACCACCGGCAACGAAACTATGCAGTTGACTCGGAGTTTTGGGCGAAAGAATCTCTGAACCCCGCGTTAACGATCAAACCGCCAAAAAATGCAAAAAGGCGCTGCCTGGGGCAACGCCTTTTCACTATTGGAAAATCCGCAATTGGCGGGGGTGATTCAGGCCAGCGCCTTCACACGTGCGCTCAGACGCGACAATTTTCGGGAAACGGTGTTCTTGTGCAACACCCCTTTCGTCACACCGCGCATCAGCTCGGGCTGAGCGGCACGCAGGGCGTTTGCGGCTGCATCCTTATCGCCCGAGGCGATGGCTTCTTCGACTTTGCGCAGGTAGGTGCGGATGCGCGAACGACGCGCCTTGTTGACGGCAAAGCGGGTCTGGTTCTGACGTGCGCGTTTTTTCGACTGGGGCGTATTTGCCATTGTTCGGTCTTTCCTGGTTCGGGTCCGTTAAAATCTGTTCAGCGCAACGCCCCCGAAACCGATTCCATCGACCGGTCCAATCTTGCCTAAGCGGGCATCACGCGCATGTAGCCGCGCCCTATAGGGGCTTTTCACCGAAATGAAAAGCCCAAAGGGCGCAGGGTATTATTTGTCGCGGAATTGCGGCTGTCGTTTTTCAAGGAAAGCGGCCATGCCTTCCTTCTGGTCTTCGGTGGCGAACATCGAATGGAACACGCGGCGTTCGAACAGGATGCCTTCGCGCAGCGTGGTTTCATACGACCGGTTCACCGCCTCTTTCGCGGCCAGGATCGTCGGCAGCGATTTCTCGGCGATCTTGCCGGCGGCGCCCATCGCCTCTTCCATCAGCTTCTTGGCGGGCACGACGCGGCTGACCAGCCCGGCGCGCTCGGCTTCTTCGGCGGTCATGAACCGACCGGACAGGTTCATGTCCATCGATTTGGACTTGCCGACATAGCGGGTCAGCCGCTGCGTTCCGCCCATCCCGGCGATAACGCCAAGGTTGATCTCGGGCTGACCGAATTTGGCAGTATCCGCCGCGATGATGAAATCGCAGGCCATCGCCAGTTCGCACCCACCGCCCAGCGCATAGCCCGACACCGCCGCGATGATCGGCTTGCGGATCGCCATGATCCGGTCCGAGGCATCCGCGAACAGGTTTTCGTTGAACACCTCGACGAACGACTTTTCCGACATTTCCTTGATGTCGGCCCCGGCGGCAAAGGCCTTTTCCGAGCCGGTCACCACGATCACGCGGATCTTGTCGTTGGCATCCGCCTCTTCCAGCGCGTCGCACAGCTCGCCCAGCAACATCGTGTTCAGCGCGTTCAGCGCATCAGGGCGATTCAGCTTGATGAGGCAGACATGATCGTCGGTTTCAACGGTGATCGTCTCAAAGGCCATGGATCGGGCTCTCAATTGTTCCGGTCAGGCAGAACCCTTATCACGGGTTCGCGTCACTTCAAGCTATCTTTGGCATTGCGGGCAATAGAAGGACGACCGCCCGGATTGCACGATTCGGGCAATATGCGCGGTGCAGCCCGGGGTGCGGCAGGGCTCGGATTCGCGGCCGTAGACATCAAAGCTGTGCTGGAAATATCCCAACTCGCCATCGGTCCGGCGATAGTCTTTCAGCGACGATCCCCCGGCCTCGATCGCCTCTGTCAGCACGTCCCGGATGATGGGAACAAGGCCCGCAACACGGATCGCCGCGATACGCCCCGCCTTGCGCGACGGCGCAATACGCGCCCGGTAAAGCGCCTCGCAGACATAAATATTGCCCAGACCCGCCACGATCCGCTGATCCAGCAGCGCAGATTTGATCGGCGTGTTGCGCCCTTTCAGCATCTCGACCAGATAGGCCTCGCTGAAGGCATTGCCCAGCGGCTCGGGTCCGATGGATGCCAGCAGTTTGTGCGCCTCTGCCGTTGCCGTGGGCAAAAGATCCATCGCACCAAAGCGACGCGGGTCGTTGAAGGTGATGCGCGCGCCATTCGACATGTGGAACACGACGTGATCGTGCTTTTCCGGCATTGGATGTTCGTGCACGAATTGGCCCAGCGGGTCGCCCGACACCGTCATGCGCCCCGACATGCCAAGGTGAATCAGTAGCGACTCGCCGCTTGTCAGATCGGCAAGGATGTATTTCGAGCGCCGCCGCAGCCGTTCGACCCTCTGGCCCGACAACCGATCGGCCATGCGCGGCGGAAACGGCCAGCGCAGGTCGGGGCGGTTGACCTCGGCCCGGGCGATCACCGCACCTTCCATCGCAGGCGCAAGGCCACGGCGCACCGTTTCGACTTCGGGCAATTCTGGCATGCGGGTCATCCTTCGGCTCTGTCTGCGTCGGGGGCGCGCATTGTGCCGCCCGGAAACGCCCTATAACAAGGGGCAAAACCACGCGACGACAAGGCCCATGACCAGCGATTCCCAGAACACCACCCATTTCGGGCGCGAAACCATCCCCGAAACGGAGAAGGCCGGGCGCGTTCGCGGCGTCTTCAACTCGGTCGCCAGCAAGTATGACGTGATGAACGACGTGATGAGCGTCGGCATCCACCGCATCTGGAAAGACGCGATGATGGACTGGCTGGCACCTCGGCCCGGCCAGCGCCTGCTGGATGTGGCGGGCGGCACCGGGGACATTTCCTTCCGCTTCCTGAAACGCGCGGGCGAAGGCCATTCTACCGTGTTGGACCTGACCGAGCCGATGCTGATCGAAGGGCGCAAGCGCGCCGAGGCCGAGCAGATGGCCGACAGCCTTGACTGGGTGGTGGGCGACGCGATGGCGCTGCCCTTTGCCGACAATACCTTCGATGTCTACACGATCAGCTTTGGCATCCGGAACGTGACCCGCCCGGCCGAGGCGCTGGCCGAAGCCTATCGCGTGCTGCGCCCCGGCGGGCGGCTGATGGTGCTGGAATTCTCGCAACTGCCGAACGAGGGGCTGCAAAAGCTGTATGATCTCTACAGCTTCAACGTGATTCCGCGGATGGGCCAGATCATCGCCAATGACCGCGACAGTTATCAGTATCTTGTCGAATCGATCCGCAATTTCCCCGATCAGGAGACATTCCTGTCGATGATCCGCGCTGCCGGATTCGAACAGGCGCGCTATCGCAACCTGTCGATGGGCATTGCCGCGCTGCATTCCGGCTGGAAGATCTAAGCCATGCGCGGGCCGCACAACATCATCCGCCTGATCCGCACGGGCGCCACCTTTGAACGCACCGGGGCGATGGACGTGGTGCTGGATGCCTATGACGCACCGGCCAGCCTGCGCTTCGTCGCGCGGCTGTTGGGCAAGCCATTTCAATGGCTTGGCTACAAGGGAGATCCCTTGATGCCGCCCGCCCCGCGCGCGCTGACGGCGCTGGGCCCGGCCTATATCAAGTTCGGCCAAGTGCTTTCGACCCGGCCCGATCTTGTGGGCAACGATCTGGCGGTGCAGCTGCGCGTGTTGCAGGACAGGCTGCCGCCGTTCTCCACCGCCGAGGCCCGCGCCACGGTGGAACGCGAATTGGGCGCGCCGATCGACACGATGTTCTCGGAATTCAGCGAGGCGATTGCCGCCGCGTCCATCGCGCAGGTGCATCACGCCCGGCTGGCGGACACGGGCGAAGAGGTGGCGGTGAAAATCCTGCGCCCCGGGATAGAGCGCGCGTTTCGCCGTGACATTGATGCGTTCTATTTCGCGGCGCGGGTGGTGGACCTGTTCGCACCCGGCGCGCGGCGTCTGCGCCCGATGGAAGTGATCGAACATTTCGATGGCGTGGTCCGCGGCGAGCTGGATCTGCGGCTGGAAAGCGCCGCCGCCTCGGAATTTGCCGCCAATACCAAGGACGACGCCGGGTTCGTTCTCCCGCCGATCAAGTGGAACCTGTCGGGGCGGCGGGTGATGACACTGGGCTGGGCCGACGGTCTGTCGCTGGGCGACAATGCCGCGCTGGACGCCGCCGGGCACGACCGGGCCGAGTTGGGCGCGCGGGTGCTGCGGCTGTTCCTTCTGCACGCGCTGCGCGACGGTTTTTTCCATTCCGACATGCATCAGGGCAACCTGAAGGTGGCCGCGAACGGCGACCTGATTGCCTATGATTTCGGGATCATGGGCCATATCGACGAATACACCCGCCGGGTCTATGCCGAGATCCTGTTCGGGTTCATCCGCCGCGATTACCAGCGCGTGGCCGAGGTGCATTTCGAAGCCGGGTACGTCCCCGCCGACCGCGACGTGGATGAATTCGCCCGCGCCCTGCGCGCGGTTGGAGAGCCGATTTTCGGCATGAACGCCTCGCATATATCGATGGGGCGGTTGCTGACCTACCTGTTCGAGGTGACCGAGCGGTTTGGCATGGAAACCCGGACCGAGCTGATCCTGCTGCAACGCACCATGGTGGTGGTCGAGGGCGTGGCGCGGTCGCTGGATCCGAACATCAACATCTGGGAAGTCGCCCGGCCCGTGGTTGAGGATTACATCAAGGGTTCGATTGGCCCCAAGGCGTTGCTGCACGACCTGAAGCGCACCGCGCTGGTGATGGCGCGGTTCGGCCCGCGCCTGCCGGGGTTGGTACAGAACGCGCTGGTGGCACAGGCCACGCCCCCTGTTCCGCCCAGGCGATTCCCTTGGGCGCTGGTGGCGCTGACCGGGCTGTGCGGCGTGCTGCTGGGCGCGGGCGCCGTGGCTTTGGCGGATAAGGTTTTCTGAAAGTCGGGGGGCTCTGCCCCCGTCCCTTCGGGACTCCCCCGGAGTATTTTTTGGAATAATGAAGCTGGGGGGTTAGGGCAGGCGGATATCGCCTCCTGAAATCACGGTTTCCGCGATCTGGCTGCGCAGCCAGCCGTGCATCGGAGAGTGATGCGTGCGCGCGTTCCAGTAAAGGTGAATGTCGAATGGGCCAGCGAACGGGCAAGAGGTAACGTGCACCCGGTCGCCGAAGGCGCGGGCGATGCGGCTGGGCAAGGTCGAGATGAGATCGGTTCCGGTAATGATGCGCGGCACCGCCGCCGGGCTGGGGACGCGCAGCACCTCGTTCAGGGTGAGGCCCTGCGCCTCGATCTCTGTCAGGAAACGGGATTGCCAGCTGCCGCCGTAGATGACTGTGACATGGGGGGCGGTAAGGTAGGTGGCCTGTGTCATCGGTTGGCCGGCGAGCGGGTTGTCGGGCGACATGACGCAGACGGAATGTTCACGCAGCAGGCGGCGGCGGAAAAAGCCGGAATCCTCGATAGGGACGGGCGAGATCAGAAGATCGCTTTCGCCGCGATCCAGCTGGCCTTTGCCCAGAACAGTTGAGGTCAGAACGTTCAGCCGGATGCCGGGTGCCTTGCGGCGCAGAATTTGCAGGAGCCCAGGCAGGATCAGCATCCGTTCGTAATAATTGCAGGACAAGGTGATCGTGGCCTCGGCCTGCCCCGGATCAAAGGCGGCGGGTTCAAGCAAGGCACTGAAATCATCGGTGATCCGGGCCACGGCGGCGGCGATTTCGTCGCAACGGTCGGTCGCGACGATACCCGTGCCCTGGCGCACGAACAGCGGATCGCCCAGCGCGCGGCGCAGCCTGTCGATGGTGTAGCTGACGGTGGATTGCGTGGTGCCCAGCGACTCGGCCGCCCGGGAAAAGCTGCCCAGCGCGTGCACGCGGCGCAGGGTGCGCAGCGCGTTGAAGTCAAGCGACATGGGATCGACGGGGGCGGCCATGGTGTGAGTATATCGAAGTTTTCGATCAATGTCATTCAGGGTATCGGATTGCGGGATATATCCGCCCGCCCTACGCTGAAACCCAGCCGTTTCTGGGGAGGAGCAGCCATGGCCACGACGCTTGCGAAAACCGCACCGGTGGATCACGAGATCACCATCGCGCAACTGACCGAGGACCCCTATCGCATTTTCCGAAGGCTACGGGCCGAGGCGCCGGTGCTGCATGTCGCCTCGATCAAGCGGACGCTGCTGACCAAGGCGGCCGACACCAAATACGTCAAGGAAAACCCCGCGCTGTTCAGTTCGGACGATCCGACCACCCCGATGGAGCGTGCCTTTCGCGCCCATACGCTGATGCGCAAGGACGCCGAAGAGCATCTTGCCGAGCGCAACGCGATGGCGCCCACCTTTGCCGGGCGCAACATCAAGGCCTGCTGGGAGCCGATCTATACCCGGATCGCCGAGGATTTCGTGGCGCGGCTGCCGCGCGGCGAAACCGTCGATCTGTTCAAGGTGCTGGCCGCGCCCTTTGCCGCGCACTGCCTGAAGCACCTGCTGGGCATCGAAGAGGCCAGCGATGCCGAGATGGAACGCTGGAGCCAGACGCTGATCGACGGGGCAGGCAACTTTGGCTATCGGCAGGAACTATTCGACCTGTGCGATGTGGCGAATGACGAGATGGACGCGCTGTTTGCCCGCGCCATTCCGCGCCACAGGGCCGACCCCAACGCCTCGGCCCTGTCGGTCATGGTGAATGCGGACGCGCCGATTGCGATGTCGCAGATTTACGCAAACATCAAGATCGCCATCGGCGGCGGCATCAACGAACCGCGGGACGCGCTGCTGACGATCCTGTACGGGCTGCTGACCAACCCCGACCAGATGGAGGCGGCCAAGCGCGATGCGTTGTGGGCCGATGCCTTTGAAGAAGGCGTGCGCTGGGTTGCACCGATTCAGGCAAGCTCGCGCAAGGTGATGGAAGACACGGAGATTCGCGGCATCTTCATCCCGAAGGGCGATATCGTGATGACCTCGCAAGCCTCGGCCTGTCACGATGAAGAGCTGTACGACGAACCTGAAAGGTACAACATCTTTCGCCCGCGCACCCCGCACCAGGCGTTCGGGAATGGGCCGCACTTCTGCCAGGGCACGCATATCGCGCGTCGGATGCTGGCGAATATCCTGTTGCCGATGCTGTTCGATCGCTTCCCCGACATGGCCTTGCCCGAGCCCGACAAGGTAAAGTTCTGGGGCTTTGGCTTTCGCGGGCCTTTGTCTCTGCCGGTGACGCTGAATTAGACCCTGCAAAGGGGCAAATCGCCGCGCGCGGGGCGCCGATCCGCGCATTTCTGGGAGGAAACCATGTTCAAACGCAACCTGTTGAAAGGCGCGCTGGCCGGGCTGTTGCTGGCGCCGCTGCCGCTGGCCGCGCAAGAGGTCACGCTGAAGCTGCACCAGTTTCTGCCGGCCCCGGCAACGGTGCCCAAGCTGATCCTGAAACCCTGGGCCGAGAAGGTCGAGGCCGCCTCGGGAGGGCGCATCAAGATCGACCATTTCGATGCCATGGCGCTGGGCGGCACCCCGCCCAGCCTGATGGACCAGGCCATCGACGGGTCCGCCGACATCATCATGACAGTGGTCGGCTATACCCCCGGGCGATTCCCCAAGACCGAGGTGTTTGAACTGCCCTTCATGATGACCGACCCGATCGCCACGTCGAAGGCGTTCATGGAGATGGTCGAAACCGATCTTCAGGCCGGGGAATACGCCGATGTAAAGGTGCTGGGCGCCTGGGTGCACGGCCCGGGCGTGGTGCATACGCGCAACCCGGTCACCTCGCTTGACGATATCGAAGGGCTGAAGATGCGCGGCCCGACGCGGGTGATCACCGATATGCTGAACGAGCTGGGGGCGACTCCGGTCGGGATGCCGCTGCCCGCGATCCCCGAGGCGCTGTCAAAGGGCGTGATCGACGGCACCGTGATCCCGTGGGAGGTGACACCCGCGATCAAGCTGTCGGAACTGGTGAACAACGCGGTGGAATTCACCAATTCGAAAGAGGCGCTGTATACCGCGACCATCGTCACGGTGATGAACCGCGCGGCTTATGACGCGCTGCCCGATGACCTGCGCGCGATCCTTGATGCGGAATCGGGCCAGAAGCTTTCGGAATTCGCGGCGCAGGTGATGTTTGAACGCGACAAACCCGGGCGCGATCTGGCCGAAAGCAACGGCACCAAGTTCGTTCAGCTGGATGCGGTGGAAATTGACCGATGGAAGGCCAAGTCGCAGCCAGTGGTGGATCGCTGGATCGCGGATATGGAAACGAAAGGCATCGACGGGCGCGCCCTGATCGACGAAGCCCGCGCGCTGATTGCCAAGCACGGCGGATAAAGGCTGTTCGCGCCCCTGCACCCGGGGGCGCGAACCTGCCACAGTTGAGTTATCGCGGCAAAGGGCCTATCTGGGCGCCAACGCAACCGCGAGGAGCCTGTCGTGGCCAATCACCTGTATCAGAACGACCTGCCCGATGGGCTGAAGCTGGGCCCCGTGGTGGCCATCGACTGTGAAACCATGGGGCTGAACCCGCACCGCGACCGGCTGTGCGTGGTGCAGCTGTCGGATGGCGACGGCAACGCGCATATCATCCAGATCGCCAAGGGCCAGACCAGCGCGCCGAACCTCTGCGCCATGCTGACCGACCCCGATACGCTGAAGCTGTTCCATTTCGGGCGCTTCGATATTGCCGCCATGTTCAACGCCTTTGGCGCGCTGGCGGCGCCGGTATATTGCACCAAGATCGCCAGCCGCCTTGTACGCACCTATACCGACCGGCACGGGCTGAAGAACCTGACGCAGGAACTGCTGGGGCTCGACATTTCCAAGCACCAGCAGATGAGCGATTGGGGCGCGGAAACGCTGACCGAGGCGCAGCTGGAGTATGCCGCGTCAGACGTGCTGCACCTGCACCAACTGCGCGACAGGCTGAACGAGCGGCTGGCGCGCGAGGGCCGGACCGAACTGGCGCAATCCTGTTTCGACTTCCTGCCCGCCCGCGCGCAGCTTGATCTGGCTGGCTGGCCCGAAATCGACATCTTCGCCCACGCATGACCCGCTTTCAGGATACCGCCCGGCGGGTGATCCGCTGCGAGGCGCAGGCGCTGGACCTGCTGGAACAGGGTCTGGACGACAGCTTTGACGCCGCCATCGGCCTGCTGCTGAACGCCACGGGGCGCGTCATCGTGTCGGGCATGGGCAAATCGGGCCATATCGCGCGCAAGATCGCGGCGACCTTTGCCAGCACCGGCACACCCGCGCATTTCGTGCACCCGGCCGAGGCCAGCCACGGCGACCTTGGCATGATGGCGCAGGGCGACGTGGCGCTGGTGCTGTCGAATTCCGGCGAAACGCCCGAGCTGGCCGATCTGATCGCCTATACCCGCCGGTTTACGATCCCCCTGATCGGCGTCGCCAGCCGCCCCGAATCAACTCTGCTGAAGCAATCGGACGTGGCATTGGTTCTGCCGCGCGCGGAAGAGGCCTGCGGCACGGGGATTGTCCCCACATCGTCAACAACGATGACTTTGGCGCTGGGCGATGCGCTGGCCGTGGCGCTGATGGAACATCGCCAGTTCACGCCCGACCAT
Source organism: Arenibacterium halophilum (assembly GCF_005938225.1). GTDB lineage: Bacteria > Pseudomonadota > Alphaproteobacteria > Rhodobacterales > Rhodobacteraceae > Arenibacterium > Arenibacterium halophilum. The sequence continues at coordinate 239,818 of NZ_VCPC01000004.1, forward strand.
TTCCGCCAGTTCCACCCCGGCGGCAAGCTGGGCGCCCAGCTGACCAAGGTGCGCGACCTGATGCATTTGGCAAGCGATATCCCGATGGTCGCGCCCGGCACGCCGATGGCCGAGGCGCTGGCCGAGATCAGCAGCAAATCCTTTGGGCTTGTTGGCGTCTCCGATGCCGATGGCGCGCTGGTCGGGATCATCACCGACGGGGACGTGCGCCGCAACATTGCCGGGCTGCTCGACAAGACGGCGGGCGATATCATGACCCGCACCCCGATGACGATCCGCCCCGATGCGCTGGCCGAGGAAGGCGCCGCGATCATGAACCGCAAGAAGATCACCAGCCTTTTCGTGACCGAGGGCAGCGGCCCCGCGCTGGGGTTGTTGCACATTCACGACTGCCTGCGCGTCGGGCTGGGCTAGGCGGGGGGCGCGGTGGATTTCTATTCCCGCATGGTCGCGATTTTCAAGGTATTGCTGCCGCTTCTGGCGCTGGCAATCCTTGCGACGCTGTTCCTGATCTCGCGCGGCAGCGAGATCGACGCCGTGATCCCCTTCGCCGAAAGCGACATCCACGAACGCACCCGCGATCAGCAAATCACTGCGCCGTTCTTTTCCGGCAATACCGCCAGTGGCGATGAAATCGTCGTCTCTGCCACCCGGGCCCGCCCCGGTGGCGCGGGCGCACCCGCGCAGGCCACCGATGTCAGCGCCCGGCTGACTCGTGCCGATGGTCAGCAGGTGACATTGGATTCCGACACCGCGACAGTGGACATGGGGGCCGACACCGCTAGGTTTTCCGGCGATGTCCGAATTTCAACCTCGACGGGGCTTGTCGTGCACACAGACGTTCTGAACACTGCGCTGGAGGGCGTCAGCGGCGACACTCCCGGAGAGGTCACAGGCACCGGCCCCTTTGGTGATATTACCGCCGGTCAGATGCAATTTGGCGCAAAAAATGGCGATGGCCCATTGCATATGCTTTTCACAAAGCGGGTAAAGCTGGTATATCAACCGAAAAAAACGGAATAACGAATTTTGCTGCCGCTTCGCGCCACTCTTTTGAGCATTCTTTTGTCGCTCGGGGCTGCCCCCCTTGCCGCGCAGACCAATGTTGCCTTTGGCGCGATCAAAGCCGATCCGACGCTGCCCGTCGAAGTAACAGCTGATCAGCTTGATGTGAATCAGGAAGATGGATCGGCGGAATTCACCGGCAACGTACTGATCGGCCAGGGCGAAATGCGCCTCAGCGCGCCGCGGGTTTTGGTGATCTATAGTCAGGACAGCCGCAACATCCAGCGGATGGAGGCGACCGGCGGCGTGACGCTGGTGAACGGCCCCGACGCCGCCGAGGCCGAGCGCGCCGATTACAGCATCGACACCGGCGTGATCGTGATGTCGGGTGATGTACTGCTGACCCAGGGCGCCAACGCGCTGACGTCTGACAGGATGACGGTGAACCTGACCCAGGGCACCGCACAGATGAATGGCCGCGTCAAAACGATCCTGAATGCGGACGGCCAGAACTGATGCCCTCCCCATTGCTGACAGTCACCACCGGGTCGTCTGGCCTGCGCATCGAGAAATTGCGCAAATCCTACCGCAAGAAGCTGGTGATCCGCGACGTGTCGATGACCTTGCAGCGCGGAGAAGTCGTGGCGCTGCTGGGTCCGAACGGGTCGGGCAAGACTACGTCCTTCTACGCCATCGCCGGGCTGGTTTTCCCCGAGGCCGGGACCGTCGCAATCGACGGCCAGAACGTCACCAACCTGCCCATGTACCGCCGCGCGCGGCTGGGCATCGGCTATCTGCCGCAGGAAATGTCGATCTTTCGGGGCCTCAGCGTCGAAGACAACATTTCCGCCGTACTCGACATCACTCACGACGATCCGCACAAACGTCGCGAACGGCTTGAGGATCTGCTCTCGGATTTCTCGATCGAGCATCTGCGCCGCGCCCCAGCGCTGGCCCTATCGGGCGGCGAAAGACGGCGCGTGGAAATCGCGCGCTGCCTTGCGGCCGAGCCGAAATACCTGCTGCTGGATGAACCCTTTGCCGGGGTCGATCCGATTTCGGTCAACGACATCCGTCACCTTGTGTCGGACCTGAAAAAGCGTGGCATCGGTGTTCTGATAACCGATCACAACGTGCGCGAAACGCTGGAAATCGTCGACCGGGCCTACATCCTGCACGACGGCCAGGTTCTGATGTCGGGCACGCCCGCGGATGTGGTGGAAAACGAAAACGTCCGCCGCGTTTATCTGGGCGAGAACTTTCGTATTTCCTGACCTGTGGGCGGCCCGCCGCCGTCAAGCGACGCCCCCATCACAATAAGTCGCAGCCGCTTTTCGTTGACTCCGGCCCGTGGCAATGACCAAATCATGGGTATGGTGATAACGCGCTGTGATGCAGGGGTTTACGTGGCCTTCCGTGGATGGCCCGGCCCCTTATTTTCGCGCGCGACTGTCGCCCCCATCATCCAGACATGACGGCAATACCAACCGCCCCTTCGGGCGGCGTCATGCGGATGCAATAGTGAAGGAGCTCAAATGCGTTACCAAATCAGCGGAAAGCAGATCGACATCGGCGAAGCCCTGCAGAGCCATGTCCAGACCGAGCTGAACGAAATCTGCGGCAAATACGCCGGCCGACCTACCGACGCCAACGTGATCTTTTCACGCTCCGCCCATGAATACGTATGCGAAGCCACCATCCACCTGTCCACCGGGCTGAATGCCTCGGCCAAGGCCCATGCCGTTGAAATCTATGCGGCATTCGAGGCCTGCGCCGAAAAGATGGACAAGCAGTTGCGCCGCTACAAACGCCGGTTGAAAGACCACCACCGCGACCGGGCCGAACCGGTTGAACTTTTCGGCGCCTCCTCTTATATCCTCGCGTCGGAAGAGCAGTCAGACGACGCCGAGCCCGAATCCCTTCAGCCCATCATCGTTGCTGAAATGGAGACGCAGATACCATCTCTGTCGGTCGGCGAAGCCGTGATGCAGATGGAATTGGCCGGTGCCCCTGTGCTGATTTTTCGGAATGAAGGCAAAAGCGGGTTGAACGTGGTCTACCGCCGGGATGATGGAAACATCGGCTGGATCGACCCGAGCAGCCTGGAATAAAACCGCCACGGGCGCGAATTCTTGTTGGAGCAATGTGTTTATGGAGCTGTCCAGCATCCTGAGACTTGAGGCCGTGAAGGTCTTTGCATCTGCGTCCAGCAAGAAGCGCCTGTTCCAGGAAATCGGTGACGTTGCCGCGTCATGCTATGGGCTTGACGCGGCGAACACGGTCGAAGCGTTGCTGGAACGCGAGGCGCTGGGCCCCACCGGTGTGGGCCACGGCGTTGCGCTGCCCCATGCCCGACTGCCTACGCTTCACAAGGTGGTCGGCGTGTTCCTGATGCTGGAAAAGCCGTTGGATTTCAATTCGGTGGATCGCCAGCCCGTGGATATATCCTTTGCCCTTTTCGCGCCGGAAGATTCGGGTGTTGAACACCTGAAGGCACTGGCGCTGGTGTCGCGCACCCTGCGCGAGCCCTCGCTTTGCTCGAAATTGCGGGCCAACCCCGAAGCCAGCAAGCTATACGCTCTCTTGACCACCGGAAGCTCGGTTCAAGCGGCCTGAACCACCTTCGCTTTAATTTGAATTGTTCCGATCTGGCGGGCCTGGCCAGTCAGGGAATCCGAACATCCGGTAATCGCGCTGATAGATGTCCTGAATGAGCGCCTCCAGCCCCGCGTCGTGAATATCTGACAGGGTGAACGGCCCCGATGCCTTGGGCGCAGGCAACTCGGGCGGAGCGTTGTGCCCCACCTGACGCGCCAGCTGTGGAAGCATCACGGGCAACTCGTCCTCTCGCAGCACATGATCGGGCAGCACCACATCGCCAAACCCCGCCAATGCCTGTGACTGGCTACACCAGGCGGCATCCACGCGAATCGCGGTCTGCCCGGCCAGATTGGCCTTGATGAAAGCCAGAAATCCCTCGAACGCATCGTGATGTTGCGCGGTGGTGTAGTCGGCTCCGGGCGCACCCGCAGGCAGCGGCAACTTGAACTGTTTCATCAACGTCTCTCGGATCGCGACAAAGCTGCCCGGACCGGTGTTCAGGATACGCTGACAGAATACGTCGTGAATTCGATCGGCCGGGTGGCGCAATACTGTGAACGACCTGTGCTGCCCCGCTTTGCGTTTCCATTGGCGCAGCGCTTTCTGGTTCATCTTGTGATGCAGCGCGTCGACCGCGACTCCATCCAACGCCGCCAACCATTGCGCCACCCGGTCCACAGGGCCGCCGTGAATCGGCAGATAGAGCAGCGGCGTTTTCACCCCGCCGTAATAGCTGGGCACCGCGCCGCCGCGCCGAGGTTCAAAGTTTGGCGTGCGTGTCAGGTTGAACCGGTCCAGATCGGCCATTGCCTGTTCCATCACCTCGGGATTCGCCACTTTATCAAAGACTGCACCGGGGTTTTGCGGCTTCAGGCTGTCATCCAGCGCCTCTAGCTGCGTCGATACCCCCAGCCAGCGGGCCAAGCCGTTCATCACGGCCAGATCCTGCAGATCTTCGTATCCGACATAAAACGCCACCTGCCCCGAGGTTTGCATGCGATTCAAAATCCGCAACTGAAACGCTTGCAGCTCGGCCACATGGGCGGCGAATTCCTCGGCGTCGAAGTCAGCCAGCGCCTGTTTGCGGCGCTTCACATCGGTCAGTTTCCACTGGTTCGTGGCACGGGCGATTTTCCAGCTGACATAGCTGTCAAGCGGATTGCGGGTCAGCACGATCTTGGCGCAGCGCGGATCATCCAAAACAGGCTCTATCACGCGGGGATCGTGTGAATGAAAGAACCGAAAGCCGTTCAACCCGGGGGCCGCGCGGATGGCCTGAACCAGCGCCATCGGGTCAGCATCGCGCTGCGCCTGCGTCAGCCCCAGCAGCTGATCGCGGTTGGGATAGCCGATGAAATGCGGGTTGAACGCCTCGCCATGGCAGGCGACGCCTTCAAATGCATTCAGGTTGATTTCCAGAAAGTTGGAGCCTGTCCGCATTTCGGCCAGAACGATGAAATAGTCGAAATCAGAGGGCATCTATCGCACCAAATAGGGTTTGCGGGGCGGTTTGCGCAGCTGCGGCGGTGTTTGATCGACGGGGAAATCGCCCATCAGATAGGGATGCATCCCCTGGTTTTTCAGATTCTGCAGAAATCGCCCGAACCCGTCCAGATCGGCCATCTTCGGCACTTCGGCCAGCCGCCGACTGTGGACCGAGCCAATTTCATCAACGATCTCCTGCAAGGGCTCCATCGGGGCCTCGATAAATTCGGCCATCGTCCAGATGCGTATTCGCGCCTTGGCATGGGCCGAGCGCAGGATCGCCAAATGCTCGCTTTCGATCCGCTGGAGGCGCGCGGCTTCTTGCCGGACCTCGGTGAAATCAAGGTTGGCGCGGAACAGCGGCACCGCCCACGCGCCCGAGATCACCGACACCTGCGCATTCGGATCGCGTGCGATCAGCCAGTTTACCTGCTGGTTGTCGCCGGGGCCGAACTGGAAACACTGTCGTTCGCCCCGCGTGTTCCACAGAAAGTTGGTCAGAAAACTCTCCGCCGCATAATCGCGCAACCTCGCGCTGTCGGTCAGCGCGCCGTTGTTCAGAGTCTGATTTCCCGCAAATTCGGCGCGGTCCGGAGCAAAGAGATGACCATGCACCCGGGTGCCGGTCGCGCGGGTCAGCCAGGGCTCGAAATCCTCGAACAACTCGGCAAAGCCCTGAAACATCGAATAGGGGTTCGAGGTGATGCCGTTTTCATGGCCCAGCCGGGGAAAGCGGCTTTGCATGTACAGCCCCGCGCGCCCGCGCGTGCGTCGTTCGACAGCCTTGGCAAAGATGCGGTCGATCTTGCCGGGGTTCGGTTCCGTCCGGTTCATCGCCGTGTCTGCATCGGTCAGGAAGGCACGGTAGAGCCGATCCGCACGCGGCCAGATCTTGCGCGCGACAAAGCAATCCGACCGCCGCAGCAGTTGCAGGTGATCGTCATAGAAAACATGCGGTTTGCCTTGATGATCGAACTTCGACAGCGTCAGCGACCGGCTTTCGATGTTGACCGAATATTTCCGCGCCAGAGTCTGGTAATAGCTTTCGTCCGGAATCCACACCCGCCGGAAGTACCGGTCGTGCATATCGCGATCCGGGTCTTGCAGGATGGCCGAGATCGTCTGGCGTGTCAGGCACCACCACTGGCTGCCCATATGCGGCACTAACCCGTGCGGGATCGCCCGTTTCAACCCAAACCGGCGTTGCACGTCGACCCATTTGTCGAACAGGTAACGGTGCCGTTTCCACGAGAACGGAAAGCGAAGGGTGAATCGTTCATGATCCAGCCCGCCCACCGTCCAAGGCACATCGGCGGTTGTCGCGCTTTCGATGAAATCGGTGCGCGGACGCGCGGCAAGGTAATCCACCAGTTCCTGCACCGGGCGCAGCGGCAAACATGACCCCGAGGTCAGGTAGACATGGAGCACCTGATCGAATTCGGCCAGCATCCGCTCGGCCGCAGATTGCGAGGCGGCAACGATGCTCCACGTGCCCCATTCACAGTGATGGCGGCGGCTGAACCGGATCAGCGGATCGCTGGAAAGCGTCTCTACAAAGGCATCATAGCGCGGCTTCGACACCTTGGTGTCGACATGCAGAACCACGGGGCAGCCCGCCGCCGTCCAATGCTGCGCGACCTGTGCCGCGCGATCCAGCGCGGTATGCACAAGCATGATGATTCCGACAGTCATGCCCAGTTGCCCTTCGACATCAGGCCCAGAATCTCAAGCTGGCGCCAGTTGATGTATTTCTCGCTCCACTTGCACCACAGTTCCTGCGCGCCCTGTTCTGCATATGCGCGATATTCGGCCGATCCTGCATAATGCTGGCCGCGCTCCAGCTCTTCGCGGGCCTTGTCGCCAAAGGTGTTCAGGAACTTGGCGTGCAGCAGCACACCCGAGGCTTTTTCACCGCCCCATTCGTCGTAGACCTGGTTCAGCCCGCGCGGCAGCAGCATATGGGTCGAGCTGACGTAGACATATTTGCGGTGCCATTTCACCAGCGGGATCTTGTTCAACGCGGGGGCCTGTTCGGGGCGGTCGGCAAAGAAGATCCGCGCGCGCGGCCCGCCCTGAATCCACAGGTTGCCGTATTCCCAGTTGCGCTTGATCGAGTAGTTGCCCGGATCGAACCACGACGACACGTCCAGCGGATTGTCCCCCGCGCGATAGACATGCTGGTTGATCGGCCCCTTGGGGTAGACATCCAGCAGCATCGCGCTGAACGACCGGATGCCTGAACTGTCAAGCCAGTCGGTCAGCGCCGGGATCGGGCGGGTATCGCAGAACGGGTAGACAAGGAATTCATCCGGGTCGACAACCACCGTCCAATGGCCGTGCGCATAGCGGCGGCACAGCCAGTTCACCCAGTCGATCCCGAAATGCGACGCCTTGTAGCCTGCCTGCGTGCTCCACAATGACACATCGGGCTGGTCCGACAGATAGCTGACCGTATCGTCGGAACTGCCGTTATCGATGATCAGGAAGTGCGACACGCCATGGTCGCGATAGTATTTCAGGAAGAACGGCAGCCGCACGCATTCGTTGCGCATCGTCGCCACCAGCAGCACGTCACGCGGACGAATGGCGCTGGTGTTGTTGCGGATTCTGCGCAATTCGAACGATTTTCGGGCAGCACGGATGAGCCGGCGACGACGCCGGATCCGCATCTTGTAAGACTCCCAAAGGCTCACGTTCTCTGCCCAACCTTGCTGACGCCGCCCGCGCAGGCGCCGCCATCCGGCCCTTTTCAATCGGCGGCTATTGGCGCCGCCGCTGAGTTGAGACTCGAATAATTTATTATTCGTTACAAGAGCCTTGTTCGTCGTCCGAGTCCGCGCCGGCATCGGGCGACATCAGGCCAAGCGCGACCAGTTGTTGCCAGCCCTCGTAGCGCACCGATTGCGGCGACCACAGCACCGGCCGCGTCGCGATCTGCGCGTAATAGTCCCGATAGGCATCGGGATCGTGGAAATGCTGCTGGCGAGACATGTCCTCAGCCGATTTGTCCACGACCTCGGGCAAAAATTTGCTGTGCAGCAACACACCACTGGGGCGGGTATCGTCGGGGCCGTCATAAGCCATATTCAGGCGCGAGGGCAGCAGCGCATGGGTTGAATTCACATAGGCCCAGCGCCGGTTCCAGCGCACGAGTGGCAGTTTGTTCAACGTCGGCGCACTTTCAGGCGTGTCAGAGAAGAATACCCGTCGCCGCACGCCGCCCTGCACCCACAGGTTGTTCATCGGCGCCTGCCGCCGCGCGTCGTAAGGGCCCGGGTCAAACCATGGCGCCGCCTGAATCGGGTCGGCATCTGCCGCGCCTGTACCAAGCGCCTGTTCCGGGTACATGTCCAGCATCAGTGCACCAAAGGCCTGCTGCCCGCGTGCGTCCAGATCGGCGGTCAGCCCGGGAAGCCCGCGCGTATCGTGACCCGCGAACACCAGCAGTTCGTCCGCATCCACCGTCAGGCACCAGTGCCCATGCCCGTATCGCATCAGCAGCCAGTTGGCCCAATCCAGCCCGAACCGCGCTGCGCGATAGCTGGCCGAAGTTCGCCAGAGCGATACATCTGGCTGATCGGCCAGCAAGGAGGCGGTAGCGTCGGTGCTGGCGTTGTCGACCACGAGGAAATGCGCGACGCCCAGCGCGCGGTAGTGGTTCAGGAAGTAGGGCAAGCGCCGCGCTTCGTTGCGCAACACGACGACGGCAAGGATATCTTCCCGCCTGATTTCCCCGGTCCGGTCGGCGACGCAGACCAGCCGGTGGCGGCTACGAAACGATCGCCAAACCAGCCGCTGCCGCTTCAGGTGCAAAAAATACCTGCCCAACAGCCCGACGTGGTGGCGCCCCAGTGCCATCTGCCCCGCTTTCAAAGAAAAAGACGGCCCACGCGTTGCGGGCCGTCTTTTCGTAACACCTAGATCGGTGCGCGTCAGCGCCTATTCGGCCGCCTTGTCCTGCTGCACCACATCGCGCAGATAGCGGCTCAGGTCGTCGCGCAGATCGTCGCGGGCCAGCGCAAAGGCCACGGTCGCTTGAAGGAACCCGGCCTTGGACCCGCAATCGAACCGCTGGCCGCGGAAACGATAGCCGTAAACCGTGCTGTCGGTTCCGATGTCGGCAGCGATGGCATCGGTCAGCTGGATTTCACCGCCCGCGCCCGATTTCATCTTGTTCAGGTTGGTCAGAACCGAGGGCGACAGGATATAGCGGCCAATCACAGCCAGGTTCGACGGGGCCTCATTCGCCTTGGGCTTTTCGACCATGCCTTTGACCTGCACGATGGACCCCATGTCTTCCTGCACGTCCAGCACACCATAGGCCGAGGCACGTTCCGGCGGAACCTCCATCGCGGCGACCATGTTGCCGCCGGTTTCGGCATAGGCCTCGACCATCTGTTGCAGACAGGGCGTTTCGGCGGCGATCACATCGTCGGGCAGCATCACCGCAAAGGGTTCATTGCCGATCAGACGGCGCGCGCACCACACGGCATGGCCCAGCCCCAGCGCCTTATGCTGGCGGATATAGGCGATGGCGCCGCTGTCCATGTTGGTGTCCTTGAGGATTTCCAGCAGGTCATCCTTGCCCTTCTTGCGCAGCTCCTGCTCAAGCACCGGCGAATGGTCGAAATAGTCTTCAAGCGCACTCTTCCCGCGCGAGGTGACAAAAATGAATTCCTTGATGCCGGCCGCGCGGGCCTCGTCGATGGCGTATTGAACCAACGGACGGTCCACCAGCGTCATGATTTCCTTCGGCACCGATTTCGTGGCCGGAAGAAACCGGGTCCCGAGCCCCGCGACCGGGAAAATCGCTTTGGTGACTTTTCTACGCATTACTGTCCTCAATCTTGGTGACACCGTTACTGGCTATTCAGGGCCGACCGGCTTTATACACGTCTCTCGTTTCAACTTTGCGACCGGCTTTTCCGAGCCTAAGATTCGTCATGATCTGTAACGTTCGGTCGGACCATCGCTACTAAATTTGTTCAAATTTCGATCACAATAGTCTGACATAGCAACTCCGATCATTCCAGACCCATCTGGGCCATCATTTTCTCCAGCTTCGGCACGTCTTCTGGATTGTTCAACTCCCAGAACTGCCGACCGCGCGCTTCCACCTCGACACACAACACCCGCCGGCCGTTTTCGAGGAACCGCAACTGCTCGAGCCCTTCCAGGGTTTCAAGCGGGCCGACCGACCAGGTTGCATATTCCCCCAAAGGTCTGGGGCGATAGGCGTAAACGCCAACGTGATGGAACACCGGGCTTGGCTCATCGGTTCCATAGGATTTCGCGGTGAAGGGGATAACCTCTTTCGAGAAATACAGCGCCTGCCGATCTGCTGAAAAAACAGCCGTTGTGCCGCCAACACGGTCGTTTTTGCGATCTTCCAGCAGGTCAGCCAGCATCCCGCCGCTACAACGCAGCACCGGCGTGGCGATGTCGGCATCCGGATTGTCACGCAAACCTTGAACGAGATCCTCGACAAACCAGTGCGGAGTCAGCGGCGCATCGCCTTGCAGATTCACCACGATGTCGAACCCGCCGCCCAGCGCGGCGTGCGCCTCGGCGCAACGTTCGGTGCCATTGGCGCAGTCGGTCGAGGTCATCACCACCTCTGCGCCGAAGGCCTCTGCGGCCTCGCGAATCCGGTCGTCATCCGTAGCCACGACAACGCGGTCGACGCCTTGCACCTGCATGGCCGCACGCCAAGACCGTTCGATCAGCGTGCGCCGGTCACCACCCGCGCCGGTCAGCGGCACAAGCGGTTTGCCGGGATAGCGGGTCGAGGCATAGCGGGCCGGGATGACGACAAGAACCGACATCACGCGTCTTTCAGCTCGACGCCAGGCGCGTAGGCGATGAAGAACGGATTGGCGAAATCCTCCTTGCCGTAGGTCAGCGGCTTGTGGTTGTCGAAGCGCACTACCTTGCCGCCCGCACCGGCCAGAACCGCATGGCCTGCGGCCGTGTCCCATTCCATCGTACGCCCGACGCGCGGATACAGATCGGCCTCGCCCGTGGCGACAAGGCAGAATTTCAGCGACGACCCGGCGCTTTTCATGTCTTTCACATCGTATTTGCCGATGTAATCGTCCGTCGCCTGATCGCGGTGCGACTTCGAGGCCACCACCATCAGCGCGCCATTGTCCGGCTTGGACACATGGATTTCACGCAGCTCGCCCGGCGTTTCCGGATCAAAGCTGCCAATTTCCTCGACCGACTGCCCCGAGGGGTGGGTGTAGAACATCCGCTTCTTCGCCGGCGCATAGACCACGCCGCGCGTGGGCACGCCGTTTTCGACATAGGCGATGTTCACCGTGAAGTCGCCGCGCCGGTTGATGAATTCCTTGGTCCCGTCCAGCGGATCGACGATCAGAAATGTATCGCCCTTGGCCGCGTGGCTGTCGGCCTGCTCTTCGGTCACCAGCATCACGTCGGGCAGTTCCGCACGCAGCCCCGCCGAGATCAGCGCATCCGCCGCTTCGTCCGCGGCCGTCACCGGGCTGTCGTCCGACTTGGCCTTCACCTCGAAATCATCGCCGTCATAAATTTCCATGATCTTCTCGCCAGCCTCGATGGCCAGTTTTCGGATGAGTGGAATCAATGTTTCATAATTCACGTAATTCGCTCCACGCGGTTCGATTTGTTGAATTTTTACCTTCCGCCACTTATGCTGCGCCTGCATCGGAACAGCAAGAAGTCCGTCGCACACCCGGCAGAGCAACAGGAAATCCGCCGCCATGTTCAAGCACCGCGTCAAACGCTCGGCTTTTTCCAGCGCGCTTGTCACGCTTGAACTGATCTATCATTCGGTGGTGCGCAGCGTCCGATCAAAACACAACAATGCACTGATCGCGATTGGCCTGAACATGCTTCAGGTCATTGTTTTCGTTCTGGTTTTCTACATCATGTTCACCGTGCTGAAAATGCGCAGCTCGGCCGTGCGGGGTGATTTCCTGCTCTATGTGATGTCAGGCATCTTTCTGTTCATGTGCCACGTCAAGGCGGTTGGCGCCGTCGCCGGGGCCGAGGGGCCGACCAGCGGAATGTTGCAACACGCGCCGCTGAATACGGCGATCACAATATCTTCGGCCGCGCTGGGCGTGCTGTATATTCAGGTGCTGACGATGTTCGTGATCCTGTTCGGCTATCACGTCGCGGTCACGCCGATCACCATAGACCAACCCGCCGCCGCCATGGGAATGGTGCTGCTCAGCTGGTTCACCGGCTGCGCGGTCGGGCTGTGTTTCATGGCGTTGAAACCCTGGGCCCCGGCGGCGACAGGCGTCGCGTCGACCATCTATCAGCGCGCCAACATGATCGCCTCGGGCAAGATGTTTCTGGCGAATTCGCTGCCGGGGTTCATGCTGCCAATCTTTGACTGGAACCCGCTGTTTCACACCATCGACCAGTCGCGCGGGTTCGTCTTTGTCAACTACAACCCGCATTTTTCCCACTGGCCCTATGCGCTGTGGGTTGGCATGGCGCTGACGATGGTGGGTCTGATGGGCGAATTCTATACCCGCCGCCATGCCTCGCGCAGCTGGGGCGCCCGCCGGTAGTTACGTCACCACCCGCAGCGTCAGGTTCAGCCGCCCGCCATTCGACAACAACTGGGAGGACCCGAACCGGATACGGTCCACCCCGTGATGCACCAGCCGCGCCGCGCCGCCCAGTACCACCACATCGCCGGAATTCAGCCAAATCGATTCGGTGCCGCCGCCACGTTCCACATTCCCGATGCGGAACAGGCCATCATCGCCCAGCGAAACGGAAACAACGGGGTGGTCGAAACTGGCTTCGTCCTTGTCTTGATGCAGCCCCATTCGCGCGCCTTCGCCGTAGAAATTGACAAGACAGCATTCGGGCGCGCGCGGACAATCGGCCAGATCCTCCCATATCGCCATGATCTCTGGCGGGATCGGGGGCCAGTCGGTGCCAGAGGGGTGGTGGGGAACATAGCGATAGCCGCGCCGGTCGGAATACCAGCCGAACCGCCCCGCCGCCGTCATCTGAACCGACATCGGCCGCCCCCGCGCGGTGACCGGCGTGAACGGCGGCGCGGCGCGCGCAATCTCGCGCACGGCGTTCAATATGGCGCGCTGCTGTTCCCCATCCAGATAGCCGCGAAACACGTGAACGCCTCTGATCGTCAGCATGTTCATGGGTCGATTGTGCCCTTGTTCAACCAGTTGCCTAAAATCCGAGCCGTTTCTCTGCCCACCGCACGCAGGAATGGTTGCAGGCCGATTTTCCGCTCCCTATATACGCCGAGACGCAGGAACAGGCCCAGCCTGAGCCTGCAGAGCAATCGGGGCAGGGATGCCGTAACGGGTTCATGCCTCGGGTTATCGCCTTAACGTACAGAAGGGATCAAACATGGGTAAAGTAATCGGGATCGACCTCGGGACCACCAACAGCTGCATCGCCATCATGGACGGCAGCCAACCCCGCGTGATCGAAAACTCGGAAGGGGCGCGCACGACTCCGTCGATTGTCGCCTTCACGGATGACGAGCGCCTTGTCGGGCAGCCGGCCAAACGCCAGGCCGTCACTAACCCCGACAACACGATTTTCGGTGTCAAGCGGCTGATCGGCCGCCGCAACGACGACGCCGATCTTGCCAAGGACAAGAAAAACCTGCCGTTCAACGTGATCGACGGCGGCAACGGTGACGCATGGGTCGAAGCCAAGGGCGAAAAATACAGCCCCTCGCAGATTTCCGCGTTCATCCTGGGCAAGATGAAGGAAACCGCCGAAAGCTATCTGGGCGAGGAAGTGACCCAGGCCGTGATTACCGTTCCGGCCTACTTCAACGACGCCCAGCGCCAAGCCACCAAGGACGCCGGCAAGATCGCCGGTCTGGAAGTGCTGCGCATCATCAACGAACCGACCGCCGCCGCGCTGGCCTATGGTCTCGACAAGGAAAACACGCAGACCATCGCCGTTTATGACCTTGGCGGCGGGACGTTCGACGTGACCATCCTTGAAATCGACGATGGCCTGTTCGAGGTGAAGTCGACCAATGGCGACACCTTCCTGGGTGGTGAAGATTTCGACATGCGGATCGTCAACTACCTGGCGGACGAGTTCAAGAAAGAGCACCAGGTCGACCTGACCAAGGACAAGATGGCGCTTCAGCGTCTGAAAGAAGCTGCTGAAAAGGCTAAGATCGAACTGTCGAGCTCGAGCCAGACCGAAATCAACCAGCCGTTCATCTCGATGGGGTCGAACGGGCAGCCGCTGCACATGGTGATGAAGCTGACCCGCGCCAAGCTGGAAAGCCTGGTGGGCGACCTTATCAAGGCATCGCTGAAACCCTGCCAGGCCGCGCTGAAGGATGCCGGTATCTCAGCCTCGGACATCGACGAAGTCGTGCTGGTCGGCGGGATGACCCGTATGCCGAAGGTCGTCGAAGAGGTGACCAAGTTCTTCGGGAAAGAGCCGCACAAGGGCGTCAACCCCGATGAGGTGGTCGCCATGGGTGCCGCGATTCAGGCCGGCGTTCTGCAAGGCGACGTGAAAGACGTCGTTCTGCTCGACGTGACGCCGCTGAGCCTTGGTATCGAAACGCTGGGTGGCGTGTTCACCCGACTGATCGACCGCAACACCACGATCCCGACCAAGAAGTCGCAGATCTTCTCGACCGCGGAAGACCACCAAAGCGCCGTGACCATCCGGGTGTTCCAGGGTGAACGCGAAATGGCCGCCGACAACAAGATCCTCGGCCAGTTCAACCTTGAAAACATCCCCCCGGCCCCGCGCGGGATGCCGCAGATCGAAGTGACGTTCGACATTGACGCCAACGGCATCGTGTCGGTCAGCGCCAAGGACAAGGGCACTGGCAAGGAACAGAAGATCACGATCCAGGCGTCGGGCGGTCTGTCGGACGATGATATCGAACGCATGGTCAAGGACGCCGAAGAAAACGCCGAGTCCGACAAGGCACGGCGCGAGCTTGTGGATGCGAAGAACCAAGCCGAAAGCCTGATCCATTCGACCGAAAAGTCGATGGAAGAGCATTCCGACAAGGTCGATCCGACGACGATCGAAGCCATCGAACTGGCAATCGCCGCGCTGAAGGACGAGCTGGAAACCGAGAATGCCGACAAGATCAAGTCGGGCATCCAGAACGTCACCGAAGCGGCGATGAAGCTGGGCGAAGCCATCTATAAGGCCAGCCAGGACGAGGGCGAAGACGAGCCCAAAGGCGCCGACATGGGTGGATCCGACGACGACATCGTGGATGCGGATTTCGAAGATCTGGATGACAACAAGCGTGCGTAAGGCTTAAAAACCGGAGCCATTTTTGGGCCGGCCCGGTGTGGGTCGGCCCAATGTGTTCCGGGAGAGAGGTAAAACGATGTCAAAGCGTGACTTCTATGATGTGCTTGGCGTTGCCAAATCCGCCTCGGCAGATGAAATCAAGAAAGCCTATCGCAAGAAGGCCAAGGAACTTCATCCCGACCGCAACGCCGACAATCCCGAAGCAGAGGCACAGTTCAAGGAAGCCAATGCCGCCTACGAAGTCCTGAAGGACGCCGAAAAAAAGGCGGCCTATGACCGCTTTGGTCATGCGGCGTTCGACGGAGGCATGGGTGGCGGCGGTGGTGCCCGTCCCGGTCAGGGATATGGCGGCGGCGATTTCTCGTCCGCCTTCTCGGATGTCTTCGACGATCTGTTCGGCGATTTCATGGGCGGCCGCCAAGGTGGCGGAGGCGGCGGACGACGCGCCGCGCGTGGCGCCGACCTGCGCTACAACCTACGCATCTCGCTCGACGAAGCCTTCTCCGGGATGCAGAAAACCATCAACGTGCCCACTGCTGTGGCCTGTTCGTCCTGCAACGGGTCGGGCGCCGAAGGCGGGGCCGAGCCGACGACATGCCCCACCTGTTCTGGCATGGGTAAGGTGCGGGCACAGCAAGGTTTCTTTACCGTCGAGCGGACCTGCCCCACCTGTTCGGGGCTTGGGCAGATCATCAAGAACCCCTGCAAATCCTGCGGCGGCCAAGGCCGGGTCGAAAAGAACCGTGCTTTGAACGTGAACATCCCTGCCGGGGTGGAAACCGGAACGCGCATTCGCCTGGCCGGCGAAGGCGAAGCCGGTATGCGCGGTGGCCCACCGGGCGATCTGTACATCTTTGTCGAGGTCGGGCCGCATGACCTGTTCGAGCGTGACGGCGTAAACCTGTATTGCCGCGTGCCTGTCAGCATGGCCAAAGCCGCGCTGGGCGGCGCGATCGAAGTTCCTACGATAGATGGCGGGCGCGGGCGTGTGCAGATTCCTGCTGGCAGCCAGTCTGGTCGTCAGATGCGTCTGCGGGGTAAAGGTATGCCTCCTCTGCGCGGCACCGGCAATGGCGATATGTATATCGAGCTGGCCGTTGAAACGCCGGTAAACCTGTCAAGCCGACAAAAAGAGCTCTTGAAGGAATTCGAGGACCTGGGCGAAGATAACAACCCGGAATCCAAGTCCTTTTTCTCGTCCGTGAAATCCTTCTGGGACGGCATGAAGGGTTGAAAACACTTGCTGGCGGGCCGCTGCATGGCCCGCCGGAATTCACGGGCGATCAGTGCTGAATTAACCCATAATTCACCAATCTGGCCGACGCTGGGCCCATGTCTACGGATCGCTCTTTTCACGAATCGATGGGGTCGCTGTTTGAAAGCGACGAAGCCCCCGCTAGTCCTGTCGGGACCGGGCCTTTGCCCTCATATATCACGGATCATCGCGCCCGGCTTCGGGCGCGCTTCATGGCCGGCGGGGCCAAGGCCATCCCCGATTATGAACTTCTGGAGCTGGTGCTGTTCCGCTCGATCCCGCGCCGGGACGTCAAGCCGCTGGCGCGCAACCTGCTGGACGAATTCGGCGATTTTAATCGCGTGCTGACAGCGTCGCCCGAGCGTCTTGCCAAGATTAACGGAATTGGCGATCAGACAATTGTTGACCTTAAGATCGTCGAGGCCGCAACACATCGCATGGCGCGATCCCGCGTGCTGAAACAGCATGTGATTTCCAGTTGGGATGCCGTTCTGGATTATTGCCACACCACCATGGCGCATCGCGAAACGGAAGAGTTTCGCGTGCTGTTCCTTGACCGCAAGAACGTGCTGATCGCGGATGAAGAGCAAGCCAAAGGCACAGTGGATCACGTGCCAGTCTACCCACGCGAGGTGGCAAAACGCGCGCTGGAACTGAACGCCTGCGCCATTATTCTCGTGCACAACCACCCCTCGGGCGATCCAACCCCGTCAGAGGCCGATATCGCCATGACCGCGCAGGTACAGGCGGCCTGTACTGCGCTGGGGCTGACGCTGCACGATCACCTGATTATCGGGAAATCCCGCGAACTCAGCTTTCGCTCGGAGGGATTGATTTAGCCCGCCCTATTCGACCCATACTTCGACACGGCGATTGATCTTGCGGCCCCATTCGCTGTCGTCGCAGGCCATCGGCAGCGCCTCGCCAAAGGCTTCGGTTTCCAGGGCGGGCGCGGTGTCGCCCATGGCGCCGGCCATCTCTCGCACCGCGTCGCGCACATGCCGGGCGCGGGCGGCAGCGATGCGCCGGTTCGAAGCGGCCGCACCGTCACCATCGCTGAACCCGACAAACACCAATCGCCGGGCGCCGACGGCGCCGGTTTCCAACAGATCGGCCAAATACTCTACATTGGCCCGCGATTGCGCATCCGGCCGCGACGAACCCGGTTCGAACCGGAACGACAGCGACAATCGCCGCAAGGGTGCCAGAAAGGCTGTCATCTCGCGCAGGTCATCCAGCGTCGTTTCCTGCCCCGCCGCCAAAATCGCATGGGCAAATCGCGCGCCCTGCGCATCTATCGGCATCTCTTCGGGGGCCTGATCGACGAATCCCGCGCGCCGGATCACGTTCTGCGCCATCGGGCCGCGCAGATATTTCAGGAATTCACGCCCTTCCTTTGGCAACCGCCGGGCCGGCAGGTACAGAAACACGGGCGACGTCAGGGGGTAATCTTCGGTCTTGATGCTGCGACGGCTGGGCGAAATCGCAAAGCCGCAGCCACCCGACAAAGGCAACACCCGCGCATCTCCGGTTTCGGCAAAGCTGGCCACGCCAATGCCGAAGGGATCGCGCGTGACGGCCCGCACCATATCGGCATTCAACCGATGCCGCTGTATTGTTTCGGCCAAAGCAAGCCCGCCGGGCGCCAGCACATAGTCTTCGACCGCCTGCGACAGGCCCGATCCTTGGGCTGGCATGTGCACGGAAATCGGCGCATCCGGTCCGCCAACCTCTGCCCAGTTCGTCAGGTCACCCGAATAAACGCGCGCAAGATCTGCCGCCGAAATCCGCCGGACAGGATTATCAGGCGCAACGATCGGCACCACCGCGTCCAGCGCCAAGACCCGATGCGGAATTGTGCCATCGGGGCCAGTAAGCCCGGCCTCTTTCGCGAGCAACAGTTCGGTCGGGCGGATTTCACGCAAGGCCATCGCAATATCGGCCTCGTTGGCCAAGAGATCGGCAAAGCCTTCGTCGGTATTGGTCACGCGAAAACGCAGTCGCGCGCGCGGGTCTTGGGTGGTCCGGTCAATCAACTCGATCAACTGGTGCGACTCGTCGGTCTGACTGGCGCGGGTATCATATCCATTGCGCAGCGCGAAGCCTTCGACCAGCGCGGGCATCAACACGCGCGCGATGGTGGAGGACCCGGAAAAGTCGATCTCGGCCACGAAATCAGACAGGCTGGGGCAGCCTGGCCCGTCGCACAGCACGCCCGACCCGTCCAGCGTCAGCTCTCCGAATTTGGTCTCGACGCGATAGAATTCGCCGTCATAGCCCAGCAGGGTCCCGGTGATTTCCACCGCACCGTCACGCGAAGTCAGCGTGATGTCCTGCGCGCGGGCCAGCGGCCCGAAAAGAAACAGAAAAAGTGCGGCGAATATCGCCGCACGATGCCAGATCATGGTGATGCCGTACCGTATCAGGTCAGTTCGCGGCGATCTTCAGATCATCCAGCAGATTATTCAACACCAGAAAGTCGCCCTTTGCGTCACAATCGGGAACCGAAAGAACCAGATCGCGGGTGCGCGGGGCCGACTCCGCGCCACGCGGTGTGATCGATTGCGCGGCGATATCGCGACCGCAGTTCGCCTCTGTCACTTCGGCTTCGACGGTCAGCGCAACTGTGCCCGACTCGACCGCGCGTGAGGCGGGGAAGGTATACACCTCGGCCAGCCGCGGGTTCAGCGTGTCGGGATCGCCCAGCCGCACAACGCTGCCCCCAACCGGGCCGTCAGACTCGGCGTGCCCGGTCCAGACATGGCGGCCCGATCCGTAGTCTGCCTCGTATTCGCGGGCGTGAATTTGAAGCCCGGTCTCGCCGGTCCATTGCAGCGCCACGCGGTCATAGTCGCTCAGGCTGGGCACTTCGGCTGAGGCAACGGCGCCTCCGGTCGGGGTTTCGACGATGAAGATCGCATCGCTGTTCAGCGCCGGGACAGTCACGCTCGCCGCGCCGGTCGTGTCCGTGGCAAGGGTAAACATCATGCCGCTGTGGTGCACGGTGATCCTGTCGTTTCGATTGCAAGGCGCAGCAATGTCCAGCGCCACACTGGCCGGTTCGACGGTAGAAGCCGCCACAGAGACAGTGCAATCGGCCGGCAGAGCGAGCGGTTGAGGCTCGATGACCATCGGCTCTTCCGCCGCATCCATCGCCGCAATGTCAGCAGGTGCCGATGCCAGAATGATCTGCGACAGGTCCAGAGGTTCCGCCGTAACAGCTGGCTGAGGCGCCAGCATGACCGACGCCGCCATCCGGCCAGTCGTTTCCGGCCCCCCGGTACGTTGCATGAAGTACCCGACGCCCAGCGCGCAGCTAAGCGTGGCAACGCTGGTTGCGATCAATCTGGTCTTGGGCATCTCATTCTCCGGCGATGTGGCGAGCATCCCAGAGCTTGCAGGCAATCGCGGCCAAGGTGTGGCCGCGATGCGGAGTCATTCAGGCGCAACGCCCTGACTGGTCACATCAGGTCAGGCGACCTTACCGTGGCAATGTTTAAATTTCTTGCCACTGCCACAGGGGCAGGGATCGTTGCGGCTGGGGTTGCCCCAGGTTGCGGGGTCGTTTTCGTCGAACCCCGCTGTTGCTTCGCCCGTCGGTGCAGGCTCGGGCTGCGCGGGGGCGGCCGTTTGCCCCTGCTGGGCAAGATAGTCTTCCATCATCTTGCGCTGTTCGTCCTCGGACGGCAGGCGCAGGCTTGACAGGGTTTGCGTGACGGTCAGGCGCAGGCTGTCGAGCATGTTTTCAAACAGCGCAAAGCCTTCGTTCTTGTATTCGTTCAGCGGATCGCGCTGCGCATAGCCGCGGAAGCCAACGACCGAGCGCAGATGCTCCAGCGTCAGCAGGTGTTCACGCCACTTGCTGTCGATGCTTTGCAGCAGCACCTGCTTTTCGATGTTGCGCATGTTGTCGGGGCCGAACTCGCTGGCCTTCTTGGCCATATGTTCGTCCGACGCCTTGACCAGCCGTTCGCGGATCGCTTCGTCGTCCACACCATCCTCGGCGGCCCAATCGATCACCGGCACATCCATGCCCAGCTTTTCGATCACCTGCGCATACAGCCCGTGGGTATCCCACTGTTCCGCGTAGGATTTTGCCGGAATATGTTCGTCCACCAGATCGTCGATCACCTGATGGCGCATGTCAGCGGCGATTTCGGCCAGATCCTCTGCTTCCATGATTTCGCGACGCTGCGCAAAGATCACCTTGCGCTGGTCGTTCATCACGTCGTCGAATTTCAGCAACTGCTTGCGGATGTCGAAGTTGCGGCCTTCAACCTTCGCCTGCGCGCGTTCCAGCGATTTGTTGACCCAAGGGTGAACGATCGCCTCGCCTTCTTTCAGGCCCAGCGTTTTCAACACCTTGTCGAGCCGTTCTGACCCGAAGATGCGCATCAGGTCGTCTTCGAGGCTGAGGAAGAACGCCGTGCGCCCCGGGTCGCCCTGACGGCCCGAACGGCCGCGCAGCTGGTTGTCGATCCGGCGGCTTTCGTGCCGTTCCGAGGCCAGAACGCACAGACCACCGGCCTCTTTCACCTTGCGGTTCTCTTCGGCGTGGCGCGCGGTTTCATCTTTTCGGACCTGTTCCGGGTCGGCGTCGGGGTTCGCTTCCAGCGCCTCGAGCACCTTGGATTCGACGTTGCCGCCCAGCTGAATGTCGGTGCCGCGCCCGGCCATGTTGGTGGCGATGGTCACAGCGCCCAGCTTGCCCGCATCAGCGACGATATTGGCTTCCTGTTCGTGCTGGCGTGCGTTCAGAACGTTATGTGCGATGCCTTCGGCGGTCAGCATCTGGCTAAGCATTTCCGATTTCTCAATCGAGGTGGTGCCCACCAGAACCGGCTGGCCCTTGGCATGGGCGGCTTTCACCTCTTCGATCATCGCAAGGTATTTCTCGCGCGCGGTGCGGTACACCTGATCGTCTTCGTCTACCCGGGCAATCGGTACGTTGGTCGGAATCTCGACCACGCCAAGGCCATAGATTTCCTGGAATTCTTCGGCCTCGGTGGTGGCGGTGCCAGTCATCCCGGCCAGCTTTTCATAGAGGCGGAAGTAGTTCTGGAAGGTGATCGACGCCATCGTGACGTTCTCGGGCTTGATATCAACGCCTTCCTTCGCCTCGATTGCCTGATGCAGCCCGTCCGACAGGCGGCGCCCGGCCATCATGCGGCCCGTGAATTCGTCAACCAGCACGACCTCGCCGTTGCGAACCATGTAATCCTTGTCTTTCAGGAACAGCTTGTGCGCCCGCAGACCCTGGTTCACGTGGTGAACGATCGTGGTGCTTTCGGGATCGTACAGCGTCTGGCCTTCTTCGAGGAAACCGCGCGCGTGCAACTGGTCTTCCAGGTATTCATTGCCCTCGTCGGTGAACGTCACCTGACGCGACTTTTCGTCGATGGTGAAATGTTCTTCTGTCAGAGACGGGATCAGAGCGTCAATCGCCTGGTACAGATCGGACCGGTCGGTCGCCATGCCGGAAATCACCAGCGGGGTCCGCGCCTCGTCGATCAGGATGCTGTCGACTTCGTCCACGATGGCAAAGAAATGCTGTTTCTGGTGCACCTGCGCCAGATCCGATTTCATGTTGTCGCGCAGGTAATCGAACCCGAATTCATTGTTCGTGCCATAGGTGATGTCGCTGGTATAGGCGGCCATCTTTTCTTCGGGCGGCTGCTCGGAATAGATCACACCGCTGGACAGCCCCAAGGCCGCGAAAACCTTGCCCATCCATTCAGAGTCGCGGCGGGCGAGGTATTCGTTGACCGTTACCACATGCACGCCCTTGCCCGGCAGCGCGTTCAGATAGGCGGCGAAGGTCGCCGTCAGCGTCTTGCCTTCACCCGTCTTCTGCTCGGCGATATTGCCGCGGTGCAGGAAGATCGCGCCCATCAGCTGCGTATCAAACGCGCGCAGGCCTAGGGCCCGCTTGGCGGCTTCGCGGCAGTTGGCAAAAGCCTCAGGCAGCAGATCGTCAAGGCTGTCGCCCTGCATCGCGCGCTTGGCCAGCTCTTCCGTCTTGGCCTTCAGCCCGGCATCGTCCAGCTTGGCGAATTCGTCTTCCAGATCGTTGATCTGTGCAACCAGAGGGCGGACTGCCTTGATCATTCGGTCGTTCGGTGTGCCGAACACCTTTTTTGCAAGTGTTCCGATACCCAGCATGCTCTCTCCAGCCGATCTGACGTTTTCGTGGTTGTCGCAGGCTTGCCCGCCTGTCACGCTCCCCATAGATACGGGGGTGAACGACGGCCCTGCCAAGGCCACACCGCGATGTAAGGGGCAGGGTTTAGAGTGTCAACGGCGCGCCCGGTCGCGCGCCCAGAATAGGAAGATTTCCATGCCCAAAGGTCTCACTTTTGCGACAACGCTGGCGTTTGCCGCCGTGATGGCGCTGCCGCAGCTCGCCATTGCCGAACCCGATGCGGATACCTTGGTGGCCCGTGTCAACAATCAGGATATCACGCTGGGCCATGTCATCGTGGCCACGGCCACGCTGCCGCAACAGTACCGCCAGCTGCCGCCGGACGTGCTGTACAACGCGGTGGTTGATCAGCTGATCCAGCAAACCGCGCTGTCCGATGCCTATCAAGGCAACCCCCCGCGCCATGTTCAACTGTCGCTGGACAACGAACGCCGCTCGCTGATTGCCGCCGCCGAGATCGAAAATATCATGGCCGACGCGGTGACCGACGCCGATATCAAGGCCGCATATGATGCGAAATACGCCGACGGCTTTGGCGGCGACGAATTCAACGCCTCGCATATCCTTGTCGAAACCGAAGACGAGGCAAACGCGATCAAGGACGAACTGGACGCAGGCGCCGATTTCGCCACCGTCGCCAAGGAAAAATCGACAGGTCCCTCGGGCCCCAACGGGGGAGAACTGGGTTGGTTCGGTATGGGCGCGATGGTCCCCGAGTTTGAAACCGCCGTTGTCGCGCTGGAGCCCGAAACCGTCTCCGACCCGGTGCAGACGCAATTCGGCTGGCATGTGATCCGCCTGAATGAAAAGCGCAAATCCGAAGCCCCCGCTCTGGATGAGGTGCAGGGCCAGCTGGGCGAAGAACTGCGCAAGCAGGCCGTGCAGGACCGGGTCGAACTGCTGACGCGCGAAGCCACGATTGAACGCCCCGAGGTCGAAGGCTTGTCGCCTGAAATCATCAACAACCTTGATCTGATTCGGAACTGATAGATGGGCAAAACTCTGGCTGTGTCTCCGCTGGCTCCGGCCAGCTTTCCCGAGCTACCGGTGATTTCGGGCGTGCGCTTTGCCAGCGCCGAGGCCGGCGTGCGCTATAAGAACCGCACCGATGTGATGCTGGCAGTGCTTGCGCCCGGCAGCACGGTGGCGGGCGTGTTCACGCGCTCGGCCACGCGGTCGGCACCGGTTTTGGATTGCCAGTCCAAACTGGCGGCGGGCGGCGGCGCCAGCGATGCCGGCGCCGCGATCCTTGTGAATTCGGGCAATTCCAACGCCTTCACCGGCGCGCGCGGGCAAACCTCGGTCGCCGAGCTGTGCATGGCTGCCGAAAAGGCCACCGGCGTTCCGCAGTCCCGAATCTTCACCGCCTCCACCGGCGTGATCGGCGAACCGCTGCCACATGAGCGCATCGTCGCCAAGCTGGACGAGCTGACGGGCAACCTGAGCGAAGATGCGATCAAGGGCTCGGCCCGCGCGATCATGACCACAGACACCTTCCCCAAGGGCGCGTGCAAATCGGTCACGATCGATGGCAAGACGGTTCAGATCGCGGGCATCGCCAAGGGATCGGGCATGATCGCGCCCGATATGGCGACGATGCTGGTCTACATCTTCACCGATGCCGTGGTCGAACAGGGCGCGCTGCAATCGATGCTGTCGTCGTTGACCGACCGCACCTTCAACTGCATCACGGTGGACAGCGACACCTCGACCTCGGACAGCCTGATGCTGGCCGCTACGGGGGCCTCGGGCGTTGATGCCAGCAACAGCGATGCCTTCCGCACCGCCTTGTCGGACGTGATGCTGGACCTTGCACACCAGGTGGTGCGCGACGGCGAAGGCGCTACGAAATTCGTGGAAATCCGCGTGACAGGCGCGGCCAGCGATGCCGATGCCAAGGTGCACGGGCTGGCCATCGCGAACTCTCCGCTGGTGAAAACTGCCATCGCCGGCGAAGATCCGAACTGGGGCCGTGTTGTCATGGCCATCGGCAAATCCGGCGCCGCGGCTGACCGTGATCTGCTGTCAATCTGGTTCGGCGATGTGTTGGTGGCCGAAAAAGGCTGGGTCAGTCCCGACTATAAAGAAGCCGACGGCGCCGCCCACATGAAGGGGCAAGATCTGGTGATTCGTGTCGATCTGGGCCTAGGCGATGGCGCTTCTACTGTCTGGACCTGCGATCTGACCCACGGTTACATCGACATCAACGCCGACTACCGGTCGTGAGTGGGTTGAAAACCGTTCTGGTCTCGGCCGTCGCTTTGATTGATCGCGACGGCCGGGTGCTTCTGGCCCAACGCCCCGAAGGCAAGGCCATGGCCGGACTATGGGAGTTTCCGGGCGGCAAAGTTGAACCGGGCGAAACGCCCGAGGCGGCGTTGATTCGCGAACTGCACGAAGAGTTGGGGATCGAGACCTGGCAATCCTGTCTGGCACCGCTGACATTCGCCAGCCACAGCTATGACAGCTTTCATTTGCTGATGCCGCTGTTCGCCTGCCGGAAGTGGCAGGGCACCCCTCAGCCGCGCGAAGGACAGCGCCTTGCATGGGCGCGACCCAATGAAATGCGCAGCTATCCGATGCCCGAGGCCGACGTTCCGCTGATAGCGATTCTACGCGATTGGCTGTAGTTCGCCTGTGATGTGCATGTAACTAAACGATAAATTCATGCCTCTTGCATGTATATACAGTTTTTGCACAGGATCTGGGCGCCGCTTCATCGTTTCGCCACAAATTTCTGCATGTGAACTTAATATTAACTCTCGCTATATTATTTGTTTGACCGTATTTTTTTCTTACACAGCAACAGTTCGGTTCTTTTGGGGAGGATTCGACATGTTACGTACCATCACACTTGGCACTTCAGTCACGATTCAGGGAATGTTCGTCCGGGACTATCCGGATGGAAAAATCGCTGTTCGCGACGGAAACACGATCTACACGGGGAAACCGGTGAAAACCGCCGCCTGATCGAAGCTTCCACTCACGAAACGGAAAAAGGCACAGTCGCAAGACCGTGCCTTTTTTAGTATTTTGTGATGTGCGACCCAGGCTTACAGCGTCCGGGTCACCTCTTCGCGCTGGAAAATCTCGATCACATCGCCGTTGCGGATATCGTCGTAGTTTTCAAAGGCCATACCGCATTCCTGGCCCGACTGAACCTCGGACACTTCGTCCTTGAAGCGTTTGAGCGTTTTCAGCGTGCCCTCGTGGATCACCACGTTGTCGCGCAGCAGGCGCACACCGGCAGAACGGCGCGCCGTGCCTTCGGTGACCAGACAGCCGGCAACCTTGCCCACGCCCGTCACCTTGAAGACTTCGCGAATTTCGGCGTAACCGATAAAGTGCTCGCGAATTTCGGCCGACAGCAGACCGCTGGCCGCATTCTTCACGTCATCCACAAGGTCGTAGATGACCGAATAGTACCGGATTTCCACGCCCTTCTGGTTTGCCGTGTTCCGCGCGCTGGCGTTGGCACGGACGTTAAAGCCCATGATCGGCGCATTGCTTGCCTCGGCCAGGCCCACGTCGGTTTCGGTGATGGCACCGACGCCCGAATGCAGCACGCGCACGCGCACCTCTTCGTTGCCGATCTTTTCCATCGCCTGCACGATCGCCTCCGCCGAACCTTGCACGTCGGCCTTGATGAGGATCGGCAGCTCCGACATGTTTTCGTCGGCCTTGGCATTCGCCATAAGCTGTTCCAGCGTCGTGGCGGCACCGGCAGCTGCGCGTTTGTCCTTGGCCGCTTTTTCGCGATATTCCGCGATTTCGCGCGCCTGCGCCTCGGTCGAGACCACGTTCAGAACGTCGCCCGCTTCGGGTGTGCCGTTCAGACCCAGCACCTCGACAGGCACCGAAGGTCCGGCTTCCTTGACGCGTTCGCCCTTGTCGTTCTCCATCGCGCGAACCTTGCCCCACTGTTCGCCGACGACAAAGATGTCGCCCTGCTTCAGCGTGCCGGTCTGCACCAGAACGGTGGCAACGGGGCCGCGGCCCACGTCCAGCTTGGCCTCGATCACGGCGCCCTGGGCGGCGCGGTCGGGGTTGGCTTTCAGTTCAAGGATTTCCGCCTGAAGCGCGATGGCTTCCAGCAGGTTGTCCAGGCCCTGGCCGGTGTGGGCCGACACCTCGACATCCTGCACGTCGCCCGACATCTGTTCCACGACCACTTCGTGTTGAAGCAGGTCGGTACGCACCTTGGTCGGGTTCGCCTCGTGCTTGTCGATCTTGTTGATCGCCACGATCATCGGCACCTTTGCCGCCTTGGCGTGGTTGATCGCCTCGATCGTCTGCGGCATCACCGCATCGTCTGCAGCGACCACCAGAACCACGATGTCCGTCACCTGAGCGCCACGCGAGCGCATCGAGGTAAAGGCCGCGTGGCCCGGCGTATCAAGGAAGGTCAGCATCTGCCCGCCTTCGGTTTTCACCTGATAGGCACCGATGTGCTGGGTGATCCCGCCCGCTTCGCCAGCGACAACCTTGGCATTCCGGATTGCATCCAGAAGCGAGGTTTTGCCGTGGTCGACGTGGCCCATGATCGTGATGACCGGCGGACGCGGCGACAGATCGTCGGCCTTGTCCTCGACCTGTGTGATCACGTCTTCCACATCCGAGTCGGAGACGCGAACAACGTTGTGGCCGAATTCCTCGACGATCAGTTCAGCGGTATCCGCGTCGATCGTCTGGTTCTGGGTCACCATCATGCCGTTCTGCATCAGCGCCTTAACGACAGCGCCCACGCGTTCGGCCATACGGTTGGCCAGCTCGCTGACCACGATGGCTTCGGGCACCTGCACGTCGCGCACGACCTTTTCACGCTCGACATTGCCGCCCATCGCCTTCTGGCGTGCGCGTTCCTGCTTGCGCTTCATCGCCGCAACCGAACGTTGCCGCCCACCTTCACCACCGCTAAGCGCCTGATTCAGTGTCAGTTTGCCCGAACGCCGGTTGTCGTCGCGGCCCTTGCCACGCGTCGTGCGCTGTTCGCGGTCTTTCTCGGTGTCGACCTTGCGGGGCGAGCTGGGCGCAGCCTTGGCTGCACCGCCACCACGGTTAGCCTCTTCCGGCGCGGGTGCCGGTTCGGCCGCACGGCGCGCCGCTTCTTCGGCTTCGCGCTTCTGGCGCTCTTCCTCTTCGGCCTTGGCCTTCAGCGCCTCTTCACGCTCGCGCTCTTCGCGTTCCTTGGCCTCGGCCTCGGCGCGGCGGCGGTCGCGTTCTTCCTCGCGGGCCTTTTCCTCGGCTTCGCGCTGCGCGGCTTCGTCGGCTTCGCGGGCCTTGGCGGCCTGCAACGCCTTCAGACGACGCTCCATCTCGGCATCGGAAATGCCACCCGGACGCCGCGACGGATCGCCAGCCGACACACCGGCGGATGCAGATTTGACAGCACCGGGCTTGGGCACGACAACGCGCTTGCGTTTGGTTTCCACTACGACATTCTTCGTCCGTCCGTGGCTGAAACTCTGTTTCACATTCCCCGGGCGGGACCCGCCCCGCAGGCCCAAAGTCTTTTTGCCGTCAGTATCGCTCATAAAGCTCTTTTTCCTTCCGAACAGCCGTTGCCGTCCTCAGTTTCGCGTACACCGCGCAATCTTTGCGCTTCCTCTACAACACGTCGGCCGAGTCCACCAGAGGCGAGCGCGGCATGTATCACAGTTTCACGGCCAAAAGCCATGCCCAGTTCATCCGACGTGAGCCAGCCGATGTATTTGCCGAAGTGCGGCGTGCTCAGTTTCGACTTTCCACGCCCGGATCCATCGACCGCCTGAATCAGCACATGCGCTTCTTCACGGTCCAGCCAGGCCTTTACCTTTTCGTAACCGGCAACCGCGTCGCCGGATTTGCGCCCCATGCTGATCAAATCGACCACACGACGCGCCAGTTGTCGTTCGACTTCGTCGACCAGCCCATCGGGCACGGCAACCTGCATTTTCAATCCGCGCGCGAAGGCCTTCTTCGCGACGGCCTTTTCCAGCGCGGCGCGATCCGCCGCAACATAAACGCCGCGTCCCGGCAGCTTGTTCGCCACATCGGGAACAAGCTGTGCTTCCGGGCCCGCCACGAAACGGATCAGCCCATTCTTGGGCTGAACCTCGCCGGTGACGACGCACTTGCGATCGGGATCGCCCGATCTGTCTTTTGGTGCGCCACCGCGTCCCATTTCAGCCTCCTCGGAGCCTGAAATCAGGCTCCGGCCTCCTCGGTTTCGGCATCAGCGCCGTCAACATCACCTTCGGTGTCTTCGTCTTCCAGCTCGGCGGGATCAACCCAGCCCAGCGCAATCCGCGCCGTCATGACCAGCGATTGTGCCTCTTCCAGGGACACATCGAAGGGTTCCAGAATACCGTCATCCTTGACGCGTTCGCCATCGACCGTAGTCCAGCCACCAGCCAGTTCCCAGTCGGCGCAGGTTGCGAAATCTTCCAGCGTCTTGACGCCGTCCTTGCCCAGCGCCTCAAGCATCTGGGGTGTCAGGCCTTCGAATTCAACCAGGCTGTCTTCCACACCCAGTTCGCGGGCCGCTTCCAGCGCCGCCTTGTTCTGCGCATCCAGGTAATCGCGGGCGCGCGCCTGAAGCTCGCTTGCGGTGTCTTCGTCGACTCCGTCGATCACCAGAAGTTCGTCCACCTCGACATAGGCGACTTCTTCCAGGTTGGTGAACCCTTCAGATACCAGAAGTTGTGCAAAGAATTCGTCAAGATCCAGCGTATCCATGAACAGCTTGGTGCGCTGCTCGAATTCCGCCTGACGCCGGGCCGATTCTTCTTCTTCGGTCATGATGTCGATGTCGAGCCCGGTCAACTGCGAGGCAAGGCGCACGTTCTGACCACGGCGGCCGATGGCGAGGCTCAGCTGTTCCTCGGGAACGACAACCTCGATCCGCTCGGCCTCTTCGTCCAGAACCACCTTGGTCACTTCGGCCGGTTGCAGCGCGTTCACAAGGAACGTCGGCTGGTCCTCGTTCCACGGGATGATGTCGATCTTTTCGCCCTGAAGCTCGTTCACCACGGCCTGCACGCGGCTGCCGCGCATACCCACGCAGGCACCAACCGGGTCGATCGAGCCATCATAGGAAATCACGGCGATCTTCGCGCGCGAACCCGGGTCGCGGGCCACGGCCTTGATTTCGATGATGCCGTCGTAGATTTCCGGCACTTCCATCTTGAACAGCTCGGCCATGAATTCCGGCGCGGTGCGCGACAGGAAAATCTGCGGCCCGCGCGGTTCGCGGCGCACGTCCTTGATATAGCAGCGGATACGGTCGTTCGGGCGATAGCTTTCGCGGCCGATCTTTTCGTTGCGCCGCAGGATCGCTTCGCCCGCGCCCACATCGACGATGACGTTGCCGTATTCCTCGCGCTTGACCTGACCGTTGATGATCGTGCCGGCGCGGTCCTTGAATTCTTCGTACTGGCGATCACGCTCGGCTTCGCGGACCTTCTGCAGGATCACCTGCTTGGCCGATTGCGCCGCGATGCGGCCCATTTCAACCGGCGGAACCTCTTCGACATAGGTATCGCCCACCACCGGGTCGGCCATGTACTGCTTGGCCTGCTCGACCGTGAATTCGGCCTGGTAATTCTCAAGCTCTTCGTCTTCGACGACGGTGCGAACGCGGGTAAAGGTGGCGCGGCCGGTCTTGCGGTCGATGCTCACGCGGATGTCCATCTCGGCGCCGTAGCGGCTCTTGGCAGCACGGGCGAGCGACTCTTCCATCGCCTCGATCACCAGCGACGGGTCGATCATCTTTTCGCGCGCGACCGCTTCGGCGGTTTGCAACAGCTCCAGCTGGTTCGCAGAGGTGATTGCCATTTACCTGTTCTCCTCGGTTGACCCTTCGGTCTCAATCTCGTCGAAATTGTCTTCGTTCAGCGCGCCTGCCGATTTCCGCTGGCGCAGCATTTCCTTGATCAGATCGTCGGTCAGCACCAGCTTGGCGTCGCTCAGCCAGTCGAACTGCAACCCGATGGTGCCTTCCTCGACGTTGATCAGCACTTCGTCGCCTTCGATGCCCGCCAGCATCCCCTTGAACCGGCGGCGCCCGTCGATCAGCTCGGTCGTTTCCAGCTTGGCCTCATAACCTTCAAAGGCTTCGAAATCCTTCAGCCGGGTCAGGGGGCGGTCGATTCCGGGGCTCGACACTTCCAGCGTATATTCGTCAAGGATCGGATCCTCGACATCCAGCACTGCGCCCACGGCATTGGAAATCTCGGCGCAATCATCCACCTCGATCCCGCCATTCGGACGGTCGGCCATGATTTGCAGCGTCGTCGATTTGCCCGACATCAGACGCACGCGCACCAGTTCAAACCCCAGATCCTCGATGGCGGGGGTGATGATCTCGGCCAGGCGGCGGTCGATCGCTGCTTTTGCAATCAGGTCGTTGCTCATAGGTCCAAACACAAAAAAACGGGCGCGCGGCCCGTCACACGTCTCCGGTGGAGCGCCCGACCAAGGCCAAGCGCGCCGCTGTTAAGGGGCGTATACGCTCAACCGCCCGAGTCTGCAAGCCCCGATTGAAAAGGGGCGGCTAGACCAGCCACCAGCGTTCGGCCAACCGCCCATCGTCCAGCGGGGTGCCTTGCCCAATCACCGACGGCAGCCCCACGCTGGGACGCGCTGCCAGCAGCATATGATCACGCGAGGGATGATAACGCAGGTCACCGTCTACAGGCAGTTCCGAGGCTTCGGGCAGTTCGGCCACATCGACATAATCGTCACGCAAAGCGGCGGCGCGCGCCCGCGGATCCGACATGGCGATGGCGTCGATGGTTTCCGCCCAACCGGCGGTGTCGCCCTTGTAGTGGTCGGCCACACGCGTTGCGCGGAAATGGCGGCCATCTTCAAAGCGCGCAATGCGGTACAGCCCGGTTCCGTTCAGCGGCGATTCATCGGCATCGCGCACGATCATGTCGGCCCGGGTCAGGCGGAACGGAAATTGCGGATCGCCCTGATCCAGCGCTATCGTCAGGCGGATGGCGGTTTCGGCCTGTGCCGCGATACCATGCCGCCGAAGCATCCGCGCGGCATCTGTGGCGGAAAATGCTGCACCGTTGTGGAAGGTCACGCCCTCGCGAAGGATCAAAACCCAGTGCTGGGCCGTGGCATCGCTTGTCCAGTCCGTCGCCAACTCTCCACGCAGGGTGCCATCGGGGGCCAGTTCGATCAGCGTGTCAAAGGCCGCGCCACGCGCAATCATCCCCAGCGAATCACCCTCGCGCGCCAGCGCCAGCCGCAACCGGCCGCCCCGACGCGGGCGCGATTGCGCAGACAGGCCCGACGCCGCCAGAAGCGCGGCGGCCGCACCCGAGGTAAACAGCGCGCGGCGGTCGATCCGGGTCATGCCGCACCCACCTTGCTGTGCGCGATGTCGTCCATGATTCGCACCAGTTCGGCGCTGATCCCGGGTTCAGACAGCGCGTGCCCGGCGTTGCGCACCAGCCGGTAATCCGACCCCGGCCACGCCTTGGCCAGCGACCAGGCCGACACCGGCGGGCAAATCATGTCATAACGGCCCTGCACGATGACGCCGGGGATATGCGCAATCCGGTCCATGTTCGCGAGGATTTGACCGTCGAACTCAAGAAACCCGGCGTTCTGGAAATAGTGGTTTTCCAGCCGCGCAAAGCTGCGCGCGTAATCGCCGGGCGCGTCGCCAATGGTGCCGTTGGAATGCACCGAGGCCAGCGCGTTTTCCCAACCCGCCCACAGTCGGGCCAGCTTGGTTTCCTCGGCCAGGTTGCCGGAAAACAGCCGCCGGTGGTAGGCGCCGATCAGATCGTGACGTTCGTCTTCGGGGATGGGGGCCACGAAGCGCGCCCAGGATTCGGGCCAGAACCGCCCTGCCCCTCCGCCATAGAACCAATCAAGTTCCGCCTGCGTCATCAGGAAAACACCGCGCAGGATCAGGTGGCGCGCCCGCTCGGGATGGGTCTGCGCATAGATCAGCGCCAGCGTCGCGCCCCAGCTACCGCCGAACACCAGCCAGCTGTCGATTCCCAGGGTCGTGCGGATCAGCTCGATATCGGCAACAAGATGCCATGTCGTGTTGTCCTGGACCGAGGCATGGGGCCGCGAGCGTCCGCATCCGCGCTGATCGAACAGCACGACACGATAAACCTCGGGATCGAAATAGCGCCGCATCGCTGGGCTGCAACCACCGCCTGGTCCGCCGTGCAGCACCACCACCGGAATACCATTGGGGTTGCCGCATTGCTCGACATACAGGGTATGGCCATCACCCACGTCCAGCAGGCGCTGATCGAAGGGGTCGATCGGCGGGTGAAGATATTGCACTGCGCGCTTTTGGTCCGGGTACTTGTCCATTACGTACCTATATACTGCCTTGTGCAGAAAACGTCATTCACAGATTGGAATGCAAGTGTCGCAGTCTACAGTTGACCTCGCGGAGGTGTCGAAATTCGAGGCGATGGCCGCCGAATGGTGGGATCCGAACGGGAAATTCAAGCCGCTGCACATGCTGAACCCCTGTCGGCTGGATTACATCACCCGCCAGATCGCAGGCGAATTCGGGCGCGACCTGACCGGGGCCAAGCCGTTTGACGGGCTGAGGCTGCTGGACATCGGCTGTGGCGGCGGGCTGCTGTCGGAGCCGATGGCGCGGCTGGGCGCCGACGTGGTGGGTGCCGATGCTGCTGCCGGGAACATTCCGGTGGCACAGGTCCACGCAGAACAATCCGGGCTGAACATCGACTATCGCAACACCACCGCCGAATCGCTGGCCGAGGCGGGCGAACAGTTCGACGTGGTGCTGAACATGGAGGTGGTCGAACACGTCGCCGACCCGCTCGCCTATCTGACGGCCTGCCACGACCTGCTGCGCCCCGGCGGGCTGCACATCTGTTCCACGATCAACCGCAACCCGAAATCCTTTGCCGTCGCCATCGTCGGGGCCGAGGTGGTGATGCGCTGGCTGCCGCGCGGCACCCATGACTGGCGCAAGTTCATCACCCCGGACGAGCTGTTCGACCTGTTGAGCCGCGCCGGGCTGACCCCGGTGGACCGCAAGGGATTCGTGTTCAACCCGATCACGTGGAGCTGGAGCCTGTCGGATCGCGACCTGTCGGTGAACTACGTCACCGCCAGCCTGCGGCCCTAATCGCGAGGTTCCAGCTGCGCGCGCAATTCGCGCAGCACGGGCAGGACGGTACGTACCTTGTCGGCACCCATTTCGCCCACCACTGTGTTGATCAGCGGCGCGATGGAATCGACCGCCTGATCGCGCGCCTGCCGCCCGGCCGGGCTGATCGCCACCATCTTGCGGCGCGCATCATCCCAATCGGGGCGGATATGAACATACCCCGCCCACTCCAGCTTGTTCAGCGTGTTGGTCATCGCACCGCGCGTCACATGAAACGTCTGCGCCAGTTGTGCGGGCGTGCGTTCGCCGCCGACAAAGACCAGTTGGTTCAGCACCGAGAAATGCGAAATCTCCATGCCCTTGGGCAGCACCTTGCTCAGCCGGTTGCGGATCAGCTGGTCGGCTGTCAGCACCTCGCTGAAAAGGGCAATCGCCAATGCATTTTTTTCGTCAGTCATCGGGCGTCCGGGCTTGGGCGGGGCGAATCACGGCCCGTCGAAGGGGCGGCCGTGCGAAAGCGAAGGCACCTTGCGGCGGGCTTCGACCACAGTCTTAACATCTATGTCGACAAAGTGAATGCCCGGTTCGGTTCCGCCATCCACCAGCACCTCGCCCCAGGGCGACACGGCCAAGCTGTGGCCGTATGTGCTGCGCTGCTTGGAGCCCGAGGATGGATGCGTGCCGCATTGCGCGGGCGCCAGCACGTAACACCCGGTTTCAATGGCCCGCGCGCGCAGCAGGCTGTGCCAATGAGCGGCGCCGGTGACAGGCGAAAACGCCGCCGGAACGGTGATGACCTGCGCCCCGGCCTGTGCCAGCGCGCGATAGAGCGCAGGAAAGCGCACGTCGTAACAGACGCTCATCCCGATGGTGGCAAAGCCCGCATCCTGCACCACCGCCCGCGTGCCCGGCCGATAGCCATCGGATTCGCGATAGGTTTCTTCGGGCGTCACATCCACGTCGAACATGTGGATCTTGTCGTACCACGCGGCAACCGCGCCATCGGGGCCAATCAGGAACGACCGATTGGCAAAGCGCCCGTCCGCATCCCCGGTTTTCAGCCCGAGCGAGCCGATCAGCAGCCAGATGCCCAAATCGCGCGCCTGATCGCGCAGCGCGGGCAAGGTCTGATCCTCTTCCTCCAGCTTCAGCACCTCTTGCTGGTGCTTGCGGCTGGTCGACAGGCAATTCGTCACCTCGGGCGTCAGGACAAACCCGGCCCCCTGCGCGGCGGCCTGCGCCACGCGGTCCTGCACCATGGCAAGATTGGCGGCCGGGTCATCGCTGGAACACAGCTGGATCAGCGCGGCCTTCATTTGCCGGCCAGAAGCGGGTCGAGCTTGCCCGCTCGTTCCAGCGCGTACAGGTCGTCACAACCGCCGACATGCGTATCGCCGATGAAAATCTGCGGCACCGTGCGCCCTCCATTGGCGCGCTGGGTCATTTCGGCCCGGCGCTCCGGCTGGGCGGCCACGTCAACCTCGGCAAAGCTGACACCCTTCTGGGTCAGCAGCCGTTTGGCCGCATGGCAGAAACCGCACAGCGGCGTGGTATAGATTTCGACGGGTTGCATGACGGGTTCCTTGCTTGACTTGCGCAGAACCTAATCATCCTTGCCCACCCGCGCCAGTACCAGAACATCAACCCGGTTTGCCCCAGCCGCAAGGCAGGCATCCGTACAGGCCGACAGTGTCGCGCCCGAAGTCATCACGTCATCGACCAGCACGACGCTTGCGCCCCGGGCCATCTCGGCACGGCGGGGGTGCACTCGGATCGCGCCGGTCAGGTTCTCGGCCCGCTGCGACGCGGTCAGCCCATCTTGCGAGGGCGTGCGCCGGATCCTTTGCAGCAGATCGGGGCAAGCCATCAGGCCCGTGCGCCGCGCCATGGCCTGCGCCAGCAGCGCGGATTGATTGTACCGCCGCCGCGCCAGCCGAAGCCAATGCAGCGGCACCGGTGCCAGCAGGCAGCCGGGTTGCAAAATGTCGGCCCCGGCTCGCGCCATCCAGTCGGCGGCGCTTTGCACAAGGTCGGCGCGGTCGCCGTGTTTCAGCCCCAGCACGATCCGCCGGGCGCGATCACGATACATCAGCGCCGCGCGCCCGTCGCGCCACGGCCGGGGGGTGGCGATGCAATCGTCACATTCAATCCGATGGCCATCATCTGGCCCCTGCAACGGAATGCCGCAGGCCGCGCAGGTGGTTCCACCGATAAATGGGGTGTCGCGCCAGCAGGTGGCGCACAGACCAAAATCGCTTTCGACCAGATCGCCACAGCCAAGGCAGCGCGGCGGGTACACAAGGCGAACCGCCGTTTGTATCATCTGCTGCATCATTCTAAGGGTCTACCCATGTCAGAAGTGCCCCAAATCACCGACCGCGCCGCCCTTACCCGCAATCGCGCCCGCGCCGCGCCCGAGGCGCTGTTCCTGCACCGCGCCGCGATCGACGAGGTTCAGGATCGTCTGGCGATGGTTAACAGAACGTTTACGTCGCCTGCCGTCGTGACGCCGTTCCCGGGGCTCTGGTCCAGCGCGATGCCAGAGGCGACGATCGTCGCGGACGACTCGCATCTGGCGCTGGAACCGGGCGCTCATGATCTGGTGATCCACGCCATGGCGCTGCATTGGGCCAATGACGTGGTCGGACAGGTGATCCAGTGCCGAAGGGCATTGCAGGCCGATGGTCTGTTTCTTGCGGTAACGCTGGGCGGGCAGACGCTGGCGCAGCTGCGCGCCGTGCTGGCCCATGCCGAAAGCACCGTATCCGGCGGCTTGTCGCCCCGCGTCGCGCCGATGCCCGAAATCCGCGATCTGGGCGCGATTTTGCAACGCTCGGGGCTGAACCTGCCCGTGGCCGATTCCGTGCCGCTGACCGCCGAATACCGCGACCTGCGCCACCTGATGCACGACCTGCGCGCCATGGGCGAGGCGAACGCGCTGAGCGGGCGTCTGCGCCACCCCACGCGGCGCGCGCTGTTCGACGTGGCAAACCGGCTCTACATCGACCAATTCGCCACGGGTCAGGGCCGTATCCTTGCGACCTTCGAGCTGGTCTGCCTGACAGGCTGGGCACCGGACGAGAGCCAGCCCAAACCCCTACGCCCCGGGTCCGCGCAGGCGCGGCTGGCGGACGCGCTTGGCACCTCGGAAACGCCGCTGCCCGATTGACCACGGCGGAAAACCGCTTAACTCACCCGAAACCCGATCCAACGCAGGATGCCCAGATGAACGATTCCGCCCGCCCGACCCATGCGCCGAAGGATCACCCAACCGTTCCGCGCGAAAAGGTCGGCGTGCTGATCGCCAATCTCGGCACGCCCGATGGCTATGATTACTGGTCGATGCGGCGCTATCTGAACGAATTCCTGTCGGACCGGCGGGTGATCGACTATGCCCCGTGGAAATGGCAGCCGCTGTTGCAGGCGATCATCCTGACCAAACGGCCCTTCACCAGCGGCGCGGCCTATAAATCCATCTGGAACGAGGAAGCAGGCGAAAGCCCGCTGATGACAATCACCAAACAGCAATGCGCCGCGCTGTCCGCGGCGCTGGCCGAACGCTACGGCGATGGTGTGATGGTCGATTTCTGCATGCGCTATGGCAACCCCTCGACCCGGTCAAAGGTCGATGCGATGGTCGCCGCCGGCTGCACGAAGATCCTGTTTTTCCCGCTTTATCCGCAATATGCGGGCGCCACCTCGGCCACCGCAAACGATGAATTCTTTCGCGCGCTGACAAAACAGGTGTACCAGCCCGCCGCCCGCACCGTACCTGCTTATTTCGACCACCCCAGCTATGTCGAGGCGCTGGCCCAATCCGTCGAACGCGCCTATGCCGGGATCGACAACCGCCCAGACCTGCTGATCGCGTCCTATCACGGGATGCCGCAACGATACCTGATGAACGGCGACCCGTACCATTGCCAGTGCCAGAAAACCACGCGGCTGCTGCGCGAACGGCTGGGCTGGCCCCAGACCGAGATCAGGACCACCTTCCAATCGGTCTTTGGCCCCGAGGAATGGCTGAAACCCTATACGGTGAAAGAAGTTGCGCGGCTTGCGCAGGAAGAGGGCAAAACCCGCATCGCGGTGATCGCCCCGGCGTTTTCCGCCGACTGCATCGAGACGCTGGAAGAAATCAACGAGGAAATCCGCGAAAGTTTCGAACACGCGGGCGGCAAGGAATTTACCTATATCCCCTGCCTGAACGACGAGCCCGCGCATATCGCCGCGCTGGCCGAGGTGATCGGCGAAAACCTGGGCGGCTGGCTTTAGTCAGACACCAGACCACCAAACAATAAAAAAGGCGGCAGGTTTCCCCACCGCCTTTCTTTTGGTCTGTGCCGATCGCTTAGGAAGCGACAGCTGCAGCAACCAGTGCCAGCAGGATCAGCGGCAGAACGATACCGCTCGAGGACGAGCGTGCATCTTCAACGATCACCGGTGCTTCGATGATCGGGTCTGCGAGCGAACCAGCAGTTGCGGTCGAAGCAGCAGCTGCCAGAGCGGCGGCGAGAACGAGTTTCTTCATGTTAACCTCCAGAATAAGCACGATTCACCAAGATGAATCGCGCACCCAAGACATACCTCGTGGTTATTTTTCTAACCAGCTATGCCAAAAGATTGCAATCGGTTGTTGAGGTTATGACCCGCAGGCCATCCAGAATGTCGTCAAATAAGCAACACTTGTGTCCCGACCTCGGTCATCGAGAACAGCCGTGCGATGTGTTCATTGTAAAGCCCGATACATCCGTTCGATGATCGCCGCCCGATTTTGCGCGTGTCGTGGGTTCCGTGAATCCGGTAATACTGCCAGCTGAGGTACAGCGCATGGGTGCCCAGCGGGTTGTTCGGCCCCGGCGGGATATGCGCAGGCCACTCGGGGTTTCGCTTCAGCATGTTCGGGGTCGGGCGCCAATCCGGCCCTTCCACCTTGCGCGTCACCTGCGTGCGACCCCGGCGCGTCAGATCCTCGGTCAGCGGAACGCTGGAGGGAAACAGGAAGTATTGCCCGCTTTCGTCCCAGAAATGCAGCGCACGCGAGGTGATATCTACAAGGATTGCCCCCTTGTTCAGATTGTCGAAATACGGCTCCCACGCCATTGACCGGAAGCTTGAAATATTGCGCCGCACCGTTTCGGTCAGGTCACGTTCGACTTCGGTGGTGGCGGCGCTGTTCACGCCGCTTTGCGCCAATGCCGGCACCGCCAGAAAGGACGCCGCACCGCCCAGAAACATGCGCCGGGTTGCGGCGGATTGGTTGGTTTTTCCCATGTCGGGCCTCGTCTGCCTGAAATCGTACAAGATGACGAACAGTTTATGAGGCCGCGCCGGCCTCCGCAAATCAAACCGCTGTAACCGGCACCGATTTGCGGTAAGAGCCTTCAACAGGGCCGAGTGGCCGACAAGAGATCGACAAGGACGACAAAGACAATGGCGCGCGTGTTTTCATTTCTGGTGATGGCCATGCTGGCCCTGGCCGGCTGTACGACGAATGAAACCCAATACGGACCCGACGGGCAGCCGCTGCCCAAGGCCTATAAAATCCGCCCGGCAGATGCGTCCAAGATACAGTATCGTATGCTGGATTCAGTCAATTCGCTGCGCGGCGCAGCTGGAATGCAGCCGGTTCAGTTGAACGCCCAGTTGAACGCCGCAGCCGAAACCCATTCGCGTGACATGTCGGCCCAGAACCGGCCCTGGCACTTTGGCTCGGACGGTTCCTCGCCTATCGACCGGGTTCAGCGCGTTGGCTATCCGGGCGCGATGCTAGGCGAAAACATCTCGGAGACCTACGAGACCGAGTTGGAAACCCTTGCCGCATGGATGGAAGAGCAGGGCACGCGCGACGTGATCCTGAGCCGGAATGCCACCAACATGGGATTCGCCTGGTTTCAGGAGGGCAACGGCAAAATCTGGTGGACGATGTTGATGGGCGGCTAAGGCTCGTCTTGACGTTGGGGGGCAGCGAATAGCCGCTACCCCGACCCCGTTACGCCCGTATGGTAATGACCGTGCCGTTGCGCACCATTGCATAGATTTCTTCGATTTCGCGATCCTTCACCGCGATACACCCCGCCGTCCAGTTCGCCTTTTTCCCGGCTTTCTTGTCGTTGTTGGGCTGGCCGTGGATGAAGATGTCACCCCCCGGGCGCTTGCCCTGCGACTCGGCAAAGGCCATGTCCTGCGCATTGGGATACGAAATGCCAAGCGACAGATGGAAGGCGCTGTTGGGGTTGCGGCGGTCGATCAGATAGGTGCCTTCGGGCGTTTTGCCGTCGCCTTCGAACTGCTTTGGCCCGGCCGGCGCAAATCCAAGATAGATATCGTATTCTTTCAGGATCTCGGTATGGTGCAGAAGGTACATCCGTCCGGTGCCCTTGTTCACCACGACCGAAGTCACCTCGGGTCCGTTGTAGCTGCGGAATTTACTACCACCGCAAGCTGCCAGAAGGCCCGCCAGCAGGCCCAATCCGAATGTCCGTCGTTTCATACTGCCCGTGCCTCGTGCTTTTGTTTGCGCCACGCGATACCCGACGTGCACAGCAAAGCAAAATCACATTTTTCGTCAACCCCGTGGCGGTCAACCGCGCCGGAACGACGCAACCAGTTCAGTATGCACCGACCAGCGGAATTGATCGACCACATTGACGTGGTCCAGCCGAAACCCCGCATCGCACAAGATGCGGGCATCCCGCGCGAAAGTGACCGGATTGCAGGAGACATAGGCCACAACGGGCACATCTGACGCGGCGATTTCGCGAACCTGCGCCTCGGCCCCGGCGCGGGGCGGGTCGATCACCACGGCATCCAGCTTGGCCAGTTCATCCGGCATCAGCGGGCGGCGGAACAGGTCGCGCGCGACGGCCGTCACCTTCTTCAGGCCCGGCGCCTCGCGCCAGCCGCGGTCCAGCGCGGCGATCATGTCGGCCTCGCCTTCCACCGCCAGCACTTCTGCGGTTTCGGCCAATGGCAACGTGAATGTGCCACACCCTGCGAACAGATCGGCGATCCGCTTGGCGCCTCCGATGATGTCGCGCACGCCCTTCAGCAGATCGTTTTCGCCCTGATCGGTTGCCTGAAGGAAGGCCCCCGGGGGCGGCACCACCACCGCGCGCCCGAACCGCTGCGTAGGCGGCTCACGCATGGCAACGGTTTCGCCATCCCATGTCAGCCGCGCCAGCCGGTGCGTTTCTGCAAAGGCACCGAGATCGCGTTCCAATGCGCGGTCCAGAGGTTTGCCGCCACCCACCGCCACATCCAGCCCGTTTTCGGCCCGCGTCAGCGTGACAGAAAGCGTGCCTTTGCGGCTGCCACCCACGGGGGCCAGCGCCTCAACCATCGGAATCGCCCGTATCAGAGCCGGATCCAGCAGCAGGCAATCAGGGATCGGAGTGATCGTATCCGACGCGCGGCCATGAAACCCGGCCAGCGCGCCTTTCTTCGTGCGCCGCACCGCCAGCGTGGCCCGCCGTCGCGATTGCGCGGGCGAGGTGCTGACCGGGCGCACTTCGGTGTCGATGTCTTGCGCGCCCAGCGCCCCTGCGACGAATTCACGCTTCCAACCGGCAACAAACCCGTCCGAGGCATGTTGCAACTGGCATCCGCCGCAGGCCTTGTAGTGACGGCACGGCGGCGCGACCCGCTGATCCGATGGCGTGACGATGCGCACATCCTCCAGCCGGTCGCCCGATGGCATCCCGCTGACAACCTCACCCGGCAAGGTGCGCGGCACAAAGATCGGGCCGGGCGCGATCCCGTCGCCCTGATGCCCAAGACGGCCGATCGAAACCTCGATCCGCCCCGTGTCAGAGCCTGTTTCCGTCATGTCGTCCTACTCTGCCGCCTGTGCGGAAATGAACCCGCCGGACTGCCGTTCCCAGAACCGGGCATATTGCCCCCCCTGTTCAAGCAGCTCGTCATGGGTGCCGATTTCCACGATCTCGCCACGCTCCATCACTGCGATCCGGTCCATCTCTGACAGGGTCGACAGGCGATGCGCAACGGCTATCACGGTCTTGCCCTCCATCACGCGGTGCAGCGCCTCTTGAATCGCGGCCTCGACCTCGCTGTCCAGCGCGCTTGTGGCTTCGTCCAGCACAAGGATCGGCGCGTCCTTCAGAATGGCACGGGCCAGCGCGATCCGCTGGCGTTGCCCGCCCGACAGCTTGACCCCACGTTCGCCCAAGTGCGCATTGTACCCGGTGCGGCCTTTGTGATCTTCCAACTCGAGGATGAAATCATGCGCCTCGGCGCGGCGAGCGGCGGCTTCGATCTCGGCATCGCTCGCACCCGGACGACCGCACAGAATGTTGTCACGGGCCGAGCGGTTGAACATCGCGGTTTCCTGCGTGACCATGCCAATCTGGCGACGCAGGCTTTCCTGATCGACCTGCGTGATGTCGGCTCCGTCAATCCGGATCGTGCCAGATTCGCCTTGGTAGAGCCGTAGCAGCAGCGACACCAACGTCGACTTTCCCGCGCCAGACGCACCGACAACGCCCAGTTTTTCCCCCGGCGCGATCTGCAAGTTGATGCCCTGCAATCCGCCAGTTTCGCGACCGTAGGCAAAGCTGACGTTGTCGAATTCGATCCCGCCCTCTGTCACCTTCAATTCCGGGGCGCCCTCGGCATCGGATATCCGGACCGGCGGGGTAAGCGTGCGAATGCCGTCTTCCACCTCGCCCAGATTTGCGTAAATCGCCATCAGCGTAAAGCTGACCCAGCCCGTCATCTGCGCAATCCGCACGGCGACGGACCCTGCGGCGACGATATCTCCCTCGGTCGCCATTCCGCCCTGCCACAGCAAAAGCGTCCCGCCGATCAGAACCACCGGCAGGATCCCTGCCATCGTCATCAGGCAGAACCGGAACCCAGCGGACAGATAGCCGAAACTCAGCGCGCGTTCTCGAAACTGCCCCATCGCGCCCAGCGCAGCGCGGTCTTCGTGGTCGGCATGGGCGAACAGCTTTACCGTTTTGATGTTGGTGATCGTGTCGACAACCTGCCCCGACACCATCGCGCGCGCCCCGGCCCGCGCGGCGGACCGCTTGCGAATGCGCGGTAGAAACCACCCAATCAGCAAGAAATAGAACACCAGCCAGACGCAGAACACCGCCGTCATCTTCCAGCTGATTGACGCCAGAAGGGCCAATGTGCCCACCAGCGACGCCAACGCGAAAAACACCACGTTGATGACTTCGGAGGCCACATCGGTGACCGCCCTGGCGCATTGCATCTGTTTCTGCGCGATGCGCCCGGCGAAATCGTCGTCGAAAAAGCGCACCGCCTGCCCCAGAGTCCAGCGGTGCAGACGCGACAGCACAAGCGGGTTCACATTGGGCTGCACGATGATCGAATTCGACGCCGACGACAGGCCAAACATCACCGGCCGCGCGATCAGGAAGAACCCCACCGCCAACCCGAGAATCACAAGGTTAGAGCCTGAAAAGAATGCCTCGCGCCCGCTGGCAACCGTGGTGTCGATTACACGGCCAAGGATGTAGGCGGTGCCAACCTCTAACGCGCCGGCGAGGGCCGAGAACAGCGCAGCAACGGCCAGCGCCCACCACGCGCCCGACAGGCACCAGCGTATAAAGGCGATCAGCGACCGGGGTGGCGGACCCTCGGCCGGTTTGAACGCATCGATGTAATCGCCAAGCCTCATTCCGCGGCCTCGGTAT
Source organism: Arenibacterium halophilum (assembly GCF_005938225.1). Taxonomy (GTDB): domain Bacteria; phylum Pseudomonadota; class Alphaproteobacteria; order Rhodobacterales; family Rhodobacteraceae; genus Arenibacterium; species Arenibacterium halophilum. The sequence continues at coordinate 283,443 of NZ_VCPC01000004.1, forward strand.
CCAGAAATCCGCCCGATTGCCGGGCCCAGAACTCGGCATATAGCCCGCCTTGGTCCAAAAGCACAGAATGCGGCCCGGATTCGACGATACGGCCCCGGTCCATCACGAGGATGCGATCCATCCGGGCGATGGTCGACAGGCGGTGCGCGATGGCAATCACGGTCTTGCCTTCCATCATGCCGTACAGCGTATCCTGAATGGCGGCCTCGACCTCGCTGTCCAAGGCACTTGTTGCCTCGTCCAGCAGCAGGATCGGCGCGTTTTTCAGAATGACCCGCGCGAGCGTGATCCGTTGTCGCTGCCCGCCCGACAGTTTCACACCGCGTTCGCCTACATGGGCGTCATAACCGGTGCGCCCCGCATTGTCCTCCAGATCAAGAATGAAATCATGCGCCTCCGCCTGTTTGGCGGCGGCGATTACTTCGCTCTCCGACGCATCGGGACGTCCATACAGGATGTTGTCGCGGACCGAGCGATGCAGCAGCGAACTGTCCTGCTGGACCATGCCGATATTGCGGCGCAGGCTGTCTTGGGTGATCGTCGAAATATCCTGCCCGTCGATCAGAATGTGACCCTGTTCCGCGTCGTAGAACCGCAACAGTAGCTTGACAAGTGTGGATTTCCCCGCGCCGGAGCGCCCGATCAACCCGATCTTTTCGCCCGGCTGAACTGTCAGCCTTATATGATCCAGCCCGCCGCCATCCCGCCCATAGTGGTGCGAGACATCGGCAATTTCGATCTTGCCGCGATCCAGCGAGAGCGCCGGCGCGGCAGGTTCGTCGGTCAGCGTGATGGGCTGGGCGATGGTCTGCATGCCCTCGGCCACCACGCCAAGTTCGCGGAAGAACGAGGTTAGCGCCCACATGATCCAGCCTGTCATAGCGTTCAGCCGAAGCGTCAGCGCCGTGGCCGCTGCCACCACGCCCACGCTGGCCAGACCCTGAATCCACAATCCCAGCGCCAGCCCGACCACGCCGACAATCAGCAGCCCGTTCACCACGATCAGCGACACATCCATGACCGTGAAAATCCGCATCTCGCGCTGGAACGTCTTCCGCGAGGTTTCGATCACCTCGCGCGCCTGCTCCAGCTCCAGATCGTGATGGGCAAACATCTTGACCGAGTGGATGTTGGAATAGCTGTCGACCACCCGCCCCGTCACGGCCGAGCGCGCATCCGATGCCGCCTGCGAAGCGGGGCCAACGCGCCGCACCGTCCAAACCGTGAGCGCCGCCCAAAGCGCGAACCAGATCGCAAGCGGACCCATCAGGCGCAAATCAGTAACGCTTAGCAAGATCGCGGCGCCGATCAGATAGGCCAGAGAATAGGAAATCGCATCGAAGACCTGAAACACCACCTCGCCCGCGGCGGGCGGGGTCTGCATGATACGGTTGGCGATCCGTCCCGCGAAGTCGCTTTCGAACCAGCCGACCGACTGCCGTAGCACCTGCCTGTGCGCGCGCCAGCGGATCAACGTGCCAAAATTCGGCAAGATTGTATTGTTCAGCAGGGCCACGTCGATGCCATGTACCAGCGGACGCAGGATCAAGATGAACACCGCCACGGCAATCAACTCGGGCCCGTGATCGGCCCAGAACACCGACGGATCTTTGCCCAGCAGATCGACCAGCCGCCCCATGTACCAGATCAGCCAGACCTCGATGATGGCCGACAAGACCGATAGCGCCCCCGTGACGGCAAAAACCCGCCAGAACGGTCCGCAATAGCTGCGCAGAAAGGGCCAAAGCCGAGTGGGCGGGCGATCCTGTTCGTCGTAGACGACGTAAGGGTTTACGAGATTTTCAAAGAAACGAAACATGGCAGAAGCCTCAGGCGGGCAATAGGTGGACGCGAATGCAGAAGGTGTGACAGTGGCCGCACACCCAAACGGGTGTCAGCTCAGATGAACCAAAGCCCGTAATACATCAGCATCCTCCTGTGGTGGCCCAAGGGTTTCGTGAAAATCCGATAGACCAGATTTGCCCGCCTGTCACCCCTTGGGGGCACATTTATATGTCGAATGCATATTGTTCAGCGGATCAGAAGCTCGTCCCGTGTTGCGGTAAAGCCGGACGCGATCCAGGTCTGTTCAAGCCGGGCAAGTTCCTCGCCCAGCGCGGTGCCGGTGAATTCTGGCATCAGGTCCTTGGCTGAAATGGGAAAACGCGCGGTGGCCCCGGTCTCGATGCATTTCAAATCCGCTGGTTCTATGTGCTGCTCCAACATCGCGCCGCGCAGCAAGATCACATCGCGCGCCTCTTCTGCGCCAAGGCGGTATCCCAATTCGGCTGGAGCCTGACAGGCTCCAACCGCCTCGCGCAGCCGATCGAGGCGGGCCGCCTGAGGGCGGCTCAGGCGCAGGGCCTGCATCGGCTCGGTCACATTAAGGCTTGCCAGTCGCCGGATCGGATCGGGCGGCACATCGACAACCTGTTCCAGATGTACGAGGGGCCCAAGAGCCTTTGCATCGCTGCCGGGGAACAGCCGAGCCAGCGCTCCGGTCGCGGCCAAGCCAGCCACGGCGCGTACCGGATCGGCTGCTCCCAACAGGCGCAGCATCTCTCCGCCCACGCGTTCGCGCGAAAGTGTCTCTAACCCGTCAAGATTTTCCGAAATCGCTGCCAAGGCCTCGCCATCTAACCCGGCGTCCTGATCGCCGTACCACGCGTGAAACCGGAAATACCGCAGGACGCGGAGGTAATCTTCGCGGATGCGGGCTGTGGCATCACCAATGAACCGCACCCGCCGCGCGCGCAGATCGTCAATCCCGCCAAGCGGATCCTGAACCTGCCCGCGCGCATCGGCATACAACGCGTTCATCGTGAAATCGCGCCGTGCAGCATCTTCGGCGACGTCGGTGGAAAAGGCGACGATGGCGTGACGCCCATCGGCCTCAACGTCGCGCCGGAACGTCGTGATCTCATGGGCGATCCCGCCCGCAACCACTGTCACGGTGCCGTGGTCTATTCCCGTGGGGATGGCGCGCAACCCGGCCGCCTTCGCCAGTGCGATCACGCGATCGGGCGTTGCATCTGTTGCGATGTCGATGTCGCCGACCGGCGCGCCGATCAGGGCATTGCGTACACAGCCGCCCACGAACAACGCCTGCGCCCCGCCGGTTTCGAGCATCCGGCACACGTCTTGCGTTGCCGGTTGGTCCAGCCAGGCGCCGTGAACCGTGGTCATGGCTGCATACGGGCTGCAAGCGCCCGCAGCATTCGGGCCGTCGCCCCCCAGATGTAATAGGGCCCGTAAGGAACTGCAAAATAGTACCGTCGCGCCCCACGCCAGCGCCGCGACTGAACCATGTAATTGTTGGGGTTCACCAGATGCGCCAAGGGCACGGCAAAGGTTTCTTCGACCTCGCCCGGCTCGCTGATCGGCGTGAAATCAGTCTCTATCACGGCGACAACCGGGGTTACGCAGAACCCCGTGACGGTTTCATGCGCCGGCATCCGTCCCAGCACGCGGGCAAGGTCTCGCGGCAGACCGATTTCCTCGTCCGCCTCGCGTAGCGCGGCGGCCACGACATCCACATCTCCCGGATCCTGCTTGCCGCCCGGAAAGGCGATCTGCCCCGGATGGTGTTTCAAGCCAGAGGCGCGTTTCGTCAGCCAGACCACCGGCTCGGGCCGGTTGATCGACACGGCAATCAACACGCCAGCCGGGCGCAGCTTGCGGTTCGGGGGCAGAACCGTTTCGGGATTCAGGTCGAAATCCGACGATTCCGCCCCCTCGCGGGCCAATGCGGCCCCTAGTTTGGCAACAACATCACTCACCTTGCGGGGTTTCCGCATCGAACCCCACGGTTGCCGGGTCCAGATCGTAATGCGCGCCGCAGAACTGACAGTCGGCCGTAACGCGGCCGTCATCTGTTGTCATTTTCTCGATGTCCTGCGCCGAATAGATTGACAGGCTTTGCCGGACGCGATCTTCGGAACAGGTGCAGCCAAACCGCACTGCCTGCGCGTCGAAGACGCGCGGCAATTCCTCGTGGAACAGGCGCACCAGCAGATCGGTCGGCGGTACGACGGGGCCGATCAGTTCCAGCTCTTCGACGGTGTCGAGCAGGATGTTGACGCGGGTCCAGTTCTCACCCTCTTCGCCATCCACCAGATCCTCGGCGCGCAGCACCTCGCCCGAACCTTCGCCACCGGCGGCAAAGGGAGAGGCTTTGGGCATATGCTGAAGCATAATGCCACCGGCGCGCCAATGCTCGGCCACACCCGGCTCGGACGATTTGCCAAAGCTCAGCGAAAACCGCGTGGGCAGTTGTTCCGACTGGGCAAAATAGGCCTCGGCACTGTCGCGCAGGCTGGTCGTGGTCAGCGGCGTGATGCCCTGATACGGCGTGCTGCCTTCGCCCTGATCCAGCAGGATGGCAAAATACCCTTCGCCAACCTGATCAATCGGGGCACCATCGGTCAGCCGCTCGCGATCAAAGCTTGCATAGGCTCTGATCCGGGCGGGTTCACCTTCAGCCTGCGGCGCGTAGTAATCGGTCGCAATCATCCGCACCGCGCCCTTGGACTGCACCTGAAGCGACAATTTCCAGCGCAGCTTGATCGTCTGGCCGATCAGCGCAGTCAGCAACGCCATTTCGGCCACCAAAGCCTCGACCTGGGGGGGATAATCGTGCTGTTTCAGGATTCCGTCCAACACACCGTCAAGCCGCGCAACACGGCCCCGGATGTTGGCGTTGTCAAGCTGGAAGGGCAGGACTGTATCGTCCCACGCGAGTTTCGGTCCGATGGTCATGGGGTTTCCTTAAACGCCGACGATTGGCATACCGGCCGTATATAGAGGCAACATGACCGGGTTACAAAGGGGTGCAATATGATCCGAAGATTTGGCACACCGCCAGACCCGTCGCAAAGATATACCCGCCGCGCGGGGGTTTACGCGATTTTGCCGATGAACGACGGTATTCTCGCGACATTCCAGGCTGCGCCTCATGATGAATTTCAGCTGCCCGGCGGCGGCGTGGACCCGGGCGAATCGCCCCTTGTGGCCCTTCACCGTGAAGTAATGGAAGAAACCGGCTGGTCCATCGCCGCCCCGCGGCGGATCGGGGCATTTCGGCGGTTCACCTACATGCCCGAATACAAACTATGGGCAGAGAAACTCTGTACAATCTACGTGGCGCACCCCGCGAGACGCATCGGCCCTCCGACCGAGCCGGGACACACGGCTGTCTGGCTGGATGTCAAAACAGCACTGTCTGAACTTGCCGCCTCGGGTGACAGGCATTTCGTGCAGCAGTGGTTTTTCCCGTGATCAGAGACCGTTGAATTCAAACAGGGTTGCGGAAATATCGTCCTCCATCCCCTGACCGGGGGCCATGATTTCGGTCAGGTTCCAATAGAGATCATCCAGAAATTCCTGCCCCGATTGGCCCGGCTGGCAGCAGCGCACCAGATCGGCAAGCCCTTCCGCCTCAAGCATTCCGCCCGCTGCCAGGCTGCATTCGGTGAACCCGTCGGAATAGAGCAGTAACCGTTCACCGGGATGCATCCGAAATTCGGACTGCGTGAATTCTGCCCCCGCCATCAGCCCGATTGGCAACCCACCCTGTCCCACAAACTCAACCCCACCATCAGGCCGGATAATCATGGGATAGGGGTGACCAGCCTGCACCATCTGCACCACGCCCGTCGCCAGGTTGACCGTTGCATAGATCATCGTGAAATATTCGTCGATACCGGTGTCGGCCAGCTGACGTTCGTTCAGAAGTTTGGCCAGATCGGTCGGGGCGCGCAGATCGTGCCCGTCATTGCCGGCGACCAAGGCAAGGTTCTGATCGAAATAGACCGGACTTAGGTATCCACCCAACCGCGCCGTCATCATCGCAGAGGTGATGCCGTGCCCCGACACATCAATCGAGTAAAAACCCACCTGCCCCGGCCGCGCCGAGAACATGCCAACTAGATCGCCGCCGATATGCCCACAGGGTTTCAACAGCAGGCTTACCTTTGACGCGCCGAAATCGCGGCTGAGTTCTGGCACCATGGATTGCTGAATCTTCTTGGCCTGAACCAGATCGCGGTCGATCGCGTCGTACGCGGCCTGAAGCCGTTGCAGCGTGTGGCCGATCATCTGGTTCTTGTCGGAAAGTTCCCGCTGCATCGCGATGATCCGGTCGCCCGCCGAAATACGCGCACGAAGTTCACCGGGGTTCACCGGCTTGGTCAGGAAATCGTCGGCCCCCGCATCCAGCCCCTGCGCGATCTCCATCTTGTCGCTTTTGGATGTGAGCAGGATGAAATAACCATAATCCGCGCGGTCCATCTGCCTGAATTCACGGCAGAATTCTATGCCATCCATGCCGGGCATCATCCAATCGCTTAACACCAGATCGGGCGCAGCAACGCGACAGATATGCAAGGCCGCATCGCCGCTATCGGCCTCGATCACCTCGAACCCCCATTTTTTCAGCGATCCGGCCAAGATACGGCGCTGCAACCGGCTGTCATCGACAACAAGCACGCGGCTGATCGAACCGGACCCCGATGGAGGAGTCGCTCTGGATGGATCGTTCGATTGCACTGTGCCCGTGTCCCAACCTTTGTCCCGGTGGCACGGCCACTATTGCCACGCGAGCTTAACCGGAGGTGAATGCTAAAATTGTGCCTGTTTCCCGCGGATATTTACCGCTCTTTCACGGCTTCGCGCTTAGGTTGGCCCGAGCACGGAAGGATTACGACATGATTACGTGGTCCCGGGTTGACGAACTGGCGGATGAAATAGGTGCCGACGATTTCGCCGAGGTTGTTGCGCTGTTTCTCGAGGAGGTGGAGGGAGAGCTTGATCGACTGTACGACCTGACAGACGCAAACGCCCTGGAACGTACCCTGCACTTCCTGAAAGGCAGCGCGCTGAACCTTGGGTTTTCCGAATTTGCGGCACTGTGCCAGCTTGGCGAACGTCAGGCCGCACAGGGCAACTCCAGCGACATCAGAGCCGACCGGGTGGTCGACTGCTATAACAGGTCAAAATCCGAGTTCATGGCAGGGCTGGAGCAGCGACGCCCGACGTAATTCCCCAAATGCGCCCCAACCGGCCAGCCTTGCCCCGGCATGTAAAACAGGCTAACTCGCAGCGGTCTGAAAAAGGGGAAAACAATGTCCGCGCCCAAGAAAGTGGTTCTGGCCTATTCCGGCGGCCTCGATACGTCGATCATCCTGAAGTGGCTGCAAACGGAATACGGCTGCGAGGTGGTGACCTTTACCGCCGACCTGGGACAGGGCGAAGAGCTGGAGCCGGCACGCGCCAAGGCCGAGCTGTTGGGCGTGAAAGAGATTTATATCGAAGATCTGCGCGAGGAATTCGTGCGCGACTTCGTGTTCCCCATGTTCCGCGCCAATGCGCTCTACGAAGGTGAATACCTGCTGGGCACCTCGATTGCGCGGCCGTTGATTTCCAAGCGGCTGGTCGAGATCGCGGCCGAAACCGGCGCCGATGCAGTGTCGCACGGGGCCACGGGCAAGGGCAACGATCAGGTGCGGTTCGAACTGGCCGCCTATGCGCTGAACCCCGACATCAAGGTGATTGCCCCCTGGCGGCTGTGGGATCTCAGCTCGCGCACCAAGCTGATCGACTTTGCGGAAAAGAACCAGATTCCGATTGCCAAGAACAAACGGGGCGAGGCGCCGTTTTCGGTTGATGCGAACCTGCTGCACACGTCTTCCGAAGGTCGCGTGCTGGAAGATCCGGCCGAACAGGCACCCGATTACGTGTTCCAACGCACTGTCAGCCCCGAGGACGCGCCGAACGAACCCGAGATTATCGAGGTTACCTTCGAAAAAGGCGATGCCATTGCGATCAACGGCCAAGAACTTAGCCCCGCAACGATCCTGACTAAGCTTAACGAATTGGGCGGCAAGCACGGGATCGGGCGGCTCGACTTTGTGGAAAACCGCTTTGTCGGCATGAAGTCGCGCGGCATTTACGAAACGCCGGGCGGCACCGTTCTGCTGGCCGCACACCGGGGGATCGAACAGATCACGCTGGATTCAGGCGCGGGCCACCTGAAAGATTCGATCATGCCCCGCTATGCCGAGCTGATCTATAACGGCTTCTGGTTCAGCCCCGAACGTGACATGCTGCAGGCGCTGATCGACAAGAGCCAGGAACACGTCAGCGGCACGGTGCGCCTGAAACTCTACAAGGGCTCGGCCAGCGTGATTGGCCGCTGGTCGGATCGCTCGCTTTATTCCGAAGCGCATGTGACGTTTGAAGATGACGCCGGCGCTTACGATCAGAAGGACGCCGCAGGTTTCATCCAGTTGAACGCGCTGCGCTTGAAACTGCTGGCCGCTCGCAATCGCCGCCTGAAGTAATACCAATGGCGGCCTTGGTTGGGAACCAAGGCCGCCGTACTCGTACTCACACTACGCTATGAAACCCTAAAACCGTTACTTTGCGGTTATGGTCGACATCACCAGCTTGCCGTCGGGTTTGATCGGTCCATCTTCTGTCGCGCCCAGCGTGTATTCGAACACGCCGGTTTTCATGCCACCGGTTTCGGCATGCACCATCAGCATCAGCATTTCACCGGGCTGCACGTCTTCCTGAAGAATCGCGGCGACATCCATGTTTTCGCCCATCCGCAGCGGAGCGTAACCCACAACGGGGCCGGGTTTGCCCGACTCGTCGGTGCGATGCACAACCATCCAGCCATTTTCACCGGCCATGACCTTGCTTGCGGACACAACGCCGTTCGAGACATCCTGATCCGCGGCTTCGACCATGGGCGCCATGCCATGCGCTTCGGCCATGACCATGCCCGCAACCATCGACAGTGCGCCAGCAATCCCAGCAATTTTCATCATTCTAAATCTCCCATGTGTCGTCACAAACGATGGCGCCGACCATTCGGCAGGCCATTCACAGCTAGACACGCAGGAGGGACAGCGAAGTTTCAGCGCCCAGAAAAAAAATTTAGGAATTTAGGCGGACTTGCGCGCAACCATGCGATCGTAGGCAGGAAGCGCCGCGTCGCAAAGTTCGGCCAGCGCACCCGATAGCTGGGGCAGCGGGCCTTCGGGCCCGGCAAACCCGGTTGATCCATGCACCGCGCCATACCAATGCGAGGCCCAGACACCATCGCTTGGGTGGCCGCCCTTGGACCAGTGCAGCATCGCGGGATCCCAATCCAGCCCAAGATCGTCGCACAACTGGCGCAGCGCAGGTTCAGGCGCCGCACGAATATCGTGGCTGTCGATCACGACGGGCGTTTGCCCCATCTTGCGAACATGATCGAACAGCCGCACCTGCTGAGTGAAGCCGATATCGTCGAGCGTAGGACTTTCACGCTTGGCGGCATAACTGGCGATCACGCGCGCCGGGTGACGCAGCAGGAACACGTTCTTGACCTGCGACAGCCAATCCAGCGGAACGCTTTCGATCATATGCTGGGTCATATGCTTTTGATAGAAATGCAGACTTTCGTCTGGATTAGAGCCTGTTAGCGCGTCAATCACCACCTGCGCCTCGGTCGGCTGCGAGGCGATGATATCGTCCCGCATCGGGTGGGTGATCCCGGTGCGGTGCAGGTACATCGCATAAAATGGTTCGTCGACAACTGCGAAATCGCGGCGACTGGCGAAGGAATACATCATCGCCGTGCTCAGGTTGCGCGGGCCCGACCACATGGCGATTTTCATTGGACCGCCTCGCGCGCCACCAGCTCTTTGTACAGATTGCGCAGCCGCAGCGTAACTGGCCCGGCCTTGCCATCGCCAATCTGCCGCCCGTCGATCTGGCTGACCGGGGTTTGCGCGCCGAATGTTCCCGTCAGGAAACACTCATCCGCGTCATAGGTGTCAACAAGGCTGAAATTGCGCTCGAACACAGGGATATTGTTGGCGCGGCACAGGTCAATCACCTTTTGCCGGGTGATGCCATTCATGCAGTAATCGCCGGTGCTGGTCCAAACTTCGCCTTTGCGGACGATAAAGAAGTTGCAGGCGTTGGTGGTATTCACGAACCCGTTCACATCCAGCATCAGCGCCTCATCCGCACCCGCCTTTTCGGCCGCGATACAGGCCAGGATGCAATTCAGCTTGGAATGCGAATTCAGCTTTGGGTCCTGCGTCATCGGCAAGCCACGCATATGCGGCACCGTCGCCAGACGGATCGGGCGCGGCAGCTTGGGGCGCGAATGTTCCATGATAATGGTGAACGTCGGGCCCGAGCGTGACAGGCCGGGATGCTGGAACGGCCGTGCCTTCACCCCGCGCGTCACCATCATGCGTGCATGGGCATCGGTGGTGAACCCATTGGCTTTTTGCGTCTCTAACAGAGCGCCAATCACACCTTCCCGCGTCAGGCCCATGTTCAGGTCGATCGCCTTCATCGCCTGAAACAGCCGGTCCATATGGTCGTCCAGAAACGCCCATGTCCCGTCATACAGGCGCAGCCCCTCCCACACGCCGTCGCCCAGCATGAAGCCGCTGTCATACACGCTGACCACAGCCTGATCCTTGGCCACGATTTTCCCGTTCAGATAGATCAGGATATTTTCGTTGCGCGCGTCATCCTCGGATTGATGGGTGCTCATCTTGTCGGGCATGGGGGTTCCCTGCGTTGGTGCGATTTATCAGCCGATCTCACACGAGGCCAGAACTGCCATGTTCAGAATGTCATTCGCCGTCGACACGGTGGAACAAATCTGGATCGGCTTGTCGACGCCCGTCAGGATCGGGCCAATCACCGTGGCGCCCGCCATTTCCTGCATCAGCTTGACCGAAATGCTGGCCGAATGGCGTGCCGGCACGATCAGGATGTTCGCCGGACCGGTCAGACGCGAAAACGGATAGGCCGCCTGCGCCTTGACGTTCAGCGCGACATCCACAGTCATTTCGCCTTCGAATTCGAAATCCGCGCCCCGTTTTTCCAGAACGCGCGGGGCCTGGTGCATCTTTTCAGCGCGCTCCGACACCGGATAACCGAAGGTCGAAAAGCTGAGAAAGGCGACACGCGGTTCCAGCCCCATGTGCCTCGCGACATTGGCGCCATGTTCGGCGATATTTGCGAGGTCTTCGGCATCAGGCCATTCGTGTACCAGCGTGTCGCCAATCAGCACGATCCGCCCCTTGTACAGAACCGCCGTGATCCCCGCCGCGCCATGCTGGGCATCGGCGTCGAAGACATGGTTGATCCGGTCCAGCACATGCGCCGATTTGCGCGTGGCCCCGGTGACAAGCCCGTCGCCATGCCCATGCGCCAGCATCAGAGCCGAAAACACATGCCGATCCCGCGCGGCCAGCCGGTGAACATCCTGCGCATCGAACCCGCGCCTGTTCAGCCGGTTGTACAGGAAATCCTTATATGTTTGCAGATGCTGGGTGTTGGCGGCGTTCACCACCTCGAGCTCGCGCGCGGCATCGCCCATCCCGGCGGCGTCCAGTTTTGCGCGCACGTCTTCTGTACGGCCAACCACCAGCGCTTTGCCCATGCCCGAGCGTTGGTACATCACCGCCGCGCGCAGCACGCGAGGGTCATCGCCCTCTGCAAAGATCATCCGCGCCTGGCTTGCCCGCGCCCGGGCATTCATGCCACGCAGAATGTTCGCCGTCGGATCCATCCGGCTTTTCAGGCTCTGTTCATAGGCATCCATGTCGATAATCGGTCGACGCGCCGCGCCGGTGTCCATACCCGCGCGCGCCACCGCAGGCGGGATCCGGTGGATCAGACGCGGGTCGAACGGTGTGGGGATGATGTAGTCACGGCCAAAGCTGAGGTTCTTGCCATAGGCAAGCGCCACCTCGTCCGGCACGTCTTCTCGCGCCAGTTGCGCCAACGCATGGGCGCAGGCGATCTTCATTTCATCGTTGATGGCGCGGGCGTGGATATCCAGCGCGCCCCGGAACAGGTAGGGAAAGCCTAGAACGTTGTTCACCTGGTTCGGATAATCGCTGCGCCCGGTGGCAACGATGGCATCGGCGCGCACCTCATGCGCCTCTTCAGGCGTAATTTCCGGATCGGGATTCGCCATGGCGAAGATCACCGGGTTATCCGCCATGCTGATAACCATCTCTTGCGTCACAGCACCCTTGGCCGACACGCCAAGGAACACATCGGCCCCTTTCATCGCCTCTTCCAGCGTGCGCAGCTCTGTCGCAATGGCATGGGCCGATTTCCACTGGTTCATGCCCTCGGCGCGACCCTGGTAGATCACACCCTTGGTGTCGCACATGATACAGTTGTCATGCCGCGCGCCCATCGCCTTGAGCAGTTCAAGGCAGGCAATCCCCGCCGCGCCCGCGCCGTTCAGAACGATCTTCACATCTTCGATCTTCTTGCCCGAGATGTGCAACGCGTTGATCAACCCCGCCGCACAGATCACCGCGGTGCCGTGCTGGTCGTCATGGAAGACGGGAATGTCCATCTCTTCCTTCAGGCGCTGTTCGATGATGAAACATTCGGGCGCCTTGATGTCTTCCAGGTTGATCCCGCCAAACGTCGGCCCCATCAGACGCACGGCCTGGCAGAAGGCGTCCGGGTCTTCCGTGTCGAGTTCAATATCGATGCTGTTTACATCGGCAAACCGCTTGAACAGAACCGACTTGCCCTCCATCACCGGCTTCGAGCCAAGCGCGCCCAGATTGCCAAGCCCCAACACAGCGGTACCGTTGGAAATAACGGCCACAAGGTTGCCCTTGTTGGTATAGTCATAAGCCAGCTCAGGATTCTCGGCGATTTCCTCGCAAGGCACCGCAACCCCCGGCGAATAGGCAAGGCTCAGGTCGCGTTGCGTATTCATCGGTACAGTCGCACGTACCTCGAACTTGCCGGGCGACGGTTCCAAATGGAACGCCAATGCCTCTTCGCGCGTAATCTTGACCTTGCTCATGTTCTGTTTCCTCCGGGTGGGCAAAGCGGGTCATATCGCAAGCCGCCCAGCGCCACAACGGATATGGCGCGCCCGCCGCTTTCGCCTTTCGCCCCGGCGGGTGGATTTGTAAGGTCGCGCGCAGCACTGCAACCCCGGGGGGCTTCGTGACAAACGTGACGCCGATGATGGCGCAATATCTTGAGATCAAGGCAGCCCATGCCGACGCGCTGCTGTTCTATCGCATGGGCGATTTCTACGAGATGTTCTTTGACGATGCCGTCGCCGCCGCGCAGGCGCTGGACATCGCGCTGACGAAACGCGGCAAGCATGATGGCGACGATATTCCCATGTGCGGCGTTCCCGTCCACGCGGCCGAAGGCTATCTGCTGACGCTGATCCGCAAGGGCTTTCGCGTCGCGGTCTGCGAACAGCTGGAAAGCCCGGCCGAGGCCAAGAAGCGCGGGTCGAAATCCGTGGTCAAACGCGATGTTGTGCGCCTTGTCACCCCCGGAACGCTGACCGAGGACGCACTGCTGGAGGCGCGCCGCCACAACTTTCTGGCCGCTTTTGCCAATGTCAGAGACACATTTGCCCTCGCCTGGACCGATATTTCCACCGGCGCCTTCCATGTCGTCGCCCTGCCCGCCGTGCGGCTTGGCCCTGAACTTGCCCGGCTTGCGCCTTCAGAGTTGGTTGTCGCAGATACGCCCGAAGCACCGTATGAACTGGCCGAAGATCTGGGCATCGCGCTAACGCCCATCGGCCGGTCGAGTTTTGACAGCACAGGCGCGGAAAAGCGGCTCTGCGCGCTGTTCCAGGTCGCGACACTGGAGTCATTTGGAAGTTTCGACCGCGCCGAGGTCTCGGCCTTGGGCGCCTTGGTCGAGTACCTCGACATGACGCAAAAGGGCAAGCTGCCGCTGCTGCAACCACCCCGGAAAGAAGCACAGAACCGTGTTGTCCAGATCGACGCCGCAACCCGGCGCAACCTGGAACTGACCCGATCGCTTTCGGGCACGCGCGATGGGTCGCTGTTGTCGGTGATCGACCGCACGGTAACCCCGGGCGGCGCCCGGATGCTGGATCAACGTCTTTCCAGCCCCACCCGCGATCTGGAGACGGTGCAATCCCGCCTCGCCGCACTGGATTTTGCCCGCGACAACGCGCGAATAGCGGCAGACCTGCGCGAGGCGCTACGCAAAGCCCCCGATCTGGATCGCGCCCTGTCGCGCCTCGCGCTGGATCGCGGTGGCCCGCGCGACCTTGCGGCCATTCGTGCGGCACTCACTCAGGCGGATCATCTGAACACGCGACTGTCGAGCCTTGCCCCGCCCGAACTGTTGGCCAGCGCCGCCGCCGATCTTACCGGCTTCGAAGATCTGTTGGCCCTGCTTGATGCCGCCCTAGTCGCCGACCCGCCGCTGATGGTGCGCGATGGTGGGTTCATAGCACGCGGATTCGACCCTGAATTGGACGAAACCACCGATCTGCGCGATCAGGGCCGCGGCGTGATTGCCCAGATGCAAAGCCGCTATGCCGAGCAAACCGGGATCTCCTCGCTCAAGATAAAGCACAACAACGTGCTGGGTTATTTTATCGAAACCACAGCGACTCACGCGCCGAAGATGTTGTCTGCGCCGCTGTCGGAAACCTATATACACCGCCAGACCACTGCCAATCAGGTGCGCTTCACCACCGTGGAACTGAGCGAGCTGGAAACCAAGATCCTGAATGCCGGAAACCGCGCGCTGGAACTGGAAAAGCGGCTCTACGAAAGGCTACGGTCTGAAATCCTTGGCCACGCCCCACGCATTCACACCGCCGCCCGTGCCCTGGCAGAAATTGATCTGGCGACCGCGCTCGCCGATCTGTCGATCTCGGAAAACTGGTGCCGCCCCATAGTCGATACCTCGCGCAGCTTCGAGATCACCGGCGGGCGTCATCCGGTGGTCGAACGCGCGCTGAAACGCGATGGCGGCACGGGCTTTGTCGCCAACGATTGCACCCTGAATGCCAGTGACGGTGCCGCGATCTGGCTGCTGACCGGGCCGAACATGGCAGGTAAATCCACCTTCCTGCGGCAGAACGCGCTGATCGCCGTGCTCGCCCAGATCGGCAGCTACGTCCCCGCCGATCACGCCCATATCGGCATGATCAGCCAACTGTTCAGCCGTGTCGGCGCTTCGGATGACTTGGCGCGTGGCCGCTCCACCTTCATGGTGGAAATGGTCGAAACCGCCGCGATTTTGAACCAGGCCGACGACCGCGCGCTGGTGATCCTCGATGAAATCGGCCGCGGCACAGCCACCTACGATGGCCTCTCTATCGCCTGGGCCACGCTGGAACATCTGAATGAAACCAACCGTACCCGCGCGCTCTTCGCCACCCACTACCACGAACTCACAACCCTCGCGACCAAGCTGGACGGGGTCGAAAACGCCACCGTCGCCGTCAAGGAATGGCAAGGTGAAGTGATTTTCCTGCATGAAGTGCGCAAAGGCGCGGCCGACCGGTCCTACGGGGTTCAAGTGGCGCAACTTGCCGGCCTGCCTGACAGCGTCGTGGCCCGCGCCCGTGTTGTTCTTGAGGCGCTCGAAAAAGGTGAACGTGAAGGCGGCAACCGACAAAAAGCGCTGATCGACGATCTGCCGCTCTTTGCCGCCGCGCCGCCGCCACCTCCACCGGTCGTCACCGCAAAATCCCCGGTGGATGACTTGCTTGCCACCATCCACCCGGACGAGCTCAGCCCGCGCGACGCGCTCGACCTGCTTTACAAATTGAAAGAGGCGTCCACCACGTGAACGCCCCTGCTTCATTATTCCAAAAATACTCGCGCCGCAGGCACGCGCCCACAAGGGCGCGTTCGACTAGGACGCTGGCATCGACGACACACCCACCTGCGCCGGACGCAGCAGACGGTCGTGTAGCATGAACCCGTCGGCAGCGACCTGAATGATGTCACCCGCCTTGGTGCCAGGCACCGGGGCTTCGAACATGGCCTGGTGCAATTGCGGATCGAACCGGTCGCCCACTTGCGGTGCAATGATCTGAATGCCGTGCTTGGCAAACACGTTTTGCAACTCGCGCATCGTCAGCTCGACACCTTCGATCAGCGCGGCAGAAACCTCTCGCTGCTCTTCAGTCGCCGACTCGACCGCGCGCTTCATGTTGTCGAACACAGGCAGCATGTCGCGAGCCAGTTTTGACCCGCCATAGTTCTCGGCTTCGCGACGGTCCTTGTCAGACCGTTTGCGTGCGTTCTCGGCGTCGGCCAAGGCGCGCATGAAGCGGTCTTTCAGCTCGTCCCGCTCGGCGCGCAGCGCGTCCAGCTCGGCGTCGGTGCCGCTGATCTCGCTCATCTCGTCGGCGTATTCCTCGGCCTCGGCGTTCGCCAGATCGTCAAGGAAATCGTTGTTCTTTGGCTCTGCCATCCTTCACCTCTAACTCCGGTCCGACACCAGTCGGCCCAGCACCTGGGCCGTATAATCCACGATGGGAACGATACGGCCGTAATTCAGACGGGTCGGGCCAATCACGCCCACCGCGCCAATGATCTTTCGGTCTGCGTTCATATAAGGAGAGACAACCAGAGAGGAACCCGAAAGTGAGAAAAGTTTGTTCTCGGAGCCAATAAAAATACGCACACCGTCGCCGTCTTCGGCCAATTGCAGGAACTCGGCAATATCGCGCTTGCGCTCCAGATCATTGAACAGCGTACGAATCCGCTCCAGTTCGACTTCGGGGTCGCCGCCGCTGAGCAGATTCGCCCGGCCTCGGACGATCAGCCGGGCCGTTTCGCCATCTTCCGCGCCGCTTTCCCACGCGGCCAACCCGCTGTCGACCATCGCTTGCGCCAGGCTGTCGATCTCTTGCTTGCGGCGCGCGATCTCGGTTTTCATCAGGTCACGGACATCGCTTAGGGTACGCCCGTCAATCAGCGCGTTCAGAAAATTCGCCGCCTCGCGCATCGAACTGGGCGTTTGCCCGGGCGGTGGCGTAAACAGGCGGTTTTCAACATGGCCATCGGCGAACACCAACACCACCAGCGATTTTGTCTGGTTCAAAGACACAAACTCGATATGGCGGATCGCGGCCTCGTGCTTGGGTGTCAGCACAAGCGAGGCCCCTTGTGTTACCCCCGACAGCACCGCCCCAACCCGATCCAGCGCGCTTTCCACACCGCTTGCCGAATTGTTGGTCAGGCTAGAGTCGATCTGTAACCGATCCGCTTCGTCCAGATCGCCGACTTCCAGCAGCCCGTCAACGAACATCCGCAGCCCCATCTGCGTCGGAATCCGTCCGGCGCTGACATGTGGGCTGTCGAGCAGGCCGAGGTATTCAAGGTCCTGCATCACGTTGCGAATGGTGGCCGCGCTGACCTTTTCGTTCAGGCTGCGCGTCAAGGTTCGGCTGCCCACTGGGTCACCGGTCGCAAGATAGGATTCCACTACCCGGCGAAACACCTCGCGCGAGCGGTCGTTCATCTCGTTCAGCAGTCGGGTCGCGTCGTTCATCATCATCCTCTGGCCCATCGTAATAAAGGCACTTGCGCAGCCAAGGTCAATCGGGCTTGCATCCCCGGTCATGGCAACGTTATCCCCATGTCAGCCAGAAAAGGATGCCCCATGCGACCCTCAGGACGACAGCTTGACCAGATGCGCCCGATCACGATCGAAACCGGGTTTACCCGCCATGCGGAAGGGTCGTGCCTGATCAAGGCGGGCGACACGCATGTACTGTGCACCGCCACCATCGAAGATCGCGTGCCGCCGTTCATCAAGGGCACCGGGTTGGGGTGGGTCACCGCCGAATACGGCATGTTGCCCCGCGCCACCAACACCCGGATGCGCCGCGAGGCGGCCTCGGGCAAGCAAGGCGGCCGGACCGTTGAAATCCAGCGCCTGATCGGTCGCGCCCTTCGTGCGGGTGTGGATCGCGTCGCGCTTGGCGAACGCCAGATCACCGTGGACTGCGATGTGTTGCAGGCCGATGGCGGCACTCGCTGCGCCTCGATCACAGGCGGCTGGGTCGCCCTGCGTCTTGCCGTGAACAAGCTTTTGAAAGCGGGCGATATCACCTCGGATCCGCTGGTCGATCCGGTCGCCGCTGTCAGCTGTGGCATCTACGCTGGCCAGCCCGTGCTGGATCTGGACTATCCCGAAGACAGCGAAGCCGGCGTTGACGGCAATTTCATCATGACCGGATCCGGCAAGTTGATCGAAGTGCAGATGAGCGCCGAAGGCTCTGTTTTCACCCGCGATCAGATGAACACCCTGCTCGATCTGGCTGTGAAAGGCACGGGCGAGTTGGTCGCCGCGCAACAGGCTGCCTGCGCATGACCCGCAAGTTCGACGGCAAGACAATCCTGATTGCCACGCATAACGCGGGAAAACTGGAAGAAATGCGCGCGCTGTTTGCGCCGCTTGGCGTCACTGTCGTCGGCGCCGCCGAGAAAAACCTGCCCGAACCGATCGAGACTGAGGATAACTTCGTCGGAAACGCCCGGATCAAGGCTCACGCCGCCAGCCAGGCAACTGGTCTGCCCGCACTGTCGGACGATTCCGGGATCGAGGTTGATGCGCTTGGCGGGGCACCCGGCGTTTATACCGCCGATTGGGCCGAAACCCCGAACGGGCGCGATTTCGTGATGGCGATGGAACGCACCCACGCCGAGCTTGAGGCCAAGAACGCCGCGCATCCGCGGACGGCACGGTTCTGCTGCACCCTGGTTCTGGCCTGGCCCGACGGGCACGACGAAGTGTTCGAAGGTGTGGTGAACGGCCAGGTCGTCTGGCCGATGCGGGGTGAATTGGGCCACGGGTACGATCCGATCTTCATGCCCGATGGGCACGACATCACCTTTGGCGAGATGGACGCTGACACCAAGAACGGGATGAGCCACCGCGCGAATGCCCTGCGCAAGCTGGTTGACGCCTGCCTTGCATGATGATTGGCGCCAGAACGGTTTTGGCCTGTATGTCCACTGGCCGTTCTGTGCCGCGAAATGCCCCTATTGCGATTTCAACAGTCATGTCGCGCGAACAATTGACCACAACCAATGGTTGAATTCCTATCGGGATGAGATCAATCGGGTCTCCGCGCTCACCGGTCCCCGCGTCCTGAATTCAATCTTTTTCGGCGGCGGTACACCCAGCCTTATGCAACCCGAAACCGTCGCTGCAGTGATCGACGCCGCCCGCGACGGCTGGCATTTTGCCAATGACATCGAAATTACGCTAGAAGCGAACCCTGGATCCGTCGAAGCAGGCCGGTTCGCGGCCTACCGTGATGCGGGTGTAAACAGGGTCTCCATGGGCATTCAGGCTCTGAATGATCGCGATCTGCGTGCCTTGGGCCGGATCCATTCCGTTGACGAGGCCCGCGCCGCGTTTGACATCGCCCGACACTGTTTTGATCGGGTCAGCTTTGATTTAATCTATGCCCGTCAAGGTCAAACATTGGCTGACTGGAAGGCCGAGCTGACCGAGGCGCTCTCGATGTCGATAGACCATCTCTCACTGTATCAACTGACAATCGAAGACGGCACCGCATTCGGTGACAGGTACCGTGCCGGCAAACTGCGCGATCTGCCGACCGAGGATACCTCGGCCGATATGTATGACCTTACGCAAGAGATTTGCGAAGCCGCCGGGATGCCGCGTTACGAGGTGTCAAACCACGCCCGCCCCGGATCGGAGTCGCGGCACAATCTGATTTACTGGCGCTATGGCGATTACGCCGGTGTCGGGCCCGGTGCCCACGGGCGCCTGACGCTAAACGGCCAAAGATATGCGACAGAATCCGTAAGTAACCCCAACATGTGGTTGAAGGAACCAGATACGCGGGAAACGTTGTCGCAGCTGACTGTGGAAGAACAGGCCGAGGAAATGCTTCTGATGGGTTTGCGGATTGCCGAGGGTATTCCTGCCGATCGGTTTATCCAAATCTGCGGAAAACCACTAAGCGCTTCGGGCCTTGCGCAGCTGGAAGACCTTGGCCTGATCCGGCAGTCTGACCGCCGGATCAGGGTCACGGACCAGGGCTTTCCGTTATTGAATCAAGTCATCGCAAAACTACTGGACTAGGTTCGCTCAGTTTCCGCTCAGCAGGTTACAAAGCTGGTCAAGCTGATCCAGCGATTCATACTGCAGAACCATCGTCCCCCGCTCAGAGCCGGGTTCGTGGTTGATCGACACCTTCATCCCGATATTCGCGCCCAGATCCCCTTCCAGCGCGCGCGTATCCGCATCTTTCTCGGCCGATTTGCGTACCTTCGCGGGTTTTGGCCCGTCCTCGGGCTGCTGGGATTTCTTGACCAGCGCCTCTGTGGCCCGTACCGAAAGCCCGTCGCGAACCACGATCCGCGCCAGCTCCACCGGATTTTCTGCGGTAATCAAGGCACGCGCATGGCCAGCGCTGATCGTACCTTCACGCAGCATGTCTTGCACCTCTTCCGGCAGAGCAAGCAAACGAAGCAGGTTCGCAATATGGCTGCGGCTTTTGCCAAGCGCCTCGGCCATCTTTTCCTGCGTGTGACCGAAACGGTCCATCAGCTGCCGATAGCCTGCCGCCTCTTCCACCGCGTTCAGATCGGCCCGCTGGATGTTTTCAATAATCGCGACTTCCAGAACCTCGGTATCGTCGAAGTCGCGGACCAGAACGGGAATATCATGCAACTGTGCTTGCTGCGCCGCACGCCAGCGCCGTTCCCCGGCCACGATTTCATACTGACCACTGTCCAACCGCCGCACGATCAGCGGCTGGATGATTCCCTTTTCGCGGATCGAGTTACTCAGATCGTCCAACGCATCTTGGCTGAACCGACGGCGCGGCTGATCCGGGTTTGCAATGATCTGTTCGATTGGAACGGTCATGTCCGGTCGCGCCGGTGCTGGGCTTGGGCCTCCCGGAGCGGTCGAAACAGTTGGCCCCACATCTGCCATCAGCGCCGAAAGCCCACGCCCCAAACCGCGCGGTTTCTGCTTCTTGTCCATGTTCTGCTCTCCCTCTGCCTCAGGCTGCAACCCGATTGTTTTTCATCACAAGTTCCTGCGCCAATGCGCGATAGGCCTCGGCCCCTTTTGACCGGGGATCGTAGGCCAGCACCGGCATTGCAAAGGATGGCGCCTCGCTGATGCGAACATTTCGGGGAATCACGGTGTCAAACACCAGGTCACCCAAATTATCGCGCGCGTCCTGCTCTACCTGCTGGGACAGGTTATTGCGCTGGTCGTACATCGTCAGCACAATCCCTTCGATCCGAAGCTCTGGGTTCGCCGACTGTCGCACTTCGCGCAGGGTCAGCATCAGTTGCGATAGCCCTTCCAACGCAAAGAATTCACTTTGCAAAGGTACGAGCACAGAATGTGCCGCGACCATTGCATTGACCGTCAATATGTTGAGTGATGGTGGGCAATCGATCAGAATGAAATCCCATCCATAACTGTCCATCGCGACCTGCCGCAAAGCGTCATGAAGCAGGAAACTCCGTTTTTCATTGGAAATCAGCTCAATGTCCGCGGAACTCAGATCGACAGTCGCCGGGACAATTCCAAGCCCGGAAATCGTGGTTGGATGAATCACTTCGTTCAAAGGCGCATCATCAAGCAGCAGATCGTAAGTCGTGTAGTCGCGATCCTCGCGTTCAATCCCGAATCCCGTCGATGCGTTGCCCTGTGGGTCAAGATCGACAACCAGCACTTTCAATCCGTTTTCGACCAACGCGGCGGCAAGATTGATGGCGGTCGTGGTTTTACCCACCCCGCCCTTCTGGTTTGCGACTGCAATGATTTTTGGTCCGTCAGGGCGAGAGGGATCAGACACGCGATACTCCTGTAATGCGCAAAACCGCCGCACGCGGTTCAGTCCAGCTTGTACTGGATTCAAGGTCGAAACGCCATTCTTGACGCGCTCTATCCACCTCATTTTTCCAGGATTCGCCCTTGGGAAAAACCGCCACACCACTTGGGGCCAAGTGAAGTTCTACAAACGCGAGCAGTTTCGACAGGTCCGCCAAAGCCCGCGCTGAAAGCACATCTGCTTGCGCTGGCGGTATACTTTCAATGCGTTCCGAGATTACAGTAACGTCTAATGACATCTCTCGGGCCGCCGAACGAAGGAATGCAGATTTTCGCTTGTCGCTTTCCACCAACGTTACTTTTCCGCCGGGTGAGTGCTCTGCCATAAGCGCAGCGATGACAAGCCCCGGGAAACCTCCACCGCTACCAAGGTCAAACCAATTTGTGCCGACGCGTGCCGCATCCCAAACCTGAACAGAATCCACGATGTGTCGCGTCCAGACATCGGCAAGGCTGGATTTCGATACCAGATTGATCTTCGGATTCCATTTGACGATCGAAGATTCAAAGGTTTTCAGACGATCGAATGTTTCACGTGAAACAACAAGACGTCCAACCTCAATCCCTTCACGCTTCACGACGATCAGCCCCACGCCGCAAGTGGAACAAAATCAAAGCCAGCGCCGACGGAGTCATACCATCAATCTTCCCAGCCTGGGCAATATTCGACGGCTTGGCAGATGAAAGTTTCGTCCGCAGTTCATTCGATAGGCCTTGCAGAACAGAGTAGTCAAAATCACTGGGAATTTCCTGCGCTTCATCGCGCTTCATCAGCGAAATGTCACGTTCCTGCCGCTTGATGTAGTGAGCGTACATCGCATCGCGGCCAACTTGCGCGCGAATTTCCGGATCAACTTGTGACAACTCAGGCAGTAGAACCGCAACATCTTCAAAGGTAACATCCGGAAAAGCAAGCAAGGCCATACCATTCCGGCGTGTTCCATCCTGATTGATACGGATCCCTGTTGCTGAAATTTCTTTCGGCGTAAATTCTTTCGCTTCCATCACAGATTTCGCGCGCCGTATCTTGTCAGCCTTTCCCTCGAAACTTTCGCGACGGATTTCCGAAACGATCCCAAGCTCCAAAGCCAACGGCGTCAGCCTTTGATCCGCGTTATCCGCCCGCAAAGACAACCGGAATTCAGCACGAGATGTGAACATCCGGTAGGGTTCGCTAACACCCCGAGTCACAAGATCGTCGATCATAACGCCGATGTAGCTGGAAGCTCGACCAAACTGAACGGGTGCGCGCCCCTGCGCGGCCAGTGCCGCATTCAACCCAGCCACCAAACCCTGAGCTGCAGCCTCTTCATAACCCGTCGTTCCGTTGATCTGCCCCGCAAGATACAACCCAAGAGCCGACTTGACCTGAAGCGTCGGTGTAAGAGCCCGCGGGTCCACGTAATCGTATTCGATGGCATATCCCGGCTGAAGAATTTCCACGGCTTCCAAGCCAGCGATCGACCGCACGTAAGACAACTGAACGTCTTCAGGTAATGACGTAGAAATACCATTTGGATAGATTGTGTGGTCGTCCATCCCTTCGGGCTCAAGAAAAACCTGATGGGACGACTTATCCGCAAACCGAACGATCTTATCTTCGATGGATGGACAATAGCGGGGCCCTACTCCGCTGATGTGCCCGCCGTACATAGCTGATCGATCAAGATTTTTCCTTATGATGTCGTGCGTTGCTTCATTGGTATGGGTGATCCCACACGATACCTGCCGCGCGCTCGGCGCTTTGGACATGAAGGAAAACAGCGTGGGTTCATCATCGCCTGGCTGCATCTCCAGTCGAGACCAATCAATGCTTCGCCCATCCAATCGGGGCGGAGTACCTGTTTTCAATCGTCCCAGCGGCAGCGCAAAAGAATCCAATCTTTCCGCCAGCCGAACAGACGGCTTATCGCCCATTCGCCCACCCGGACGAGACACATCGCCAATGTGAATGACACCCCTGAGGAATGTGCCGGTGGTCAACACGACCGCCTTGGCTGCCAGCTGCCTACCATCCGCCAATTCAACGCCAGCGACATTGGCACCGTTCATTATGAAATCAACAGCTTCGCCCTCGATGATCTCGAGATTTTCTTGAGAGAGCATCTCGTGCAGCATAGCTTCGCGATAGATCGTTCTGTCTGCCTGGGCCCGCGGACCTTGCACAGCGGGCCCCTTGCGACGGTTCAAAAGTCGGAACTGAATACCGGCCCGGTCAGCGACACGGCCCATGACGCCATCCATTGCGTCGATCTCACGTACCAAATGACCTTTACCCAAGCCGCCGATAGCCGGGTTGCAGGACATTACACCAATCCCGTCCTGTTTCAACGTAACCAAAGCCGTGCTGCTCCCCGCTCGCGCGGCAGCGCTTGCGGCTTCGGTCCCGGCGTGGCCGCCGCCAATCACCACAACATCAAAGGACATATGTTTCACGTGAAACACTCCTACTTACCAAGACAAAAGCTGGCAAAGATTTCGTCCAGCAGCGATTCAACATCAATGCGCCCAACAAGCGATTCGAGGGCAAGCACGGCGTGCCGCAACTCGTAAGCCGCTATATCATACGAACCGGCGCCCAGCAAAAGCAGGGCTGACGCCTTTTCTAACGACGCGCTAGCCTGTCTGATTGCATCACGATGCCGTTGACGAATGGCTAGGCCGGCAGACGCAGACCGCGATGACAAGACATTGGAAATATAGGAAACAAGCGAATCCACGCCGGCGCCGGTCAAACCCGATATGCCCTTGTGCCCCAAAGACCAATCCGCACCATCCGCCTTCGCCAAGAGGACAATATCATCGGGCCTCACCTCGACGTCGAAACTCACATCATCCAAGGTAAGAAATACCCTCAAGTCCGCAGCTTCTGCACGCTGCCGGGCAAGATGAACACCGATCTGCTCAACTGAATCCGCTGTTTCCCGTATGCCGGCCGTATCCAAAAGCGTTACGGGTATACCACCGAGGTCCATCCGAACTTCGATCACGTCGCGCGTTGTTCCCGCCACGTCCGAGGTGATCGCCGCCTGCCGACCAGCAAGTGCATTCAGCAACGTGGATTTTCCCACGTTCGGCGCGCCGATAATCGCCACTTCGAACCCGGATCGAATCCGCTCTGCGATCACTGCCCCGTCCCCATGCCGGGAAAGGCCAGTCGACACCTCGTGCAACAGCTGAAGAACTTCAGGAGTCACATCCTCGGGCACGTCTTCGTCTGCAAAATCGATCGTCGCCTCGATCAATGCTGCTGCGCGGATCAGCTTGACCCGCCACGTCTCGGCCAGTTTTCCCAGATCGCCAGAGAAAACTCGCATAGCCTGACGCCTTTGCGCTTCGGTCTCGGCGTCAATCAGATCGGCGAGGCCTTCGACCTGCGCAAGATCCAGTTTGCCGTTCTCCAAGGCCCGCCTTGTGAATTCACCCGGCTCTGCGATACGCGCCAAGCCGCTTTCGCCGATGGACCGCAAAATTGCTTCCGTGCCCGCCGGGCTTCCGTGCGCATGGAATTCCACAACATCTTCGCCCGTGAAACTTGCAGGACCAGAAAACGTAAGGACCAGCACCTGATCCAGTCTTGTTCCCTCTGCGTCACGCAACACACGAAGCGACCGGCCCGCCGAAGGCAAACCAGAACCCGACAAATGCTCTGCTACGGCAAAGGCCTCGGGACCCGACAGCCGGATCACGGAAACGCCCGCCTTACCCGGTGCGCTGGCCAGGGCGAAAATCGTGTTCATCACCGGCCTCGCTGTTCCGGGTGGGTCAGGTGTTCATTGAATCGAAGAATTCGGCGTTCGACTTGGTTTGTTTCAGCTTGGACAGCAGGAACTCGATGCCATCTGTCGTCCCCATTGGGTTCAGGATTCGCCGCAAGACAAAGGTTTTCTGAAGATCGACCTTGTCGACCAGCAGGTCCTCTTTCCGGGTGCCGGATTTGAGAATGTCGATGGCCGGGAACACGCGTTTGTCGGCGATCTTGCGATCCAGAACCAGTTCCGAGTTACCGGTGCCTTTGAACTCTTCAAAGATCACCTCGTCCATCCGACTGCCAGTGTCGATCAGTGCGGTCGCGATGATGGTCAGGCTTCCGCCTTCCTCGATGTTCCGCGCCGCACCAAAGAACCGCTTCGGCCGTTGAAGGGCGTTCGCATCCACACCGCCGGTCAGAACCTTGCCCGAAGACGGGACGACCGTGTTAAATGCTCTACCAAGTCTTGTGATCGAGTCGAGGAGAATCACAACATCTCGCTTATGCTCGACCAATCGCTTGGCCTTTTCAATCACCATTTCGCTGACGGCAACGTGACGCGTGGCAGGTTCATCAAACGTTGACGACACCACCTCACCCTTAACGCTGCGCTGCATGTCGGTAACTTCCTCGGGGCGCTCGTCGATCAACAAAACGATCAGATAGCACTCGGGGTGGTTCTTTTCGATCGAGGCGGCGATGTTTTGCAGGATCACGGTTTTACCCGTCCGCGGCGGCGCCACGATCAGCGACCGCTGGCCCTTCCCGATCGGCGCAACCAGGTCGATGATACGTGCGGTACGGTCCTTGATCGTGGGATCCTCGATCTCCATCTTCAGGCGCTCGTCGGGATACAGCGGCGTCAGGTTATCAAAGGCAATCTTGTGCTTGGCGCGCTCGGGGTCTTCAAAGTTGATCTGCGTGACGTTGGTCAGCGCGAAATAACGTTCGTTGTCGTCAGGCGCCTTGATGACCCCGTCAATCGAATCGCCGGTGCGCAGCGAATATTGGCGGATCATGTCGGGGCTGACGTAAATATCGTCCGGGCCCGGCAGATAGTTCGCCTCGGGCGAGCGCAGAAAACCAAAACCGTCCTGCAGCACTTCAAGCACACCATCGCCCGAAACTTCCCAGCCCTCGTCTGCGCGCTCCCGCAGAATCTGGAACATCATCTCACCCTTGCGCATCGTCGAGGCGTTCTCGATCTCAAGCTCTTCGGCCATTGCCAAAAGGTCTTTCGGGCTTTGTGCCTTCAGATCGGACAAGTTCAGTTTTTCGATGGTCATAGGGAAACACCCACGTAACGGGCCATGCGGCGCTGGCAATATGGTCTGCGGAAGAAACGCCACCCGGACGGGCACGCTGAAATCGCTATGTAGTGATTTGCCGGGTCCAAGTCAAACCCCTGCCGACAACACCTAGAACCGTATGACCACCGAAAACACGATCACGACCATCAGAAGCGTCGGCAGCTCGTTCATCATGCGGTAGCGACGAGCAGAAACCGTGTTGGTTCCATTCATCAGGTCTTTGCGACGCCGGCCAAGCCAGTGATGAAACCATGTCATGCCAAGAACGCCGGCGGCTTTGGTCCAGGGCCAGATGCTGCTCCAATTCACCAGCCCGGGCGTGAACACGAGAAAGAGGCCGAACACCCAGGTTGCAATCATCGCAGGATTCATGATCGCCCTCAGCAGGCGACGTTCCATCACCTCGAAGATCGAAGGCAACTGATCCTTGTCGGCCTGTTCAACGTGATAGACGAACAGCCGTGGCAAATAGAACAGCCCTGCCATCCAGGCGATGACCGAGATGATGTGAAGTGCCTTCGTCCAGGGATAGAGCGAGATGAGGAAATCGGTCATGTCGGGCCTCGTGGTTCAGCCCGGCGTATCAAATAATATATAAAGAAAGAAAGAAGGATTATGGTTTTGTAGAGATCCCCGGATCCGGTGGATAACTGGGTTGTCCCGCGATTTATACATGATTTGCTGACGTGAACAAAAACGTGTTGTCAGCACAAGTATTTACACTTTTCTTTTAAATAACAAAAGGTTGTGGGTTTGATAAAGGGTAGCATCTTGTGGATAAATCGGGAAAAACCTATCGCCAATCCCCTATCCACATGCCTCAGGTTTTCCCAATCCACCGAAGTAAAAACCGGGAGGGCGAGTGGGTGAACGCACGAACCCCGGGATTGGTTGCACAGAAAGCCAAATTCTCCGAAAAACTTACCCAAGTCTTAACGACAAATCCCGAGGTTCATCCACATGGCTGCCCACATCGTCCTTGCCTCAGGTTCCGAAACGCGCGCCTCAATGCTGCGTAACGCGGGGCTCGTCTTTGATATAGAACGTCCGCGCGTGGATGAAGAGGCCGCCAAGGCCGGGCTTTTGGCCGAACAGGCGCGCCCGCGGGACATTGCCGATGCCCTGGCCGAAATGAAGGCACGTAAGGTTTCGGCCCGCCACCCCGGCGCAATGGTAATCGGATCCGATCAGGTGCTGGATTTTCAGGGGCAGCTTTTATCGAAACCAGACGGCCCGGATCACGCGATCGAGCAGCTGTCCGCACTGCGGGGCCAACGCCACAGCCTCTATTCTGCCGCAGTGATCGTGCAGGACGGCGCGCCGATCTGGCGTCATGTCGGGCAGGTCCGGCTGCAGATGCGGGATGTCAGTGACGCCTATCTGTCGGCCTATGTCGCGCGCAACTGGGAGGATATTCGCCACAGCGTCGGGGC
The DNA here is from genome assembly GCF_005938225.1 of Arenibacterium halophilum. GTDB lineage: Bacteria > Pseudomonadota > Alphaproteobacteria > Rhodobacterales > Rhodobacteraceae > Arenibacterium > Arenibacterium halophilum. The sequence goes on from NZ_VCPC01000004.1 coordinate 311,633, forward strand.
CTATCAACTGGAACGCGAAGGGATCCGCCTGTTTACGGCCATTGACGGCGATTACTTTACAGTTTTGGGTATGCCCCTGTTGCAGGTACTGAATTTTCTGGCGTTGCGGGGGGATATCGAGACATGACGGAAAAACGGATACCCCTGGCCGGCTTGATCGGGTCGCCGGTTGCCCATTCCCGTTCGCCGCAGTTGCATCAGCATTGGCTGCGCAATTTCGGTATCAAGGGCTTTTACGTGCCGATGGATGTGGCTCACGGCGACCTGGAGCAGGTCATTCGCACCCTTCCCCGCATGGGGTTCGTCGGCGTCAACGTCACGATCCCGCATAAAGAGGCGGTAATGGCGATTGCCGATCTGATCACCGACCGGGCCACGTTGATTGGCGCGGCGAATACGCTGATCTTCCGCAAGGATGGCAAGATTCACGCGGATAATACCGACGGGTACGGGTTTATCGAGAATCTGCGCAGCGGTGCCCCGAACTGGACGGCAAAATCCGGGCCCGCCGTGGTGCTGGGCGCCGGTGGGGCCGCGCGGGCGGTTGTCGCGTCGCTGTCGGATGCGGGTGTGCCGGATATTATCCTGTCGAACCGCACGCGGGTCCGCGCGGAAAAGCTGAAACAGGATTTTGGCCAGCGGGTGCGTGTTGTCGATTGGGTGCAGGCCGGCAATGTGATCGACGAGGCCGCGTTGATCGTGAACACCACCTCGCTTGGCATGGTTGGCAAACCCGAGTTGCGCGTACCGCTGGATGGGCTGACTCCCGACAAGGTGGTGACCGACCTGGTCTATACGCCTTTGAAAACCCCGCTTCTGCAAACGGCAGAGGCTGCAGGCTGCACCGTGGTTGACGGGTTGGGAATGCTGATTCATCAGGCGGTTCCGGCCTTCGAACGCTGGTTCGGCCACCGCCCCGAGGTTGACGACAGCACGCGCAAGGCGATCCTGGGATGACGTTCAAACTGGGCCTGACCGGATCCATCGGCATGGGCAAAAGCACCACCGCGCAGATGTTCCGGGACGAAGGGTGCGAGGTGTGGGATGCCGATGCCGCCGTGCATCGCGTTTATGCCGCCGGCGGCAGCGCGGTGGGCCCCATGCGCGCGGCCTTTCCGCAGGCGATTGTCGATGGCGCAGTCGATCGCGGCGCTTTGAAAACGATCATCGCCGCCGACCCGACCGCGCTGAAAACCATCGAAACCATTGTGCACCCACTGCTGAAACAGGACCGCGCGGATTTTCTTGCCAATGCGACGGCGGACATATTGGTCTACGATATTCCGCTGTTGTTCGAGACCGGCGGAAATGCGGGGATGGACGCCGTGGCCTGCGTTTCCGTCGATGCACAGACGCAGGAAGCCCGCGTTCTGGCGCGGGGCACCATGACGGCCGAGCAATTTCAGATGATCCGTGAAAAACAGATGCCCGATGCCGAAAAACGCGCCCGCGCGGACTATGTCATCGTGACCGATACGCTTGAACATGCGCGCGCGCAGGTGCAAAACATCGTCTCAACCATCCGGGCGGGGCTGCGCAATGCGTGAAATCGTACTTGATACGGAAACGACGGGATTCGACCCTGAACAAGGCGATCGGATCGTGGAAATCGGCGGAGTCGAGCTGCTGAACCACGTCGCCACGGGGCGCACCTATCATCAGTACATCAACCCCGAACGCGACATGCCGCAAGAGGCGTTCGAGGTGCACGGGCTGTCCATCGACTTTCTGAAGGACAAGCCGGTGTTCGCGAAGATCGGGCAGGAATTCCTTGATTTCGTGGGCGACGCCAAGCTGGTGATCCACAATGCCGCGTTTGACATGAAATTCCTGAACGCCGAGCTGAAGTGGATGGGCCTACCGCAACTGCCGTGGGAACAGGCGTTGGACACGCTGGCGATTGCGCGCAAACGCTTCCCGGGGTCGCCCGCCTCGCTGGATGCGCTGTGCCGCCGGTTCGGAATCGACAATTCGTCGCGCACGTTGCACGGCGCGTTGCTCGACTCGGAAATTCTCGCCGATGTGTATCTGGAGCTGATTGGTGGGCGGCAGCCCGATTTTGCGCTGTCGCAGGACACCACGGACACGCAAAGCGCTGCGACAGAGACATGGCGCCCGCAACCACGCCCTGCCCCGCTGCCGTCGCGGATTTCACAGGCTGAGAAGGCCGCGCATGACGCTTTCGTGGAGAAACTGGGGGCCGAAGCCCTGTGGCGGCGCGCCTGACCGGATGACCGGGCGCGCCTGCGTGGCTTAGGCCGTGCCGGTCGCGCCGGTCTGGGCTGCCTGACGGCGCGCGATTTCGGCGCGATAAATTTGCACGAAATCAATGTTTTCCAGGTTCAGCGGCGGATAACCACCGTCGCGGGTCACGTCGCTGACGATCCGGCGCAGGAACGGGAACAGCATCCGCGGGCATTCGATCAGCAGGAAGGGGTGCATCTGTTCTTCGGGCACGCCCTGAATGCGGAACACGCCGACATATTCGATTTCCATCAGAAACAGCTTGTCGCCACTTTCCTTGGCCTTGGATTCGATGTTCAGCTTGATCATCACTTCGAACTGGTGGTCGGCTTCGCGCTTTTTCGCGTCAAGGTTCACCTGAACCGAAATGTCTGGGTTCACCTCTCCGGTGCCGCCGCGCTGCGCCATCACGTTTTCGAATGAAAGATCGCGAACGAATTGGCCCAGAATGTTCATCTGAACCTGTGGCTGTTGTTGGCCCTCTGCGGGTGTTGCGCCGTTTTCCGACATGTAAAAGCTCCTCAAGCAAACCTGTTGGGCGGCTGATTACCAGCTTGTCCCGCGCTTCTCAATGGCGGTTTGACGGCTGGTCCGGGTCCGATGTCCACCCCGAAGGCCCGCGGTTCACGCGCGGCTCGGGGCTGACGTCCTCGTATTCGCCATCAATCACTTGACCGCCCTGCGGCCCGCGCCGGTGCTGCGGCCCCGGTTGCGGACCCGGGCCCATGCTGAACCGCTGTACCTTGACCCGTTTTGCAAGGAACCGGAACGCAGCGTGGCGCACCGTTGGGATCAACAGCGCAAAGCCGACAGCGTCGGTGAAAAACCCCGGCGTCAGCAACAGAACACCAGCGACCAAAATCATCGCCCCATGAGCCAACGGCTCGGTCGGGTCGCGCAACTCGTTGAAACTTTGCCCCAGTTGCGCAATCGCCATGCGGCCCTGGGTTTTCACCAGCCATGTGCCCGCAATTGCCGTCAGGATCACGATGGCCAAGGTGGGAACCAGCCCGATGGCGCCGCCAACCTGAATGAACAGCGCGATTTCGACGATCGGAACCATCAGAAAGGCCAGAAACAGATACATGCGGCAAAACCTCTTGTTCGGTGTGCAGTGGTGGACTCGGTCCCATCGGTCACCTACATAAGTCTTCGACGCCGCGCTTACAAAGCCGATGCCAGAAAACGAGGTTACGACCCCAATGAATTCACCCCTGATTCAGCTTATTGTTCTGGCTGGAATCGCCATTTTCCTGATCCTGCGGCTGAAAAGCGTGCTTGGAACTCGGGAAGGTTTCGAAAAACCACCCCTGCCGACGCCGCAGTCGAAATCCGGACGCCGCGATTTCGAAGTGATCGAAGGCGGTCCCGACCTGGACATCGACGACAATGTCGAGCCCGATAGCGACGATGCGCGCGAACTGGCCGCGATGAAGCGGATCGAACCTGCCTTTTCCGTGACGGAATTCATTCAGGGCGCGCGCGGTGCCTATGAAATGATTGTGATGAGCTTTGAGCGCGGGGATATCGTCGACATCCGCCCGTTCCTGGCCGATGACGTATACGATGCGTTTTCCGACGTGGTTGCCCATCGCGAAGAACAGGGCCTGAAGATCGAGGCGGAATTCATCGGTGTGCGCGAAACCCGCGTTCAGGACGTTCGGTTCGACAAAGATACGAACCGCGCGGAAATCACGATGCGCTTCGTAGGCGAACTGACCTCGGTTGTGCGGGACCGTGGCGGCGACATCATCGAAGGCAGCGCCACCACCGCCAAGCGCCAGAAAGACAGCTGGACCTTCGCGCGGACCATGGGGTCCGACGATCCCAACTGGATCCTTGTCGCCACGGACGCATGATTGGCGCGCTGCGTGCCCTTGCGCTGGCCGGTTCGGTCCTGATGGCCGGCGACGGGCGGGCCGAGGTCACGCACGACATTCTTGAGTTTTCCGATCTCGACGGCTGGGCGGATGACGATCATGACGCGGCCCTGGCCGCGTTTCGCAACACCTGCGCGGATTTCAACGATCCTGACTGGCTGTCACTTTGCGCCGTCGCGGATACCATCGCACCGGGCAAGGCACGTGGCTTTTTCGAGCTGTTCTTCCGCCCTGTGCTGGTGGGAAATGGCGAACCGGCGCTGTTCACCGGATATTTCGAGCCCGAGCTGGATGGATCGCTGTCCCGCACCGACCGCTTCAGATATCCGCTGTACAAAATGCCGCCCGAGGCGCGCGATAATAACCCCTGGTTGACCCGCGAAGAGATTCTGACCAGCGAGGTGATGCAAGGGCGCGGTCTGGAAATTGCTTGGGTTGATGACCCGGTCGAGCTGTTTTTCCTGCAAATCCAAGGCTCTGGCCGGATCCGCCTGACCAATGGCAAAATGCTGCGCGTTGGGTACGGCGGGGCCAACGGACATCCCTACCGCTCGATTGGCGTTGAACTGGTGCGGCGAGGGATTTATGGCGCGCATCAGGTCAGCGCGCAGGTGATCAAGAACTGGGTGCGCCGCAATCCCGAGGCTGGCGAAGCTTTGCTGTATCACAACCCGTCTTATGTGTTTTTCCGCCGAATCCGCAGCATCCCGGCGCAGGATGGCCCGCTTGGCGCGATGAACCGGTCGGTCACGGCGATGCGCTCGGTCGCGGTGGACCCTGACTTCACCCCGCTGGGCGTGCCGGTCTGGGTGGAAAAAGACGGTGCCGATCCGCTGCGCCGCTTGATGGTGGCACAGGATACGGGGTCGGCGATCAAGGGCGCGCAGCGGGCTGATATCTTCTTTGGCACGGGTGATGCAGCCGGTCAGGCCGCGGGCAAGCTGCGCGATCCCGGGCGCATGGTGATGCTGATGCCGATTCAGCGCGCCTATGCGATGGTGCCGGACGGACTCTGATGAAACGCCGCCGCCCTACCCCGGACGAGCTGGACCTGTGGAACCGTGTTGCGGCCAGCGCCCAGCGGATGCACCCCGGGCCTGTTCCCACGCCACCAAAGCCGCCCGCAAACCCCACGCCGGAGCGTAAGGCGAGGCCGCGCGTGGCCCCGCCCGCACCCGTGCGCACCACGATGCCCGCGCCGCGCGGCCCGGTGATGGATGCAAAATCCCATGCCCGCATGACGCGCGGCAAGATGAAGCCCGAGGCCCGGATCGACCTCCACGGCATGACGCTGGATCAGGCCCACCCGGCCTTGGTACGGTTCATCCTGTCGTCGCACGACAGAGGCAAACGACTGGTCCTTGTGATCACCGGCAAAGGCAAACAGAGCGAGGATTCGGGCCCTATTCCCCGTGTTCGGGGCATTCTGCGGCGCCAGGTGCCGCATTGGCTGGCCACACCACCACTTGCGCAGGCGGTGCTGGATTACACGCCCGCGCATATCCGCCACGGAGGCGAAGGCGCCTTTTACGTCTACCTCAGGCGCCTTCGTTAAACGGGTCTACAGCACATAGCGGCTGACATCGGTCGATCGGGCCAGCTCGCCGACATTGGTTTCCACGAAATCAGCATCAACAGTGATTGCTTCGCCGCCTTTGTCGGGCGCGGTGAAGGACAGTTCTTCGAACACACGCTCCATCACCGTATAAAGCCGCCGCGCTCCGATATTCTCGACCGACTGGTTCACCTCGGCCGCGATCTTGGCCAGCGCGGCGATGCCGTCGTCGGTGAAGGTGACGGTCACATCCTCAGTGCCCATCAAGGCGGTATACTGGCGCGTCAATGCGTTGTCGGTTTCGGTCAGGATGCGGACGAAATCCGCCTCGGTCAGCGCGCGCAGCTCGACCCGGATCGGCAGCCGACCCTGAAGTTCGGGCAGCAGGTCCGACGGTTTGGCGATGTGGAACGCGCCCGAGGCGATGAACAGAATGTGGTCCGTCTTGACCGGGCCATGCTTGGTCGACACGGTCGTGCCCTCGATCAGCGGCAAGAGATCGCGCTGCACGCCTTCGCGGCTGACATCGCCGCCGCGCGCATCGGATCGGGCGCAAACCTTGTCGATTTCATCCAGGAACACGATGCCGTTCTGTTCCACCGCTTCAAGCGCGGTCCGGGTGACGGTTTCGTCGTCCAGCAGCTTGTCAGCCTCTTCCCCGATCAGGATCTCATAGCTGTCAGCCACCGTCAGCTTGCGCCGTTGTGTGCGCCCGCCCATGGCCTTTCCGAACAGGTCGCCAAGGTTCATCATGCCCATATTGGCACCGGGCTGGCCCGGAATGTCGAACATCGACATCGGGTTCGAGGTGTCGGCCAAATCCAGCTCGATCACCGTATCGTCCAGCTCGCCATTCTTCAGCTTCCTGCGGAACATCTCGCGCGTGGCTTCGCGCGCGTCTTCCCCCGCAATGGCGGAAATAACGCGTTCTTCGGCGGCACTGTGGGCGCGAGCCTTCACATCCTCGCGCATGTACTCGCGCGTCAGGGCAATGGCACTGTCGACCAGATCGCGGACGATCTGTTCGACGTCGCGGCCAACATAGCCAACCTCGGTGAACTTCGTCGCTTCGACCTTGATAAACGGCGCTCGCGCCAGCTTTGCCAAGCGACGGCTGATTTCCGTTTTGCCAACGCCGGTCGGCCCGATCATCAGAATGTTCTTCGGGTACACCTCGTCGCGCAGATCGTCGGACAGTTGCTTGCGCCGCCAACGGTTGCGCAGCGCCACGGCGACGGCGCGTTTGGCATCCTTCTGGCCAATGATGTAGCGGTCCAACTCGCTGACGATTTCGCGGGGGGTCAGATCGGTCATGTTCTGTCTTTCGTACCGGTGGCGTGGCCCAAGACTTTCTTTGAAAGTCTTGTCGAAAATTTCCAGGAAATTTTCACTTGCGGATCGTTTCCACCGTCAGGTTTCCATTTGTGTAGACACAGATATCCGCGGCAATCGCCATCGCGTCGCGGGCGACCTGTTCTGCGGAACGGTCGCTGTCCATCATGCCGCGCGCGGCAGCCAAGGCATAATTTCCGCCCGATCCGATCGCCGTCACATCGTGCTCGGGCTCCAACACGTCGCCCGCGCCGGTGATCACGAAGATATCCGCACCATCCGACACGATCAGCATCGCCTCCAGCTTTTGCAGGTACTTGTCTGTCCGCCAGTCCTTGGCCAGTTCCACACTGGCGCGGGCCAGCTGTCCGGGGGTAGATTCCAGCTTGGCCTCCAGCCTCTCCAGCAGCGCAAAGGCATCGGCAGTCGATCCAGCAAAACCAGCGACAATATCGTATCCGCCAGGCGACAGGCGGCGCACCTTCCGGGCGGTGCCTTTGATCACGGTTTGGCCAAGAGACACCTGGCCATCGCCCGCGATCACTACTTCGCCGCCTTTCTTGACGCCAATGATCGTTGTTCCGTGCCAGCCGGGAAAGTCGGTGCTGCTCATGGGTCCTCCGGGTTGCTGGCCGCCTATATGGCGGCTTGAGTCAGGGCAGACAAGGCCACCGCACCAATGAAAAAGGCGCCCGCGGGGGCGCCTTTGGGATCATGTCGCAGATCGAGCGATCAGATCGATTCGTTGATCCAGCTTTGCAGAGCGGCCTTGGGCGCCGCGCCGGCGCGGTTCGACACCACCTGCCCGTCCTTGAAGATGAACAGCGCGGGAATGCCACGTACGCCCATTGCGGCGGCAGCGTTCGGATTGCTGTCAACGTCAACCTTGGCGACCTTGATCTTGCCTTCGTATTCGGCGGCAAGCTCTTCCAAGGCGGGGCCGATCTGTTTGCAAGGGCCGCACCATTCGGCCCAGAAATCCACCACGACGGGGATATCGGAATTCTTGACTTCGGCGTCGAAGGTTGCATCGGTTACGGCAACGGTGGCCATGGGGTTTCTCCTACAGGGGTAAGGCTTGGGGTTTTGGCGGCGTCAGGCACCGGAATCTAGGCAGGCCCATCCGGAAGGTCAAGATGTGGGGTGCGGCTCCCGGCGCTCATCACAATATCCTGAGGGAGTGACATGAATGTGGCGGTCCGCGTCCACAGGATCGCGGTGTCGATCTGGTGGTCAGGAAAGATTTGTTTCAACGCATGGGCATAGGCGAACATCTGTCGCAGCAGTCCTTCGGGTGTGGCCTCGGGCGTTGGGGGCACCGTCGCATTCGTCTTGAAATCCACTGCCAGAACCGTGGTTGGTGTCACGATCAGACGGTCGATCACCCCGTGCACGCGGCGCGCGCCGATCTGCGCGGTCACCGGCACCTCGGCCAGGGTGTCGGGGCCGAACAGATGCGCAAGCTCGGGTGCGTCGATCACGGCGCTTGCCTCGGCCAGCAAGGCGGCGCGGGTTGCACTATCGGTGCCGGGCAGCAGGCGTTCGGTGACATTTTCGCGCGTACTGGGGTCCGATCCTGCAAGAACTTCGATCAGGCGGTGGATGCGCGTGCCGCGCAACTTGGCGGCGTCTTCTTCCTCTCCCATGTCACCGGGCAGGGCCTTGGCGCCACCCAAATCCGACGGGCTGAGCGTTTCCAGCGGCGGTACAGGTATCGGCGCGGGCAGGTTGAAGACATCCGGCAGATCAACCGTTTTCTTTTCAACCTCTTCGGGCACCTGCACTGGCAAGTCGTCCCATCCGTCACCCTGAACCGAGAGCCCGATACCCCCGGGCAGGTCGCGATCTACGGCACCAGAGTCGCGCATCGCTGCTTCGACCTGCTGATACCAGCTGTCGCCCTCTTTATCCAAATCGCCGGCCGCCGCCACGATCAGCCACTTTTCTGCCCGTGTCAGAGCCACATAGAGCAGCCGTTGGCGTTCGTTCATGTCCTTGTCGCGGATCGCCTGCGCGGCCTCGGTCAGCGCGGGGGGCATCTGGGCCGCTGCGGGGCGCCACATTGGAACGCCGTCCAGCGCAAGGATGTCGCCACGGTTCTGGTAGGCGCGTTTCGCGGTGTCGGGCAGGATCACGATGGGCGATTCCAGCCCTTTTGCGCCATGCACCGTCATCACCCGTATCATATCGCCCGCGCTGCCCAATTCGCGTTTGATCTCAAGGGCATCGGCCTCCATCCACGTCAGGAAACCGGTCAGGCTGGGCACATCGGTGCGCTCGTAGGCCAGCGCCTGCGACAGCAGCGCGTTGATGCCGTCTTCCGCCTCAACCCCAAGCCGCGCAAGCAGGCGGTTGCGGCCGTGATGGCGGGTCAACACCCGTTCGATCAGGTCGTAAGGGCGCAGGAAATCGCTTTGGGCCATCAGGTCGGTCAGCGTGGCGACCGTTTCGGAATGCCGCGCGCCCTGATCGCGCAGGGTTTGCCACAGATACGTGCGTCCGCGATCATGGGCGAGGCTGAACAACTCCTGCTCGGTCCAGCCGAACAGCGGCGATTTCAGGGCAATTGCCAGCGACAGGTCGTCCTCGGGCGTGGCCAGGAACCGCAGCAACGCGGCCAAGTCCTTTACCGCCAGTTCGGCGCCCACCTTCAGACGGTCGGCCCCGGCAATCGGCAGGTTCGCAGCCTTGCAGGCGCGTATGATCTCGGCAAACAAATCGGATCGACGTTGCACCAGCACAAGGAAATCGCCAGCCCGCACCGGGCGGCGGATCAACCCGCCCTGCCCCTGCGCCGGAATGGTTTCGCCCGCGTCGATCAAGCGGCGGATTTCTCCGGCGATCCGCTCGGCCAGTTCCACCGTATGTCGGCGCGGGCTTGGCCGGTCGACCGGATCAGTCCAGTGCCGGTCATCATCTTCCGAGGTTTTGTCGACCACGGGCCACAGATCGATCCGGCCGGGCAGATCGCGCTGGAACGCGCGGTGCTGGCTGTCCTTGTGGAAGCCGGCGGCGGCCTTGCCGTCGAACACCAGATCGACCAGCCGAAGGATCGACTGCGCCGAGCGAAAGGAAAATTCCAGCGTAAGATCTTCGAGGTTCCCGCCGCTTGCGCGCAGACGGTCGCCAAATTCGGCCTGCATCCTGTCGAACGCTTGCGGGTCGGCGCCCTGAAAGGAATAGATCGACTGTTTCTTGTCCCCAACCACGAAAATCGTGCGCTCAACCCCTTCGCGCGCCCCCGCGCCGCTGGTGAATTCCTGCGCCAGCTTTTCGATCACGTCCCATTGTTCGGGGCTGGTGTCTTGCGCTTCATCCACCAGGATATGGTCGATCCCCCCATCCAGCCGGTACAGCACCCAGGCTGCCACGGCGGGGTTGTTCAGCAATTGCCGCGCTTTCTGAATCTGGTCATCGAAATCCAGCCAGCCGCGCAGCTGCTTGCGGCGTTCATATTCGGGAAGGAATCGCGTGGCAAAACGGTGCAGCGCGGCCGATTTCCGCGCAGCCAATAGCCCAAGCCGGGCCGGCCGCGCAGATTCGACCCGCGTCATCAGGTCATTGAGGCGAGGCAGGATCGCGGCGCAGGCCTCTTGCGTCTTTTTCGTCGGGAAAGACCCTAATTTGGCTGTAAACGGCTCTCTCGCACTGGCGCCTGTCAGCATGATCTGTTCCAGAACGGCCAGTGTTTCGGCTTCGGGCGCGGGCTTGTCGATGACTGCGGCCAGCGCCTCCCCCGCTTTGACGTCGGTTTTCGAGCCGGCCATCAGCGCGGCGTGCAGATCACGCAGCAGTTCGGCTTCGCCCCCAAGAAACACCTGCGCCAGCAGCGCGGCGTCGTCGAAACCGGACGGCAAGCCGAAAGCGCCCAGCAACCCGTCAAATGTCATCGGCGGGGTCAGCGCGGCGCGGTATTGCAGGACCGAGGCCAGCACATCGTCCAGCCCTGCGCCCGAGGCATGGCGGGCGAGCCCTTCGATCAGTGGCGCATCTTCGCCTTCGGCCATCTGTTCGACAATCTCGGCGCAGAGCAGCCGCGCGGCTCGGGTTTCCATCTCGGAAAACTGGGGGCTGACCCCGGCCTCGAGCGGAAAACGCCGCAACAGAGACGCACAAAAGCTGTGGATCGTCTGAATTTTCAGCCCGCCCGGTGCCTCGATCGCGCGGGCGAACAGGGTGCGGGCATGGCGCATCCTTTCAGGCGTGATCGCACCTTCGACGCCCAGCAGGTCAAGCTGGCCGTGCAGCGCGCCATCTTCCAGCATGGCCCATTCGCCCAGCCGCCGGAACAGGCGGTTCTGCATCTCGCTGGCTGCCGCCTTGGTGTAGGTCAGGCACAGGATGTTCTGCGGATCGACCCCGGCCAACAGAAGCCGCGCCACCCGGTCGGTCAGCACGCGGGTTTTTCCCGACCCCGCGTTGGCGGACAGCCATGTCGAGGCATCGGGCCGCGCCGCCTGCACCTGGCGTTCGGTGGCGTCGTCGCGCGTGCTCATGTCAGATCCTCCGGTACGGCAGGGTCCGACAGATCCCATTCGCCATAACGGGCCAGATGGTCGTAATCGCCAATGTCTTGAATGCTTTGCAGCATCAGCCGCGCGGTGAACCCCTGTTCGGCGGTCAGATACGCACCGATCAGACCGCGCAATTCATCCAGAACGGTGGCGGCGGGTGTGTCTTCCAGCGGGGCATCGACTTCGTGATATTGGCCACCCAGCCCGAGAAAGGTTGCGCGGGCAACCCGGGCGTGGCCCAAAGCGGCAAAACCGCCTTGTTCAGCCATGGCGGCTTCGATCAGCAATTGTTTGTCGAACAGGGCCTGTTGCTTCACCGTAGGTGCGCGCCCGGTCTTGTAGTCAAAGATGTGCAGTTGCCCGACCTCATCAATGTCGATCCGGTCGGCCTTGCCGTTGATCGTGAAATCCAGCGGGGTCAGCGCCAGTTCGCCCTTGGGTTCGAATTGGGCGGGCCGGGCGCGGCGCTGACGGACCTGTTCGGCGCGCAGGAAATCATCGGCCACCTGCGCCAATCGGGCCAGCCACAACTGCCGCGCCACCGGCCAGGGCACATGGGTGTCCAGCACCTCGCGGCAGGTGTTCAGAAATGTCTCGCGCGTGAGGATTTCGGGCTGCAAAACCGAGGCCCTGATGAAATCTTCCAATGCCTCGTGAATGACGATGCCACGCAACAGGGCGTCAGGTTCGCGGATCAGCGGATCCAGCGGTTTCAGCCCCAGAACGTGCTTTGCGTAAATCGCAAACGGATCGCGGATCAGCCGCTTGATTTCCGTCACCGAAAGTTTCCGGGGTCGGGCATTCACCGGCGGGCGCGGGGCAGGGCGCGGGGCGGGGGCCACCGGGGTCACGGCCTCGGATGCGTCGGCCAGCGCCAGCCAGTGATCGCCGCGTGCCTGCATGGCGGCCAGCGCATCGCGACCGGCGCCGGGTATTCCGCCCAGCAGGTTTTTCAGCCGATTCAGCCAGCGCGAAGGCACGGTTTCGGCATCGTCCGACCGTTTCGGGCGTGTCAGCCAGACCTGCGGCGCGGCAATCGCCTGCTGAAAATCATGCGCCGACAGGCCGATCTGGCGTTCGGGCAGCAGCAACCCGGCGGCATGGCGCATCCGCCGGTTCAACCACGGGTCGGGCGAGGGCGATTCCGGCCATGTGCCTTCGTTCAGCCCGCCAAGGATCAGCAGCCCCGCGCCCTGCACCCGCGCCTCGAGCGTGCCCCAGATCAGGATGTTCGGATGCGGTGCGTCGCGGTCGCGCACCTCTTCTCCGCGCAGCAGAGCCTCCAGCAGATCATGGAATTCGCTTGCCGTCATGTCACCGCCGTGGGCGGCCTGTTCGGCGAGGGTTTCCACCACCTGAAGCGCGGATTGACCGGCGTTGCGCTCCCACAGGGTGCCGCTGCCGTCGGGCGCGGTGCCACGCGCGATGGCCTCGGCGGCGTGGCGCAGCCAATCGACCCATTCGGCCAGCGGGCGGGTGCCCGAAGCAGGCTGCGCGCAGATATGATCGCAAACCCAGTCAATCCAGCTGGGCGGTATCTTGACCTTGTCGTCGGCGATCCAACCCGACAGCGACGCACGGTCGGGGAAGGGCGGGCCGTGTCGGCGCAGGCGCAATTCCGTGTCGCGGGTATAGAGGTTGTGGGGCCCGCGATCGGCGCCGGTGTGAGTCAGCGGGTGTTTCAGCAGCGTCACCAGCCGTTCCGCCGTCAATCGTTCGGTGGCCAGTTGCGCGACATGGCGCAGGAACCGCCCCGGTGGCGACAGGTGCAGCGGCAGGCCGGCGCTGTCGTCGGGTACGATGCCCCATCGGTCCAGCGCAGCGGCCACCCGGCGCGTGAGCATCCGATCGGGCGTGATCAACGCGGCGGTTTCGCCATCCTCGGCCGCCTGCCGCAGACGCAGCGCGATACAGATCGCCTCGGCCCTTGGGTCGGCGGCTTCGACCAGCGTCATGTCCTGCGTGGCGGCATCCAGATCGGTTAGCGCGGGGCCTTCCGCCAGCCAGGCGTCGGTGAACGGTGCGGGCCGCAGGGCGAGCGAGACCAGCCGGTTGCGCGGTTCGGACGCGGGCGGCGAGTTCGTCCAGCGCCGCACGTCGCCCGGTTGCAGGTCAAGCCCCTGAAGGATCGGGGAAAACCGAAACTGCGGGTGGTCTTCGGACACTCGCGCATCGGACATATCAGCCCAAATGCCACCCGGTTGATCGAAATCGAACCCGGGCAGCACGATCGCGCCCTGCGGCAACCGCGCGACCGCGTCGATCAGCATGTGCGTTGTCCCACGCGACCCGGTGGACCCGGCTAAAATCACGGGATGTTCAGGCGGTGTGGTCGCCCACTGCTCGATCAGCGTTTGGACTGCCCGGCGTTGCCGTGCCTGTGGGTCAAGCTGGCCGGATTGTTCATCCAGATATGTTTCTACAATGCCGATAAAGCTTTGCGCGCGGGCCCAGTGGCCTGACATATCGGTCACGTCCAGCGTGCGGATCGTCTCGGCAGACACACCTTCGCCCTGCATTTCGTCCAGCAGGCCGGCAAGGCTGTCGGCCAGGTCATACACCGAGTGGCGCGCGGCCAGGTCAGGTTGTGCCTTGATCAGCTGGGCGACCAGCTGTGCAAGTTCCAGCCGCCGCCGCAAAGGCGGAGCTGAAGGGGGCAGGGCGCCCGGTAGCCAGGTTTCCACCACATCCGTCACGAGCGAGATACGTGGCAGCAGGCGCGCCGGGCCAGTGTCGAACAGATCGCGCAATCGGCGCGCCATGCGTCGGGTGTTTACGACGAGGTCCACCTGCGCCATCGCCAGTGGAGACTGCCCGGCCATGCGATCGGTCAGGCCGCGGATCAGCTCGGCCGGGAAATCGACTCCAGGCGGCAGGGCAAACAGGCGGGGGGTGTCGGTGGGTTCAAACATGCGGCTCTGTTATCAGGGTTTCGGCCAATGCGATTCCATCAGGGTGCCCGACGTCGCACCATCTTCCGGGGTAGCGTAGCCCGAACAGCCGCCCGTCGCGGGCGATGTCATCCCAGATGACGTTCAGCGAAAACACGCGGTCGGGGCGCGCCGCCACCCGGGCCGGGTTCAGGATTTGCACGCCTCCGTAAACGAAATCGCCACCACGGGAAATTCGACCCTCTATATCCAACCTGAAATCTCCTGCGGACTTGCGGCCAAGGCAACCCGACAGCGGCACGCAGATCAACAGCGCTTCCATACGTGCCGGATCCCACGCATCGGCCAGCAGGGCCAGCGGGTTCGGACCCTGCCAGATCGCGTCGGAATTCGTGGTGAACAGCGGCCGGTTCCCCAGCAGCGGAAGCGCCTGTTTCAGCCCGCCACCAGTATCAAGAATATCGGGCGTCTCGGCCGAAACCGTCACGCCGAGGGGCGTAAGATGTGTCTCTAACTGGTCAGAAAGGTAATGCGTGTTTGCCACCACGCGCGGCACGCCGTGGTCGCGGATCAGATCGAGCGTGTGATCGATCAGCGCGCGCCCAGCCACTGGAATCAGCGGCTTGGGCTGCGTGCGGGTCAGCTCGCCCATGCGGGTGCCGAACCCTGCGGCAAAGATCATCGCCGATTGGGGCGCGTCGCTCATGCCGCGCGCAACCCGGTCAACGCGTCCGGGGTCGGGGTGGGCAGGGCGTCGCGCAGCAGATCGGCCACCGGGGCCAGCACGGGATGTTCCAGATCGGCCATCAACAGATCCCAGACCTTGGGGATCATGTCGACATACTGCGGCTTGCCATAGTCGTGCCCCAGCCGCCCGAACACACCCAGAATGCGTAGGTTGCGCTGGGCGCCAAGCACCGCATAGGCAGTTCGGAACGCGTGATCGTCGCAGCCGGTTTGTTCTATGTAATGCGTGATGTTCCGGGTCTCGACGGCCGGAGAGACATCACGGCGCACGTCCTGCAACAGCGACACGAGGTCATAGGCCGGGTGGCCCAGCATCGCATCCTGGAAATCCAGCAGACCCACGCGCGCAACGCCATCCCGGTCGGGCAACCACAGCAGGTTATCGGCGTGATAGTCGCGCTGAATCAGAACAGGGGGGGCGCCTGTCGTCGTTTGCTGCAGAATGTCCTGGAACCGGTCGGCGAACCGGCTGCGCGCCTTGGTCGCCGGATCGCCCGTCACAAGGGCGGCGTATTTGTCGAAGGCGAGGCAGGCCAGGTCCGTCATCAGCGGAGGATCGTAGGTTTCCAGCGTGGGGGCGGGCACCTGGTGCAGTGCCACCAGAACATCGGTGGCGGTTTCATAGAGCAATGGTTCGTTGTCTGGACGGGCGCGCAATACGCGCGAAAACAGGTCGTCACCCAGATCTTCGAGGATAAGAAGCCCATTTTCGGCATCCTGAGCGATGATCTGCGGCGCGCTTAGCCCAGCGGCGCAAAGATGTTTGGCAATCCGCACGAAGGGGCGCACATCTTCGCCTTTCTCTGGCGGGGCATCCATCAGAATGGCGGTTTTGCCCGTTTCAGGGTCTGTCAGACGGTCATAGCGCCGGTTCGAGGCATCGCCCGCCAGCACCGCGCGGATGGCCCCGGCCCAAGGCGAGCCCGCAATGAAATCCGCAATCAGGGCGTTCCGGTCAGCCATGGGCGACTCCGTCAAGTTTGGCGGCCCATTTCGGTGCGGACCACGTAAATTCAAGGGTGCGGTGATTTTCATCCTCGGGCGACGCGCTTAGCGTCAGAGCCAAAGCATCTGGCGGCGCGGTACCGCCCAGCCTGTCTGGCCATTCGACAAGGCAGATGGCCTGCTCGAACGCATCGAACAGGCCAAGTTCTTCAATCTCATCGGTGCCCGTCAGCCGATACAGATCGGCGTGCCAGATTTGATCCTTGGTCGTGTCGTACATCTGAACCAGGGTGAAGGTCGGCGAGGGCACATCTTCGGGTTCGGACAGGCGCGATTGGATCAGGCTGCGGCAGAAATGGGATTTTCCTGCGCCAACCGGGCCGGTCAGCAGGATGGTGTCGCCCGACTCTAGTCGCGCGCCAATGCGGCGGGCGAATTCCGCCGTTTCTTCGGCGCTGTGCGAGAGGCAGGTAAACGGGCTGGCAGTCATAGCGCCACAATGGCGTTGGCGCGCGCCGCCCGCAAGCCGGATCAGGGTTTGGAGGAGACCTTACGCCCGGAGATTACCGACAGGCTGGACGGTGGGCGGGCGTGTTCAAACACGATCATCGTGGCGCCGGAGTGGATTGGCAGCACCCGACAGCTGATGGCGCCATTGTCGCGCAAAAGAACCTCGGACGTCCATTCGCCGCGGTCGTCGCGCTGAGCGACGAAATCGCGAATTTCGCCCCAGACCGGGGTCGCCTTGCACTTGTCCTGCCAGTTGCGCGTGGCATCGACGATGGAAACCTGCGCAAAGCTTTTGTCGGGATCAACGGACCACAATTTGCAGTAGGCTGCGTTTGACATGGTCAGGCTGCCGTCCGAGGAAAAGACGGCAATGGCCTGATCAAGATTGTCGAGCACAGTCTGGCCCATTTCCAGATCGGTTCGAAACCGCCGCGTCAGCGAGATTTCGGCGGTGATGTCTTCGAACAGGAAGGCGATCGCGCCATCGGGATGCGGGCGGCCGTTGACCGAATAAACCGATCCCGATGCCAGCGTCCATGTTTCCTGATAGCGCCCATCCGAAGCCGCAGCGACCAGATCGGCCATCTGATGTCGCCAACTGTTGTAGTTCTTGGGCTCGGGCATGATGCGCTGATCGCGCAGGCGGTCAAAGAAGGTAAGCAAATTCGGGCGCCCGCTCAGGAAATCGGCAGGCAGCGACGTGAGGTCGATCAGCGCGGGATTGAACAGCGCAAGCTGGCGATTGCGGTCGAAGATCGCCAACCCGATTGACAGTTGTGCGAATGTCTTGGCGAGTGTCTGGACAAAATTGCGCTGGGCAGACTCTGCCTCGACCACGGCGGCCACGTCGATCGCATAGCACAGAGGCCCATCGGGCCGCGGCACCAGAGAGACATCATACCAGTTCTTAATGCCGGAATTCTCGGTCACGACAGGCAGGCGGCGGGTGCGTTCGCGGTTCAGGTCGGCGTTCAGCACGGGAAACACCGGATCGCCCGGGTCCTCCAGTTTGGGAACACGTTTGCGCAATGCGTCATACGATGCGTTCGACCATGTCACGCGCCCTTCGGACGATAGCCGCCAGATCGGAGTTGGGGCGTGATCGATTGCTTCCTTGTAATTCTCGTAGCTTTCGCCCAGAGGCGCCAGCCGGTTGGACTGATACCCCCCGTTTTCAAGCGTGATACGGACGTGCTGGCCCAGAGATTCGATCGTGAGTGTTGCGTAATCCGCGGGCGACGGCGGGCGCAGAACCAGCTTGCCCGCGTCCTTAATCATGGCAGGGTTGGAGGGGAACCCGGGAAACCGGGTCCCAAGCAGATCTGTCAGATCGTTCCAGTCGGTTGGGATATTATCGCGATCAATCCCGCTGTCTGGGCCGCACACCCAATCCGAAATAAGGCTGCCATCATAGATCCACGCGGCTTCGTCGGAACCTAGCTGAGAGCGGATGCGCCCGTCTCGGCGAGACGCCAGCATCCCTGGCGCGAGAAACGCCACGGCGCCAATTGCGCTTGCGATACAGATGGGCACAAGCATTGCCCATTCTGTCCAGTCGAGGTCAAGCATGTCGGAAATCCGCCGAATATCTGCTGGTGGCATGTTTGCCGTAATACATTAACAGACTGTTAAGATTACCGCGTCCAGACTGTTTCTTTGCAGTCTCGCAAACTTGCGCCGGTACCGCAGGTGCAAGACAAACCGGAATTTGTCTAAGCGAACAGAACGTTAAATGGTTATTGGCTGATTTTGGCCCAAAGCCGCTCCATCGCCGGAAATATGCGCTGCGATCCGCAGGCGCGGCCAGACAACGTGCACCAACGCGCCGCTGCGCGTGGGATTCGCAGAATCGCCGCTGGGTCGGTCGGGTCCATTCGCGAACTTCAGTTCGGCCCCCGTGCGCTCCAGCAGAGTCTTGGCGATGAACAGTCCCAACCCCATGCCTTCGTATTCGGGGCGCGCGCGGCGTTCGACCCGCCGGCGCCGTACGAAGGGGTCTCCGATGCGTCCGATCATCGCGGGGGCATAGCCCTGACCGTCGTCCTGAATGCGCACAATCACCTGATCTTCGGACCATTGCGTTTCAATCCAGACGGTTGAATGCGCGAAATCCACCGCGTTCTGTACCAGGTTGCGCAGGCCGTGGATGATTTCGGGTTTGCGCAAGATCATGGGTTGGCTGGTGGCATCCTCGGTCAGCGACTCCGTCAGGATTCGTTTCCCCCGGTCCATATGCGGTTCGGCCGCTTCGGCCACCACGGCGCTCAGCGGTGCCTGCCGCAGATGCAGATCATCTTTTCCGGCCCGGCCCATCCCACGCAGTATATCGCGGCAGCGGTCGGCCTGTTCGCGGATCAGCCGGGCATCTTCCACCAGATCGGGGCGATCTTCCAACTCTTCGATCAGCTCGGAACTGGCCAGTTTGATCGTGGCCAGCGGCGTGCCCAGTTCATGCGCGGCGGCGGCGACAACCCCGCCCAGATCGGTCAGCTTCTGTTCGCGTGACAGGGCCATCTGGGTTGCGGCCACGGCATCGGCCATCGAATGGATCTCCTGGCTCACTCGGCGGGAATAGGCCCCGATGAACAGCGTCGCGATGGTGATCGCAGCCCAGTTGCCGAAGATAAAAATGTCGGGCACCCGCAGCACAAACCCTTCGCCCGTACGCAGCGGAATGTGGAACGTTGCCAGCAGCGTCACCAGCATGATCGCCCCGCCGCCGATGATCAGCGTGGACCGCAACCCAAGAACGCTGGCCGAAATCGTCACCGGCGCCAGCAGCAGGATTGCGAACGGGTTGTGCAGCCCGCCCGTCAGATACAGGAGGAACGACAGCTGCAGCAGGTCAAACAGCACCATCAGGAAATTTTCGGATTCCGTGAGGCGCTTGTTCTCGGGGAACACGAAGATCGCGATCAGGTTGCCGATGACCGAAACGCCAATCGCCAGGTAGCACAGCCCGAATTCCAGCTGCAGATTGTACATGCGCTGGGCAAAGGTGATCGCGGCCAACTGGCCCAAGATTGCGACCCATCGTAGCAGGATAAGCGTGCGCAGCCTTATCCAGTTGCTGCGCCCGCGTCCGTGCAGAAGGATGGTGTTGGTTTCCGACATGGGGGTGGCTATCTGCATTGCACCGGTTGGTAAACTTGATAGGTCCGGCAGCGATGTCGATCAACCATGCAATAAAAGGTGCAAGGCATGCTGAGGATATATGCGATCATGGCTGGGGCGGTTCTGGTGGCTGCTGTCGGGGGTGTTTGGCTGGCCACGATGTACCTGCGCCCCGAAGCAATGGGCCAGTGTGGCGCCAGTCAGGTCGCAGGCGGATCGGCACAGATCGGCGGCCCGTTCGAGCTGGTGAACAGTGCGGGCGAAACGGTGACCGAGGCAGATGTTCTGGCCAAGCCATCGCTTGTCTATTTCGGTTATACCTTCTGCCCAGATGTCTGCCCCGTCGACACGTCGCGCAATGCCGAAGCTGTCGATATTCTGACCGAGCGCGGATACGACGTGACGCCGGTGTTCATCTCGGTCGATCCCAAGCGCGACACGCCCGAGGTTGTGGGCGATTTCGCGGCCAACCTGCATGAGAACATGATCGGGCTGACTGGGTCGGAAGAGCAGGTCAAGGCGGCGAGCAAGGCTTACAAGACCTATTACCGCGTGCATGACGACGAAGACGACGAATACTACCTCGTCGATCATTCGACTTTTACCTACCTGATGCTTCCGGGCAGCGGCTTTGCCGATTTCTATCGTCGTGACCAGACACCCGAGCAGATCGCAAACTCGGTTTCCTGCTTTATCGACAATGCGCCCGAGGCGAAGGGCATTTGACCTTTCTCGTGGCTATGGTCATAGTTTTTTAACCATTCCAAACTCGCCGGAGAGCGCTGATGCCGGACAAGCCAGACATTGGGCCAGACAAATCGCTGCTTCTGGTAGATGACGATGAACCGTTTCTGAAACGGCTGGCCAAGGCCATGGAAAAACGCGGTTTCGAGATTGAAACCGCCGGATCCGTGGCGGCGGGTCGGGCCATCGCAACAGCGCGGCCACCTGCCTATGCGGTCGTCGACCTGCGGCTGGAAGATGGCAACGGTTTGGACGTGGTCGAGGTGCTGCGCGAAAAACGGCCTGACAGCCGGATCGTCGTGCTGACCGGTTATGGTGCGATTGCCACCGCTGTGGCGGCCGTCAAGATCGGGGCGACGGACTACTTGTCGAAACCCGCGGATGCGACCGACATCACCCATGCTCTTCTGGCGACGGGTGACGAAATGCCGCCCCCGCCGGAAAACCCGATGAGCGCGGACCGTGTGCGCTGGGAACATATCCAGCGGGTGTACGAGCTGTGCGACCGCAATGTCAGCGAAACTGCGCGGCGGCTGAACATGCACCGCCGCACGTTGCAGCGTATCCTGGCGAAACGCTCGCCCCGTTAGCGCAGGGCGGCCAGCAATTCGGCATGGCGCGCCACGAAATCGGCGCGCACCTGCACCGGCGGGCGCAGCAGGATCGACAGCCCGTCGATCAGCGCCGGATCGGGGCGGCCAAAGAACTTGTTCGCCTCGGCCTCGGAAAACCCGGCGATCTGAGTTGCCTCCATCCAGGCACTCAACCGATCGGCGCGCTTGATCTGCTGTTTGACGGTTTTCGGGATCGCGGCGGGCAGGCCGAAGCGGATGTGGATCGCCGCGGTCAACCGGTCGTCCAGCGTGCCATAGCCCGGGCCAACGGCGGCCTTGACCGGCGAAATCATGTCTCCGATCACGTATTCGGGTGCATCGTGCAGCAGCGCGGCCAGCTGCCATTTCACCGGTGCTTTCGGCACTATCCTGCGGAACAGAGTCTCGACCAGAAGCGAATGTTCAGCGACGGAATAGGCGAAATCGCCCCGCGTCTGCCCGTTCCAGCGCGCCACGAAGGCAAGGCCGTGGGCGATGTCCTCCACCTCTATATCCATCGGTGTCGGGTCCAGCAGATCAAGCCGGCGGCCCGATAGCATGCGTTGCCAGGCGCGGGGAGGGTGCGACATGGAGTGTCCTTCTGTGGGCGGGTGGCCTTGGTGATGCCGAAGTTCAACAGCCGCGTCCAGCCGGTAACCGCATCGCAAGGTGTCGCGCTTATGCCACAAATTCCCCCCAATCGCGGGTCATTTGGAAAGGGCTGCCAGCGCGATCGTCAAACCATCGCAAAATTCGGTTCGGGTTGGCGGCTATTGGCCCCGACACGTGCGGGGATGCGCGACAGGACCTATGCGGGGCGTGTCTTCACGGAACGAACGACCAAAAACCGAACGACGAAGAGGCAGAACTGATGACTAGGTTTTTCGCCCTGTTGGGCGCCACGATGATGATGGCAACATCTGCCCTGGCGGATGCCTGCGCCGACAGGGCGACGGTGGTTGCCAGCCTTGAATCCGATTTTTCCGAACAGCTGGCAATGGGCGGCCTGCAGAACACCGAACCGTTTGAAACCGTGTTCGAGATCTGGGCCTCGGAAGAAACCGGCACCTTTACCGTGCTGCTGACAAACCCCGACGGCACCAGTTGCATCGTTGCGGCGGGCACCGAATTCTTCAGCCGTCAAATCGGCTCTGCTCCGGCCTCTTCCAAAAGCTGACGGGGTAGTCTTTGATCTTGCATTGCGCCCGTTCACCAAGCGGGGGCCTGTGCATTGCGCCATCTCCTGCAGGGTGCTAGACGCGCGTCAACCCAATTTGGAGAGACGCGCGTGACACAGGACTATATCGTCAAGGACATCGCCCTGGCCGATTACGGCCGCAAGGAACTGGACATCGCCGAAACCGAAATGCCGGGGCTGATGGCTCTGCGCGAGGAATACGGCGAAAGCAAACCGCTGAGCGGCGCGCGCATTGTCGGATCGCTGCACATGACGATTCAGACGGCGGTTCTGATCGAAACGCTGGTGGCGCTGGGCGCCGATGTGCGCTGGGCCTCTTGCAACATCTTTTCGACCCAGGATCACGCCGCCGCCGCGATTGCCGCAGGGGGCACACCGGTGTTCGCGATCAAGGGCCAGACGCTGACGGAACACTGGGATTACCTCGACAAGTCGTTCCTGTTCGCCGACGGCCCGAACATGATCCTGGACGATGGCGGTGATGCCACGCTGTATGTTCTGCTGGGCGCGCGCGCCGAAGCGGGCGAAGACATCATTCCCGTCCCCACCTCGGAAGAGGAAGAGGTGATCAAGGCGCAGATCAAGAAGCGCATGGAAGCCAGCCCGGGCTGGTTCACCAAGGTGCGCGACCAGATCAAGGGCGTGTCCGAGGAAACCACAACCGGCGTGAACCGCCTGTACCAACTGG
Source organism: Arenibacterium halophilum (assembly GCF_005938225.1). Lineage (GTDB taxonomy): Bacteria > Pseudomonadota > Alphaproteobacteria > Rhodobacterales > Rhodobacteraceae > Arenibacterium > Arenibacterium halophilum. The sequence continues at coordinate 334,588 of NZ_VCPC01000004.1, forward strand.
TCCGCGACGGCCAGCTGCCCTTCCCCGCGATCAACGTCAACGACAGCGTCACCAAGTCGAAGTTCGACAACAAATACGGCTGCAAGGAATCGCTGGTTGATGGCATCCGCCGCGCCACCGACACGATGATGGCCGGCAAGGTCGCCGTTGTGATGGGTTATGGCGATGTGGGCAAAGGTTCGGCCGCGTCGCTGCGCGGCGCCGGTGCCCGCGTCAAAGTGACCGAGGTCGACCCGATCTGCGCGCTTCAGGCCGCGATGGACGGGTTCGAGGTTGTGCGCCTGGAAGATGTGGTCGACACCGCCGACATCTTCATCACCACCACCGGCAACAAGGACGTGATCCGCATCGAGCATATGCGCGAGATGAAGAACATGGCCATCGTCGGCAACATCGGCCACTTCGACAACGAAATTCAGGTTGCCGCGCTGAAGAACCACAAGTGGACGAACATCAAGGAACAGGTGGACATGATCGAATTGCCCAGCGGCAACAAGATCATCCTCCTCAGCGAAGGTCGTTTGCTGAACCTTGGCAACGCCACCGGGCACCCCAGCTTTGTGATGTCGGCGTCGTTTACCAATCAGGTGCTGGCCCAGATCGAACTGTGGACCAAAGGCGACGAGTATAAAAACCAGGTCTACATCCTGCCCAAGCACCTGGATGAAAAAGTCGCACGCCTGCATCTGGACCGCATCGGCGTGAAACTGACCGAACTGAACCCGGAACAGGCTGCCTATATCGGCGTGAAACCCGAAGGCCCGTTCAAGCCGGAACATTACCGGTATTGAGCCATGGCGGGCGCGTGATGCCCACCCCACAGCATTTTGCCGCCGCTTCGGGAGACCGGGGTGGCGGTTTTCGTTTGCGGCGCGCCGGCGATTGATTTTCGTGGTGCGCAAGGGCAAGGTCCGCACTGCAAGTCTTGAACAGGATCGCATGTCCATGACCAACGTCCTTCGGAATATCATCAAAGTGACGCTTGCCACCGCCCTATGCGTGATGCTGGGGGCCGGCGCGGGCGCGGCGAAGCCCAAGGTGAGCGTGAAGAATAAGACTTACGAGGTCGATGCCACCAGTGTGCAGGGGCTGAAACAGCAGATGAAGCAGCGGGGACCGAACGGCTATTGGGCCTATACGGACTGGTATGTGCGCTGGAGCGGGAGCTGCGCGTTGTCGGTCGAGATCACCTACACGATGCCGAAACATAAGAACGAAGGCAAGATGGACGCCGCCACGCGCAAAAGCTGGAAGGCGATGGTCAGCGCGCTGAAGGCGCACGAGGAAAAGCACGGCGCGCACGGTGTGCAGGCGGCGCGCGAGATCGAGCAGACCAGGTGCGCCAACGGCGACGCCGTCATCAAGAAATGGAACAAGCAGGACGAGGTGCTTGATAAGCGCACCCGCCACGGCGCGACCGAAGGAGTGGTTCTGAACTGACCCGTGCGCGAGACGCTTTGCCGTTCATGAGGAATGCCGCAAAATTTTCCCTTTGTTGCAGAGATTTCAGCCGTTAGGCTCTGATCAGCGCCGAACGGGGCCTTTGTAAACAGGCGGACACGCCACACAGGTGGGAGAATACGACATGGGTAAGCGCGACGATCTGATTGCGAAATACGCGGAAGACCTGACATCGAAATGCGGCATGACGCCGGATATGGACCTTCTGACCAAGGTCACCATCGGCTGCGGCCCGTCGATCTATGACGACGACGCTTCGACCGTTGCCTCGTCGCAGCCGGGCGAATTGGAAACCGTCAAGAATAACTTCCTGATCAAGAAACTGGGACTGTCCGACAGCCCCGAGTTGGACAGCGGGATCGAGAAAGTCATTGAAACCTACGGCAAATCCGAGCGGAACAAATATCGCGCCGTGGTCTATTACATGCTGACCAAGCACTTTGGCAAAGAGGCCGTTTACGGCTAAGGCGCCTGATCGGTTGCATGTGACTCAATTGGTAAGGGCAATTCCTTTGCCCTGACCGACCTTGGCATGTATCACCGTGATCGAAGGCCAGGAGGGCCGGACCGAATTTCAGTTTCACGTGTGGTGCAATGGGAGCACGTGGGTGAGAGAGGGTGCCGGCAGTCCCGTGCCGGCCCCTCGACTCTCGATTATGTCACGGCTGCGTTTGGCCCATCTCGCAGATCGCCGCCCATTCGTCGGGCAGCACCGGCTGGACCGACAGGCGTGAATTCTTCACCAGAACCATCTCGCCAAGCCGCGGATCGGCCTTGATCTGATCCAGCGTCACGGGCTGCGTGAATTGCCTTACCGCGCGAATATCTACGCATTCCCAACGCGGATCATCGGCCTTGCTGTCGGGGTGCACCTCGGCACAGACCTCGACAATGCCGACCACCGCCTTTTCGCTTTGCGAGTGATAGAAGAACCCCAGATCGCCCAGCTTCATTTCGCGCATGAAATTGCGGGCCTGATAGTTGCGCACGCCGTCCCATTCCTCGCCCTCGGCGCCTTTCTCGGCCTGGTTCTGCCAGCTCCACGTCGAAGGTTCGGACTTGAACAGCCAGTAGGTCATCCGATCACCTTCTTCCATGCGCTCAGCTCGACACTGTCAAACAGGCCGGCCTTTGCATATGGATCGCCATCGGCCCAAGCCTGCGCGGCGTCCATATCGGCGACATCCAGAACGACAAGGCTGCCGCACATCTCGCCCGCATCATCCAGCAGTGGCCCGGCCATATGCACAACGCCGGTCGACTCGACATAGGCCAGATGTGCGGCGCGATTGTCCTTGCGCAGCTGCAGCGCGCCTGTTTTATCCTTCGCGATCAAAGCAATAAGCATTCATTCCTCCTTCAGGGACCGGTTAAGTAGATAGGTGATGGCCTCGGCGATCGAAACGCCGCGCGCCGACACCTCGGCCACCATTTTGCAAATCGGCAGGTCAAGTCCAAGCGTCTCAGTCAGCCGGGTGACCGCGAGCGCGGTTTTGGCACCCTCAACCGTAATCGTGTCGTCAAAGGGTTCCTGTCGCCCCAAAGCCAGACCAAATCGATAGTTGCGCGACAGGTCTGACGTGCAGGTCAGTGACAGATCGCCGAGGCCCGACAACCCGGCCAGCGTTTCGGGTCGCGCGCCAAGATGGGTGGCCAGGCGCACCATTTCGGCAAAGCCGCGGGTCATCAGCGCGGCGCGGGCGCTGTCGCCCATGCCCTCGCCGATGCAGGCGCCGCACGCGATGGCGATCACGTTCTTCAGCGCGCCGCCCAATTCGGCCCCGGTCATATCGGTCGAGCGGTAAAGGCGGAGCGTTGCGGTTGACAGTTGATCCTGCAATTCGGCCCCGGCCTTGGGATCGGCGCAGGCCAGCGTCAGCGCGGTCGGCAAGCCGCGTGCAATGTCATGGGCAAAGCTGGGCCCGGTCAGGATAGCCGGGATCGCCTCTGGCTTGGCCCTGGCAATCACGCCGGTCGGCCCGGTCAGCGTGGAAAGGTCGATCCCCTTGCAGCAGGCGACAAGGTGCTGGCCGGACAGGGGGGCGTCGATCTGGCTCAGCACCGATTGCAGCGATTGCATCGGCGTGGCTAGAAGCAGGGTTTGTGCCGTCGACACCTCCGCCAGATCGGGGCTGGCGGTTATCCTGTCGGGCAGTGTCACGCCGGGGAGGCGCGGGGCTTCGCGCTTTTCGTTGATCGCCGCAACCGTGTCCGCATCACGGGCCCATATCGTCACGTCCAGCCCTTTGCGCGCCAGCGTGACAGCCAGCGCGGTGCCAAAAGCGCCCGCACCAAGGATGCCGACGCTCATGCTTTCGCGCCTTTTTTGCCGCTGCCCAGCATGGCGGGGCTGGACCGGTCCAGCGGCCAGCGGGGTCGTGGCGTCAGCGTCATATCGTCGATATGGCCCGAACGAAACAACTCGCCCCCGGCATAGGCAATCATCGCGGCATTGTCGGTGCACAGCGCCAATGGCGGGGCGCAGAACTGCGCGCCTGCATCCGATGATACCGTCTCTAACACGGCGCGAATGGCGTTATTTGCGGCAACACCTCCGGCGACGGCCAAGGCGGGTTGGGTGGGGTTCAGAACCATGTATTCGGCCAAGGCGCGACGTGTTTTTTCCGCCAGTACATCGCAAACCGACGATTGGAATGCCGCGCAAAGGTCGGCCACGTCCTGACGGAACAGCCCGCCCTGATCGGCTATCAGCGTATTGCGCGCCCGCAACAGCGCGGTTTTCAACCCCGAGAATGACATGTCGCAGCCGGACCGGTCCAACAGGGGCCGAGGCAGGCGGAAACTTTTGGGATCACCATCCAGCGCCGCGCGTTCCACGGCAGGCCCGCCGGGTTGCGGCAGGCCAAGCAAGCGGGCCGCCTTGTCAAATGCCTCGCCCGGCGCGTCGTCGATGGTGCCGCCCAACCGGGCAAAGCTGTCAGGCCCGCGCGCGATCAGGAATTGGCAGTGCCCACCCGAAACCAGCAGCATGAGATATGGATAGGTCAGCCCATCGGTCAACCGAGGGGTCAGCGCATGCCCGGCCAGATGGTTTACACCAATCAGTGGCAGGCCCGTGGCTGCCGCCAGACCCTTGGCGCACATCACCCCGGCCATCACGCCGCCAATCAACCCGGGTCCGGCAGTCACGGCAATCGCATCTATTCCAGCAAGCGACGTGCCCGCCTCGGTCAGTGCGGCGCGGACTGCCAGATCAAGTTTCGAGGTATGCGCCCGCGCAGCGATTTCGGGCACCACGCCTCCGAAATCGCGATGCAGCTCGGCTTGGCCGTACACCACGTTCGAAAGGATACTGCCGCCCGTGTCGCCCGACAGCCTGACAACCGCTGCGCCGGTATCGTCGCAACTGCTTTCCAGCCCGAGAACTGTCAAATCCCGTGTCATCGTGCGGCCCGTTGCAAGATCTTCGGGCCATCGCTACCATCCGGAACCCTGACCCACAATCCCGAGGTTTGCATGTCTGCCGAGCGGCCCATCTTGTTGATGACACGACCGCTGCAGGCTGGCCGCAGCTTTGTCGACACGCTGCCAGATGACATTCGGTCCTGTATAGAGCCTGTTTTTGCCCCCCTGATCCAGATTGAGCCGACCTGTACCATAGTAGATCAGGGAGCGGCGCAGGGGCTTATCCTGACATCCTCAAATGCAGTTCAGATCGCCCGCGTCCTTCAGTTTGCAACCGATCTGCCCTGCTACTGTGTGGGCATGCGCACCACGCAGGCAGCGCGCAACGCGGGGTGGGCCGCGCAAACCGGAGGCGATACGGCGGATGCGCTGGTTGCGAACCTGATCGCGCGGCGCCCGCCTGCACCCCTGTTGCATCTGTGCGGACGGCATCGGCGGGGACACATCGCAGAACGTCTGACCCAAGCTGGCTTGCCCACCTCGGAGTGCGCGATTTACGATCAGCGTCTTCTAGGCGCCCCGCCTGAGGTACAGGCGCGGTTGAACGCGGGCCAAACCGTGATTGCGCCCGTGTTTTCGCCGCGCACGGCGCGACAATTTGTCGAAGAATTTGCGACACGGGGGCATATTCATGCGATTGCGCTGTCCGATGCGGTGGCTGATCCCTTGCTTTCCTGCGGTTTTGCCTCAGTTTCAACAGCGTGTCGGCCAGATGCGCGCGCGATGGCAGAGGAACTGCGCCGTGTATTGGCCGAAACTGCGCGGCTTGAGGCCAAGGGAAGCGCACAGTAGTGTTTTTATTGCGAAAGCCGGATCGGATTCGAAAGGGAAGTTACAGGTGGTCGACGACAGGAAAAGCGGACCGACGGATGCGGATGGCGACGCCAAGCCGCAGGATGACACGCCCAAGGAGGCAACGGTCCAGCCGGATGTAAAACCGACCGACCCGGCGGAAGAGGGGGCCTCCGCTACATCCGCCGACACCGAAGCAGATACGGCAGAGGATGCAAGCGAACCCTTGCTGGCCGAACACACCGATCCCTCAGATGCGTCGCCTGCGGGGGATTCAGATATTGCGGCAGACCCAGCCGATCACACGTCAGAGCCGCCCGATCTGACAACGCCACCCGAGCCCGTGGCGCAACCCGCCCCCGAACCCAGAAAGGGCGGCACCTTTGGCGCGGCGCTTCTGGGCGGGGCTATTGCTGCGCTGATCGGCTTTGCCGTGGCTGAAAGCGACGTGCTGAACCCGCTGTTGCCGCCGTCCTGGCAGGAAACCGATGCCAGCGCCGAGCTTGAGGCCCTGTCCGCCGAGTTGGCACAGCAAAAGGCCGCGCAGGAAGACATTTCTGCCGCGCTGGGCGCAATGGACCTGCCAGCCCTGTCCGCCCGCATCGACGATCTGGCTGCGGCGTTGGACCCGCTGGGCGGGCAAATCGCCCAGATTGCCAGCGAAACCGGTGATTTCGCGGCCCGTCTGGATGCACTGGAAAAGCGCCCGATCAGTGAAGGCGCGCCGCAATCCGCGGTGGATGCCTATGAACGGGAACTGGCCCGCCTGAGCGATGCGGTCGCCGAACAGCGCGCCACGGTCGAGTCGATGATCGAAGAAGCCAGGCAATTGGATGCCAATGCCGCCGAAGCATCGCGTGCGGCGACGCTACAAACGGTCGTTGCCCGCCTTGAAACGGCAGTGGGCAGCGGTGAGCCTTATGCCGATCTGCTTGACGATTTGACCCAGACGGGCGCCGAGGTGCCGCAGGCGCTGGCCGATCACGCAGCCGAGGGTGTCGCCTCGCTTCCCGCATTGCGCGAAAGTTTCCCGCCCGCCGCACGCGAGGCTTTGGCCGCCACCCGCAGCGGCGGCAACGGCGAAGGCATCGGCGCCTTCCTGCAGCGCCAGCTTGGCGCGCGCTCGGTCTCGCCTCGTTCTGGCGATGACCCGGACGCCATCCTGTCGCGTGCCGAAAGCGCCGTTGTGCAGGGCCGTATCGAACTGGCATTGACCGAGCTTGCTGCCATGCCCGAGACTGGCCGCGCCCCGCTGGAGGGCTGGATTGCCCGTGCGCAGACCCGTGTCGATGCGCTGAACGCGGTCGAGTCGCTGGCCACCAACACCCCCGTGAATTCCAACTGAAGGACGCGCAATGCTTTGGTCACTGATCAAGATCCTGGTTTTTGTCGCCATCGTCGCCGCGCTGGCCATTGGGGCGTCGATCCTGCTCGAAACCTCGGGTGGCGTGCAGGTCACCGTGGCGGGCACCGAATATACGCTGGGCCCACTGCAATCGGTGATCGCGATTGTCGTGCTGGTCGTCGCGGTTTGGGTGCTGCTGAAAATCCTGTCGCTTTGCGTGGCGATCCTGCGTTTCATCAGCGGCGATGAAACCGCGATTTCGCGCTATTTCAGCCGTGGACGCGAGCGGAAGGGGTATCAGGCGCTGGCCGATGGTCTGATGGCGCTGGCCTCGGGCGAGGGCCGCGTGGCGATGAACAAGGCTGCGCGCGCCGAACGGTATCTGCACAAGCCAGAGCTGACCAACCTGTTGACGGCCCAGGCCGCTGAGATGGCAGGCGACCGGCACAAGGCGACGGAATCCTACAAGCGACTGATCGAAGACGATAAAACCCGGTTTGTCGGGGTGCGCGGGATCATGAAACAAAAGCTGGCCGAGGGGGATACCGAAACCGCCCGCAAGCTGGCCGAGAAGGCATTTGCCCTGAAACCCCGACACGCGGAAACGCAAGACGTTCTGCTGCGACTTCAGGCGCAGGCGCATGACTGGGCCGGCGCGCGCAGCACGCTGAGTGCCAAGCTGAAATCGGGCACTCTGCCGCGCGATGTCTATACCCGGCGAGAGGCGGTTCTGGCCTTGTCGGAAGCGCATGAGGTGCTTGACGAGAATTCCAGCATCGACGCCCGCGAACAGGCTATCGAGGCCAACCGCCTGTCGCCTGATCTGGTGCCCGCCGCCGCCATGGCCGCCCGCGCCTATGTGTCAAAGGGCAAACCCAAGAACGCAACGCGGCTTTTGCGCAAGGCGTGGGATGCCCAGCCGCACCCTGATCTGGCCGCCGCTTTTGCCGAGATAGAGCCGAATGAATCGCCGCAGGAGCGGATCCGCCGCTTCACCGTGCTGACCAAAACGCATCCCGACCACCCGGAAACTCGCCTGCTTTTGGCCGAACTGTACGTCGTCGCCGAGGATTTCCCCGAAGCGCGTCGCGCGCTCGGCGATCTGGCCGAACCGGGAAAGGGCGACGCGCGCGCGCTGACGCTGATGGCCGCGATCGAACGCGGCGAAGGCGCCAGCGATGGCATCGTCCGGGCGTGGCTGGCCCGTGCCCTGGAAGCGCCGCGTGGTCCGCAGTGGGTTTGCGAAAATTGCCACACGATCCATTCAGCGTGGATGCCGGTGTGCAGCAATTGCGAGGCACTGGACACGCTGGCGTGGAAAACGCCGCCCCGGTCCGAGGTACAGGGCGCGGTCGCGGCGCATGTGCTGCCGCTGCTGGTCGGCCAGCCCGATCCGGCGCCCGAACCCGAACCCATGCCCGACTCCAAGTCGGACGATATCCCCGAGGCCGAACTTGTGGATACCATCCCGCGCCCGGAAGACCCGCTGGAAACGCAGGTCTCCACCGGCGCAGAAGCGGACCAAAAGGACGACAAGAAAGCCTCTTAACTGGCGGGTGCGGGCGGGGTTGTAACCGCGCGCACCCTGTGCATCCTTGCGGCCAAAGCAAAAGGATGCGGGAATGGGGTCAACAAGCGAAAACGGGTTATCCCTGCGCCAGCGCATCTGCGCGCATGAGCGCGTTATAGGCACATTCATCAAAACGCCGACGTCGCATGTGGCCGAGATTGTCGGGCTTGCGGGTCTGGATTTCGCCGTGGCCGACATGGAGCACGGCCCGATTGGACTGTCTGATCTGGATGGGCTTTGTCTTGGCGCGCGGTCGGTCGGTTTGCCGCTGTTGTTCCGTTCGGCCGGGGGCGAAGCACCGGCGATCTGGCCCGGGCTCGACCTGGGCTGCACCGGGGTTATGGCGCCGCATGTGGCAACGGCCGATCAGGCCGATGCATTGGTGCGCGCCGTGAAATACCACCGGGGCGCCCGTGGGTTTTCGCCCTCGGGTCGAGCCGGGTTCTACGGCACCGAAGGCGCGGGGCCCTACCGCACCCGCGCCGATGCGGAAACCGTGATCATGGCGCAGATCGAAGACCGCGAAGCCCTGGGCAATCTGGATGCCATCGCGGGCACGCCGGACGTTGATGTTCTGTTCGTCGGGCCAGCCGATCTGTCGTTGTCGTTGGGGTGTGCAATGACCGCGCCCGAGCTTGACGATGCGATATTGGCGACGATCAAGGCCGCGCGCGCCGCCGGAATTGCCGCCGGGCTGTTCCTTGGGAATGCGGACCAGCTTGAAAAATGGACGCACGCCGGGGCAACAGTGTTCGTTATCGGGTCGGATCAATCGCTGCTGCTGGCCGGAGCACGCGCGCTGGCCGCGCTGTCATAGCGTCGGATACGCCCTCTCAAATCGCAAAATTCACGGGTCACCGGACACTCTTCAAGGTCTGAGTGATCCTATGATCCTATTGTTTTCAGGCGGTTACCCTATCGGGGTGATAGTATTATTTTCACGGTATCAATTTTAATTGACATACTATCAAATAAAGTGTCACTTGGTCGCCACGCAACGGAGGGGATCATGGCGGCAAAAGATTTCAGACCACTTGCAGGGCTGCGCGGCGCGCAATGGGATCCGGATCGCTTGCCATCGGACATGCGGGCCTCGGTTCACACGTTGACCACGACCGATGGCGCCAACGTGACCGGCTACCTGTATCGGTGCGGCGGAGAAACGGCGGTTGCCGTTCTGATGCATCCGCGCGAAATCCTTGCGACCCATTACCTAGTTCCCGAATTACTGGAGGCAGGCATAGCTGTCTGGGTTCAAGGGTCGCGCGCTGCCGGAAACGATCTGCGACTGGAACATGAACTGGCCCTGCTGGACGTTGACGCTGGCACCAGTTTTCTGGCCGGGCGCGGCTATGAGAAACAGGTTCTGGTTGGCAATTCCGGCGGTGGTGGGCTGTTTGCCTATTACGCGGAACAGGCCTCCCTGGCGCCCGAGGCGCGCCAGGTCCGCACGCCGGCTGGTCGCCCGGTCAAGCTGTCCGAAGCCCCGATGATCGCGCCGGACGCGATGATCTTCGTCGCGCCGCACCCGGGGCAGGGTGTGTTGCTGATGAACTCCCTCGATCCTTCCGTGACTGACGAAACAGACCCTGTATCGCTTGATCCGAGTCTGTTTCCATTCTCCAAGGCGAATGGATTCACCTCCGATGGTGCCTCTTACACACCCGAATTCGTTGCGCGTTATCGCGCGGCCCAGCATGCGCGGGTAGAACGGATCGACGCGACCGCGCTGGCACTGGTGCGGGCGCGGCAGGATGCCCGAAAGGCCGGGGCGGAGGATACCGGGGCACGCCTGACCGCTGGATGGCAGGCCATCTTTACCGTGCCCCGCACGGATGCCGATCTGCGCAATTGGGACCTGTCGCTTGATCCGACAGACCGCACGCTGGGGTCGCTTTGGGGGCGTGATCCGTTCAAGACCAATATGAATGGCGTCGGGTTTGGCAAGGTCTGTACGCCGGAAAGCTGGCTGTCGACATGGTCGGGCCTCCGCTCGAAAGCCAATGTGCTGCGCTGCGCGCCGGCGATCCGGCAACCGACGCTGGTGATCCGCTATACAGCCGATGCCTGCGTGTTCCCCGAAGACTTGAACGAGATTTTCGAAGCGCTGGGTGCGTCCGACAAAGAGCTTCACGCCGTTCGCGGCACCCACCATGGCCAACCGCTTGGCCCCGGCGAAGACAGCGGGCAAGCCGTTGCCGGAGCGATCATCCGCGACTGGCTTGGCCAGCGGCTGGCCGCCTGAACGATGACGAGGGAGGATAAAATGACATTTTCACCGCAACATCCCATTCCAGGTGTCGTCTATCCCGATCCGGCCGATCTGAAGCGCTGGCACGACATGGGTGCGATGCCTGCCGAGACTTTGGCGGATGGATTTCGCGCCGCTGCCGCGGCACATGCCGATCGCCCGGCGATCGTCTGGCTTGATGGTACGCTAACCTATCGCGAATTGGACGAGGCGACCGACAAGATCGCTGCCGGTCTGCTCGATCTGGGCCTGAAACCATTGGACCGGGCCATCTTTCAGCTGACCAATACACCGGAAACGTTGATGGCTTACCTTGCCTGCTGGAAGGCCGGGATCATCCCTGTATGCACGCTGGCGGCCCATCGTGAATCCGAAATCGGATATCTGGCGGAATTTGGTGGTGCGCGGGCGCATTTCATCGAAAGTGACGCGCCCAAGTTCGATTTTCACGCCTTCGCTCGGAAGATGCAGGCAGAGGTTCCGGGGTTGGATACCATCATCTCGACCAGGGGCAGCGCGCGCGAGGGCGCTGTCGACATGGCGCTGCTGATGCAGGGCGATCTGGAGGCGGCCCGTCAACGGTTGGCCGAGGTGACGCAGGACCCGTGGCAAGTGGCGGCATTCCAACTGTCGGGCGGCACCACCGGAGTGCCCAAAATCATTCCGCGTATGCATGGCGAATACCTCTACAACATGCGCGCCGTGATGGCGTTCAAAGGCTGGACGGCACAGGACCGCGTGTTCATTCCGATGCCCTTTGCACACAACCTGAACATGGGGTGCGGCTGGGGCCCATTCCTGATGTCCGGTGGATCCGTGGTGGCTACGCCCAACACAGATCAGGACGCAATGCGCGACACCCACAATGCCCTGTCACCGACGATCATGGGGGCGGCCAAGCCGATCATCATGCGGATGCAGGCCGAGATGGATCAATCGCGGATCGGGCCGGGCGCGCTGCGCGAAATCTTTTCGACCGACGCTGCGGAAACCGTCACGCGCGGCATGGGCGTGGATGGGCACCACATCTTTGGCATGACCGAAGGTACGATCATGTTCACCCGCCCGGGCGATCCCGAACAGGTGCGGTTCGGCACATGCGGCCGCCCGGTTTCCGAACACGACCGGGTTCGCATTTTGCATCCGGGCACCGAACAAGATGTCGCTCTGGGTGAGATCGGCGAACTGGCAGTGGCCGGGCCCTATACCATCCGCGGCTATTACAATGCACCCGAGCGCAACGCCGAAACTTTCACCAGTGACGGCTTTTACCGCTCGGGAGATCTCATGCGCTGCCACATGATCGACGGGCAGTCGTTTTATTCGTTCGAGGGCCGGATCAAGGATGTGGTCGACCGGGCCGGCGAAAAGGTGAACTGCGAAGAGGTCGAGCGCGCTGTGATGGCTCATCCTGCGATGGGCGATGTGGCTGTGGTGGGGATGCCGTCGCCAACTCATGGCGAAAAGATTTGCCTGTTCGTCGTACCCCGCAGCGGAACCGCCCTGCCCGATGTGGCCGAGTTGGGCGCCTTTCTGAAAGCCGCCGGTCTGGCAATTTTCAAATGGCCAGAACGGATCGAGCCGATCGACGCCTTGCCACTGACCAAGGTCGGCAAGCTCGACAAAGCCGCCTTGCGGACCCGCATCGCCAAGACCTTGGCCTTGGAAACCCGTCAGGGGGAACTGACATGAAAATCAACATCATAGGTGGCGGGCCGTCAGGGCTCTACTTTGCCTATCTTGCTCGAAAATGGCTGAACGCCCCGGATATCACCGTGTACGAACGCAACGCACCCGATGCCACATTCGGGTTTGGTGTGGTGCTGGCCGGGGCCGGGCTGGCGCGTCTTCAGGCCGCCGATGCCGAAAGCTATCACCGGATCACCGGCATTTCGAAGACACTTGGCAATCAGGACATCATCCTGAACGGGTCCACTGCACGGATCGAGGGCGCCGCCTATGGTGGCGCGGTCGAACGGCTTCACCTGCTGGCGGTGCTGCAAGACCTATGCAAAGAGATAGGTGTCACCCTTTACCACAACCACGACGTCACCGACCCGTCCAGACTGGATGACGCCGATCTGGTGATTGGCGCGGATGGCGCCAATTCGTCTCTGCGTCGGCAGTTTGAGACTGAATTCGGCACTGGCGGCGGGCAGTTGTCGAACGCCTTCGCATGGTATGGCGCGAAGCTGACCCATGATCGCCCGACGTTGAGCTTTCGAAACGCCGGGGGCGGAGCCTTCTGTGCGCATTATTACCCCTACACCGACCAGATGTGCACCTTTGTGATGGAATGCGACAAGGCGGCATGGGACGGCTGCGGGTTCGCATCCATGACGGATGACCAGCGGCAAGCGTTTGTAGAGAACCTGTACCGCGACGATCTGCACGGCCAGCCGCTGATTTCCAACAAATCCGAATGGCGCAATTTCGAACCGATCTGGAACGACCGCTGGACAGCCGGACATCGCGTTCTGATCGGAGACGCCGTCAGGCGCGCGCATTTCTCCATCGGGTCGGGCACCCGGATCGCGATGGAGGATTCCATCGCCCTGGCCCGCGCCCTGAAAGACGCGCCGGATACCGCCAGCGCCTTGGACAGCTATGTCAAAGCGCGGAAACCTGCCGCTGATGTGCTGATTGGCGCGGCGAAAGAGAGCTATACTTGGTATGAATCCATGGGCGCGCATATGGCGCAGGCCCGGTCTGCCCATGATTTCGCCTTCGATTATCTGACCCGCACCAGCCGTGTCGATGCCAGCCGTGTCGCGCAAGACCATCCGCGTTTCATGGCGGCCCTGCGTGCTGACGGTGGCGTCGAACCCCAGACACAGGAAACCGCCGGATGAGACCCTATCGCGTGGGCCAGATCGTACCGTCATCGAACATTACGATGGAAACCGAAATTCCCGCCATGCTGCGCGCCCGAGAGGCGATCCGGCCCGAGCGGTTCACCTTTCACTCCAGCCGGATGCGGATGAAAAAGGTTACCCCCGAAGAATTGGCCGCGATGGACCGGGATTCGCTGCGCTGTGCGCGCGAACTGGCCGATGCCGAGGTTGATGTGATGGGTTATGCCTGTCTTGTCGCCATCATGAGCCAGGGCTTCGGCTATCACTGCGTGTCGCGAGATAACCTGCACACCGCCATCGCCGAAGAGGGCAAGGACATTCCCGTCGTGTCCTCTGCCGGGGCGCTTGTGGATGGGTTGCGTGCAATGGGCGCCCGCAAGGTCAGCCTGCTGATGCCTTACATGAAGCCGCTGGCAAACCGCGTTACCGACTACATCGCGAACGAAGGCTTCGACGTGCACGACAGTCTCGCGCTGGAAATCGAGGACAACCTGGCTGTGGCCGCACGCGACCCGATGGCGCTAACGCAGGATGTGGCCCGGCTGGATACCAAAGGCGTCGACGCCGTGGTTCTGTCCTGCTGTGTCCAGATGCCATCCTTGCCCGCGCTTTCCGTGGTGGAACGCCAGTTGGGTGTGCCTGTCACATCGGCGGCGGCCTGCACCGTCCGTTCGATGCTGGGCGAAATGGGGCTGGAGCAAGTGGTGCCCGATGCCGGCGCCGCCTTGGCGCCAATGGCCGCTGCCGCCGAATAACATCTGAAAATCGCGCCAAAACCGGCGCAATCCTTGGGAGGACATCAATGAAACACCTGACACGGGCGATGGCCTGCGCGCTTGCGCTGATGCCAGCAACCACTGCATTGGCGGAAACGACAGTGCGCATGTTGAAAACCTGGGACAGCCGTTACCCCGGCTCGGTCGTGATCTGCGACCGATTTGCCGAATTGCTGACCGAAGCCTCGGGTGGCGAGATCAAGGTTCAGACTTCTGGACCAGAAACCATTCCACCGTTGCAGCAGCTTGAGCCGACGCAGAACGGGCTGTTCCAGATTTTGTGCACCTATCCCGGTTTTCACACCGGATCGGCGACGATTTTGACTGGGTTAGAGTCGATTCGCCCGGATGCACAGGCGTTTCGTGACAGTGGCGCGATTGATGTCGTGCGCGAAACCTATGACGCGCTTGGCTTGCACACGGTGTCGGTTCCGCTGGCGCATGGCTATGCGATCTATCTGAACCGCGATCTGTCAGATGCGGGCGATCTGTCGGGGATGCAAATCCGCGCGCTGCCGCCGCAACATCCCTACATTACGGCCATCGGAGGCACACCGGTGGTGCTGCCGCCTCCAGAGATGTTCAGCGCGCTTGAACGTGGCGTGGTGGACGGCGCAGCCTTTCCCCTGGCCGGGGCAACTGGCTATGGCTTCACAGAGGTGACGAGCCACTATTTCGGGACGAATATCACCTCGCCCCACGTGATCCTGGCCAATAAGGCGTTCTGGGACGGGCTGCCGCAAGAGGTGCGCGATGTGTTCGAAACACAGGCCAGCATCCTTGAGGATGAGACACCTGACACCTATCGCACGTTGAATAATCAGGAACACGCGCGCATGGCCGAAGCAGGGATGAAACGCCTGACCTTGTCAGACTCTGTCGCTGCGAAACTTGACGATGCAGTGGTCAAGGGCGCTTGGGCCTTTGCCGAAACCCGCGATGGCGAAACAGCAGTGCGCTTGCGGGCGGCTGTCGAGGCGGCAGGGTTGCTGGAATGACCGAAACCGCCGCCGCGCCCGGGCAGGGCGCGGCAACCAGCCGTAAAGGTTCACCCCTGCCCCGGGCGTTTGCCCGCATCCATGATGGACTGACCGAGGCCGGCCTTTGGGCCGCCATCGCGGCTTTGGCCGGGCTTGCCACACTGTCCTTCATCGGCACGCTTGCCCGATACTTCTTTGGAACGCCCATTGGATGGGGCCCCGACTGGGCCAGCTACCTTCTGGCGGGATGCATCTTTGCGGCGGCCCCGGCGGTCACGGCGCGGGGCCAGCACGTCGCGATGAATCTGCTGGAGTCGGTTCTGAACTTCCCGATGGGACGACTGCTACTCAGTTTCGCCGCGTTGATCCTGACGCTTGCCATTCTGACCACGACGGCATGGATCGTCTGGGGCGCTCTACGTGCTGCATATGTTGCGGGCACCGCTACGGCTGCGGGCTATCCGATCCCGCGTTGGTGGCTGCTGGCCGTCGTCTTCTATGGATTTGCCTCTTCCGCGGTGCATGTGCTGCGCAGCCTCATCGGGCTGGTAGCGACTGTGCGCAGCGACCAGAATAGGGTCTGACAATGCCACTTTATGCCGGTGTCGCCGTTTTGTTCGGGCTGTTCTTTCTGGGCGTGCCCGTCTTTGCCGCCTTCTTTGGGTTCAACATCTTCGCGGCGTTGATGCTGATGGGGCCGCAGATGCTATCCATCTTTCCGGCCTCGATCCTTGATACCTCTACCACCTCGGAACTGGTGACTGTGCCGCTGTTCATCCTGCTTGGTGAGCTTCTGTTCCGGTCGGGCAGCATCACCATCTTGTTCAACGCCGTCGACGATATCGTTGGTCGGGTCCGGGGGCGGCAATATGTGATCGTGGTGCTGATTTCGGTCCTGCTGGGTGCGCTGTCGGGCTCGGCTGTTGCTGTGGCCGCAATGCTGGGCCGAACAGTGATGGCCGAGGGTATGGCGCGGGGTGGAGACAAACACCTTCTGGCTGGGCTGGTTCTGGGTGGCGCCTGTCTTGCGCCCGTGATCCCGCCCAGCTTCCTTGTGGTGCTGATCGGGATGCTGTCGGGCACGTCGATTTCGGCCCTTCTGGCCGCCGGTGTATTGCCGGGCCTTGTCGCCGGGGCGTTGTTTTTCCTGTATGTTCAGGCTGTGCTGTGGCGTGATCCGTCGCGCGACACGCAGCGCGATACCGGCCGCCCCAAAGGCTCTGCCTTGCGGGCGGTGCTGTCGCTGCTGCCGTTCTCCATCGTGATCTTCGCCGTTCTGGGGTTGATCCTGCTTGGCATAGCGACGCCGAACGAATCCGCCGCCTGTGGTGTGTTCGGGGCGCTGGCCGTGGCTGCCATTTACCGCAAGCTGTCGTTGAGCATGATAATCGACTCTCTGCGCGGCACTGTCTTGCTGTCGTCGATGATTTTGCTGATCATGGCGGCCAGCAAGATCCTGACCCAGCTGATGGCTTTTTCCGGTCTGACCAGTCAGCTTGTAAGTGCACTGGCCGGGCTGACCTTGCCGCCAGTTGCGGTTTTGATCCTGCTGATGCTGATTCCGTTCGTGCTGTGCATGTTTCTGGACCAGATTGCGCTGATGTTGATCCTCATCCCGATCTATACGCCGCTGGTGGGCACCTTCGGTTTTGACCCGATGATGTTCTGGACACTGTTCCTGCTGAACCTGACCCTGGGCGCGATTACCCCGCCGTTTGGCTACGCGCTGTTCGCGCTGGGCGCGGCAAGCCCGGCCGAACTGACGTTGCGGGATACCTATCTTGCGGCGTTGCCGTTCATCGGGCTGATTATCGTGACGCTGGTTCTGGTCTGGGCGTGTCCGCCGCTGACCGCCTGGCTGCCGTCACTGCTCTGACGCGCGGATGGCGGCGAACCGGTCAAGGATCGCCGTCAATCCCAGCTCGAAGGCGTCTTCGGCGCGGACCCGGGCAAACGCCAACAAACCATACTCTAACCCGGGCATTTCGCCTTTGTCATAGGCGGTCGCCCGGGCTGTAAGAAAGGCTTCGTGCGCGGCCGGTTCCAGTTGCGAATTATCGGAATTCGCGGCTGACAGGCAGTGCAGCGCCAGAACATGATAACACAGCGCCGCAGTCTGCGGCGAAAAGCCGGTATCGCGCAGCAGGCAAAAGATGTGGTCAAGGAACCGGGCGCCATAGTCGGTTTCCCCCTCGCGCACCCTTTGAAAGATACGGAACTTGGCGTGGCGCTGGATGTGCTGCGCCGCGCCCATATGTGCCCGCTGACGGTTCATCAGGGTTCGCGCGAACCGGGCCAGTGTCTCGCGCCAATCGTCAATGACTGGTTGGATGGAAAATTCGGCCAACAGTTCCTTGTAGAACCGGTTCAAGATAGCCGAGGTCAGATCGTCCTTTGTGCCGATATGATAATGCAGGGCGCCGGGCTTTACGCCCAGATCCTTTGCCAGCTGCATGAAAGAGATATCGTCCAGCGACTGGGTGCGCCCCTGTTCATAGGCGAGGTCAACAATCATCTGGCGGTTCACCAACCCGTCGCCAGATTTTCCGCTTGCCGGAGGTCGCCCGCGACCCCGTTTTTTTCCATCTGAATCAGCCATGTAGTTTTATTGCCATAGTCTTAATTTCCTTGGCAACCGAATATAATTGATATAGTGTCAAATAAATCGGAACTGCGAGTCGTAATGGGAGGACAACCAGATGACAGACACGCTTGGCACCCGAGACGATGCCTCGTCTGCTGCCAGTTTCAACGATGCGATGGGGGTGGGCAGGGGTGATCTGACCGGTGTGCGCCACGCCTCTGAAGATGGGGTCAAACTGTCCCTGAACGGAGTCGATCACACCGCGCGCCCAACCTGGAAGCTGAACGAAACGGTCGAATTTTATCGCGATATTCTGGGATTGCCGCTGGTGCATGCGATCAGCGCGCGGGGATGGGGCCCGCCGGGGCACCATGATTTCCTGCACTTCTTTTTCGAGGCGGGGAACGGTGCCACGATAGCCTTCTTCTACTACATCGGCAGCGAGCGTCCCGAACGGTATGTGCCCGAAGAGCACCATTTCTATTTCGCGACCCATACCGCCTGGGCCGTCGAGACAGAGGCGGAACTGATCGAGTGGAAAGAGACACTGGAGCGTCGGGGTATCAAGGTATCGCCCTATACCAAACACGAAATCCTTGAATCGATCTATTTCACCGACCCGAATGGCTATCCAGTGGAAGTGACGCGCCGCTTGCGCGAAACCGAACAGATCGACGAGGTTGACGCCGCTTTGACGATGCAGGCGGCGATGGAGGTGGAAACCGAAAGCCGCGCCAGCGGGCGGTTGATGCCTGACATTGATACCGTCTGGCGGCGCAAGGCGCGGCTTGTGTCCGACTATAAGGCAGGCCCGCAATGATCGAGGTTCATGTCATCGACGTGCCCGAGTTTCGCCCCATGGTCGAGACCCAGCGCAACAATCCGGATGTAACGATAACAGGCCCTGACAAAGGCTATTGGACACTTTCGGCACCAGTCCAGATCGTGTTTTCGCGCAAGGAAATGAAGATGAAGCCCGCCGTCTGGTATGGCATTTTCACCGGCGGTTTGAACGGCGAAATCGCAGAATGGGGTCGTGATGAGGTGCGCGTGGTCGGGACAAACCGGCCGCTGTAGAGTCTGGCCCAAGCCTCATTAGCCAACATAGATGCGAAACCGGGCCCAACTCTGGCACGGCTTCTTGAACGACGTCAGAATACAGGTGTCCACGTCCGGTTGGAATCGCCGACAGACATAATGCATTTTACCTGGCGCGGATCAGCATCCCGAACAGATCGCGCGGATCATCCGGGTCGGCCAGCAGGTCGAGCCTGTCGAAATGCGGGTGGGTTTCCAGCATGTCCCGCACAAACCGCAGGGCGCTGAAATCCTCGATCGCAAAGCCGACGGAATCGAACAGGGTGATCTGTTTGCCGTCGCGGCGCCCCTTGGCTGTGCCGGCCATGACCGACCAGAGTTCGGTTACCGGATGATCCTTGGGCAGTTGCTGCAACTCACCTTCGATTCGGGTTTGCGGCGGGTATTCGACGAAAATGTCGGACCGCAGAAGGATGTCGCGGTGTAGTTCGGTCTTGCCGGGACAATCGCCGCCGATGGCGTTCAGATGCACCCCCGAGCCCACCATGTTGTCGGTCAGGATGGTGGCATATTGCTTGTCGGCGGTGCAGGTGGTGATGATCTGCGCGCCCTCGACGGCGGCCTCTGCCGAAAGACAGTGCACCACGTCGAACCCCTGCGCCGTCAGGTTGCGCACGGCCTTTGCTGTTGCGTTAGGGTCGATATCGTACAGTCGCAGCCGATTGACGCCGTTGATCGCCCGAAATGCCAGCGCCTGAAATTCGCATTGCGCCCCATTGCCGATCATCGCCATCACATCCGCATCGCGCGGGGCGAGAAACTGGGCTGCGAGGGCCGAGGTTGCGGCCGTGCGCAAAGCGGTCAGCAGGGTCATTTCGCTTAGCAGGACGGGATAGCCGTTAGCGACCGAGGACAGTACGCCAAAGGCCGTCACGGTTTGATATCCTTCGCGCATGTTCTTCGGGTGGCCGTTCACATATTTGAATCCATAGTGGCGGGCATCCGCGGCGGGCATCAGTTCGATCACGCCGTCGCGCGAATGGCTGGCGACGCGCGGGGTTTTGTCAAACTCGGGCCAACGCAGAAAATCGGCATGAATATAGGCGGCCAATTCGCGCAAGAACGGCTCTACTCCGATGGCATTGACCAGCCGCATCATGTTGTCGACCGATACGAATGGCACAAATGCCAGATCGGACGGGGCAGGGCGGGTTGCGGCAGCGGGGGGCATCAGAAGACTCCGGATAGTACCCGATGCCTGCGCAATCGGGGCGTTTGGTCAAATGTGGCAAGCCCGGTGCGCGAATTCGAGTGGCAAATTGATCGAGAATGGTGAAAGATTTACCAGAATGTTCAACAAAAACGGCAGAATGACCAACCCATGGCGCCCCTGTCGGAAACTGATCGTCGGCTGATTGCCGCGCTGCGCACCAATGCCCGGATGCCGATGACCCAACTGGCGCAGGCCGCCGGCGTGTCGCGCACCACGGCGCGGGCGCGTCTGGATGCGCTGGTGGCCGAGGGGCGCATTCGCCGGTTCACGGTGGAAACCGATGTGGATGCAGAGGGCGCCGTGCGGGCCATCGCGGTGGTGGAATTGCAAGGCGCCCTGTCGCGCAGTGTGATCCGCACGCTGACCCGCATTCCCGGTGTTTCCACGATTCACGCCACCAATGGGGCATGGGATCTGGTGGTGGAAATCCGCACGGATTCGCTCGTCGGGTTTGACCGCGTGTTGCGAGACATCCGCGATGCGCCGGGTGTGCTGAACAGCCAGTCGAGCCTGTTGCTGGCGCCGGTCGCGGGCTAGCCGGGCTTCCATCCGGCGCCGATCCCGCTAAGGTCGCCGCCAAAGGGGAGGCCAGCGATGACCAAGAACATCCTGTTCATCATGTTCGATCAGCTGCGGTGGGATTACCTGTCGTGCTATGGGCATCCGCATCTGCACACACCCAACATCGACCGGTTGGCGTCGATGGGCGTGCGGTTCGACCGGGCCTACATCCAGTCGCCAATCTGCGGATCCTCGCGCATGTCGACCTATACGGGCCGCTACGTTCACAGCCACGGGGCGAGCTATAACGGCATCCCCCTGAAGGTGGGCGAGATGACGATGGGCGATCACCTGCGCGCGCTGGGCATGGGCTGTCATCTGGTGGGCAAGACGCATATGCGCGCCGACGCCGAGGGGATGGCGCGGCTGGGTCTGGCGGCCGACAGCCTGATCGGCGCGCGGGTGGCGGAATGCGGGTTCGATGTGTACGAACGCGACGACGGGATGCGCCCCGAGGGCCCCGATGGATTTTATGACGATTTTGGCGCGTTGAAATACAACGATTATCTGCGCGAACAGGGCTATGAGGGCGACAACCCCTGGCACGATCACGCCAATTCGGGCGTCGACGACGAGGGCAACGTGCTGTCGGGCTGGTTCCTGAAAAATGCCGTGCAGCAGGCAAATATTGCCGAACATGACAGCGAAACGCCCTATCTGACCCGCCGGGGGATGGAGTTCATCGAACAGGCGGATGGACCATGGTGCTGTCATCTGAGTTATATCAAGCCGCATTGGCCCTATATCGTGCCCGCGCCTTACCATGACATGTTCGGGCCTGAGCACATCACGCCGGTGGTCCGGTCGCAGGCCGAATTCGAAAATGCGCACCCGGTGCTGAAGGGGTTCATGACCAACCCCATCGGGAAGGCGTTCTCCCGCGCCGAGGTGCGCGATGCGGTGATTCCCGCCTACATGGGGCTGATCAAGCAGGTCGATGACCAGATGGGCGTGTTGTTCGACTGGCTGGAGACGACCGGGCGGATGAAGGACACGGTGATCGTGCTGACCTCGGACCACGGCGATTTTCTGGGCGATCACTGGATGGGGGAAAAGACGTTCTTTCAGGATGCCTCGACCCGAGTGCCGCTGATCATTTATGATCCCTCGCCCGAGGCGGACGCCACGCGCGGGACGGTGTGCGAGGACTTGGTCGAAAGCATTGATCTGGCGCCGACCTTCGTTGACATCGCCGGTGGCGATGCGGGTGCGCTGGGCCATATTCTGGAAGGGCGGTCGTTGATGCCGATCCTGCATGGCACGCAGAAGGGGCCGCTGCGTGAATTTGCGATCTGCGAATACGACTATTCCGCAATGCCACTGGCCGAAACGCTGGGTGTGTCCACGCAGGACGCGGTGCTTTTCATGGTGGCGACAAAACGGTGGAAGATGATCCATGCAGAGGGAGGGTTTCCGCCAATCCTGTTTGATCTGCTGAATGACCCAGACGAGCTTGTCGATCTGGGGGAAAGCGAGGATCACGCAGACGTTCGCGCCGATATGTACGCCAAGCTGAATGAATGGGCGCGACGCCCGTCGCAGCGCACGACCCGCTCGGATGCACAACTGGTCGAGATGCGGACCAAAAGCCGGGGGCGCGGCATCGTGCTGGGTGTGTATGACGAAACCGAAGTACCGCTGGAGCTGACAGTGAAATACCGTGGCCGAACAGCAAAGGACCATCGTTGACCTCAACGGAACCGGCCCCGTTTAAGGCCATGTTAACGCCTCTCCGCTACCCCTGCCCGCGGGTGAGTAAAAAGGTAGTGGGATTATGGCGCAACCGAACGTGGCGCCAGTCATTATCAAGCGGAAAAAGGGCGGTGGTGGCGATGGTCATCACGGGGGCGCGTGGAAAGTCGCATATGCGGATTTCGTCACGGCCATGATGGCCTTCTTCCTCTTGATGTGGCTGTTGAACGCAACAACTGACAAGCAACGCAAAGGGCTGGCGGATTACTTTTCGCCGTCAATTCCGATGCATTCCGTTTCAAGCGGCAGCGATGGGCCCTTTGGCGGGGACAGCGTGTTTTCGCAGGATAGCCTGCTGAGCGATGGCACCGGGGCGACCGACGCGCATGCCACCGAAAGCCGCCAGTCCGCTGGCGCCACCGGGGTCGACTCTCAGGCCCAGCAAGAGGCCGAGAACGAGGTGTTCAAGGACATCGAAGAAGCGCTGAACGGCAAGGGCGGCGAAAGCCTGGTGACCGACGAGGCGCTGAAGCACATCGTGACCCGTGTGACCGACGAGGGCCTGATCATCGAGTTGTTCGATATCGACGGCACGCCCTTGTTCAAAGAGGGCACCGATCAGCCAAGCGATCTCTTGCGCGATCTGCTGCGGATGATTGCGCGGGTGTCGGCCAATATCAACAACGGTGTCGCGGTAGGTGGACATGTGCGTGCCAACGCGATCGTGCAGTCGAAAAATCCGGTTTGGGAACTGTCGAGTGCACGCGCGGCACGTGCTCATGGCCTACTGGAGGCCGGCGGGCTTCGACCCGAGCGGGTGCGTCGCGTGACGGGATATGCCGACAGAAAACCGGCGGTTTCCAATACGATGGCGCCGCGAAACAACCGGATCGAAGTGACTCTGCTGAGAAAAGGCAAAGAGTAAGTGAGGCGGATTTTACCTGTTAGCGTGGTGTTAAGTCATAGGGCGTAGCTGTGACGGAAGTTGATCGGAAGCAGCAGAAAGGCTCCTCATGACAATTTCCTCATCGCTGAACGCGGGCGTCTCGGGGCTTACGGCCAATGCCAGCCGCCTGGCGACGATTTCGGACAACATCGCGAACTCCTCCACCTATGGATACAAACGCGTCAATACGGATTTCCAGTCGATGGTGAACGCCCGCCTTGGTGGCAATTACTCTGCAGGCGGGGTGCGCGCGACAACGCAGCGACTGGTGGATGAGCGCGGGCCGCTGGTGTCCACCTCGAACCCGACCGATCTGGCCGTGCGCGGACGCGGGATGATCCCTGTGGCACAGCATGTTGACGTGCTGGATGGCAACGGGTCGTCCAAGATGTTGCTGACCACAACGGGGTCGTTCCGGGCTGATGCCGATGGCTATCTGAAAACCGAATCCGGTCTCGTCCTACTGGGCTGGCCCGCGCTGCCGGATGGTACGGTGCCCACCTTCCCCAGCGATACATCGGATTCGCTTGCCCCGGTGCAGATCAACGTAAACGAATTCGTGGGCGAACCGACTGACGCGATGCTGATCTCGGCCAACTTGCCTGCCACAGCGACCGAATCGACCAGCGTCGGAAAGATCGAAGAACTGTCGATCGAATACTACGACAACCTTGGCAAATCCGAGAGCATTCGCATCACGTTCGAGCCGACGGTGCCAGCCACGGGCAATTCGAACACCTGGACAATGGTTCTGGAGGATTCGGCCAGCGGCTATACGACCATTGGTGAATACACGTTGACCTTCGATGACACGCGCGGCAACGGGGGTGCGCTGGCGTCGGTCACGCAAGTGTCCGGCGGCGCCTATGATCCGGTGGCTGGCACCGTTCTTGTTAACGTCGCCGGCGGTCCGATCGAGGTCGACATCGGTATCGTCGGCGAGTCCAATGGCCTGACCCAGTTGTCAGACAAATTTGCCCCGGTCGAAATCAACAAAAACGGCAGCCCGGTAGGCAACATCACCAGTATCGAAGTTGATGCCAGCGGGTTTGTCATCGCCCTGTTCGATTCCGGCATCACGCGCACGGTCTACAAGATTCCGCTTGTCGATCTTCCCAACCCCAATGGCATGGTCTCGCTCGACAGGCAGACCTATCAGCCGTCAACCGAAAGCGGTACCTTCTTTCTGTGGAACGCGGGTGAAGGCCCCACCGGCGACATCGTGTCTTACGCCCGCGAGGAATCGGCGACCGATGTCGCGAGCGAGCTGACCAGCATGATCCAGACGCAGCGCGCCTATTCGTCGAACGCCAAGGTGATCCAGACGGTCGACGAAATGCTGCAGGAAACCACCAACATCAAACGCTGAAACTGATGGCCCCGGTTCGGGGCCTTCGCCACCAGAGCAGGAGCCAGAACAATGACACTGGGGACCGCATTAACAACCGCACTCAGCGGGCTGAACGTCGCCGGGCGCGCATCTGGGGTCGTGTCCGACAACATCGCGAACGTGATGACACCGGGCTACGCCCGCCGTTCACTTGAATTGTCGACCCGTGGCGACATCGCCCCTGGCGCCCGGGTGGTCGGCACGACGCGCCATGTCGATCCGGCCCTTCTGGCCAGTCGCCGGTCGGCCGATGCAACGCTTGGGAAATCAACGGTTCTTGCCGATTTCTATTCCCGTCTGACCAATGCGATCGGCACGGATACGGCTGGCGATTCCATTGCCGGACGGCTGGCCCGGTTCGAAAACAGCCTGATCTCGGCTGCCAGCCGCCCCGATTCCGACGTACGGTTGCGCACCGTCGTGCAAGAAGCCAACGCGCTTGCCAATGGACTAAATCTGGCGTCCGACACCATCCAGAACATGCGTGCCGAAGCGGATGCCAAGATTGCAGCCAGCGTCGTAACCCTGAACAACGCGCTGAGCGATATCGAAACCTTGAACGGTCGGATCGTCAGTCTTGGCTCCAGCGGCTCGGGCGCCGAGGCGCTCATGGATCAGCGTCAGAACCTGATCGATCGGGTGAACGAGATTGTGCCCGTGCGCGTCGTGCAACGCGATCGCGGTCGGGTTGCTCTCTATTCAGACGGTGGTGTCATCTTGATGGATGGCCCTGCGGCAAAGGTCGAATTCTCACAAACCCACACGATAACGCCCGATATGACGTTACAAAGCGGTGCTTTGTCCGCGCTTGTCGTCAACGGACGGGTTGTGCAGACCGGGTCCGACTACAAAAGTCTGGCCGGGGGCACTCTCGCCGCGAATTTTCAGGTACGCGATGAATTGGCTGTGGCAGCGCAGGTCGAGCTGGATGCGCAGGCCCGTGATCTTGTCGAGCGGTTTGAAGATCCGACCGTTGATCCGACCCTTCTGGCCGGTGACCCTGGTCTGTTCACCGACAATAACGCTGCCTTCGTTACCACCTACGAGGTTGGTCTGGCCGGGCGTCTGAAGGTGAACCAGCTTGTCGATCCCGCCCAAGGGGGAGATGCCTGGAAAATCCGCGACGGTCTAGGCGCGGCCATTCCTGGGAGCCCGGGTGATGCAACCCTCATCAAGGCACTTGGCGAGGCACTGACGTCAAAACGTGTGCCCGCGTCGGGGGGATTTGGCTCAGGCGCACTCGCCGCAGCCGATATCGCGGCCACCGTGATCTCTCAAGTGGCGCAAGGTAGCTACCGGGCGGACCGCGATCTTGGGTTTTCCTCCGCCTCGCAGGCGGAACTCAAGAAGCTCGAACTGGAAAACGGGGTCGATACCGATGCTGAACTGGCCAATCTGATCGTCATCGAACAGGCCTATGCGGCCAACGCGCGGATGATACAGGTTATCGACGAAATGATGGAAAGTCTGCTGAGGATCTGATTATGAGCGCGATTTCGATAGGAGATTTGGCAAGCAGCTTTCTGATGCGCAGTCGCGCGACCCAGCTGAAACGCCAGATCGATTCCCTGTCACAAGAGTTGGCCACCGGCCAGACCAGCAAAGTGACACAAAGATTGGGCGGTGATTATTCCTACCTCACCGACATCGATCAGAATTTGTCCCGCCTCGAAGGATTTGCGGTTGCGACGACAGAGGCAGGCCTTTTTCTCGATGCTGCGCAGGCCCGCGTCGAACGCATGGCCACGATCGGGAAAGAGCTTGCAACCGATCTGCTTTCGACCGTGCCAACCCACCTCGATGCGGTGCGCGAGGCCAATTCGGCACGTGCTGCGATCAACCTGGATCAGGTTATTACCGAACTCAACGGGTCCGTGGCTGGTCGCAGCATATTCGGCGGTACCGCCACGGGTGCCGCACCATTGGCATCGGCGGACGATCTTCTTTCGGGCCTGCGCGGAACAATTGCTGGCTTAGGCAGCGCTGCGGCCATCCAGGCGGCGGCCCAGGCATGGTTCGACAGCCCTGGCGGCTTCCGCGCGACCGTGTATTCCGGGTCGGACGATCCGCTGGCGCCGATGGCCGTCACATCGGACGAGCAGGTTTCAATGACCTATATGGCAGACGATCCGAAATTCAGAAACTTGCTCCGCGATCTTGCCCTGACAGCTCTGGCCACCGACCCGATGTTAAATCTCTCTGGCGATATCCAGAACGAGATCATGGGCAACAGTGCAGAGGGGTTGATGTCGGGCCAGGATGCGCTTGCTTCGGTTGGTGCTGATATTGGCTATTCACAGTCGCGGATCGAACAGGTTTCGGTTCGGAACAACGCGACGCGCACCGCATTGGCAATGTCTCGAAATACACTGCTCGAAGCCGATCCCGTAGACGTTGTACCGCAGCTTGAAGAAGCCCAGTTTCAATTGGAAAGTCTTTTCCTGGTCGCGTCGCGCACCTCGCAATTGAGCTTGTCGAGCTTCCTGAGATGATTTGGCTTCGCGTATTTCTTGTACTGGTGATGTTTGCCACCTCGGCTCGGGCGGGGGTGGTGCGTCTAAAGGACCTTGTCGAATTCGACGGTGTGCGTGGCAACGATTTGGTCGGCTACGGGCTGGTCGTCGGTCTCAACGGCACCGGAGACGGCCTGCGCAACGCGCCTTTCACCGAAGAGATCATGACGAGTATCCTGGAGCGCCTGGGTGTCAACGTGACCGGCGAACAATTCCGGCCAAAAAATGTTGCGGCGGTGATAGTTACCGCCACTCTGCCCCCGTTTGCCCGGGTCGGATCGCAGATCGATGTGACAGTTTCGGCGATTGGCGATTCTGGTAGCCTTTTGGGTGGAACATTGATCATGACCCCTCTGAACGCTGCGGACGGGCAGATATATGCCGTGGCTCAGGGGGCTATACTGGCCGGCGGAGCGGCGGCCGAAGGTGACGCCGCCACCGTTGTTCAGGGCGTTCCTACCTCTGGAATGATCCCGTCAGGCGCTCGGGTAGAGCGCGAAATCGAATTCGATCTCGGCTCGTTGGATACGATCCGATTGGCGTTGAGAGAGCCTGACTTCACCACTGCGGGTCGCATTGAGAGAGTGATAAATCAGGAATTCAGACGATCCGTTGCAATCATGCGCGATTCCGGAACCGTTGAATTCGACGTCTCCTCAAGCCGAAGTCCTTCGACTGCGCACGCCATCGGTCGGATTGAAAACCTGTTGGTGGAACCGCAGCGCAAAGCGCGCGTTGTCGTCGATCAGCGCTCGGGAACGATTGTCATGGGTGACGACGTGCGCTTGTCGCGTGTCGCTGTTTCCCAAGGAAATTTGACGTTGCGCATCGAAGAAGCTCCTCTGGTCGTCCAGCCCAACCCCTTCACCGATGGCCAGGCGGTTGTGGTCCCACGGACCGGAGCGGCGATTGAGGAAGACCCTGGTATTTCGCTCGCCGAAGTGCCCGAGGGCACGACTCTTTCCGAGGTTGTTGCAGGGCTGAACGCTCTGGGAGTTTCTCCGCGAGACCTTATAGATATTTTGAAAAGCCTGAAAGCTGCTGGCGCGCTTCATGCCGATTTTGTGGTCAGATGACGCCGGCGTCCGTTATGTCGTTTACCAGCAAAGCCGTGTCGGGATGCACTGTATCCGTCGGACGTGCCAAGGGTCGCAAGCATTTGGTGAAAAGTCCGCTCACTGGTGAGACGAGTTTCTGCTTTGGCTCACGTCCGTGTGCCATAATTGGTTCGGGCCAGTTCGGGGAATCGAACGCTGTGTTCATCGCCGTGCGGGCCAAGGTCAGGACCCATAGCGATTAGAAGAAGGTTGGCGCCATTGCGATGCAGACAGAAAGACGCTGGTGCATCTGTCGTGTCGGGCCGGGACAGTTAGCCAGTTTTTGAAGCCGCCAAACAAAATCTCGATCCGGATACGCCATTCAAACCAGCGCTTGTTGAAATCCATGTTTTTGCGGCGCTCTTAGCGGTTAACAATGCAATCGCGTATCCCCTGGGCAGTCAACGGTTCCCGGCCCGATCAGGGTGATCACCAAGGCCCAATACGAGCCAATCGACATCCAGCGTCGTGCTCAGCAACGGTCGAGTCGATCTCGTCGATGACCCGACCGGCAGTGACGAGCAGGCTTAGTGGACGGTCGTTTCTGTCGAACATGGCATGCAGCTTGGCATTCAAGCTACGCTTGATCTGCCCTATATGGTGTCTAAACACCGCTCTTGAAGGCCACGCTGGTCGCAGCGCGGCGTGCCTTCAGGTACGTTGTTCGGGTCATCACGGTGTTTTCTACGCAGTGCTCGGCAGCCGGCCAGTGATCATTCTGTAGAAGTGGCCTGCTGCTGGTGTCGTGGACACCGCGTTAAGTTTGAAGAGCTTAGCCTTCGGACGCCACCGGAGATAGGTGGCCCAATTTTGAATGTTGCCGTCTCGGGTCATGAAAACATTCCATGTAGGCAAAAAGGTCTGCTTGGGCGGCGTCGCGTGTGCGATGGACCTTTCGCGCGGTCTGTTCGGTCTTGAGGGAAAAGAGATTCTCTTCATGGCAGAATTGTCCTAGACGTTTCCAGCTATGCTCATCCATTGCCCGACAGGCGCATGCGCAGCATGCTGCCGAAAGGGGTTCAGGTGGTCTCGAGGTCGAGCAACAGGCGCTAAAAACAATCCTGTATTGCGAGCCCTCGTCCCGATAATGACTCAGCTCTTTCATCAATGGCGGCGCAAAAGCCAGCCATGGGGCGACGGAAAAGCAGGCCACGTTTATGCGCGTACCGGAAACCAGCGGGAGGGCGTAGCCCGAGCGGTGGTTTCCGGTACGCGCTGCGGTTCTTTACTGGGCCTGTCCGGCATTTCGGGGCCGGCTTTGCGCGAGCCTGAAGCTCTCTCCATACATATCGAGGATGTTGCCGTGGAGGGTCAGACGATCCAACAGAGCGCCGGTTATTCGCTCGGTTCCGACGGGTGAACTCGCTCGCGACATCGGTCCGAGCGCACGGGCGAATGTCCACTCGTCGAACGGCAGGTTGCTGGTGATGAGCGTAGCGCCCCGTTCGTAGCGCTGCGAGATTATCTCGAAGAGCTGCTCGGCGCCGGTCTTTGACAGAGGCAAGAAGCCCAGCTCACCCTTTGCCAGGCAGGCGCATGCAGAGCATGTCGCCGAGAGGGATGATGCGCAGTTTGATGGAGGCAAGCTGCTTTTGGAGCCTAGAAGACCAGAGTATTTGTTCGACCTGCTCGTAATACCTTGAGTAAATGTGCAAAGCTCCCGCTTCGATCTTTCCAAGCACCTTTACGAACTCGGTCTTCGCAAGCGCACCTTGAAGCGCCTCAGGTACCCCTTGGCGGTACTTGTAAGTGCCATTGCATTTTATTCGGAGATGTTTAGTCGCGAAGCTTCTAGTCACAGTTTGTGGACGTGATTGTGGACCTCGCTGGGCCCACAATCAGCCAAAACCAAGGCAATTCAATGACTTAAATCGCCACGACTGGTGCCCAGGAGAGGACTCGAACCTCCACGTCCTTGCGAACACTAGCACCTGAAGCTAGCGCGTCTACCAATTCCGCCACCTGGGCAGGTGTCGTGGAGCGGCGTGTAAGGCTATGCGCCGGGGGTGTCAAACGGATTTTTGGAGGATTATGAAACTATTTTTAAGTCTCGCCGAAATCCGCAGGTTCGAACGGATCGGGCTGCCCTTACCACACAGGCAGCGCGGCGATTTGCGCCTTGTTTGGCGCGCGGGCGGGCGATACACGGGATAGGCGGAAACGAAGTGGAGCTACCGATGTCTAAACTCGTCACGATCTACGGTGGGTCGGGGTTTGTCGGGCGCTATGTCGCGCGGCGCATGGCCAAACTGGGCTGGCGCGTGCGCGTCGCAGTGCGTCGCCCGAACGAGGCGATCTTTGTGCGGCCCTACGGTGTGGTCGGCCAGGTCGAGCCGGTGCTGTGCAACATCCGCGATGACGACTCGGTCCGCCGGGCGATGGCCGGGGCAGACGCGGTGGTGAACTGCGTCGGTATCCTGGTCCCCTCGGGCAAGAACAGTTTCGATGCGGTGCAGGCAGATGGTGCGGCCCGTGTCGCCCGCATTTCCGCCGTGGAAGGCGTGGCGCATCTGGTGCAGTTGTCGGCGATCGGTGCA
The DNA here is from genome assembly GCF_005938225.1 of Arenibacterium halophilum. Lineage (GTDB taxonomy): Bacteria > Pseudomonadota > Alphaproteobacteria > Rhodobacterales > Rhodobacteraceae > Arenibacterium > Arenibacterium halophilum. The sequence goes on from NZ_VCPC01000004.1 coordinate 365,675, forward strand.
GATGCGGATTCTGACAGCGATTACGCCCGCACCAAGGGCGAAGGCGAAGCCGCCGTTCTGGCGGCGCGTCCCGATGCCGTGATCCTGCGCCCCTCGATCATTTTTGGCCCCGAGGACGAATTCTTTAACCGTTTTGCTGGCATGACGCGGCTTGGGCCGTTCCTGCCTTTGGTCGGGGCCGATACGAAATTCCAGCCCGTCTATGTGGATGACGTGGCGCAGGCCGCCGTGATGGGGGCAACGGGCGAGGCGCCCGCTGGGATTTACGAATTGGGCGGGCCCGAGGTTTCGACCTTCCGCGAGCTGATGCAGCAGATGCTGGGCGTGATTCACCGCCGCCGTATCCTGCTGCCGCTGCCGTTCTTCGTGGCGCGGCTGATGGCGGGTGCGTTCGATCTGGGCTCGGCCCTGTCGTTCGGTCTGATCGGAAACGGGGTGCTGACCCGCGATCAGGTGAAGAACCTTGCCAACGATAATGTCGTGTCGGACGGGTCCAAGGGCTTTGCCGATCTGGGAATCGCGCCCACGGCGGCCGAGTCGGTTCTGCCGGATTACCTGTGGCGGTTCCGCCCCTCGGGCCAATACGACGCGATCAAGGACTCGGCGCGCAACCTGCGGGCCTGACCTGCCGGGAACAGACTGGGCTATGTGTAGGCATAGCCCAGCAGCACCACCCCAAGGATCACACGATAGATCACGTAGGGTGTAAAGCTGACGCTGCGCAGCAGCCGCATCATCAACGCCAGCGCAGCCAGCGCCGCCGCAAAGGACATCCCGGCGGCAATCGCGGCATCGCGCAGCACCGCCAAGTCTGTCACACGATAGGCATCGGTGCCCAGCAGCACCGCCGAGGCAAGGATCGTCGGGATCGACATCAGCATCGACAGCCGCGCGGCATCTTCTCGGGTATAGCCCATCGTCAGCGCTCCGGTGATTGTGATGCCCGACCGTGAAGTGCCGGGGATCAGCGCAACCGCCTGCCACAGGCCAAGCTTGACCGCACCCATCGGTGTCCAGTCTTCGGCGTGCTTGTCCTGCGTCGCGCGGCGATCGGCCCAGTACAGCAGCAGGCCGAACAGCAACATGGCCCAGCCGATCACCGCGACCGAGCGCATCATATTGTCCAATCCCGTCAGGTGCAGCACCGCGCCCGCCAGAATCACCGGGATGGTGGCGACAATCAGGTTCAGCGCGAGCCGCGCGCCCGGCGTATCTGTCCGGCCCTGAACCAGCGGGACCAACCCGGCCAGCCCGGTCCGCACATCGCGCCAGAAATAGAGGACAACCGCGCCCAATGTGCCCACGTGCACGGCCACGTCGATCATCTGCCCCTGGTCGGTCAGCCCAGTCAGCCCGGGAAGCAGGATCAGGTGCCCCGAGGAGGACACAGGCAGAAATTCAGTGATTCCCTGAATCAATGCGATGAGAATCAGTTGGAACAGCGGCATGGTTGGGTGACCTGCGATGGCAAAGTAGCGTCGCGCTCTTGTACAAGCGCCTTGATATGAAAGAGAAGGCGCAATATAAGTCCGTAACGGACCTAAAAATCAGTCGAAAACTGGACGTAAGCGGCGCATCGACACAAATAATCTCATTATAGGTCAGGAATGCTGACTTTTAATATGATTTAACCTGCCGTAGACAGTGCCCAACCGGAATTTCGCTGGAGATCGACCCGTGGCAAAGCAGCCTATGCTCAAGTTTGTCGGAATAGAGCGCGACATGCCCGAAAAACGCGAGGCAGAAGAGCGTCGCGCAGACTTTCGCGAGATCTATGCTGAATATGCAGACGCAAAGGCCAAGGAGCAGGCAAGTCGGTGCAGCCAGTGCGGCGTGCCCTATTGCCAAAGCCATTGCCCGTTGCAGAACAACATCCCCGACTGGCTGCGCCTGACCGCCGAGGGCCGCCTGCAAGAGGCTTATGCCGTCAGCCAGGCCACCAACACCTTCCCCGAAATCTGTGGCCGTATCTGCCCGCAGGACCGTCTGTGCGAAGGCAACTGCGTGATCGAACAGTCGGGCCACGGCACCGTGACCATCGGATCGGTCGAAAAATACATCACCGATACCGCCTGGGAAGAAGGTTGGGTCACCCCGGCGAACCCCTCGGTCGAGCGGGCCGAAAGCGTGGGCATCATCGGCGCGGGCCCCGGCGGCCTGGCAGCGGCGGATGTGCTGCGCCGTGCGGGTGTGCAGGTGACGGTGTATGACCGTTACGACCGTGGCGGCGGGTTGCTGACCTATGGCATCCCCGGGTTCAAGCTGGAAAAAGACGTGGTGATGCGCCGGGTCGAGCAGTTGGAAAAGGGCGGCGTGACGTTCAAGCTCAACTGCGCCGTGGGCGAAGACATTTCATTCGCAGAGATCCGCGAAGCGCATGATGCCGTCATCATCGCGACGGGCGTGTACAAATCGCGCGATCTGGAAATGCCGGGCAGCGGCGCGACAGGCATCGAGCGCGCGATTGATTTCCTGACCGCCAGCAACCGCAAGAGCTTTGGCGACACGGTAGACGATTTCGAAAGCGGCCGGATGAACGCGGCGGGCAAGCGCGTCGTGGTGATCGGAGGGGGCGACACGGCGATGGACTGCGTGCGCACCTCGATCCGGCAGGGCGCGGAAAGCGTGAAGTGCCTGTATCGCCGTGACCGCGCCAACATGCCGGGGAGCCAGCGCGAGGTCGCCAATGCCGAGGAAGAAGGGGTGGTGTTCGAATGGCTGAGCGCGCCCAAGGGCTTCACCAGCAAGGGCGAGAACGTGGCCGGCGTGATGGTCCAGAAGATGCGCCTTGGCGCGCCGGATGCCAGCGGTCGTCAGGCGCCGGAACTGATCGAAGGGTCCGACTACGTGGAAGACGCCGATCTGGTCATCAAGGCGCTGGGGTTTGAACCCGAGGATCTGCCCGCGCTGTGGGACCAGCCCGAGCTGACGGTGACCCGCTGGGGCACGATCCGGGCCGAGTTCACCACCGGCCAAACGGATTTACCCGGTGTTTACGCGGTGGGCGACATTGTCCGGGGCGCTTCGCTGGTGGTCTGGGCGATCCGCGACGGGCGCGACTGCGCCGACGCGATCCTGACCAGCTTTGACGCGGCGCCCCAGATGGCGGCGGAATAACAGGGCAACCGGGGCCGCAAGGCCCCTGCGGTACGACGATCCAGCGGGGGCAAACCCCTTCGCCAGACAGGAGAGACCCGATGAGCGAGCGAACAGGCGGTTGCATGTGTGGCGCGGTGCGGTTCACCGCAACCGACGTGCCCGCGACGTTTGGCGCCTGCCATTGCGAGATGTGCCGCCGCTGGGCGGGCTCTGCCTTTCTGGGCGTGTCGGTTCCGGTGTCCTCGGTCACCTGGCAGGGCGAGCCGCACATCCGCACGCTGCAAAGCTCGGACTGGGCAGAGCGCGCGTGGTGCCAGCGCTGCGGCACCGGGTTGTATTACCATGTGACCGATGGCCCGCATGCGGCAAACTATGAAATCCCGATCGGCATTCTGGACGATGCCTCTGGTCTGGACTTCACGAGCGAAATTTTTATCGACCACAAACCGGCAGCCTACACATTCGCCGGTGACAGGACGCGGCTGACCCGCGCCGAAACGCTGGCGCGCTTCGGCATCTCGGAAGAAGGGGAATGAAGATGACAACCTATGATGACGCATGGGCACGCGCCGAAGAGGCGAAGCGCAAGTGGATGGCCGAGAACAGCCTGTACACCGAAGAGACCGAGCATTCGTCCTGCGGTGTGGGCCTTGTCGTGTCGGTCGATGGCAAGAAAAGCCGCAAGGTTGTCGAATCCGGGATCAAGGCGCTGAAAGCGATCTGGCATCGCGGCGCGGTGGACGCCGATGGCATGACGGGTGACGGCGCGGGCATCCACGTCGAAATTCCGGTGCCCTTCTTCTATGACCAGATCGAGCGCACGGGCCACAAGCCCCGCAAGACCGAGCTGATCGCCGTGGGGCAGGTGTTCCTGCCGCGCACGGATTTCGGCGCGCAGGAAACCTGCCGGACCATCGTGGAAACCGAAGTTCTGCGCATGGGCTATTATATCTATGGCTGGCGCCATGTGCCGGTGGATACGTCGTGCCTTGGCGAAAAGGCCAACGCGACGCGCCCCGAGATTGAACAGATCCTGATTTCCAACGCCAAGGGCGTGGACGAGGAAACCTTCGAGCGCGAACTGTACGTGATCCGCCGCCGGATCGAGAAGGCCGCCGCCAGCGCCGGGATCAACGAGCTGTATCTGGCGTCGCTGTCGTGCCGCAGCATCATCTACAAGGGCATGATGCTGGCCGAGCAGGTCGCCGTCTTCTATCCCGATCTGATGGACGAGCGGTTCGAATCCGCGTTTGCGATCTATCACCAACGCTATTCCACCAACACCTTCCCGCAGTGGTGGCTGGCCCAGCCGTTCCGCATGTTGGCCCATAACGGCGAAATCAACACGCTGAAGGGCAACACCAACTGGATGAAAAGCCACGAGATCCGCATGGCAAGCGGCACCTTTGGCGACATGGCTGATGACATCAAGCCGATCATCGCGGGTGGATCGTCCGACTCGGCCGCGCTGGATGCGGTGTTCGAGGTGCTGGTGCGTGCCGGGCGCAACGCGCCGATGGCGAAAACCATGCTGGTGCCGGAATCCTGGTCCAAGCAGGCGGTCGAGCTGCCGCAGGCGTGGCGCGACATGTATTCCTACTGCAACTCGGTGATGGAACCGTGGGACGGCCCCGCCGCCCTGGCGATGACCGATGGCCGCTGGGTCTGCGCCGGGCTTGACCGGAATGGTCTGCGCCCGATGCGCTATGTCGTCACCGGCGACGGGCTGCTGATTGCGGGCTCCGAAGCGGGGATGGTCCCGGTGGACGAGGCGCGGATCGTCGAAAAGGGCGCGCTTGGCCCCGGGCAGATGATCGCCGTCGACATGAAAAACGGCCAGCTGTTCCACGACACCGAAATCAAGGATCAACTGGCCGCAAGCCAGCCGTTCGGCGATTGGGTCGGCAAGATCAACGATGCCGACGAGGTTCTGGCGGGTGTGCAGGAAAAGGCCCTGTTCACTGGCAACGATCTGCGCAAGCGTCAGATCGCGGCAGGCTATTCGCTGGAAGAGCTGGAGCAGATCCTGTCGCCCATGGCCGAAGACGGCAAAGAGGCGCTGGCCAGCATGGGCGACGACACGCCCAGTGCGGTGTTGTCGAAACAGTATCGCCCGCTGAGCCATTTCTTCCGCCAGAACTTCAGCCAGGTGACAAACCCGCCGATCGACTCCTTGCGCGAATTCCGCGTGATGAGCCTCAAGACGCGGTTCGGCAACCTCAAGAACGTGCTGGACGAAGACAGCAGCCAGACCGAAATCGTGGTGCTGGAAAGCCCCTTCGTGGCGAATGCGCAGTTCGACAAGGTGATCGAACAGTTCAACGCTCCGATGATCGAGATTGACTGTACCTTTGCCCCCGGCGAGCGTGCCTTGCACGCCGCGCTGGCGCGCATCCGATCCGAGGCGGAAGACGCCGTGCGCTCGGGCGCGGGGCATATCGTGCTGACCGATCAGCACTCCGGCCCCGGCAAGGTCGCGATGCCGATGATCTTGGCAACCAGCGCGATCCACAGCCACCTGATCCGCAACGGGCTGCGCACCTTCTGTTCGCTGGTCGTGCGTTCGGCCGAATGTATCGACCCGCATTATTTCGCGGTGCTGATCGGCTGCGGTGCGACGGTGGTCAACGCCTACCTGGCCGAGGATTCCATTGCCGACCGCATCGAACGCGGCCTGCTGGACGGCCCGCTGACCGAAGCGGTGTCGCGCTATCGCGATGCGGTCGATCAGGGTCTGCTGAAGATCATGGCCAAGATGGGCATTTCGGTGGTGTCGTCCTATCGTGGCGGCCTGAACTTCGAGGCCGTGGGCCTGAGCCGCGCGATGTGCGCCGAGTATTTCCCCGGCATGACCAGCCGCATCAGCGGAATCGGTGTATCGGGCATCCAGCGCAAGGCGGAAGAGGTGCACGCCCGCGCATGGGCCAATGACGCCGCTGTGCTGCCGATCGGCGGCTTCTACAAGGCGCGCGCCAGCGGCGAGACCCACGCCTGGGAAGCGACCAGCATGCACATGCTGCAGATGGCCTGCAACAAGGCGTCTTTCGAGCTTTGGAAGCAGTATTCGAAGAAGATGCAAAGCAACCCGCCAACGCATCTGCGCGACCTGCTGGACATCAAGCCGCTGGGCAAGCCCGTGCCGATCGAAGAGGTGGAATCGATCACCTCGATCCGCAAGCGGTTCGTGACGCCGGGCATGTCGCTGGGCGCGCTGTCGCCCGAGGCGCATAAAACGCTGAACGTCGCCATGAACCGCATCGGAGCCAAGTCCGACAGCGGCGAGGGCGGCGAGGATCCGGCGCATTTCGTGCCCGAGCCCAACGGCGACAACCCGAGTGCGAAGATCAAGCAGGTTGCCTCGGGCCGCTTTGGCGTGACGGCGGAATACCTGAACCAGTGCGAAGAGCTTGAGATCAAGGTCGCACAGGGCGCGAAGCCGGGCGAAGGTGGTCAGCTTCCGGGCATGAAGGTCACCGACCTGATTGCGCGGCTGCGCCATTCGACCAAGGGCGTGACGCTGATTTCGCCGCCGCCGCACCACGATATCTACAGTATCGAGGATCTGGCCCAGCTGATCTATGACCTGAAACAGATCAACCCGCGCTGCAAGGTGACGGTGAAACTGGTCGCGTCCTCGGGCGTGGGCACGATTGCCGCCGGGGTCGCCAAGGCCAAGGCCGACATCATCCTGATCTCGGGTCACAACGGTGGCACGGGCGCGTCGCCTGCGACCTCGATCAAATACGCCGGTCTGCCGTGGGAAATGGGCCTGACCGAGGCGCATCAGGTGCTGGCGATGAACAAGCTGCGCGATCGCGTGACGTTGCGCACCGATGGCGGTTTGCGCACGGGCCGGGACATCGTGATGGCGGCGATGATGGGGGCCGAAGAGTTCGGCATCGGCACCGCCGCGCTGATCGCGATGGGCTGTATCATGGTGCGCCAGTGCCAGTCGAACACCTGCCCCGTGGGCGTCTGTACGCAAGACGAAGCGCTGCGTGGCAAGTTCACCGGCAACGCCGACAAGGTCGTGAACCTGATCACCTTCTACGCGCAGGAAGTGCGCGAGCTGCTGGCCGCCATCGGCGCCCGGACGCTGGACGAGGTGATCGGCCGCGCCGATCTGCTGGCGCAGGTCAGCCGTGGTTCGGCGCATCTGGATGATCTTGACCTGAACCCGCTGCTGATCACCGTCGATGGCGCGTCCAAGATCAAGTACAATCGCGACAAGCCCCGCAACGAGGTGCCCGACACCCTGGACGCCGAAATCGTCCGCGACGCCGCGCGTTTCCTGAAGGACGGCGAAAAGATGCAGCTGTCCTATGCGGTGCAGAACACGCACCGCACCGTCGGCACCCGCACGTCGAGCCATATTGTGCGCAACTTCGGCATGCGCAACGCCTTCCAGGCCGATCACCTGACGGTGAAGCTGCAGGGTTCGGCAGGGCAGTCGCTGGGTGCCTTCGCGGCCCCGGGGCTGAAGCTGGAAGTGTCGGGCGATGCCAACGATTACGTCGGCAAGGGCCTGTCGGGCGGTACCATCGTGGTGCGTCCGCCGATGGCAAGCCCGCTGGTCGCCTCGGACAACACCATCATCGGCAACACCGTGCTGTATGGGGCCACCGATGGGTACCTGTTCGCGGCCGGTCGCGCCGGAGAGCGCTTCGCGGTGCGCAACTCGGGCGCGAAGGTGGTGATCGAGGGCTGCGGCAGCAACGGGTGCGAATATATGACCGGCGGTGTTGCCGTCATCCTGGGCGAGATCGGTGCCAACTTTGGCGCGGGCATGACCGGCGGGATGGCGTATCTGTACGATCCCGAGGGCAAGGCGCGCACCCTGATGAACATGGAAACGCTGGTCACCTGCCCGGTGACAGTGCCCCATTGGGAACTGCAGCTGGAAGACCTGATCGAGCGGCATCTGAAGGAAACCGGCAGCCGTCGCGCGGCCGATATTCTTCAGCACTGGGATCTGGAAAAGCAGAACTTCCTTCAGGTTTGCCCGAAGGAAATGCTGATCCACTTGGCCGCACCGCTGAGCCTTGAACAAGGCGCGATCCCCGCGGAGTAGCGCAGGAAAATCGGCTGGCCCCGATGCGATCTTCGCACCGGGGCCGAATGACCGATTTTGCAAGTGGCACCGTTGCGCACCTGCGATAGGATGCACCCATGGCAAGACCGGCAGGCAAGCGCAGCAGCAGTAAACGGAAAAGCTCGGGCGATACGACCCGCGAGGCGTTGCGCCATCGCGGGTTTCATCCGTTTCGTTGGGCGGGGTTCTGGGTGCTTCGGGGCACGACGATCCTGATCGTTGTCATCCTGGCGCTGGTGGTGCTGTACCGGTTCGTCAATCCGCCGCTGACCCATACGATCTGGTCCGAATATCGCCGGATCGGGAAGGTCGAGCGTGACTGGGTGCCGATTGAAGATGTGGCTCCGGTGGTGGCGCGGTCTGTTGTGGCGGCGGAAGATGCGAATTACTGCCTGCACTGGGGATTCGACGTGGTCGCCATTCGCAAGGCGCTGGAAGATGGCGGCAACCGGGGTGGCTCGACGATCAGCCAGCAGGTTGTGAAGAACGTGTTCCTGTGGCAGGGGCGCAGCTGGATCCGCAAGGCGCTGGAGGCAGCGATCACCCCGGCTGTCGAGGCAATATGGCCCAAGCGGCGGATCATCGAGGTTTATCTGAACGTGGCCGAGATGGGGGAGGGCGTGTTCGGCATCGACGCGGCCGCGCGGCATTATTTCAACGTCTCACCCGACAAGCTGAGCGCGCAGCAAGCCGCCGCCATTGCCGCTGTGCTGCCCGACCCGAAAGATCGCTCGGCTTCGCGGCCCACGTCATGGCTAAAGAAACGGGCGGCTGGCATTCGTGACGGGGCGGCCACCATTCGCGCAGATGGGCGGGCCGCGTGTTTCGAGGATTGAATCTTTCCCCATGACACGGCACACCTGAGCCTGTTCACCACAACCACGGATCATCATGGCCCGCCTGTTTCACGTTCCCCTCTCGCCGTTCTGCCGCAAGGTCCGACTGAGCCTTGCGGAAAAGAGGATAGAGGTTGAACTGGTCGAGGAACGATACTGGGAAGCCGATGCAGATTTCCTGCGGCGCAACCCGGCGGCCAAGGTGCCGGTGCTGCGGCTGGACGGGAAGATGCTGGCCGAGAGCGCCGCGATTTGTGAATACATCGAGGAAACCCGCCCCGAACCGCCGCTGATGCCCACCGATCCCGAGGGCCGGTTCGAGGTGCGCCGTCTGGTGGGCTGGTTCGATGACAAGTTCCACCACGAGGTGACCTCGAAACTGCTGTATGAGCGGGTGAACAAGAAGGTCACCGGGCGCGGCTATCCTGACAGTCGCAACGTGAAGGACGGCGCCAAGGCGATCAAGTATCACCTGGATTACATGACCTGGCTGCTGGATCATCGCCGCTGGCTGGCCGGGGATTCCATGACGCTGGCCGATTTCGCCGCAGCCGCGCATCTGTCTTCTTTGGACTACATCTCGGACGTGGATTGGAACCGCAGCCAGGCGGTGAAGGACTGGTACGCCAAGATCAAGTCGCGTCCGGCGTTCCGGTCGATCCTGGCCGATCAGATCCCGGGGTTCCGGCCTCCTCCGCATTATGCCGATCTTGATTTCTGAGCGTGGCGGGGGGCCTTGGCCCCCCCTCGCCTTTGGCGAGTCCCCCCGAGAGTATTTGTGGAATGATGAACCATGGGCGCGGATCTGAAGGCGCGGCTGGTGGCGCAGGCCCGCGACGAGGGGTTCGTGGCCTGCCGGGTGTGTCGTCCCGGCGATGTGCCCGAGGTGGCCGGGCGGCTGGCCGAGTTTCTTGAGCTTGGGCGCCATGGTCAGATGGGTTGGATGGCCGAGCGCAGCCATTGGCGCGGCGATCCGGCCGCGCTGTGGCCCGAGGCGCGCTCGGTCATCATGCTGGCCGAGAGTTATACGCCCGAGGTGGACCCGCGTGCGGTGTTGGAGCGGTCGGAGCGTGGGGCGATTTCGGTCTATGCGCAGAACCGCGACTATCATGACCTGGTGAAGAAGCGGTTGAAGCGGCTGGCGCGCTGGCTGATCGACGCGGCGGGCGGGGCCGAGGTGAAGGTGTTCGTGGATACCGCGCCGGTCCCGGAGAAGCCGTTGGGGCAGGCGGCGGGGCTGGGTTGGCAGGGCAAGCATACCAACCTGTTGAGCCGCGATTGGGGCAACTGGGCGTTTCTGGGATCGATCTTTACCACGCTGGAATTACCGGTGGATGCGCCCGAGGTGGACCATTGCGGATCGTGCCGAGCCTGTCTGGATGTGTGCCCGACAGACGCCTTTCCCGCACCTTATCAGCTGGATGCGCGGCGGTGCATTTCTTACCTGACGATCGAGCATCACGGGCCGGTTGATCCCGAATTGCGGGCGCTGATGGGCAACCGGATTTACGGCTGCGACGATTGTCTGGCCGTCTGCCCGTGGAACAAGTTCGCCGTGGCGGCGAGCGATATGCGCTATACCGCGCGGCCCGATCTGGTGGCGCCGGAGCTGGCTGAACTGGCTGTCCTGGAAGATGCGGCATTTCGGGCGATGTTTTCCGGCTCGCCCATCAAGCGGATCGGGCGGAACCGGTTCGTGCGGAATGTGCTGTATGCCATCGGCAATTCGGGTCGTACCGCGTTGCGCGCGGTGGCGCAGGGTTTGGTGGATGATGCGGACCCGACGGTTGCGGATGCGGCGCGCTGGGCTGCGGAACGATTGGCGGAGGTATAGGGATGGCGATCCTGTTGGGCGTGGACACGGGCGGGACCTATACCGATGCGGTGTTGCTGCGCGATGAGACCGAGGTGCTGGCCAGCGCCAAGGCCCTGACGACTCGGCAGGACCTGGCGATTGGCGTGGGCGCCGCCGTGTCGCGGGTTTTGGAGCAGGCCGGGGTGCAGCCGGGCGAGATTGCGCTGGCCTCGCTCTCGACCACCCTGGCGACGAACGCCTTGGTCGAGGGGCAGGGCGGGCGCGTCGGGCTGATTTATGTCGGGTTTCGCGAGGGCGACCTGGAGCGCCACGGGCTGACCGAGGTGTTGCGCGGCGATCCGGCGGTCTGCATCGGCGGCGGGCATGACCATGGCGGGGGCGAGGCCGCGCCGCTGGATATGGCGGCGCTGGGCGCCTTCCTGGAGCAGGTCGGCGATCAGGTCAGCGCCTTTGCCGTGGCGGGGCAATTCGCCACCCGCAACCCCGCGCATGAGCTGGCCGTGGCCGAGGCGATTGGCGCGCGCACCGGCGCGCCGGTGACCTGTTCGCACCAGCTGTCGGCGCGGCTGAACGGGCCGAAGCGGGCGTTGACCGCCGTGTTAAACGCGCGGCTGTTGGGGATGATCGACGCGCTGATCGGGCGGGCGCAGGATCGGTTGCACGACATGGGGATTCATGCGCCGCTGATGGTGGTGCGGGGCGATGGCGCGCTGATGGCCGCCGAACAGGCGCGGCTGCGTCCGATCGAGACCATCCTGAGCGGGCCGGCGGCGTCGATCGTGGGGGCGCGCTGGCTGACCGGAGCGCAGGATGCGCTGGTGTCGGACATCGGTGGCACCACCACCGACGTGGCGCTGCTGCGCGACGGGCGTCCGGCGTTGGATCCGGCGGGTGCTTCGGTTGGCGGGCATCGGACTATGGTCGAGGCCGTGGCGATGCGCACCACCGGGCTGGGCGGTGACAGCCAGGTGCATGTCGTGACCGAGGGCCTGGGCGGTGGCGTGCGGCTTGGGCCGCGCCGGGTGATCCCTGTGGCGCTGATCGCGGCGGAAGCGTCGGAAGTGGTGCATGGCGCCTTGGATGCGCAGCTGCGGGCGACGGTGCCCGGAGAGCTGGACGCGCGGTTTGCGCGTGCCTTGCCGGGGGTCTCTCAAGCGGGGCTGGCGCCGCGCGAACGCGATCTGTTGGATCGGTTGGGCGCGGGTGTCATGCCGTTGCAGGCGTTGCTGCGCACGCGGATGGATCATGGCGCGCTGGGGCGGCTGGTGGATCGCGGGCTGGTGCAGCTGGCCGGGGTCACGCCGTCGGATGCGCTGCATGTGCTGGGGCGGTTGGACAGCTGGGATGCCGAGGCCTCGGCCAAGGCGCTGGCGCTGATGGTGCGGCGGCGGGTGGGCAGCGGCGAGCGGCTGGCACCGGATGCGCCTGCGCTGGCGGAACTTATTGTAAACCAAATGACCGAGCAGACGGTGCATGCGCTGCTGGAAGCGGCCTTTGTCGAGGAAACCGGCGATTTCGGCGCGCCGCCCGATGTGCTGGCGCGGCATCCGCTGGTGCGGGCTGGGCTGGACGGGCATCGCGGGATCGTGGCGGTGGACCTGCGGCTGAACCGCGACGTGGTGGGGTTGGGGGCCTCGGCTCCGGCGTGGTATCCGGCGGTGGGCGACAGGCTGGGCTGTCGGATGATCCTGCCGGAACACGCGGGCGTGGCGAATGCCATCGGTGCGGTGGTGGGGCGGGTGACGGTGCGCCGGTCGGGCACGGTGACCAGCCCGGCCGAGGGGCGATACCGCGCGCACCTGCCCGAGGGCCCCGAGGATTTCGCCAGCCCCGAAGACGCGATGGCGCGGCTTGAGAGCCATTTGCGGGCCGACGCGGGTGCAGCGGCGGCCGGGGCAGAGGCGGTGCAATTCACCACCGACCGTGACATTCGCACCGCGCGGACCGAAGCCCGCGAGGTGTTTGTCGAAGCGATGATTACCGTCGAGGCCAGCGGGCGGCCCCGCATGGCCAGCTAGGCGCTATTCGGCGGCGTTGCGGCGCGGCAGAACCCAGTCGGGCCGCGCAAAGTGGCAGGTATAGCCGTTCGGCAGCCTTTGCAGGTAATCCTGATGCTCGGGCTCGGCCTCCCAGAAATCGCCGACCGGCTCCACCTCGGTCACCACGCGGCCGGGCCACAGGCCCGAGGCGTTGACATCGGCGATGGTATCCTCGGCTGTGGCTTTCTGCGCCTCGTCGACGTAGTAGATGGCCGAGCGATAGGACAGCCCCCGGTCGTTGCCCTGCCGGTTCAGCGTGCTTGGGTCGTGGATCTGAAAGAAGAATTCAAGCAAGTCCCGATAGCTGATGACCGACGGGTCAAAGGTGATCTCGATGCCCTCGGCGTGGGTGCCGTGGTTGCGATAGGTGGCATTCGGCACGTCGCCGCCGGTATAGCCAACGCGGGTGTCGATCACGCCGGGCTTGTGGCGGATCAGTTCCTGCATCCCCCAGAAACAGCCCCCGGCCAGAACTGCGCGTTCAGTGCTCATGCCACATCCTCCACCTGATCGACGTAGGCGCCATAGCCTTCGGCCTCCATATCGTTGCGGTGGATGAACCGCAGCGAGGCCGAGTTGATGCAATACCGCAGCCCGCCCCGATCGCGCGGACCGTCGGGGAAGACATGGCCAAGGTGGCTGTCGCCGTGTTTCGACCGCACCTCGGTGCGGATCATGCCAAGGCTGCGATCTTCGATCTCGGTCACATGGTCCGTCACCAGCGGCTTGGTGAAGCTGGGCCAGCCGCAGCCGGATTCATACTTGTCGGCCGAGGCGAACAGGGGTTCGCCCGACACGATATCGACATAGATGCCGGGTTCCTTGTTATACAGCAGCTTGCCGGTGCCGGGGCGTTCGGTGCCGCTGTTCTGGGTCACATAGAATTCTTCTTCGGACAGCGCGCTGATGCGGTCCGGATCCTTGGTATAGGTGGCCATCGTGTCCTCCATGAGTCGGCTTGTTTCAGTAGATGGGGCGCCGGGCGCGAAATCAAACCCGTTTGCGCCCCAAACCTTTGTGAGCGGCGTCAGGGTTTGACGGGCGGCTTGGTGTTTGCTGGCCGGTTCGGTTGGCGCGACAGCTGCACGGCAAGGATTCCGGCGGTGATGATCAGCACACCCACCACGTCCAGCGCGCGCAGCGCCTCGCCCAGCAGGACGGCGGCAATGGCCACGCCAAACACCGGGTTCAGAAAGTGGAACGTTGCCGCGCGGGTCGGGCCGATCCGGTCCAGCAGCAGGAACCAGATGAAGGTCGCCGCCAGCCCGGGGAACAGCGTGGTATAGGCAAAGGCCGCCAGCAACGGCCACGACGGTTCGACCCGCACGGTTTCAAAGATCGGCGTGGCGGCAAACAAGACGGCCGAGCCGACCAGCATCTGCAAGCCGACGATCATCATGAAATTCCCGCCCGAGGTCGCCCCCCGCACGGCCAGCGTGGCAAAGGCCAGCGCCAGCACGCCGATGCCGCAGAGCACGATACCCATGATATCGACGCCTGCGCTGATGCGGCTGCCCATGATCAGCGCGACGCCGGCGAACCCCGCCAGCAGGCCCAGAATACCAAGGGGGCGCAGTTTTTCGCCAAAGATCAGCCAGCTTGCCAACGCCACCAGCAGCGGCATGGACGAGGCGATGATCGCGGCCAGCCCGGCCTCGACCGTCTGCATGGCGACGAAGTTCAAACCAAGATACAGCGCGTTCTGGCAGACGCCGAACAGGATGGTCGCATACCATTGCTTCGGCGTAAGCCGCCACGTCTGCCCCATCGCCCGCGCAATCGCCACGCCCAGCAGGCCGGAAATCAGGAACCGTGCGCCAAGCGAGAACAGCGGCGAGGCATCGGCCACGATGATCCGGGCCGAGGTAAAGGCCGAGGACCACATGAAGGCAAACACCAGCCCCATCAGGATGGCGCCGGTATCCACGGGCGCGGCGGCGGGGCGGGTGTCGGTTGTTTGGGTCATGGATGTCTTTCGTCTGCGCGGGCAACGAAAAAGGGCCGCCCGTTCGGGGCGACCCTTTCCGAAATCCCTCGGGGATGCAAGATCAGCCGTTCACGCTGTCCTTGAGCGCCTTGGCGATGGTCATCTTCACGACCTTGTCGGCGTCTTTCTTGAACTGCTCGCCGGTGGCGGGGTTGCGAACCATGCGCTCGGGGCGTTCGCGGCAGTAGATTTTGCCGACGCCGGGCAGGGTGACCGAGCCGCCTTCCGACACTTCCTTGGTGATCAGGTTGCAGACGGCGTCCAGCGCGGCGCCTGCGGCTTTCTTGTCGGTGCCCATCTCTTCTGCAAGTGCTGCTACGAGCTGGGTCTTGGTCATTGCTTTTGCCATTGTTTTTCTCCTTTAGCGCCCGAGCATTTGGGCCTCGTCCGCGCATTTTAGCGTTATATGGTGGGAGAACACAACGAATTGTGGTGTTTGCCAAGTGCAAAACAGCCTGTTTTCCGCGCTTTTTCGCCTGAAAACGCCTTTAAAGAAAGGCTGTTTCGTCAAAACTGCGCAATTTTCTGCTGTGAAGCCGTTCCAGTGGCATCGTTCGCAACATTTCCATGGCACGGATTCCGATGTTCAAATGGCGGGAAACCTGCGTGTTGTAGAAGTCTGACGCCATGCCGGGCAGCTTCAATTCGCCATGCAGAGGCTTGTCTGACACGCACAGAAGGGTGCCATAGGGCACGCGAAACCGATAGCCGTTGGCGGCAATCGTGGCGCTTTCCATGTCCAGCGCGATGGCGCGCGACTGGCTAAGCCGCTGCACCGGGCCGGACTGGTCGCGCAGCTCCCAGTTGCGGTTGTCGATGGTCGCGACGGTGCCGGTGCGCATGATCCGTTTCAGCTCGTACCCAGACAGTTCGGTCACCTCGGCCACCGCCTGCTCCAGCGAGGTCTGGATCTCGGCCAGCGCGGGGATTGGAGTCCAGACCGGCAGATCGTCGTCCAGCACGTGATCTTCGCGCAGATAGCCATGCGCCAGCACGAAATCGCCCAAGGCCTGGGTGTTGCGCAGCCCGGCGCAGTGGCCCACCATCAGCCAGGCATGGGGGCGCAGCACGGCGATATGGTCGGTCGCGGTTTTCGCGTTCGACGGGCCGACCCCGATGTTGACCAGCGTGATCCCCGATCCGTCTGCACGTTTCAGGTGATAGGTGGGCATCTGCGGCAGCTTCAGCGGCGGCTCGATCTCCGTATCGGCGTCGGTGATTTCGACGTTGCCGGTGGCGACAAAGCTTGAATAGCCGCTGTCGGGATCGGCCAGCATCGCGCGGGCATAGGCTTCGAATTCGGCGACGTAGAACTGGTAGTTGGTGAACAGAACGTGGTTCTGGAAATGCTCGGCATCGGTGGCGGTGTAATGCGCCAGTCGCGCCAGCGAATAATCCACGCGCTGGGCGGTGAACAGCGACAGCGGCCCAACGCCGTCCGACACGGTGAAGGTGCCATTCACGATGTCGTCGTTCGTGGTTGCCAGATCGGGCACATCGAACACATCGCGCAGGGTGAAATTTGATGCCCCTTGTTGCGGCACACTAAGGTCCGGGCGGCGTGCAACCGCGAAATGGATCGGGATCGGCGTATGCGACGGGCCGATGGTGATCGGCTGGCCGTGATTGCGGATCAGCAACCCGATCTGCTGCGTCAGGTAGGCGCGAAACAGGTCAGGCCGGGTGACGGTGGTGGAATAGGTGCCGGGTGTGGTGACATGGCCAAAGCTCAGGCGTGAATCCACCTGCGCGAAGGATGTCGTGGTAAACCGGATTTCGGGGTAGAAGGCGCGCAGCCGATGGCCCGGCGCGCCTTCCTGCAACACCTGCGCAAAGCGCGAGCACAGGAAATCGGTCGCCTCGTCGTACAACTCGATCAGCCGGTCGACGGCCGCCTTGGCGTCGTCAAAGCTCTCGGCGCGGAAGCTGTCGGGGGTGTCGATCTTGCTCATGTCTGCGGATCCAGCAGCTCGATTTTATGGAAAGTGCGCACGTCGACCAGCCCGAGGTCGGAAATCCGCAGCTCGGGGATGACGACCAGCGCCAGCAGCGAATGCTGCATGTAGGCGTTGTTCAGGGTGCAACCGGACTCGACCATGGCGGCGATCAGCGCATCGGCGCTGGCGGCCACCTGATCTGCGGGGCTGTCCGACATCAGACCGGCGATGGGCAGTTTCACCAGCGCCTGTTCTTCGCCATCGCGGAACAGGGTGATGCCGCCGCCCACCTCGGCCAGACGGTTCGCGGCCAGCGCCATCTGGTCGCGGTCGGTGCCGACGACGATCATGTGGTGGCTGTCATGCGCCACGGTCGAGGCCATCGCCATCCGGCCGGTGTAGCCAAAGCCCGAGACCAGCGCGTTCACCACGCCGCCCGTCGCCCGGTGCCGTTCGACCAGCGCGATCTGGCACACCTCTTCCGTGCCTTCGACCAGACCGTCGATCACCGGCATGTCGCATTTCAGCGCCTTGGTCGGGGCCTGGTTTTCCACCACGCCGATCACGTTGGCCGTGACCGAATTGGCGCCCTCGGGCGCGGCAATCTCGAAATCCGCCGCGCGCAACGCGTGCCCCAGATGTACGGTTTGCCGCGCGCTGTCGGGCCAGTCGTAATGCGGGCAGTCGACAAGGCAGGCGCCGTCGCGGGCCACCACCTGCCCGCGCGCAATCACCACCTCGATGGGCAGCTTACTCAGGTCCGAGGTCAGGATCACATCTGCCCGCCGCCCCGGCGTGATCGACCCGATCTCGCGCTCCAGCCCGAAATGGGTGGCGGTGTTGATCGTCGCCATCTGCAAAGCCACTAGCGGATCGGCCCCGCAGTCGACGGCATGGCGCACCACGCGATTCATGTGCCCGTCGTTCACCAGCGTGCCGGAATGGCAATCGTCGGTGCACAGGATGAAATTGCGCGAATCCAGCCCCTTTTCGGTGATCGCGGTGATCTGCCGTTCGACATCGTACCAGGCCGAGCCCAGCCGCATCATCGAGCGCATCCCCTGCCGCACCCGCGCGATGGCATCCGCCTCGCAGGTGCCTTCGTGATCGTCCGCCGGACCGCCCGCGACATAGGCGGCAAAGGCCGGGCCCAGATCGGGCGCGGCGTAATGGCCGCCCACCGTCTTGCCCGCGCGCTGGGTCGCGGCGATTTCGGCCAGCATCTTGGGGTCGGCATTGGCGACGCCGGGGAAATTCATCATCTCGCCCAGCCCCACGATGCCGGGCCAGCCCATCGCCTCGGCAACATCCTCGGGGGTGATCTCCATCCCCGTGGTTTCCAGGCCGGGCGCCGAGGGCGCGCAGGACGGCATCTGGGTGAAGATGTTGATCGGCTGCAAAAGCGCCTCGTCATGCATCATCCGCACGCCCGCCAGCCCCAGAACATTGGCAATCTCGTGCGGGTCGGTGAACATGCTGGTGGTGCCATGCGGGATCACGGCGCGGGCGAATTCCGCCGGGGTCAGCATGCCCGACTCGATATGCATATGCGCATCGCACAGCCCCGGGATCATGTACCGCCCCTCGGCGTCGATGATCTGCGTATCGGGCCCGGTGCAATAGGCGGCATCGGGCACGACGCAGGCAATGCGCCCTTCGGCAATCGCGATGTCGTAGCCGGTCAGCACCTCGCGGCTGTGAACGTTGACCCATTGGCCACCACGGATGACGCAATCGGCAGTGTCGCGCCCGGCCGCCACGGCGATCAGCCGGGCGGCCACGTCGGGCCATGCGGGAAAGACAGAATGATCCATGCGGCAATTGTCCCGTTTCGCGCCGCGGGCGCAAGCCTGCGCGCGCAGGTTTCGCAAAACCGACATGGTTGCACGGGCTTGCGCCGGGCCCACCGATTGGGCAAGTCTGCGCCCATGGACTATGGCACCGTCACGCCGGAAGATTTCGGCCGATCGCTGAAAGGCATCGGGCTGAACCTGCTGGTGCGGGATGTACCTGCGCAATGTGCCTTCCTGCGGGCTGTCTTCGGGATGGAGATTTTCCAGCCGACAGCGGATTTCGCCATTGCCTCCTACGGCGATCAGGTGTTTCAGATTCACGCCGATGGCACATATCACGCGAACCCGCTGCTGGCGCTGCTGCCCGAAACCCCGCCCCGCGGCGGGGGCATCGAAATCCGCCTGTATGACAGCGACCCGGACACCGCTGCCGCAGCAGCAAAAGCCGCAGGCGCGACGATCCTGCAACCGCCCACCGACAAACCTCATGGCCTGCGCGAATGCTATATCCTGTGCGACAACGGATATGCCTGGGTGCCAAGCCGCCCCACTGACCCCCTCAAGGAGCCCCCGAAATGAACGTGACCAACCTGCGCCCCAACATGGACCACTGGCAGGAACGCGTCGATCTGGCCGCCGCCTTCCGCTGGACCGCGCGCCTGGACATGCACGAAGGCGTGTCGAACCATTTCTCTCTGGCGGTGAACGATGACGGCACCAAATTCCTGATGAACCGCAACCAGGTGCATTTCTCGCGCATCAAGGCATCCGAACTGCTGGAGCTGGATGCCAACGACCCCAAGGCGATGGAAGGCCCCGATGCCCCCGACCCGACCGCATGGGGCCTGCACGCGACGCTGCACCGGCTGGTGCCGCACGCCCGCTGCGCCATGCATGTGCATTCGATTCACGCCACGGTTCTGGCCTCGCTTGCAGATTCGCGCCTGCCCCCGATCGACCAGAACTGCGCCACCTTCTTCAACCGCTACGTAATTGATGACGGGTACGGCGGGCTGGCCTTCGAGGAAGAGGGCAAGCGCTGCGCCGCCCTTTTCGCCGACCCCAAGAAGAAGGTGATGATCATGGGCAACCACGGCGTGATGGTGATCGGCGACACCGTGGCCGATACCTTCAACCGGCTCTACTTCTTTGAACGCGCGGCCGAAACCTATATCCGCGCGCTGCAAACCGGCCAGCCCCTGCGCATCCTGCCCGACGACGTGGCCGAGAAGACCGCGCAAGAGCTGGAGGACTACCCCGAACAGGCCGATCGCCACCTGTCGGAACTGAAAGGCATCCTTGACCATGAAGGCGCCGACTACGCCGCCTGAGGGAGCCGACGATGCAATACGGCCTGACTGACGAGCAAGAGATGATCGCCGCCACCGTGCGCGCCTTCGTTGAAAAGGAAATCTATCCGCACGAGGCGCTGGTCGAACGGACCGGAGAAGTCCCGCAGGAGATCGCCGAGGAGATCAAACGCAAGACCATCGAACTGGGGTTCTATGCCTGCAACTTTCCTGAAAGCGTGGGCTGCGCAGGGCTATGCCATCTTGATTTCGCGCTGGTCGAACGCGAACTCGGGCGCGGCTCGATGGCGCTGAACCATTTCTTCGGGCGGCCCCAGAATATCCTGATGGCCTGCGAGGGCGACCAGGTCGACCGCTATCTGATGCCCGCCGTCCGGGGTGAAAGGATGGACGCGCTGGCGATGACGGAACCGGGCGCCGGGTCCGACGTGCGCGGTATGACATGCTCGGCCAAGCGCGACCGCGGCGACTGGGTGATGAACGGCTCGAAGCACTTTATCTCGGGCGCGGACCACGCCGATTTCGTCATTGTCTTCATCGCGACGGGCGAAGACATGACAGACAAGGGCCCCAAGAAACGCATCACTGCCTTTCTGGTGGATCGCGGCACGCCCGGCTTCACCATCCGCGATGGATACCGCTCTGTCAGCCATCGCGGCTACAAGAACATGATCCTCGAATTCGACGACTGCCGCCTCCCCGATGCGCAGGTGCTCGGCGCGGTCGACGGCGGATTCGAGGTGATGAACACATGGCTCTACGCCACGCGAATCACGGTCGCCACCATGTCGGTCGGCCGCGCGCGCCGGGTGTTCGACCACGCGCTGGGCTACGCCGCCGAGCGCGAACAATTCGGCCAGAAAATCGGCAAGTTCCAGGGCGTCAGCTTTCAGCTTGCCGACATGATTACTGAAATCGACGCTGCCGATCTGCTGACTCTTGCTGCTGCCAACCGCCTGGATCAGGGCTTACCCGCCAACCGTGAAATCGCATCGGCCAAGCTCTACGCCAGCGAAATGCTGGCGCGCGTCACCGATGCGGCCATCCAGATTCACGGCGGCATGGGCCTGATGGACGATTTTCCGATGGAACGGTTCTGGCGTGACGCGCGCGTTGAACGCATCTGGGACGGGACTTCGGAAATCCAGCGTCACATCATCAGCCGCGATCTGCTGCGGCCGCTCGGAGCCTAGTTTCATGCCTCCGGCAGGAGTATTTCTGCAAAGAAGAAGCAAGGACACCACCTCTGACTTCTTCTTTGCCGAAATACTCAAACCCGACCAGTCCGCACCCACCACGGCCCGCTCATGACGCGCGACCTGTCCCGCCTGTTCAATCCCCGAACCATCGCCGTCATCGGAGGTGGCGCTTGGTGCGCGTCGATCATCGGCGCGGCGCGGCGGATGGGGTTCTCGGGCGACATCATCCCGGTGCATCCGGCAGGCAAGGTCATTGCCGGTCTGCAATCGGTGCCCTGCGTCAACGCGATTCCGCAGCCAGTCGACGCGGCCTTCATTGGTGTGAACCGGCGCAGCACAGTTGACACCGTAAAGGCTCTGGCTGCGGGCGATGCCGGTGGGGCGGTCTGTTTTGCATCCGGTTTCAGTGAAGCGGTGCGCGAAGACGCCGAAGGCGCGGGCCTGCAGGCCCAGCTTGTTCAAGCTGCGGGCGACATGCCGATCCTGGGGCCCAATTGCTATGGTTTCGTCAACGCGCTGGACCGAGTCGCGATCTGGCCCGATCAGCATGGCATGGCGCCGGTCGAGCGCGGCGTCGCTATCCTCACGCAATCCTCGAACATCGCGATCAACCTGACGATGCAGCGCAGGGGCCTGCCGATTGCCTGCATGGTCACCTGTGGGAACATGGCCCAGACCACGCAGGCCGAGATTGCCGATTTCCTGTTGGAGGACAGCCGGATCACCGCGATTGGCCTGCATATCGAAGGCTTTGGCGATCTGCGCCAGTGGGAGGCATTGGCCGCCCGTGCGGCCGCGCGCGGGGTTGCGGTGGTGGCGCTTAAGGTCGGCGCGTCAAGCCATGCGCAGGCGGCCACGGTCTCTCATACCGCTTCTCTGGCCGGAAACGATGCGGGCGCGGGCGCCTTGCTGGAACGCTTCGGCTTTGCCCGGGTAGGAAGCCTCTCGGACTTCCTGGAAACGTTGAAGCTGTTGCACGTCAACGGACGCCTAGCGGGGAATCGTATCGCCTCGATCAGTTGCTCCGGGGGCGAGGCCAGCCTGATCGCCGATCTGGCGCTCTCCCACGATCTGAAATTTCCGCCCCTTGATCCAGAGCAGACCGACGGCTTGCGCGCCGCGCTTGGCCCCATGGTCGCACTGGCCAACCCGTTGGATTACAACACCTATATCTGGCGCGACACCGCCGCGATGGCGCGGGCATGGGGTGCGATGACGGGCGCGGCAATCGACATGACCCTTTCGGTTGTCGACTATCCGCATACCGATGCAGCCGACTGGGCCTGCGCCACCGACGCTGCACTTGTCGTGCGGGCGCAGACCGGGCGGCCTTTCGGTGTGGTCGCCAGCCTGCCCGAGCTGATGCCTTCGGACACGGCACAGCGCTTGATGCAAGGCGGCGTTGTCCCATTCTGCGGAATGGAAGAGGCGTTGGCCGCGATCTCTGCTGCGCAGCCGAATGCACCCGACCCGACCCCGCTGTTGTTGCCCGGACCCGAGCGCGAAGGAAAAACCCTTACCGAGGCCGAGGCAAAAGCCGCGCTGGCTGCCTATGGTCTGCCGGTGCCGGCTGCGCGCACGGCTGACACGGCTGAGGCTGCAGGGCAGGTCGCGCGGGGCATTGGCGGAAAACTGGCACTGAAATCGCTGGGACTGGCGCATAAATCCGACCAGGGCGGCGTGCGGTTGAACCTTGCGCCTGACGCGGTTGAAGCGGCGGCGCGCGACATGCCCGGGCAGCGCTTTCTGGTCGAGGAAATGGTCGCCGATGGTGTGGCCGAACTGCTGATCGGGGTCACACGCGATCCGGCGCACGGCTTCCTGCTGACCGTTGGTGCGGGTGGTGTTCTGACGGAACTGCTGGACGATACGGCGTCCCTGCTGCTGCCCTGTACTCGCGCGCAGGTTGGCGAGGCCATACAGCGTCTGCGTTGTGCCCCCTTGCTGGCGGGCTATCGCGGGCGCCCGGCCGCACATGTCGATGCGATACTCGACGCGGCTGACGCGCTGCATTCCTATGTCATCGACCACGCGGATACGCTCTGCGAGGTTGAAATCAATCCGCTGATATGCACGCCCACGCGGGCGGTTGCGGTGGATGCTCTGATCCGAAAGGCCCCCTGATGGATGTTGTGAAAACCCGGCGCGAGGGCGCCATTCTGGAAGTCACGCTGGACCGGCCAAAGGCCAACGCGATCAATCTGGTGACCAGCCGGATCATGGGCGAGGTCTTTGCCGGGTTCCGCGACGATCCCGAGTTGCGCGTGGCCATCCTGACCGGAGGTGGCAGCAAGTTCTTTTGCCCTGGATGGGATTTGAAAGCTGCCGCCGATGGCGATGCGGTGGATGGCGATTACGGCGTCGGCGGCTTTGGCGGCTTGCAGGAACTGCGCGGCATGAACAAGCCGGTGATAGCCGCGATAAACGGCATCGCTTGCGGCGGTGGGCTGGAACTGGCGCTAAGCGCCGATATGATCCTTGCTGCCGATCATGCCACCTTTGCCTTGCCGGAAATCCGGTCGGGCACCGTGGCCGATGCCGCCAGCGTCAAGCTGCCCAAGCGCATCCCCTATCACATCGCGATGGAGCTGCTACTGACCGGGCGCTGGTTCGACGCGGAAGAGGCGCATCGTTGGGGGCTGGTCAACGAAATCCTCCCGGCGGATCAGCTGATGGATCGCGCGTGGGAGCTTGCCCGCCTGCTCGCCTCGGGTCCGCCGCTGGTCTACGCCGCGATCAAGGAGATCGTGCGCGACGCGGAAGACGCCAAGTTTCAGGATGCGATGAACCGGATCACGCGGCGGCAGCTGGCAAGCGTCGATACGCTGTATGCGTCCGAGGATCAGCTGGAGGGCGCGCGCGCCTTTGCCGAAAAGCGCGATCCGGTGTGGAAGGGTAAGTAAGCTCTAGATCTTGGTGAAGACCGCGATCAGCGCGGTATCGTCCTTGTGGTGGCCCTGCGCCTTGGTGCCGTAAATCTTCGTCTCGGTCAGGGTCAGGTCACGTATCGCGCCTTTGGACAGCGCGTCGAACTTGGCCGCGAACCCGGCCGATTCGTAGTGCGAGGCCTTGATTGACAGTGCAAAGATCGCGCCAGGCTGGGCCACGGGCATCAGCGATTCAATCGCGTCGGGGCCAACGTGACCGGTGGTGAACGTGCCGGACGACACGACTCCCGCATAGGGCGCGCCCTCAACCGGCAGGCCGACGTTCAGATCGGCCTCGAATGTTTTGCGGTAGACGCCTTTGATTTTTGCGACCTCCAGCATCTCGGCCGAGATATCGGTGCCATCCACCGGCTTTACGCGGTGCCCGGCCAGCGCCAGACCGCACAGGCCGGTGCCTGCGCCCACGTCCAGAACCGGGCCCTGCCCACCGGCCTCAGCAAAGGCGCGGGCGGTGTGCAGGTGCAGTTCATAATCTTCCTTCGCGGCGAAGGTCGAATCGTAGTCTTTTGCCCAATCGCCATACAGGCGACGGGAATCATCGGGGGTTTGCAGCGCGTAGGCCGCCTCCAAATCTGTTTTGCTCATGCCCCACAACATGACGTCTGAGGCCAGGATTTCAAGCCGCGTCGAAATCCAGCACCAGCGTGTCACTGGTCGGGCGGGCCTGACAGGCAAGCGTGAACCCGGCCTCGGTCTCCCATGGTTCCAGCGAATAGTTCACCGCCATTTCAGCGCTGCCCTCGGCCACCTTGCAGCGGCAGGTGCAGCACATGCCGCCCTTGCAGGAAAACGGCAGTTCCAGCCCCTGACGCGCGGCGGCATCCAGCACGGTGTCGTCGCCTTCTTCCACGGTGAAGCTGCGCGAGGCCCCATCCAGCACCACGGTCACGGCCACGCCAGATTTGGCGGCGGCTTCGGCCTGCGCCGAGCGGGGCGCGCGGGGGGCTTCGCCGTCCTGATAGAAACGTTCGAAATGAATGCGCTCGGGTGCGACACCCGCGCCTTTCAGCGTGTCTGCCACATCGTCGATCATCGCGCCCGGCCCGCACAGGAACACGCCATCGGCGGCCTTCAGATCGACCGCGCCTGATTTCGCCAGCTGGGCAACCTTTTCGCCTGTGATGCGCCCGTTCAGCAGCGGCACATCCTGCGCCTCGCGCGAGAGGATGTGGATCAGGCGGAACTGTTCCAAGTAGCGGTCTTTCAGCGCGTCCAGCGTGGCGCGGAACATGATGCTGTCGCTTTGACGGTTGCCGTAGACCAGCGTGACATTGGCGCCGCGCGCCAACGCTTCGGAGGCGATGGACACCATCGGCGTGATCCCCGACCCGGCGGCAATCAGCACGATGTCGCTTTCGCCATTCACGCAGAACCGGCCTTCGGGTGCCATCACGGCCAGCTTTGCACCGGGCGTCAGCCCCTGGGCAAAGCCAGAAAACACGCCATCGGCGATCTGTTTCACCCCCACGGTCAACGCCGTCCCCGGCGCGCTGGCAATGGAATAGGACCGGCGCACATCGGCGCCGTCAATGTCGGCGCGCAGCGTCAGATACTGGCCGGGGCGGTAGGCAAAGGTGTCGCGCAGCGCCTCGGGCACGTCAAAGCTGATGGCGACGCTGTCGGCGGTTTCGCGGCGAATGTCAGAGATGGTCAGATCGTGGAACATGTCGTGCCCCTCAGATGCATTTGAAATAGTCGAACGGTTCGGCACAGGCGCAGCAGCGGTAATGCGCCTTGCAGGCGGTCGAGCCGAATTCGGAAAGTTTCTCGGTGTCGGTGCTGCCGCATTTCGGGCAGGGCACGGTGGTTTCGCCGAACAGCGCCAGTTTCGACCCCGTGCTTTCGACCGGCGGCGCGATCCCGTAGGCGCGCAGCTTCTCGCGGCCCTCATCCGTGACCCAATCGGTCGTCCAGGGCGGCGACATGACCCGTTCGATCCGTGCCTCGAACCCGGCTTGCAGAAGCGCGGCCTCGACCGCCAGTTCGATGGCCAGCACGGCGGGGCAGCCCGAATAGGTCGGGGTGACGCCCGCCACGGCCACGCCATCCTGCATCCGCACCCAGCGCAGAATGCCAAGGTCGGCCACCGTGACGCAGGGCACCTCTGGGTCGGGCACGGCGGCGGCGGCGGCCCAGGCGCGGGCCTCGTCCAGCGATGTGGCCTCGGTTACCACGTCGCGCCCGGATGGGCCCGGTGGACCGATTGCATCTCGGCCAGCATATGCCCCAGCTGTTCGCCATGCCGCCCGTCGCGCCCGCCGCTTTGCGGGTATTTCGACGGCTCAAATGTCATCCCGGCTTCGTCAAAGACCTCGGCGATCGTCGCCTCCCAGGTCGCACGCAGATCGGCACGGCGGGGCAGTGCGGGCACGTCTTCGGCGGCGCCTTCCTCGAACAGCTCGCCCACATAGATCGACAGCGCCTCGGCAGCGTCGGCCATGCGGCGCGCGCTTTCCTCGGTGCCATCGCCCAGCCGGATCACCCATTCGCCCGCGTGGCGGATGTGATAGGCCATTTCCTTGACCGCCTTGCCCGCGATGCCCTGAATGGTTTCATCCTCGCTGGTCAGCGCGGCGGTCCAATAGGGGTGCATGAAGGCCGCGAAATACAGCTGGCGCAACATGGTATGGGCGAAATCGCCGTTGGGCCGTTCGACCAGCAGCAGGTTGCGATACTCGCGTTCGCTGCGCAGATAGGCCAGATCGTCCTCGCCTCGGCCCTTGCCCTCGACCTGCCCAGCATAGTCGTACAGCGACCGCGCCGTTCCGATCATGTCGAGCGCCATGTTCGGCATCGCCAGATCTTCCTCGAGCATCGGCGCGTGGCCGCACCATTCGCTGACCCGGTGGCCCAGCACCAGGTGATCGTCGGCCAGTTCCAGAAGCGCGTCGAACAGGGGCATCACATGTGCCCCACTTGTTCGGGGATGTCGTAGAACGTCGGGTGACGATAGATTTTCTCGCCCGGCTCGAAATTCTCGCCCGCCTGATCGGGGTCGCTGGCGGTGATCGCGGCCGAGGGCACGACCCAGATCGAATTGCCTTCGCCCCGGCGCGTATAGACATCGCGCGCGGCTTGCAGGGCCATCACCTCGTCCGTGGCATGAAGCGAGCCGACGTGTTTATGTGACAGCCCGTTGCGCGGGCGAATGAACACTTCCCAAAGGGGGACTTCACCAGTCATGGTGGTTTCCTTCTTATAAAGAATTTCCGGGGTGCGGGGGCGTGCCCCCCGCTGAATGCGCGTTACTCGGCGGCGACGGCCAGCTTGCGGGCGCGGCGCTTTTCGGCATGGGCCAGCGCGGCCTCGCGCACCCATTCGCCATCGTCCCATGCCTTCTTGCGGGCGGCGACACGGTCGCGCGCGCAGGGCCCGAAACCTTTGACCACGCGCCAGAATTCGTCCCAGTCGATCGGGCCGTGATCGTAGCCGCCCTTTTCCTCGTTCCACTTCAGTTCGGGGTCGGGGATCGTCAGGCCAAGGAACTCGGCCTGCGGCACGGTCGCGTCGATGAATTTCTGGCGCAGTTCGTCGTTGGTGAAGCGTTTGATCTTCCACGCCATCGACTGATCCGAGTGCTGGCTGTCGGCGTCATGCGGGCCGAACATCATGATCGAGGGCCACCACCAGCGGTTCAGGCTGTCCTGCGCCATCGCCTTTTGCTCGGGCGTGCCGCGCGCAAGGGTCATGACAATCTCGTACCCCTGCCGCTGGTGAAAGCTCTCTTCCTTGCAGACGCGGATCATCGCGCGGGCATAGGGGCCATAGGAACAGCGGCACAGCGGGATCTGGTTCATGATCGCAGCGCCATCCACCAGCCAGCCGATGGTGCCGATATCGGCCCATGACAGCGTGGGATAGTTGAAGATCGACGAATATTTCGCGCGCCCGTCCAGCAGTTCTTCGGTCATCTGCTTGCGGGTGACGCCCAGCGTTTCAGCGGCAGAGTAGAGATACAGGCCGTGCCCGCCTTCGTCCTGCACCTTGGCCAGCAGCGCGGCCTTGCGGCGCAGGCTGGGCGCCCGGGTGATCCAGTTGCCCTCGGGCAGCATCCCGACGATTTCCGAATGCGCGTGCTGGCCAATCTGACGCACCAGCGTGCGGCGATAGCCTTCGGGCATGTCGTCGTTGGGTTCGATCTTTTGCTCGGCATCCACGCGCGCCTGGAAGGCGGCCAGAAACTCCGGCGTTTCCTCGGTGCGCCCATCGGCGCCGATCAGACCTTGGCTGTACATGGCTCGGGCTCCTCCTCGCTTTCTGCTTGCATGATATGTTACGAAAAATGCAAAATCAAGAAATCTTTGTAACGCTTGAGTTGCCGGGCGGGGCGGGTCATCAAGCGATATGGACAAGATATTGTTTTCCTTCGGACACGGCTACAGCGCGCAGGCCCTGGCGCGGCTGCTGCTGCCGCGCGGCTGGCGCATCATCGGCACCACGCGGACGGCGGAAAAGGCCGAATCACTGCGCGAAACGGGGATCGAGCCGGTGATCTTTCCGGGCGACGGGGGGGTGCCGCCGGGGCTGGAGCAGGCGACGCATCTGCTGATCTCGGCCGGGCCCACGGCTGATGGTGATCCGGTTCTGAACGCGCTGGGCGACACCATCGCCCGCATCGCGCCCCGGCTGGACTGGGCGGGCTATCTCTCGACCACCGGCGTTTATGGCGACCATGACGGCGGCTGGGTCGATGAAACCACGCCGCTTGCGCCGTCCACCCGGCGCGGGCGCTGGCGGATGCAGGCCGAAGCCGACTGGCAGGCGGTGCCGGGTCTGCCGCTGCACATCTTCCGGCTGGCCGGGATTTACGGCCCCGGGCGCGGCCCTTTCGCCAAGGTGCGCGCGGGCACGGCGCGGCGGATCATCAAGAAGGGGCAGGTGTTTTCGCGCATCCACGTAGATGACATCGCCCAGATCGTGGCGGCATCCATCGACCGGCCCGATCCCGGTGCGATCTACAACTGCTGCGACGACGACCCGGCCCCGCCGCAAGAGGTGATCGCCCATGCCGCCGAGCTGCTGGGCCTGCCAGTGCCGCCCGCGGTCCTCTATGACGAGGCCGAGATGACGCCCATGGCACGGTCGTTCTATGCCGAGAGCAAGCGGGTGCGGAACCATCGCATCAAGCAGG
This sequence comes from Arenibacterium halophilum, assembly GCF_005938225.1. Lineage (GTDB taxonomy): Bacteria > Pseudomonadota > Alphaproteobacteria > Rhodobacterales > Rhodobacteraceae > Arenibacterium > Arenibacterium halophilum. The sequence goes on from NZ_VCPC01000004.1 coordinate 394,862, forward strand.
CGTTGGGAATCCGGTTGCTGTATCCTGATTATCGCAGCGGCCTGCGTGCCTTGCTGGAACAGGATCCCCCCACCGAATGACCGACGCCACCGCCGATCACCAACCCACGCCCGCGCGGCTGCGCGGGCTGACCGATCTGCTGGATGCCCTGCGTCGAGCGACGAATGGTGACAAGGCAAGTGTGGCCGATCTGCTGGGCGCCTTGGGCGAGCGCAGCTTTACCCCGCTGCTGCTGGCAATTTCGGTGATCCTGATTTCGCCTGTCTCGGGGATCCCGACGGTGCCGACGATTTCCGCCGTGATCATCGTGCTGATCGCGGTGCAGGGGCTGATGGGGCGGCGGCATCTGTGGCTGCCGGGGTTCATCCTGCGCCGCCGGGTCGATGCCAGCAAGCTGCGGCGCGGGTTCGACTGGCTGCAAAAGCCCTGCGCCTGGGTTGATCGTCATTCCCACGCTCGCCTGCGCCTGCTCACCCGAGGCCCCGCACGCACGGTGGCCTTTCTGGTTTGCGTTCTGCTGCCGCTGACATGGCCCGCGCTGGAACTGTTGCCGATGGTCACCTCGGTCGGTGCCACGGCGTTGGCGCTGCTGACCTTTGGTCTGCTGACCCACGACGGGCTTTATGCCTTCCTGGGCTACTGCGTGATCGGCGCGATGGGCGCACTGGTCTGGTGGCTGATCTAGGCGCGCTTTTCGCCAATCCGCGCGACGCCCAGCACATCCAGCACCTTTGCCTCGATATCCGCCGCATTCATGCCGGCACTCGCGTACATGTCGGCCGGGCTGGCATGGTCGATGAAGGTATCCGGCAGTACCATCGAGCGGAATTTCAGCCCGGTATCGAACTGCCCTTCCTCGGCCAGAAGCTGCGCCACATGGCTGCCAAAGCCGCCAATCGCGCCTTCCTCGATGGTGATCAGCGCCTCGTGGTCCGCCGCCAGCCGCAGGATCAGGTCGCGGTCCAGCGGCTTGGCAAAACGCGCATCCGCCACGGTGGGGGAAATGCCGCGCGCGGCCAGCGCCTCGGCGGCCTGTTCGACCTCGGCCAGACGGGTGCCGAATGACAGGATCGCCACCCGCGCGCCCTCGCGCACAATGCGGCCCTTCCCGATCTCCAGAACTTCGCCCTTTTCCGGCAGCTCGACCCCGGTGCCTTCGCCGCGCGGATAGCGGAAGGCAATCGGCCCCTCGTCATGGGCGGCAGCGGTGGCGACCATGTGTTTCAACTCGGCCTCGTCGGCGGCGGCCATCACCACGAACCCCGGCAGGTTGGCCAGGTAGGCCACATCGAAACTGCCTGCATGGGTGGCGCCATCGGCCCCCACCAGCCCGGCGCGGTCGATGGCAAAGCGCACCGGCAGTCGCTGAATCGCCACGTCATGCACAACCTGATCATAGCCGCGCTGCAAGAAGGTGGAATACATCGCGCAGAACGGTTTCATCCCGCCGGCGGCCAGCGCGGCGGAAAAGGTCACGCCGTGCTGCTCGGCAATGCCCACGTCGAAACAGCGGCTGGGAAAGCGTTCGGCAAACAGGTTCAGCCCGGTGCCATCGGGCATCGCCGCCGTCACCGCGCAAATCTTGTCGTCCTCGCCCGCCAGCCGGGTCAGCTCGTCGCCAAAAATGCGGGTATAGCTGGGCGCGTTCGACGGCGCTTTCTTCTGCTCGCCGGTCACCACGTCGAATTTGGCCGTGGCATGGCCCTTGTCGCGCGCACGTTCCGCCGGGGCATAGCCCTTGCCCTTGCGCGTCAGCACATGCAGCAGCACCGGCCCCGTCGCCCGCGCGCGCATGGTGCGCAGGATCGGCAGCAGCGCGTCCATGTCGTGCCCGTCGATGGGGCCGATATAGGAAAAGCCCAACGCCTCGAACAGCGAGCCGCCCATCGCCATGCCCTTCAGCATCTCCTTGGCGCGCTTGGCACCTTCGCGGAACGGCCCGGGCAGCAGGGATACCGCGCCCTTGGCAGCGGCCTTCAGATCGTGCAGCGGCGCCTCGGCATATAGCCGCGACAGATGCGACGACAGCGCGCCGACCGGCGGCGCAATCGACATTTCGTTGTCGTTCAGGATCACGAACATGCGCTTCTTCAGATGCCCGGCGTTGTTCATCGCCTCGAACGCCATGCCCGCGCTCATCGCGCCATCGCCGATCACCGCAACCGTATCGCCCAGCCCCTCGGGCGGGTTGCCGCCCAGGTCACGCGCCACGGCAAAGCCCAGCGCCGCGCTGATCGAAGTCGACGAATGCGCCGCCCCGAACGGGTCGTAAGGCGATTCCGAGCGTTTGGTGAACCCGCTCAACCCGTCCTTCATGCGCAGCGTGCGAATCCGGTCGCGCCGCTCGGTCAGGATTTTGTGGGGGTAACACTGGTGCCCGACGTCCCAGATGATCTTGTCCCTGGGCGTGTCGAACACCGCGTGCAGCGCCACCGTCAGCTCGGTCACGCCAAGCCCCGCGCCCAGATGCCCGCCGGTGACCGACACGGCCGAAATCGTCTCGGCCCGCAGCTCGTGCGCCACCTGCGTCAGCTCGGCATCGCTGAGGTGTTTCAGGTCGGCGGGCCGCGAAATGCGGTCCAGCAAGGGCGTGGCAGGTCGGTCGGACAACGGCGCCTCCAGTCTGGGCGGGATCAGCTTTCGCGCGAGATAACGAAGCGAGCGGTCTCCCGCAAGGTTTCGGCCCCCGCACCATAGGAACTTAGGGCATCGCAGGCCGATGTCACCAGATCGCGGGCGCGCCGCTTTGCCGCGTCCAGCCCCAGCAGCGACACGAATGTCGCCTTGCCCGCCGCCGCATCCTTTTGCAGCCGCTTGCCGGTCTTGGCCTCGTCGCCTTCGACATCCAGAATGTCATCGGCAATCTGGAACGCCAGCCCGAGGTCGCGCGCATAGCGGCCCAGCGGCCCGGTATCGGCCCCCGCCATCACCGCGCCCGCCGTGGCGGCCCATTCGATCAGCGCGCCGGTCTTGCCCGCCTGCAACCGGGTGATCGCGTCCAGATCCAGCGGCGTGCCGGCGGCCTCGGCCGCAATGTCCAGCGCCTGCCCCAGCACCATGCCGCGCGCGCCCGCCGCCCGGGCCAGCCCCAGCGACAGTGCGGCCCGCGCCTCTGCCTCGCCACACCGCGCATCGCTCACCAGCTCGAACGCCAGCGCCTGCAAGGCATCGCCCGCAAGGATCGCGGTCGCCTCGTCCCACTTGATATGAACGGTGGGCAGCCCCCGGCGCAGATCGTCGTCATCCATCGCGGGCAGATCGTCGTGCACAAGCGAATAGGCGTGCATCGCCTCGATCGCGGCGGCAGGCCACAGCGCGCGCGCCGCATCCACCCCGTGCAGCCGCGCCGATTCCATCACCAGAAACCCGCGCAGCCCCTTGCCACCCCGGCAGGCATGATGCATCGCATCGCTCAATGGCAGCGGTGCCAGCCCGTCAAGGCAGGTCATCAGATGGGCCTGAACCGCCCCGCCGACGGTCGACAGCCGATCCTGGATCACGTCACATTCCTTCGACAGGCTTGGTTCCGGTGGGGGCGCCATTGCCGTCCAGCGTGATCGCGGCCACCTTTTCCTCGGCCCGCCTCAGCTCTTCGTCGCAGCGTTTCTTCAGCGCCGCGCCGCGTTCATACAGCGAAATCGACTGGTCCAGCGCCACATCGCCGCGCTCCAGCTTGTCGACAACGCTCTCCAGCTCTTTCATCGCCTGTTCAAAGCTCAGGTCTGTAACGGGTGTCTCGGTCATGTCGCTGCCTTGATCAATTCTTCCACATGCGCCCGGGCCGACGCGGCAAGCGCCTTCAGATCATAGCCGCCCTCCAAAGTCGAGACCACGCGCCCGCCACAGCACTCTGCCGCCACCGCGCAAATCTCGCGGGTCAGCCAGGCGAAATCCTCGGTCTCCCACATCAGCTGGGCCAGCGGGTCATCACGATGGGCGTCGAACCCGGCCGAGATCACGATCAGCTCGGGCTTGAAGGTACGCAACCGGGGCAGGGCCAGCCGCGTATAGGCCGCGCGCATCGCCGCGCCATCGCTGTCGGGGGTCAGCGGAATGTTCAGAATCGTGTCATGCGCCCCGGTTTCATCGGCCCGGCCCGATCCCGGCCACAGCGGCATCTGCTGGCTGGTGATCACCAGCGCGCGTGGCTCGTCCCACAGCAAATCCTGCGTGCCATTGCCGTGATGCACGTCGAAATCCACCACGGCGACCCGAGACAGCCCGTGATGATCCAGGGCATGTTTCGCCGCCAATGCCGCATTGCCGAACAGGCAGAACCCCATGGCCACGTCCGTCTCGGCATGATGCCCCGGCGGGCGGATCGCGGCAAAGGCCGCGTGCGCCTCTTCCCCCAAAACCATATCGACAGCCCGCACAGCGGCCCCGGCCGCGCGAAACGCCGCATCCAGAGACCCGGGCGACAGGAACGTATCGCCGTCAATCTGCACGATCCCCTGCAAGGGCAAGGCGCGCCGCAGATCGGCCAGATAACTGGCCGGGTGGATGCGGAGCACGTCATCTTCGGCAGCCAAAGGCGCCGTCACCCGAAGCAAATCCAGATCCTGCAGCGCAAGCAACACATGCTCCAGCCGCGCCACCCGCTCGGGGTGGCCATCGGGCGTCTCGTACCGCAAACAATCGGCATGGGTGATCAGCGCAACTGTCATCTTCTTCTTTGCCCAAATACTCAAAATCCGACGCCGCCGGAAACGCGTCGTCGCAAAGGCTCAGTCCGGGGCCAGCATATACCCGGCGCCGCGCACCGTCTGCAGATACCGGGGCTGCTTCGGGTCGGCCTCGATCTTGCGGCGCAGCCGGGTGATCTGCACGTCCACGGCGCGTTCCTGCGCCTGCCCCCGGTCGCGCCCCAAATCTTCGACCAGCTTGGTGCGGCTCACGGCTTCGCCGGGGCGGGCGGCGAAAATCCGCATCAACTGGCTCTCCGTGGCAGTCAGGCGCACGATCTCTTCGCCCTGCCACATCTCGCCGCGCTCGATGTCATAGCGGATCGGCCCCAGCGTCAGCACCTTGGGCGCAGTGGCCGCGGCGGGCAACTCGGGCATACGCCGCAAGATCGCATTGATCCGCAGAAGCAATTCCTTCGGTTCGAACGGCTTCGAGAGGTAGTCGTCCGCCCCGGCTTCCAGCCCCGAAATCCGGTTCTCGGTCTCGCCCCGCGCGGTCAGCAACAGGATCGGCGTCGCCTTGGTCTCGCGCAGCGCGCGGGTCAGCGAAATGCCATCTTCTCCGGGCATCATCACGTCCAGAACGATCAGGTCGAAATCCAGCCCTGACAGGATGCGCCGCGCATGGGCGGCATCGCGCGCCGAGGTCACAAGAAACCCGTGCCGCATCAGGAACTTCTTCAGCAGATCGCGAATCCGCTCGTCGTCGTCGACAATCAGCAGATGTGCATCAAGTTCGGCCATCACACCCCATCCCTGAGCCGTGTATAGACCCGCCGCAGCTCTGGGTCCATCATTGCCTCCAGCACCTGGCGAAAGCCCGAAACCGCCTCGGGCCCGGCCTCGCGGTAGGCGGCGCGCATCCGGGCGCGCTGGGCATCCGACAGTCGCGCCTCCAGCGCGCGGCCCGCGTCGGTCAGGTGCAGATGGCGTTCGCGCTTGTCGGCATGGCCGACCCGGCTTTCCACCAGCCCGTCTTCGACCAGAGTGCGCAGCACGCGGTTCAGCGATTGCTTGGTCACGCCCAGAATGGTCAGCAGGTTGTTCACCGTGGTGCCCGGCGCGCGATTGATGAAGTGAATCGCCCGGTGATGCGCGCGGCCATAGGCCAGATCGTCCAGGATACGGTCGGGATCGGCGGTAAACCCCCGATAGGCAAAGAACATTGCCTCGCTTCCCTGACGCAACTGTTCGTCGGTCAGAAAAAGCAGGCTCTCGCCGCCCTGTGTACGCCCGTCCGACATGCCATCCCCGTTGTCACGATTTGTGGCACCTTAAGTCAGCGATATTGACATTCCAAGGCCCAAGCGGTAGGCAGCGCCAGTTTCCACGCAACTTTCCGTTATCTATCGGGGTATGTTGCGCAACAAATGAAAAGACGTTCGCAAAGGAGAGCCGCGATGGCAGCGTATGACGATCGTGATGGCAAAATCTGGCTGGATGGCAAGATGGTCGATTGGCGGGACGCGAATGTCCATATCCTGTCGCACGCGCTGCATTATGCCAGTTCCGTGTTCGAAGGCGAACGCTGCTACAACGGCAAGATCTTTAAGGGTGTCGAGCATTCCGAACGCCTGCGCAAATCCGCCCAGATGCTGGATTTCGAAATTCCCTACACGGTCGAGGAAATCGAAAAGGCGAAATACGACATGCTGGCCGCCAACGGCTGGACGGACGCCTACGTGCGCGCGGTCGCATGGCGTGGCGCGGGCGAAGACATGGGCGTGTCGGCCAAGCGCAACCCGGTCCGGCTGGCGATCACCGGCTGGGAATGGGGCAACTACTATGGCGACGCCAAGTTCAAGGGCGCCAAGCTCGACATTTCCAAATGGAAGCGCCCCAGCCCGGAAACCATCCCGGTCCATGCCAAGGCGGCGGGCCTTTACATGATCTGCACGATGTCCAAGCACGAGGCCGAGGCCAAGGGCTGCTCGGACGCGCTGTTCATGGATTATCGCGGCTATGTGGCCGAGGCGACCGGCGCCAACATCTTCTTCGTCAAGGACGGCGAAGTGCATACGCCGCTGGCCGACTGCTTCCTGAACGGGCTGACGCGCCAGACCGTGATCCAGATGCTGAAGGATCGCCAGATCGTCGTGCATGAACGCCACATCATGCCGGAAGAGCTTGAAAGCTTTGAGCAGTGCTGGCTGACCGGCACCGCGGCCGAGGTGACCCCGGTGGGCCAGATCGGCGACTTCACCTTCGAGGTTGGCGCCCTGACCCGCGACATTTCGGACAGCTACGAAAAACTGGTTCGCGCCTGACCTTTTGCACGGTTAGTCTGCGGGCGCCTTCGGGCGCCCGTTTGCGTTTGGGGTTCTGGAGAGGAACAGGCGATGCTGTCCTATCAACACGGCTATCACGCCGGGAACATGGCCGATGTACACAAGCACGCGCTGCTGGCGCTAGTGCTGGACTACATGGTGCGCAAGCCCAAGCCCGTCACCTACCTGGAAACGCATTCGGGGCGCGGGATCTATGATCTGACCAGCGCCGAGGCGGAAAAGACGGGCGAGGCGGCGGCGGGAATCCTGCGCGTGGAATCCCGGTTCGCACCCGATCATCCGTACCTGCGCGCGCTGGGTGCCGCGCGCGCGATTGGCGGGCCGATGGCCTATCCCGGCTCGCCTGCCGTGGCGCGGGCCTTCCTGCGCGAAGGCGACAGGATGGTGCTGGCCGAAAAACACCCGGCCGAGGCGGCAGGCTTGCGCGCTGCCTTTCCGGGGGCCGAGGTCCGCGAAACCGACGGCCCGCAGATGGCGCTGTCACTGGTGCCGCCAACGCCCCGCCGGGGCGCCCTGCTGATCGACCCGAGCTATGAGGTGAAGACGGAATTCGACACTATTCCACGGCTTTTCCACAATTTGCGACGGAAGTGGCCGGTTGGCGTGGTGATGCTGTGGTATCCTATCCTGGCTTCTGGCGCCGATGCCGGGTTGGTGTCTGCACTGGGCGATCCGGAGGAAGAGGTGCTGCACCACCGCGTGCGCTTTGCCCCGGCGCGGCCCGGGCACGGCATGATCGGCAGCGGCATGGTCATTGCCAACCCGCCATGGGGGCTGGCAGATGCGGCACGGGCGCTGGAGCCGATGATCGACTGAGCGCCCGCGCCATGTCGTCAGGCTACGGTGGTCGTCACGTCGACGTTGCCGTTGATCGCGTTGGAATAGGGACAGATCTTATGCCCGGCTTCGGTGATCTTTTCCACCTCGGCCTTGTCGAGCCCCGGCATCGACACAACCAGATCGACCTTCAGGCCGAACCCGGTGTCGCTGCGCGGGCCGATGCCCACATGCGCCTCGACGCTGGCGTCTGCCGGGATCTCGGCCAGCGATTTGTCCTTGGACTGGGCGAACTTCATCGCACCCAGATAGCAGGCGGCATAGCCCGCCGCGAACAACTGCTCGGGGTTGTTGCCCTTGCCGTCGCCGCCCATTTCCTTCGGCACACCCAGCTTGACGTCAAGCGAGCCGTCAGCAGTTTTGGCGGCGCCGTCGCGCCCGCCGGTTGCCGTTGCTTTCGCGGTATAGACCGGATCGATTGCCATGATAGAGTCTCCTTTTTGTATCGCGTGCGATATAATCGTAGGCGATAGATAAGTCATCCTATGGTTAGTTCAAGGCTTGCAGAAAGATCGTGCGCGATTAAATTACCGTCATGACCAAACCGATGCCCACCACCGACGATCTGTTGTGCTTTGCGCTGTATTCAACCAGCCACGCGATGATGCGGCTGTATCGGCCACTTCTTGCCCCGCTGGGCCTGACCTACCCGCAATATCTTGTGTTGGTCGCCCTTTGGGACCGCGACGGGCGCAGCGTCGGCGATCTGGGCGAGCAGGTCGCGTTAGAGTCGAATACTCTGACTCCGCTGCTGAAACGCATGGAAACCGCCGGGCTGATCAACCGGCGGCGCGGGGCGCAGGACGAACGGGTTGTAACGGTGCATCTGACTGACGCAGGCAGCGCCTTGAAAGACAAGGCCGCTGAGGTCACCGCCTGCGTGTTCCAGGCCACGGGCCTGTCGCTGGAAGAGGTCGCCGACCTGCGCGCCCGAGTCGAGGCGCTGCGGCACAAGATCGAGGCGGCGGGTTAGTCGCACCAACACGTCACAATTCCTTGGTAAAAGTTTCACGGCCTCTACGGCTGCGCGTTACAAACTCCGGTTGAAACCCTTGCATCGTTCACGCCCACACCGGGCCAGCAAGGACACATCCCATGCCAAACCTCATCCGCCCTTCGCGCCGCGCCTTCCTGGCTGGTGGCACCGCCTTTACCGCCGCTCTTGCAATGCCGGCAATCAGCCGCGCCAGTTCGCGCCCTGTGTTCACGCACGGCGTGCAATCCGGCGATGTAGACACTGTTTCCGGCATGATCTGGACCCGCACCGACCGCCCTGCGAAGGTGATGATGGAAGTGTCCACCACCGAAAGCTTTGCCAACGCGCGCCAGCTTGCGCCGCTGTTCACCGGCCCGTCCTCGGACATGACGGTGAAGCGTCTGGTCGAGGGTCTGCCTTCGGATCAGGACATCTTCTACCGCTTCGTGGCTGCCGATCTGACCGAAACCTCGCTGCTGTCGGACCCGATCGTGGGGCAGTTCCGCACCGCGCCGATGTCGCGCCGCGACGTGCGCTTTGCCTGGTCGGGTGACACCGTCGGCCAAGGCTGGGGCATCGACGAAGACGGTATGCTGACCTATGCGACGATGGCGAAACACCGCCCCGACTTCTTCCTGCATTCGGGCGACACCATCTATGCCGATGGCCCCTTGCAGGACGAGGTGGAGAAGGACGGCCAGATCATCTGGAAGAACACCGTCGTCACCGACGAAAAGCGCAAGGTCGCGGAAACGCTGGACGAATATCGAGGCCAGTGGAAATACAACATGATGGACGATCATGTCCGCGCGCTGAACGCCGTCTGCCCGACCTTCATGCAGTGGGACGATCACGAGGTCATCAACAACTGGTCCTCGACCCGCTCGATGATGGACGACGACCGCTATACCGAGAAATCCATCGGTGTCCTGCAACAGCGCGCCACCCGCGCCTTCCACGAGATGACCCCGCTGCGCATCACCCCGGCCGAGCCAGGCCGTGTCTATCGCAAGATCAACTATGGCCCGATGCTTGACGTGTTCTTCCTGGATATGCGCAGCTATCGCGGCCCGAACACGGAAAACCTGCAGACCGAGCTGACCGACGCCGCCCGCATTCTGGGCACCGAACAGGTGGCATGGCTGAAACGCGAGTTGGCGCAGTCGCAGGCGACGTGGAAGGTGATCGCATCCGACATGCCCATCGGGCTGGTTGTCGGTGGCGGGCAGGAAGCCGTGGCCAATGGTGACGGTGGCGAAGCCAAGGGCCGCGAGATGGAGATTGCGGACCTGCTGCGCTTTATCAAATCGGCGCGCATCCAGAACACCGTCTGGTTCACCGCCGATGTGCATTACACCGCCGCGCATTACTACAACCCGGAACAGGCGCAGTTTCAGGATTTCGAACCGTTCTGGGAATTCGTGTCGGGCCCGCTGCACGCCGGCACCTTCGGCCCCGCCGACCTGGACGGCACCTTTGGCCCTGAGCTGAAGTACGTGAAAGCACCGACCGAGGAGCAGGGCCAGAACCTGCCGCCCAGCGCCGGTTTGCAGTTCTTCGGACTGGTCGACATCGACGGCGCGACCCAGCAGATGACGGTGCGCCTGATGGATCGCGGCGATACCGAGCTGTTCAAGGTCACGCTGGACCCTGCCGGTATGTCGATCTGACGGAACTGGCGGCGCCCGTTCCGGCGGGCGCTGCCACCCATTGGCGGTTTAGAAATCGACGCCGCGCTGGGCCTTGAATCCGCTCTGGAAGGCGTGTTTCGTCTCGCCCATCTCGGTCACGGTATCGGCATAATCGCAGATCTCGGGTTTGGCGTCGCGGCCCGTCAGGATGACGCTGGTGCGGTCGGACCGCGCCTTCAGCGCCTCCAGAACAGTGTCTACCGAGAGGTATTCATATCTCAGCGCGATATTGATTTCGTCCAGCACGACCAGATCGTAATCGCCCGATTGCATCATTTCGCGCGCCTTGTCGAAGGCGGCGGTGGCGGCGGCGATGTCGCGGGCCTTGTCTTGCGTATCCCAGGTGAATCCTTCGCCCATCGAATACCAGGTGACGTTGCCCGCCTCTTCGAAAAAGCGACGTTCGCCCGTGATCCATTTGCCCTTGATGAACTGGACCACGCCCACCGTCTGTTTCCAGCCCAACGCGCGGATCACCACACCAAAGGCGGACGAGGACTTGCCCTTGCCCTTGCCGGTGTGCACCAGCACCAGCCCGCGGCCGGGGTCGACCCGCTCGGCCACCTTGGCGCGTTGCTTGGCCTGCACGTCCTGCATCTTTTGCTTGTGGTCGGTTGCCTCGGTCATTCCTGTCTCTCCACGCTTTGGGCAGGGCGGACCCTAACGCCGCGCGCGGGGTTAGGAAACCTCAGGATTTCGGATAGCTGACCGAGCGCGCCTTGGCGTTCATCAGCCCAAGCTGGCGTTCGCGCCAGATCACCAGCCCGTTGCCCGCCACCACCAGAAGCGCGCCGGCCAGCATCACCAGCGTCGGCAGTTCAGAGAACCAGAAATACCCGATCACGATGGCGGCCAGAAGCGAGGCATAGTCGAACGGCGCCAGCATCGAGGCCGGGCCAAAACGGTAGGACGAGGTGACAAGGATCTGCGCGATCCCCCCGATTAGCCCCACCGCCACCAGCAATAGCAACGTATGCCCCGAGGGCATGACCCAGCCGAACGGGGCGGTCAGCAGGGCCAGAACCGTGGCGGTGCAGGAGAAATAGAACACTACGGCGGCGGTATCCTCGGTCTGGACCAGTTGGCGGATGTGGATCTGCACGAAAGACCGGCAGATGGTTGCGGCAAGGATCAGCAGCGCACCCAAAGTCGCGGTATCCTGCAGTGCGCTGGATGTGCCAAGCCGGGGCCAAAGCATGATCATCACGCCGACCAGCCCCAGCGCCACGGCCGAGATACGGAACAGCCGGATGCGTTCGCCCAGCATCACCGCGGCAAGGATCACCGTGAAGATCGGCGTGGCATAGCCGATGGCCGTCGCCTCGGGCAGGGGCAGAAAGGCGAGCCCGGCAAAGGACAGCCCCATCGCGGTGGTGCCAAGCACCCCACGCGCCAGGTGGCCACGCAGATTGCGCGCCACCAGCCCGTCGCGCAGTTTCCCCCGCGCGGCCAGCCAGACCAAAATCACCGGAATCGCAAAGATCGAGCGGAAGAACACCGCCTCGCCCGGGGGCACTTGATCGGCGGTCTCCTTGATCAGCGCGCTGGTAACGACGAACATCGACACCGCCAACAGTTTCAGCAGGATCGCCAGACCGGGCCGGTGTTGGGTTATTTGTGCGGGCATGGCGCGACCTTGCGGCGGGGGGCTGTGGGGTGCAAGCCGGAATGCGCCATCACGCCAGCCACAGCAAAAGCGCACTCAGAGACAGGAACGCTGCGCTGGTTGCCATCAGCTGGGCCAGCGAGGCCGCGCCCTCCAGCCCGCGTTCCTGTGCAAATATGGTGTAGACCCCGAACATCGGCATCGCCGCCGACAGGATCACCGCGGCCCGCAAATCAGGCGGCAGCACCACCAGTCCCACACCGGTCAGCATCAGCGCCGCAACCGTGGTCAGCGCCGGGTGCATCAGCAGCTTGCCCAGTGCGATCTGCGCCGCCATGGCGCGGTTGCCGAACATCGGTAGCCCGACCAGCGTGCCCCCGATCACCACCAGCGCCAGCGCCGAGGCCGAGGCGGCCAGCATTTCGAACAGACGGTTCACAGGGGCGGGCAGCGACATGCCCAGCGCAGAAACCGCCAGACCGGCCAGCAACCCCACGATCAGCGGGCGGCGCAGCAGATCGCGCAGCACCCGGCCCAGCATCGCCGGAACTGAAACAGACTCGCGGTCTTCGGCCAGATCCATCAGCACAAGGCACAGCGGAATCAGCAGAACGTTTTCCACCAGCACGTTCTGCGCCAGCACCAGCCCTGCCAGATCTGGAAACAGCAACAGCAACAAGGGGTAGCCGATGAAGCCCGAGTTGGGGCAGGCGCATCCCATCACCGCCACGGCACGGCGGCGTTTGTCGGGCGCGGTCAGTGTGAACCACGCATAGGCTGCGGCAATCGTGGCCAGCCCGCCCGCCGCATAGACCATCAGGTACGCCGGTTGCAGCACCTCGGCGATGTCGCGCGTCGCGATGGCATGGAACACCAGCGCGGGCAGCGCGATGGACATGACGTAGTGCCCAAGCACCCGCATGTCAGAAGGTTTGAACGCGCCCAGCCGCACCGCGCCATAGCCTATGGCAATCGCCGCATAGAGCGGGAAGACAATGGAAAGGATGGTGCCCAAGGGTCAGCCGATCGTCCCGCGCGTTTCGCCGACGGCGCCGCCGATCTGGCCGCGATGCAGCAGCAGGTGGTCAAGGATCACGCAGGCCATCATCGCCTCGCCCACCGGCACCGCGCGGATGCCGACGCAAGGGTCGTGGCGGCCTTTGGTGATGATCTCGGCCGACTGGCCCGATTTGGTGATGGTCTGGCGGGTTTTCAGGATCGACGAGGTCGGTTTCACCGCAAACCGCACCACCACATCCTGCCCAGTGGAAATGCCGCCAAGGATGCCGCCCGCGTGGTTGCTGGAATAGACGGGCTTGCCGTCGTTCCCCATGAAGATCTCGTCGGCGTTGTCTTCGCCCGTCAGCGCGGCGGCGGCCATGCCTTCGCCGATTTCAACACCCTTCACGGCATTGATGCTCATCATCGCGGCGGCAAGATCCGTGTCCAGCTTGCCATAGATCGGCGCGCCAAGGCCCGCCGGCACGCCCCGCGCCACCACCTCGACAATCGCGCCGACCGAGTTGCCGGATTTGCGCAGCCCGTCCAGATAATCGGCCCACTGGCTGGCCGCACCCGCATCAGGGCACCAGAAGGGGTTCGCCTCGATCTGGCCCGCGTCGAATTGTTCGCGGTCAATGCCATGCGGGCCGACCTGCACCATGTACGCCTGAATCTCGACCGAAGGCGCCAACGACGCCAGCGCGGCCCGCGCCAGCCCGCCCGCCGCCACACGCGAGGCGGTTTCGCGCGCCGAAGACCGCCCGCCGCCGCGATAATCGCGGATGCCGTATTTCTGCCAATAGGTGATATCGGCGTGACCGGGGCGGAATTTCTCCATTATGTCGGAATAATCTTTCGACCGCTGGTCGGTATTCTCGATCATCAGCTGCACCGGGGTGCCGGTGGTCTGGCCCTCGAACACGCCCGACAGGATGCGCACCGCATCGGGTTCGCGCCGCTGGGTGGTGTATTTGTTCTGCCCGGGCTTGCGTCGGTCCAGCCAGTGCTGGATCGCGGCTTCGTCGATTGCGATGCCTGGGGGGCAGCCATCCACCGTTGCCCCCAGCGCCGGGCCGTGGCTTTCGCCCCATGTGGTGACGCGGAACAGATGGCCGAAACTGTTGATGGACATGGGGCAGGCTCCTTTACCTGCGGGCATACCGGGGCAGGCGGGGCCGCTCAAGGGCTTTCGCCTTGCAGCGGTTGCAGGCAGGCAATAGGGTCGCCTCACCTCGGGGTGCGCCGGACCTGTTCCGGCGCTGAGATGCGCAGCGCGCGAACCCGTAGAACCTGAACCAGTTCGCACTGGCGGAGGGAAGGTTGGACAGCCTCCACACCCTTGCCCCTTTGCCGCAAAATCGGAGGATGCCTTGAAGTATCTTGCATTTGCAGCGGGAATTTTCTGTGCCACCGGCCTTGCGGCCGAAACGCCGGAGCTGACCGTCTACACCTATGACAGTTTCGTCACCGAATGGGGCCCCGGCCCGGCGGTGAAGGCCGCGTTCGAGGAAACCTGCGGCTGTACCCTGAATTTCGTGGCCGCCGGGGATGGTGCCGCGCTGCTGGCCCGCCTGCGGCTGGAAGGCGCCCGGACTGAGGCCGATGTGGTGCTGGGGCTCGACACCAACCTGACCGCCGCCGCCCGCGAAACGGGTCTGTTCGCGCCAACCGAGATCGAGGCCGACTATGATCTGCCCGTGGCATGGGACGACGACACCTTCATCCCCTACGACTGGGGGTATTTCGCCTTTGTGCACGCCGCCGACATGCCCGCCCCGCAGGATTTTCTTGAACTGGCCCGCAGCGACCTGAAGATCGTGATTCAGGATCCGCGATCCTCGACGCCGGGGCTGGGGCTGCTGATGTGGGTCAAGGCCGCCTATGGCGACGATGCCGCGCAGGTCTGGACCGATTTGGCCGACAACATCGTGACGGTGACCAAGGGCTGGTCCGAGGCCTATGGCCTGTTCCTGGATGGCGAGGCCGACATGGTCCTCAGCTATACCACCTCGCCCGCCTACCACATCATCGCCGAGGATGACACGACCAAGGATGCCGCGTCCTTCGACGAAGGGCATTACGTCCAGATCGAGGTCGCCGGGCGTCTGGCCGCCTCGGATCAGCCCGAGTTGGCCGAGCAGTTCCTGAACTTCATGGTGAGTGACGCCTTCCAGTCGGTGATCCCCACGACGAACTGGATGTACCCCGCCGTCACCCCGGCACAGGGTCTGCCCAAGGGCTTTGACGCGCTGGTCGAACCGCGCGAGGCGCTGTTGATCCCCGAGGATCAGGCGCAAGCCACCCGCGACACGGCGCTTGCCGAATGGCTTGGCGCACTCAGCCGGTAATCTCGCCCCGTTCCGGCGTTGTCGCCGCCATCGCCATCGCGGCGTTGATGGCGGCGGCGCTGGGCGCGGTGCTGTGGCGGGCCGAAGGCGGCCGGGGACTTGGCCCCGCCGACTGGTCCGCGCTGCGCTTTACCGTGGTGCAGGCGGCGGTTTCGGCCCTTGTTAGTGTCGCATTGGCCGTGCCCGTGGCCCGCGCGCTGGCCCGGCGGCAGTTCATGGGGCGCGGTTTGCTGATCACCCTGCTGGGCGCGCCCTTCATCCTGCCGGTGATCGTGGCCGTGATCGGCCTGCTTGCCGTCTTCGGGCGCAACGGCTGGATCAGCACGGCGCTGGGCTGGGCCGGATTCGAGCCGGTGCATATCTACGGGTTTCACGGAGTCGTCCTGGCGCATGTCTTCTTCAACCTGCCGCTGGCGACGCGTCTGGTGCTGCAAGGCTGGGCCGACATTCCGGCCGAACGTTTCCTTCTGGCGGCGCAGGTGAATGCCGATGCCCGCGCAATCCGCCGCCTGCTGGAATTTCCGATGCTGCGGCAAGTGCTGCCCGGCGCGCTGGCGGTGATCTTCGCCGTCTGCCTGACCAGCTTTGCCGTGGCGCTGATGCTGGGCGGTGGACCGCGTGCCACCACCATTGAACTCGCGATCTATCAGGCGTTCCGCTTCGATTTCGACCTGGGCCGCGCCGCGCTGCTGGCGCTGGTGCAGATCGCGCTGACCCTCGGCGCCGCACTGATGGCGCTGCGCCTTGGCCGGGGCGACGGCTTTGGCGCCGGGCTCGACCGGCCCGTGCGCCGCTGGGATGCCAACGGGCTGGGCCTGCGCGCGCTGGATGCAGGGGTGATCACGCTGGCGGCGGCGTTCCTGCTGCTGCCGATGGGGGCCATCGTCGCCAACGGGCTTGCGGGTCTGTCCGCGCTGCCCAACTCGATGTTCCGTGCGGCAGGCGTGTCGCTGGGCGTGGCTCTGGCCAGCGCAGCCGTCCTGCTGTTGCTGGCGCTGCCCATGGCGATTGCCGCTGCCACGGGTCGCGCCGCCACGGTCGAAACCGCCGGTTTGCTGGGTCTGGCGGTCTCTTCGCTGGTGCTGGGCACCGGTCTGTTCATCCTGATCCACCCCATCGCCAGCCCCGCAGCCTTCGCCTGGCCGGTGACGGCGCTGGTCAACGCGCTGATGGCGCTGCCCTTTGCCTTGCGCATCCTGATCCCCCCGGCGCGCGAGGTCGTGCGCACCCAGGGGCGGCTGGCGCAATCGCTGGCGATGCCGGGTTTGTCCTTTCTGCGGCTTGTCCTGCTGCCGCGCCTGCGACGACAGATCGGCTTTGCCGCCGGTCTGGGCGCGGCTTTGTCGATGGGCGACCTTGGCGTGATCGCGCTGTTTGCCGACGCCGACCGGGCGACTCTGCCGCTGCAAATCTATCGCCTGATGGGCGCCTATCAGATGCAGGCCGCTGCCGGGGGGGCGTTGCTGCTGCTGGTGCTGTCACTGGCGCTGTTTAGAACTTTCGATTGGCTGGGAGCCCGCCATGCTGACGCTTGACGCCATCACCATCGAAAACGGCGGCTATGCCGTGCAGGCCGACCTGACCATCGCTCCGGGCCAGCGTGTCGCCGTCATCGGCCCCTCGGGGGCCGGAAAATCGACCCTGCTTGGGGGTATCGCCGGGTTTCTGCCGGTGCCGCACGGGCGCATCCTCTGGCGTGACGCCGAGATCACCGCCAGCACGCCGGGCCAACGCCCGGTCGCAATGCTGTTCCAGGATGGCAACCTGTTCCCGCATCTGACGCTGGCGCAGAACGTGGGGCTTGGCCTGCGCCCCGATCTGCGGCTGTCCCCCGAGCAGCGCGCGCAGGTCGATGCCGCGCTGACCCGCGTCGGGCTAAGCGGGCTTGGCGCACGCAAACCCGCCGCGCTGTCGGGCGGGCAGCAAAGCCGCGCGGCGCTGGCCCGCGTGCTGGTGCAGTCACGCGATATTCTGCTGCTGGACGAACCCTTTGCTGCGCTTGGCCCCGCGCTGAAGGCGGATATGCTTGATCTGGTGGCCGAAGTCTGCGCCGACACCGGCGCCACCCTTCTGATGGTCAGCCACGATCCCACCGATGCCCGGCGCATCTGCTCCCATGCCGTGCTGGTGGCGGACGGGCAGGCGCATCCCCCGGTGGAAACCGCCACCTTGCTGAATGATCCGCCCCCCGCGCTGCGCGCCTATCTGGGCCAAGACGGATTGCCATAGCCCCTCGCGCGCGGCATCACTGTTGCCGAAGGGAGACGCGATGCATCCGAACCAGATCTATCACACCGCAACGCAAGCGCAGAATTTGGCCTTTGCCCGCGCCCGCAGCTTCGGCACGCTGGCGGTCAATGGCGCGGATGGCCCGCTGATCTCGCACATTCCTTTCATTCTGTCACAGGATTGCGCCGAATTTCACCTTGTCCGGTCGAACCCGATTGCCCGCGCGCTGGCGAAGCCTGATGCAGCGCCGCTGCCCGCCATGCTCGCCGTGACAGGGCCCGACAGCTACATCTCGCCCGATTGGTACGGCATCGACGAGCAGGTGCCGACGTGGAATTACATTGCTGTCCACCTGCGCGGCACGCTGGAACGCCGCCCCGACGACGACATGCGCGACCTGCTGGCGCGTCAGTCGGCAGAGTATGAACGCCGCCTTGCGCCGAAGCGCGAATGGACGATGGACAAGATGGCGCCCGAGCCGCTGAACAAGCTGCTGCGCATGATCGTGCCGTTCCGGCTGACCATTGCCGCCGTCGATGGCACATGGAAGTTCAGCCAGAACAAACCCGATGCTGCGCGTCTGGGCGCCGCCGATCACGCCGAACAGGCCGGGTTCGGGGCCGAGGTGGCGCAGCTCGCCGCCCACATGCGCGCGCTTGATGCGCAGACAACATAACTCAGGGAGATCCGAATGAAACTATTCTACAGCGCCACCTCGCCCTATGTGCGCAAGGTGATGATGGTTCTGCACGAAACCGGCCAGCTGGACGATGTTGCGCTGGAACCCGTCGCCACCACCCCCATCGCCCCGGCTGAACCGCTGGCCCTGCGCAACCCGCTGGCCAAGGTGCCCGCGCTGGAACGGGACGATGGCGCGACCCTGTTCGACAGCCGTGTGATCTGCGCCTACCTCGACCGTCGCGGCAACGGCGGGCTCTATGGCCACGGCGACCGCGAGTGGGAGCTGCGCACGCTGGAATCGCTGGCCGACGGCATTCTGGATGCAGCGCTGGCCATGACCTACGAGGGCCGTCTGCGCCCCGAACAGCATCGCTGGGATGACTGGGTCGAAGGCCAGTGGGGCAAGATCGCCCGCGCGGTCGCCACCCTCGACAATCGCTGGATGGGTCATCTGGCCGGGCCGGTCAACATCGGCCAGATCGCGGTGGGTGCCGCGCTGGGATATGTCGATTTCCGCCACGGCGCGCGCAACTGGCGCGATGGAAACGAGTCGCTGGCCGAGTGGTATGCCGGGTTCGAATCGCATGCCAGCATGGCCGCCACCCGGCCCCCTGCAGGTGCCTGAGTCGCCCGGAAACCGGAAAACAAGCCCGAATCGCCCCCCGCGATTCGGGAAATTTCGCAACACTCACCGCAGACTGCGACCCCATGCGCGCCTTTGACCGCTGGACGAACCTTTCTTCCATCTTTAGTAAGCCCGTCAGAGGCTGCCCAAGTGGCGGTCGCACAGCCTGTTTGCCCCTCTAAGGGCGCTTGAATTGGAGTAAACCTCGTGTCCCACGCAGAAGACCACGAAGGCACCCGGAGAGATTTCCTCTACTTTGCCACGGCAGGGGCCGGTGCCGTGACCGCCGGAGCGGTCGTCTGGCCGCTGGTCAATCAGATGAACCCGTCCGCCGACGTTCAGGCGCTGTCGTCGATCTACGTCGATGTCAGCGGCGTCGAAGTCGGCACCCAGCTGCGCGTCAAATTCCTTGGCAAGCCGGTGTTCATCCGCCGTCGGACCCCCGAAGAAATCGAGATGGCCAATTCGGTCGATGTTTCGGCTCTGCCCGACCAGGACGCCCGCAACGAAAACCTGCCCACCGGCAGCGCCGCGTCCGACGCGAACCGCGCCCTGGCTACCCCCGATGGCGAAAACGCCGAGGAGTGGCTGGTGATGATGGGCGTCTGCACGCACCTTGGCTGTGTGCCGCTGGGCGATGGTGCCGGTGACTTTGGCGGCTGGTTCTGCCCCTGCCACGGGTCGCACTACGACACCGCAGGCCGCATCCGCAAAGGCCCCGCGCCCGAAAACCTGCATATTCCGGTGGCCGAATTCACCGACGCCACAACGATCAAACTGGGATAGGGGAACACAGCCATGGCCGGAATTCCGCACGACCATTACGAGCCGAAGTCAAACCCCGAAAAGTGGTTGCACAGCCGCCTGCCGGTTGTCGGGCTTCTGTACGACACACTGATGATCCCCACGCCCAAGAACCTGAACTGGATGTGGATCTGGGGCATCGTCCTGACCTTCTGCCTTGCGCTGCAGATCGTCACCGGCATCGTTCTGGTGATGCACTATACGCCGCATGTCGACATGGCCTTTGCCAGCGTCGAGCACATCATGCGCAACGTGAACGGCGGCTTCATGCTGCGGTATCTGCATGCCAACGGCGCTTCGCTGTTCTTTGTTGCCGTCTACCTGCACATCTTCCGCGGTCTCTATTACGGGTCGTACAAGGCCCCGCGCGAAGTGACCTGGATCATCGGTATCCTGATCTTCGTTCTGATGATGGGCACCGGTTTCATGGGCTACGTTCTGCCCTGGGGTCAGATGTCGTTCTGGGGCGCAACCGTGATCACCGGCCTGTTCGGCGCGATCCCCTTCATCGGTGAACCGATCCAGACCTGGCTGCTGGGCGGGCCCGCCGTTGATAACGCGACGCTGAACCGCTTCTTCTCGCTGCACTACCTGCTGCCCTTCGTAATCGCGGGCCTGGTGATCGTGCACATCTGGGCCTTCCACTCGACCGGGAACAACAACCCGACCGGTGTCGAAGTGCGCCGCGCCTCGAAGGCCGAAGCGGAAAAAGACACGCTGCCGTTCTGGCCCTACTTTGTGATGAAGGACCTGTTCGCGCTGGCGGTTGTGATGCTGGTGTTCTGGGCCATCGTCGGCTTCATGCCGAACTACCTGGGCCACCCCGACAACTATATCGAGGCGAACCCGCTCTCGACTCCTGCGCACATCGTGCCCGAATGGTACTTCCTGCCGTTCTACGCGATCCTGCGGGCCTTCACGTCCGAAGTCTGGGTGGTGCAGATCGCATCCTTCCTGACCGGCGGCATCGTCGACGCCAAGTTCTTCGGCGTGGTCGCGATGTTCGGCGCGATTGCCGTGATGGCGCTGGTGCCGTGGCTGGATACGTCGAACGTGCGGTCGGGCCGCTATCGCCCAATGTTCAAATGGTGGTTCGCGCTGCTGGTGGTGGATTTCATGGCCCTGATGTGGCTGGGCGCCATGCCGGCAGAAGAACCCTATGCCAGCTTCTCGCTGATCGCCTCGGCCTATTGGTTCGCCTACTTCCTGGTGATCCTGCCGATCCTTGGCGTGATCGAGAAACCCGATGCCCTGCCGGCGACGATCGAGGAAGATTTCGACTCGCATTACGGCAAGTCCGACACCGCCGATGCGGCGGGCGCCGCAACGCCGGCCGAATAAGAAGGGACGCAGGAATGTTCAAGAAACTTGCAATCGGTACGGCCCTTGCGCTTGCCCTCGCTCCTGTCTCGGCCTTCGCGGCCGGGGCCGAGTCCCACGTCGAGGATTACGATTTCTCGTTCGAGGGTCCGTTTGGCGCTTATGACCAGAACCAGCTGCAGCGCGGCCTTCAGATTTACACAGAGGTCTGTTCCGCCTGCCACGGGCTGCGCTACGTCCCGATCCGCACGCTGAGCGACGAAAGCGGCCCCGGCATCCCCGAGGATCAGGTGCGCGCCTATGCCAACCAGTTCCCCGTGCTGGACGAAGACAACAACCGCCAGCTCTATGTTCAGGAAACCGGCGAATTCCGTGCGCTGGTGCCGTCGGACAACTTTCCGGCCAACACCTCGGCCGCGGCACCCGACCTCAGCCTGATGGCCAAGGCGCGCGCTGGCTTCCACGGCCCCTACGGTCTGGGCATCAACCAGTTCGTCAAGGGCATCGGCGGCGCGGAATACATCGCCTCGCTGCTGGCGGGCTATGAGGAAGCGCCCGAATGTGCGCCCGAGGATTTCCCCGGCCACTATAACACCGTCTTCGCCGCCGGCGGCTTCCCGGCCAGCTGTATCGACGAAGAAGGCCACCACATGGTGCCGGGCAGCTGGATCGGCATGGCGCCCCCGCTGCAGGGCGAGGATATCGAGTTTGCCGATGGCCACTCGAACGAGCTCCACCACGAGGCCGAGGACGTCGCTGCCTTCCTGATGTGGGCCGCCGAGCCCCAGATGATGGCGCGCAAACAGGCCGGTTTCGTCGGCGTGCTGTTCCTCGCCGTCCTGGCCGCGCTGCTCTACCTCACGAACAAGCGCATCTGGGCCCCCCACAAGGGCAAGCACAAGAAGTGACTTATGCCGCTGGCTTGGCCAGCAGGTGACACAGGAAACGCCCTCGCAGATAGTTGCGGGGGCGTTTTTTGATTCAGGGGAAACGATCACAGGCTGAAATGCCTTCAAAGCCCCGCTGAATAGACACGCTCATTTGTTGTACTGCTGATGATTCTTGAGGCGAGTTGTCCGGGGGCTACACGAATGATAATGATACCCTTGCAACTTCAGTTCAGAAGATTGCTAAAATCCGCTCGGCAGGAGCTCACATGCCAGATTTTGAGCAAGTTATTTCTAACAGGGAGATACGGGCCCTCAGGCACTCGCGGCCTTATCGAAACCTGCGAGAATCAGTCGATCAATGCAAAGAAGCCGCGCAAGACTTACTTGGGGAAGACATGGAGAATGCGCATCCAAAACTTCTCGAAAGAAGTGTTGTAATCACGTTTGTAACGTACGTCGAAGTATACTTCAGAGACATGCTCGACGCCATTTTCAGGAAATGCGCTCCAAGCTTTTTTATTCCCAAGTTGAAGCATATACACAGCTTAAAGTACGATATTGAAGATCTTATTGATATCTACAAGCGGCAAATTCATCCACTTGAGCTGGTTTCGAGTGAGGCTTCATTCCAAAGTGTAGAGAAGATAGACAAAGTATTTTCGAAGTTTCTTGGTAAGAGTGTTTGGACGGAAGCGATAGGCCTGCAAATTCGCATCAAAGATCGACCGGAGACTGCCGTACGCTTTGAGCCGGAGTACTTAAATGGTTTGGCAAGGATATTTTCGCTGCGACACGAGTTGCTGCACAACCCAAGGCAGGACTTCCAGCTAACCAAAGAAATCCTGAAGGACATAGATAATGCGGACGGTCTGCTCCTAGCTGTCGATGTTGTCCTCTGCAGCATGCTTAGCGACCATGTGGACCCAGAGCTGACTAAGGCGGAAGCGGTAGAAATCAACGAATCAGCGAGAAACTGACTTGTACACGATTGTGGCCGGTATCTTTCGCGATATTTTCGGCGTCGTTTCTCTAGTCCCGAATGCTGCCGATCGTTCGACACTAGGCCGGCATCAATAAAGTTTGGCTGGGATCAATTCGCAAAAAAAGTTGCACTATTCTCGCCCGCTCACGCCAGCAGCACCTTGCCGTCATGCCCCGAAATCACGCGCTGCACGATGCTCCCCTCGGCAGCAGGCTCAGACAGCATCACCTCGGTGAACTGCTCGGTCCGGCCCATGGTGGCGTTTTCCATCAGGATCGCGTGTGTCTGGCCAACCTGCGCCGCCAGATGGAGCGCCACCTGAGCGTCGCAAGCCGCGCGCAGGCGGGCGGCGCGGTCTTTGATGACCTTGCCGTTCACCTGCGACGGAATCCGCGCGGCCGGGGTGCCTTCGCGTTTGGAGTAGGGGAAGACGTGCAGCCAGGTCAGCCCGCAATCCGTCACCAGCTTCAGCGAGTTCTCGAAATGCGCCTCGGTCTCGGTCGGGAATCCGGCGATGATGTCGGCGCCAAAGGTCATGTCGGGGCGCAGGCGGCGCGCCTCTTCGCAAAAGGCGATGGCATCGTCGCGCAGGTGGCGCCGTTTCATCCGCTTCAGGATCAGGTCGTCGCCATGTTGCAGCGACAGGTGCAGGTGCGGCATCAGGCGCGGTTCGGTGGCGATGGCCTGCATCAGGTTCTCGTCGGCCTCGATGCTGTCGATCGACGAAATCCGCAGCCGCGCCAGATCGGGCACCAGCCGGAGGATGCGCATCACCAGATCGCCAAGGCGCGGCGTGCCGGGCAGATCGGCGCCCCAGCTTGTCAGGTCCACGCCGGTCAGCACCACCTCGTGATAGCCCGAGCCGACCAGCCGCTTGATCTGGTCCACCACCACGCCCGCAGGGACGCTGCGAGAATTGCCACGGCCATAGGGGATGATGCAGAAGGTGCAGCGATGGTCGCACCCGTTCTGAACCTGAACATAAGCGCGCGAGCGGGTTCCGAAGCCGTCGATCATGTGGCCCGCGGTTTCGGTCACGGACATGATGTCGTTCACCTGCACCGGCTCGGTCCCGAAATCGCCCGCCAGCCCCGCCCATGTTGCGGGCTGCATCTTCTCGGTGTTGCCGATCACGGCGTCCACCTCGGGCATGGCGGCGAAACGTTCCGGTTCGATCTGGGCGGCGCAGCCCGTCACGATCAGCCGGGCCGTGGGGTTTTCGCGCCGCAGACGGCGGATTTCCTGCCGCGCCTTGCGCACGGCTTCGGCTGTGACGGCGCAGGTGTTCACCACCACGGCGTTGTCCAGCCCGGCCTGTCCGGCCAGGTCCTTCATCGCTTCGGTTTCATAGGCGTTCAGCCGGCACCCAAGCGTGGTGAACCGGGGGGCTGTCACGACAGCGCCTGCAGGAATTGCGGTGTGAGGGTGCCCGAAAACACATGCATGGTCGGCCCCGTCATCCAGACGCCATCCTCGCGCCAGTCGATCAGGAGCCGTCCGCCGTCAGCATGTATTTCGACTTGCCGGCCGGTCAGCCCCCGACGCGCGGCCGCCACGGCCACCGCGCAGGACGAAGACCCCGAGGCCCAGGTGATTCCCGCGCCGCGTTCCCACACCCGCATCCGAATCGCGTTGTCGCCGATCACCTGCGCGACCTGCACATTGGTGCGCTCGGGGTACAGCGGGTGGTGTTCATAGCGCGGCCCGAAGCTGTCCAGCGGGACGGCCTCGGCATCCTCGACGAAGAAGGTGCAATGCGGGTTGCCCATGCCGGTGGCGACGGGGCCGCCCTCGATCGGCAGTTCCAGCGTCTCCATCGCCTCGGCCAGCGGAATCTCGGCCCAGTCGAGCTGGGGCTGGCCCATGTTGACGCTGGTCAGCCCGTTGCCCGCATCCCGCGCCAGCAGGGTGCCACGATCGGTGGTCAGCGCCAGATCGCTCGCGCCCGATTCGTCCATCAGGAAGCGGGCGATGCAGCGCGTGGCATTGCCGCAGGCGGCCGACTGGGATCCGTCGGAATTGTAAAAGGTCAGGTGCGTGCCGCCGTCGCGGGCCGACATCACCGCCAGCTGATCGAATCCCACGCCGAAATGACGGTCGGCTATGGCGGCCACCAGCGCGCCAGACGCCTCAGACGCCTGCGCGCGCCAATCCAGCACGACAAAGTCGTTTCCCAGCCCGTGCATCTTCATAAAGGGCAAACCAAGGGGCGCGCGCGTATCCATGGGCGCGCATATAACGCCGGTTCTGGTCATATTCCAGAGCGATGCGCGAAAACCGCGATTGAGGGCTTGACCATTCCCGCCGCCTTGCCTAGGAACCGCGCCAGCAGGGCAATCTGGATTTACCTTCTGGTTGTCTTGTCGCGATTTAAGCGGTTGATCCCCCCGGGAGTTTCAGCTTAGACAGCAGGACGCCGACGCATCGGTGTCGACAAGAGTGGGCCGTTAGCTCAGTTGGTAGAGCAACTGACTTTTAATCAGTGGGTCGCAGGTTCGAATCCTGCACGGCTCACCACTTCTCATAAATTATCCTTTCCCTGTTTGGGTTTGGTGTCGGATTTGACGAACCTCTTGGGAAGGTTCGCCAAATTGCGCTCGCCATTGGGACGGGCAATCAGTTTCTCAATCGCGGAATCGGCCATGCCTTCGCGGCCAGCGGCCTCGGTGTAGCGCTGCACCAGGGCCAGCGTTTTGTGCCCAGTGACCGCGCCGATCTCGTGCGCGGTGGCCCCGGCCTCGGCCAAACGACGCGCGCAGGCCTTCCGCAACCCGTGGGCGGAACACTGGGGCAGTTTCGCATCTTCAGTCCAACGCTGCATGAGATTGCCCAGCCCACCAGCGGAGCGCATCGTGCCTTTCTGGGTGGCCAGGAAGGGACGGTCCTTTGGTAGCCTGTCCAGCACCTCGGCCAAGTCCGGATGGATCGGCACGGAAACCAGCACCCCGCCAGAACGCTGCGTCTTCTGACGCCGGTACTCGATCTTGCCGTTGCGCACGTTCTTCGGCCCCAGCTTCACCGCATCGACTCGTGCAGCGCCGGTGTAGAGCATCAGCGTTACCGCCGTATGCGCCAGCGTGCCAGGCTTGTGGACCGCGAAGAACTGCGCCAGCTCGTCCTCATCCCAAGTATGGAAACCGTCACCGCCGACGCGAAACGGCTTCGTTGCGCGTGCAGGGTTGTCGCCGCGCCAGTCCAGCGTGATCGCAAAATCCATCAACTGGATCAGCCGCTTGCGCAGGTTGTTCGCTGCTGTCGGGGTTTCGGCCTTCTCCGCCAGGATCGTCTGCACATGCCGCCTCTGCATCAGCCGCACCGGCTTGTCGCAATGCTCCTCTCGAAACTTCTCGACGATCCCGCGATAGACCTTCTGTGTGCTCAGCGCGAGATCAAGGAACTCGGGCGAGCGATACCAGAGCGCGACAAGCTGGCTGACGCTGTAGGGCTTGGTCCGATCCGCCCCGATCAACCCGCGCGTCTTGTGCCCGTTCACGGCATCCTCATAGCGCCGAACAAAATCCTCCGACCCGTACTCACTCCCCAACTCTGCCGAAAACCCACCCTTGCGAAATCGCCACCGCCGCTTCCCGTGCCGGTCGAAATAGGCCGTCGCGCCGGGAAACTGCTTGCGGCGTTTCATGGGCGATCCCACGGATTGTTGACCTCGTCGGTCTGCTTCTCGGTGCTGTAGATCACGACCTTGCCGTCACGGCTGATCTCTGACCGCACGACCGGAATACCCGCATCCCGGTACGCCTTGAGGTATCGTGTCAATTCGCTCTGCGTCAGGGTCGCGCGGGGCATGGCCATGGGGTGTCCCTTTCCGTCAGAGGCTGTGGTGCTGCGACTCACCCAAGGGTAAGCGCGGCTGGTCGCCTTCAGGGCGTTTCACCCTGGTCGCGTTCTTCTGGAACCGCTCCCAGCCGCTCATGGTCAGAAGCTTGATTTTTGTGGAAATCTCGACGAACTCCAGCCGTCCATCGTTCATCAACGCGCGAACTTGCGCAGCGCTTAATCCGACAAGATCACCCAGCTCTTTTGGTGAAAGCAGTTTTTCCTGTGCCAAAACCCTCTCCTTTTCGTAAGGTAGTGCGAATCGGGTTGAATGCGCTCATGCGCGATGGTCCGATAACGAAACACAACGAATAACGTTCATTTGTGCGTATAGCATTCAAATGAACGCAACTGCAAGTGGATTGCTGTCGAAAATGGCGGATCGCCCCTACAACTACCTGAGCGCCCTCGGCGCGCGCATCGCGATTGCGCGCAACGAGTTGGGTATGTCGCAGGCGAAACTGGCTGAAGCACTGGGAATCTCGCTGCGCGCTTACCAGAGCTATGAGCTCGGCAAGCGCTCGATCCCAGTCGAGGCGCTGGTCGAGATGCACCGGAAATTCGATGTGGACCTGAATTGGATTTTGTTGGGAGTTGAAGCTGTACGTATGAAACATGACATCGCCGCCCTTGAGGAGTTCGAGGTCGCGCTGGACAGGTACCTGTCCGACAGCGGCACAAGGCTGAAAAGCGAAAAGCGTGGGGCGATTGCTGCGCGTTGGTACCGGTCCTTTCTGGAAGGAAAAGAGATCGCCATGGACGACGTCCACACCTGGATCGAATTGTTGAGAGAATGAGAATGGAACTAAGGCAACCCGACAGGTGGCAGCGCCACCAAATGGCGACAATCGAGCGGATTCAGGCCGACGTAGGCCGGTATACACGCCCTGTGATGAGCATCATGGGTATTAGTTCGTTGGTGTATCTAATGACGTGGGGGCCTCTGTTCGTGTTCTCTGGTTTAGGCAACATTCCTTCGCCCCCTATGCTCATAGCGGCTCTATCCGCATGTATCACAATCCTGACCGCCCCAGCCTTCCTACTGGCAGTGGGAATCGAGAGTTATTTTTCCCGTCGTTTAATTCGTATCGGGTTGACGCACTAAGCGGTGTCGGGACCAATTAATTTTTTGCCTTTTTTAATTTTTTCCGGATGGCAACAGATACTGCGTTTTCAATGATTGTGCACATCTTTGGATGCGGCCCAACTGCTCGATGTGGAGGAATCGGAAGGAGCATAAATCTTTTCAGTGGGTGGCAGTGAGCAAATCAAACCAATGCCCAAATAATCATTTAAGAAGCCGCGTTGCCAGCTATCGGCATCTACAGGGCGATCAATAATTATTGCTTGTTCAGGCTCCTCACCCGCGTCAGTTCTCAGTCGATACGCATACTCTTTAACTTGTCCAACAGCCAGCCTCATTCGCGTTGACAAAGACCTCTGCGAAACCGTTTTCACCTCAAATATTGCAGCTTTGTTGGGCCCCCATTTCACAAACAAATCCACGGAGTTAGGGTCAACTTTTACCTGTGCTCCTTGCGCCAGGTATCGCTCTGCAAAGCGTAGTACGATCTGGTCGTGAAGAACTGTTTTGGCATGCCTCTTCATTGCTCCATCGAGCACACTTTGAGCCAAATCTTGAACGGTTGAAGATGGATCTGGAGCGTCACGAGTGAATAGCTGACTTGGGTCAAAATCAATCAGGCGCACAGGGCCATTTGTAGTCGGCCTTTCATCCTGGAAAAGTTCTTCAGCTTGCGAATTATCATCTGAACCCGACTGTTCAGATGCAGCGACGTTTCTCACGTTTTCGAAAGTGAAATCATAGCTTCCGAAGCTTTGAAACCAACTTAGTCTATCTGCGATATCATGCCCACGGGGCAGCCAAAAACTTTCAGCCTTGGTTTGTTCTTGGCACATTGCCTTAAGGTTCGCCGCATCATTTTTTGCGCCCTCAGAAAGTGCAATTGTTGTTCGTCCGTCAGTCTCAAACAAACCAGTTTGGTCCAGTATTTTGAACCAATCCTGGATATTTCTCCTGAGTCTCGTTTCGGAGTGGGCCGAGGAAAGATCGAGAGAAAGTGACCGAGCCTTCAGGACGTCAGTCAATGCGGCTTCCCAATCATCATTTGTTTTGCATGGAAGTAAAATGGCCCGACATTCGTCTGCGGACAGACTTGGGTCCTCTCCAAGTTCGAGTAGCCCCAGAAGAACCTGTAGTATTAGAACTCCAGGCTTTATCAAGACGCCAGATTGAACGTGCAAATCAATCAGACTATCCGGGACCGTGATTCCACTCCCATGAAGCGCGTCTCTAATCGCTTTTGAGCGATCGTGCTTTTGACCATTCGGGTACTGGTAACGAAAAACTTGCATTTGAACGAGTCGCTTAAATGAAACCACCCCGGCAACAAAAGCTTTCGCGACGTCTGTCAGTACTAATTTTGTGCTGAGTTTGGTGGATACGATCAAACCAAGTTCAGATAGAATCTGTTGGTAATCTCGCCAAGCATCTGCTTTGCCATCCCTCTCGTTGGCGGTCAGCAAGCCAGCCTCCAACATTAGCTCAGTTATTGAGCTGCCAACTTTGGTTTGGCCTTGAAATGGTAGAGCGCAACTTAGCATGCCACGAATCGTCTGCTCGTCAAACCCAGCTGCATGCTGGGAAAAGCTCCACGTGTACCCTGGATGTGGAAGTGGCCTTATCAACATTTCACGAAAGTGCTCTTACGATCTCCCTAGCAACGGCTTTGGCCATCAAAGGGGGCACAGCGTTTCCGACTTGGCGATAGGCCGCAGTTGGCCCTCCTGCGAAAATCCACCAGTCTGGGAAAGATTGAAGCCGCGCCGCTTCACGAACTGTAATGTGGCGATGCTCGGAGGGATGAATGAACGGCCTTCCTCCACCGGCACCAGAGCCGACCAATACGGTCCCGGAAGGCCGCTCAGGATGAATCCGATCTGTATGATCTTTTCGGTCGCGACCGCCGGGCTCGACTAAACTATACCGGTCCATAACGCGCTGAGAGTGTTTCCTAAGCACATGGTTTGCGACGCCAGACACGTTTACCAAAGCCTCACCTGCTGTACGGTAGGGACGGAGACCTGTATTATTTTCAGGCCCATGAGTCGGCTCGGGCCAAGAAAATTTTCTCGCTGAAGCGCTATCCTTAAAGCCGATCAACAAGACGCGCTGTCGGAATTGAGGCACTCCAAAGTCGGCAGCATTCAGCTTATTGATCAATAGATGAAAACCAGTCTCTGCTTCAAAACATTCAACTAGCCGCTGCCAATCCCGACCTTGGTTCAGAGTCATGATGCCCGGTACGTTCTCGAACAAAAATACCTGTGGCGACAACTCACGAATGAAGCGCGCGTAATCAAACACAAGCTTCCCTCGGGGGTCTTCGGTAGAGCCCCGAGATCCCAGAATGCTGAAAGATTGGCATGGCGGGCCGCCAATGACTACGTCAATCGACTTTCCTGTCACCGCTTCAACATGGGAACCTGACAACTCAGAGATATCATGCGGCTCAACTACATGGTGATTTCCACCAAGGTTTTGGGCTAAGGTGTCACAGTAATAGGGTACAAGATCGCTAGAGAAAGTCGGCGACAAGCCTGCGAGAGCAAAGCCTAGGTCTAAGCCTCCCCCACCGCAAAACACTGATGCGTATCGGAGGCCTACTTTTCTTGAAGGCAGGGTTTGCGAGTTGAGAAAGCCAACATAGTCGCTCTCGATATCTTCAAGGCAAACCGCTCTGTTCATTTCTCTGCTCCACGTCACACTGGTCGCCCTCTGCCGTCGCATAGCCAGCCATGGGGGATAGCTGCGTCAACGAGGTTTTTAACTTCTCTGGGTAAACAAAGTTTTCACTCTCGTCGAGCCTTATCTGGTGGAGAGAGGTCCTTCATGACCTAAATGTGGTGAAGTGTGCGTCGCTCACTCCGGCGTGCCTATGTTGGCTATCAATGCGTCAGCCCCCGATCCATCTCGCGATCCCGCACTTCTAGCTCTGTCTCAGCCTCTCTTCGGCGTCCCTCGCTAAGCTCAAGCTCTCGTTCAACTTCGCGTCCAGCGCGTTGTAGGTGGCCTCTTCGCTCAGCAAGCCACGCAACGCCTGCATTGACGCGATCTGCGAGCGTATGAGCAACGTCGCGCAAGCCGCGATACCATCCAACTGGACTTGCAGCCTCTTCGTCGAGCGCGCTTCCAAGCCGCTCAATTCCGCGGCTGAGGTTTCGCAGGCCGTCACCAACCGCTCGACGCAGGCGAGCAAGTCGCGCTCCAAGGCTGTCAGGGGCGTCGTCATTCATTTCTCCTCGATCTTGATGCAAATGACCGGCGTCCCGGCCAGTGTGCAGGTTTTCAGCTCGGTCCGGTTCGGGTCCAGTGTCAGCCAGGTCTGTTCCCCTTGGTCGATCCGAGTCAGGCCCAGTTCCGTCAGCTCCGAGCGTGTCAGCATGGATGTCCAGAACCAGCTCGCGGCCATCATCGAGGCGATCCCCGTCAGGATCAGCCCCGAGATCAGCCAAGGCGAGATCGTCAGCCAACGTCTGATCTGTTCTGTCCGCGTCTCGAACAAGCTCCTGTTCTCGTTCAGGAAGTGGCGCGTATCGTTCTCGATGATACGCCGCGCGTCGCTCACAATACCCGTCAAATCGATCCTGAAGCTCTCCAGCTGAGATGCCATCGAGGCGGCGTAGTCCTGGCGTATCGTGTCCAGTTCCGCGTTCAATTTCTCGCTCAGCCGGGTCGGCTTGCCAGTCTTCATGGAAAATCTCTCCTTTCAGGCGCTAGCGTTCGCCGGTCTCGGGGTCTTGCGCGGTGAGATAGGCCTTGCCGACGCGCGGCAGGTCGAAGCCCGCATCGGCAAGGGCATCAAGCATGCTGGCGCGATCCTCGATCAGACCCATCGATATCTGATCGAGGATCCACGCATGCAGCTCGTCGCGGCCCTGGGCGCGGGTCGGGGCCTCGATGGTGTCGCGCACCTCCTGGGCGCGCTCCAGCTCCATCGGATCGGCCCAGCCGTGCCGCTGGTTCATCAGGTCGCGCAGGCTGTCGAAGGCGTCCTGGTAGCCCGGTGGCGCGATGTTCAGGCTGCGCCCGGTGGTCAGCTCCAGACGCGGGGTGCAAAAGTGCAGCTCGACGCGGTCCTCGTGGCTATGACGGACCCAGAGCATGTCATATTGCTCACCGTCCAGCCCGCCAAAGGCCAACTGCTCGAAGGCGTCCATCACCTCGGCCTGCTGCGCCTCGCTGGGCGCATCCTCGGCGGCGAAGCTGATCACGCCCGCCCGGTAGGTCCACTGGTGGCGGCTGGCGTCGATCAGGGCCTCGGTGCGCTCGGGGTTGCCGCGCAGCACCTCGGGCAAGGGGTCTCGCGTGACCGTCATCGGCTGGCCTTCGGCATCGCGGATCAGGTCGCGGTTGCCGTCATAAGCCAGCACGCGCTCGGCAACGAGATAGCCGACCGGCCCCGCACCTGCGCCCTTGCCGTTGGTGAAGAACTTGATCAGCACCGCCGCGCCTCGTCGAGGAGCTGGGCAAGCTGGCGTTCGATCACCAACAGGCGGCGCGCGACGGTCAGGCTGTCGAGGTCGGTGCGACCAACCAGCATTGCGCGGTTCAGCCAGCGCGCGATCTGGTTGAGGTTGCCGCCGATGCGCCCGACGGCCAGCACCAGCGCCGGATCGACGCGCGGCACGGGCTTGCGACGGCGCGCCTCGGTCAGGCCGAGCGCCTCCCGCAGGAGCGTTGCGGCGGGCAGGCCAGCGGCCTCGGCCTTGGCGCGCAGCTCGGCCTTCTCGGCCGCTGTGCAACGAAAGACGAAGGTCTCCCTCAGCGGCTCCTTTGCGCGGGTCTTGCCCGCGCCGGTGGGGTTCGAAGGGGAGGCTTGCCACCCCCCGCAAGGTCCCGTGTCAGAAGCGCCAGCGTATGACATGGGTCGCCTTGCTGTTTCCTCAGACCGCATGGCGGTTCTCCCCCACGGTCAGGGCAACATCCTGCGGAAGACGCGATGCGCGCTGCATCTGACGCTGTGCAAAGGGCGCGATGCGGGGTGCGGAAGACGCGGCGCATGCGCCATACTGCGCCTGACGGATGACTTCCCGCAGAAGACGCAACTGCTCCTGCCATTCCGCGCTATCCGCCGGGGCTGGTGTCCGGGCCGGAAGCCAGAAGCCCAGGTGATGCTCGTGTGGTGACAGGGGCAGGCTGCGTTCCAGCGTGGTCATGCCTTCCCGGGCCAGCCGTGCATCCCAGTCCCGGACAAAGCAGATGCCCCTTGGAACGAAGACCAGGTCCGTGCGCGTTCCGCCGGATTGCCCTTCATCAGGCAAATCCGGCGCGGACGCGCGCCACTGTTCTTTTCTAAGTTCTTGTTCTCTGTTCGGGGGGCGATCTTGTCCCCCTTTGCCGGACGGGAATGTCCCGCTTTGTGGACAGGATTGTCCCCCTTTGGCGCGGCTAAGCGGGACAACCTTGTCCCCCTCCCGGCGGCGCTCGGTGGCCCGTTTCATGGCTGCTTGGGTCGGGCGGTAGCGCGAGGATTTCCCCTTGTTGGTCCCGCGCTCCACGGTCATGTATCCCGCCGCCTCGACCTTGTTCAGCGCCCGTTTCACCGATTTGGCGTGCTTGCCGATGGCCGCACCTATGGTCTCGAAAGACGGGCGGCTCTCGCCGGTCTCGTGGTCTGCATGCGCCAGTGCCAGGTAGAGGGCCACGCGCAAGGCGTTGTCGTCCAGCTCGTGGTCCGTGACCATCTCCAGCAGGAATTGCAGCTTGATCTTGCAGAAGGGCAGAAGCTCAGACATCGACCCCTCCCGCGATTGCGGTCACGTGTGCGATCTGGTATCCAGTCTGAGCAAACTTTTCGATTTGGCCGTTGACGCGGGTGCCAGCCCGGTCAGCGGCCTTTCGGTTTCTGGGACTCCTGAAACGGTTCGCCAGAGGCCCGAAAAGCCCAATCAAATCAAGGGCTGGGGTTTTCCGGTTCGCCAGTGCAAGCCGTTGATTTCCCTCACCCCGCACAGTCCTGCACGGCTCACCACTCCTTTCAGAGCACTGATTGATACTGCCCAGCGCAGGCTATCTATCTGTGGTGACTGAAAGATTTTGACCCTCCCGGTGGCTTGCGCCATGGTGCGCGCAAGGAATGGGAGGATACGCATGAAACTGGTAACCTATCGCGCGTCGGTCGAGGATGCCGCCACACTGGGTGCGGTTGTCGATGGCTTTGTCGTCGATGTCGCGCGGCTGGGGCAGGCCGTGGGGGTGGATCTGCCGGGCACGATGCTGGGGTTCATCGACCGGGGGCTGATGACGCAGAAGGCGCTGCAACGGCTGCTGGATGCGGGGCTGGAGGCGCTGCCGCCGCAGGTGGTTCTGCCGCTGCCCAATGTCACCCTGCTGGCGCCGATCCCGCGCCCGCGCAAGAACATCTTTGGCATCGGGCTGAACTATGTCGAACACGTCGCCGAAAGCGCGCGCACGCTGGATACGGCGAAGGATCTGCCCTCCGAGCCGGTGATCTTCTCGAAACCCACCACAACGGTGATCGGGCCGGGCGAGCCGATCCGCCACAATGCCGAGGTGACGCAGCAGATGGATTGGGAGGTCGAGCTGGCCGCGATCATCGGCACCACCGCGCGGCGCGTGTCGGAAGAGGCCGCGCTGAACCACGTCTTCGGCTATTCCGTGATGATCGACGTCAGCGCCCGCGATTGTCGCCGCGCCGGCCAGTGGATCGTGTCGAAAGGGCAGGATTCCTTTGCCCCCTTCGGCCCCTGCATCGTCACGGCGGACGAGGTCGGCGACCCGCACGATCTGACCCTGTGGCTGACGGTGAACGGAGTGGAAAAGCAACGCTCGAACACGCGGCACATGCTGTTCAAGATCCCCGAACTGATCGCCGATATTTCCAAAGGCATGACGCTGGAACCCGGCGACATCATCGCCACCGGCACGCCCGAAGGCGTTGGTGCCGGGCGCGACCCGCAGGAATGGCTCTGGCCGGGTGACGTGGTGGAATGCGGGGTCGATGGAATCGGCCAGCTGCGCCATTCGGTCATCGCCGTATGAGCGGTGCGCGCTCTTTCGATTTCACCAAGATGGAGGGCGCCGACTGCTATCGGCTTATGGCGTCCTCGATCATGCCAAGGCCCATCGCTTGGGTCACCACGATCTCGCCCGAGGGGGTGCGCAATGCCGCGCCCTATTCGTTCTTCAACATGATGGGGTCCGAGCCGCCGGTGGTGGCGCTGGGGATCCTGCCGGGTGACGTGCACCAGAAAGACACAGCCCGCAATCTGCGCGATGGGGGCGAATTCGTCGTCAACCTCGTCTCCGAGGCGATGGCCGCGCAAATGAACGAAACCTGCGCCGCCCTGCCGCCCGAGGTGGATGAGCTGACGCTGGCCGGGGTTGCGACCGCGCCCAGCACGCAGGTCGCGCCCCCGCGCATCACCGGCGCTCCGGTGGCTTATGAATGCCGTGTCGCAGAGGTGGTGAACACCGGGCCACATCAGTTGTTGATCGTGGGCCGGGTGCTGGCCGCGCATTTCCATGACACGGCTCTGACACCGGGCGACCGTCCGCGCGTGATCCCCGAAGCGCTCGATCTCATCGGGCGGATGTATGGCGCCGATGCCTATGTGCGCACGCATGATGTGTTCCACATGCCCCGGCCGAAGTAACACGCTTGTCCATTGCGGTTCGCGCCGCAACATGGTCCCCTTCGCCCAAGGGAGAAGGAGACCACCATGGCCAGAGATCACGAAAACCACCGCGAGGATGTTGCCGGGCGCGCCAATGTCGAAGACACGCCCGAGCTGCTGGCCTATTACGACGATCTTGGCCGAAAGGGGGCCGCCGCGCTGTGGACCGTGGCGAACAAGATCGAACCCTGGGAGCCGGTGAGCCAGTCGGTTCCGATGATCTGGCGCTATGCCGACCTGCGCGATGACGTGCTGCGCTCGGTCGATCTGGTAACGCCGGAAAAGGCCGGGCGGCGGGTGATCTACCTGGACAACCCGGGCCGCTCCGATGTGGCGGCCGCCGTGGGCTGGATTTACGCAGGGCTTCAGGTGATGCATCCCGGCGAACGCGCCAGCGCGCATCGCCATTCCGCCAGCGCGATCCGTTTCATAATGGAGGGGCAGGGCGCCTATACCGTGGTGGACGGGCACAAGATGACACTGGGCGCGAACGATTTCGTGCTCACGCCGAACGGCACATGGCACGAACACGCCGTTGCCAGCGAGGGCACACCCTGCATCTGGCAGGACGGGCTGGACATTCCGCTGGTCAACGCGCTCGAGGCGAATTTCTACGAGGTGCATCCCGATCTGGCGCAGGCGGTCACCTATCCGGTCGACGACATGACGCGCACATGGGGCAACCCGGGCCTGCGCCCCGGCGGCGGTGACTGGCAAAAAGGCTATAGCCCGATGTTCAAATACGAATGGGATCGCACCTACGAGGCGCTGTCGGGTCTGGCCGCGCACAGCGATGGCTCGCCCCATGACGGGGTGCTGATGCACTACATGAACCCGGTGAATTCAGGGCATGTGATGGGCACGCTGGGGGCGTCGATGCAGATGCTGCGCCCCGGAGAGCGGACCAAGGCGCACCGGCACACCGGCAGTTTCCTCTATCAGGTCTGCAAGGGATCGGGCCATTCCATCATCAATGGCAAGCGCTTCGACTGGACCGAGCGCGACATCTTCTGCGTGCCGGCATGGGCCTGGCACGAACACGCCAACGCCTCTGACACCGAGGACGCCTGCCTGTTCTGCCTGAACGACCTGCCGGTGATGGAAAAGCTGGGCCTGTATCGCGAAGAGGCGCTGGCCGAAAACGGTGGTCACCAGCCGGTCGGCTGAGGCCCGTTTACGACCACGGCCCCGGCGTGCCGCGCCGCCGCACCTTGGGCATCCCGCTGGGCTGAACGCGCGGATCCTCGCGCCGCTGGGGCGTGGCTTGCCCGGCCATCTCGCGCAGCGCGGCGATGCGGTTTTCCGTGGCCGGGTGTGTCGCGAACAGGCTGTCGTGCTTGTGCGCGTGCAGCGGGTTGATGATGAACATATGCGCCGTGGCCGGGTTCCGCTCGGCGGCGTGGTTATCGATCCGCGCCGCGCCCATCGCGATTTTCTGCAGGGCCGAAGCCAGCCACATCGGATGCCCGCAAATCTCGGCACCGGCCTTGTCGGCGGCATATTCGCGGGTCCGGCTGATCGCCATCTGCACCAGCGCCGCCGCCATCGGGGCCAGAAACATCATCATCAGCGTGCCAATCAGCCCCAGCCGCTCGCGCGAGCCGCCAAAGAACAGCGCAAAATTCGCCAGCATCGAAATCGCGCCCGCAAAAGTCGCCGTAACCGTCATGATCGCCGTGTCATGGTTGCGGATATGCGCCAACTCGTGCGCGACAACCCCGGCCAGTTCCTCGCGCGACAGGCTGCGCATCAGCCCCGTCGTCACCGCGACGGCGGCATTCTCGGGGTTGCGCCCAGTGGCAAAGGCATTCGGCTGCTCGGTGTTCATGATGTAGACCTTGGGCTGCGGCAACCCGGCATTGCGCGCAAGCTCTGCCACCAGATCATGCAGGCCGAACCGGTCGCCCGCGGCAACCTCTTGCGCATTGTGCATCCGCAGCACCATGCGGTCGGAATTCCACCAGGTGAACCCATTCATCACCGCCGCGACAACAAGGGCAATCACCGCGCCGCCGGAACCTCCGATCAGATAACCGACCCCCATAAACAGCGCCGTCATCGCTGCCATCAACATCGCCGTCTTCACGTAACCCATCGGACACTCCGCGCCTGCCTGCCGCTTTAACCTGTCAGATATGGCGATGGTTCCGGGCGGGGCAAGGGGACGGCCGCGCGCCGCCCCGAAAACGACAAAGCCCCCGCAGATGCGAGGGCGTTGGCCGATCAATTTGGTTGCGGGAGTAGGATTTGAACCTACGACCTTCAGGTTATGAGCCTGACGAGCTACCGGGCTGCTCCATCCCGCGCCAATTGACGTGCCCGCTATCTAGTGGGCTTCGTCGGGAGGTGCAATGCGGATTGGCGGTTTTTTTGACAAAAATTTTTTACAATTATGTGCTGCGGATTTCCGCCCTAAGCAGCCCGCCAAATCGCAGCGAGTGGGTGGCAGAATCAAACTGCGCCATGCTAGGTTTTGCGGTATGGCACATGCGAACCCCAATATCGGCGAGTCTCGGCCCGTCATCCGGCAGCTGGACGATGCCGCGATCAACCGTATCGCGGCGGGCGAGGTGGTTGAACGCCCGGCTTCTGCGGTCAAGGAACTGGTGGAAAACGCGATTGACGCAGGGGCAACGCGCATCCGCATCGACATCGCCGATGGCGGCAAAACGCTGATCCGCGTAACGGACGATGGCTGTGGAATCGCGCCCGACGATCTGCCGCTGGCCTTGGCTCGCCATGCCACGTCGAAAATCGACGGGACCGACCTGTTGAACATCCACACCTTCGGCTTCCGGGGCGAGGCGCTGCCTTCGCTCGGCGCGGTCGGGCGGCTCTCGGTCACCAGTCGCGCGCCGGGCCATGACGCGGCGGTGATCCGCGTTTCGGGCGGGCGGATGGAGCCGGTGCGCCCGGCGGCGCTGAGCGCGGGCACGGTCGTCGAATTGGCCGATCTGTTCCACGCCACCCCCGCGCGGCTGAAATTCATGCGCAGCGACCGGGCAGAAACCCAGGCCATCGCCGACACTGTGCGCCGCCTTGCCATGGCCGAACCCGCCATCGGGTTTACCCTGCGCGATGTCAGCGGCGGCGGCGAAGGCCGGTCGCTGTTTCGCGCTGATGCCGAATCGGGCGATCTGTTCGATGCGCTGCACGGGCGGCTGTCGGGCGTGATCGGGCGCGATTTTGCCGACAATGCCTTGCGAATCGATGCCACGCGCGACGGGCTGCGCCTGTTCGGCTATGCCGCGCTGCCCACCTATTCGCGGGGCGCGGCGGTGACGCAATTCCTGTTCGTGAACGGCCGCCCGGTGCGCGACAAGATGCTGTATGGCGCCCTGCGCGCCGCCTATTTCGATTTCCTCAGCCGCGACAGGCACCCCGCCGCCGCGCTGTTCATCGATTGCGATCCGACGTTGGTTGACGTCAACGTGCACCCCGCAAAATCCGAGGTCCGGTTTCGCGACCCCGGCACCGCGCGCGGGCTGATCGTGTCGGGCCTGCGCCACGCGCTGGCCGAAGCCGGGCACCGCGCCTCGACCACTGTTGCCGGGGCCACGCTGGGCGCGATGCGCCCCGAACCCACCGGCGCGCGCGTCTACCAGATGGATCGCCCCTCGCCCGCCGCACGGGGCCTGGGCTATGCCGCACAACGCCCGGCCGAACCCGCGCCCCAAGGGTTCGACGAGCTGAACGCCGGATTCTCGGCCCGCGTGGTCGAACCCGAACCCATGCCCGAGGTGACGCCCGCCGAGCACCTGCCTCTTGGAGCCGCGCGCGGGCAGGTGCACGAAAACTACATCATCGCCCAGACCGAAACCGGCATGGTCATCGTCGACCAGCACGCCGCCCACGAACGGCTGGTCTATGAGAAACTCAAACGCCAGATGGCCGAAAACGGGGTTGCGGCGCAGGCGTTATTGATCCCCGAGATTGTCGAGCTGTCGGCGTCTGATCGCGACAGCCTGCTCGACATTGCGCCCGACCTGGTGGCGCTGGGGCTGACCATCGAAGCCTTCGGCGGCACGGCGGTTGCGGTGCGCGAAACGCCCGCCATCCTGGGCGAGGTCAACGCCGCCGCGCTGGTCGCCGACATCCTCGACGAACTCGCCGACGCGGGCAGCGCCACAACGCTGCAAGCCCGAATCGAGGCGATCCTGTCGCGCGTCGCCTGCCATGGTTCGATCCGCTCGGGCCGCCGGATGCGCGCCGAAGAAATGAACGCCCTGCTGCGCGAGATGGAGGCGACGCCGCATTCCGGCCAGTGCAACCACGGCCGCCCCACCTATGTCGAATTGCGCCTGTCGGACATCGAACGCCTGTTCG
Organism: Arenibacterium halophilum; assembly: GCF_005938225.1. Lineage (GTDB taxonomy): Bacteria > Pseudomonadota > Alphaproteobacteria > Rhodobacterales > Rhodobacteraceae > Arenibacterium > Arenibacterium halophilum. Next base: position 434,707 of record NZ_VCPC01000004.1, read on the forward strand.
GGCGCACATGAACCAGCTGGGCGACGTCACGCTGTCCGACCCGCTCGTGCTACTGGCCTCGGGCGGTGTCGGTCTGGCACTGTTGATGCTGTTTCTGCTGGTTCTGTCGATCCGCGCCTCTGCCCGGGCGGCGCGGATGGCCGAGCCGCTGGCCCGCCATATGCAGGTGCTGGGCGGCCATGTACAGCAGCTGGGCTATGGGCAGGAACAGCTGCGCGGCGGGCTGCAAACCGTCTCCGACACGCAGGCCAATGCGCAAGCGCAGGTGATCCAGACCGTCGAATCGCGGCTCGCCTCCGTCCAGCAGCAGATGAACGACCGGCTCGCCGACAACGCCATGCGCTCGGCCCGTGCGCTCGCCGAGATGCAGGAGCGGATGAAGGAAACGCTGCATGGCACCTCGAAACAAACGGTGACCTCGCTGACGCAACTGCAAGAGCGGCTGGCCACGATCGACCGCGCGCAGGATAATATCGCCAAGCTGTCCGGCGACGTGCTTGGGCTTCAGGACATCCTCAGCAACAAGCAGACACGCGGCGCCTTTGGCGAAATCCAGCTGAATGACATCGTGTCCAAGGCTTTGCCGCCCGACAGCTACGCGCTTCAGGCCACGCTCGGCAATGGCCGCCGCGCCGATTGCCTGATCCACCTGCCAAACCCGCCGGGCCCCATCGCCATCGACAGCAAGTTCCCGCTCGAGGCGTATGAATCCCTGCGCGCCGCCGACACCCCGCAACAGGTGAAAGAGGCCCGCCAAGCGCTGCGCACCGCCGTACGGACCCATATCAAGGCCATCTCCGAGCGCTATATCATCGAAGGCGAAACCGCCGACGGGGCGCTGATGTTCCTGCCCTCCGAAGCGGTCTATGCCGAGTTGCACGCCAATTTCGCCGACCTGGTGCGCGAAGGCTTTGCCGCGAGAGTGTGGATCGTGTCTCCGACCACCTGCATGGCGACGCTCAACACCATGCGCGCGATCCTGAAAGACGCAAGAATGCGCGAACAGGCCGGCGCAATCCGCGCGACATTGAAGCTTTTGCATCGCGACATGGAACTGGTGGTCGAACGGGTGGGCAAGCTCAACACCCACTTCGCACAGGCCCGCACCGACCTCGACCAGATCAGCACTGCTGCCGAACGGGCCGGCAAACGCGCCGCCCGGCTGGACAATTTCGATTTCGAAGAGCTGGCGCCAGAGGTGGATTCCACGTCCCTGCCGCTTGAGCGATAGGTGTCGCGCTCATATCGCGCGTGCCGCGCGATGCCTTCGGCGAGGATATTTTCGGCCCAAAGAAGCAGGGCGCCCGCTGCCTTCTTTGGGCTCAAAATATCTCGGGGGAGTCGCCCGAAGGGCGGCGGGGGCAGAGCCCCCCTCCGCCTGACCTATTCTGCGGCCACGCTTGCGGGTTCTACCCGCACTGCCGAGAACTTGAACTCGGGGATCTTCCCGTAGGGGTCGACCGCCGGGTTGGTCAGGATGTTGGCCGCTGCTTCGACATAGGCAAAGGGCAGAAACACCATGTCCTCGGCCACCGCGCGGTCGGCGCGGGCCATCACCTCGACACTGCCGCGGCGCGTGGTCAGGCGCAGCATCCCGCCCGGCGCCACGCCAAGGCGGCGCAGCGTCTTGGGATGCAGCGAGCAGTTCGCCTCGGGTTCGACCGCATCGAGCACCGTGGAACGGCGCGTCATCGAGCCGGTGTGCCAATGTTCCAGCTGCCGCCCGGTGGTCAGGATCATCGGGTAATCGCTGTCGGGCGCCTCGTCGGGGGCGATCACGCTGGCCGGGGTGAACCGGGCGCGGCCACCCGCGCGGGGGAAGCCATCGGCGAAGACGATCGCCTGCCCCGGATCCTCGGGCGAGAGCGAGGGGTAGGTGACGACGTTCTGCGCCTCGAGCCTGTCCCAGGTGATGTTGTCGAGGCTCTTCATGTTCTGCTTCATCTCGGCGAACACCTCGGCGGGTCCGCTGTATGTCCAGCCAAGGTCCAGCCGCTTCGCCAGTTCGACCTCGATCCACCAGTCCTCGCGCGCCTCGCCCGGGGGTGGCACGGCGGGGCGGCCCATCTGGACCTGCCGGTTGGTGTTGGTCACTGTGCCCGACTTCTCGGCAAAGGCGCTGGCGGGCAGGATCACGTCGGCATAGTTCGCGGTTTCGGTCAGAAAGATGTCCTGCACCACGAGGTGGTCGAGCTTGGCCAGGGCGGCGCGGGCGTGATCCACATCCGGGTCCGACATGGCGGGGTTTTCGCCCAGCACGTACATCGCCTTGATGTCGCCTGCGTGCACCGCGTCCATGATCTCGGTCACGGTCAGGCCCTTCTGGTTCGAGAAGTCCCCAGACCCCCAGACCTCGGTAAAGGCGCTGCGCACGCCGTCCTGTGTCACGTCCTGGTAATCGGGCAGGAACATCGGGATCAGCCCGGCATCCGATGCGCCCTGCACGTTGTTCTGGCCGCGCAGCGGGTGCAGACCGGCACCGGGGCGGCCGACCTGGCCTGTCATCAGTGCCAGCGAGATCAGGCAGCGCGAATTGTCGGTGCCGTGAATATGCTGCGACACGCCCATGCCCCAGAAGATCATCCCGGCGCGCGCGCCGGCAAATGTGCGGGCCACGTCGCGCAGAACCTCGGGGGCAATACCGCAGATTTCGGACATTTTCTCGGGCGTGAAATCGGCCAGATGCGCCTTTTCGGCCTCCCAATTCTCGGTATAGGCCTCGATATACTGCTGATCGTAGAGCTTCTCCTCGACGATCACATGCATGATCGCGTTCAGCATCGACACGTCGGCGCCGGGACGGAATTGCAGCATGTGGCTGGCAAACCGTTTCAGGGCTTGTCCGCGCGGGTCCATCACGATCAGCTTGCCGCCGCGCTTGGTGAACTGTTTGAAATAGGTCGCGGCAACCGGGTGGTTTTCGATCGGGTTGGCCCCGATCACGATGGCCACGTCGGCGTTTTCGATTTCGTTGAAGGTGGCCGTCACCGCGCCCGAGCCGACGTTCTCCATCAGCGCCGCGACCGAGCTGGCATGGCACAACCGCGTGCAGTGGTCGACATTGTTGTGGCCGAATCCCTGGCGGATCATCTTCTGGAACAGATAGGCCTCTTCGTTGGTGCATTTCGCACTGCCAAAGCCCGCCACCTCGCGCCCGCGCCCCTTCAGCCCCTTGGCGGCGAAATCCAGCGCCTCGTCCCACGACGCCTCGCGGAAGTGGGTCTGCCAGTTGCCGGGGTCGACGTTCAGCCCCTTGGCGGGCGCGTCCTCGCGGCGGATCAGCGGTTTGGTCAGCCGGTGGTCGTGGTGGATATAGTCGAACCCGAACCGGCCTTTGACGCACAACCGGCCTTCGTTGGCGGGGCCGTTGATGCCCTCGACGTATTTCACCCGGCCATCCTTGACCTTGAGCGAGACCTGGCACCCGACGCCGCAGAAGGGGCAGATGCTGTCGACTTCGCTGTCGAAATCGGCGCTGTCGCCGACCTGCGCGTCATCGACCACGGTGGCGGGCATCAGCGCGCCGGTGGGGCAGGCCTGCACGCATTCGCCGCAGGCGACACAGGTGCTGGCGCCCATCGGGTCGGCCATGTCGAAGGTGGGAAAACTGTCATGCCCCCGGCCCGCCATGCCGATCACGTCGTTCACCTGAACCTCGCGGCAGGCGCGCACGCACAACCCGCACTGGATACAGGCATCCAGGTTCACGCGCATCGCGACGTGGCTGTCATCCAGCAGCGGTATGCGGCCCTCTTCCAGCTTGGGAAAGCGGCTTTCGCTGACGCCGTTCATCGCGGCCATGTCCCACAGGTGGCTGGATTTGTCGTGGGCGACCTCGGGAGCGGGCTGGTCGGTCACCAGCATTTCCATCACCATGCGGCGGGCCTGTTCGGCGCGGGCCGAGACAGAGGTGACGACCATGCCTTCGCTGGGTTCGCGGATGCAGGAGGCCGCCAGCGTGCGTTCGCCTTCGATTTCCACCATGCACGCACGGCAGTTGCCATCGGGGCGATAGCCGGGCGCCGGTTTGTGGCACAGGTGCGGGATCACTAGGCCGCGGCCATTCGCCACCTCCCAGATGGTCAGGCCCTTTTCGGCCTCGATCTCTTCGCCGTTCAGCGTGAAACGCACCTTGTCCGACATATCTGCCTCCTGGGTAATTGCGCCACGTTAGACCACGGGCGCAGCCGCCGCGACTCTCCAAACCCGACGCATGCCACCAAATTTGCGCCGCGCTGTTTCCTTTCGGAACCGCATGTCGCTGCCGGGGGCCTTTTCACGGGGCGCGGTGGCCCCTAGAAAGGCCGCGAACACTGCAAGACGGGCGCCCATGTCTCATATCACGCTTATCCGCCACGGTCAGGCCAATACCGGTGCGCGCGACGAAACCAGCTATGACCGGCTCAGCCCGCTGGGCCATGCGCAGGCCGAATGGCTGGGCCAGCACCTGCGCGAGACCGAGGCGTTTCACCCGCGGCTGTACTGCGGGTCGCTGGTGCGGCACCGCGAAACCGTGGCCTCGATGGGGCTTGGCATGGAACCGGTGGTCGATCCGCGCCTGAACGAATTGGAATATTTCACGCTCTCGCAGTTGATGGAGCGGCAACATGGCGTGGCGCTGCCCGACTCGCGCGAGGGGTTCATCGACCATCTGCCGATGGTGTTTGGGCATTGGGCCGATGATGCGCTTGAGGACGTGCCCGAACGCTTTGCCGATTTCGAACACCGCGTGGCCCAGTCGCTGGCCGAGATTGCCGAGGGCGATGGCCCGGCGCTGGTGGTCACTTCGGGCGGGCTGATTTCCTTTGCGATCCGGCGCGCTTTGGGGCTGGATATTCCGGCGGCCTCGCGGGTGGCGCTGGCGATCATGAACACCTCGATGCACCGGCTGCACCCCATTGGCGCGCATCTGACGCCGGTGCTGTTCAACGCGGTGCCCCACCTTGATACGCCCGAGCGGCGTCACGCGCAGACCCATTTCTGACGTGCAACGGAAGGACAGGCCCATGACCCATATCTGGGTGCGCGCCGAACAGCGCGACAATGAAACCCGCACCGGCATCACGCCCGAAGGCGTGGCCGCGCTGATCGCTGCGGGCAAGCGCGTTACGGTCGAAAACAGCGCCTCCCGTGTATTGCCGATCGACGGCTTCCGCGATGCGGGCGCGACGATTGCGCCGGAAAACAGCTGGCCCGAGGCGCCGGAGGATGCGGTGATCTTCGGCCTGAAGGAACTGCCCGAGGATGGCACGCCGCTGCGCCATCGCCACATCATGTTCGGCCACGCCTACAAGGATCAGGCGGCGGGTAAGGTGCTGCTGAAACGGTTCAAGGCGGGCGGCGGCACGCTGCTGGATCTGGAATACCTGACCGATGATGCGGGTCGCCGGGTTGCGGCCTTTGGCTACTGGGCGGGGTTCGCCGGGGCGGCGGTGGCGCTGTCGGTCTGGGCCGCGCAACAGGCGGGCCGCGCGGTGCCACCCGCACATCGCCATGCCACCGCCGATGACATGGTGGCCGAGCTGACAAGTGAGTTGGACGGGTCCGGGGTGCCGCGCCCCAAAGCGCTGGTGATCGGGGCGTTGGGCCGGGTTGGCACCGGCGCGGCCGATCTGTGCACGCGAGTCGGTGTTACCCCCACCCGCTGGGACATGGCGGAAACTGCCAGCGGCGGACCGTTCCCGGAAATCCTTGCCCACGGGGTGTTTCTGAACTGCATCCTGGCGCGCCGCGAAACCCCGCGTTTCGTGACGAAACCGGCGCTGACGCAACCGCGCGACCTGCGGGTGATCGGCGATATCGCCTGCGATCCCGACAGCCCGTTCAACCCGATCCCGCTGTATGACCGCGCGACCACATGGGAAAAGCCCGCCGTGCGGGTGCACGATGACCCCCCGCTCGACATCATGGCAATCGACAACCTGCCCTCGATGCTGCCGCTGGAAAGCTCGCAGGATTTCGCGGGGCAATTGCTGCCGACGCTCCTGACGCTTGGCGATGCGGATTCGCCGGTCTGGGCGCGCGCCAACGCGCTGTTTCAGGACCACGTCGCGCGGGTGTGAGAGCTCACATCAGGTCGTCTTCGGCGTCCATCGCGGAAATGCCAAGCGCGTCCAGGCCGTTTTCCAGATGGTCGGACATATGCGGCGAACCTAGCAGGTAATCGGCGCAGGGTACGGTGGCCTCTGCCGCGGCGGTAGAGACCGCCTCGGCGAAATCCTCGGGCTCGAAACTGCCGCGTCCGATCCACAGGATGGCGACCAGTTCGGCCTGTTCCTGCTCGCTCATCCTCTCGATCAGCCCGCGCAGCTCCGGCTCGGCGCGGTCCAGTTCGTGCCCCATAAGCGCAATCTGCGCGACCTTGGCAGGTGACAGTTCCATGGCTTTCCTCCGTTGATGTCTCGGGCCCAAGTGAACCCGATAAAGGAACGGCGGTCTTTGATCTCAAGCAAACAGCCGGAAATAGAGCCAGTCCGGCAGAAACTGGCCGAGCCGGAACACATAGGAAAACGGGCGCGGAAAGCTGAGCTTGAAGCGGTCCGAACCCATGTGTTCAAAGACCGAGCGCGCGGCGTCTTCCGGCTCCATCAGCATGGGCATCTTGAAATCGTTCTTGTCGGTCAGGCGGGTCTTGATGAAGCCCGGGTTCGCCAATTGCACGCGCACGCCGGTATCCTTCAGATCGGCGTAGACCGATTCGGCCAAGGCCATGACCCCGGCCTTCGAGGCGGCATAGCCGATGGCGCCCGGCAGCCCGCGAAACCCCGAAAGCGACCCGGTGATGACAACATGGCCCTTGTCGCGCGCCACCATCGGCGGCAGGACCACGCCCAGCGTGCGCGCCAGCCCGGTCAGGTTCACGTCAAACATGGTTTCGGCCTTCTCGGCGTCCCACTCTTTCGCCGACATCGGCCAATAGGTCCCGGCAAGGAACACAACGCCATCGACCTCGCCAATCGCCTCGGCGGCGGCGCGGATGCTGTCGGCATCCTGCACATCCAGCGTCTGCACGACGGCGCGGCCCGGCAGGCGATCGGCCAGCTTCTGCAACGGCTCGGCATTTCGGGCCGAGAGCACCAGATCGACACCCACGCGGCTCAGCTTTTCGGCCAGCGCGGCGCCCAGCCCCTCGCTCGCACCAATCAGCCAATACCGTTTTCCCTGCCAGTCGTGCATGGCACCCGTCCTTTCGCTTTTTCTGCTGCTTTGATCTGGTTCCTGACCTAGCCCGCCGTCGCGGTTTTGCCAGTTCAGCCGCGGCTGACATCCGACTTGGGCGGGGGCGGCAGGTGGCGGAATCTTGCCCCCTTCCACCACAGTTTCAGCGCCTGCCAGTGAATCAGCGCCAGCACCCGGCGCGACCCGAACGGGCGGCGGATCAACATGGCCAGTGCGCTGCGCGTGGTCAGGGGCTTGCGGGCGCCCGTCAGCGTGGCGATCAGCCCGCCCTTGTCACGGCCATAGTCGATGCGGATACCGATGTGATCGTCGCGAATGTCGAACCGGAACCGGTAGTCGCCCGCCACCGGCTGAAACGGCGAGACGTGGAAGATTTTCGTCGCATGCAACTCGGACTCGGGGGTGATGGGCGCGGCGTCGGAATGGTGGCACAGATAGGAGTGCCGCTCGCCATAGGTGTTGGTGACCTCGGCAATCACCGCATAAAGCGCCCCATCCGCACGGTGGCACAACCAGAAGCTGACCGGGTTGAACACATGGCCCAGCACGCGCGGCTGCGCCAGCAGGTCGATCCGCGCGGGCGAGGGCAGCTGGTGCCGCGCCAGAACGTCGCGCGCCCATCGTGCGCCCGCGCCTTCGCCCGGAGGCCCGCCATGGTCTCGGTCGTGCAGCGACAGCACGTTGCCCGCGTTGCGGGAAAACAGGCGCGGCGCGCGCGGGGCCGGGGCTTCGGCATTCAGCAACACGTAATCAATGCCATAGCGAAAGGCATTCGCCACCGCGCCCTTGCGCCCGTGATAGGTATGCCCCGCGATATGATCGACGCGCGCGTTCACTCGGCGGCGACCCGCAGGTTGGGAATGCGATTGATGCCCGCGACCACGTCCAGCGCGCTGGCAAGCCCGTCTTCGTGAAACCCGTTGCGCACCCAGGCGCCACAGAACCACGTGTTGCGCGTGCCATTCAGGGCCGGAACCTCGGCCTGGGCGGCGATGGCGGGGCCGTCGAACACCGGGTGGCGGAAGGCGGCGATGTCGTGAATCAGCTCTTCTCGGATGGGGCGGCGGCTGTTCAGCGTCACGAACAGCGGATCGGCCTGGGGGATCGGTTGCAGAGAGTTCATCCAATAGGTCAGGTCGATCCCGTCGCCATCGCTGGCGCCTTGCCCGGCATAGTTCCAGCTGGACCACATCGCCCGCCGGTTCGGCATCACCGAGACATCAGAGTGCAACACCGCGCGGTTCGGGTGATAGCGGATCGCGCCCAGCACGCGGCGTTCCTGCTCGGAGGGATCCGACAGCAGGCGCAGCGTGTCGTCGGAATGCGTGGCGAACACCACGTCGTCAAAGGCTTCCCATTCGGCCCCCTCGGCGCGCACCTCGACGCCCAATCCGATCCGCCGCACGCCTTTTATCGGGCAATCCAGCCGAATCTGGACCCCCTTGCGCCGCATCGCAGACTCCAGCCGGCGGACATATTCCACCGATCCGCCCTGCACCGTGTACCACTGATGCTGGCCCGAATGATGCAACAGCGCGTGGTTGTCGAAAAACCGGATCATCGCCCAAGCCGGGAAATCCATGATCCGATCCTTGGGCGACGACCAGATCGCGCCGGACAGCGGCAGCAGGTAGTAATCGCGAAACCATCGGCCCGTGCCAAGGCGATCGAGCAAGCCGCCCACGCTGAGCGATTTGTCCTGCGCAGCCTCAAGCGCGTTCGCGTTGAAGTGCAGGATATCACGCACCATGCGCAGGAATGAGGGGCGCAGCGCGTTCACCGGCTGGCCGAACAGGGCACGAAGCGACTTCAGCGAATATTCCATCCGACCGCCGTCGATCGAGGCGGCAAAGCTCATGTCGCTTTCCACCACGGGCACGTCGAGCTCTTCAAACAGCCGCACGAGGTTCGGATAGTTCACGCGGTTGAACACGATGAACCCGGTATCGACAGGCTGGGTGCCATTCTGCCCGGCCATCACGGTGCGCGCGTGGCCGCCCAGCCGGGGTGCGGCGTCGAACAAGGTGACGTTGTGCAGGTCTGACAGGCGATGCGCCGCGCCCATTCCCGATATTCCGGCACCGATCACGGCGATTTTTCTTGGGGCCGTGGCCGTCTGTTCAAATGGCATATGCCGGGTGCTCCGATTGGGTGACTTCCAAGGCTTTACGCGCTTTAGGTGAAACCGGATGACAAATAGATTGAAAAACCTGCGATTTTGCCCGCGTCAGAAAAATTTTATGGCTCGGGTGATCCGGCTCAGGGGCTGTTGCGTAGATGGGGTATGTTCACTGGCGCGCAACTCGATACACTGTCCCATACAGGGCACTTGCCCGACGGCCCCGCCGTCGCGGTGCGGGCCGCAGGACCAAAGGCGAAGAAGCGCGTGCGCAGCAAGCCGCAAGAACTGACCACGATGGAACCGTCTGCCGAGCCGGACTGGCCCGCCCTGATCGGGCGCATCCGCGATCATCGCGACCGTGATGCCTTTGCGCGGCTGTTTTGTCATTTTGCACCGCGCATTCGCGGGTTCATGATGAAATCCGGCGCCGATGCCACCACGGCCGAGGAATGTGCGCAGGACGTGATGGTGACGCTATGGCGCAAGGCGCATCTTTTCGATCCGGCCCGCGCCTCGGCGGCGACGTGGATCTTCACGATTGCCCGGAATCGCCGCATCGACATGCTGCGCAAGCAGCGCCGGCCCGAACCCGAAGATCTGGGCTGGGGCCCCGAACCAGAGACCGATCAGGCCGATGCCCTGGCCTTGCAGCAAGACAGCGCGCGCCTGAAAGACGCGATGACCAAGCTGCCCGAGGCCCAGCGCCACCTGATCGAACGCACCTATTTCGGTGATCTCAGCCACCGCGAGATCGCCGCTGAAACCGGTCTGCCGCTTGGCACGATCAAATCCCGCATCCGGCTCGCGCTCGACCGGTTGCGCCACCACATGAAATGATGTCTGCCATGAAGACCAAGATCAAACATCATATAGAAGACCGCCACTTGCTGGCCTATTCCGCCGGGGCCCTGCCAGAGGCGTTTTCGCTGATGGTTGCCACGCATATTTCGCTGTGCGATCGCTGCCGCGCGCAAGTCGAAGCCTATGACGCGCTGGGCGGCGCGGTGCTTGAAGCCGTGACTGACAGCTCCGATGCCGGGCTGGACCGAGCGCTGGCCGCGATTGATGCGGTGTCGCCCGAGGTAACGCCGCGCCCCGAGCCGGCAAAGACCGGTGTGATCCCCGCCCCGCTGCGCGATTACATCGGCGGCGATCTCGACGCGGTGCGCTGGCGGCCCGTGGGCCTGGGCGTGCGGCAGGCGATCCTGCCCACCAGTGGCGAGGCCACGGCGCGGTTGCTGTTCATTCCCGCGGGGGCCGCGGTGCCCGATCACGGCCATCGGGGGACCGAGTTGACAATGGTCTTGCAGGGCGCGTTTTCGGATGAAACCGACAGTTTCGCGCGCGGCGACGTGGAAACCGCCGACGAGGCGCTGAACCACATGCCCGTGGCTGATATTTCGGCTGATTGCATCTGCCTTGCGGTGACCGACGCGCCGCTGCGCTTCAACACGCTGCTGCCGCGCCTGATCCAGCCGTTCCTGCGGATCTGAGTGGCACCCATGCCCCGGCTCGGCTAGCCTGATCGCGATATCAGCGAAAGGGCAGCCATGATCTCCGTGAATCCCGACCGGTTTCTAAGCGATTTGCACCACCTTCGCAGCATCGGCGCGGCAGGCGTGGGCAAGGGTGTGGTGCGCCCGGCGTTTTCTGCTGCCGACATTCAGGCGCGCCATTGGCTGGCCGCACAGATGGCCGACTGCGGGCTGACCCCTCACTTCGACCCGGTGGGCAACCTGTTCGGTCTGGCCGAGGGGCCATCGCTGTTGATGGGGTCGCATTCCGACAGCCAGCCCGAAGGCGGCTGGCTGGACGGGGCGCTGGGCGTGATTGCGGCGCTGGAAATCGCCCGCGCCAGTCGCGAATCCGGCGGGCCGGCGATTTCCGTCGTCAGCTTTCAGGACGAGGAAGGCCGCTTTGGCGTGACAACCGGGAGCGCGATCTGGTCGGGCAACCTGACGCTGGAGACGGCCGATACGCTGACAGCCCACGATGGCGCCCGCTTTGCCGATGAACGCGCGAAGCTGGCGGATGTGGCGGGCGAGTTCGTGGATCCGGGCCGCTTCACCGGCTTTGTCGAAATGCACATCGAGCAGGGGCCAACACTGGACACCAGCGGCGAGCAGATCGGCGTGGTCACCGATATCGTTGGCATCCGCGATATGCGCATCACCCTGACGGGCCAGCAGAACCACGCGGGCACGACGCCGATGCACCTGCGCCGCGACGCGTTTCAGGCGCTGTCGGCCTTCAACAGCGCGATCAATGATCGGTTCCGCAACGTGGTCACGCCGTCAACCGTCTGGACCATCGGCCATGTCACGCTGCACCCCAATGCCTCGTCCATCGTGCCGGGGCGGGCGACGTTTTCGATGCAATGGCGCGATGGTGACATTTCGCGGCTGGAGCGGATGGAGCAGATCATCCGCGACACCGCCGCCGAGATCGCGAACTCCTCGGGGATGACTCTGGAGTTCGGCCCGATGCTGGGACTGGACCCGGTGGCGATGGACAGCGCGCTGCAAACCGCGCTGGCCGACGGCGCCAAGGTGGTGGCGCCGGGCAAGTGGCGCCGCCTTGTGTCAGGCGCGCTGCACGATGCGACAAACGTGTCGCGGCTGATGCCGGTGGCGATGCTGTTCGTGCCCTCGATCAACGGAATCAGCCACGATTTTGCCGAAGACACCGCCGAGCCCGACCTTGTGGCCGGGTTGCAGGTGCTGGCCCATGCGGTGACGGCGCGGGGCTAGAATTTCCCCTCGAACACCAGGAATGGCGGCTTCTTGAAGCCTTTGAACTTCAGCGTCAGCTTCTTGGTGCCGCCAAGATGCAGCGCGGTGAACTTGTCGAGGATCTTCTTGGCCTTCTTCTCCATCGCCTTGGCATCGACCGATCCGTTCTTGCCGCGCTTCTTGGCGGCGGATTTCATTGCGCGGTCGATGCTGGCGTTCATGCTGGCTTCTTCGCGCTTCAACTCGTCGAAATACGCGCGGGTCATCTGCGAGATGCTCTGCTTGGCTTCGGGCGTCTTGCACATGTCGCAGGACAGCGAGAGATCTTCGATGATATAGAACCGTCGCTTGTTGGATTGGCCGAATTTATCCAGTTCCAGCCGGAACATCTGGATCTCTTCTTCTTCCTCGTCAGGCATTTGGGGTGCTCCTGTAAATGGATGGGCGAAATGGGCGCGCGGAGAGAGGGGGCTGAAATACGCCCGTCGCGCCTTGCCAGCTTAGGCAGGGAATATGCGAATCGACAACCTTGGCGTGTGCTTTGCGCCCGGATGCGCGCCGGATCGCCGGTGCTTCAGCTCCAGGTCACGTCGCCCAGAAAAATGTACCCGGCACCGTAGATGGTTTTGATCAGGCGCGGGTTCTTGGGGTCTTCGCCCAGCTTGGTGCGCAGCCGCGAGATGCGGACATCCATCGCCCGGTCGAAACTTTCACCCGCCGCCCCGCCCAGCGTTTCCTGCATCTGCGCGCGCGAAATCAGCCGCTTGGGGCTGTCAAGAAACATGCGCAGAACCTCGGATTCCGCGTGGGAAAACGGTGTTTCGCGGCCCTGTTCGTCTTCCAGCGCGTAGCGGTCGAAATGGGCGGTCCAGCCGTTGAACCGGGCGGTGTTTCCGGCGGGCTGCATGGGCCGCGACGACCGGATGCGCGCGCGGATGCGGGCCACCACCTCGGCGGGTTCAAAGGGTTTGGTGATATAGTCGTCGGCGCCCAGCTCCAGCCCGGTCACCCGGTCCTGCACCTGCGCCCGCCCCGAGATGATGATGACCGCCGCGCCGCGCTCCAACGCCAGCCGATGCACCAGCGCCAGCCCGTCGGTGTCGGGCAGCGACAGATCGACAAGGCAGACATCGGGGGTGACATGGTTTAGTGCGGCTTCGAATTCGCGGGCGCGGCCAAAGGCCTGCGTGCGGAACCCGGCCTCTTGCAGCACATCCGTCAGCATCCGGCGGATGTCGGCTTCGTCGTCGAGGATTGTCACAAGAGGCGTGGTCATTCGGGTGTCCCGGGGTCAAGAAGCTGGGCCAGCTGGTCCTGGCCAAAGGGTTTGCGCAGCACCGGTGCGCGCAGCAGCGCGGCACCATAAAGCGGATCGTTCTCGGGCAGAGAGGTCATCAGGTAGCACGGCAACCCGCTGCCCTGAACCCGGTCGATCAGGTCGATTCCGGTGCCTTCACCAAGAAGCTGGATGTCTGATAACACAACGGCGATATCGGGAATATCCTCGGTCAATGCGACGGCTTCCTCGGCCGAGGCGGCCTCGATCACCGAATGGCCAAGGTCGACCAACTGATCGCGCACCATCGCGCGCAAATCTTCGTTGTCTTCCACCAGCAGAGCCAGCCCGCCGCGCGGCACCTGCGACACGCGATAGGGCAGGCGCAGCGTGACGCTGGCGCCGCTGGGCGTATTGCCCATCCGCAAATCGCCTCCGGCCAGTTTCGCGGTGTCATAGACCATCGCCAGCCCAAGTCCCGAGCCTTCGCCGCCCTTGGTGGTGAAGAACGGTTCAAACGCATGATCCAGCGCGGCGGGTGAAAATCCGGGGCCGGTGTCGGAGACGGTGAATTCGACCCACGTCTGCCCGACCACATGGGCGCTGATCGCGATCTGGCCAAGGCTGCCGCAGGCATCGCGCGCGTTCAGAACAAGGTTCAGCAGGGCGTCCTGCAGCTGCCCCGCGTCCAGCAGCACGGGCGGCGGCGGCATGTGGTCGAGGATGGAAATCCCCACGTCGCGCGGCAGGCTGGGCCCGGCGAGAATGGCCAGATCGCGCAGCAGCTGGTGCACGTCGGTCGGGGCCAGCCGCATCTGGCGCTTGCCGGTCATGCCCGCGATCCGGTTCAGCAATCGCCCGCCGCGCCGGGCGGCGGTTTGGGTGGCGCGGATCAGCTCGTCCGCCTCGGCGCCCAGATCCATGCGCGCCAGCTTGCCCTGGGTGCCCAGGATGATTGTCAGGAGGTTGGAGAAATCATGCGCCAACCCGCTGGTCAGCTGGGCCGCGATTTCGCGCCGTCGGGTCTGTTGCAGGGCGACGCGGGCCTGGGTTTCCTCGGTCACATCCATCGACAGGATATAGGCCCCGCCCGCCCCGTCCGAGGTGAGCGCCACGCGAATCCTCCGCCCGTCATGGGTTTCGTTGAATTCGAAAACGCCGTTGTCGCCGCGATAGGCCGCAACCAGATGCGGGTCGATCTTGGCATAGTTGGCGGGGCCAAGGATATCGGCCAGCCTGCGCCCGATAATGTCGGACGGCAGGCCCGGAATGACCGTGTTCAGCCGACGGTTGGAATAGGTATAGACGCCGTCTGCATCGACGTGCGCAATGTGGGCCGGCATCATCTCGGTGGTCAGGCGCGTGCGGCTTTCGATCTCGGTCAGCTGGCGTTTGGTTTCCTCTAGTGCCGTATTGGCAGCGGCCAATTCGCGGTTGGCAGAAGACAGTTCGCGGGTGTGGCTGAGCACCTGATCGCTGAGTTCCTCGGACCGCGAGCGCAGCATTCCCTCGACCCGCGTGGCACGGGTTACGTCGGTATAGATGGTGATCCAGCCGCCTTGCGGCAGGGGCGATCCTTCGACGGAAATCCGGTGTCCGTTGGAGCGGGGGCGTTCCATGTAATGCGGCTGAAATGCACGGGCCTGATCGACACGGATGCGCACAAATGCCTCGATATCGTCGACAGGGCCGTATTCGCCCGCGTCCACAAGATGGCGGATCGTGTCCTCGAACCGCGCGCCGGGGGTTGTGAGGTGCTCGGGCAGATTGAACATGCGGCCGAACCGTAGGTTGCAATGCGCCAGTTGCAGGTTGCTGTCATAGATCGACAGCGCCTGACCGATCAGGTTCAGCCCGGCTGTCATCATGTCGAGCTTCTGGCGGTCGGATACGTCCATCCTGATCGTCCCGGCGTGGTCCCCGCGCCACCGGAATGGCGGCGCGAGGCAACAGGTTACACTGGGGCGACGGCCCTAGCCAAGCACAGAGGTGACCGCGCGGCGGGTCGCGTCGACAATGGTATCCGCCTCGGCCTTGGTCAGGCAGAAGGGTGGAGCAAAGCCCAGCATGTCGGCCTGCGGCATCGAGCGGGCGATCACCTTGCCCTGCGCCAGCATCGCGGCGGCCACCTGTGCGCCGACCTTGCCATAGGGGGCATAGAATTTGCGGTTGGCCTTGTCTTCCACGAATTCCACGGCGCACCACATGCCTTCGCCGCGCACGTCGCCCACATGCGGGTGATCCGCCAGCGCGTCGCGCATCTTGTCGTTCAGATAGCTGCCGACCTCGCCCGCGTTCTGAACAAGGTTCAGATCGTCCAGCAGTTTCAGGTTGGCGACCCCGGCCGCCGCGCCGATGGGGTGGGCCGAATAGGTCCAGCCGTGGCCGATGGGGCCGTTTTCATCCGTGCCCTGTTCCAGAACCTTCCACATCTTTTCGCCCACGATCGACCCCGACAGCGGCGCATAGGCGCTGGTCAGGCCCTTGGCGATGGTGATCAGGTCGGGCTTGATGCCGTAGTGGTCTGATCCGAACATCGTGCCCAGACGGCCAAAGCCTGTTACCACCTCATCCGCGACAAGCAGGATATCGTGGCGTTGCAGCACGGCCTGAATCTTTTCCCAATACCCGGCGGGGGGGGGAACGATGCCGCCGGTGCCCAGCATCGGTTCGCCGATGAAGGCCGCGATGGTGTCGGGGCCTTCGCGCTGGATCAGCGCTTCAAGCTCGTTCGCGCAATGGGTCGAGAAATCGTCCTCGGACATCGAGCGATCTTCGCGGCGGAAGTAATCGGGCGCGATGGTGTGCTTGACCTGCGCGATGGGCAGATCGAATTTCTTGTGAAACAGCTCCAGCCCCGTGAGCGATCCGGTCACCAGACCCGAGCCGTGATAACCGCGCCAGCGCGATATGATTTTCTTCTTCTCGGGGCGGCCAAGGATGTTGTTGTAATACCAGATCAGCTTGACGTTGGTTTCATTCGCGTCCGATCCGCCCAGCCCGAAATAGACCTTGCTCATGCCTTTGGGCGCACGATCAAGGATCATCTTGGACAGGGTGATCGATGCCTCGGTGCCGTGGCCGACATAGGCGTGGTAATAGGCCAGCTCGCGCGCCTGTTCGGCAATCGCCTCGGCGATCTCTTGCCGGCCATAGCCGACGTTCACGCAATAGAGCCCGGCGAATCCATCAAGCAGGCGGTTGCCGTCACGGTCTTCGATGAACACGCCATCGGCTTTCGACACGATCCGGTTGGGCGCTTCGCCGCGCGCGAACTGCGCCAGATGGGTCGAGGGGTGAAAGAAATTCTCGCGGTCCCATTGGTCCAGCTGGTCGTTCTTCAACATGCGCGTCTCCTTCGTGGATCGTCGGTTTTGCCCGGAAAACAGCGGCCTGCCGGGGCGGGCCGGGGCCGGGCCTGATGCGCGCGGATCAAATCGGGGCCGGGCGTCGGGGTCAACACCCCAAATCCGCGCCTGTTACAATTCGCTAGGATTCCGAAAATTTCACGAAAATATTCGCGACAACAGTTCACGACGGCGTGCGCTGCACGCCTCAGGAGGAGAGGTTTGCCGGGTCCGTTTCAAACCCGGCGGGGAGGACATCGCATTGTCTACGACGCACACCGGCGCCGACGCGCTGCTGTCTGTTCCTGCGTTGCTGCACCGCAACGCGACGGAATTCGGCACGGCCCCCGCGTTCCGCGAAAAGGAATTCGGGATCTGGCAGACCTGGACCTGGGCCGAAACGGAACAGGAGATCGAGTCGCTGGCGCTGGGCCTGCTGAAGCTGGGCGTGAACGAAGGCGATTTCGTTGCGATCATCGGGCGCAACCGGCCATACCTATATTGGTCGATGGTGGCGGTGCAGATGGCGGGCGGTGTGCCGGTGCCACTGTATCAGGACGCCGTGGCCGAAGAGATGGCCTATGTGATGGATCACTGCGGCGCGCGCTTTGCCATCGTGGGCGACCAGGAACAGACTGACAAGCTGATCGAGATCCAGGACCAGCTGCACCAGTTCGAAGAGGTGATCTATCTCGACCCGCGTGGGATGCGGAAATACGACCACACCCATCTCCATCCCTTCCGCGACGTGCAGGAGCAGGGTCGCGCCGCCCGTTCCGAGCTGGAGGCCGAGCTGCGCGCGCGTGAGGCAAGGCTGGGCTATGACGACCGCTGTGTGATGCTGTATACCAGCGGCACCACCGGCAAGCCCAAGGGCGTTGTGCTGAGCAACCGCAACGTGATCGAAACCGCGCGGGCATCAAGCACGTTCGACAAGCTGCGGCGCGACGATGACATCCTCGCCTATCTGCCGATGGCTTGGGTGGGCGATTTCATCTTTTCGGTCGGGCAGGCGTTCTGGTGCGGGTTCTGCGTGAACTGCCCGGAAAACGCCGAAACCATGATGTCGGACCTGCGTGAGATCGGGCCGACCTATTTCTTTGCCCCGCCGCGCGTGTTCGAGAACCTGCTGACCACTGTGATGATCCGGATGGAGGATTCCGGGCCGCTGAAGAAGCGCCTGTTCGACACATACATGGCGCACGCGCGCAAGGTTGGCCCCGATCTGCTGGATGGCCGTCCTGTCAGCTTTGGCGACCGGCTGAAATACCGGCTGGGCGATCTGCTGATCTATGGGCCGCTGAAGAACACGATGGGCTTTTCGCGGGTGCGCGTGGGCTATACCGCGGGCGAAGCCATTGGCCCCGAGATTTTCGATTTCTACCGCGCGCTGGGCATCAACCTGAAGCAGCTTTACGGGCAGACCGAGGCGACGGTGTTCATCACCGCCCAGCCCGATGGCGAGGTCCGGTCGGACACGGTGGGCGTGCCGAGCCCCGGGGTCGAGCTGAAGATTGGCGACAATGGCGAGGTCTATTACCGCAGCCCGGGCGTGTTCGTGGAATATTACAAGAACCCCGAAAGCACGGCAGACACGAAAGACGCCGAGGGCTGGGTCGCGACGGGCGACGCCGGGTTCATCGAAGAGGACACCGGGCATCTGCGCATCATCGACCGCGCCAAGGACGTGGGCAAGATGGCCGATGGCGCGATGTTCGCGCCCAAGTACGTCGAGAACAAGCTGAAGTTCTATCCGAACATCCTGGAGGCCGTGGTGTTCGGCAACGGGCGCGAGGAATGCACCGCCTTCATCAACATCGACCTGAACGCCGTAGGCAACTGGGCCGAGCGCAATAACATCGGCTATGCCTCGTACCAGGAACTGGCGCGGCACCCGCAGGTGATGGACACGATCCAGGTGCATGTGGAAGAGGTCAACCGATCCGTCGCCGAAGACGAGATGCTGGCGGGCTGCCAGGTGCATCGCTTTGTCGTGCTGCACAAGGAGCTGGACGCCGACGATGGCGAGCTGACCCGCACCCGCAAGGTGCGCCGCCGTATCGTGGAAGAGAAATATGCCGACATCATTGCCGCACTTTACGACGGGTCGGACACGGTCAGCACCGAGACCGAAGTGACCTATGAGGACGGGCGCAAGGGCAAGATTCGCGCCACGCTGGACGTGCGCCGTGCGGCGGTGGTGCCGGTGGCGCAGCGGATGGCGGCGCAATGACGGCCCGGCGCTCGCTGACAGGGTCAGCCTCGCCCCGCCCGCCATCCCGCCGGGCTGTGCCGTTTCGGGCGCTGCGTGCGGTCCGGGCCGGGGAATTGAGTATTTGGGCCGAAAAGAAGAGGGGGCGGGCATGAGCGAGATGGCTGCGGAGCAGATCACCGCCGATGGCCGCCGGATCGGGCCGGTGGTGATGGAGATGAAGAACATCACGCTGCGCTTTGGCGGGGTGGTGGCGATTCAGGATATATCCTTCGACATCCGCGAGGGCGAGATCCGCGCGATCATCGGGCCCAATGGCGCGGGCAAATCGTCGATGCTGAACGTGATTTCGGGGTTCTATGTGCCCTCGGAAGGCGAGGTCTGGTACAAGGGCGCGCGGCGGCCCGCGATGAAGCCCTATATGGTGGCGCGGCAGGGCATTGCGCGCACCTTCCAGAACATCGCCCTGTTCGAGGGCATGAGCGTGCTGGACAACGTGATGACCGGGCGGCTGACGCGGATGAATTCGTCGATGTGGTCGCAGGCGCTGTGGAAGGGCCGGGCCGAGGCCGAGGAAGTGGCCAACCGCGAGATCGCCGAGAAGGTGATCGATTTCCTTGAGATCCAGCACATCCGCAAAACGCCGGTTGCGCGGCTGCCCTATGGGTTGAAGAAGCGGGTCGAACTGGCCCGGGCCTTGGCGGCGGAGCCGACCATCCTGCTGCTGGACGAGCCGATGGCGGGCATGAACGTCGAGGAGAAGGAGGACATGAGCCGCTTTATCCTGGATGTGAACGACGAATTCGGCACCACCATCGCCCTGATCGAGCATGACATGGGCGTGGTGATGGATCTGTCCGATCGGGTGGTGGTGATGGATTACGGCAAGAAGATCGGTGACGGCACGCCGGACGAGGTGCGCAACAACCAGGCGGTGATCGACGCCTATCTGGGGGTGGCACATGATTAAGGCCGGTATGACAAGAGGGGGGCGCAACCATGCCTGATCAGGTGCTTTTCGCGATGGAGGTCACCCTGAACGGCCTGATGGCCGGGGTGCTCTATTCGCTGGTCGCGCTGGGGTTCGTGCTGATCTTCAAGGCGAGCGGAATCTTCAACTATGCTCAGGGGGTCATGGCACTTTTTGCGGCGGCGACGCTGGTCGGGATCATGGACGGGCAGGTACCGTTCAGCCATCTGATCAACGCGATCTTCGGCACCGATCTGCATCATTTCGGCTGGCATGTGCCCGCGCTGCTGGCGATCGTGCTGACGGTGGGGGTGATGATCGTACTGGCCTGGCTGGTGCAGAAGCTGGTGATGCGCCACCTTGTGAACCAAGAGCCGATTATCCTGTTCATGGCGACCATCGGGCTGGCCTATTTCCTTGAGGGCCTGTCGGACCTGATGTGGGGGTCGTCGATCAAGACGCTGGACGTGGGGCTGCCGCAGGGGATCAACGACACCATCGACCGGGTGACCTTCGACGCCTTCGGATACGGGTTCTTTATCGACAATCTGGATATCGTGGCGGCGATCATCGCGGCGCTGCTGGTGATCGCGCTGATGGCCTTCAACCAGTACACCAAGGAAGGCCGCGCGCTGCGGGCCGTGGCCGACGACCACCAGGCGGCGCTGTCGGTTGGTATTTCGCTGAACTTTATCTGGGTGCTGGTCTGGTCGCTGGCGGGGTTTGTCGCGCTGGTGGCGGGCATGATGTGGGGCGCCAAGTCGGGCGTGCAGTTTTCGCTGTCGCTGATCGCGCTCAAGGCGCTGCCGGTGCTGATGCTGGGCGGCTTCACCTCGATCCCCGGGGCCATCGTGGGCGGACTGATCATCGGCGTGGGCGAGAAGCTGTTCGAATTCCTGATCGGCCCGATGGTGGGCGGCGCGACCGAGAACTGGTTTGCCTATGTGCTGGCGCTGCTGTTCCTCGTCTTCCGGCCGCAGGGGCTGTTCGGCGAGAAGATCATCGAGAGGGTCTGAACCATGGCCAAGATCGTTGCCATTCTGAATGTCATCGCCTGGTCGGGGTTCTGGGCCTTTGGCTACCTCGCCCTGTCGGCAGAACCGGCGCAAAGCGGGCAGATGGTGATTTCGGCGCTTCTGGCCGCGCTGGGCGGGGGCACGGGCATGATCGCCTACCTCTACCTGATGCGGCACGCCGACCCGCGGCGCCCGCGCGCACCACATTCGAAACCCGAAGAGGTTTGAGACCATGATCTATCGCGAAGCGGGTGATTTCAGCACCACCTACCAGCAGGACAGCCAGACCTTTCCGATCCGGTTCGACCGCTATCGGTACTATGCGATCCTTGCGGTGGCCTTCCTGTTGGTGCCGTTCTTCATCAACGACTACTGGGCGAATGCAATCCTGCTGCCGTTCCTGATTTATGCCATTGCGGCGATCGGGCTGAACATCCTGGTCGGCTATTGCGGGCAGGTCAGCCTGGGCACCGGGGGGTTCATGGCGGTGGGGGCCTATGCCTGCTACAAGCTGATGACGTCCTTTCCCGATGTGAACATCTTCTTCCACGTCATCCTGGCTGGGTTCGTCACGGCGGGCGTGGGGGTGATTTTCGGCCTGCCCAGCCTGCGGATCAAGGGCTTCTACCTTGCGGTGGCGACCCTGGCGGCGCAGTTCTTCCTTGTCTGGATGTTCAATAAGTTCGGGTGGTTCTACAACTACTCGGCTTCGGGGCAGATCAACGCGCCCGAACGCTCGGTCTTTGGGATCGTGGTGACGGGCCCGAACACGCATGCCTGGGCGACCTACCTGTTCTGCCTTGTCTTCTGTGTCGGCGCGGCGCTGATTGCGCGGAACCTGACGCGGGGCACCATGGGGCGGACGTGGATGGCGATCCGCGACATGGACATCGCGGCGGAAATCATCGGGGTGAACCCGCTGAAGGCCAAGATGACCGCATTCGCCGTGTCGTCGTTCTTTGTCGGCGTGGCGGGGGCGCTGTTCTTTTCCGTCTACCTTGGCGCGGTCGAGGTGACCGAGGCCTTCGGCATCCAGAAAAGTTTCATCGTGCTGTTCATGATCATCATCGGCGGCATGGGATCGATCTTTGGCAGCTTTGCGGGCGCGGCCTTCATCGTGCTGCTGCCGGTGTTCCTGAAGAACGTACTGGTGGGCGGCTTTGGCTGGGCCACCGATGTGGCGGCGCATCTGGAACTGATGATCCTGGGAGGGTTGATCATCACGTTCCTTATTCTGGAGCCGCACGGTCTGGCCGCGTTCTGGAAGACGATCAAGGAAAAACTGAGGCTCTGGCCCTTCCCGCACTGACGCGGGGGCTGGACGGCACGATCGCGGGGCGCAACCCGCGGCCAACAAAAGTGTATCGGTGTAACACATGGGAGGTACTTACCGATGAAATTGAAACTGCTTGCGGCCACGGCCGCGGCCCTGATGGCGGCGGCGCCTGCATTTGCCGACCTGACCATCCCGGCCCTGAACTACCGCACCGGACCCTATGCGCCTTCGGGCATCCCCTATGCCGACGGGTTTTCCGACTACATGACCCTGCTGAACGAACGCGATGGCGGTATCGGCGGCGAAATGGTGAACGTGGTCGAGTGCGAAACCGCCTATAACACCGAAAAAGGCGTGGAATGCTACGAGCAGACCAAGGGCGACAACGCGCTGCTGTATATTCCGCAGTCCACCGGCATCACCTATCAGCTGATCCCCAAGGCAAGCGCCGATGGCATTCCGATCTGGTCGCTGGCCTATGGCCGCACCTCGGCGGTGAACGGCAAGGTGTTCGAGTGGGTGTTCAACCTGCCCGTGACCTATTGGGACGGCGCCTCGGTTGCGGTGAAATATGCGATGGAGCAGGAAGGCGGCAGCCTTGAAGGCAAGAAGATCGCGCTGGTCTATCACAACTCGGCCTATGGCAAGGAACCGATCCGCACGCTGGAAAAGCTGAGCGAGAAGCACGGGTTTGAACTGGTGCTGCTGGCGGTGGATCACCCCGGTCAGGAACAGAAATCCCAGTGGCTGCAGGTGCGCCAGCAGCGCCCGGATTACGTGTTCATGTGGGGCTGGGGCGTGATGAACCAGGTCGCCATTCAGGAAGCCGCCAACGTGCGCTTCCCGATGGACAAGTTCATCGGCATCTGGTGGTCGGGCTCCGAGGCCGACGTGCTGCCGGTGGGCGATGGCGCCAACGGCTACAAATCGCTGACGTTCCACGGCGCGGGCACCGATTTCCCCGTGTTCGGTGAAATCAAGTCGACCGTGATCGACGCGGGCAAGGCCGCGGGCGATGGCACCAAGTGGGGCGAGGTTGGCTATAACAAGGGCGTCTACACCGCCGCTGTTCTGGCCGAAGCGATCCGCGCAGCACAGGAAGCCTCGGGCAAGTCCAACATTTCGCCGGCCGACCTGCGCGACGCGCTGGAAAGCCTTGAAGTGACCGAAGCCCGGTTCGAGGAAATCGGCCTTGGCGGCTTTGCGCCGGCGATCTCGCTGAGCTGTGCCAGCCACTCGTCGCCGCGCCTTGCGGCGATCCAGCAGTGGAACGCGGCAGACAAGACGTGGTCGGTTCTGACCGATTACATGGAGCCCGATTTCGAGATCGTCGATCCGCTGATCGAGGAAGATTCGATGGCCTATGCCAGCGAGAACGGGATCGAGCCGCGCAGCTGCGAGTAACCCTTTCGCACCAAATCCCGGGGCCTGCCGCGCGTGGGCTCCGGACCACAAACACCCCCGTCGAAACGAGGACGCGATGAGCCAGCCCCTGACCCAAGCCCGAAGCGACGCCGCGCCGCTGGCCGGAATGGACGATCCGCTGCTGGATGTCAGCAATATCGAGGTGATCTACAACCATGTGATCCTTGTGCTGAAAGGCGTCAGCCTCAAGGTGCCCAAAGGCGGTATCACCGCGCTTTTGGGTGGCAACGGCGCGGGCAAGACGACGACGCTCAAGGCGATATCGGCGCTGCTGCATTCGGAACGTGGCGAGGTTACGAAGGGTCGTGTCAGCTATCGCGGTGAAACCGTCCACAATTCGGACCCGGCTGATCTGGTGCGCAAGGGCGTGATCCAGGTGATGGAGGGCCGCCACTGTTTCGAACACCTCACGGTCGAAGAGAACCTGTTGACCGGGTTCTACACGCGCAAGGCCAGCAAGGCCGAGATGAACGCCGACCTTGAAAAGGTGTATTCCTACTTTCCGCGCCTGAAGGAACGCCGCAAAAGCCAGGCGGGCTATACCTCGGGCGGGGAACAGCAGATGTGCGCCATCGGGCGCGCGATGATGGCCAAGCCCGAAACCATCCTGCTGGACGAACCCAGCATGGGTCTGGCGCCGCAGCTGGTCGAAGAGATTTTCGGCATCGTGAAGGAACTGAACGAACGCGAAGGCGTGACCTTTTTGCTGGCCGAGCAGAACACCAACGTCGCGCTGAGGTTCGCGCATTACGGGTACATCCTTGAATCCGGCCGCGTCGTGATGGACGGCCCCGCCGCCGAACTGCGCGAGAACCCGGATGTGAAGGAATTCTATCTGGGCATGTCCGACGAGGGGCGCAAATCGTTCCGGGATGTGCGCTCGTACCGTCGCCGCAAGCGGTGGCTTAGCTGACAGGGGGCATGGACATGGCATATTTCGACTCTCTGGAAACGCGATCCGCAGATCAGCGGGCGGCCGATCTGGCACAGGCGCTGCCCGCGCAGATCCGGCTGGCGCAGGGGTTGCCCGGCTATGGCAAGGCTCTGGCCGAGGTGGACGCCGATGCGATCACCTCTGCCGCCGATCTGGCCGCGCTGCCGATCCTGCGCAAATCCGACATCAACCGCGCGCAGGCGCAGATGGCGCCCTTTGGCGGGCTGACCGCGCGGCCTGCCTCGGGGTTTGCGCATATTTTCCAGTCGCCGGGCCCGATCTATGAACCGGGCAGCACGGCGCATGACTGGTGGCGGCTGGGCCGCGTTCTGCACGCCGCCGGGATCGGGCCGGGCGACATCGTGCACAACTGTTTCGGATACCACCTGACACCGGCGGGGATGATTTTCGAATCCGGCGCGCGGGCCGTGGGGGCCGCCGTGCTGCCTGCCGGCACCGGCCAGACCGAATTGCAGGTGACGGCTGCGCGCGACGTGGGCTCTACCGCCTATGCCGGGACGCCGGATTATTTAAAGGTGATCCTCGACAAGGCCGACGAGATGGGCGTTCGGCTGGCAATCACCAAGGCCGCCGTGGGCGGCGGGGCGCTGTTTCCGTCGCTGCGCAAGGAATATGCCGACCGGGGCATCACCTGCCTGCAATCCTACGCCACCGCCGATCTGGGCAACATCGCCTATGAAAGCGCCGCGATGGAGGGGATGATCGCCGATGAAGGCGTGATTATCGAAATCGTGACGCCTGGCACCAACATCCCCGTCGCCCCGGGCGATGTGGGCGAGGTGGTGGTGACCACGCTAAACCCCGATTACCCGCTGATCCGTTTTGCCACGGGCGATCTAAGCGCGGTGATGGAGGGCACGTCACCCTGCGGGCGCACCAACATGCGCATCAAGGGCTGGATGGGCCGCGCCGACCAGACCACCAAGATCAAGGGCATGTTCGTGCGCCCTGAACAGGTGGCCGCGCTGGTCAGCAAACACGCCGAAATCGTCCGCGCCCGCGTGATTGCCCGGCGCGAGGGTGAAATGGACACAATGACCGTGCAGGTCGAAGCCACGGGCGGCGACCGCGCCATGTTCGCGCGCACGGTGTCGGATGTGTTGAAGATGAAAGGCGCGGTCGAGGTGGTCGCGCCGGGCAGCCTGCCGCGTGACGGGCTGGTGATCGAGGATCAGCGCAGCTACGACTAGCCGCTGCCGACCAGCCCCGCCGCCGGTTTTTCTCCACTCGGCCGGCAGCGGGGTGCGCATCCGCCCGAGGGGTCGGGCGGATGCGCCCTTGTCGGTGTCAGAGGACGCTGACCATGTCGAAGCCGCCAAAGATCATGCGCTTGCCGTCAAAGGGCGTTCCGTCTTCGCCGGGCTGGCAGCGCGGGTCGTCCATGATCTTCTGGAAATTCTCATCGCGCACGGCTTTGGACGGCCAGACCATCCAGCCAAAGCATACGGTTTCATCCGCCGTCGCCTTTACCGCCATGGGAAACGAGGTCACCTTGCCCTCGGGCACATCGACGCCCCAGCAATCCACCACTTCAAGCACACCGAATTCCTTGAACACCGGCGCCATGCGACGTGCCATGTCGATGAAGTCCTGCTTCTTGGCCGTGGGAACGCTCATCACAAATCCGTCTACATATTTCATTGTGCAATCTCCTTGCCGTCATACGCGACTTCCAACGCCGCCAAATCCAGTTTTTTCATGCCCAGCATCGCCTGATAGGCGCGCTGGCCGCCGTCGCGGTCTCCGTGGAACATCATCTCGGGCAGTTTGGCGGGGAAGATCTGCCAGGAAATCCCCCAGCGATCCTTGATCCAGCCGCATTCCACCTCTTCCCCGCCATTGTCCAACATCGCCTGCCACAGGCGGTCGATCTCCTCCTGCGTGTCCACCTCGACCGTGATCGAGGCCGCGTGGCTGTGCGTCGCCGCCTCTCCGGGCGACAGGGCGGCATAGGGCGTGCCCATCAGGGTGAATTGTACAAGGATCGGCGGCTTGTCGGGGTCGGCACGGTCGATCCGGGTGATTTCGCTGTTGGGCAGAAGCGAGGTATAGAAGGTCGCGGCCTCCAACCCTTCGGATTCGTACCACAGACAGGTGCCGACGCGGGTCATGCCGCCACCGTTGTGCTGTCGAACCAGAACGGTTCCCACACATGGCCGTCGGGGTCGGTAAAGGATCGGCCATACATGAATCCGTGGTCTTCGGCCGGGCGGAATTCGGCCCCGCCCGCAGCCAGCGCCTGCCCCATGAACCGGTCGACCTCGTCGCGGCTGTCCAACTGGATGGCGGTCAGCGTTTCAAGCGCCTTGCCCGTGTCGGCCCGCGCCCTGCCATTCAGAAAAGTGGCGAACTTGTCGTGCCGTAGCAGCATGACCATCGCTGCATCCGACAGGCGCATCCCCAGCGTATCTTCGGTGCAGAACTGTTCTTCAAAGGTGAACCCGAGGGCTGAAAAGAACTGACGCGACTGGTCCACATCTTCGATCGCGAGGTTAACGAAAATATTCATGATGATTCCTCCACATGCCCTCGAGTCGTGATTGACATATATGTTGATGTCAACATAATTGTCTGTCATGAGACAAGACCTGCCCATCGACGTGACTCACGAGGTGCGTGACCGTTGCCTTTGCCTGCATCTGCAACGCGCGGCGCGGGCTGTGGCCCGGCGGTTCGACGATGCGCTCCGCGATATCGGCCTAAGCCACGGCCAGTATTCGCTTTTGATGTCGCTGAACCGCCCCGACGCGCCGACCCTGGGGTCGGTCGCGCGGCTGCTGGCGATGGACCGCACCACGCTGACCGCCAACCTGAAGCCATTGCAACGGCGCGGGCTGCTGCGTGTCGAACCCGACGCGCAAGACAGGCGGGGGCGCAGGCTGATCCTGACCGATGCGGGCCGCGATATTCTGGTGCGGGCGGTGCCGATCTGGCGTGCGACCCATGACGCGCTGGACGCCGATATCGGCGCTGCGGGCGATCTGCGCCCCGGGCTGAACGCCGCCGCTTTTGCCGGGGTGCAGAGTTGAGCAGCAACTGACGCGGGGTTGCCCGCGCGACCCTTCGCGGCTAACCCGGGACCTAACTGTCAGAGGATCCGCGTGACCGACATTCCGGCCCCAATTCCGAAATCGCCCAAAGGCACCGGCGCACGTGCGCTGGGTGTGATCGCGTGGGGTATCGGGCTTTTGTGCCTGCTGCCCATGTTGGCGGTGGCCCTTGCTGCGCTGACGGGCGGCACGGATACGGTTGCGCATCTGCTCGACACGGTGATGGCGCGGTATGTGGGCACCACGCTGGCGCTGGTGGCGCTAGTGGCCATCGGAACCTTTGCCATGGGGGTCGGTGCGGCGTGGCTGGTCACGATGACGCGCTTTCCCGGAGTGCGGTTGTTCGAAATCGCGCTGGTGCTGCCGCTGGCCTTCCCGGCCTATGTGCTGGCCTATGCCTATACGCATATCCTCGATCACCCCGGCATCGTGCAATCCACCCTGCGCGCGGTAACGGGCTGGGGCCCGCGCGACTACTGGTTCCCCGAAATTCGCAGCATCGGTGGCGCGGCGGTCATGCTGATCCTTGTGCTCTATCCTTACGTCTATCTGCTGGCACGGGCGGCGTTTCTGCAGCAAAGCTCGGCCGCTTTCCTTGCGGCGCGGACTCTTGGACACAGCGCATGGTCGGCGTTCTGGCGCGTCAGCATGCCCATGGCGCGCCCCGCAATCGCCGGAGGCGTCCTGCTGGCGGTGATGGAAACCATCGCCGACTTCGGCACCGTGGCCTATTTCAGCGTGCAGACCTTTGCGACAGGCATCTACACCAGCTGGTTCACCATGGCCGACCGCGCCGCAGCGGCGCAACTGGCCCTGGGTCTGCTGGGGTTCTCGCTGGCACTGGCGCTGCTGGAACGCAGCCAGCGCGGACAGGCCCGTTACCATCACGCAGGCAAGGCCCATGTGCAGATGCCGCCCGCGTCGCTGACCGGACTGCGCGCGGGGTTGGCGATGCTGCTCTGCGCGTTGCCGGTGATACTTGGCTTTGCGCTGCCGGTGGGTGTTCTGGTCTGGATGGGCATCGGCTCGGGACAGGATTTGCTCAGCCAGCGCTACATGCGCCTGATCGCCAACTCGCTCACGCTGGCGTCGGTCGCGGCGCTCCTGACGGTTCTGGCCGCCATCGCAATCGGGTTCTACCAGCGTGTCGGTCATGTCGCTTCCGGAGGTCTGCCGGGCCATGTGGCACGACTGGGGTACGCGGTGCCGGGCGGGGTGATTGCGGTGGGTCTGATGGTGCCCTTCGCCAGCTTTGACAATGCGCTCGACAGCTGGATGCGGGACACATTTGACATCTCGACCGGCCTGCTTCTGACCGGGTCGATCTGGGTGCTGGTGATGGCCTACATGATCCGGTTTCTTGCCGCCGCACTGGGAGCCTATGAAGGTGGGCAATCCATGGTGCATACCAACATGGATGCGGCTGCCCGCTCGCTGGGGCAAAGCCCGGTGCAAACCCTGCGTCGCGTACATCTGCCAATCCTTACACCCAGCCTGCTGACCGCGCTGCTGATAGTTTTTGTCGATGTGATGAAGGAATTGCCCGCAACGCTTATCATGCGGCCGTTCAACTATGACACGCTGGCCGTGCAAGCCTACCGGTTGGCCAGCGACGAACGCCTCGATGGTGCGGCGGTGCCCTCACTTGTCATTCTGGCGGTCGGTTTGCTGCCGGTGATTCTGATCTGCCGACAGGTTGGCCGCAGTACACGGTGATGCCTTGGGTAGAGGGGGGCAAAAAATCGCGCTTTCGCGCGATTGCCTCCGGCGGGGATATTTATGGCCTAAAAGAATTAGACTGCGTTCCCCTTCTTTAAGGCCCAAAGATCCCGGGGAAGTCCCGCAGGGGCGGGGGCAGAGCCCCCATTTTCCTTGGTTGCCGCATCCCGGCGGCTTGCGGCAGTGCCCCCTCTGATCAACTTGGTTGTATTGACAGCGTGTGCGACACGAAGGTAACCGCGCTGGCTTCCGGGTTTTCGGTCGAGCGGGGCCCGAGCAGGATCGTGCCCGAACCGTTCAGCATGGTCGAGCGGCGGTGGATCGAAAGCTCCTTCCCGTCCGGCGTTTCAACAACGGACCCGGCCGACGAGTGATCGGAATATTCCAGTTGCCACTGTCGGATCGTCAGCTCTCCGTGCTTGCGCGACACCCAGGCGTGATCCAGTACGATGTCGCAGTCTTGCGACCGGCCAAGCGACAGTTTCTCGCCTTCGCCAATGCGCCATGTTCTTCCCTGATAGGTCAGCTCGACCGCTTCGGTGCGGCTCGGGCGGCGGGTTTGCGCGCTTGAAAAGATGACGGTCGTCGCGGCGAGGCTGGGCATCGACGCCGCATAGACCTTGGTCGGCTCTTCCTTGCCTTTCAGGTGCAGATCGCCGATCGGCATAAGGCGGGCCTTGTTGTCTTGGCTCATTACGTCATAGCAGTTGACGCCGACCAGAACTTCCCCTGGCTTGGCAAGCGACGACAGCCGCGCCGCGGTATTGACCGCATTGCCGTAGATCGTGCCGACCTGCTGAACGATCTCGCCGTAATACATCCCTGCGTGCACCGACATGCCCTGGTGCCAGTCTTCGTTGATCATGGTCCAGGCCGCGCGGAAGGCGTCGTCGGGGTGACGGAAGAAGCTGACCGTGTCGTCGCCTTCCGATTTTACGCAGATGCCGCCGTTGTCGCCGATGATCGCGCGCATCCGACCGATGATCGGTTCGATATAGCTGACGGCGGCCGCGTTGCCTTCGCGTTCATATATCGTCGTGCTGCCGGTGATGTCGGAAATCAGAACGCAGGCGAAAGGCATCGCGGAATTATTCCTGGATCAAATTGGAGCCAAAACGGCCAGGTCCGGAAAAATCGGCGGTGAAATGGCAGGTTTGGCGGGCGCAGCATAGTTAGAACATGAATTATGCTGCCATGAAAAGAATTTCATGCGTTTTACAGGGGCGGGAATACCTGACTTGCCCTAACGTCAGGCGTGTGACGGGCGCCGCGTGTCAGCGGCGCCCGAACGTAGGTGATGTCTGGCTGCGTTACTTCCAGCCAACCTGATCGAAGATTTTCTGCGCTGTCGGGATGTTTTTCGCCACATCCGACAGGCTCACTTCGTCTGCCTTGAAGTCGCCCAGCGAGGCGATCGAAGGCGCCATTTCCGCATCGGCCACAGCGGGGTATTCATCGTTCCCGGCCGAGAAGTATTTCTGCGCCGAGGGGCTGGCGAGGTATTCGAGGAACTTGATCGCGTTTTCGCGGTTCGGTGCGTTCACGGCCACGCCACCGCCCGAGAGGTTCATATGCGCGCCGGTGGTGTCCTGATTCGGGAAGACCCAGCCGATTTTCTCGCGCTCGGCGCTGACGCCGTCGACCTCGGTCCGGATTGCCCGGGCGAAGTAGTAAGTGTTTGACACGGCGATGCCGCATTCACCCGACACGATCCCGCGCAGCTGGTCGGTGTCGCCGCCCTGCGGCTCGCGGGCCATGTTGTCGACAACGCCCTGCGCCCAGGCGCGCGCGGCCTCTTCGCCTTCGTGCGTGACGATCGAGGCGAGCAGCGTCTGGTTGTAGGTGTTGGTGGAGGAGCGGATGCAGACGAGGCCCTTGTACTTCGGGTCGGCCAGATCGGCGTAGGTGGCCGGGGGTTCGGTCACCGTAGCCTTGTCGAAGAAGATGATCCGCGAGCGCTGGGAAAAGCCGAACCACTGGTTGTCGCTGTCCTGCAGGTGGGCGGGGATCGCCGCTTCCAGCACCTCGCTGTCGATGGATTGCAACACGCCGGCGTCCTTGGCGCGTTCCAGGCGCGAGGTGTCGACGGTGATGAACACATCGGCGGGCGAATTGCGGCCTTCGGCCTGCATGCGGGCAACAAGCTCGTCTGCCTTGCCTTCGATCCGGTTCACGGTGATGCCGGTCTGCTCGGTGAATTCCTGGTACAGCTGTTCGTCGGTGTCGTAGTGGCGCGACGAATACAGGTTCACGTCGCCTTCGGCCAAGGCGGTGCCGGCGGTGGCTACCAGGGCGATGGCCAGCGGGACTGCTGTTCTGCGGGTCATGGGAGATCCTCCTCTGAAATCACTCGGGACGTGGTTATCGGAGGCGGGCGGGGACGTGCAAGGAAAAGTTGATTGAAACAGTCAGATAAGTTGCGCCGCGCTGGATGATCCAGACAAAAAGAAAAGGCCGCGCTGGATGGCGCGGCCTTTCGAATAACGGTCTTGCGGTCTTAACCCTGGCGGGCTTTGAACCGGCGCTGCGTCTTGTTGATCACGTAGACGCGGCCTTTGCGACGCACAACGCGGCAATCACGGTGCCGGTTCTTGAGCGAGCGGAGCGAATTGCGGACCTTCATGGCCTCTCTCCTGTTCCTGCGGCGCGGGCCAGCGCCTTGTTTCTACGGGGCCTGTCCGGGGACAGACGGTGAATTCATGGTGGGCGATACAAGGTTCGAACTTGTGACCCCTTCGATGTCAACGAAGTGCTCTACCGCTGAGCTAATCGCCCATGAATACCAGCGTGTGACCTTGCCCCAGAACAAAATGGGGCGCGGAATCCCGCGCCGGTGGGCGGTCTATAAAAGGAGTCGCGACAGGGATCAAGGGCTTTTGGTGGCAGATATTTACGGTCTATGGTCGGGGGGAAAGGAAACGCAATGGCGCAGTCTGCATATCAGGTGTTTCGACCCGCCCGGCTGCAATCCGCCGTTGTCTTTGCCTCGCCGCATTCGTGCCGAGATTATCCGCCCGACCTGATTCGTGTCACGCAACTGGATCACCATGCGATCCGGTCGTCCGAGGATGCTTTTGTCGACCGGCTTTTTGAACCCGCCACCGATTTCGGTGCGCCGTTGTTGTTGGCCGGGGCGCCGCGCGCCTATCTTGATCTGAACCGCAGCCCGGACGAGCTGGACCCCGCGTTGATCGAAGGCGCACGGCGGCATGGGCACAACCCGCGCGTCGCCTCGGGGCTGGGGGTGATTCCGCGTGTCGTGTCGAACGGGCGGGCGATCTATTCCGGCAAGCTGACCATGGCCGAGGCCAAGGCGCGAATCGACCGCTTCTGGCATCCCTACCATGACGCGTTGCAAGGGCTGCTGAACGAATCGCACCGCGCTTTCGGGCAGGCGATCCTGATCGATTGCCATTCCATGCCGCACGAGGCGATGGACGGGATGCGCCGCAAGAACCGCAAGACGCCTGAAATCGTGCTCGGCGACCGGTTCGGCGCCGCCGCCGCGGGCGATGTGGTGGACCGGGTCGAAGCCGCCTTTGCCGCCGCCGGGCTGAGCGTGGTGCGCAACACGCCGTTTGCGGGGGCCTATGTGACGCAGGCCTATGGCCGCCCGTCGCGGCGCCAGCACGCGGTTCAGGTGGAAATCGACCGCGCGCTTTACATGGATGAAAAGCGCATCGCCCCGCGCGCCGATTTCCTGGCCTTCCGCCGGGTGCTGCGCGGTGTCATCGCGGAAATCGCCGCGATTGGCGCCGCCGAGATGCCGCTGGCGGCGGAATAGGGCGCGCGTTTCGACGCGGAAGCGAATCGGCGGTTAACTCCGGCTTGGAAATGCACTAAGCCGCGCAGCATCCAAACCGATCCGGGGGCCCCTATGACCGATATACAACCCATTCGCCGCGCGCTGCTGTCCGTGTCTGACAAGACCGGCCTGATTGATCTGGGCCGCGCGCTGGCCGACCGCGGGGTCGAACTGCTGTCGACCGGGGGCACCGCCAAGGCGCTGCGCGAGGCCGGGCTGGAGGTGCGGGATGTCTCGGATGTAACGGGTTTCCCCGAAATGATGGATGGCCGGGTCAAGACGCTGCATCCGATGGTGCACGGCGGTTTGCTGGCGCTGCGCGACAACGACGACCACCGCGCCGCAATGGAAACGCACGGAATCGGCGCGATCGACCTGCTGGTGGTGAACCTGTACCCGTTCGAGGAAACCGTGGCCAAGGGTGCCGATTATGACACCTGCATCGAGAATATCGACATCGGCGGCCCGGCGATGATCCGCGCGGCGGCCAAGAACCATGCCTTTGTGAACGTGGTGGTGGACGTGGCCGATTACGAGGCGCTGCTGGCCGAGCTGGACGCCAACGACGGCGGCACCGCGTTGGCCTTTCGTCAGCGGCTGGCGCAGATCGCCTATGCCCGCACCGGGGCCTATGACGCGGCCGTGTCGACCTGGATGGCCGGCGCGCTGGATGACTCCGCGCCGCGCCGCCGCGCCGTGGCCGGAACGCTGGCGCAATCATTGCGCTATGGCGAGAACCCGCATCAGGCGGCGGCCTTCTATACCGATGGCAGCGCCCGCCCCGGCGTGGCGACAGCAACCCAGCATCAGGGCAAGGAGCTGTCGTACAACAACATCAACGACACCGATGCCGCGTTCGAGCTGGTCAGCGAATTTGCCGCCGGTGACGGCCCGGCGGTGGCGATCATCAA
Organism: Arenibacterium halophilum; assembly: GCF_005938225.1. Taxonomy (GTDB): domain Bacteria; phylum Pseudomonadota; class Alphaproteobacteria; order Rhodobacterales; family Rhodobacteraceae; genus Arenibacterium; species Arenibacterium halophilum. Next base: position 468,702 of record NZ_VCPC01000004.1, read on the forward strand.
GCACGCGAATCCCTGTGGTGTCGCCCGGGCGGACACGCTCATCGACGCCTACCGCCGTGCCTTCGACTGCGACCGCACCAGTGCCTTTGGTGGCATCGTCGCGCTGAACGGCCCTCTGGATGGCGCGACCGCCGAGGAAATCGCCGGGATCTTCACCGAGGTGGTGATTGCCCCCGAGGCCGATGACGATGCCCGCGCCGTGTTCGCGGCCAAGAAGAACCTGCGCCTGCTGACCACCGGCGCGCTGGCCGACCCGCGCGCCGCGGCGCTGACCATTCGGCAGGTGTCGGGCGGGTATCTGATGCAGGACAAGGACACCGGCTTTGTGACCGAGGCCGATCTGAAGGTGGTGACGAAGCGCGCCCCCGACGCGCGCGAGATGGCCGATCTGCTGTTCGCGTGGAAGGTGGCCAAGCACGTCAAGTCGAACGCCATCGTCTATGCACGGGACGGGGCGACCGTGGGTGTGGGTGCGGGCCAGATGAGCCGCGTCGACAGCGCCAATATCGCCGCGATCAAGGCGCAGCGCATGGCCGATGTGCTGGGCCTGCCGGAGAGCCCGGCCAAGGGTGCGGTTGTTGCTTCGGACGCGTTCTTTCCCTTTGCCGACGGATTGATGGAGGCCGCCGCCGCGGGTGCAACCGCCGTGATCCAGCCCGGTGGGTCGATGCGCGACGCCGAGGTGATCGCCGCCGCTGACGAGGCCGGGCTGGCGATGGTGTTCACCGGCCTGCGCCATTTCCGTCACTAAGCGATGCGCCCGCTGACCCTTGCCGCGCTGCTGGCGCTGATCCTGGATCAGGTCAGCAAGTACTGGGTGGTCCATGCCATGTCGCTGGCCACCCGGTATCATATCGACGTGTTCCCACCGCTGCTGCGGTTTCGGTACGGCGAAAACCGGGGCATCAACTTTGGCCTGCTGGACGGCAACTCTGACGCCGCGCGCTGGGCACTGATCGGGTTTTCGCTGGTGGTCTGTGCGGCGGTGGCCATCTGGATCTGGCGGCGGCATCCCTCGCTGCGGATGCAGATCAGCGCCGGTCTGGTGATCGGCGGCGCGCTGGGCAACGTGGTGGACCGGGTGCTGTACGGCTATGTGCTGGATTTCCTGAACATGTCCTGCTGCGGCATTACCAATCCCTTCGTGTTCAACGTGGCCGATGTGTTCATCTTTGCCGGGGCGCTGGGCCTGATCGTGTTCGACGCCCGGGAGGGCGCGAAGACCACGGGCAACGCCCCCAAAAAAGGGCAGGGCAAAAACGCCCCGTGACCCGGCCGCCGGAATGGGGTAGAACCCCCGCAGGCAGGCCAAGAACAGGCAGGAGAGTTCGCGTGCGCGCAGTTGTTGGATTGATCGTCGTGTCGCTGGCACTGGGTGTTTCGGGCTGTTCCAAGAAGGGCCTGATGGATCTGCGCCACAACGGCAATGGCCCGGATGAATTTATGGTGCTGCCGAACAAGCCCCTCGATATGCCCGACCGTATGGCCGCGCTGCCTGCGCCTACGCCGGGCGGTGCGAACCGCGCCGATGCGACGCCAAAGGCCGATGCCGTGGCCGCGCTGGGGGGCCGTCCGGATGCGCTGGTGCCGCAGGGTGCTTCGGCTGCCGATGGCGCGCTGGTCGCACAAGTCAGCCGTTATGGCGTACCCGCCAACACCCGCGAAGTGCTGGCCGAGGAAGATGCCAAGTTCCGCAAGCGTCAGGCGCGCGGCACCCGGATCCGGCTGTTCCCGGTCGACCGCTACAAACAGGCCTATCGCCGCAGCGCGCTTGATCCGTTCAACCAGACAGAGCAGTTCCGCCGCGCGGGCGCAGAGACTCCGACTTCGCCGCCGGTGAAGCGGCGCCGCCGCTAATACATCGGCAACAGGTCACGATTTCGGGAAGCCATCTTGCACCCGGGTCACGGGCGCACAGGTTACCCGTGGAACAAGAGGGTACAGGATGATCCGATATATCGCGTCGGCACTGGTGGTTCTTGGGCTGTCGCTGCCCGGCACCGCCCCCGCACGGGCCGCAGACAGCGCGCATGAAGCTGTCACAACCTTTGATCTGAGCAACGGAATGCAGGTCGTGGTGGTCGAAGATCACCGCGCCCCCGTGGTGCAGCACATGGTGTGGTATCGCGCCGGGTCGGCGGATGAGCCTGTGGGCGAAAGCGGGGTCGCGCATTTTCTGGAACACCTGCTGTTCAAGGCGACCGACACCATGGCCTCGGGCGAGCTGTCGGCGACCGTGGCCGCCAACGGTGGGCAGGACAATGCCTTCACCAGCTACGATTACACCGCCTATTATCAGCGCGTCGCGGCCGACCGACTTGGCCTGATGATGAAGATGGAATCGGACCGCATGGTAAACCTTGCGCTGACCGAGGCCGACATCGTGACCGAGAGGGACGTGATCCTTGAGGAACGCAACCAGCGCACCGACAACAATCCGCGGGCGCTGTTCGGCGAACAGGTCAGCGCCGCGCAGTTCCTGAACCATCGCTATGGCACCCCGGTCATCGGCTGGCGTCACGAGATGGAAGAGCTGAGCATGGAAGACGCGCTGTCGTTCTATCGCACCTACTATGCACCCAATAACGCCATTCTGGTGGTTACCGGTGACGTCGACCCCGCAAATGTGCGCGAACTGGCCGAGCAATATTACGGCGTGATCCCCGCAAACCCCGATCTGCCCGAACGCTATCGCACGCAGGAACCGCCGCAGACTGCCGAGCGGCGCGTGATCTATAAAGACGACCGGGTGGCGCAGCCCTATATCACGCGGTCCTACATCGCGCCGGAACGCGATGCTGGCGCGCAGGAAAAAGCCGCCGCGCTGACGCTGCTGGCACAAATCCTGGGTGGCGGGACCACGTCTTTCCTGAACGAACGGTTGCAGTTCGATCAGAACGTCGCCGTTTACACCGGCGCGTTCTATGGCGACGTCGCGCTGGATGATACGACCTTCGATATCATCGTTGTTCCCGCCGAGGGCACCGATCTGGCAGGCGCCGAAACCGCGCTGGACGCGGCCATTGCCGCCTTCATGGAACGTGGCGTCGATATGGAGCAGCTCGACCGCATCAAGATGCAGCTGCGCGCCTCGCAGATTTACGCCCGCGACAACGTGGATGGCATCGGCAACCGCTATGGCCGCGCGCTGACCAGCGGGCTGACGGTGCAGGATGTGCAGGACTGGCCCGACATTCTTCAGGCGGTGACCGCCGATCAGATCATGCAGGCCGCGGCCGAGGTGTTCCGCGACGAAGGTTCGGTCACCGGCTGGCTGACCCGCCCCGAGGAGGTTTCGCAATGACCCGTTTCCGCACGATTGCCGCCGCCTGCGTGTCGCTGGTGCTTGGCGCGCTGCCCGCCTGGGCCGAGGTCGAGATTCAGGAAGTCACCTCGCCCAAGGGGCTGACCGCCTGGCTGGTCGAGGAACATTCGATCCCCTTCACGGCGCTGGAAATCCGGTTTCGCGGTGGCACCTCGCTGGATGCGCCGGGCAAGCGGGGCGCGACCTATCTGATGACCGCGCTGCTGGAAGAAGGCGCCGCCGATCTGGATGCCCGCGCCTTTGCCCGGGCGCAGGAATCGCTGGCCGCGTCCTTTGGCTATGATGCGAGTGACGATTCGGTTTCCGTCTCGGCGCGCTTTCTGAGCGAAAACCGGGAAGAGGCGCTGGCCCTGCTGCGTACCACGCTGATGGAGCCGCGCTTTGATCAGGACGCCATCGACCGGGTGCGCGCGCAGGTCATCTCGGGCCTGCTGCAAAGTGCCAAGGATCCCGGCGACATTGCCGGGGCGGCGTTTTCCAAGATGGCCTTTGGCGATCACCCCTATGGCACTGATGGCGAAGGCACCGTTGAATCGGTCGCCTCGCTGACCCGTGACGATATCATCGCCGCGAAAGAGGCCGTGTTCGCCCGTGACCGCATCTATATCGGCGCCGTGGGCGACATCACCCCCGAGGAATTGGGTAAGCTGGTTGATGATCTGCTGGCCGATCTGCCGGAAACCGGCGCACCGATGCCGCCCAAGGCCGATGTGACGATCACCGGCGGCGAAACCGTGATTCCCTTTGCCACGCCACAGTCGGTGGCGCTGTTCGGGCAGAAGGGGATTGAACGTGACGATCCCGATTTCTTTGCGGCCTATGTGGTCAATCAGGTGCTGGGCGCGGGCGGGTTCGAATCGCGCCTGATGACGGAAGTGCGTGAAAAGCGCGGGCTGACCTATGGCGTCTATTCCTACCTCAACCCCAAGGATCTGGGCGCGGTCTACATGGGGTCGGTGTCATCCTCGAACGACCGCATCGCCGAGGCCGTCAGCGTGATCCGCGACGAATGGCAGAAGCTGGCCGCCGATGGTGTGACCCAGAAAGAACTGGACGACGCCAAGACCTATCTGACCGGCGCCTATCCGCTGCGTTTCGACGGCAACGGCCAGATCGCCAGCATCATGGTGGGGATGCAGATGCAGGGCCTGCCGATCGACTATATCGCGACCCGCAACGACAAGGTGAACGCGGTGACGTTGGCAGAGGCCAATCGCGTTGCGGCCGAACTGCTCGACCCCGAGAACCTGCATTTCATCGTGGTCGGCCAACCCGAAGGCATTATGGGGGAGGCGGCGAACTGATCGCCGCCCGCCTTACTCTCCGTAGGGAATCCAGACCGTTTTGACTTCGGTCGCCTGATCCAGCCACTCGCGGCTGTCCTGCGCGTACCAGTCGCGGGTTTGGCCGTTGTTGACCCAGGTGCGTTTCAGGTTCAGCGCTGATTCCGCCTCGATCGCGCCAGACAGATCCGAGGACGAAAAGCTCCAGACCGCATCCACATCCAGATGTTTCGCCAGCGGCCCGGCCAGATCGGCATGGGTGCCGGTCACGATATTCACACAGCCTGCCGGTACGTCGGATGTGTCCAGCACCTGATAGAAATCGGTCAGCGCGAGCGGAGAGACCTTTGGCGCGGCCAGCACCACGCGGTTGCCCATTGCCAGCGCCGCACCCATGATCGTGACCGCGCCCAGCAGCGGCGCCTCGTCCGGGCAAAGCGCGCCGATCACGCCCACGGGTTCGCGCATCGCCAGCGCCACGCCACGGATCGGCACCCCGCGCGCCTGCCCATCCACCTTGTCCGCCCATGCGGCAAAGGTGAACAGCCGATCAATGGCGGCGTCGACTTCCTTGCGGCCCGTGCGCGCCCCGCTCATCGCGTTCAGGCGATTGGCGAATTCGTCGGACCGGGCCGAGAGGTTCTCGGCAGTGTAATAGAGGATCTGCGCCCGCAGATGTCCGGTGCTGCGCGCCCAGCCGCCCGCACCGCGCGCCGCTTCGACGGCGTTGCGAATGTCCTTGCGGCTGCCTTGCCCGACATGGCCCAGCAGCTGCCCCTTGGGCCCATGCACGGCGATGGAATAGCCGCTGTCGGGCCGCGCCTGCTTGCCCCCGATATACATCTTGGCGGTGCGATCCACCGGATCGGCGGCCGCGCCCGCGCCACCATGCGCCTTGATGGGCGCCAGTTTCGCGGATTTGCCCACGGGCCGGGTATAGGCCGACAGCCCCTCCCATCCGCCTTCGCGGCCAAAACCGCTTTCGCGCACCCCGCCAAACCCGGCGGCGGCATCGAACAGGTTGGTCGCATTCACCCAGACCACGCCCGCCGCCAGCTTGGGCGCGATATCAAGGCACAGGTTGACGTTCTCGCTCCACACTGTCGCCGCCAGCCCATAGCGCGTGTTGTTCGCCAGCGCGACGGCCTCGTCCGGCGTACGGAAGGTGCAACTGACAAGCACGGGGCCGAAAATTTCCTCCTGCATCAGCGGGTCCGACGGGGCGAGCCCGGTGATCAGCGTTGGCGGATAGAAACAGCCCTGCGCAGGCAGCGCCAGGTCGGGCTGGAAACAGCTCCCGCCCGCGCCTTCGACCATTTCGCGAATCCGCTCCAGTTGCACCGGATCGACAATCGCGCCCACGTCGATGCACTTGTCCAGCGGGTCGCCCAGCCGCAACTTGGCCATCCGCGCCTTCAGCCGTGTCAGGAAATCCTCGGCAATCGGTTCATGCAGCAACAGCCGAGACCCGGCACAGCAGACCTGCCCCTGGTTGAACCAGATCGCATCGACCAGCCCCTCGATCGCGGAATCGATATCGGCGTCGTCGAACACGATATAGGGCGATTTCCCCCCCAGCTCGAGCGTGAGCGCCTTGCCGCTGCCCGCCGTCGCCCGGCGAATCTGCCGCCCCACCTCGGTCGAGCCGGTAAAGGCGATCTTATCGACCTCCGATGCCACGATCATCTCGCCCACGGTGCCGTCGCCGGTAACGATGTTCACCACCCCCGGCGGCAGCCCGGCCTGCGAACAGATATCGGCAAACAGCAAGGCAGTGAGCGAGGTATATTCCGCCGGCTTCAGCACCACGGTATTGCCCGTCGCCAGCGCCGGGGCGATCTTCCACGCCAGCATCAGCAGCGGAAAGTTCCACGGCACGATCTGCCCGCAGACGCCAAGTGCCTCGCGTCCGGGCAGGGCCTCGTCCATGATCTGCGCCATGCCCGCGTGGTAATAAAAATGCCGCTGCGCCAGCGGAATGTCGAGGTCGCGGCTTTCGCGGATCGGCTTGCCGTTGTCCAAGGTCTCAAGCACCGAAAACAGCCGCGCGTGTTTCTGCAACAGCCGCGCCAGCGCATACATGAACCGCGCGCGCCCCGGCCCGCCCAACCCGGCCCAGCCCGGCTGCGCCTTGCGCGCGGCGGACACGGCGCTGTCCACGTCTTTCTGCGTCGCCTCCGTGATGCCTGCCAGCCGCACCCCCGTGGCCGGGTTCGCGCTATCGAACCCCTTGCCCGGCTTGGTGAACGCCCCGTTTATATAGTGCCCGAACTGCCCGCCGTGCTGCTTGATCCACGCCAAAGCCTCATCCGCGCTCTCCGGCGCCGGTCCATAGTCCATCGTGTCGAATATCTCGCGAATTTTCATGGCTTCTTTTCGGTCCAAATACTCAATTCTGCCTGCGCAGCAGGCATTACCCCATCGCGTGGCGATACCCGGCGGAATAGGCGCCGGTGACGTGGTGTTCCAACTGGCGTTCGATATCGCCCAGCAGCGACGAGGCGCCAAAGCGGAACAGGTTGGGCCGCAACCAGCGTTCGCCCAACTCTTCCTTGATCAGCGACAGGTAGACCAGCGCGTCCTTGGCCTTGGAAATCCCGCCAGCAGGTTTATAGCCCACGCGCCAGCCGGTCATCGCGTGGTAGGCGCGGATTGCGCGGATCATGGTCAGGCTGACGGGCAGGGTGGCATTCACGCTTTCCTTGCCGGTCGATGTCTTGATGAAATCGGCCCCCGCCATCATGCACACCATCGAGGCACGCGCCACGTTGCGCAGGGTGCCCAGCTCTCCGGTCGCAAGGATCGCCTTCACATGGGCGCTGCCACAGGCCTCGCGGAAGGCGCGCATTTCATCGTATAGCGCCTGCCAGTCGCCCGAGAGCACATGGCGGCGCGAGATCACGATGTCGATTTCTTCCGCCCCGGCCTTCACGCTTTCGCCAATCTCGGCCAACCGCAGGTGGAACGGCGACAGCCCGGCGGGAAAGCCGGTCGAGACAGCAGCCACCGGAATGCCCGTGCCCTCCAGCGCGCGCAGGGCCACATCCACCATGTCATGATAGACGCAGACCGCGCCCACGGTGACATCCGGCATCCCCATCGCCTCCAACAGGCGGCGATCAACGGGATTGCGGGCCTTGGCGCAGAGCCGTTTGACCCGCTCGGCGGTATCGTCGCCCGACAGCGTCGTCAGGTCGATGCAGGTCACCGCCTTCAGTAGCCAGGCCGCCTGATAGTCCTTTTTGACCGAGCGTCGCCCCGGCAGCGTGGCCGCGCGACGCTCAATGGCCGAGGTATTGGCCTGCACCGCGCGCACGCGATCCAGATCAAGCGCGGTTCCCATGTTCCGCGTGTCGTTATCGGCGCGCTGATCCATGGCGCTGGCCTTTCCTTATAGGTCGGGCGCAGGGTCGCATGAGGGCTGTGCCTTGGCAAGAACCGCCTAATTTAACGGCAGGTCAACCGGGCCGCGCCTCATGAATTGCGAATAATTCGCAATCTCATTGACTTTTTGCGAATGACTCTCATATTCAACTTATGTCGAATACGGAGAATGCCATGTTCGTGACCCGTCGTAGCCTGCTCGCTGGCCTTGGTGCCGCGCTTGTGGCCCGGCCGGGATTTGCCGCAGGGCAGGAGCCGCTGAAGGCGGTGGCGACAACTGGCATGATTGCCGACGCCGCCCGCGTGGTCGGTGGCGATCTGGTCGAGGTGCGCGGGCTGATGGGCCCCGGGGTCGATCCGCACTCCTATCGCCAGACCCGCACTGATATCGTCGCCATGACGCGCGCCGATCTGGTACTGTGGCACGGGCTGTTCCTCGAGGCGCAGATGCAATCTTTTTTCCACGATCTGGCGCGCCGCCGGGCCGTGGTGCCGGTGGCCGAGGCGCTGCCGAAATCCGAACTGCACGCCCATGACGATTATAAGGACAAATACGACCCCCACGTCTGGATGTCGCCGCGCCTGTGGCAGCAGGTCGTCCGTTCGGTTCAATCCGCGCTGAGTGACGTGCGCCCCGACAGCGCCGCCACCTTTGCCGCCAATGCCGACGCCCATGTGGCCGAACTGGCCCGGCTGGATGCATACGCCGCCACGGCGCTGGCGCAAATCCCGGCCGAGCGCCGCGTGCTGGTCACCGCGCATGACGCCTTTGGCTACTTCGGCGCGGCCTACGGTATCGAGGTTCTGGGCCTGCAGGGGATTTCCACGGAAAGCGAAGCCGGGCTGAACCGCATCGCGGATCTGGTCGATACGCTGGTGGCGCGCAACATCGGCGCGGTCTTTGTCGAAACCTCGGTGTCGGATCGCAATATGCGCGCGCTGATCGAAGGGGCCGCCGCGCAGGGCCACACGGTGCGCATCGGCGGCGAGCTGTACAGCGATGCCATGGGCGCGCCCGGTACCTACGAGGGCACTTATATCGGAATGCTGGACCACAACGTGACCGTGATCGCGCGGGCACTTGGGTCGGATGTACCGGCGCAGGGGCTGAACGGCCGCCTCGCCGCAGGGAGCTGAGATGCTGGAATTGGCAACCATTGGCGGCACCGCGCCGCAGACAGGCACGGCGCTGGCCGACAGCCCGCTGGCGATCCGGGGGCTGACCGTCAGCTACGGTGAAAAACCGGCGGTCTTCTCTGTCGACATGACGGTCGAGCCGGGCAGGATGACGGCGATCATCGGCCCGAATGGCGCGGGCAAATCCACGCTGCTGAAGGCGGCGCTGGGCATCATCCGCCCGCTGTCGGGGCAGGTGCAGGTGTTCGGCCAGCCGATGGCGGCGCAGCGCAGCCGCATCGCCTATGTGCCGCAGCGCGCCAGCGTGGATTGGGATTTCCCGACCAGCGTGATCGACGTGGTTCTGATGGGGCTGTACCGGCAGGTCGGCCTGCTGGGCCGGATCCGGGGCACCCATCGCGCCCGCGCCCGCGCTTGCCTTGACCGTGTCGGCATGGGCGATTTCGCAAATCGCCAGATCGGACAGCTGTCCGGCGGCCAGCAACAGCGCGTCTTTCTGGCCCGCGCGCTGGCGCAAGAGGCCGATCTGTATCTGCTGGACGAACCCTTTGCCGGAGTCGATGCCGCGACCGAAAAGGCGATCATCGCCGTGCTGCAATCGCTGCGGGCCGAGGGGCGCACCGTTGTGGCCGTACACCACGACCTTGCCACCGTGCCCGACTATTTCGACAACGTGTTCCTGATCAACACCCGCCGCGTGGCGGAGGGCCCGGTCAGCACCGCCTTTACCGCCGATACCTTGCAGGCGGCCTATGGTGGGCGGCTTGCCACCGCGCAGGTCGATCAACTCAGCCGCGCGCTGGTCTAGCCCGCAATGCTCCGCGACGCGCTTCTGCTGCACCTTGGCTATAACGCCACGCTGGTTGCGGTGGGGGCGACACTGCTGGGTATTGCCGCCGGAGCCACCGGCACTTTCCTGTTCCTGCGCAAACGCGCGCTGGTCAGCGATGCGATTTCCCACGCGACCCTGCCGGGCGTCTGCCTTGCCTTTATGGCGATGGTGGCGATGGGGTTTGACGGCCGCAATCTGGCCGGGCTGCTGCTGGGCTCGGCCCTGTCGGCGGGGCTGGGGCTGTTGTGCCTGACATGGCTGGTGCGTCACACCCGCTTGGCCGAGGATGCGGCGATCGGCGCGGTCCTGTCGGTGTTTTTCGGATTCGGAGTCGTCCTGCTGACGGTGATCCAGACAATGGGATCGGGTCGGCAGGCGGGGCTTGAATCCTTCCTGCTGGGGTCCACCGCCGGAATGCTGCGTGCCGATGCGCTGGTGATCGCGGCGGGGGGCGCGCTGACGCTGGCTGCCATCGTCCTGCTGCGCCGCCCCATGATCCTGGTGGCGTTTGACCCGGAATATGCCGCCACGCGCGGCGTGCCGGTGGCGCGGGTGGATTTCGCGATCATGGCGCTGGTGATGGCGGTGACGGTCGTGGGGCTGAAGATCGTCGGGCTGATCCTGATCGTCGCGCTTCTGATCATCCCGCCCGTGGCCGCCCGGTTCTGGAGCGACCGCGCCGAACGCGTTGCCGGGCTGGCGGCCCTGTTCGGGGGGCTGTCGGGGTTCCTTGGCGCTGCGATCTCGGCGGCCTACCCGGATGTGCCAACCGGGCCGATCATCGTTGTCGTTGCGTTTGCGCTGTTTGCCGTCTCTCTTCTATTGGCGCCGGGGCGCGGGGTGCTGGCCGCCGTGCTGCGCCACCGCCGGTTTCAGCGCCGGGTGCATCTGCGGCAGGGGCTGCTGGCGCTGGCGCAGGGGCAGCCGATCTATGAACGTCTGACGCTGCGCCTGCTGCGGCGCGCCGGGCTGGCCCGCGCAGACGGGGTCGCCACAACCGAAGGCCGTGCCCGCGCCGCCAAGGCGCTGCGCGACGAAAAACGGTGGGAAATCGTGCGCTCAGACCACGCCCACGAGGCGGCCGCTGCACTATATGACGGGCTGCGCGACATTGAGACAGTCCTGACGTCGGACCAGATCGCCGACATCGACACCCGCATCGGCGGGCCAAGGGGGGTCACCCCATGACGGGCGAGGAATTCGTTCCCCTGTCGCTGACGCCGATCCTGATCGGCAGCTGTGCCGCGGTGGCCTGCGCCCTGCCGGGCAACTTCCTGGTTCTGCGGCGTCAGGCGCTGATCGGCGATGCCATCAGCCATGTGGTTCTGCCCGGGATCGTCTTTGCCTTCCTCGCGACCGGGGTGATCGCCACCGCCACGATGATGGCCGGCGCCGCGGCCGCCGCCATCCTGGCCGTTGTCCTGATAGAGGCGATCCGGCGCCTTGGCGGGATCGAGCCGGGCGCAGCCATGGGTGTCGTCTTTACCACCATGTTCGCGGGTGGCGTTCTGATGCTCGAACTCTCCGATACTTCGGGCGTGCATCTGGATGTGCAGCACGCGCTGTACGGCAATCTCGAAAGCCTGATCTGGCTGGACGCGCTGGGGTGGGAATCGCTGGTCGATCCGGTCGCGCTGGCCGGGCTGCCGCCGGAACTGCCGCGCATGGCGCTGACGCTGGTGGTGATGACCGCGTTCCTCTGGCTGTTTTGGCGCCCGCTGAAGATCGCGACCTTCGACGAGGGCTTCGCCCGCACTATGGGCATTCGGACAACGGCGCTGGGCTTTGGCCTTGTGGTGGCGGCGGCGGTTGCGGCGGTTGCGGCATTTGACGCGGTCGGATCGATCATCGTGATCGCCATGTTCATCTGCCCGCCCGCAGCCGCGCGCCTGATGACCGACCGGCTCGAGGCCCAGATCGGCTGGAGCGTTGTCTTCGCCATCGTCTCCGCAGTGCTGGGCTACGTGCTGGCGGGGTACGGTCCGCTGTGGTTGGGCGGGCGGGACTCGGTGAGCGCCGCCGGCATGATCGCGACGGTCTCGGGGGTATTGCTGGCCGGGGCGGCGATTTGGGGTCCGTGCCGGACCCGCAGCGGAGCGCCCTCGACCACGACAGTCTAAACGGATTCGGGAGTTCGGTAGGTCAGGCCCGAGTCGCCGGGGGGTCGACTCGCGCCGACTCGGGGCGAGTCGGTGGTTCGCGAAGGCGCGACTCGCCGGGTTCTGGATAATCTTGGGGGTAAGCCTGTGTGTAACACAAAATCTGCTATTCCGGTTCCCCAAGTCATGGGTGTGGGAGGCTCGCCAAGGGATGGGTAACGCTAGCATC
>NZ_VCPC01000005.1 GCF_005938225.1 Arenibacterium halophilum
ATACGCATCCGCGATGAATGAAACGTGAACCGCTCCGGAAAAACACCCTCACGCGCCCGCAACAACGCAGGTATCTCCGTCTCCATCGTCACATTCGAACTCGGTACAATCTGGCCTATTCGGTAAACGCTCATAATGGATCCTTATGTTGTTATGCCAAGCATGAGAGCTTGGGCGGAGGGTTGCAAGAAAAATATGATGTATACTCCGTTTATATATTCCGAAAGCGCGACCTTACAGAATTTCACGCTGTGACTTCGGGCGAATCAATGCAGCGGGGCAGGGTGGCCGGGCGATTAAAAAAGCATCAACCGGGACGTTGGGTTAGGAGGCAACTCGCAAAATTTCTTGAAAAAGGGGGTATGCTGTATAATCTGGTGGAAACGAAAACATGCACAGGGAGTGCACCAATGCCAGCTATCGTTCGCCCGCTTGTCATCTCGGCAGTTATCGCCCTTGGGGCCCCGGCCATGGCGCAGGATGTGAGCCTGCGTCTGGGTCATGTCGAGGCGCCGGCCTCGACCACGCATGTGATGCTGGAGAAGGTGGCCGAGATGGTCGCCGAGAAAACCGACGGGGCCGTGGAAATTCAGGTCTATCCGCAAAGCCAGCTGGGCAGTCAGCGCGAGATGACCGAGGCCGTACAGTTCGGCGCGCTGGACGCGACCGCCGGGCCGGTGGCTTTCATGGGCGGTTTCAACCCGGTCGGGTCGATCATGGACATTCCGTTCCTGTACCCGGCGGACCCGGAAAAGGCGCAGGCGATCCGCGAGGGCGGGTTTTCGGCGGCCTTTTGCGAAAGTTTCAACAGCCGGGGCGTGACCTGCGTGTCGCACTACCCGAACGGGGTGAAGCAGTTTACCTCGAACAAACCCATCGACACACCCGAAGCCTTTGAAGGCCAGAGTTTCCGCGTGATGGAATCCGCCGTGCTGGTCGATTCGATGGCCGCCATCGGGGTCAAGGGCGTGCCGCTGCCGTTTGGCGAGCTCTATACCTCGTTGCAGACCGGCGTGGTGGACGGCGAGGAAAACCCGCTGGATACCATTTTCAACATGAAGTTCTTCGAGGTGCAGGACTATCTGGCGCTGTCGAACCATGGCGCGATTGAAAACGTGGTGCTGTTCAACCCCGCCGTCTGGGACGGGCTGGACCCGGCGCACCGCGAGGCGATTTCAACCTCGCTGAGCGAGATCATCCCCGAGATGATCGCCCATAAGGCCGCTGCCGGGGAAAAATCGCTGGAGGCGATCCGGGCCGCGAATGTGACGGTGATCGAACCCACGCCCGAACAACTGGCCGCGCTGCGTGAAAAGATGTTCCCGGCGGCGCGCGATGCGTTTCTGGAGCGCGCGGGCGACGAGGGTGCCGCCTTGTTCGAGGCCTATCAGGCAGCGTATGACGACGTGATGAAATAAACTCACGTCGACGGGACAGCCATAATGCAGCCAATTCTGACCGCGGTCCGCCTGACCGAAAGGATGTGCCTTGTCGCGCTTCTGCTTGGGATGACCGGATTGTTCGCCTTCAACGTCGCGATCCGGCTGGTGGGGGGGAGCTTTGCGACCTCGTTCCACTGGATCGACGAGGTGGTGCGAACGATGAACATCTTCATGGTGTTCCTTGCGGCCGGAATTGCGCTGGAGCGGGGCAAGCAGGTCGCAGTCGACAGCTGGCGTGACCGGATCGCCGCGCGCACCGGCGTCCCGCTGCGGCCCATCATCGACACGGTGGGCGTGGTGTTTTCGCTGTACATGGCCTGGGTCTGCGGCAAGACGGCCAGTTTCGTCTTTGCCACCGGGCAGCAAAGCGCGACGCTGGGCATGCCGATTGGCTGGATTTACGTCGCGCCCTGCGTGGGCTTTGTGCTGCTGGGGCTGCGCTATGCCGCGAGCCTGTTCGGCGCCATCGACCGGTTTGCCAAGACGGGCGAGGTGCCGGAATGATCCTTGCCATTCTGATCGGCCTGCTGGCCGTTGTCCTGCTGGTCGCAGGATTCGAAATGCTGATGGTGCTGGGGATCCCGACGCTGGCGATCAAGGCGGGGTTCTTTGAACGGCTGCCCGATCTGATCGTCGCCCAGAAGGTGACCGGCGGCATCAACCAGTCGCTGCTGCTGGCGATACCGTTCTTCCTGTTCGCGGCCGAGTTGATGGGGCGCGGGCAGATTGCCGGGCGGCTGACCGGGCTGGTGCGCGCGCTGGTGGGCCATGCGCGGGGCGGCATCGGGTATACCACGATCGGCGGCGCGATGGGGTTCGGTTCGGTCTCGGGCTCGGCGCCGGCGACCGTGGCGGCGATGGGTCACATCCTGTACCCAGAGCTGCGGCGGGCCAAGTTTCGCGACAAGTTCGCGCTGGGACTGATCGTATCCTCGGCGGAAACCGCGCTGCTGATTCCGCCGTCGATCACGCTGATCGTCTATGGCTGGATCACCGGCACCTCGATCACGGCGCTGTTTGCCGCCGGGCTGTCGGTGGGTTTGGTGATGGGGTTGGCCTTTGCCGCGCTGACCGCGATCGAGGCGCGGCGCACCGGGGTGCAGGGCGACCCGCGCGCGACCGTCGCGCAGATCTGGGCGGCGTTCAAACGCGCGGGCTGGGCGCTGGGGATGCCGGTGCTGATTCTGGGCGGGATTTATGGCGGGCTGTTCACCCCGACCGAAGCGGCGGTGGTGAGCGTGGTCTATGCCATCCTGATCGAGAGCCTGATCTACCGGAGCCTGAATGTCAGGACGCTGATCGAGGCGGCGGAAAAGACCGCGATCCAGAATGCGGTGATCTTCCTGCTGCTGGCGCTTGGCACGCTGCTGTCGTATTTCATCACGCTGGCACAGATCCCGAACATGCTGATTGATCTGGTCGAGCAGGTGCAGGCCGGGCCGGTGATGTTCCTGATGATCGCCAACGTGGCCTTCATCATCGCGGGGATGTTCGTCGATCCGAACTCGATCCAGCTGATCCTTGTGCCCGCGCTTTACCCGGTGGCGACAAGCCTTGGCATCGACCCGGTGCATTTTGGCATGATCGTCGCGGTGAACGTGACGCTGGGCATGGTGACGCCGCCGTTTGGGCTGGACCTGTTCGTGGCGTCCTCGACCCTGCAGAAGCCGGTGGCGGAAATCATCGCGGGCATCTGGCCCTTCATCATCGTCAACCTGCTGGTTCTGCTGCTGATTACCTATGTGCCCGGAATAGCGACACTGGTGCCCGACCTGCTGCTTTAGCGGCGGGGCGTGGGCTGAAAAGGCTTGCTGCGCAAAAAAGAGAAGTATACTGTATATCTATGACGCCCACCGACGCGACCCAGAGGAAGGCCCCGATGACCCCCAAGATCACATTCGAAGAACACTTCATGGCGCCCGGCTTTGAAAAGCACTCCGAGGCGTTCCTGAAGCTGATCCCGAAGGCGCAGGCCGAGCGGCTGATGCAGCGGCTGAACGATTTCGACGGCGAGCGGCTGGAGTTGATGGACAAGGGCGGGATCGTGCGCACGGTGCTGTCGCTGACCGGGCCGGGGGCACAGGGCGAGCCGGCGGACACGGCGGTCGAGGCGGCGCAGCGCGCGAATGATTTTCTGGCCGAGAAGGTCGGCGCACGGCCCGACCGGCTGTCGGGTTTTGCGACGCTGCCGATGCACGACCCCGAGGCCGCGGTGGCCGAGTTGCAACGAACGGTGAACGACCTTGGCTTTCTGGGTTGCCTTGTGAACGGGCATACCCACGGCACCTATTACGACGCGCCCGAATACGATGTGTTCTGGGCCGAGCTGGAGCGGATGGGCGTGCCGTTCTACCTGCACCCGACGAATGCCTATGCCACGCCCTATGTGCTGGAGTGGATGCCGGTGCTGCACGGCGCGACATGGGGCTGGGGTGTCGAAACCGGGAGCCATGCGCTGCGCCTGCTGTTTGCCGGTGTGTTCGACCGCTTCCCCGGCGTGAAGATCGTGCTGGGCCACATGGGCGAGGCGCTGCCCTTCCTGCGCTGGCGGTACGACTCGCGCTTTGGCGCCTATCCGATGGGGGTCGAGCTGGCGCTGCCGCCGTCGCAGTATTTCACCCGCAATATCGTCATCACCACCTCGGGCGTGTGTTCGCACCCCTCGCTGATGGGCGCGATTGGCGAGATGGGGGCCGAGGGGGTCATGTTCTCGGTCGATTATCCCTACGAGGATACCGCCGCCGCGGTGGAATTCATCGAGAGCGCGCCGCTGGATGAGGCGACCCGGCGGCTGGTGTGCCACGATGCCGCCGCCGCCCTGCTGGGGTTGCCGCTGCTGGATCAGGCGGGCTGAGGCAATGAGTTTCCAACTCACCAACGTGCCCGCCGCGCAGGTGCATGGGGCCGGGGCCATGGCCGTCGAGGTCGACGGGCTGCGGCTTGCGCTGTTTTCGCTGGACGGCGAGATTTTCGCGACCGGCAACATCTGCACCCACGCCTTTGCCCTGCTGACCGACGGGCATGTCGAAAACGGCTGTGTCGAATGCCCGCTGCATCAGGGGCTGTTCGACATCCGCACCGGCAAGGCGCAAGGCACGCCGGTGACGAAGGACATCGCGACCTATGCCGTGAAGATCGACGAGGGGATCGTCTGGGTCGATACCCAACCGCGCGCCGGGGCAGGGGAAGCCGGCGGTCGGGCCGCAGCCCTTGCCGCGCCCGCAGACTTCCGCCGGCTGGTCATCGTCGGGGCTGGGCAAGCGGGGGCAGAAGCCGCCCGGCGCGCGCGGGCCGAAGGCTTTGCAGGCACGATCACGATGTTGGGGGATGAACCGCATCCGCCTTATGAACGCCCGCCGCTGTCGAAAGACCTGCTGCTGGGCAAGACCACGCTGGCCGATGCCCATGTGTTCGATGCAGGCGAGGCCGAGGCGCTGAAGCTGGAGCTGCGGCTGTCGACGCCGGTTGCGTCCATCGACCGGGACAAGCAGGCGGTGGTGCTGGGCGATGGCGAGACGCTGGCCTATGACATGCTGGTGTTGGCGACGGGCGCCGAGGCGCGGCGGATCGACCTGCCGGGCGCCGAGACTGTTACGCTGCACTATCTGCGCGACGCCAAGGATTCCGAGGCGTTGGGCAAGGCGCTGCGCGCGGCCGAGAGCGTGGTCGTGATTGGCGGCGGGTTTATCGGGCTTGAACTGGCCTCGGCCGCGCGGGCGCTTGGGAAATCCGCCACGGTGATCGAAGCGCAGGACCGGCTGTTGCAGCGCCTGCTGCCACCGGAACCGGCGGAATTTCTGGCCTGGGTGGCCGAGCAGAACGATGTGGCGCTGCGGCTGGGGGCGGGTGTGGCGCGGGTTGGCCCCGAGGGCGTGACCCTGACGGACGGAACCACCGTGGCCGCCGATTGCATCGTGGTGGGCATCGGCGCGCGTCCGCGCGACGATCTGGCCCGCGCGGCGGGGCTCGAGACGGCGGCGACCGGCGGGATCGTGGTGAACGGGCTGAACCGCTCCAGCGATCCGGCGATCTATGCGGTGGGCGATGTGGCGGTGCTGCGCGACAGCGTGACGGGCGCCGAGGCGCGCATGGAAAGCTGGCAGAACGCCAACCTGTCCGCCGCGCGCGCGGGCGGGGCGATTGCGGGCAAGCCGCAGATCGGCACCGATGTGCCTTGGTTCTGGTCGGATCTGTTCGGCGGCACGTTGCAGATTGTCGGCGCCCCGGCGGCGGATCAGACCTGCGTGCGCCGCGACGGCGAGGCGCCGGTGTTCTTCTGCCTGGATGCCGACAACCGCGTCGCCGCCTGTATCGACTTTGGCGATGCCGAGGCGCTGCGCGCCGCGCGGCAGATGATCGAGGCGGGCCAGCCCGTCGACCGGGCCGCGCTGGCCGACCCGGACACCAACCTGTTTCAGATCGAGGACGACGACATGAAGATGCTTCCGATTGAAAAGCGGTTCGCCTGGCCTGCCGCCGGGCTCGACCGGGTGCCCGACTGGGCCTACACCAACAAGGAAATCTATGACCGGGAGGTCGAGCGGATTTTCCACGGCAAGACATGGAATTACGTCGGGCTGGAAGCCGAGGTGCCCGAGGCCGGGGATTTCGTGCGCTCTTATGTTGGGCCGACCCCGGTGGTGATGGTGCGCGACCATGACGGCGGCATCAACGTGTTCGAAAACCGTTGTTCGCACCGCGCCGCCGAATTCTGCCGCGAGCTGCGCGGCAATACCGAGGAATTCGTCTGCCCCTATCACCAGTGGAGCTATGACCTGAAAGGCAACCTGGCCGGGGTGCCCTTCCGGCGCGGCGTGAATGGCGAAGGCGGCATGGGCCCGGATTTCCGGCCCGAGAACCACGGGGTAAAAAAGCTGTTCGTGACCCAGCGCAACGGGGCGGTGTTTGCGTCGTTCAGCGATGCGGTCGAGCCGCTGGAAGAGTACCTTGGCGAAGAGATGCTGACCGACTTCGATGCCGTGTTCAACGGCAAGAAGCTGACAGTTCTGGGCCACTACCGCCACACGCTGATGGGCAACTGGAAGCTGTACCCGGAAAACCTGAAAGATCCGTATCACGCCACGCTGCTGCACACCTTCCTTGTGACCTTTGGCTTGCTGGTGGCGGGCAACAAATCGGCGATGATCGTGGATCCGTCCGGGCGGCATTCCACCATGGCCTCGGCCAAGAGCGATGGCGCCGCGGTGTCGGACGAGAACAAGGCCGAGATGCGCGCCTATCGTGACGGGCTGACCCTGTCGGACCCGCGCATGATGGATTTCATCCCCGAATTCGACAGCCCGTGGTCGGTGACGATGCAGGTGGTCTGGCCCGGGCTGATCGTGCAGCGCGAGATGAACACGCTGGGCGTGCGGCAGATCGTGCCGAACGGGCCGAATGAATTCACCATGATCTGGACGATGTTCGGCT
Source organism: Arenibacterium halophilum (assembly GCF_005938225.1). GTDB lineage: Bacteria > Pseudomonadota > Alphaproteobacteria > Rhodobacterales > Rhodobacteraceae > Arenibacterium > Arenibacterium halophilum. Next base: position 6,873 of record NZ_VCPC01000005.1, read on the forward strand.
ATGAGGATGACACCGAGGAAATGACGCGCCACCGGCTGCGGCAGGGCAACCTGATGGGGCCCGCGGGGTTCCTGGGGCTCGAGGATAACGAGGCGATCAAGTTCGTGCAGGACGGGATGCTGAATTCCACCGGGGGCGAACATCTGGTGGTGCTTGATCCCAAGGTGCCGACCGGCACCTCGACCACGCTGATCTCGGAAGCGGCCATTCGCGCGATGTACAAACACTGGCGGCAGGAGATGGGGCTGTGAACACGATGGCTGCACCCGTTGTTGACGATGCCGCCGCGCGCCGCGCCGCGCGGCTGGATATCGAGGAGTTCAACGCGGCCTATTGCACCGTGCTGGACGATGGCGCGCTGGAGGATTGGCCCGAGTTCTTTACCGAAGACGCGTTTTACAACATCACCAGCCGCGAGAATTTCGACCATGGGCGCCCGGTCGGGTTGGTCTATTGCGAAAACAAGGCGATGCTGAAGGACCGGGCGCTGGCGATTGCTAAAACGTCGATGTTCGGGCCGCGCTACCTGCGCCACTACATGACCAACACGCAGGTCACCGGGATCGAGCCGGATGGCACCATCTGCGCCACGGTGAACTATATCCTGATCGAAACGCTGGCCGAGCTGCCCGAGGGGCGGCTGCATCAGGCGGGCCGGATGATCGACCGTTTCCAGCGTCAGGAGGACGGCAGCCTGCTGCTGAGCTCGCGGATCGCGGTTTACGACACGCTGCTGGTGCCGAACGCGCTGGTCTTGCCGGTTTAGGGTCTGATTGGGTCGGGATAACACCCGGCCATCAAGGAAAGATCGCCGCGCAGGTCCAACATGACCTGCGCGGCGATTGTGGTTCATACGGTCGGGCCGGCTTAGTCCTTGCGGAACCAGCCTTTGACCACGGCCAGCATCACCGCCCATGCGCTGACGCCTTTGCTCTCGCGTACCTCTCCGCCCGAGAGCACCGCGTCGCAGTTGGCGACGAATTCGCCAAGGATGTAATCGACCAGCCCGTTGACCAGCTCGGGGCGGTTGAACTGGCCCAGCATGCCCTCGATCCGGAAACGGAAGGACACATCGACTGCAGAGGTGTCGGGGGTGGCCTCGGTTACGGCAAAACTCAGCGCGCCTTCGACGTTGGATTGCCCGCCACGATCCTTGCCGCGCCCCGTGACACGGCCTTCGCGGTTGGCATCGTCGGCGGTGAAGTCTCCTTCGCCCTCGAACCGCGCGGCGATGGGGCCAAAGCGCACGGCGACGGCGCCGGAGAAATGGTGGCCATCGGTCTCGGCAATCTCGGCGCCGGGCAGGCAGCGGGCCACGGCGCGCAGATCGCTGAAATGGTCCCAGACGGCGGCGGGCGGGTGGTTCAGCGTGACTTGGCGGCGCACCACCGTCCAGCCGTCTTCCACGCTGGCCGATCCGGTGGCGGCGGCGGGCGTGGCGGGGGCCGCTTCGGGTTTGGGTTCAAACGGGGTGAAACCGGCGGGTTTTGCGGTGTCTACCGGGGGGACCATTCGCGCCGGAATTCCGGCGGCATCGCGTTCGGCGATCACTTCGGAAATCGCCGCGACGATGCCGACATAGCCGGTGCAACGGCAGAGGTTGCCTGAGAGTTCGTTGCGAATCCGCGCCTCGTCCGCGTCGGGCAGGCGTTCGGCCAGATCGCGGGCGGTGGCCAGCATCCCCGGCGTGCAGAACCCGCATTGCAGCGCGTGATTGCGGGTGAAGGCGGCGCGCAGCCGGTCCATCAGTTCATCGCCTTGCCAGCCCTCCAGCGTGTCCACCGTTGCGCCATCGCAATCGGCGGCAAAGGTCAGGCAGGACCGCACGGGTTTGCCGTTCACCATCACCGTGCAGGCACCGCAAACGCCCTGTTCGCAGGCCAGATGCGTCGCGGTCAGGTTCAGCCGGTCGCGCAGGATTTCGGCCAGCTGCGTGCGCGGCGGCACCAGCACGTCAGAGGCTTCGCCATTCACCGTCAGCCGCAGGGCGATGGGGCGGGGGGCGGTTTGCGTCGTCATGCGGGGATCACTTTTGCAATGGCGCGGTCAAGCGCGGTTGTCAGCAGGTGCAGTTTCACCCGGTCGGCCTCGGGCAGGTGTTCGGCCAGCGCGGCGCGCAGGACGTCGGGGCCCGGATGTTGGGCGGTGCGGGCAATCTGGGCTGCGAGATCTGGCAGCAGCAAAGGGCGGCCCCCGGTCGCGCCGACCACCAGCCGGGCGTACCCCTCGCCCGGCACCAGTACGAGCGCGGCCATGGCATCGGCGAATTCACCCACCTTGCGGCAGATCTTGTCATAGCCCCACAGCGCCTCGCGCATGGAGGTGCGAAGGGTGACGGTCTCGATGAACTCTTGCGGGGCCAGCGCGGTGCGATAGGCGCCCAGCATGAAATCGCGCATCGGCACCTGCCGCGCGCTTTCGCGCCCGCGCAGATGCAGCGTGGCATCCAGCGCGGTCAGCGTTGTGACCCAATCGGCCGCCGGATCGGCATGGGCGAGCGAGCCGCCGATGGTGCCCTTGTTGCGCACCGCGCGATAGGCGATGCCGCGTGCCACATGGCGCAGCATCGGGGGCAGGGTAACGGGGCTGTCGCCATCCTCGATCCGGGCATGGGTGACGCCCGCGCCCACGTGGATCGCGCCGCCGGTTTCGGTGATCTCGGTCATGCCGGGCAGGGCGGTCAGCCCCACCAGATGCGCAGGCCGCGCCAGTCGCAGGTTCATCATTGGCCCCAGCGACTGGCCCCCGGCGATGATCTTGGCGCCATCGCCCGCCAGCGCGCTGGCAACGGCAGCGGCGGTATCGGGGCGGTCGTGGGTAAAGGGGGCGGGCTTCATGCGGGCACCTTTTGCTTGTCCTGCGCATCCAGCAGGGCGGACAGAACCCGGTGCGGCGTGGCCGGGATTTGCGTCAGCTCGACCCCATAGCCCGAAAGCGCATCGTTGATCGCGTTGACGATGGCCCCGGCGGGCGCAATCGCCGCGCCTTCGCCCACGCCCTTGATGCCGTGGCGCGAATAGGGCGAGAGCGTTTCCGCATGGCCCAGCCGGAAATGCGGCAATTCCGCAGGCCCGGGCAGGATGTAATCGGCCAGAGTCGAGGTCAGCGGTTGCCCGGCAGCGTCATAGATCACTTCCTCGAACAGCGCGGTGCCGATGCCCTGCGCCGCGCCGCCGTAGGATTGCCCGTCAAGGATCAGCGGGTTCACGCGGCGGCCGCAGTCTTCAAAGATCACATAGTCCAGGATCGTGGTGCGCCCGGTGGCCGGGTCAACTTCGACGATCGCGGCATGGGTGGCATAGGTGAACACGCCGGTGTCGATGTCGGGTTTATAGCCCTCGGTCACTTCCAGCCCGGCGGTGTTCACGTCATCGGGCAGGCGGTCAGGGTGCAGATACCAGGCCGAGGCGATCTCGGCAAAGCTGGCCGAGGCGATGCCGTTGGTCACCGCGCAATCGTTGATCTCGACCTCGTCGGGCTTGCATTGCAGCAGATGCGCGCCGTGGATCTTCAGCCGTCGTGCCAGTTCCTCGGCCGCTTTCGATACGGCACCGCCCGCCATCACCATCCCGCGCGAGGCATAGGCCCCCGTGGAATAGGGTGTCAGCCCGGTGTCGCCCATCGTCACCTTGACCTGTGCCAGATCGGTTTTCAGCCACTCGCAGGCGACCTGGGCAATGGTGGTCTCCAACCCCTGACCGAATGAGTGGTTGCCCGACCGCACCTCGACCGTGCCCGAAGGGGTAAGTTTCACCATCGCCTGTTCATAGCCCGGCACCAGCGGCAGGCCCCAGGCGGCAAACACCTTGGTCCCGTGGGCGGATTGTTCGGTGAAGGTGGAAAAGCCGATCCCGATATGGCGGCCTTCGGCGGCGGCGGCCTTCTGGCGCGCGCGGAAATTGGCGGAATCGATCATTTCGGCGGCGGCGCGGGCGGCGGCGGGGTAATCGCCGCTGTCATAGAACTTGCCGGTGATGTTGGTGTAGGGCATCGCCGCCCCCTGGACGAGGTTCAGGCAGCGCACCTCGAGCGGGTCGCGCCCCACGGCGCGGGCGATGGCATCCATCGTCAGCTCCATCGCGAAACACACGCCGGGCCGTGCCACGCCGCGATAGGGAGTAAAGCCCGGCTTGTTGGTCGCAACCGAATAGGTCCGGCAGGCATAGGCGCCCAGGTCATAGGGACCGGGCAGGTTGCCACCCGCCTGCGCGGCCTCGAGACAGGCGGTAAAGGGCCAGACCGAATAGGCTCCGACATCAACCCAGATATCGGCATCCAGCCCCAGCAGACGGCCCGTGTCATCGGCATAGGCGGTGATCTTGTACTTGTGCTGGCGCGTGTTGGCGCCTGCGGTCAGATGCTCGCGCCGGTCCTCGGTCCAGCGGATCGGACGGTCGACGCGGCGCGCGACCCAGGCAAGCGAAAGCTCCTCGGGTTGCAGCACGCATTTGTACCCGAACCCGCCACCCACGTCAGGCGCGATCACCCGCACCTCGGCCTGATCAAGGCCAAGGCATTCCGACAGGCCGGTGCGGATCAGATGCGGCACCTGCGTCGAGGTATAGGCGACCAGCTGCTCGGCCTTGTGATCCCAATGCGCCAGAACGCCCTTGCCCTCCATCGGGTTCATGGCCTGCCGCGCGGTTTCATACTCGCGCTCGATGACAACAGTGGCCTTCGCCTTCGCCTCGGTCAGATCGCCCGCGTGGTTTGTCGTCAGGAACAGGTTGTCGCCCCAGTCGTCGTGCAGCAGCGCGGCCTCCGGGGCCAGCGCCTGTTCCACCGACACAACGGGGGCGAGCGGCTCCAGATCGACACGCACCGCTTCGGCCAGATCCTCGGCCTCGGCGCGGGTGGGGGCGATGCAGATGGCGATGCATTCGCCGACATAGCGCACCTTGCCCTGCGCCAGCGCCGGGTAGTCCGACACCTTGTAGCTGGGCAGAGTCGATTCGCAGCGGATCGGGGCAAGGTCGACCATATCCTCGGCGGTAAACACGCGGGCTTCGGCACCTTGGGGCTTGTGGATCGCGGTGATCCGGGCGTGCGCCAGCGGGCTGCGCACAAATGCGGCCTCCCATGTTCCGGCGATCTTGATGTCGCCGACGAACTGCGCCTTTCCCTTCAGATGCCTTGCGTCTTCCTTGCGGGGAATGCGCGCGCCTATTCCAGACTGCATCGGGGCCGCTCCTTGTTGTTGACTTGTTTTCTTGGGGCTGCAAATACCAAAGTCCAAATGCACCCCGACGTTATGGGGAGTATACGTCGTATTCGGTGCCGGGCAAGTCCCGGTTTGCGCCGGAGGCGGTTCAACGTGTTAAGATGAGGCCGCGCCTGTATTTTGGGCAAGCCGGAAGGGACGTGCGTGACGACCGAACATATCAAGGCCGAGGGGTCAGAAGATACCAGCCCCTTCGGGCAGCAGAAATACGACGATCTCTGGGGGCGGCCCGGCTATCTGGTGCGGCGGCTGCACCAGATACACATCGGGCTGTTTGCCGAGGCCTGCGACGGGCTGGATCTGACGGCGGTGCAGTATGCGATGCTTTCGGTTCTGTATGGGGGCGAGGAATTCGACCAGCTGTCGCTGTCCAAGGCGGTGGGAATCGACCGCACCAGCGGCGCCGATGTCATCAAACGCCTCGTGCGCCGGGGCCTTGCCACGCGCGAGCCTTCGGTTGCCGACCGCCGCGCACGCGTGGTGTGCATCACCGAAAGCGGTCGCGCCTTTGTGCGCCAGGTTCGCCCGATGATGGAAGCGGCACAGGACAACTTCGTCGCGCCGCTATCGCCAGACGAACGCGATACCTTCATGCAACTGCTGCGCAAGTTGATCGAGGCCAACAACAACGCCTCGCGCGCGCCGATGAAATAACACAGCTGTCACTTTCGATTGAAACGGCGGCTGTATCGGTGAGACAACATTCGTTGCGCGCCAGGCCGCTGTTCGGCCGCGCTGACTCGAATCTGATCGCATAAGCAAGATTATGTAATTTAATCTTGGCCACGGTTCATTGTGTCCAAATGTTCTGCCTTAGCCGCGGGCGCCGGTCCAGATCTGTCAGCGGCCTCAGAAAAACTTGCCCGAATACTGGATCCATCCCGGACGGATCCCGTTGATTACAACCCGCGTCCAGTGTCGCGCGACTCCCGAATTTGGCCGCGCAACATAATTACACAAACCCGTTGACACGAGTCGTTTAGTGTCTGACAGTCCGACATAACTGCAGTTGGAGGAGCTGCAGTGAGCCGCAAGGGAGGGGTGTGGCAAGTGATCGCGAGACACCGCACATCAGGCGTGACTTTTGCAGTTTTTGTGCCGTGTGGCCACTGCGAAACTAGCTGCGAGCGTTGGGTATGAGCCTGCGCGGTCGGCCGGTACGGGTCAAGTTCGCCTATCAGCAGGTGGCGGATGAGATTCAGAAACAAATCTTCGACGGTTCGATCAAGCCGGGCGAACGGCTGCCTGGCGAGCATGAACTGGCCGAGATGTTCGGCGTTACCCGCTCGACCGTGCGCGAAGGGCTGCGGCAGCTTGAAAACGACGGGCTGGTGCATCGTCCCTCGCCGCGCCGTCTGGAAGTGTGCCTGCCGGGAACCGATGCGCTAACCAGCCGGGCCTCGCGCACCATGATGATGATGGGGGTCACCTTCCGCGATCTCTGGCAGGTCTCGATGGTGACCGAACCGTTGGCCGCAGAGCTGGCGGCGCAAAACATCACCGATCCCGAAAAGGTAGAGCTGCGCGCCATTCACGCCCGGCTTTCAGCCATCACCGATGACATGCTGCTGGTCAGCAAGATCGACACGCAGTTTCATTCCTTCATCGCCGAGGCGACGAAAAACCGGGTTCTGACCATGGCGCGAGAGCCGGTGTCGATGCTGCTTTACCGCGGTTTTGCCCAGGTCGCACCGCTGGCCAAGATCGCCCTGCCCCGTCAGGCCGAGGCGCATACCCATATCGTCGAGGCGATCTGCGCCCATGATGCCGATCTGGCGCGCACATGGATGCGCCGCCACATCAACGATTTCTGGAAGGCGATCCAGAACGCCAACCTGCAGGACAGTGTCCCTGCCGAATTGCCCAGCGAGGACGAGTGATGGCACAGACCCAAAGCCGGAGCGCCCGCGCATGAGTTTCGAGACGCTGACCACCGATACTTCGGACGGTATCCTGACCATCACGCTGAACCGGCCCGACCGGCTGAATGCCTTTACCCGGCAGATGATGTTGGATCTGATTGCCGCAATCGACATGGCCGATACCGATGACGACGTGCGCGCCGTGATCGTGACGGGTGCCGGGCGCGGGTTCTGTGCCGGGGTCGATCTGGACATGGACGACGCCTTTACCGAGGCCAAGGTCGACCCGAAGGCCACGGACCCGGCCGTCTGGGATGCCGAGTCGAACCGTGACTGGGGCGGCATTCTTGCCATGCGGCTGTTCAACTGCCTCAAGCCGATCATCGCGGCGGTGAACGGCCCCGCCGTGGGCATCGGCGCGACGATGCAGCTGCCGATGGACATCCGGCTGGCGTCGACGGCCGCGCGATTTGGTTTCGTCTTTGCCCGGCGCGGCATCGTTCCCGAGGCGGCCTCGTCCTGGTTCCTGCCGCGTCTTGTCGGCATGTCGCAGGCGCTGGAGTGGAGCTATACCGGCCAGGTGTTCGGCGCAGACGAGGCGCTGGCCGGCGGGCTGGTTCGTTCGGTCCACGCGCCTGACGATCTGCTGCCCGCCGCCCGGGCCATCGCACGCGAGATTGCCGATAACGCGGCCCCCGTCTCGGTGGCGCTGACGCGGCAGATGATGTGGCGCATGGCGGGGGCCGATCACCCGATGCAGGCGCATCGCATCGACAGTCGCGCCATCGCCGCGCGCAGTTCTTCGGCCGACGCCAATGAAGGCGTTGCCAGTTTCATGGAAAAACGCCCGCCCGCTTTCCCCGACAAGGTCTCGGCAGACATGCCGGGATTCTACCCGTGGTGGAGCGAACCGGGCTGGCACGAAAAGGAACCCAAATGAGCGACAGTATTCTGATCGAACGTCACGGCGCGGTGTCTGTCATCCGCCTGAACGATCCGTCCACTTTGAACGCGCTGACCGTGCAGATGGCGCAAGACTTGCGTGCCATGCTGCGCAGCGAAGCCGAGAGCGGCGCGCGCGCCATTGTGCTGGCTGGGGGCGAGCGGGCGTTTTCCACGGGCGCGAATCTGAAGGCCACAATGCCTGCCGATGGGGCGGCCGTGGATGTCGGCGCCACTCTGGAAGAAGATTACAACCCGCTGATGCTGACGATCCGCGACCTGCCGGTGCCGGTGATCTCGGCGGTGCGCGGTGCGGTGGCCGGTGTTGGCGCCTCGATCGCGCTCGCTTGCGACATCATCGTGGCCGGGCGCAGCGCGTATTTTCTTGAGGCTTTCGCCCGGATCGGCCTGATCCCCGATGGTGGCGCGACATGGTTGCTGAATCGCGCCGTGGGCCGTGTTCGCGCGATGGAGATGATGCTGCTGGCCGAAAAGCTTCCGGCCGAAACGGCTCTGGACTGGGGGCTGATAACCCGGGTGGCCGAGGATGACGCGGTCGAGGCGCTGGCGCTTGAGATGGCCCAGACGCTCGCCCGGGGGCCGCGCCGCAGCTATGCGCTGATCCGGAAAGCGGCGTGGAGCGCAGCGGACAGCAGTTTTGAAGACGCACTGAAAACAGAACGCCAGTTGCAGAAACAGGCGGGCGAGACACCGGATTTTGCCGAGGGGCTGGCCGCGTTCAAGGAAAAGCGCGCCGCTGTGTTCCCGGATTAGGAACCGCACCCGGCGGCGGACCAAACCCGCGCCGGATGTTTGGAAGAACGTGGTTAATGGGAGGAGAATGACCATGACATTTAAGCTGAAACCTCTGCTTGCAGGGGCAACCATGATGCTGGCGGCCGGTACCGCCAATGCCGACCAGCTCAGCTTTGCAGGTGGCTGGCCGCCGAACTCGGCCCCGACGGGCAAGCTGGAAGACTTCGCCGCAGCGGTCGAAGAGTACAGCGGCGGCGACGTGACGGTGAAGGTTTATCCGCTGTCGCTGCTGTCGTTTGCCGAGGCAAGCGCGGGCGTGCGTGACGGTATTGCCGATATGACGGCGAACCTGATGGCCTATTTCCCGGCCGAGTTCTCGCACTTCAACATGCTGGCCGAATTCTCGGAAGTGGTCGAGCTTGAGCAGTTCGCGAGCGATCGCAGCAGCTTTGCCTTCTCCGGGGCGATCATGGAATATGTGATCAACAGCTGCCCCGACTGCATGGACCAGATCGCGGCGCAGAACCAAGTATACCTGGGCGCGTCGTCCACCACGTCCTATGTGCTGCAATGCGTCGTGCCGCTGGCCACCGTGGACGATCTGAAAGGCAAGCGTATCCGCGCCGCCGGTGCCTATTGGGCCCGCTGGGCCGAGCAGGTCGGCGCGGTTCCGGTCTCGATGTCGATCAACGAAACGCTGGAAGGCCTGAACCAGGGCGTGGTGGATTGCACCGCGTCGAACACCGCCGACTTCGTGAACTTCGGCTTCATCGACGTGGTGAAATACCTCTACGTCGGCCTGCCGGGTGCGCAGTTCAACGTGCCCTACACGATGAACCGCGACAGCTGGAACAGCCTGTCGGACGAAAACAAGAGTGCGATGCTGAAAGCAACCGCCAAACTGGCCGCCGACATTGCCTGGGTCTACACCGAAGAAGCCGCAGCCGGTAAGGAACGCGCGCCGGGCGAAGGCATTGAATACGGTGCGGCCTCGGAAGAGCTGGTGGCCATGAACCGCGAGTTCATCGCCAAGGACAAGGACGCCATCGGCGAGATCTACAAGGAACGGTTCCAGATCGAAACCGGTGCGGCTGCCGCGACGGCACTGACGGATCTGATGGTGAAATGGACCGATCTGACCAAGGATCTCGACAGCGCCGAAGCGCTGGCCGATGTCTACTGGAACGAGGTTCTCTCCAAGGTCGACGTGGCGACCTACGGCAAATAACATCAAAACGGAAAAACGTGCGGGCCGGGCGAGATCATGTCGCCCGGCCCCTGCGATAAAGGGAGGATTGCAATGTTTGGGATCGGCAGGGGGTTGTCCTACCTGATCAAGGCGGCGTCATTCGCGGGGGCGATCTGCGTCGTGCTGATGATGCTGCATGTCACGGCCGACGTAATAGGCCGCTACCTGTTCAACGCGCCGTTGCCCGGCACGATCGTGGTAGTGGCGAATTACTACATGATCATCGTCGTCTTCCTTGCGATTGGCGCGGCAGAGGAACAGCGAGCGCATATCTCGGTTGACGTGCTGACCGATCTGATGCCCGAACGCCCGCGCAACATATTGTCGATCTTTGCCTCGGTTCTGACTGTGGCCGTCGTGACCGTCCTGATGATCAGCGGCTACACCGAAGCCACCAAGAAAACCGCGATGGTCGCGACCAAGGAACAGGGCTCGCAATTGTTCGAGGTCTGGCAAAGCTATTGGTTCGTGCCGCTGGGGGCCGCGCTGATGATTGCCGTCGCCGTCTATCAAATCCTGATCATGATCACCGGCGCGCGCAGCGGGCTGGCCGAGGCACCGGAGGCCGCGTTCATCAATGACTGACGCCGGAATTGGCCTGACCGGCCTTGCCACCCTGATTGCCCTGATTGCCGTCCGCGTGCCCATCGGCATCGCGCTGATCGGTGTGTCCTTTACGGGGCTGTACGTCCTGATGGGCCCGCGCGTGGCCTGGGGCGCGATGAGCATCGTGCCGTATGAATTCACCTCAAGCTGGATCCTCAGCTCGATCCCGATGTTCCTGTTCCTGGGCTTCATCAGTTACCACACGCAACTGACCCGGGGCATGTTCAACGCCGCCCGAATATGGCTGGCGCAGTTTCCGGGCGGTTTGGCGATTGCGTCGATCTTTGGCTCTGCCGGGTTTGCCGCGGTGTCCGGCTCGTCCATCGCCTGTTCGGCGGCCATGGGTCGCATCGCCATCCCCGAGATGATGAAGCACCGCTATCACCCCGAACTGGCCACCAGCACGGTGGCGGTGGCCGGCACCATCGGTGCGATGATCCCGCCTTCGATCATCCTGATCCTGTATGGCGTGATCGCGCAGATTTCGATCTCGCAGCTGTTTCTGGGCGGGGTTGTCGCCGGTCTGATGACGGCGGCAGGCTATATCATCGTGGTCTCGGTGCGGGTCTGGCTGAACCCCGATCTGGCGCCGGAAAAGGATGAAAGCGTTACGCTGCGCGAGAAGATCCTGGCGCTGCGCGAGACCTGGCCGATCCTGCTGATCATGCTGGGCATCTTCGGCGGTCTGTTCGGCGGAGTCTTTACCCCGACCGAGGCCGGGGCCGTGGGTGCCTCGCTGGCCTGCCTTGTTGCCATCGTGACCGGGCAGATGACGCTGACCCGCTTCCTGACCGCCGCGCGCGAGACGCTGATGACCACGGCGGCGCTGCTGCTGATCGCCATCGGCGCAAGCCTGCTGACCCGCTTCCTTGCGCTGTCGGGTGCAGGCGACCTGCTGTCGAACGGAATCCTGTCGATTGCCACCAACCCGGTTCTGCTCATGGTGGGGATCGTGGTGATCTACCTGCTGATGGGCATGTTCCTTGAACCCATCGGGGCCATGCTGTTGACGCTGCCGATCATCCTGCCGGTGGTCGATGCCTCGGGCTGGAGCCTTTTGTGGTTCGGCGTGGTGCTGTGCAAGCTGCTGGAAATCGGGATGATCACCCCGCCCATCGGCATGAACGTCTTTGTCATCAAGAGCGTGGTGGGCGACCTTGTGAAAATCTCGTCGATTTTCCGGGGCGTGGTTTGGTTTGTCATCATGGATCTGGTGCTGGTCGCGATCCTGTGTGCCTTCCCCGATCTGGTGCTTTGGCTGCCCAATCTTCTGGACTGATAGTGCCCGGCCCCACGCCCGGGGCCGGCTCTGATTTACGATAGGTGAACATGATGGAAACCGACCAACTGATCCGCCGCGCCCGCAGCCAGCAACTGGCCGATATCCTGCGCCGGTCCGCAGCGCGGGTGCCCGACCGCACCGCGCTGGTGTTTCGTGACGAAACCGACAGTTTCGCAAGCCTCGACCGCGCGGTGAACCGCGCCGCCAATGCTCTGGCCGCCGAGGGCGTGAAGAAGGGCGACCGCGTTGCGTTGTTGTCGCACAACAACCGCAGCTTCGTGGTGCTGCGCTTTGCACTGGCGCGGCTAGGGGCGGTGACCACCCCGATCAACTTCATGCTGAACGCCAGCGACGTGGCCTTCATCTTCGACCATTCGGGCGTCAGCATGGCGCTGGTCGAGGACGCGCTGTGCGCCACCGCCGATGCCGCGATGGCCGAAACTGGAAAACCGCTGCCGAAATTCGCGATCCCGCATGTGGGCACCGAAACCCCCGAGGGCTGGCGCCCGGTGTCGGACCTGCTGGACCATGCCGACGACAGCGAGGTCTGGTGCGACGTGCATGCCGACGATCCGATCCAGATGATGTTCACCAGCGGGACGGAAAGCCGCCCCAAGGGCGCGTTGCTGACCTCGGGCGCGCTGTTCGCGCAATACACCAGCTGCATCGCGGATGGAGAGATGCACGAAAACGCGGTCTCGCTGCATTGCCTGCCGCTGTTCCACTGTGCCCAGCTGGATTGCTTCCTCAGCCCCGATCTTTACCTTGGCGTGCCCTCGATCCTGCATGACAAGGCCGATCCGGCCGCGATGCTGGAAGCGATCGAGGCGCATGGCGTGACGAAACTGTTCTGCCCGCCGACCGTCTGGATTGCCTTGCTGCGCCACCCCGATTTCGACACCCGCGATCTGGGCAGCCTGAACGCGGGCTATTACGGCGCGTCGATCATGCCGACCGCGGTGATCGAGGAACTTGCCAAACGCCTGCCGAACATGCGGCTGTTCAACTTCTATGGTCAGACGGAAATGGCCCCGATGGCAACGGTGCTGAAACCCGAAGACCAGATGCGCAAGCTGGGGTCGGCCGGTCGCCCGGCGGTCAACGTGGAAACCCGCGTGGTGGACGACAATGACACGCCCCTGCCCGTGGGCGAAGTCGGCGAGATCGTGCACCGCAGCCCGCATCTGATATCCGAATATTACGGCGCGCCCGACAAGACGGCCGAGGCCTTCCGCAACGGCTGGTTCCACAGCGGCGACCTGGGGCGGTTCGACGAAGAGGGGTATCTGTATGTCGTCGACCGCAAGAAGGACATGATCAAGACCGGCGGCGAAAACGTGGCCAGCCGCGAGGTGGAAGAGGCGATTTTTCACCACCCCGACGTGGCCGAAGTGGCGGTGTTCGGCGTGCCTCATCCCACCTGGATCGAGGCGGTAACCGCCGTCGTGGTCGCCAAGGCCGGCACCAGCCCCACGGTCGAGGGTCTGAACGCCTATTGCCGCGAGGCGCTTGCACATTTCAAGGCGCCCAAGCATATCGAGATCGTGACTGAGCTGCCGAAGAATGCCAGCGGCAAGATTCTGAAACGCGATCTGCGCGAAACCTATCGGGGAGTCTTTGACGGCTGACCGGGGGCGCGCCAACCTAAGGACCTCCTGATGACCGGTGGCGGCGCGCGCAGCCTGACGCTTTTGCTGGTGGCCGAGATCGGGGCGATGTCGCTTTGGTTTGTCTCGGCGGCGATCCTGCCCGACCTGATCCGCGACACCGGGCTTGGCCCCTGGCGGGCCGGGCTTCTGTCAAGTTCGGTCCAGCTTGGGTTCGTCATCGGCGCCCTGCTGATGGCGCTGCATGGCACCTCGGACCGGTTCGATCCGCGCCGCGTCTTTGCGCTCTGCGCTTTGCTGGCGGCCGGATCCAATGCGTTGCTCATTGTGACCCCGCCGGGCGGCAACGCGCAGATCGCGCTCCGCACCCTGACCGGGATCGGGTTGGCCGGGGTCTACCCCGTGGGCATGAAGCTTGCCGTTGGCTGGACTGTAAAGCGGCGTGGGCTGATCGTGGGGATGCTGGTGGGCGCGCTGACGATCGGCTCTGCCGCGCCGCATGGGCTGGCGCTGATCGGCGGGCCGGATTGGCGCCTGACCGTGATACTTGCCAGCCTTTTGGCGGCGGGGTCGGTTGTGCTGGTTCTGTTCACGCGGCTTGGCCCGCACCACGCCGCCGCACCACGGTTTTCGCCCGAAACGCTTGGGCTCGCTTGGCGCCACCGCCCGATCCGGCTGGCCTATGCGGGTTATCTTTGCCACATGTGGGAGCTTTACGCCTTCTGGGCGTGGATCGGCGCGGCGCTGACGGCCTCGCTGACGCTGGCAGGCAGCGAAGATCCGGCCCGCGCCGCCCGGTTCGCGACGTTTGCCGCCATCGGGCTGGGCGGGCTTGTCTGCATCCCCGCCGGGGGGCTGGCCGACCGGATCGGCAAGGCCCGCGTGGCCGGTGGGGCGATGGGGCTTAGCGCGGGATTTGCCTTTGCCACGGCACTGTCCTTTGGCGGACCGGCATGGCTGACGGTGACGCTGGCGGTTCTGTGGGGCATCGCCGTCATTCCCGACAGCGCCCAGTTTTCCGCGCTGGTGGCCGATGCCGCCCCGCCTGAAAGCGCCGGCAGCTTGATGACCTTTCAAACCGCGCTTGGCTTTCTTTTGACGGCCTTCACCATTCAGGGCGCCCCCTTTGTTGCAGCCGCTTTTGGCTGGCCGGTGACGCTGGCGCTGTTCGGGCTGGGCCCGCTGCTGGGGGTCGAGGCGATGCGCCGATTGGCCAGCTCAGGCTCTGCGCAGGTGCGCCGACGTGTCCGATAATTGCGCGATGTGACTCCTTCGGATAGGTTGTGGCTCAAGTGATCAAGAGCTGGCTGTGGCGGGATATGCCGAAGGCGCCGTCAGTCGTCGGCGCCATCGCCAAACTGCCCGGGATCCTGTTGCGCGCGCTTGGCGCCTCGCAGGCCACACGACGCATAAGGAGCATGATATGTCCGGTGCAGAAGATCAGGATGACCCGCTGTCCGCGCCCGTTGCACGTGCCGGATCTGGTGGCCTGGATCGGCTGGCCGATACCGCACGGTGCTATGCGCAGGCGTCCGCTGCCGATAACACGCGCCGTGCCTATGCCGCCGACTGGGCCCATTTCACGCGCTGGTGCCGGTTGAAAGGCGCGGCGCCCCTGCCCCCATCGCCCGAATTGATCGGCCTGTACCTTGCCGATCTGGCCGCTCCGAAAGGCAGCACCCGGCCCCTTTCGGTTGGCAGCATCGAACGTCGCCTGTCGGGTCTTGGCTGGAATTTCACCCAACGCGGCCAGCCGCTGGATCGCCGCGACCGTCACATCGCGACTGTGCTGGCCGGAATCCGGCGCCGCCACGGGCGACCTCCGGTGCAGAAGGCCGCCGTTACTGCCGAAGATATCCTTGCGATGGTGGCCACCCTGCCGCGCGATCTGCGCGGGCTGCGGGATCGTGCGATCCTGCTGCTGGGGTTCGCCGGGGGCCTGCGCCGATCTGAAATCGTCGGGCTGGATGCGGGCAAGGATGACACCCCCGACAGCAGAGGCTGGGTTGAGATATCCGAACCCGGCGCGCTCTTGACGCTGAACGCCAAGACCGGCTGGCGCGAGGTTGCCGTGGGCCGTGGCAGGTCCGAGGCCAGCTGCCCCGTGCACGCGCTCGAACAATGGCTGCATTTCGCCCGGATCGAGTTTGGCCCACTGTTCGTCGCCTCATCGCGCGACGGCACCCGGGCACTGGACAGGCGGCTGAACGATCGCCACATTGCGCGGCTGATCAAACGCACGGTGCTGGATGCAGGCCTCCGCCCTGACCTGCCCGAAGCCGAAAGGCTCGCATTGTTTTCGGGGCATTCCCTGCGCGCCGGTCTGGCCAGCGCCGCCGAGGCCGAAGAACGCCATGTCCAGACCCATCTTGGTCACGCCTCGGCTGAAATGACGCGCCGCTACCAGCGCCACCGCGACCGGTTTCGCGTCAACCTGACACGGGCCGCCGGGCTGTAGGCAGCACCTTTCCCAATTCGTGTCATTCGGTACACCAAAAGCTGCCATCGCAATCCGGCGTTTGCCCAGCCGCCCGCGTCGTGGTCTGATAGCCGAACCAACATGCAGGAGATCACGATGCCGAAAGACCTTGACGGGCTGCTGGTCGTCTCTGTCGAACAGGCGGTGGCGGCCCCCTATCTGACCGGCCGATTGGCAGAAGCCGGTGCGCGCGTGATCAAGATCGAACGCGCCGAGGGCGATTTTGCGCGCGGCTACGACCATCTCGTGCATGGTGAAAGCGCCTATTTCGTGTGGCTGAACCGCGGCAAGGAATCGCTTTGCCTTGATCTGCGCGCGCCCGAAGATACCGCCGTGCTGGACGCGATCCTCGCCCGTGCCGATGTCTTCGTGCAGAACCTCGCGCCCGGCGCGATCGAGCGGCTTGGCTATGCGCCTGACTTGTTGCGCACCAGGTATCCACGCCTCATCACGGTGTCGATCTCGGGCTATGGCGAAGACGGGCCTTATGCTGATCTGAAAGCCTATGACCTGCTGGTGCAGGCCGAAAGCGGGCTGTCGTCGATCACCGGAAATGCCGCCGGGTCGGCCCGGGTGGGTGTGTCGGTCTGCGATATTGCCTGCGGGATGACGGCGCATCAGGCGGTACTCGAGGCGCTGATCGGGCGCGGCATCACCGGGCAAGGCCGCCATATCGCGGTCAGCCTGTTTCACGCGCTGGCCGACTGGATGAACGTGCCTTACCTGCAATATGTCTATGGCGGCAAGGAACCGGCGCGCAACGGGCTGAGCCACCCCACCATCGCCCCCTACGGCGCCTTCGCCGGATCCGACGGCAAACTGGTGCTGCTGGCGATCCAGAACGAACGCGAATGGTCCAGCTTCTGCGCACAGGTGCTGGACCGGGCCGATCTTGCCACCGATCCCCGTTTCGACAGCAACGCAAACCGGGCCGCCCACCGCGACGCGCTCGACACGATCATTGCCGATGCTTTCGCCCACTACCCGCGCGATACGCTATCCCAGCGAATGCACGCCGCAGGGATCGCCAATGGGCGCGTCAGCACGATGGCAGACCTCGCCACGCACCCGCAGGCCCGCCACGTCACGGTCGACACGCCCTCGGGTCCGGTCCGGCTTCTGTCTCCCGGCGCCACGGTCGACGGCGCCTTGCCCGCCTTTGGCCCCGTGCCCGCTCTTGGCGAACACACCCAAGCCATCCGTGCCGAATTCACGCCCCCTTGAAAAACCCCCGCCCTTCTTTGGGCGACAAATATCCCGGGGGAGTCCCGCAGGGACGGGGGCAGAGCCCCCTCCCCCACAAACTCTCAACAAGGACGCATTCATGATCCCGACCAGCGCCTCTGCCGCCCATGACGACCTTCGCGAAGCCCTGCGCGCGCTGTGTGCGGAATTCCCGGCTGATTACCACCGCATCCATGCCCGCAACGAAACCTACCCGGTCGAATTCATCGACGCGCTGACGCGCGATGGCTGGCTGGCCGCGATGATCCCCGAGGAATTCGGCGGCGCCGGTCTGGGGCTGACCGAAGCCTCCATCGTGATGGAGGAAATCAACCGCGGCGGCGGAAATGCCGGGCACTGCCATGGCCAGATGTACAATATGGGCACGCTTCTGCGGCACGGATCGGACGCGCAGAAAGCCCAGTATCTGCCCGGCATCGCCAGCGGCGAATTGCGCCTGCAATCCATGGCCGTGACCGAGCCCACAACCGGCACCGACACCACCAAGATCAAGACCTCTGCCGTCAAACAGGGCGACCGCTATCTGGTGAACGGCCAGAAAGTCTGGATCAGCCGGCTGGAGCATTCCGACCTGATGATCCTGCTGGCCCGCACCACGCCGCTGGATCAGGTCAAACGCAAGTCGCTGGGCATGTCGATCTTTCTGGTCGATCTGAAACAGGCCATCGGCAAGGGCATGGATATCCGCCCGATCCGCAACATGGTTGGCCACGCCACGCACGAGGTGTTTTTCGACAACCTCGAAATCCCCGCTGAAAGCCTGATTGGCGAAGAAGGCATGGGGTTCCGCTACATTCTTGACGGCCTGAACGCCGAACGCACGCTGATCGCGGCGGAATGTATCGGCGATGGCTATTGGTTCGTGGAAAAGGCCGCGGCCTATGCGGGTGAACGCGTGGTCTTTGGTCGCGCGATCGGCCAGAATCAGGGCGTGCAGTTTCCCATCGCCAAGTCCTATGTGAACATCGAAGCCGCCAACCTGATGCGGTTCGAGGCCTGCCGCCGTTTCGACGCACATGAAGACTGCGGCGCACAGGCGAACATGGCCAAGATGCTGGCCGCCGATGCGTCCTGGGAAGCCGCGAATGCCTGCCTGCAAAGCCACGGCGGATTCGGGTTTGCCGAGGAATACGATGTTGAACGCAAGTTCCGCGAAACCCGGCTCTATCAGGTTGCGCCGATTTCGACCAACCTGATCCTGAGCTATGTCGCCGAGCATGTGCTTGGCATGCCCCGCTCGTTCTGAGCCTGCGAAAAGGAGACCGGGATGACGGCAGTGGATTGGATCGGCCAGACCCGCAGCGTGACGGATACGCTCACCCCGCGTCTGGCGGCTGAATTCGCCGCGACCCTTGGCCACATGCTGTGCCCCGGCCCCGCGCAGCCCGGTCTGCAATGGGTATTGGCGCCCGAAGTCCTGCCCGCTGGTGATCTGGGCCGCGATTCCCACCCGCGCCTGGGTCTTGTCCTGCCCGACCTTGGCCTGCCGCGCCGCATGTGGGCCGGAGGGTTCATTACATGGCATGGGGGTATATCCGTTGGCGATGTGGTGACGCGCGAGACCACGGTGCAAGACGTTGCGTTCAAAGAAGGCCGCAGCGGCCGGCTGGGCTTTGTGACTTTGGATCACCGCTATCTGGTGGAGGGATCCCTGCGCGTTGCAGAGGTGCATGACATCGTTTATCGCCCCGACCCCGACCCGTCACAACCTGCGCCCCAGCCGCCTCAGGCCGAGCCCTGGCCCGATGCGCGTGGTCGCGAGACAACCCCCGATGCGACGCTGTTGTTTCGCTATTCGGCAATCACCTTCAACGGCCACCGCATCCACTATGATCACGCCTATGCCACCGAGGTCGAAGGCTATGGCGGGCTGGTGGTGCATGGCCCGATCCAATCGACTTGGATGCAGCACCTTGCCTGCGAGGTGCTGGGGGATGTGCCGTCAACCTTCCGCTATCGCGGTCTGTCGCCGCTGATCTGCGGCACCCCCGTGCGGGTGGAATGCCGCAAGACGGATACCGGGCTGGATCTTCGGGTGCGTGATCTGACCCGCGACGTAGTGACGATGGCGGCGACGGCCGTGGCCTGATTTGATGCGCCGCGCCTGACAGGATAGTTACTTCCCGGCCCCGCGCCGGGTCAGCGTGATATCGTATTTGAAGGTCGACGCGCGTTGCGTGCTGACCGTGATGATCCAGCAGGCTCCGTTCACATCGACATAGCGGCGCGTCAGTTTCAGAGCGCCTTCACCTTCGTCGGCCTGCAAGGCCTGCGCGTGCTTGGCCGCAAGCGGGGCCGCGACGATGGATTGCCGGATTTCGTTGATGATAATGCCGTGCCGCTTTTCCAGCAGTGTATAGATCAGCCCGGGGTAATTCGGCAGCTCTTCCGCGATGTCGGAATATTCCCGCGCCAGATAGACATCCGTCCAGACTGCCGGGATTGGCTCTTCGCCGATATGGCGCGTTTGACCGATATGCAGCCAGTGCCGACCGGGGCGATCACCAAGCTGCCCGGCCAGATCTTCATCGGCGACGATCGGTGTCATGCTTTGGATGTGGCGCGTCGTGGGGCCTGCGAAATTCAGCAGATCCCCCGAGGCGGTCATCGAGTGGACATAGACCGGCGCGACCTGCGTCGCGATTACACGGGTCGCTGCCCCCTGATGACGTTCGATCAGCCCCAGATCCTGCAGCCGTGACAGGGCCGAGCGCACCGTCGAGCGGCTGACGTCGAAGCGGCGGCACAGCTCGGTTTCGGCGGGCAGGCTATCGCCGCGGGCATAGGTTCCGCGATGCAGATCCTCGATGATTTCCTGCGCGACGGTATCCGAACGTCTGACTGCGGACATGCTTAGCTGCTTTCTTTCAGGGGCTCCGCCTTCGCGGAATCGTAAACGAGCGATTGACTTCGATGCCAGAATAGATCAGCTTGTCTGCACAAGCAAACTTGTTCGTACAAGTTGATGCAAATTTCCCATAGCACGGTCTGCCGGGTGCTTTGAGGATGCGCGTAGGGGAGGAAAAATGTCGGAGGTAAGCACCCAGGCCGGTGATCCTGCCAACGCGCCGATCCGCGCGGGCGAGATCGACAAGGCGTCGGACTACGATGCCGAAGGGTATGACCGCAGATTGAGCCCGCCGGCCATGAGCCTGATCATGGTCGCCTCGGTGCTGTATGCGATGTTTCATCTGGCCGTCCTGAATTTCTGGGCCATCGATGAATGGATGTTCCGGGTCGTGCATGTCAACATGGGGGCGTTGATCGCCTTTGTCGCCCTGCGCGGCGTCAAGGGCGAGCGGATGGACGGCGTCCCGCTGCGCGACTGGCTGCTGATTGCGGCGGCGGTGGGCTGCACCGTCTATATCCAGATCAACCTTGACCAGTTGCTGATGCGGACCGGAGTCATCACGACGACCGGCGATTTCATCTGCGGCGTGCTGGGTACGCTGCTGGTAATGGAATTCGCGCGGCGCACTTCCGGTCTGGTGCTGCCGCTGATTTCGCTGATCTTCGTGTCCTACATCTTTGCCGGCCCCTGGCTGCCGGGCGTGCTGCACCATGCGGGTTTTCAGATCGAGAACGCCTTTTCGTATCTCTACAGCCAAGAGGCGATCTTTGGCATGACCACGGCGGCCTCGTCACGCTACATCATCATCTTCGTCGCTTTCGCGGTGTTCCTGCAGGCCTCGGGCGTCGGGGATTACTTCATGAAACTTGCGATGACCCTGTTTGGCGCGGCCAAGGGCGGGCCGGGCAAGGTTTCAGTGTTTTCGGGGCTGTTCTTTGGCACGATCTCGGGCTCTGCGGTGGCGAATGTGGTGGCGTCGGGGACCTTTACGATTCCGCTGATGCGGCGCCTTGGGTACAGCCGGGACGATGCGGGTGCGATCGAGGCGACGTCGTCTTCGGGCGGGCAGCTGGTGCCGCCGGTGATGGGCGCCGGCGCTTTCATCATGGCCGAGATCACCGGCATCCCCTATTCCGAGATCATCCTCGCGGCGGCGCTGCCCTGCCTGCTGTTCTATGCGGCGGTGTTTCTGAACGTCGACAAACACGCGCAGCGCAACGGGCTGATCGGCGTACCAAGATCGGACTTGCCCTCGCTGCGCAGCCTTGCAGGCGACGCGTTTCTGCTGCTGCCGCTGTTCGTTTTGCTGCTGCTGTTGCTGAGCGGCTATTCGATCATCGCGGCGGGAACCTGGGGGCTGGTGTCGACCCTGCTGGTCATGATGGTGCGCGACCTTGGGCTGTCGAGCCTTGTTCTGGGCGTGCCGGTTGCGGGCTTTGCCCTGGTGCCGCTGGTCGGGCTGCCGGTCAATGACAGCGCGGCCATCGCAACACTTGTCAGTGCGGTGGCGTTCCTTGGCCTTGCAATCGCAAAGGGCAATGCAGCGGCGATTCCGGGCATGGTGCGCGCGCTGTTTGCGACAAGTGCCACAGGCCTGTCGGATACCACGCGCAAATCGCTTCAACTGATTTCCGTCATGGCCTGCGCGGGGATCGTCGTGGGCGTACTTGGGTTGACCGGCCTCAGCGGGCGGTTCTCGGCGGTGTTGTTGCAGGTGGCGGGTGACAGCCTGTTCCTTGCCTTCCTGCTTGCCATGGCGATTTCCATCATCCTTGGCATGGGTATGCCGACAACGGCGGCCTATGCCATCGCGGCGTCGGTGGTTGCGCCGGCGCTTCAGAAAATGGGGGTCGCGCCGCTGGCCGCGCATATGTTCGTTTTCTATTGCGCGGTGATTTCGGCCATCACGCCGCCCGTGGCAATCGCCTCTTTCGCGGCCTCGGCCCTGTCCGGCGGGCAGCCGTGGAGTACCTCGGTGCGCGCCATGCGCTTTGGCCTCGCCGCGTTTCTGTTGCCTTACATGTTTTACACCAGCCCGCAGATCCTGCTGCTGGGCAGCCTTGGTGGCGCGGCCGTTGTCTTCCTTACAGCGCTTGTGGCGGTTTACCTGCTGGCCTGCGCCGGTGAGGGATACCTGTACGGGGTACTGACGCTTCCTGAACGCGGGCTGGCGATGTTGGCCGGAGCGCTTCTGCTGTGGTCCGGGTCGCTCACCGACCTGGTGGGGCTGGGGCTTGGGGCGGCTTTGATCGTCTGGCGCCGCAATCGGCGCGCTCGGCCCGTCGCAGCCGGTGGCCAGGGATCACATTCAACAACAAATCAAACCTGAATTCATGATGGAGGAAACCATGAGTAATATCGGACGGCGCAAGGGGATTGCCATATTGGCACTGGGGATGCTGTGCCTGGGGCAGCCGCTGATGGCGCAGGACAAACCGGCCTCGATGACGATCTCGACGGCATCGCCGGGTGGCGTTTACGCGATCTACGGCGAAGGTATCGCCAAGATCCTCAGCGACACGATCGACGTGCCCACGTCGACCCGCCAGACGCAGGGACCGGCGCAGAACCTTGTTCTGCTGCAGGCAGGACAGACCGATCTGGCCATGGTCACGACCGGTCCGGCTTATGAGGCGATGGAGGGCAAGCTGGAGCTGGCACCGGGCAAGCCCTATGCCGGGGTGCGCGCCCTGTTCGCGATGTACCCGACGCCCTTCCAGATGGTCGCGCTGACGTCGAGCGGTATTGCCTCGCTGGACGACCTGAACGACAAGCGGGTCGGTTTTGGGCCCCGCGCGGGAACCGGCGGCACCTATTGGCCGCGCTGGACAAAATCGATGGGGATCGACACCACCGCGCAATTCGGTGGCAGCAGCGATCAGGCGGGACAGCTTGCCGATGGCCGGTTGGATGCCTTCCTGCTGGCGGGTGGTATTCCGCATCCCTCGATCACCGAGCTGGAGACGACTCAGGATGTCACGATCTTCGGGATGTCGGCCGAGATCCAGAAACAGATCCTGGCGGCCAACCCCTACGCGGTGCCCTTCACGATTCCGGCAAGCACCTATTCGTCGGTGGATGCAGATCTGCAGACCGCCGCGATGTGGAATTTCGTCGTGGCCGACGCGGGGATGTCCGACGACCTGGCCTATCAGATCACCAAGGCGGTGCTAGAGAACAACGAGGCGCTAAAGGCCACCCACGCCGCCGCCAAGGACACGATGGCAGAGAATATCTCTCAGAACACCTTCATCCCGATCCATCCCGGGGCGGCGAAATACTATCGCGAAATCGGGGTCGAAATTCCCGACGCGCTTGTCGGGAAGTGACAGAGAGGACCTGAAACAAGATGGACTCGATCGGCGCCGGGATCATTGCGGGAACGACAGGCTATCGTCGTGCCACAGAAGCGTTTTCCGAAACGGCCACGCTCGAGGCCTATCTGAAATTCGAGCGTGCCCTGGCCGAGGTTCAGGGCGCGCTTGGGATTATCCCGAAGGGGTCGGCGGACAAGCTTGTGGCGCTTTGCCAGCTTGAAGCCGTCGACCGCGCCGCGCTGCGTCTGGGTGTGGCGCGTGTCGGCTACGCGATCGTGCCGCTTGTGTCCCAGCTGGCCGACAAGGCGGGGCCCGATGGGCAATGGCTGCATTTTGGCACCACCAGTCAGGATGTGATGGACACCGCGCTGGTTCTGCAAATCCAAGCGCTGCGCGGTCCGTTGGTAGATGCGCTGAACCGGGTGCGGGCCCGGTTGGGCGATCTGGCAGATGAACATCGCAACAGCGGCATGGCAGGGCGGTCAAAACTGCAACATGCCGCGCCGGTCTCTTTCGGGTATCGGGCGGCGGTCTGGCTGGATCAGGTTGCGCGCTGTGGTGACCGTTTTGTCGCGGCGCTGGACGAGGTCGCTGTTGTGCAGTTCGGCGGGTCGGTGGGAACGCTGTCGTCCTTGGGCGATGACGGGATCAGAACGCGCGCCGGGCTGGCCCGCCAGCTTGGGCTGGGCGAACCGGAGATCACCTGGCATGTGACGCGGGACCGGCTGTCAAACCTGGTGTTTCAGATCGCCTCTGTGCTGGGGGCGCTCGCGAAGATTGCCGACGACATCATCTTTCAAATGGCGACCGAGGTGGCCGAGTTGCGCGAACCCTTTGCCGACGGGCGGGGCAGTTCCTCGACCATGCCGCAGAAACGCAACCCGGTGATGAGCGAGGCGGTGATCGAGGCGGCGCGGCAGGCGCGCGTCCTGCCGGGGCAGATGCTGGATGCGATGGTGCAGGGGCAAGATCGCGGCATCGGGCAAAGCTATATTGAATCGCGGGCCATCGCCGAGGGGATGCGGCTGCTGTTCGGGGCCGCAGAGCTGATGGGCGAAATCCTTGACGGTCTGGAAGTGGACAGCGCCCGGATGCGCCAGAACCTAGATGTCAGCAATGGGTTGATCCACGCAGAAGCCGCGATGTTCGCCCTCTCCGAAGGGCATGGACGGATCGCGGCGCATCATCTGTTGCACCAGCTGTGTCGCGAGGCCATGACCACGGGCCGCCCTTTGCCCGCGTTGCTTGGCGAACGTGGCTATGATCTACCCGCCGAGGTCTTTGATGCGGGGATGTCACAAGCCGCGCGTGACGACATGATCGACCGCGTTTTGGCGCGCGCAATCGCACCTGGGCCCAGCATTATCGGCCCCCCGAGCGGATAGCTGCTGAGCGGCTCTTTCAGCGAGGTCACGGAAACAACGCAGAGCATCTTGTCGCCGTGCCCGTGCACCAGCCGCGCGGTGCCGTGACATTCGCCCGCCAGATCGGCCAGCCCCGGCCACTGTCCCCGCGCCAGGCCATTATCCCAGTAAACCGCGCCTGTTGCGAGCCGAAAGCGTGCTACGCAGGGCCGAATGCGCCCCGTCTGCCCGATCTTCTGAAGGGTCTGCCGGATGGTCTGCAATACGGTGCGTGCGCCGGGGGGGGCGCCATTACCGAAACTTGCCTGCAATCGGGGTTCTTCGGCGTGTCGGCGTAAGGGTTCTAAAAACGGCCCAGGCGGTTTTCGTCGTCGGTCACCTCCAACGTCAACCCCGTGCCGCTCCAGCGCCACAGGACGAGGTTCAGGTGGCCTGCCGTCGCGCCTTTGGCAAAGCTGCGCACCAGAAGGCCAGCAAACCCCTCGGCGATCAGCTTTTGCGATAAATCCTGAGTTGGCACGGGCTGCCCGCCAAGCATCGCCGCGCGCCAACCCGGATCGGCCAGCGTTTCGGCATCTGTCGCATAATCGGCAAGCTGAGTGGCATCGCGGGTGTCGAAGATTGGCCCAAGATCGGCCCGGTAGGACACCAGCAACGTTGGCTGCAGGCTGCCAACCTGGTTCGCCTCGCGCAGGGCCGCTGCCGGATCAAGCGCGGTGTAAAGCGCCGGTACGCCCTTTCGGTTGAACCGCCCGCCATAGAGTTCCGCGCCGCGTCCCGACAACGGGTCGCGCGCATAGACCGGGTTCAGCGCGCGAAAGAGCGCGCCGTCATACCGTCCGTCCGTCAGAGGCATCAGGCAAACACGCCCGCGTCCACGGCATCGATGTATTCCAGCACCTGCTGGGCCTTGCCATCCTGAACCAGTTGCATGGCCGTGCGCCCGTCAAACCCGGCCAATGGCTCTGAGCGATACCAGGCATAGGCCATCAGGCCCGAGCCAAATCGCGGCTCGACCTTGTTCAGCACCTCGACAAGCTCGCGCAGGCGGCGCTGGGTCTTGTCGGCCTGAATTCGGGTGCGCCGCTGCAACGCGTCCTTGCTCAGCCCGATGGTCATGGCGATTTCATCAGCAGAGGTGCGGAGCACGGCCGCGATCTTGCGCGGTTCGAACTGACCCGATTCCGAAAACTGTGCGATCATGCTGAGGTTGCCTTATCACTGATATTCACGCAATATAGCGTCATTATCGCTGAATTTCAAGTCAGGCTGGCGACATTCAGGAAAGCCGCTGCGCGAGGCTATCGGGCCACGGGCTGACCGGGTTCAGCCGACCGCCTGACCGGGATGTGCGCGATAGCCCAGCTGCTCTGACAGTTTCTGTGCCTGCAACCGGATTTCGCGCAGCGCTTCCTGGCCTGCGTCGCCGTCAAATCGTTCCAGCAGGCCAACGACCGAGAGCGCGCCGATCAGCTCTCCCTTCGGGCCAAGAACTGGCGCGGCGATGGCCGAGGATGTCCTGTCGCGTTCCCCGCGCGAGATGTAATAGCCCTGCGCGCGGACCTGGTCGTACAAGTCACCCGGCTCGCCCGTGAAAGCACAGAGCACATGGCCCCCTGCGCCCGAATCCAGCGGCAGCATGGCGCCTTCTTCCAGATGGTGGCGCAGCATCCGCCGGGCGTGGTGCCGATACAGGCAGACGCGGTGATTGCCCTGCCGCACATAAAAGGTAGAGGTTTCGTCAAGCTGTTCGGTCAGATGGGCGAGAACCGGGCGGACATAGGTTTCAAGGCGGTAGGAGTTGTGAAAGATCACACCAAGCCGCCACAGCGACGGGCCCAGCCGGAAATATCCCTCTTCATCGCGGTGCAGATAGGCATAGCGTTCAAGCGAGGCCGCCAGCCGCAGCAGGGTCGAGCGATAAAAGCCCGTCCGCTCGGTCAGCTCCTTCAGGGTCAGCTTTTCAGTGCCGTCGGCAAAGGCCTCCAGAATATCCAGAGCCCGCTCGACGGCTTCGACCTTCTGCATCCCGCTTCCTGTGTCTTTTCCCATGACGATCTCTTGCCATGCGGATGCGGTATTTACCAGAACGCGCTAGCGAAATGGCAGCGGATCGGCCGCGACATCCATCTGCGCGCACAGGATCGTGCCGGTCGAACTGTCGGTGATGAACATCCGGTCCATATCCGGGCCGCCATAGGCCAGGTTGGTGGTGGTCAGGCCCCGGCAGGATCGCACGATGCGGCGCGGCTGGCCCAGCTTGTCGACCTGAAAGATGCAGCCAAGACCGGCATGGGCCACAGCGACATTGCCGTCGCGGTCAAGCGCCATGCCATCGGGGCCGGAATTGCCGCCGAAAAAGCGGGCAAACACCTGCACCTTGGTGGTGCCGCCTTCCGGCAGCAGTGGCATCCGCCAGACCTCGTTCGAGCGGGTCATGGCGACGTAAAGAAATTTCTCTTCCGCATCGAGGATCAGCCCGTTCGGCGAGGGGCCGTTGCTGATCAGGCAGTCAAGCTGCCCGTCGGCGCCAAGGCGATAGACCCGGCCGGTTGGGTCGTGCATCCCGGTCTGGCCCTGATCGGTAAAGTACAGATCGCCGTTGCGCGCGAAGATCAGATCGTTCGGCCCCCGGAACCGTTCGGCCCGGCGACGTTCCAGAACCGGCGTGACCTGCCCGCTGTCGCGGTCCAGCCGCATGATCCCGTTGCGATAATCGGCCAGCCAGATGTGCCCGTCCGGCGCGAATTTCAGCCCGTTGGGTTCGCCATCATATTCCGCGACCTGGGTCCAGGTGCCCGACGGGTCAATCCGAAACACGCGGCCATGCGGAATGTCGGTGCACCACAGGTTGCCCTCGGCATCAAAGGCCGGGCCTTCCAGGAAGCTGTCCAGCGGCGCGCCCTTGTTGGCTGCGGCCCAGGCGGTGTCGCGCCCGGTGCGGCGCAGCTCGGTGGGCATTTCGGTGAACACCTCGGTCGCGATTTCGGGCGGGGGCAGCATCCACATCAGCGTTTCCTTTCCGATTGCGACAGCACGCCAGAGGCCGTCATCGCGGCGACCTGTTCGGGGGAATAGCCGATGTCGGCCAGAATGTCGGCCCCATCGGCCCCGATCGCCGGCAGATCACCGCGCAAGCCGAACCGCGCGCTGCCAAAGCCGATGGGCAGGGCCGGAAGCGCCATTTCCTTGCCATCGTCCAGCGTCACATCGACCAACCCCCCCGAGTCGACCAGATGCGGGTCCGTCTTCATGGCATCCGGCGTGTTCACATCGGCCCAGGGCAGCCCGGCGGCATTGGCGGTGTCCACGATACGGGCGCGGGGATGTGCCTTCAGCCGCTGTGCAAGTTCGGGCACCAGGGTGGCGCGCGCGGCGACGCGGTCGGTGTTGGTGGCGAGCCGCGCATCATGGCCCAGATCGTTCCACCCGAAGGCGTTGCAAAGGCCCTGCCATTGCTTGTCGGTCACCGCCGACAGGAACAACTGTGCGCCGTCCGAGGTTTCGAAAATGTCGTAGACACCCCAGGCGGGGGTGCGCAGGCTCATCGGTTGCAGGGGTTGTTCGGTGATCGCCGATTGCGCCATGTGCTGACCGACAAGGAACACGCAGTTTTCGAACAGGCCCGAGGTGACGTATTCGCCCTTGCCGGTGGCATTGCGACGGTTCAGCGCCGCCAGCGCGCCGATGGCGCCGAACATGCCGCCCATCACATCGTTCACCGAGGCCCCCGCGCGCATCGGCTTGCCGGGCAGCCCGGTCATATAGGCCAGCCCCGCCATCATCTGCACGACCTCGTCCAGCGCGGTGCGTTCTTCGTAGGGGCCTGCCAGAAAGCCCTTGAGCGAAACATAGATCAGCCCCGGATTGATCTGGCTGAGTGCCTCATACCCGAACCCCATCTTGTCAAGCGCACCGGGGCGGAAGTTCTCGGTAAAGATATCGGCCGTTTTCACCAGATCGCGGACAACCTTGCGGCCCTCATCGCTTTTGATGTCGATGGCGATGCTTTTCTTGTTGCGCGAGAACATCGCGAAATAACCGGTGCCCGATCCGCCAAGGCGGCGGGTGTTGTCGCCCTTGCCCGCCGGTTCGATCTTGATGACCTCGGCGCCAAGGTCGGCCAGCACCAGCCCGCAGGCCGGACCCATCACCATATGCGAGAATTCGACAACCCGAATGCCGGCAAGCGGCAAGTCTTCTGTCGCGACAGCCCGGGCCGAGGTGGGGTGTGCGTCCTTCATGAAAGGGCCTCCGAATTCTGTTTCTGACGGTGCCGGGTCAGCAATTGCCACCCCAGCGCAAGAAGGATGACGATGCAGCCCGTGACGGTGGCGGCCATGTCGGGCCAGACGATGCCGACGCTGCCTGCCAGCAGCAGGGCGCGTTCGGGCAGGGTCAGCCGGGTCAGCCCGTGGCCCGCCAGCGCGGCGGTGGTGGCGATGATGGCGACGCAGAACACCGCGATGGCGCCGATGGCCGGTTGCACCCCGCCTTCGAACATCAGCTCGGGGTGGTAGATCCACGCGATGGGCAGGATGAAGCCGACAAAGGCCAGCCGCATCATCTGTGCAGCGGCGACCAGTGGCGAACATTGGGCGATGGCGGCAGCGGCGAACAGCGCCAGCGCGACAGGCGGTGTGATCGCCGACAGGACGGCATAGTAGAAGATGAACATATGCGCCTGAAGCTTGTCGATCCCCAGCTCGGTCAGCGCGGGGCCAGCGATGAAAACCACCGTCAGATAGGCCGCCGCCGTGGGCAGGCCCATGCCGATCACGATGGCGCAGGCCGCTGCCAGAAGCAGCGCGAAGAACAAGGTGTCGCCGCCCAGCGAGATGATCGACTGGTTCAGTTTCACGCCCATGCCGGTGGCAGTGACGCCCGCCAGAACGATTCCGATGGCGGCGCAGATTGCGGCCAGCGCCAGCCCTTCCCTGCCGCCGGAAACGACCAGATCCTTCCACGCCGTGAATCCGGGGCGCAACTGCGGGAACAGCGTGGCAACCCCCATGGTGGTCAGCGTGGCGAAGAACCCGGCGTAGGTCGCGGAAAAGCCGGAAAACAGCAGCGCCAGCAGCATTGCGAAAGTGGCGAACAGGGTGACGCCCTGGGCCATGCGCTCGGGAGTCCAGCCGGTGGCCTCGGCCCCGGCGCCGGTCCCAAGGGTCAGGTCCAGCTTGCGGGCCTGCAGCGCCACGGCCACGCTGAGTGAGCCGATGAACATCAGCGCGGGCGCAATGGCGACCAGCATGATGGTGGTATAGGGAATGCCCGTGACTTCGGCCATGATGAAGGCGCCCACGCCCATCACCGGCGGCAGCAACTGCCCAACGCAGCTGGCCGTCGCTTCGACCGCCGCTGCGAAGGGCGCGGAAAAGCCTGCGCGCCGCATCATCGGGATGGTCAGCACCCCAGTCGAGGCGACGTTGGCCGGAGCTGATCCGTTGATCGAACCGAACAGCGCCGAGGCGATGACCGCGCATTGCGCCGGCCCCGAGCGCAAGCCGCGCGTCAGGTGCAGCGCGATGAAGTTGAAGAATTCGCCCGCCCCCGTGATCCGTAGCGCGACCCCCAGCAGGATGAAGATCCACACCACGTTGATGACAGAGGTAAAGGCCACGCCATAAATGCCCTGCGGCGAATAGACGAGTTCAAGGATTTCCTCGGTCCAGAGCGGGCGGTGATTGAGCAGGCCCGGGATCAGGTGGCCAAAGAACAGGTAGGCGGTGAAGATCAGGATCACGCCCAGAAACAGCAGCCCTTCGGCCCGGCGGGCAGCATCGATCACCGCGATAATGCCCACGGCATAGCAGATCAGATCGGCGGTATTGGGAAGACCGGCGCGCATGGCGGCGATCTCTCCGTAGTTCAGCATGTAATAGACACCCGACCCGATGGCGAAGCCGATCATCACCAGCCGCACCACCACATCGCCCCAGAAGATCAGCGCGCCCCGCGCCCGGTCGGGCCAGCCGCGCCCGGCCAGCACGGCGATCAGCGTCAGCGTCAGGAACATCGCGTTCATCAGGTCTGACGAGAACCGCCCGAAAGCGGTAGTATAGACCAGAAGGGCGGTGATGGCCGAGGCGCAGAGCGCCTCGACGATCTTGCCAAGGCGCTCGGGGCCCGGGCGTGCGGCGGTGGGTGTCATCGGGTGTCTCCGGTGCCGGGACTTACTTCAGCAGTCCGATTTCGCGGAAATACTTCGCGGAGCCGGGATGCAGTTCAGCCGACAGCGCGTCGATTGCGGTGTTCGGATCCAGCAGGCTCAGCTGGTCGGAACTGGCGCGCATCTCTTCCACGTTGTCCCAGACGGCCTTGGTGATGTCATAGGCGGTCTGTTCGTCCATGTCCTTGGACACCACGATCATCATCGGGAAGGTCCAGCAATAGGCCGGGCCATCGGCCACCACATCGTCGCCATAGGCTTTTTTCAGCAACTCGGCGGGCACTTCGCGGAAGACATAGTAATCGCCGTTGGAAATGGCGCCGCGGAAATCGGCCAGCTTCTCGGGCTCGGGCGAGATGAACCGCACCTGCGCCTGACGCGACAGGTTGAACACGCCTGCCTGCGGCACGCCGCCCCAGACCAGCGTGGCGTCCAGCTTGTTGTCGCCCAGTTCTTCCAGCGCGGCGGTGTAATCGATGTATTCCGGCGAATAGTCGCTGTCGGCATCCAGGCCATAGGTCGAAAACAGCACCTGCGACACGCGCCCGCCATTACCGCCCGGACGCCCGATGCCAACGCGCTTGCCTTCCAGATCGCCCAGGGTCTCGATCCCCGAATTCGCGAGCGTGACGTATTGCGCCATGCCGGTCGGGATCGCGAACAGCGCGCGCAGGTCCTTGTAGGCGTTGATCAGCCGTTCCGGATCTTCCTTGAAGCTGCCCTGCCCCGCGACGGCATCGGCATAGTGCGGCGAGCCGATCGGCGTCAGCTGCATCCGCCCCATCGCGACCGAGCGCAGGCCCTTCACGGTGCCCGACCCGCCATCGGGTGTCAGCTGGTACTGGCCGTCTTTCGCCAGGATGTTCGAAAGCGCGATGGCGAATTGATAGTCGTCCGAAGTTTGCGACACCGTTGCCATGTTCAGCTGGGTCTGGGCCACCGCGGGCGCGGCAATCGCGGACGCGGCAAGGAATACGGCGGCAGCCGCGTTTTTGAATGTGAGCATAAGCTCCTCCCGATTAAAAAGTCTGTCTAGCAGACTTATGTTCTCCACAATAGACATTTGAGCGGAATGCAGGCAAAGTGTCAAGCACAGGATGACTCGGCGCTGCCAGCCCGGCGGCGCGCAAGGCAGGAGGAACAGCCAGATGGCAGCACACACAGGAACCGTTCTGATCAGCGAAGTCGGCCCGCGCGACGGGTTGCAGGCGTTGAAACGCACCATGCCGACCGAGGCAAAGATCAACTGGATCAAGGCACTGGCGGCTGCCGGTCTGACCGAGATCGAAGTCGGCTCTTTTGTCAGCCCCAAGCTGCTGCCGCAGATGGCCGATTGCGCACAAGTTGTTGCGGCAGCGCGCGAGATTCCGGGGCTGACGGTTCTGGCGCTGGCCCCCAACCTGAAAGGCGCGGCCGCCGCGTTTGACGCGGGCGTGCACAAGGTTTCGCTGCCCGTGTCGGTGTCAGAGAGCCACAGCAAGGCGAATATCAACCGCACCACCGAACAGGCGATTGCGGCGATTGCCGACATCAAAGCGCTGCGTGATGGGCTGCCCGACGATACGCCGGGCGCGAAAGCGGGCATCGAAATTGGCCTGTCCACCGCCTTTGGCTGCACCATCGAAGGCCCGGTGCCCGAGGATCGCGTGATCCGCATGGCGGCGCTGGCGATAGAGATGGGGGCCGAGGCGGTCGGCCTGTCAGACACCACCGGCTATGGCAACCCGGCGCAGGTGGGCCGCCTGTTCCGTCGCCTGATCGCCGAGATCGGGCTGGACCGGGTGGGCGGCGCGCATTTCCACAACACGCGCGGTCAGGGGCTGGCCAATGTCATCGCCGCGCTGGAGCAAGGCGTGACAACCTTTGACGCCTCGCAGGCCGGGCTGGGTGGGTGCCCCTATGCGCCGGGTGCTACGGGCAATCTGGTGACCGAAGATCTGGTCTGGATGCTGGAATCGATGGGGCTGGATACGGGCGTCGATATCGAGCGTCTGATCGGGGCGCGCGAGGTGTTGCTGGCCGGTCTGCCGGGCGAAACGCTTTATGGGCATGTGGCGGATGCGGGGCTGCCGCTGGGCTTTGAATATGCCAATCAGGCCCGCCCGGCTGCCTGATAGAAATGCCTCCTCGCGGGCGAACCGCGAGGAGGCTGTTCGATTTACGCGGCCACGTCGAAGCGGTCGGCGTTCATCACCTTGGTCCAGGCCGCCACGAAATCCTTCACGAATTTCTCGGCGTTGTCGTTCTGGGCATAGACCTCGGCATAGGCGCGCAGGATAGAGTTCGACCCGAATACCAGATCGACACGCGAGGCGGTGTATTTCACCGCGCCCGACTTGCGGTCGCGGATTTCATAGCTGCCGCCGTCGACCGGGACCCAGGAATAGGTCATGTCGGTCAGCACGTCGAAGAAGTCCGGGGTCAGCGCGCCTTTGCGGTCGGTGAACACACCGTGATCCGATCCGCCGTGATTGGCGCCCATGGCCCGCATCCCGCCGATCAGCACGGTCATTTCCGCCGCCGTCAGACCCAGAAGCTGGGCCCGATCCAGCATCATTTCCTCGGGGCTGACAACATAGTCCTGCTTCTGGAAGTTGCGGAAGCCATCGGCCGCCGGTTCCATCGGATCAAAGCTGTCGGCATCCGTCATCTCGGCCGTGGCATCGCCGCGTCCGGCGGTGAAAGGCACCGGGGTGCTGAAGCCGGCCGCCTTGATCGCCTGCTCCACGCCGACGTTGCCCGCCAGCACGATCACATCGGCAACCGAGGCGCCGGTTTCTGCGGCAATCGGCTCCAGCACCGACAGGACGCGCGCCAGAACCTCGGGTTCGTTCGCGGCCCAGTCTTTCTGCGGCGCCAGACGAATGCGCGCGCCATTGGCCCCGCCCCGCATGTCGGACCCGCGATAGGTGCGGGCGCTGTTCCACGCGGTCGATACCATATCGGCCAGCGACAGGCCCGAGTCGGCGATCTTCGCCTTCACGGCTTCCACATCGTAAGACGTGGAACCAGCCGGGATCGGATCCTGCCAGATCAGATCTTCGCTAGGCACATAGGGGCCGATCCAGCGGGCTTTGGGGCCCATGTCGCGGTGGGTCAGCTTGAACCACGCCTTGGCGAAGGTCTCCGAGAAATAGTCGGGATCGGCGATGAATTTCTCGCAGATCGCGCGATAGGCCGGATCAACCTTCAGCGCCATGTCGGCGTCGGTCATCAGCGGCATCACCCGGATCGAGGCGTCTTCCACGTCGACGGGCATGTCCTCTTCCTTGATCGACACGGGCTTCCACTGCTGCGCGCCAGCGGGGGATTTCGTCAGCTCCCATTCGTGGCCGAACAGCATGTCGAAGAACCCCATGTCCCATTTGGTCGGGTTCGTCGTCCAGGCGCCTTCGGGGCCACCGGCCAGCACGTTGCGGCCAATGCCGCGGCCCTGTTTCGGCATCCAGCCCAGGCCCTGATCTTCGACGCCCGCGCCTTCGGGTTCCGCGCCGATGGTATCGGGCGTGGCCGCGCCGTGGCATTTGCCGATGGTGTGGCCGCCCGCCGTCAGGGCGACGGTTTCCTCGTCGTTCATCGCCATGCGGGCGAACGTTTCGCGCATCTGCTCGGCCGTCTTGGCCGGATCCGGCGTGCCGTTCACGCCCTCGGGGTTCACATAGATCAGACCCATCTGCACGGCGGCCAGCGGGTTTTCCATGGTCGACGGTTTCGAGACATCCTCGTACCGCGTATCGGATGGGGCCAGCCATTCCTTTTCCGCGCCCCAGTAGGTGTCTTTTTCGGGATGCCAGATGTCTTCGCGGCCGAAGGCAAAGCCATAGGTTTTCAGCCCGGCCAGTTCGTAGGCCACGGTGCCGGCCAGCACCATCAGGTCGGCCCAGGAGACTTGGCTGCCGTATTTCTTCTTTACCGGCCACAGGATGCGGCGGCCCTTGTCGGTATTCACGTTGTCGGGCCAGCTGTTCAGCGGGGCGAAGCGGATGTTGCCGGTGCCCGCACCACCGCGCCCGTCGGCCAGGCGGTACGACCCGGCTGCGTGCCATGCCACCCGCGCCATCATCCCAAGGTAGCTGCCCCAGTCGCCCGGCCACCATTCG
Source organism: Arenibacterium halophilum (assembly GCF_005938225.1). GTDB lineage: Bacteria > Pseudomonadota > Alphaproteobacteria > Rhodobacterales > Rhodobacteraceae > Arenibacterium > Arenibacterium halophilum. The sequence continues at coordinate 41,926 of NZ_VCPC01000005.1, forward strand.
ACGCTTTCGGTCAGGCAGGTGCGCAGGTCGGCTTTCAGCGCCTCGACATCAAGCGATTTGATTGCCTCGCGATAGTTGTAATCGGCGCCCAGCGGGTTCGTCTTGGTGTCATGCTGGTGAAGAATGTCAAGGTTCAGCGCGCTTGGCCACCAGTCCATCACCGTGGCGCCGGTGGCTGTCATGCTGCCATGCAGAACAGGGCATTTGCCGCGGCTGCTGTCATTCAGTTTGCTCTCAACAGAATTGCCATCCATTGATCTTCTCCTTTGGCTGAAACGCGAAATACGGATTCCGGGCGGGCACGGCAGGGGGGCCATGGTGGTCTGCGACACGTCCTCCCCTACGGTCGCGGTGACAGGGTTGCACCCGGTTGATGACCAAGGCGTAACACCTCTTTAGAATTATTTGAATTTGCATTTTCTAATCGCCACGATAACCTGCGGTTATGATAAACGTCACCTTCAAGCAGCTCCGATATTTCGAGGCGCTGGCCCGGCACCGTCATTTTGGCCGCGCGGCCGAGGCCTGCGCCATCTCGCAGCCCGCTCTTTCCGTTCAGATCAAGGAACTTGAGGCGATGTTCGGCGCTTCGCTGATCGAACGCAACGCGCGCGATATTCGCCTGAGTGGGCTGGGCGAGGCGCTGTTGGTGCGCGCGCGCGACATCCTGCGCGCGGTGGACGAGTTGGAGGATCTGACCCGCAGCACCAAGGGCGCGCTCGCCGGGCCGCTGCGGCTGGGGCTGATTCCCACGGTGGCTCCTTACCTGTTGCCGGGCCTCATCACCCATATGGCCCAGACCTTCCCCGATCTGGATGTGCGCCCGCGCGAAACCGTGACACAGACCCTGATCCGCGATCTGATCGACGGGCGGCTGGACGTGGCGATTCTGGCGCTGCCGATTTCGGAACCGGCGCTGGTGGAAACCGCGCTGTTCGACGAGGAATTCGTGCTGGTGCGCCCGCAGGACGATGCCGACAAACCCGTCCCCCGCCCCGAGGCGCTGCGCGAGATGCGCCTGCTGCTGCTGGAGGAGGGCCATTGTTTTCGCGATCAGGCGATTTCCTTTTGCAAGCTGCCAAGTGCCCCGCCGCGCGACCTGATGGAGGGCAGTTCACTCTCGACGCTGGTGCAAATGGTGGGCGCGGGGATCGGCGTGACGCTGATCCCGGAAATGGCGGTGCCGCTTGAATCGCTGAACGCGCGGGTGTCGCTGGCCCGCATGGCCGAGCCACGACCGAAACGCAGCATCGGCATGGTCTGGCGGCGCAGCAGCCCCCTGGCGAAAGAGCTGGCCGTGCTTGCAGAAGAGCTGAAAGGCTTTGTCGCCGCGCGCTTCCAGATTGCCGACGCGGGGCGCCACCCGGCCTAGGCCGTCAGCACAATGGCGCCCGTGGTGCGCCCGTGCTCCAGATCGTCATGCACCTGCGCCACCTGCTCCAACGGGGTCAGAACCGGATCGGGGATGGTGACACGGCCCGCCTCGATGGCGGCAAACAGCCGGTCGGCCTGCATCGTCATCATCGCGCGGTCGGCGATGTAGTGGCCGTAGTTCGGGCGCGACAGCGTCAGCGATTTCGAAGACAGCGGCCCGATCTCGCGCGCGCCGATATCACCCGAGGCCTGCCCGAAGGACACCAGATGCCCGCGCGTTGCCAGCGCGGCGATCGAATTGGCAAAGCTGTCGCGCCCGATGGCGTCGAATACCACGTCGGCGCCGCGCCCGTCGGTCAGGCGCTGCACCGTATCAAGAAACTCTGCCCCGCGCCCGATGGCAACCGCGCGCGCGCCGTTGGCGCTTGCGACCTGCGCCTTGGCCTCGTCAGAGACTGTGGCGATCACCTCGGCTCCCAGCGCGCCGGCCCATTGCGTCAGCAGCGTGCCCACCCCTCCGGCAGCCGCATGGACGACCACGTTTTCACCGCGTTGCAGCCGGTGAACATCGTGCAGCAGGAACCCGGCGGTGATCCCTTTCAGCAGCCCGGCGGCGGCATGGGCACTGTCCAGCCAATCCGGGATGCGCACCACCAGATCGGCCGCCATCGTCCGGGACGAAGCATAGGCCCCCGTGGGCGCGCAGGCATAGGCCACGCGATCCCCCGGCGACAGATGCGCCACCCCCGCGCCGATGCTGTCGACCACGCCCGCCGCCTCCATCCCCGGCACGCCGGGCGGTGTGAGCAGATCGAAATACCCGGTGCGGCAATAGATATCGATGAAGTTCACGCCAATATGGCTCTGCGCGATCCGCACTTCTCCGGGGCCGGGATCGGGGGCAGTAATCTCGCGGATTTCAAGAACCTCGGGCCCGCCATGGGCCGTCATGACTACCGCGCGGGCGCTTTGCCCGGATGCCACGGCCACCGGCATCGGCGTTGGCGCAGGCATGGGGGCCCGCTGAACCCGGATGCGCGCGGGATCGTCGCGGCGCAGGTGGCGTTCCAACGCGCGCATCCCGGCGCGGTAGATGTCATTTGCCACCAGCGCGGTCAGTTCCGCCGCGCGGTCGGGCGGCGGGGAAAATTCGCTGCTCCACTCCCAGAATGTTTGGCCGCCGTCGGTCACCGGCAGCAGGCGGATGGTGGCGACATAGCCATGCAGCGGGAGCGGCGCCTCGATCAGGCAATAGCTCAGTTCCCGCGCGTCGTCGTCCAGGGCTAGCAGCTGTTCGCGCAGGAACCCGCCATCCGTCAGCGTAAAGGCCCGCACCGCGCCCACCGTGTCGGCAGGCACACCGCCTTCGATCTCGCTGCTGGCAATCGCCGGGTGCCAGGCGGCATGGCTGTTGAAGTCGCGCAGCCAGTGCCAGACCTCTTCGACCGGCGCGGCGATGATGGCGCTTTCGCGCACGCGGGCCATGCTCAGCGGCCGCCGAAACTCGCGCCAAGCGCGCTGAACGCGGCCTGGAACACGCCCTTGCCGATCTGCTCGACCAGCGCCGCCTCGCGATCCGGCGCGCAATCGAAATCGGCCTGCCACTGGGCAAAGGTCACGTTGCCATCGGTGACGGGAGTCAGAGTCAGCTTTGCCACGTAATTCTCCACCCCCATCGGGCTTTCGAGGATCGCATAGGTGCAGCTCATGTCGTAGTCCGACAGCGCCAGCAGCTGTTCGCGGATGCGCCCGCCGTCTTTCAGGGTAAAGTTGCGGATGCAGCCCACCTTGTCCGAGGGCTGGTTCTGCTCGATCCGGCTTTCGGCGACGAAGGGCGTCCAGTCCGGCAAGCCGTTGAAGTCCCGCACCCGCCGCCAGACATTGGCGGCAGGCGCAGGGATGACGCTGGACACATATACGCGGGTCATGGCTGTTCCTCTGCCCTAGCGGTCACGGTCGTCATCATCGCGCGACGTGTCGTTCGGCTTTTTCCCTTCGGCCTTGTCGACAAGGTTCGCCATGTCCTTGGCATCGCGCAGCACGTCCGTCATGCGCCCCATCGAGCCGCCCTCGATCCCGATTTCCTTCATCAGGTTGTCGATCATCGGGGCCTGCACGCGATAGCGCAGCGCGGAATCGATCACCTCGTCGGTCACGTTCTTGCGCGGGCCGCCGTCGCCGCCGCCCATGCCGTCGACATGCAAAATCTTGATGCCTTCGATCTTTTCCATCGGGCGGACGCTTTCGCGCACGATGCCTTCCAGCCGCTCCAGCAGCTTTTCGCGGATCCGGGCCTGACGCGCGTGTTCGGACAGCGCATTTTCGCTTTCGTTCAGCGCGCGGCTGCCTTCGGCATCGACCTTGTAGCGGTCGGCGGCGGCAAGGGCCGCGACCTTTTCCGCCTCGGCGCGGGCCAGCGCGGTGATCTTCTGCGCCTCTGCCAGGCTTTTCGCCGCGGTCATCTCGGCCTCGGCGCGGGCAGTGACGCGCAGCGCCTCGCGTGAGACTTCGCGCTCGGTCGCGATGCGCTCGGTCAGGCTGCGCCGCTCGGCCACTTCCTTCTCGCGCGCGGTCAGGGCCTGTTCCTCGGCCTGCACGGCCTTGGCACGCACGGCAGCTGCGGCGGCCAGAGCCGACGAGCGTTCCTGCGATTTCTGCGCCAGTTCCACGGCCTTCTCGATCTCGGCAATTTCCACGGTCCGGTCGCGCGAGACCTTGGCGGTGGCCACGTCGCGTTCCAGCAGGATGCGAGCCTCGGCCACGGCACGGTCGGTCGCCAGACGGGCGCGCTCGATCTCCTCGGACATCGCGATCTCGGCCTCTTCAAAGGCCTGCCGCTTGGCGATCTGCAACGCGTCCAGCCGGCGTTCGCGTTCGATGCGCACCTCGTCCATCGCGCGGTCCTGCGCGATGCGCTCGGCCTCGGTCTGCTGGTTCTGCACGATCTCGTTGCGCTGTTTCTCGGCCTCGGCGCGGGCCACTTCGACGGCTTTGGCGGCGATGGCAATCTGGCGTTCCAGCGTGTGAATTTCCACCGCCTTCTCGCTGGCGATCTCGCGCTCGCGGCGTTCCAGATCGCGCGCAATGCGAACCTTTTCAAGCTCCAGCTCTAGGTTGATCTGTTCGCGCTCGGTCTGCTCGCGGCTTTTTATCTCGGCCTCGTCGATGGCACGGCGGCGGGCGATTTCGCGGCGCTGGGTTTCTTCCTCGGATTTGATGCGCTCGTCGGTGATGGCGCGTTCCTGCGCCAGCCGGGCCTTTTCGATGGCCTCGCGCGAGGACAGCTGCGCCTGTTCGCTTTCCTGTTCGCGCGCGGCCCGTTCACGCACCAGATCGGCACGCTGCGCTGCGCGGCGCACTTCCAGCTCGCGTTCCTGTTCAAGGCGCGCGTATTCCTGATCGCGCTCGATGTCATAGACCTGTTTCTGCGCAGCGAGGTTCTGGGTGCGGATCTCCACCAGCGTGCGTTGCTCGATCTCGTTGCGGACCTTGCGGCGTGCCTCGATGGAATCGGTGATCTGGGTCAGGCCCTCGGCATCGAAGGCGTTCGAGGGGTCAAAGAATTCCAGCGCGGTCTGGTCAAGGTCGGAAATCGCCACCGCGTCCAGTTCCAGCCCGTTGCGCGACAGTGCCTGCGCGGCCAGATCCTTGACCGCATCGGCATATTGCCCGCGTTCCTCGTGCATTTCCTCCAGCGTCATGCGCGCGGCAACCGTGCGCATGGCCGAGGCGAATTTGCCTTCCAGAAGCGACACCAGACCGTCGTCCTGCATGGTGCGGCTGCCCAGTGTCTGCGCCGCCGCCGCCACCGCCTCGCGCGAGGATCCGACCTGCACGAAGAATTCGGCGGTGATGTCCACGCGCATCCGGTTGCGGGTGATCAGCGCCTGACCGTCGCGGCGCGGCACCTCGATCCGGATCACATTCATGTTCACCGGGGTGATTTCATGCAGCACCGGGATGACGAAGGCACCGCCGTTCACCACCACCTTTTCGCCCGCGAACCCGGTCCGCACAAAGGCGATTTCCTTGGTCGAGCGCCGGTAGAGCCAGCGCAGAATGTAAACGGCCACCACGATTGCGATGATGATGACAACCAGCCAAATCAACAGCTGGCCAAAGGTTTCGCCTGACATCTGTGTCCTCCCCTCGTGCAGTGCGCCGGGCCTAGCGGCCCTGGAACGTCACCGCCTTGAATTTCCGTGTCTGTTCCGTCAGCGCGATTTCCGTCGGCAGCCGCTCCATCGAGGAGGCGCCATAGAATCCGTGACAATTTTCGGTGTTGTTCAGAACAAAGGCCGCATCCTCGGGCGAGGCGACCGGGCCGCCGTGCACCAGAACGATGGCGTCCTTGTTGACCTTCAGCGCCGCCTCGGACCACGCATCGACAAGTGCGGGACAATCTTCGAGCTTCAGCGCGGTTTCCGCGCCGATGGATCCGCCGGTGGTTAGCCCAAGGTGGCACACCACGATATCGGCGCCCGCCTTCGTCATCTCGGCCGCCTCATCGGCGTTGAACACGTAAGGCGTGGTCAACAGATCAATGTCCCGCGCTTTGCGCACAAGGTCGATTTCCTGTCCGTAGGACATGCCGGTTTCTTCCAGGTTGGCGCGGAAGGTGCCGTCGATCAGGCCGACGGTCGGAAAATTCTGGATGCCGGCAAAGCCCATGTCCTTCAGCTGGCGCAGGAATGGGTCGAACAGGCAGAACGGATCGGTGCCGTTGACGCCTGCCAGAACCGGCGTGTGTTTGACCACGGGCAGAATTTCGCGCGCCATTTCGACGACGATCTCATTCGCGTTGCCATAGGCCAGCAGCCCGGACAGCGAGCCGCGCCCGGCCATGCGATAGCGGCCCGAATTGTAGATCACGATCAGGTCGATGCCGCCGTCTTCTTCACATTTCGCCGACAGGCCGGTGCCCGCACCGCCGCCTACGATGGGGATGCGGTCGCGTTTCATCTGCTGGAATTTTTCGACCAGTTTCGCCCGTTCGAATGCTGGCATCAGGCTGTCCTCCTTGCGCGTCCGGCGATGGCGGTGAAGGCGCTGACCAGCGCCTCCGAAAAGGCCGGGTCGTTGATGTTTGCGTTGACCCGCACGATCTGGCGCCGCGCGGTCCGGGTCACCGTGCCCTCGATCGCCTCAAAAAGCGCGGCATTGGCGGCGGGGTCGTGGAATTGCGCGCCGGGCCGGTCAAGCATCGAGACGCCGCCTTCCGGGATCAGGAAGCGTACCGGCCCCTCCATCCGGTTGATGCGCTGGCCGATCCATTCGCCGATCTCGCGGCACTCACTCGCCGTCGTGCGCATCAGCGTGACCGAGGGGTTGTGGAAGACGAAATTACGCCCCTCGAACCGGTCGGGTACGCTGTCGCGCGCGCCAAAGTTCACCATGTCAAGCGCGCCGCAGGATCCGACCCAGGGCAGCCCCGTGTCGATGGCCGCGCCAAAGCGGTCGCGGTCGCAGGGGAAGACCCCGCCGACGATCATGTCGGCCACTTCTGTGGTGGTGATGTCAAGAAAACCGGCCAGCAGGCCCGAGTGCCCCAGCGTTTCCATCGCCATCCCGCCGGTGCCCGTGGCGTGGAACACGAGGCAGTCGTAATCCGTCTCCATCACCTTCTGCACCGCCTGGACGCAGGGGGTGGTGACGCCGAACATCGTCAGCCCAAGCGCGGGACGCGCGCGGGCGCGGCTGGCGGCCATTTCGGCCCCTGTGGGCATCGCGGCGACCATGCCCGCAATCGCGTGGGCACCGTTGGCCAGCACCCGTTCGGAAATCACGTTCAGCCCCTGCACATCGGTGACCGAGTGGAACATGTTGATGTCGGACGCGCCGACATAGGCCCGCGTATCGCCCGAGGCGACGGTGGAGATCATCACCTTCGGAATGCCGATGGGCAGCGCCCGCATCCCCGCTGTTGCGATCGAGGTGCCCCCGGATCCGCCCGCCGAGATCACCCCGCCGATGCCGCGCTGTTCGGCCATGAAGCGGGCAAACGCCTGCCCTATCGCCTGAACCGACCGCCCCCGGTCGCCCGAGAACACCGCCGATCCGCCCTGCGGGTGATAGCCTGCGACCTGTGTTGCCGTCACATCCGCGCGCGAAGGTTTCTGCGAGGTTGACAGATCGACCGTGCGCAGCGGCAGCCCCAGCTTGCGGATGCAGTCGGCCAGATACCGCAACTCGGCCGATTTGGTGTCGAAGGTGCCCGCCACATACACGGTGCGCCCGACCCGTTCGGCAAAGGGGATGCGGAACATGTCGCGCCCCGGTGCCTCGGGCTCTGGTTTGGCCTGTGCCGTCATGTCCCGGTGCAGCGCGCTGGCCGGAAGGTTCCAGCGGTTGGGCAGCTGCGACACGGTCTGGATACTGCCAGAGGGGCCGGATGCCTCTCCTGCCCCGCGCGACACCACAAACACCTTCGACAGGTCGCGCGCGGCCTGCTGCGCCTGATCGGGGGTGGGCATGTCGGGGGCGGCGTCATCCTCGGCGTGGCGGCCCACACCCAGCAGGCGCTGTTGCAGATCGCGATCGGCGGCCAGAACCGAGGCATCGAGCGTGCGGTTGATCTGTCCGTTCACCATGATCGCAACGGTATCGGAGACGGATGTCGCCACGCCGATGTTCTGCTCGATCACAAGGATCGCCATGTCGCCGTCGCGGCCCAGTTGCAGCAGCATTTCGGCCACCTGATCGACGATCACGGGGGCCAGCCCTTCGGTCGGTTCGTCCATCACCAGAAGGCGTGGGTTGGCCAGCAGGGCGCGCGAAATGGCCAGCATCTGCTGTTCGCCGCCCGACAGCTGCGAGCCGCCGTTGCTGCGGCGCTCATGCAGGCGCGGGAAGGTCTGATAGACGCGGTCCAGCGTCCAGGCGGCATCGGTGCCTCCGGTGGCCGCAAGGCGCAGGTGTTCGTCGACGCTGAGGCTGGGCCAGACCCGCCGCCCCTGCGGGACATAGGCGACACCCACGTTATGGATCTGGTGCGGCTCCAGCCGCGATAACTCGCGCCCGAACAGGCGGATCGAGCCCGAACGGACCTCTTTCAACCCCGTGATCGCGTTGCACAGCGTCGTCTTGCCCATGCCGTTGCGACCTACCACGCTCATCACGCCCTTGGGCAGGGTCAGCGACACGCCCTGCACCACATGCGCCTCGCCGTAATAGATGTGCAGGTTCTCGATGGTCAGCGCGGCGCGGGGCGCGGAATGATCTGCCTTAGCCATGACCGCCCCCAAGATAGATTTCCTGCACGCGCGGATCCTGTTCGATCTCTTCCGGGGTGCCTTCGGTGAACAGCGTGCCGTTGTGCATCATCGAAACGTATTCGGACACGCGCAGCGCCACATCCAGATCGTGTTCGATGATGATGTAGCCGATGTGCCTGGGCAGCGCGTTCAGGATGGCAATCAGGTCGCGCCGCTCGGTCGGCGACAGCCCGGCGGCAGGTTCGTCGAACAGGATGAACCGCGGCGCGCCCGCCAGAGACAGCGCGATTTCCAACTGGCGCTGCTGCCCGTGTGACAGCGTACCCACCACCACGTCACGGTCGCCGTCCAGATGCACCGCGTGGATGATGGAATCTGCCTGCGCCATCGCGCTGTCAGTGTCACGCGGGCGCAGCAGCGAAAACCGCCGACGCGACACACCACGACAGGCAAGGAACACGGAATCGCGCACCGTGAGGTTCTTGAACAGCTGCGAAATCTGGTAGGTCCGGCGCAGCCCGCGCCGGATCCGTTCATGTGCGGCCAGGGTCGTGATGTCCTCTCCGAAAAACCGGATTTGGCCGCTGGTCGGGTTGAAATCCCCGGTGATCGTGTTGAACAGCGTGGTCTTGCCCGCGCCGTTCGATCCAAGGACCGCGCGCCGTTCGCCGGGCGCGATCCTCATGGTTATGCCGGACAGGGCCGTCAGGGCCCCGAACGTGCGGCCCACACCGTCCAGTTCCAGCGCATTTGCGCCGGTGCCCTGTAAACGCGATGCCGCGACAGTCGTTGCCATGATCGGTCCCTGTCCAGAGGTTGCGCGGTTACGGGCAGCTTGGGTTTTCGCGGCTGACCGCACCCAAGGCCATGAACTCGTCGGCCTTGATGCCCAGCGTCTGGTTTACCTGCGGCGTCACCTGGATCATCTTGTTCACCAGCGTGCCGTCGTCGGCTTCGGTCACCTCGGTCAGGTACATGTCGGCCACCGCGTTGCGGTTGTCGTCAAGCGACACCTTGCCCGTGGGCGTGTCGAATTCCAGACCGGCCAGCGCCGCGCGGAATTTCGCGCCATCGTCCGACAGATCGCCGCCCACTTCTTCCAGCGCGAGGATCGCCGCCTTCATGTTGATGTAATAGGCGTGCGCAAACAGCGAGGGCGACGGGAACGCGCCATCCTGCTTCTTGTACTCGGCGGTAAAGGTCTTCCACGCCTCGGCATCGTTGGTGTCGGCGGTCGGGCCTGCGGCCGGGGTGCCGATCAGAACGTCACGCATCCGGCCCTTGGCCGTCAGCACGGTCTGGTCCACGGTGATCGAGCCGCCGATCAGGGGCGCCTGCCCGCCCGCATCGCTGTATTGCGACAGGAAGTTCACCGCGTCCGCGCCGCCGAGCGCGACATAGATCGCATCGACATCGTCCGGAATCGCGGCGATGACCGACGAATAATCCTTGTTGCCGATCGGCACCCAGGATTTCGACGGAACCGTGCCGCCCGCCTTGCAGAATTCGGCCATGAAGCCAAAGACCTGCGTGTAGGGGAAGGAATAATCCTCGGCCACGGTGGCGACGGTGCGATAGCCTTTTTCGTTATAGACGTAATCTCCAAGCCCGGCCATCCATTGGGCACCATCTGTCGAGAAGCGGAAGAAGTTGTCGGCCGGTTCGCGCAGCGTGGTGTCCTGCGCGGCCGAGCTGCCGTTCAGGAAGGTCACGTCAGGGTGCGTTTTGGCGTAATCCTTCACGGCGATGCCTTCGTCACCCGAAAGCGGCCCGACAAGGATTTTCACACCGTCCTGTTCGACCAGCTTGCGCGCCGCGCGCACCGCGCTGTCGGGCGAAGCATCGGACGAACCCTTGACGATTTCGATCTGCTTGCCCGCGACGGTGCCGCCGAATTCCTCCAGCGCGGTCATCGCGCCGCGTTCGGCATCTTCGCCCAGCACGGTGAACGCGCCTTCGAAGGTGGCCAGCAGGCCGATCTTGATCGAATCCGATTGCGCCAGAACAAGCGAGGGCGCGGTCAGCCCGGTTGCCATGGTCAGCGCCAGTAAAGTCCTTCTTGCAATAGTCATGTCTTCCTCCCTGGGTTTCACCTTACTTCACGGATGTCCGGAAAGACGCCCGCCAGTCTTCCCCGCCGGCCTTTGGCTTGACTCTCTCCCACAAGCCAAGAATGCCGTCGGGCGAAATGAACACGATGATCAGGAACACCATTCCGATCAGGGTGTTGAATCGCTCCGCTCCGATGATGTCGATTGCGAAGGTCTGCATCAGGGTCACGATCACCGCGCCCAGAAAGGGGCCGATGGGGTGGCGCATGCCACCGATGATCGCGATCACCAGAATGTTGATGGATGGGCCCACCGCGATGGTCCCGGGCGAGATGCGCCCGTTGAACCACACCAGCAGGATGCCCGCCGCGCCCGCGATCAGCCCGGCCAGCCACCAGGCAAAGACCTTGTGCGCGGTCACGTCGAACCCGATCGACCGCATCCGGCGCGGGTTGTCGCGGATTGCTTGCAGCGTCATGCCGAATGTCGACCGCGCACCATACAGCACGGCCGCATAGGCCAGCACCGCGCAGAACAGGCAGAGGTAGTAGAACGGCACCGGGTCGCGCCAGTAGACGCCAAACACCTCGGGCGCGCGCAGCCCGTTATAGCCGGGGAAGCCGTTGAACAGGGCATAGTTCTGCTGGGCAAAGTAGAAACACGCCGTCGCAACGGCCAACGTGATCATGATGGTATAGATGCCCTCGGTCCGCACCGCGACCCAGCCGATCAGCGCCGACATGAGCGAGGCAATCAGGATCGCCAGCGGCCCATAAACCCACCACGGCCAGCCGAAACCGTATATGCCCGAATTGTTTTCGCCAAAGATCGCAACGACATAGCCCGCCGCGCCTGCCACGGTGATCTGCGCAAGCGAGACCATGCCGCCATAGCCCGCCAGCAGCATAAGCGACAGGGCGATCATGCCCAGCACCAGCGAATAGCCCCCGATCTGCGTCAGGAAGAAATCGTTCGCCATCGCCGGATAGACCAGCAGCAAGGCGCCCAGCAGCAGGTGCCCGATGCCGATCCGGTCGAACCAGCCGGGGGCCCTGGCGGCGCGGGGAACGCTCAACTCGCTCATAGCGATCTCCCCATGATGCCCTGGGGCCGGATCGCCAGCGTCACGACCATGATGACGAATGTCAGCACCACGCCATAGGTCGGGAAGTAGACCAGCCCGATCTGTTCCGCCAGGCCGATGATCAGCGCTCCGATGGCGGCCCCCACGATCGATCCCATGCCGCCCACGATCACCACGACAAGCGAGGCGAGCAGGTATCGCACGTCCTCTCCGGGCGAGACCGACAAGACCGAGCCGCCGATGACGCCCGCCAGCCCGGCCAGCCCGGCCCCCAGCGCAAACACCACGGCAAAGATCATGTGCACGTTCACGCCCGAGGCCGAGAGCATCGCCCGGTCATCCACCCCCGCGCGGATCATCGACCCGATGCGCGTGCGGTTGATCAGCAGCCACAGCGCCACGCCGATCACGATGGCCGCGCCCAGCACGACAAGGCGATAGAAGGGATAGGCCAGGAACACTTCGCTGCCGTTCGACCGCACGGCGGTGACAATGGGCAGTCGCACCGCGCCGCTCAGCCAGTCGGGGGTGAGATACTGATAGGTGGTGCCGCCCCAGACGGCGAGCATCAGGTCGGCCGCCACCACCGAGATGCCGATGGTCACCAGCGTCTGGCGCAGGTCGTCGCCCTCCAGCCGGCGGAACACCAGGATCTGCATCACCAGCCCGACCACCGCCAGAACAAGGAACCCGCCGACGACACCCAGCAGCCAGTACCCGGTGCGGTCGGCGATTTCATAGCCGACATAGGCGCCCAGCAGGTACAGCGATCCATGCGCAAGGTTCACGTTGCGCATCAGCCCGAACACCAGCGTGAAGCCGCTGGCGACAAGGAAATACAGCCCCGCAAGGGTCAGCCCGTTTAGGATCGCCGACAGGAACGCCTTTTTCGAGATCAGGATCGCGTCCAGCCAATCGGGCCATTGCGCAAAGACCATCCACAGGAACACCGCCCCCACGATCAGCAGCGCGACCGCGCCGACCTGACGGCGGGTGATCCCCTGCCCCTGCCCCAGTGGATCGGTTCGGCTGCGCGACGCGTCCGACATGGCGGATCAGGCGGTCAGGCGGCGGCGCGCGTCATTGCTGCGCGGTGCCTTGTGAAATTTGCCGTCTTTCATGATTGCCAGCAGCCTGTCCTGCTTTTGCAGGATGCGCACATCGGCCAGCGGGTCGCCGTCGACCAGCAGCAGGTCGGCCAGGTAGCCTTCCTTGATCATGCCGAGTTCCTTTTCCATGTTCATGATGTGGCCGCCGTATTTCGTGGCGGCCTGGATCGCCTCCATCGGGGAAAAGCCCAGCGTGGTCACAAAGGTCTCGATGTCCTTGGCGTTGGTGCCCTGCGGCGTCCACGCGAACCCGTAATCGCCGCCGATGCAGATGCGGATGCCGCGCCGGTGCATTTTCTTCATCGTGTCGATGCACATCTCGAGCTCGCGTTCATAGAGCATCGAAATTTCCGACCCGGGTTTGATCCCCCATTCCTCGGCGTGGCGGGCGGTATTGATCAGCCAGGCGATCCCCGGTGCCACGATGTGATGGTCGCGCGCGGCTTCCAGCGCGTCGAGCGCCTGTTCGTCGGCAAAGGAGGCGTGATAGATGTTCTGGATGCCGTGGCGGATGCACTGCATCACCGACCCGGACGACCGTGCATGCGCCGCCAGCACCTTGTTGCGGCAGCGGGCTTCGGAGGCCGCCATGGCGACCTCTTCTTCCGACATCGGAGTTTCCTCGGCCCCCATGCCGGTGATTTCTTCGCCCGAGAGGTTCAGCTTGATCGCGTCGACGCCGTATTTGATCAGCGTGCGCACCACGCGCCGCACCTCTTCGGGGCCGGACACCACGATGCCAAGGTTCAGACCCTCGTGCGGAATATGCGAGGGCGCGGCATCGCCCAGCCCGCCCACGGTGGTGATTTCCGGCCCGGCCGCCAGGTAGCGCGGCCCGGGATAGCGGCCTTCGTTGATGAAGCGTTTGGCCACCACGTCCAGACGGGGCTTGGCCGAGGCCGCGCCGCGCCCGGCGGTGAACCCGGCGTCGATCACCAGCTTGGCCATCTCCATCGTGACCAGCATGTGTTCCTCGACTTCCATCATCTGGATCGGGTCGATGCCGGGGGCGTTGTTCCACGAAAGATGCAGGTGCGCGTCGATCATGCCGGGCATCAGCGTGGCACCCATGCCGTCGATCACCGTCGCCCCGCCCGAGGTATGCGATTGCGAGAACCGCGCCGAGCCGCGGGTGATCTGCTTGATCCGGTTGCCCTGGACCAGCACCTCGCCTGAATAGGGCTGTTCCCCGGTCGCATCCAGAATGCGCACGTTGGTGAACAGAACCGATCCGCCCTCGGCGGTCCAGCCGTTGGAATAGCCTGCCATGTCATCCTCCCTTGTGCCGCCCGCCCTCCTCGACGGTTGGCAAATCCTCATGCCCCGGCGGTCATCCCCTCCCGAGGTTTTCTGTCAGCAGCCGCCGGCAGTCGGCGGGCTTTTCAATCGGTGTCCAATGGCCGCAGGCCGGCAGGATCACCGCCCTGCCCTGCGCAACCTCATCGGCCAGCTGGTGCGCGACAGAGGGCGGGCCAACGCCGTCTTCCTCTCCGGTCACGATCAGCACCGGCATCTTCAGCGCGCCTGGATCGGCGCGGTGGGCACCTGCCAGCGCCTCGCAATTCTGGGCAAAGCCTTCGGCGTCCTGCCGCATGTGGCTTTCGCGCACGAAGGCGACGGCGGCGGCGTTCGCGTCAGCCGCACCAGAGGCCAGCCCCCCGGCGGCCATCTGTTCGCCCACCACGTCCATCCCTTGATCGCGCGCGAGATCGGCCCGGGCGCGCAGCCTGTCGCGCGCCGCGTCCGCGGGTTCGATCAGCGGCCCGAACAGCGTCAGCGTTCGCGCCAGCGCAGGGCGTGCCTGCGCCACATGCTGCGCAATCAGCGAGCCAAAGGAATGGCCCACCAGATCGGCATCACCTACGCCCAACTCATCCGCCATGCGCAGCACCGCATCGACCAGCCCGCGCAGGTCCAGCCCCGCGCGCGGCGTGGGCGATCGCCCTGCCCCCGGCAGATCGGGCCGGATCACCCGCCGCCCGCCAAGCGCGGTCATCAGCGGCTGGAACGAATTCGACGTGGCCCCCAGACCGTGCAGCAGGATCACGGCGGGGCCGTCGCCCTGCTGTTCGATGCACATGCCTGCGGTTTGCGTCGTGGTCATGCCCGCGCCTCGGCAAAGCGGTTTTCCAGCGTCCCGATTCCGGAGATTTGCACCTTCACCACATCGCCCGCGCGCAGGTATTTCGGCGGCTTGAACCCGATGCCCACGCCCTCGGGTGTTCCGGTGGCGATGATGTCGCCCGGCATAAGCGTCAACCCGGCGGAAATGGTCGAGATGATCGTGGGGACATCAAAGATCAGATCGCGCGTGTTCGCGTTCTGCCGCATCTCGCCGTTGACCCAGGTGGTGACGGTGGTGTCGGCCACGTCCAGCTCGTCCGCGGTTACGGCAAACGGGCCCATCGGGCAGAAGGTGTCCTGCGACTTGCCGATCAGCCACTGGCTGTAGCGGCCTTGCAGGTCACGCGCGGTCACGTCGTTGACAATGGTATAGCCCCAGACGTGGGTCATCGCGTCCTCGGGGCGGATGCCGCGCCCGCCCTTGCCGATGATCACGGCCAGCTCGGCCTCGTAGTCGATCGCCGGTGAAACAGCCGGGTCGATCAGCACCGGCGCGCCCGAGGCGACAACGGTTTCCGGCACCTTGGAAAAGATGATCGGGAATTCCGGCAGCTCGCCCTGCGCGGCAGAGGAATCGAACCCGCTGCGCGAAAACTCCAGCGCGTGCGCGTGATAGTTTTTGCCGACGCAAAAGATGTTGCGGTCGGGTCGCGGCACCGGCGCCTCGATCTCAACCTCGGAAAGAGCGATCGGAGACAGAAGGTCAAGCGCGTCCAGATCCTTGCCGATCAGTGCGGTCACGCCCTTTGCGGCTTCTTCCGCCGTTAGCGCCACCGGCGAAATCGAACGTCCGTCCGCAGATACGATTCCGACACGCCGTTCGCCGGCATGTCTGACCGAGGCCAGTTTCATCGCCTCACCCTCCCTATGAACCAATGCAGCATTGGTTTATCCTCGCAATCAGCTTATGAGGGCATTTCGCGCCAATCAAGTAAATTTCACCTTGCAAATGTGATCCAATGCGAAGAAAATCGTGTGAATTGGTTCCCTTGATGTGATCCAATTTTGCATTGGTTCATATTGACGGAAACATATGGCACTCGCAAAAACCACGAGTCTGACAGAAGATCTGCGCCGCCGTCTGGATGCGGGGGAATGGCAGCCGGGTGACCTGATGCCGACCGAACGTGCGCTGGCCACCGAATATGGCGTGGCGCGCAACACGATCCGCAAGATCCTGACCCGCATGGTTGAAGATGGGCTGATCGAACGCCGCGTCGGTCAGGGCACGATGGTTCTGGACCGGCCCGACAACCAGTTCGCCGACATCCTGGACCATTTCCTTGACGCCAGTCCCATCGACATCCTGAACCTGCGTATCTTTATCGAGCCCCACAGCGCCGAGGTTGCCGCCCGCCACGCCTCGGAGGCGGAATTGGAGGCGATCATCGAGGCCGATGCCAAGTGCAGCGAATCGACCGACCTGGACCGTTACGAATACTGGGACAGCGAATTCCACCGCCGCATCCACCTTGCCACGCACAACCCCTTCCTGACTGATCTGTTCGACCTGATGTCGATCATCCGCTTTCAGGCCCCGATGATGGAGATCCGCCGCCGCTCTTTCAGCGAAGACAGGCGGCTGGCCTATGGCACCGAACATGCCGACATCGTCACCGCGCTTTGCAACTGGGATGGCAAGGCCGCGTCACAGGCAATGCGCACGCACCTGCTGTCGCGGCGTTACAACTACTTCGGCCAATAGGAGGCGGGCATGACCACCATCGTGAAACCGCGCAAGATCGTCTCGACCGCCGGAACCACACGCGAATTCATCCGCATCCTGAAACGCATGTCTGGCGCGGGCCCGGCCGATGTTCTGGCGGTGCGGCTGATCATCGAACCACAGGCGGCGGCGGCCGTGGTGTCCAGCGCTAGCGGAGCCGATTTGAAATTCATCCGCGAAGCGCATGACGCCGCGATGGCCGCCCCCGATCTGGCGAGCTTTGAACATTGGGACGGCGAGCTGCACAGCCGCATCTACTCGGCCACACGGAACGAGCTGCTGATCAGCCTGAACAACCTGCTGGCCGACATCCGCACTCGCACGCCGTGGATCCGGCTGAAACAGCGGGTCATTACCGACGACAAGCGCCGCGAATATTGCGCCCATCACGCAGCGATCGTCGATGCCATCGCGCGGCGCAACGCCGATCAGGCCTCGGACGCGATGCACATGCACATCTCGGTCATCATCGACGACCTGTTCCCGAAATAGCGCCCGGTTTTACACCCGATGAAAAGCGAAGAGGCGTCTACCCCATCTGGATGACGTGGCGGATTGTCTTGCCTTCGGCAAGCATGTCGAAGGCGGCGTTGATGTCGTCCAGCGGGCCACTGGATGTCATCAGCCGATCCACCGGCAGCCGCCCCTGCTGGTACAGCGCGATATAGCGGGGAATATCGCGTGACGGCACGCCACCGCCCAGATAGCTGCCGCGCACGGTGCGCTCTTCGCCCACCAGCCGCACCTGTTGGATCGCAACATTGACCGACGGGTTGGCAAGGCTGGCCGTCACGGTCTGGCCGCCGCGCCGCGTGACATTGTAGGCAAAGTCAAACGCCGGAGCGACGCCGGCAGTCTCGATGGCCGAATGCACACCGCCTTTGGTCAGCGCCTTCACCTGATCGACGGCATCCTTTGCGCCCGAATTCACCACGGCTGTTGCACCCAGCTTCTGCGCGAACTCCAGTTTGGACGGGTCGATATCGGCTGCAATCACATCTGCCGCACCGGCTGCCAGCGCCCCAAGGACGGCGGCCAGCCCAACACCGCCAAGCCCGACCACGGCAACGGATTGGCCGGGGCGCACCTGCGCCGTGTTGACGACAGCGCCCATGCCCGTCAGCACCGCGCAGCCGAAAAGGGCGGCTTTGTCGAGTGGAAGATCCTTGTCGACTTTCACAAGCGAGCGGGCCGAAACCACTGCGTACTCGCCGAACGCAGACACGCCGACATGATGATACACCTGCTCTTCGCCCGCGTGCATCCGGATACCGCCACCCAGCAGCACACCCTCGTTATTGGCGACGGCCCCCGGTTCGCACAGCGCCGCGCGCCCTTCGGCGCAAGGCGCGCAATGCCCGCAGGAAGGCACAAACACCATGATCACGTGATCGCCAACCTCGAGACCCGTAACACCCGGCCCGCATTCGACAACCACGCCTGCCGCCTCATGCCCCAGCGCCATCGGTGTCGGACGCGGACGATCGCCGTTGATGACCGACAGGTCGGAATGGCACAACCCCGCCGCGGCGATCTTTACCACGACTTCGTCCCGTCCGGGCGCGTCGAGTGTCAGCGTCTCGATCGTCAGCGGCCTGGTTTCGGCATAGGGCCGGGCCACCGGGCTGTGGCGGAGCACGGCCGAACGGCCCTGTCGTGGGGATTGCTCAGTGTTCGGCATTGTGGTCCCTCCCTGCCGTTGTCGAAACGCGCGCGGCGCACGCTCAAAGACGGTTATACAGCACAAAGGGTGGTTGATAAGGCTCCGGTTTTGCGTGTGTGCGCCTGGACGATGTCAGCGGGCGTTGACCGCGTCGCGGCTGCGATCAGTCCGATCTCATCCGCAGGAATTGCGGCTGATTGGTTGCGGCTGTCAGTCCGCCGTCAACCGGAAGATTGACGCCTGTGATATAGGACGCCTCTGACGAGGCCAGAAATGCAATCGCATCGGCCATTTCATCCGGCGTGCCCGGCCGCCCCATCGGGAGCCTGCTGTCGTACTCGGCCTTGATCTTGGCGTCTTCCATCATCCATGCGGTCCGGGGCGTTGCGGTTAAACCGGGGCACACCGCGTTCACGCGCACATTGTCCCGCGCGTAATCCACCGCCAGCGCCCGTGTCAGGTTGACCACCCCGCCTTTTGCGGCGTTGTAGGCGAACAGCCCGTTGTCGCCGAACAGGCCCGAAATCGAAGCGGTGTTCACCACGGCGCCCTGCGTGCGGACAAGATGCGGCATGGCGGCCCGACAGGCATAGAACACCGAGTCGAGGGTCACCGCGATCACCTTGTGCCAGGCGTCTTCTTCCAGCTCTGTCACATCGGCCAATGCACCAAGCCCGGCGTTGTTGACCAAAATATCCAGTTGCCCGAAGCGTTCGACGGTATCGTCAATGAAGGCGCGAACCTGCTGCATGTCGGTGACATCGCATTGACGCATCATCAGCCGATCTTCAGACAGGTCGAGCGGACCGAGCGCCTCTTTCAACGCGTCGATGGACAGGTCGGAGGCGGAAATAACGGCACCTTCGGACGCCAGTTTCCGTACGGCCGACAGCCCGATCCCTGATGCCGCTGCTGTCAGGGCGACAACTTTCCCGGTAAATCTCTGGGGCACTATTCTATCCTCTCGGGTGCATCTTCGGGGTTCGACGTTCGCGACATTTCCAGCCTCTTCATGCTGTTATAAGCGTCTTTGACTCGGTTCCGCGGGCCAGGAACGTGTTGATCGTATCCAGACGCAGCACATCGGACAGGCCGATCCTGTTCGAGAACTGGCCCTTGAAGGTTGTGCCAAGCCCTGCACGAACGCGCGCGAGAAGCTTGTCGGTCTCGTCGGCGCCAAGCGTTTCAAGATAGGGGAACAGAAGCCAGCCGCGACAGGACCAGAACAGCCCTGCCGACCGGGGAATTTCAATCGGCGACATATCCAGCGCGCCGTAGATATAGCACTGCCGCTGTTCCCGGCTTCCATAGTTGCTGAATTCCGTCAGCGACCGGCGGCAACTGGTTTCCATGCCTTCAAGCACCTGCCCCGTCAGCTTGCCGCCGACCGCGTCGAAGCAGGCCCTTGCGCCGGTTTCATCAATTGCCTTGACCAGCTGATCTTTGGCGTCGCTGGCAGAGGTATCGATCACATGTTCGGCGCCCAGGGCGCGCAGTTGGTCGGCCAGTTCGGGCCGCCGCACGACGCTGACCAGCGCAAGCCCGTCTTCGCGGCACAGATGAATCATCATCCGACCGATGTTGGATGCGGCGGCCGTATTCACGAATGCCGTGTATCCCTCGGCCTTCGCAGTGGTCAGAAGACCCAGCGCGGTCAGCGGGTTCACGAAGGCGGCAGCGCCATCTTCAAGGCTCACGTCATCCGACAGTTCCATGCACCCGGATGCATCGAACACCTGGATGTCGCGATATGTGCTTTTGCCCCAGACGGCCACGCGTTTGCCGATAAGGTGCTCCGCGCCCTTGCCCGCGTCCAGCACCGTTCCGGCACCTTCCATTCCGGGCTCGATCAAATGCCCGATCCGAAGCTTCTGACTTTCCAGCGCTCCGGGCCGGAGTGGCGCCCGAATTTCAGGCGCGGCGTCGGTGCCTGACTGCACCGCCTTGCTGAAATCGGCGGGGCCGAACATCACGTTCATGTCCGACGAATGAATCGGGCTGGCCTGCATCTGCACGATGATCTCACCCGGGCCGGGTGGCGGAACATCGCATTGTTCTATCCACGCATGAAGTTCGCCTTCGGCAGAAATCCGGCTGAGAAGTCGGCGCGTTGTGCGCGGCGCGCTATCGGTCATGTTATTTCCTCTTTGATTTCAGAGACGCGCGTACCGAGCGGTCCGCGGCATGATGTTGTCAGATGCCTTGAATGGTCGTGCCACCGTCAACCACAAGCGTTTGCCCGGTTACGAAAGACCCGGAAGGCCCAGCCAGAAAAACGGCGGCGCCGGCGATCTCTTCCGGGGTGCCAGCCCGTTTCAGCGGCGTGCTGCGCATGTAGGTTTCATAGGTGTCGCGATCGTCCCAGAGGGCTTTTGAAAACTCTGTCTTGATCAGACCCGGCGCGATGCAGTTCACGCGGATATTGTCGCCACCGCATTCAACGGCAAGGTTGCGGGCAAGCTGCATGTCGGCGGCCTTCGAGATGTTGTAAGCGCCGATAACGGGTGAGCCGACAAATCCACCGATGGACGACACGATGATGATCGCCCCATCCTTCCGGCCGCGCATTTGCGGCAACACCATACCGATCAGCCAGTTGTTGGCGATGATGTTGTTGTCGAGGATCTTCCTGAACCTGTCGTCCGGTATCTCTGCAAGCGGGCCGTAGTAGGGGTTGCTTGCCGCGTTGCAGACAAGGATATCCACTTTTCCGAATGTTTCGTCGGCATGCGCGACCAGCGCGTTCAGCGCCTGCTTGTCAGAGATACTTGCCGCGAAGGGGCTGGCAGCCTTGCGTCCCGTGGCGATGTTGATCTTGTCGGCGGCTGTGTCGCAAGCATCCTGATTGCGCGAGGACACAACCACCTGTGCGCCTGCGCGCGCCATCTCCATCGCGATGGCAAAACCGATCCCCCGCGACGACCCGGTAATAACGGCCACCCGTCCGGCCAGAGAAAAAAGGGACGACATTTCGGCTTCTCCATCGTTGGGGCGGCTTGGTTTGGGCCGCGTCGGGTTCGGTTTGCAATTGCCAAGCCCGCACTCTTATTCGGTGATTCCTGATTGCGTGCTGCGCGCTATGTTCCGGGTTCGGTGGCCTGCCACCTGCCCCGCGCAAAGGCGTCGCGCCGCCATGTCAAAGCACATTCGCATCGAAGTAGACCATCGGTTCATCGTCCTGTGTGTGGGACGTTTCGATCCGTCCGACCAAAAGAAGATGCGTGCCCAATGTGATCGTGGTCGCGATCTTGCATTCGATGCTTGCAAGCGCTGAGGGCAACACCGGAAGGCCCATCGGGCCCGCCTCCCAGCCGGCGCCTTCGAACCGCGCGATCCCCTGCGGTGCCTCGGTGAACTGTGGCAGCAGGTCGGCGTGTTGCCTTGTCAGGATATTCACGGCAAAGCGGCCCTCTCGGACCAGCCGTGGCAACGACGAACTGGTCTTGTGCACAAAAACGCCAAGCGCCGGCGGTTCTGCGCAGATTGAGACCACGCTGGAGGCAACCATTCCGGCCGGGTCGTCCATCGTTCCGGTGGTGACCGCGCAAACGCTGGCAGCAAGACGGCGCATGGCATCCCGAAACTGGTCGCTGGACACCCGCGCCGGAGGCGCGCCGCGAACGATATGGGCCCGCACCTTTCCGCCTTTCACCCATCCGTACTCCGCAGCCGCCGAGATCATGCCGTCGAAGCCGGTATTCCAGTCGGGGTTGCTGGCCTCGTGGCTGAGAAATTTGAGAACGCCGGCCGCCAGCCAGATATGATCGTCGCCTTCAAGGTCCCCCAACCGCGCGGCGAGATCCCGGAAACGTTCCGGTTCCATAGGATCCACGACCAGTTCGAGGCGGTTGAACTCCCACGGGTTTGACAATTCGAACACACCCAGATCGGTGATACCAAGCTGCATGGCCTTGCTCCTTCATGATCCGATCGCGGCGACGGCTTCGTTCAGATCGGGCCGCGATGATTGCGTTTCGCAGGGCGAAGCGCGGTCTTCTTTTCTATCGCCCGTTCGGGGCGATGGGCGGGTCGGCCGGGAAGCCCCCCGGGGGGCATTCCGGCGCGGGGGTTAAAGCAGCATGGTCAGAAGCTGCGGGAAGGTCGCCAGGATCGTCATGGCCAGAATGAAGATCAGGACATACGGCAAGACAGCCGAGAAGATCGTCTGCATGGATATGTCGCCGATGACGCCACGTATCACGAACAGCACGTAGCCAACCGGCGGGGTCATCGCGCCAACCGTCATGTTGATGAGGAACAGAACCCAGAATGCAATCGGCTCGATCTCCATATGCG
The DNA here is from genome assembly GCF_005938225.1 of Arenibacterium halophilum. Lineage (GTDB taxonomy): Bacteria > Pseudomonadota > Alphaproteobacteria > Rhodobacterales > Rhodobacteraceae > Arenibacterium > Arenibacterium halophilum. The sequence goes on from NZ_VCPC01000005.1 coordinate 64,567, forward strand.
GCAGGATGGTCAGGTAGATCGGTATCAGGATGAGCATCGCCGCGATTTCGTCGAGCAACATGCAAAGGACGAAAGGGATGGCCATCATGATCAACAACATGATCGGATCCGGCAGATCCAGATCGGCAACCACCGAACTGATCAGGCGGCTTGTTCCGCTGAACCCCAGCAGTTGGGTGAACAGCTGGGACGAGAACATGATGGCGATCACCATGGTTGTCGTCAGCGTGGTCGATTGCAGCGCCTCCACCATCATCCGCAGGGATAGCCGCCCGAAGATGAGCGCGACGATCATGGCGCCGAACACACCGGCAACGGCGGATTCAATGGGTGTGGCAATGCCCAGAATGATCGATCCGACGACGAAGCCGATAACCAGCGTGAACGGCAGCAGCTTACCGATGGCCCCAAGGATTTCGCCCCCTGTCGGGCGCTGGTAGTCCGTGTCGATCGGGGCAATCTCGGGGCGCAGGGCCACCCGGATCAGGATATAGGCAATGATCATGCCAAAGATCATCAGGCCGGGGATGATCCCCGCGACGAACATATCCTTGACCGACATCTGCGCCAGAATGGAAATCAGGATGGCCAGCACACTCGGCGGAATGATCGGGGCCAGACAGGCGCCGCCGATCAGAACCCCGACCGACATCTTCTTGTCATACCCGCGCGAACGCATTTCGGGGTAGACCGACCGTGACAGCATCGCCGCAGACCCCATGGCCGAGCCCGACATCGTGGCCAGAATCGTTGAAATCGAGATGCCAAGCACGAAGTGCCGCCCGCGAAACCCTCCGATCAGCTTGTCGGTCGCGGTCAGCAATTGTCCCACGGCGTTCCCTCGATACAGGATCTCTCCCATCAGGATGAACGCCGGCAAGGGCACCAGCGTAAGGGACGTGGATGTTGAAGAGATCGAGTTGACGAAAAGTACCGATCCGGCCGGACCCATCATCAGCATGACCGCAATCAGATTGCAGAACAGGAAGCTGATGTAGATTGGCACCGACAGGGCGAACATCAACAACAGTCCGACCGACATCACGAGAATTGGGAGAAAGGAGGCGTCCATCAGGTAAAGTCTTTCCCGAACATCGTGGAGTGCTTGCGCAGCGAGAAGGCGTTCACAAAGTGCATCACGCCGCTCATCAGAAAGGCATAAGTCAGCATGGCGGACAGGACCCATTTGGGGATCGAGAGATCCGCCACCGTGATTGTGCCGGCCTTGAACTGCTTCCAGCAGATTTCGGCGCACAGGTAGGCGATGACCATGCAGACCAGAAACGACAGCCCTTCGACAAACGGCACATAGCGCCGCCGCGCTTCGGGCGAGAGCGCCTCGAGAAGCAGGGACACCGCGATCTGGGAACCTTGGCGTGTCACATGCGGCATCGAAGAGCAGATCGCGAAGCAGAAGAAATACACAGATACCTCGGGCACCCATGACACGGGTTTTCCAAGGGTTCGGCTGATCAGATCAAGCATCGAAAACAGGATGATCGCGGTGACCGCCGCGACTCCCAAATTGAAACTGGCACGCGCAAATCTGTCTGAGACACCTGGTTGCATTCTTCGCTCCTCCTTGCCTTTGACCGCCGAAACCCGGTTTCAGCCCAGTCCGCTGCGGTACATGCGCGGGGCGGTTGAAAGGCTGGACTGGGGTTGTCTTCCGGACGTTTTCCGAAATGCGACGAGATCGCAGATCCGACCGATTTTCAATCGGTGCTGTCTGGCGAAGGCGATCAGATCGTCAAGGCGCGCCATTGTGCCATCTGGGTTCATGATTTCGCAAATCACGCCGGCGGGGCTGCGCCCGGCCAGCCGCGCAACATCAACGGCTGCTTCGGTGTGGCCCGTGCGATCCAGCAACCCGCCGGGGCGGGCAACAAGGGGAAACATATGTCCGGGCGACACGAAGTCCTGCGGCCCTGTCCGGTCGTCGATGGCAAGGACGATGGTGTTCGCCCGCTCGGCAGCCGATATGCCTGTCGTCGTACCGCGTTTCGCATCAATTGAGACGGTGAACGCCGTCTGGTTTTCACATTGGTTGTCGTCAACCATGGGGCGCAGATCAAGCCGCGCTGCGATATCGGGATCGACGGCCAGACATATCAACCCGCACCCGTGCCGCGCCATGAAGGCGATTGCCGCCGCATCGACGGCATCAGCTGGAATGACCAGATCGCCTTCGTTTTCCCGATCTTCGTCATCGACCAACACGAACATCTGCCCGGCCGCTGCACAGTCCAGAATTTCCTCGGGGCCGACGATCACGTCGCTGGCGGGGAAGGTCTCTACATTGGTCATGGCGATACTCACCTTTTTGTCTCTGGGTCGGCTCACGATTTCTGTAGGGCGTGACCGAACCGTTCGGGTCTGCCCGGGGCCATGTCTGGCCCACGGGCTGCAGTTGCAGCCAAGCTGCTCACTCGTGGCGGCGCCACTCAGTCGGGTGCGGTCAGGAAATCAATCGCCAGCTTGCTCACCACGTCCGGCTGGTCGACATGCGCGGCATGACCGGCGCCCTTCAGCACAACCAGTTCCGAATTCGGGATTTCCGCGTGGATCGGCTCGGCATAGCCGGGCTCGCGAAGGTTGTCCTTTTCACCGGCAATCAGAAGCGTCTTCGGCTTGATGAGCTGATAGCCCTTCGACCGGCCGTAGCCGCGCGGCGGGGTAAAGGGCGACCGGAAGCGCGCCGCGGCCGTACACTCCCACGCGCCAGGTTCAAGCGAGGACTGATGCCGGCGGTCGATGAAATCGTCATCGTCGTGCACATCGGTCCGCATGTAGACGCTGCGAATGATCAGGGCCATGTGCTCGCGGCTGCCGTCATAATTGTTCAGCATCTGTCGGAAATCGTTTTCCGGGATATGGCCACCGCCGCTGACCGACACGATGCGATCCATATTCCATTCGGGATGTTCTTCCGCCGCGTGGCCCAAAAGGACGGTCGCGCCCATCGAGTTGCCCATGAAGTGGGCCTTGCCGATGCACAGTGTTTCCAGAAACCGGGTGATGTGGTGAATACGCGCATAGAGCATATTCCCGAAATCGAAGATCTTGTCTGTCTTGCCGTATCCCAGCCAGTCGGGGGCGATAACCCGGAAATGTTCCGTCAGCGCGTCGATGTTGTATTCCCACGTCAGCTCGGCCGAGGCTCCGAATTCACCGCTGTGCAGAAGGACGAGCGGCGGACCGTCTCCTCCTTCCAGGTAATGGGTCTTCACACCGTCGACCATGACATACTTGCTGGTCGCTTTTTTCATGATGGTTTTCATAGTTTTCGCCTTCTCCATCAATACCCGGACACGCGGGTACCCGGGAAATCCGCCTGCAGACGCGGATAGACCTCGCGCGCGAATTTCTTGACGCCGGCAACGGTTTCGTCGTGTTCAAGGAACCCGGCCTGGCCCATCATCAGGAAGTTGCCGAAGCCGCCGACATAGTCGTACATCCGCTTGAACTGGCCATAAACCTGGTCTGGCGTCCCGGCGAACATGATGCCTTTCTCGATGGCATTTTCGACGCTGGGTTTCTGCTGGAACGCCTTCAACGGGTGTTCGGCGCCGCGCATGATCTGCAGGTTTGCCGCGGTCGGCACGTATCCCGGCGGGTTGGCAAGATGGCCGGGGACCTTGTTCGACGTGACATACCACAAGAGCTTTTCTGCACCCTTGTACGCCTCTTCTTCCGTGTCGGCGCAATAGACCATGCCGGAATAGGACAGTCGGTCGGTCGGAACATCGTCACCCAACCCGGCCGCCCGCCAGCCTTCGCGATAGGAATCATAGACCTTCCGTGTGCCGTCAAACCCGGTCAGGAAGGTGGCCAGCCTGTACCCGCGTGCGCCGATCTGGCGAGCGCCGCCCGGGCTGGTCGAACTGACCCAGATCGGCGGGGTCGGTTGTTGATAGGGACGCGGCCAGATGTTCACGTTGCGGAAATGGAAGAAATCGCCTTCAAAGCTGAACGGGCCGTCGTGACGGGTGAACGCCTCGTTGATCAGGTCGATCGCTTCCCACATACGCTCGTTCATCCGCGCGGGATTGCTGTTGGCCGGAAGCACTTCGTAAGGCACCCCCCGCACGAAACCGACATCAAGCCGCCCTTCTGAAAGCACGTCCACCATGGCCATTTCTTCGGCCACGCGAACCGGGTTCTTTCGGTTTGCCAGCGGGTTGCCCAGTATAAGCAGGCGGGCCTTCGTACTTTGGCGCGCCAGGGCGGAAAGGATGAGCGGCGCGGCCGGGTCGATGCAGGTTGCCGTCTGGTGATGTTCGTTGACGATGATGTCGAGCCCTTCGTCCTCGGCAATCAACCATTCATCCAGATACCGATTATACAATTCGGCGCCTTTGACCGGATCGAAGTAACGGTTGGGCAAGGTTATGCGGATCGAGTCATAATCTTCCGCAGGCGGAAGGTAGGGGTACGCAGTCTCACTGAAATGCCATACACGCATATCGGAAATTCTCCTGTCGTTTGTCTGATTTGGGCCGGTGCGCTTATCGGCTGCCGAGGCGCTGCATCACGAGCTTGGCAAGCTCGTCAGGCGCGTCATGCAGAAGATCGTGGCCCGCGCCTGCAATTTCCGTCCGGGTCGCATTCGGGAACAATTCGGCAAAGCCGTCGGCGTACCATTTGGCGACAATCTTGTCTTCCGCGCCCCTGGCCAGAACCGTATCCACGGCGATCCGGGGGATCCGGTGGCGAAGCTTGGGATTGTGCATCCACGGCTCCCACGCATAGAGGGCGACGGCTTCGCGGCTGCGAATGAAGGCGACGACTTCTTCGTCCGACATGGAATCCGGGTCAAATGTTGCATCGGTCTTGTCGGAGAAGAATGCCTGATAGAGATCTTCGTTCGAGAGTTTGTAGAGATCGGGAATATCCAGGGCATCCCGCGCGCCAAGCTTGACGCCGACAGGTGACACCAAGGTCAGGCTTTTCACGCGGTCCGGTGACATGGTGGCCATCTCGGTGGCGATCCAGCCGCCCAGGGCGCTGCCGACCAGATGGAAGCTGTCAATCTCGAGTTCATCAAGAAGCGACCAGTAGATGAACGCAGCATCCGCCGTCGAGTCGAGCCATTTCGGTACGGGCGCATCACCGTAACCCGGATGGGTTGGTGCAATCAGCCGATGTCCCGAGGTAACCGGCTCGACAAACGCGTCCTGCTCGGAGAAGCCGACGAAGCCGTGCAGGTACAGAACTGCCTCTCCTTTTCCCTTGTCGAAAACATCAAGCTCTACACCTGTTTTCAGCGTCTTGCGGTGCCGCATTCTTTTCTCTCCTCAATCTGAGTACCTGGGTGGGTGACGTCCAGCACCGGGCAACGGGCAAAGGTTGCCCGCCACCAACTTGGCTGAACGAAATTTTGGTGATCGAGTGGACGGCCCTAGAGGTCGTTTGCCTCGAAGATGTCGATGACCTTGCGGGTTTCATCGCCGCCGGCACCCAACGCGGTGCTGCGCTGTTCCTTGACAAAGGCTTCCTGCATCCGCTGGGCGGCTTCGTCGCTGACCGCGTATTCTTCCATCCCGGCTTCCTGCATCCGCTCGACCTCTTCGGTCTTCAGCTTTTCGAATGCGGCAAAGCCGTCACGCTCGACGTCAGCGCCGATGTCCAGAAGAGTCTTCTGCGTATCGGCATCAAGTCCGTTCCACGCATCCAGATTCATCAGCAGCACGTAGGTGCTGGAGCCGAAGGTGGGGCGGACATAGTATTTCGCGACTTCGGAAAGCTTGGTCGATTCAAAACCGATCAGCGGCCATCCGGCTCCGTCCACCACACCGCGATCCATCGCGGCATAGGTTTCACCACCCGGCAGAACGACGAGCGCACCGCCCAAAGCTTCGATGATCGGCTTGTACGACGGCGATCCGCGTACTTTCAGACCCGAGAACGGGTTCTCGCCATCCGAGGGCTGCGTGGACAACACGAACTGATAGCCCTGGTTGCCGCTGCCGGGCAGCGCAATCAGCTTGAGCCCGATCTTGTTATACGCTTCGTCCAGCGCATCCCAGAGGCCGATTTCACGGCGCTTTTCCGGGCCCGGATCGACGCTGGAATCAAGCGCGAAGCCAGCCCAGCTGACGCTGGTATGATACGCGGGATGCGTAAACAGCAGCTGGAATACACCTGCCTGAACGGGCTCGATCTGTTCGAAGGCGGCGACAACCTCTGGCCCGTCGACGGTGATCTCGATCTCGCCCTCGCTTTGTTCCTGAACGCGCTTAACGTAATCCTGAACGATGTGAATGTTGGCCGGCATGGTCATGTCCCAGCTTGTCAGAAGACGCAGGCTTTCCGCCTGCGCACCAACGCCCGACGCAACAGCCAATGCCAACGCACATACGCTTTGCCGAAGTAGTTTATTCATTTTCGTGTCTCCTCCCAAAATTCTACAGAGCCGCCGACATCTCGTTTTCAGGCTCCACCTGATGCCGATTGCCGCAGTCTCGTGTGGCAGAAGATCAAGCATCGAAGCGATTATTGTCAAGCAAAAACGTCTGACGATTATTTTTTTATTGTTGTTTATCAGATGTTTAGATGAAGGCAGCGCAGACCTACGCCACCGGACATAAGCTGTCGGATACCCAGTTTCCAAAGTTGCAACGCGGTGGTCTTGCCACCGCGAATTCAGGGCGCGGCTAACGCACGGCTTCCATCAGACGCGGCGCCTCTGTCGCCGCGCTTTCATAAACGCCAAGAGCCAGAACGCGACGCACGGCCGCTGCGGCCTCTGCGCCCTTTTTCAGGAAATGACTGTGGAAAAACGCCCTGTGTTCCTCGCAGTCATGGAAATGGTGTGGAGTCAGGCTGACCGAGAAAGTCGGAACGCCTGTCTCCATCTGCGCCTGCATCAACCCGGTCACGACAGCCTGCGCCACGAAGTCATGGCGATAGATTCCGCCATCCACAACAAAAGCGGCCGCGACAATCGCATCATACGCGCCGGTCTGGCCAAGTTGCTTCGCCAGCAACGGCATTTCAAAAGCGCCGGGAACCTCGAAAAACGTGGTCTCGTGCGGGATCCCGGCGGCATTCATATCCGCCTCGTAGCCAAGGCACGCCTGATCGACGATCTCGCGATGCCAGAGCGCCCTGACAAAACCAACTCTTAAAGTTTTAACCATGTCGACCCTCCCTGGTCCGTCCTACACCCAGGTTACGCGTTGCGGCTTGAACCCGAAGTGGTCAGGCGTTCCGACCCCACTTTCCGGCATCACTCCGGCTGTGTTTCAGCCTTGCCGCCTATCGCGCAACTTTGGTGTAGTCCATTGGCTACACGGTAGCTATAGTCAATTGACTACAGTTTGTAAACTGCTATTGACGCCAGACCGTCGACATCGGTGCGGCAGACATATTTTGATGGGAGGCCTCGGGGATGAGCGACGAAAAACCAACGGGTAAAACGGCCACGATTGAAGCGTTGTTGGACGCCGCAGACGAACTATTCGCTGAAAAAGGCCCTAATTCGGTGACTGTTCGCGAGATCTCGCAGCGCGCGAACGTGAACCACGGTCTGGTGCATCGCCACTTCGGCTCGAAGGAAACGCTGCTTGATCAGGTGTTGGAACGGCATGTGCGGGCATTCACGAAACTGATGTCGAACGTATCGGACTCGAACGACATCGTTCCGGACCTGATGCGCGAACTTCAGGAGAATCGCCCCTCATTCGTCAGATTGCTTGCCTTCCTGATGCTGGAACGCCGCGAAGCCCTCCAAATTGCACCAAGGCCGGGCGGTGTCGCTTCGTTTGCGCGGGCCCTTCAAGGACCGGGAATTGACGAAGAAGATACCCGCAAGCTTGCCGCGATCATGAGCGCCTTCCTTTACGGCTGGCAGTTGTTTCGCGAGTTCGCGGTCACGGCCGCAGGCTGCGAAACTGACCTTCGCGGCATGGACGACGACGTGGAGCGCATTCTTGCCGGAGTGCTGGGCCGCGCGCTGAAGCAATCCGCCAGCACAACGACCTGACCAAACCCAGGCGAAACTTGCACCTGCTGCAGCGGAACGGCCGGGAAGATTTTACAAGGCCCGGCCGGTCGCGGTGTGGGATGCAACGCTAGTTTGACGGGGTGATGATGACCTTGATCTGGCCTTCGGGCCGGCGCAAAGCTTCAAAGGCGTTGGGCAATTCAGACAAGGAAACCCTGTCCGTCACCAAATTGTCGGGCACAATCTCACCCCGGTCCAGAAAGTCCAGCACCCGAGCGAAGTCGGCGGCCGCGTAGCCCATGGCGAATTGCAGTTTCAACTCCTTGTGCACGGCGCGTGCAGGCCAGATGGCGTCTTCCTTCAGGCAAACGCCCACGACGACCAGCGTGGCGCGGGGAGCGGCGGCGTCAATGCAGGTTTGAATGACACCGGGTGCGCCAACGCATTCGAAGATCACGTCGGGCGCTTCGCCCGCCCGTGCCACAAAGGCGGCTTTCAGATCGGCCTCGGCTAGCGGATCTATAATATCGTCGGCCCCGGCTGCCCGGGCCGCCTCACGCCGCGCAGACGCGCGTTCCGACACCACGACCGACGCCGCGCCCCGCAGCTTGGCGAACAAGACCACGGAAAGACCGATGAATCCTGCCCCGATCACCAGCACCCGTGCGCCGGGCTGGACACCTGCCAAATCCACCGCGTGCAGACCTACTGCCAAAGGTTCGGCGAGGGCGCCGCTTTCAAAGCTCACCCTGTCCGGCAGCGGTACGATCTGGCGGGAATCGACCTTCACATATTCCGCATAGGCCCCGGGAAGATCGCGGTTCAGGCCGGTGATCCTTCGGCTTGGGCACAGGATTCCAAGCCCCTTCTGGCAGCTGCCCGACTCGCGGCAGGCGTCACAGCCCCCCACGTTCACCGGGACAGCGGTGGCCCTTAGGCCCTCGGGCACAGCCGGATCCGACGACGCAACGATTGTGCCAGCGAATTCGTGGCCCAGAACCGCCCCGGGCGCCTGAAGAAAGGGGCCGGGCTCGGTCGCATGCAGGTCCGATCCGCATATCCCGCAGGCTTCGACCTTCACGATCACCTCGTTCGTCCCAAGCGACGGCGCCGCCAGTTCACGCAGTTTCAACGGCAATCCGGGGCCTTCGAACACCACCGCTTTCATGTGACTACCCCTCAAATCCGTCTTGCATTGGCTAATCTTTTCGCGCGCACACCAGTTTCCACGCCAGCTCCGAGATCGGAACGGCCTTGGCGCCGATTTCGGCAGCATCTGCATTCGCGGCACTCCCGTCCAACGAACGCTTGGCGATCCCCTGCAAGATCGAGGCAATGCGGAACATGCTGAGGATCACGTAAAATTCCCAATCCTCGGGTGCATCAAGGCCCGTTTTGGCAAGATATTGGTCCAGATATTCCCGCTGTTCCGGGATCCCCAGGGCCGCCAGATCTTCGCCTGCCATTCCACGAAACAGGCTTGCCGAGAAATACCAGCTCAGCATGTGATAGGCGAAATCGGCGATCGGGTTTCCAAGCGTCGACAGTTCCCAATCCAGAACCGCCACGATCCGGGATTCGGTGGGATGGATCAAGACGTTGTCCAGCCGATAATCCCCGTGCACGACGCGAACGGGATGTTCTTCGGGAACATGCTCGGGAAGCCATTTCATCAGCCCTTCCATTGCCGGATTGGGCTCTGTACGCGCGGCCTGGTACTGCCGCGTCCAACGGGCGATCTGCCGTTTGAGATAGTCTTCCTTCCGGCCAAAATCGGCCAGTCCGATTGCTTCGGGATCGAGGCTGTGAATTTGGGCGATGGTGCTGTTCATCGACGAGAAGATCGCGGCACGTGTTTCGTTCGACATATCCGGCAAACGCGGATCCCAAAAGACCCGGCCCTCGACGAAATCCATGATGTAGAAATCGCTGCCAATGACTTCGTTGTCCTGGCAAAGCGCGTGAACGCCTGCAACGGGCACGCCACCGCGACGCATGGCTTCAAGAACCCGGAACTCGCGATCAACGGCGTGGGCGCTTGGCAGAACCGGCCCCGATGGCTTGCGCCGCAGCACGTATTGGCCAGACGGCGCATCGACGCGAAATGTCGGGTTCGATTGCCCGCCCTCGAACTTTGACAATGTCACGGGGCCTTGAAACCCTTTGATATTGTCTTCCATCCAGCGCGCCAGCCTGGCCTCGTCAGGCCATTGACCGGAATTGGGTTTATCCTGAGTCATGATCGCAATCTCCAGTGATTGGTTACGCCGCTGGCCGAGGTCATTGGCCCCAACCCGTCACAGATCAGAAAGCCGGGCGCTGGCCGCATTGCACGTGTCATCGCCTCGCTTCCGTCAACTGCCTGTCCAGTCGGGGAGCCGACGCTCTTTGAACGCGAGGGCACCTTCCAATGCATCGTTAGATGCAAGAACCGTGTCCCATCCCCGCCGATTGGTGTGCCACGCCACGGCTTCCCCTGCTGTCAGCGCATCGTCCGCCACTTGTTTCGATGCAAGAACGGCAAGTGGAGCATTGCCGACGATCTGCGCGGCAAGATTGTACGCGGCGTCCTCCAGTTTGCCGGCATCGGCGACCGCGTTCAGCAGTCCAAGCTCATAGGCGCGCTCTGCTTCGATGGCGTTTCCGGTAAACAGCATTTCCCGTGCAATCACCGCCGGAATTCGCTGAGGCAAACGCACGGCGCCGCCACCTGCCGCGATGATGCCGCGCTTGACTTCGGGCAGTGAGAATTTCGCGCTCGCCTCGGCAACGGCAAGATCGCAAGCCAAAACGATTTCGAAGCCCCCGGCATGAGCGCCACCCTGCACCGCCGCAATCATCGGCTTTCGGCGCGGCCGCCTGACGAAATGCGCAAAGCCATTGGCGCTATCAAGACCGGGGCGTTCCCCTTTGGCGAAGGCGCCAAGGTCCATACCGGAACAAAAAATGGGGCCGTTCCCGCGCAGGATTGCAACCCTGAACTGGCTGTCGTTTTCGAATGCGTCCACCGCATCGGCAAATGCATCGGCCATCTCATTGTCGAAGGCATTGCGCCGCTCTGGCCGGTTGAGTGTAATCACACAAATCCGTGGATCCCGTTCCGAGGCGGAGGACACAACGAGAGCAGGGCTGGGTTCAGAAGATGTCATCTCTTATTCTCCATTCAATGGTGCCGAAGCGACGGCAGGCCTTTTGACCTGCCCGACCATCACAGCGCCGTTTCGAACAGCGCGGCCGCGCCCATTCCACCCCCGACACACATGGTGACAACCACGTATTTTTCCTTGCGTCGCTGCCCCTCAAGCAGGGCATGGCCGACAAGCCGTGCGCCGGTCATGCCATAGGGGTGCCCGATCGAGATGCCCCCTCCGTTGGGGTTGTAGCGATCAGGATCGATCCCAAGGTGATCGCGGCAGTAAATCGCCTGACAGGCGAAGGCTTCGTTCAGCTCCCACACCCCGATATCATCCACCGAGAGTCCGTGTTGCTTCAGCAGCTTCGGAATCGCGAACACCGGCCCGATGCCCATTTCATCGGGCCCGCATCCGGCAACGGCCATGCCCCGGTACAGGCCAAGCGGTGCCAGACCGCGCCGGGCGGCCAGTGCAACATCCATGATCACGCAGGCCGACGCCCCGTCGGAAAGTTGCGAGGCGTTGCCCGCCGTGACCGTTCCACCGTCCAGAACCGGAGCCAGTGACGCGAGGCTTTCAAGAGTTGTATTGGGCCGGTTGCCTTCGTCCTTCGATACGGTAACCTCGACATTGGACACTTCGCCGGTCTCGCGGTCCTTAACCGTCATGGTCGTGGTGAACGGGACAATCTCGGCATTCAACAGGCCCTGCTCTTGCGCCCGCGCCGTGCGGCGCTGCGATTCAAACGCATAGCGATCCTGTGCCTCGCGGCTGATGCCATAGCGTGCCGCAACGGTTTCGGCGGTCTGGAGCATGGGCATGTAGGCGGCGGGAACCTGCGCGATCACGTTCGGGTCGGCCTCTTTCTGGACCCAGTCGAAATACGGGGCCTGAACCGCCGAAATATTCTCTTGCCCGCCTGCCAAAACCACATCCATTCCGTCGTGGACGACCTGCTTGGCTGCGGTCGCAACCGCCATCAAACCCGAGGCACACTGGCGGTCCATTGTCTGCGCCGCGACGCGCACGGGCAGCCCCGCTGCAAAAACAGCGTTACGGGCGACGTTCATCCCGGCAGTTCCGGCAGCCAGTACCGTGCCGATTACGCAATCCTCGATTTCGTCCGGATCAATCTGTGCCCGCCGGACGGCCTCTGCCAAAACGAAACCGGTCAGTGACGGGGACTTGGTTGCGTTCAGCCCACCGCGAAATGCCTTGCCGATCCCGGTCCGGGCAGTGCTTACAATGACAGCTTCTCTCATCAGGGGTCTCCGCTATACGCTCAATTCTTCCAGTCGCTCAGGCGGCCACCCTCGGCAGCCAGCCGACGCAGAAGCGGAGCGACATCCCAATATCCTTGGGCGTTGCCAGTGCGCTCTGCATAGTGATCCATCCGGTCGACCACGGTGTTCAGACCGATCTCGTCGGCCATGAAAAGGGGCCCGCCACGCCAGCGCGGAAAGCCGTAGCCATTGGCCCAGACCACGTCGATGTCAGAGCCGCGATAGGCAATCCCCTCTTCAAGGATCCGCGCGGCCTCGTTGACCATCGGAAACAGCAGCCGCTCGAACATTTCGTCGGCGTCCGGTGCCTTGTCGCGGGCGATGCCGTGGGTTTGCGCCAGACGCGCCGCAAGCGATTGGATCGCGGGGTTGGGCAACGCCTTGCGCCCCTCGTAGCGGTAGTACCCCTGCCCCGTCTTCTGCCCGTGCAATCCCGCCTCGAACATTTCACGACACAGGATGCGATAGGCCGGATCCTGAGGGCCGTCGCCCGACTTGATCCATTCAATCACGGTGCGCGCACCCACGTCGACGCCTGCCATGTCCAGCATCCGGCTGGGGCCCATCGCCATACCCCAGCGATCCGGCGCTTCGGCCACCCCGTCGATCTCGCCCGGGGCGGCGCCTTCCAACTGCATCGCTTCGCTCTCGCGCATGTAGACTTCGGCCATGCGGTTGCCGATGAAGCCATAGCAGACGCCGCTGACAACCACGGTCTTGCCTATGCGCCGGGCAAAATCCATCACGCCGCGCAGCACCTCGGGCGCGGTGTCGTCTCCACGTACGATTTCGAGCAGTTTCATGACGTGCGCGGGCGAAAAGAAATGCGTGCCGATCACATCCTGCGCGCGCCCTGTCCTGCCCGCGATCACATTGACATCAAGCGTCGAGGTATTGGTTGCGATGATCGCGCCCGGCTTGCAGATACGGCCAAGTTGTTGGGCAATTTCGCACTTCAGATTCATGTCTTCGAACACGGCCTCGATGACAAGATCGACCTCGCCCAGCGATTCGAGCCCGACCTGCCCTGTCATCCGACCTTCGCACTCTGCCGCGGCCGCTTGGTCCAGCCGGCCCCGCTTGACCATCGCCGCAATCGCATTGCGCACGTTCTGCAGCCCGCGATCCAGCGCAGGCTGATCGACTTCGACAAGGGTGACGGGAAAGCCGGCGAGCGCGGCCGCAAGTGCGATGCCGGCGCCCATCGTGCCGACCCCAAGCACACCGACGCTTGAAATGGGGCGCGGAACAACCTCGGCGCCGAGACCTGGAATGCGCGCGGCGTCGCGCTCGGCAAAGAACATATATCGTTGCGCCCGCGATTCTGGCGATACGACCAGATTGTGGAACTGGCTTGCTTCCACGTCGATGCCGTCGGCAAACGGCAGATCACGCGCGGCAACCAGAGCCGCCAGCGCGGCGGCGGGTGCTGGATCGGCGGCCCGGGCCGCTTTGGACTCCAGCTGTGCAAGGGCATCCGGTGCCGCTGACGCCACAGGTAGTAATGCCGCGCGGCGCGGCGTTTTCCCGGCAAGGGCGCGTACTGCGTCCATTGCGGCGTCGATCAATCCGTCGCGCGGCGCCACCGAGTCGATCAATCCAAGCGACATCGCCTCTTGGCTTCCGACCATCCGCCCGCTGGCGATCATATCCGCCGCAGCTTCAAGGCCTACAAGGCGCGGCAGCCTTTGTGTGCCGTGCGATCCAGGGATCAGCCCAAGCTTGATCTCGGGCAATCCGAAGCGTGTTTCGGCGTCGGCGATGCGGTGGTGGCACGCCATCGCCAGTTCCAACCCACCGCCAAGCGTCGTGCCATGTACCGCCGCCACGACGGGGCGTTCGCTCGCTTCGAGGCGCAGAAGACAGTCGTTCAGGGGCCGTGCCGAGAAATCCGGCCGCTCGAAATCAGCGATATCGCCGCCCGCGACAAAGGTGCGCCCCGCGGCACAAACGACAAGGCCGATTGCCGACTCATCTGACATGAAACGCTCGAGCTGTGCCACAAGCCCCTCGACCACCTGCCGTGACAGCGCATTCACAGGCGGATTGTCGATCGTCAGAATCGCAATATCCCCGACTGTCCGAAGTGTCACAGGCTCGCTCATTAACGTCTCCTTCGTTTCTTAGGCCCGACTATCGCGTTCCCACCGACAGGCTTTTGCGTTCACCGGCAGCGCTTCGCGCCATCACTTGATCTGCCACCATGTTTTCATTGGCCGATCTCGTCTGACGATATTGCACTTAAATTAGAGATGTTCCATACCCCTTCAGAACATTTGCTGGCTTTGGCGTGCGTTTCGCCTGCCTGTCGGATGGCGACCACGGACGGGAAGGAACAACATGACCGACGGACGGACATTGAAGGGGAAAACCCTATTTATCACGGGCGGGTCGCGCGGGATCGGGCTGGCGATTGCGCTGCGCGCGGCGCAGGACGGCGCCAATGTCGCAATCGCCGCCAAGACGGCAGAGCCACACCCCACGCTGCCCGGAACGATCTACACCGCCGCGAATGAGATCGAGAAAGCGGGCGGCCGGGCGCTTGCGTGCCTGTGCGATGTACGCGACGACGCCTCGGTGGCCGACGCGGTGGCCCGCACCGCCGACACGTTCGGCGGGATCGACATCTGCATCAACAACGCCAGCGCGCTCAACCTGTCTGGCACGCTTGCGCTGGATATGAAGCGGTTCGATCTGATGCATCAGATCAACACGCGCGGCACGTTCCTTGTGTCGAAGATCTGCATCCCGCACCTGAAGAAGGCCGCAAACCCGCATATTCTGACATTGGCGCCACCGCTGGACATGCAGGCCAGATGGTTCCGCGATCATGCGGCCTACACCATGTCGAAATTCGGAATGTCGATGACCGTTCTGGGTATGAGCGCCGAATTCGCTGGCGAGGGTATCGGGGTAAACGCCCTCTGGCCTATGACAACAATCGATACGGCTGTCGTGCGGAACCTGCTGGGTGGCGACGAACTGGGTGCGCGAAGCCGCAAACCCGAGATCATGGCAGATGCCGCATGGGCTGTTCTCACTCGTCCGGCCCGCGACTGCTCGGGCAATTTCTTTATCGATGAAGAAGTGCTGCGCGATGAAGGTGTGGCCGACTTTGGCCGATACGCCCACGATGATAGCGCGCCGCTCGCCCGCGATATGTTTGTGCCAGATGCGACGGCGGCCAACAGCATCGCCAAGCTGCAAGACACGCTCGACTGACTTAAAGTTCCGCTTTGCGCCAAGGTGGCTGGCGCTGCCCTGAGTATGAAATCCGGTCCGCGTATACTTGCCGCCATCCGCTTGGGAGTGTCGATATGGTCCAGACAGGCTCTGGCCCTGCGCCACATCCGATAGCGCCGAACAACCGACAGTTTCCGCCGGATCGGCAGCGCGGATCAGGACGGCCCCAGCCGCTCGATCATCGCGCGGACATGGGCTTTGGCATGGGTTTCCGCGGCATCCGCATCGCCGTCAAAGATGGCTTCGGCAATCCTTGCGTAAGACGCGGCGCGTTGCTCGGGAGTCATGACCAGCTTGTTGCGCACCAGATGCACGTGGAGATTGCCCAGCGTCGTCTCGAGCACGCGACTCCCTGCAATCCGCGCCAGTGTGCGGTGAAACCGGTTTCGCGCAAGGATAACCTCGAACCGATCAATCCCAGAGGAGGCGCGCGTTACCGCCTCAAGCGCGTCGCGAAGATCGTTTCGGGCCGTTCCCTCGCCGATCTTGCCTGCAGCCTGACGCGCCGCAAGCCCGACAAGCAGCTCGGCAATCAGCAGGATGTTCCGCGCCTCTTCCTCGCTTACGGTCATGATGCGCGCGCCGTGATAGTGGCGTGTTTCCACAACGCCTTGAGCCGCAAGGCGCTTGATGGCTTCGCGCACCGTCGAACGGCTGACTTCGTAGCGGGCGATCAGGTCGGGCTCGGCCAACCGCTGACCAGACACGTAGCGCCCTTCGTACAGGCCCCTCATTATGTCGCGCACGATCGTATCTGCGGCGCCAGAGGTTGCTTTTTCGTCTTCGTGTGCCACCTGTGTCATGTTCCAAAGTACCAATGAATGCGCCGCGCCGAGACTAGGTCAACGCCTGCACGCTGTCCATATGTCGGGCCATTCGCCCGGCCACATGCAGGAGCGGCGCATTTGGTTCTAGGACTTCGGGCCAAGCGCCACGGCACTCAGCGCTGGGGCCCAGTCCACGCCTGGGGCATTGCTGTTCCTTGACGCTTGCCGCTTGTATTCAAGGCGGGCGATCTGGTCGCGATGCACTTCGTCGGGTCCGTCTGCAAGACGCAGCAGCCGCGCCGTCGCATAGGCGGCGGCGAGCCCGAAATCGTTGCTGGTTCCGCCCCCTCCGAACAGCTGGATGGCCCAATCGATCACCTTGCAGGCCATGTTTGGCACGGCAACCTTGATCATCGCGATTTCACTGCGCGCTTCTTTGTTGCCCACCGTATCCATCATATGCGCCGCGCGCAGCGTCAGAAGCCGCGATTGCTCGATCAGGATGCGGGATTCCGCGATCCGTTCGCGTGTGACCGATTGCTCGGAGAGCGGCTTGCCGAAGGCGACGCGATCTGCGGCCCGGACCACCATTTTCTCGAGCGTTCGTTCTGCAAGGCCGATCAGCCTCATGCAGTGGTGGATCCGTCCGGGCCCAAGCCGGCCCTGGGCAATCTCGAAACCGCGCCCTTCGCCCAGAAGCATGTTCTCGACGGGCACCCGCACATTCTCGAATGTCACCTCGGCGGCGCGATCGGGCACGCCATAGAACCCGAACACGGGGATGGACCGCTTTACGGTCACGCCCGGGGTGTCCTTCGGCACCAGTATCATCGACTGCTGGCGATAGGTCTCGGCTTCGGGGTCGGTCTTACCCATGAAAATGATGATCTTGCAGCGCGGATCGGTCGCCCCGGTCGTGTACCATTTCCGGCCGTTGATCACGTAGTCAGACCCGTCGCGGACAATGGAGCTTTCGATATTGCGTGCATCGGACGACGCGACCGCAGGCTCTGTCATCGCGAAGGATGATCGGATTTCACCCCGCAACAAAGGCTCGAGCCATGCCGCCTTCTGTTCTTCGGTGCCATAGCGTTCGATCGTCTCCATGTTGCCGGTGTCAGGTGCCGAGCAATTGAACACTTCGGGGGCAAGATGGCTGCGACCCATGATTTCGCACAGCGGAGAATATTCGATGTTCTTCAGCCCGGCCCCGCGGTGCGAGTCCGGCAAGAAAAGGTTCCAAAGGCCCTGTTCCCGCGCTTTCACCTTCAGCTCTTCAACAACCGGTTGCACGCCCCATGGCCCGATCTCTTCGGACTCGCGATAAAACCGCGCTTCGTTCGGGTAGATATGGGTCTCCATGAACTCGGTCAGCTCGGCTTCGAGGCGAAGTGTCTTTTCGGATTTTTCGGGGATCATCGATGGCTTCCTGCTGTTGTATGGCGAAAGACATACCGCGCAGACGGCTGAATAACAATATCGTCTGACGAAAAATCGGGCATGTCGTTTTTCTGGGCACTAGATGACTGACACCTGAGGGTGCGACCAGAACACCAGGGCTTGACCGGCTTCATGGCTTTTCCGCCATGAGCAACCGCTTGCACGGAAAGGAACAGCTTTGAGGCGTGGGTTCATCCGTCAGCGGCTTTGGCAACATCGACAAGCATTTCAAAAACGGTGCTATTCCAATATGTTTCACTGGATCAAAGGGCGGTTCCCGCCTATGCTTTTGCCTTGGCGGGTCAGGTAACGGGCGTGCAAATGTTAATCTGGCATGCCTGTGACAGCCGGGGCCCACTGCGCGCCAGACCGCCGGTGCGATCAAAAATGGGTCGCCACCATATGACTGAATCCCGGACAGCGATGGGAGAATACGATGTCAGCCGAGAACAATCACGGCCTCAAGTCTCTCGACGCGGCCCTTAGCGTTCTCAATCATCTGGCTTCTCTCAACGGACCGACCACCCTTTCGGAAATTGCCCGGGCACATGACATGCCAGCCAGCAAGGTCCACCGCTATCTGGCGTCCTTCGTTTCCGCCGGGCTGGTTCAACAACAAGGCCGGTCCGGGCGCTATGACCTGGGCCCGGCCGCATCGCAGATGGGGCTTGCAGCGCTTGCGCGGAACGACTTTGTGAATTCCGCGTCCGAGGGCCTGCCCGACCTGTCCGCCGAAACCGGGGTGACCGTTCTTCTTGCTGTCTGGGCCAACAATGGCGCAACCGTCGTGCGCTGGGAACGTGGTGCCTCGCCGACCGATACATCCATGGGTCTGGGAACAACCCTGCCGCTGCTCAACTCGGCGACGGGGCGCGTGTTTCTGGCCTGGGGGCCACCACGCGCCATCGCGCCCGCACGCGACAGCCAGATCAGGCGCCTGAGCCGTCAACCCGACGTTTTGCAGGATGTCGAACCAACAAAGGCCAGCGTTGCAGCCTTGGCCGAGCGCATTCGGCAGCAGGGGTTCGCCACCGTCGAGGGGCGGTTCATTCCCGGCCTGATCGCTGTCAGCGCGCCGATCCTTGATTGGCAGGGCGAGGCGCAAGCCGCGATCACGCTCGTCGGGACCGACCCCGAGATGATGGCACCCGAGTGCCCTCAGGTCCGATTGCTGACAGCCTATTGCGCCGAGAAATCCGTGGTTCGCGCCGCAGGCTAAGGTCTGGCCAGCGCGGAATGGCAGACGAAGGCGTTTGGCGGCTTCAGCAGGTTTGCAGGCGTCTTGCGGGTTTCAAATCTAATCGCTTCACCTCAGGGCAATTGCGTCAGGTCCGTTGGCTGTGGGCCCGACACCTTCATGAACAAGTCTCATGATTGCGACGCTTTCAACCGTTCAATCAGGAGGCGCAGGGCAGAGCTGAGATTCCGGCGCCCCATGTAGCAGAGGTGGTAGCCGTCGAACCGAGGGCAAAACTCTGCCAAAACGCGCCGCAAGCGGCCACTATCAAGATCCGCGCGCACTTCGGGCAGCGGCAGATAACCGAACCCGTGACCCGCACGCGCCGCGGTCAGCACATGGCCGGGGTCGTTCAGTATGAAGGGGCCGGACAGTTTCTTGACCACGTCTTCGCCGTCGATCTCGAATTCCCAGTCATAGACCGGCCCGTCCGAACGGTGGCGCATCAGGATGCAATCGTGCTCTTCAAGCGCGTCGGGGTGGTCAGGGGTTCCGCGGCGGGCCAAATACTCGGGGCTGGCCACCGCCGCCATTTCGAGCTGCGGCCCGACAGGTACCGCGATCATGTCGGGGCTCAGGTGTTCTCCCAGCCGAATTGCGCAATCGAACCGGTCCTCGGCAAGGTCCGACAACCGACCCTCGCTGCTGAT
Organism: Arenibacterium halophilum; assembly: GCF_005938225.1. GTDB lineage: Bacteria > Pseudomonadota > Alphaproteobacteria > Rhodobacterales > Rhodobacteraceae > Arenibacterium > Arenibacterium halophilum. The sequence continues at coordinate 84,269 of NZ_VCPC01000005.1, forward strand.
CTCAATCCGCACGTCCGGGTAGTCGCGCACCAGCTGAGACACCACGGGCCACAGGATATCGCGCGTGGCCGGCGCGCTTGAAGTCACCCGCACCAACCCCGAAGGCCGTTCGCCCAGGGTGCGGATCTCTTCGATGCGGTTGCCCAGCTGCTGAAAACTGGGCCGCAGCGCCGCAAGTAGCTGTTCGCCAGCGTCCGTCGCCGTGACCTTCCGCGCACTGCGGTTCAGCAGGCGCACACCGATCTTGTCTTCCAGGCGCCGGATGGTATGGCTCACAGCGGATTGCGAAATGCCCAGACGATGCCCGGCGCGGGTGAAATTGCCCTCTTCGGTGACCGCCAGAAGGGTCGAAAGATCGCCAAGCATGTCACGATCCATGATTTCTGTCTCCTTTACCTGCGCATGCATGGCGCCTGCTGACCGGCGATGCAAAGGGAAATCACGGCCCAACCATGAATTCAGTTCATGACCGCAATAAGCCGAGGCGGCCTTATCGCACCCCCTCGCGCGCTCCAGATACAACGGCAGAGACAAAACCAACACTGGAGTGACCCAGATGACCACCACAACCGATCCTGAAAACCGCGGCCGCCGCGACCTTCTGCTGAGTGCCGGACTGGGCGCCGCCGCGCTTGGCGTCGCAACGCTGACCGCCGAGGCCGTTCTTGCCCAGACCACGTCAGAGTGGGACAAGACTTTTCCGAAAAGCGACCGCGTCGACCACGAAAAGGTCAGCTTTACCAACCGTTACGGTATCTCGCTGGTAGGCGATCTTTACCTTCCGAAAGATCGTGACGGCGCCGCGTTGCCCGCCCTTGCTGTCGCCGGCCCCTTCGGCGCGGTGAAAGAGCAGGCAGCCGGGCTTTACGCCCAGGAAATGGCAGAACGCGGTTTTGCGGCGCTGGCCTTTGACCCGTCATTCATCGGTGAAAGCGGCGGCACCCCGCGCTTTGTCGCCTCGCCCGACATCAACACCGAAGATTTCATGGCCGCGATCGATTTCCTTGGCTTGAACGACGCCGTCGATCGTGACCGCATCGGCATGATCGGCATCTGCGGCTTTGGCGGCATGGCGCTGAACGCAGCCGCCCCCGACAAGCGGGTGAAAGCGGTAGCCGTGACGTCGATGTACGACATGAGCCGGGTGATCGCAAAAGGCTACAACGATTCGATGACCGACGCGCAGCGTAACGAGTTGTTGACCTCGATCAGCCAACAGCGTTGGGAAGATGCGGCCTCGGACGATGCGCCGAAACTGGCGGGCGGCCTGCCCGACACGCTCGACGGCATCGATAACCCCGTGATCGCCATGTACCACGCCTACTACAAGACGGATCGCGGCTATCACCCGCGCTCGGTGAACTCGAACGGGGGCTGGAACGTGACCTCGGCCATGTCGTTCATGAACATGCCGCAGCTGACCTATATCCACGAAATCTCGCCCCGTCCGGCGCTGATCATCGCAGGTTCCGAAGCGCATTCGCGCTACTTCAGCGAAGATGCCTATGCGGCGGCGGCTGATCCCAAGGAACTGGTGATCATCGACGGTGCCGATCACTGCGATCTTTACGATCAGAAGGACATCATTCCCTTCGACCGCCTGCAGACCTTCTTCGAAGGTCACCTGGCGTAAGGCCCGGACCTGCCCCGCCTCATGGTCGGGGCAGTCCAAAACCATCAACAGACGGAGACGATACGATGAAACTTGCATTCGCAGCGCTTGCGCTGGCGCTTACCACGCCCGCCGCCTTCGCCCAGCAGATGGAACACACAACGCAACTTGACCGGGGCGGCCAGATCGGCAGTGCTGAAACATTCACCGGAACGGTATTTGTTGCGCCGGTCTTCGGACCGGAAATGAACGCGGTCAGCGCCGGAGAAGTGACGTTCATGCCCGGCGCGCGCTCGGCGTGGCACACCCACCCGGTCGGCCAGTACCTTGTCGTGACCGCGGGGACAGGCTGGTACCAGGAAGAAGGCCAGCCCAAACAGGTGATGCGCACCGGTGATGTGGTCTTTGCGCCTGCTGGCGTGAACCACTGGCACGGCGCAACCGCCACCACCTCGGTCACGCATTACGCCATTCAAGCCGTTGAAGACGGCTCTGCCGTGACCTGGGGCGAACAGGTGTCCGACGAAGATTACGGAAACTGAGCCCGCTCGCCACGCGGGGCCGGCGTGATCGGCCTCGCGACGCATCCCCTTAAGGAGACCCAGATGAAAACCCGCATTCTTGCAACCGCCTTCGCCCTTGCCGGCAGCGCCGCTTCGGCGCAGGACCTGTCCGCCACCTTGCCCGACTCGGTTGGCGCTGTGGCCCCGGCACTGTCTGCCTATGCCACCGACGATCTTTTCGCGTCGGTCTGGGCAGATGAAACGCTGTCCGTCCGCGACCGTGCGCTGGTGACATTCGCGGCGCTGGTGACGCGCCACGAAGCAGGCAACCTTGCCACGCACACCGAACTTGCGCTGGATGCAGGCGTAACGCCCGCAGAACTGTCGGAAACCATTACCCACCTTGCCTTCTACACAGGCTGGGGCAATGCCACCGCCGCAGCCGAAGCCATGGCGCCGGTTTATGAAGCGCGGGGCGTAACAGCGGAAGATCTGCCAGCGCTCGACCCCGACCTGCTGCCTCTGAACGAAGAGGCCGAGGCGGCGCGGGAAGAGACCGTTCAAAGCAACTATGCCAACGTCAGCCCCGGTGTCGTCGACACCACCCGCGACATCCTGTTCCTTGATCTCTGGCTGCGCCCGGCGCTCGAACCGCGCGACCGCAGCCTAGTGACTGTCGCCGCGCTGATCGCAGCAGGCCAGCCCGAGCAGATGACCTTTCACCTCAACCGGGCGATGGACAACGGGCTGACACAGGACGAAGCCGGCGCGATGCTGTCGCATCTTGCCTTCTACGCAGGCTGGCCCAGAGTCTTTTCTGCAATGCCTGTCGCGCGCGAGGTATTCGAGAACCGCGCCGAATAATCCATCGCGGCGCAGCTCCGGCTGCGCCGCCTCACCAAAGGAGACATCCAATGAAGATCACCCGCGCCGGCAGCACGCCATCCGCCCCCGGACCCGAAGACTATTTCACCGGAACCGTGCGAATTGACCCGATGTTTCAGGCCGATGCGCCGGGCCGGACCAGCGGCGCGCATGTCACCTTTGAACCCGGCGCCCGTACCGCATGGCATACCCACCCTGCCGGACAGACCATCATCATCACGTTCGGCCGCGGCCGGGTCCAGCGCGACGGTGGCCCGATCGAAGAGGTCACCGCGGGCGACGTTGTGTTCTTTCCAGCGGATGAAAAGCACTGGCACGGTGCCGCGCCTGACACCGCAATGTCACACATCGCCATTCAGGAGAGCATCGACGGCACGCCCGTGACCTGGATGGAGAAGGTGACCGACGCGCAATATTCCGAGTAAGCACACTCTGACCGTGTCGATCCGGGCTGCCCCTGCTGACAGGGCAGCCCGGTGAATGCGCGATCAGTTGCCGCTTAGATCGGGCACGACCAGATCGGCAATTGTGCCGTCCACATGAAGCTTTGCGCCGGTCACCTCCTGCAACGCCTCGAGCGGCATATCCGCCAGCTTTTCACGCAGCACAAAGTGGCCATCACGAATATCGACCACCGCGAGCGACGTATAGACCCGCGTCACGCAGCCCAAGCCTGTCAGCGGAAAGGTGCAGGTTTCGACCAGCTTCGGCTTGCCGTCTTTCGTGACGTGATCGGTAATCACCGCGACATTCTTGGCACCATGCACCAGATCCATCGCGCCACCCACAGCGGGCACACCTTTGGACCCGACGCGCCAATTGGCAAGATCGCCGTTCTGCGCGACCTGATAGGCGCCCAGCACCGCCAGATCGAGGTGCCCCCCGCGAACCATCGCGAAACTGTCGGCGTGGTGAAAGAACGCGGCACCCGGGTTCAGCGTGATCGCCTTTTTCCCGGCGTTGATCAGATCCCAGTCCTCTTGCCCCTCTTCCGGGGCGGCGCCGAAGCCCAGCACGCCGTTTTCCGTGTGATAGACCACGTCGCGCCCCTCGGGTTGAAACGTCGCGATCATCTCGGGGAAGCCGATGCCAAGGTTCACATAGGCGCCATCGGGAATGTCCTGCGCTGCGCGCCAAGCGATCTGGGCGTTGGTCAGTTTTGTCTGTGCCATCAGTATTCTACCCCCTCGCGGACAAGCACTTCTTCCTGTTGTGGCACGGCGACCTCGACCAGCCGATCCACGAAGATGCCCGGAGTGACCACCTGCTCCGGCTCGATTCCGCCGGGTTCGACCAACTCGCTGACCTGCGCGATTGTGGTCTCTGCCGCCATCGCCATCAGCGGATTGAAGTTTCGCCCCGCCAGCCGATAGGTCAGGTTGCCCATCCGGTCGCCCAGCTTGCCCTTGATCAGCGCGACATCGGCCTTCAGCCAGCGCTCGCGCACGTACATATGGCCATCGAATTCCTCGACCTGCTTGCCCTCGGCCAGTTCGGTGCCATAGGCGGTCGGCGTGTAGAAGGCCGGAATGCCCGCACCCGCCGCGCGAATGCGTTCGGCCAGCGTGCCCTGTGGCACCAGTTCCAGCGCGATGTTGCCCGCAAGGTAGGCCGTGTTGAACGCCTCGGCGTTGGACGAGCGCGGGAAGGAACAGACCATCTTGGCAACCATCCCGGCCTTGATCATTGCCGCGATGCCGATGCCGCCGTTACCCGCGTTGTTGTTGATAACGGTCAGCTGGCCCGGGCTGCCGGTGGCGCGAAAGCGGTCGATCAGCGCGTGGATCAGCTCGACCGGCGCGCCCGAGCCGCCAAATCCACCGATCATCACGGTTGCCCCATCGGCAATATCCGCGACGGCCTCTTCCACTGTTGAAACGGTCTTGTCCATCTCCACCCTCTTCTGGTTCTTCGATATCTATGTAACGGCCACGCCAAGGGGGCGACAGCGAAAACTGGACATCGGGATGGGTTAAGATGACCGGCAGGAAAATCTATTCGGCCCGCTATCCAGCGATACAGGGATTGCGTTGTGCCGACGTATTGGTTGGAGCGGCCCTTGATCTCGGGCCCTTTGGAGCAACAAGGACGTGGCCGATACTCCAACCGGCCGACGTCGCACTGGAGAACCCGTTCAGCTAAGCTCGCTTACACAGTAGGCCGAGCGTTCCAGCCAGTCGCGGCTGATCTCGACGCCCCAGCCGGGCGCGTCGCTGACCGTCACCTGACCGCCCGTCACCTGATAGGGATCATTGGCGAACAGCCCGGTCTGCCACGGATAGTAATCTTCTTGCTCGATGGAAAATTCCAGGTACTTGCCCGCGTTCGGAATGGCGCGCAGCAGGTGCATGGTGAACAGCGTCACCAGCGACAGGTTCGCGCTGTGCGGGGTGATCGGCATCCCCGCCGCCTCGGCCATCCGGCACACGCGCAGGGTGCGGCTGATCCCGCCGATGTAACAGACATCCGGCTGCAACACGTCGACGATGCGTCCCTGGATCATGTTGCGCCAGTTGACCAGCTGGCAATCCTGTTCGCCCCCGGTCACGTCAATGTCCAGCGCGTCGGTCACCTGCTTGGTCTGCTCGAACTCCCAATAGGGGCAGGGTTCTTCGTAATGGGAAATCCCGTTGTCTTGCAGCATCTTGCCCACTTCGATGGCCTGTTCGGGGCTGTAGCAGGAATTGGCATCGACCAGCAGATCACAGCCCGGCAGGGCGCGGGCGATGGCGGGCACAATCTCTTCCGTGCGGCCCTCCCATTCATCGCGGCCCCGGCCCACCTCGGCCCCGATGCGGAACTTGAAGGCGTCGAACCCCTGTTCGTCGCGCAGGCGCTTGAACCGCTCGGCCTCGTCGCTGGCGGTGATGTCGCGCTTCATCGAACTGGCATAGGCGCGCAGCGTGCCCGCCGTGCCGCCGATCAATTCGCACACCGGCTTGCCCGCTTGCCTGCCGCGCAGATCCCACAGCGCGGTATCGACGCCGCCCATGGCACGGCGCAGGTAGGCGCCGGGGAACTTGTGCTCGCGGTCGCGCACCTCGTCCATCATGGCGTCGATGTCGGTGATATCCATCCCCAGCGCATAGGGCGCCACCTGCCGGTGCAGCACCTGCGCGGTGATGTCGGCGTAATAGGGCGCGACCTGCCCCCACCCCTGCGTGCCATCCTCTGCCGTGGCGCGGGTGAAACAGACGAATTCGTCGGTGAAGGATTCAAGCCTGACAAGTTTCATGAGCGCCGATTTTCCTGACCGTCTGGGACACATGCGGACCCTGACCAAGATTTGGCTTGCCCGACATATCCATTTCGTTAGTTTTGCCAGACCAATTGTTACAATCCGTCACGGAAGGCAAGACATGAAACAGGCGGCCGGGGCACTTTTGTCGTCGATCAAGCTGGATCGCGAGTCGCGCAAGAGCGTGAGCGTGCAGCTGTATCTTGCCCTGCGCGACATCATCCTGTCGGGCGGGCTGCGCGCGGGCGACAGGCTTCCGGCGACGCGGGTTCTGGCGCGGGAAACCGGCGTATCGCGGACCACGGTGATTGATGCGGTCGACAGGCTGGTGTCCGAAGGGATGCTGGAATCGCGCGTTGGCGCGGGCACATATGTCACCGCCGCGCTGGAGGCGCAGCGCCCCGCGCCCGGACCCGCCCTGCCGCAGGCGGGTGCCCAACCGAACCTGAGCTATGCAATTGGACTGGCTGAGAAATCCTATGCCCGGCGGGCGTGGCTGCCGCATGAGGCGCGCGCCTTTGTCACCGCGCTGCCCGCGCTCGATGCCTTTCCCATGGCGCATTGGGCGCGGCTGTCGGCGCGCCATCTGCGCGGGCCGCGCGGCGATGTGATGGGCTACGGCGAACCGAAGGGATTCGCGCCCCTGCGCCGCGCCATTGCCGCGCATCTTTCGGCGCTGAAAGGCATCCAGTGCCACCCCGATCAGGTGTTCATCACCGCAGGTGCGCAGCAGGCCTTTGCGCTGATCGGGCGGCTGCTGCTGAACCCCGGCGACAGGGTCTGGATCGAGAATCCGGGCGCCTCGGGGGCCCGCAATGCGCTCTTGTCGGAAGGGGCCGATCTGGTGCCCGTGCCGGTCGATGACGACGGGCTGATGGTGTCCGAAGGACTGGCCCGCGCGCCGCATTTCAGGCTGGCGTTCGTGACGCCTTCGCACCAGCAGCCTTTGGGGCATGTGATGTCTTTGGCCCGGCGGTTCGAGCTACTGAAAGCGGCCGAGGAATCCCGCGCCATGATCATCGAAGACGATTATGACGGCGAATTCTATTTCGGCAACGCGCCGCATCCCGCGCTGTACGGCACCGATTCCAGCGGGCGGGTTCTGTATGTTGGAACCTTCTCTAAAACGCTGTTTCCGGCCCTGCGGCTGGGCTATGTCGTGGTGCCACAGCGCATGGTCGAGGCTTTTGACAGTGCGTTCCGCCATTGGGTCAGCGGCCCGCCCACCGCGACGCAGGCCATCGTTGCCGATTTCATGGACGAGGGCCATTTCGCCACCCACATCCGCCTGATGCGCAGGCTCTACAAAGCGCGATACGAGGCGCTGATCGAGGCGGGCAAGGCGCTGCCGCCGTCGATCCGGCTGCAACAGACGGCCAGCGGCTTTCATACGCCCGCCTACCTGGATGCAGGCCGCGACCCTGCGCTGATTGTCGAGCAGGCCCGCGCCAAGGGCATAACGCTGGCCCCGCTGGATCGCTATTGCCTTGCCCCCATCGACCAACGCGGGCTGGTCTTCGGCTTTGGCAGCGCCACGCCCGAGGATATCGCCCGCGCGATGGCCACCCTGCGCGACCTTCCGGCGCTGCGCTAAAATTGGTCTGACCCAATTATCAAAATGGATATGCGCAGCGGGCCAATCCTCGCCTAGCGTTTCCTGCAACCCGGGCATCATGCGCCCGGCAAGCGGAGACACTCATGGGCCAATCGCCTGCCCCGACCCTGCACACACACGCCTACTGGCTGGATCAGTTGGGCCCTCCGCCTGCGACGGAACAATCGCTGCCTACGCGCTGTGACGTGCTGGTCGTCGGCTCTGGCTATACGGGTCTAAGCGCGGCAATCGAGGCCGCGCGCGGCGGGCGCGAGGTGGTGGTGATCGACGCGGGTGTGATCGGCCACGGCTGCAGCACGCGCAACGGCGGACAGATCAGCACCAGCATCAAGCCGTCCCTTGCCAAGCTGACCGCGCGGTTCGGGGCCGAGCGCGCCCGCGCGATCCGGGGCGAGGGCGAAAAGGCCCTGCAATGGATCGGCGATTTCATCGAAGGCGAAGGGTTCGACTGTGATTTCCGCCGCGTCGGCCGGTTTCACGCCGCCCACACACCCGAGCATTACGAGACCCTTGTCCGCGACGCCGAAACGATGCGCCGGGATGAGGGCATCGACAGCTTTGTGGTGCCCCGCGCCGAGCAGCACAGCGAAATGGCAACCGATGCCTATTTCGGCGGTGTCGTGTTCACCCGCCACTGTTCCGTGCACCCCGGCAAGCTGCATCGCGGCTATGTTCAGACGGCGCAAAACGCGGGGGCCACGCTGGTTGGCCAATGCGCCGCGACCGGGATCGAAAAAACCGCAACCGGGTTCCGCCTGACCACGCAGCGTGGCCAGATCACCTGCCGCGATCTGGTGCTGGCGACCAATGGCTACACCGGCAACCTTGTGCCTTGGCTACAGCGCCGCGTCATCCCCATTGGCAGCTATATCATCGCGACCGAAGAGCTGCCCACCGCGCTGGTGGACGAGCTGTTTCCGAAAGACCGCATCGCCAGCGATACCTGCAAGGTCATCTACTATTACCGCGCCTCACCCGACCGCAAACGCATCCTGTTCGGCGGGCGCGTCTCGGCCTCGGAAACCGATGCGGCGGTCAGCGGGCCGCGGCTGTACCACGATATGTGCCGTATCTTCCCGCAGCTGCGCAGCTATGGGCTGTCGCATTCCTGGACGGGCACCGTGGCCTACAGCTTTGACGAACTTGCCCACACCGGCCAGCGTGACGGCATCCATTACGCGATGAACTACTGCGGCTCGGGCGTGTCGATGGCGGGTTACCTGGGCATGCGGATCGGCCAGAAAATCCTGGGCAAACCCGAAGGCCAGACCGCGCTGGACGGCCTGCCCAACCCCACGCGCCCCTTCTACCGGGGCAAGCCGTGGTTCCTGCCCGCCGCCGTCAGTTATTACCGCTGGCTCGACGCGCGCCAATGGAAACGCGCGCTGGCGGCCTGACGACCCCGGGGCGCAGGCCCCGGACCTCATCCAAAATCGCCACCAAGGCGAAGACACCAACAGGAGATTGAGATGAAACATTGCACTGCCACCATCGCCATCGCCGCCGCTCTTGCGGCGGGCGCGGCCCATGCGGAAAACCGCGAAGTCACCGTCGCGTCCTGGGGCGGATCCTTTCAGGAGGCGCAAAGCAAGGCGCTGTTCGAACCCGCCGAAAAGGCCGGCTTTACCGTGAAACAGGAAACCTATGGCGGCATGTCCGACGTGCGCCTTCAGGTCTCGACCGGGCAGGTGTCGCTTGACATCGTGGCCAGCGGCTCGGGCTCGGCGGCGCGCGCCGGGGCCGAAGGGCTGCTGGAGAAGCTGGATTATTCCGTCATCGACGTGTCCAGCTTCTACCCCAACCTCTACAGCGATTACTGCGTGGGCGGCGACGTGTTTTCCACCGTCTACGCGTGGAACACCGACACCTACGGCGAAAACGGCCCGCAAAGCTGGGCCGATTTCTGGGACGTTGAAAAGTTCCCCGGCAAACGCGCCTATCGCGACAAGGTGGCGGGCGCGCTGGAACCGGCGCTGATGGCCGATGGCGTGGCCCCCGAGGATGTGTACGAAGTGCTGTCATCGGAAGAAGGCATCGAACGCGCGCTGAACAAGATCCGCGAGCTGAAGCCCCATATCGACGTGTTCTGGAGCTCGGGCGCGCAGCAGGCGCAGCTGATGAAGGACGGCGAGGTCGACATGACCACCGGCTGGAACGGCCGCTTCGACAATGCCGCCAAGGACGGCGCCAAGGTTGATTATTCTTTCAATCAGGCGCTGCTGGATTACGACTGTTTCGCGATCCCGAAGGGCGCGCCGAACAAGGATGCGGCAATGGCCTTCCTGGCCGAGATTTCAAAGCCCGAATACCAGGACGATCTGCCGAAATACATCACCTACGGCCCGACCAACAAGGCCGCCTATGACACTGGCGAAATCAGCGCCGAAGTGGCCTCGGGCCTGCCGTCCTCGCCCGAAAACGCGGCGATGCAGCTGCCGATCAATCTGGAATGGTACGCCGAGTGGGAACAGGTGGCCGCCGAGATGTATCAGGAAATGCTGACCGAGTGATCGGCCCCGGCCCCGCGCGGCATGTCTGCGCGGGGCCGACTTCTGCCCCCCATTTCCCCGAAGGACAGCGCCTTGCCCAGCGATACCCCCTCTGACGCCCTGCCGATCACCGTGCGCCACGTCACCAAGACCTATGGCCGGGTGCACGCGCTTGACGATGTCTCGCTTGACGTGAAAAGCGGTGAATTCCTGACGCTGCTGGGCCCGTCCGGCTCGGGCAAGACAACGCTGTTGATGGTTCTGGCCGGGTTCACGCGCCCCGACAGCGGCAGCCTGAAATTCGGCGAGACCGAGGTGATCCGCACGCCGCCGCACCTGCGCGACGTGGGCATGACCTTTCAAAGCTATGCGCTGTTTCCCCATATGACGGTGGCCGGGAACGTCGGCTACCCGCTGCGGCTGCGCAAGGTCGCCAAGGACGAAATCGCCCGCCGGGTCGAACGGGCGCTGGAAACGGTACAGTTGGGCGGCTTTGGCGAACGGCGCATCAACCAACTTTCCGGCGGTCAGCGCCAGCGCGTCGCCGTGGCCCGCGCCATCGTGTTCGAGCCGCGCATCCTGCTGATGGACGAACCTCTCTCGGCACTCGACAAGAAGCTGCGCGACCAGATGCAGATTGAGCTGCGTCAGCTGCACGAAAAGCTGGGCATGACGACGGTGTATGTGACGCACGACCAACGCGAGGCGCTCACGATGTCGGACCGCATCGCCGTGGTGAACAAGGGCCGCATCATGCAGCTGGCCACCCCGCGCGACCTGTACGAACGCCCTGCAAACCGCTTTGTTGCGGATTTCATCGGCGATTCCACCTTTCTGCCGGTCACGCGGCAGGGCGATACGATCAGTTTCGCCGGGCAACCGCTGGTGCATACCGCCCCCGCCCCCGACAGCGCCGAGTTGGCGCTGATGATCCGCCCCGAGCGCATCGTGCTGGGCGGCGGAACCGAAGGTGCGAACCGCTTTGACGCCCATGTGAGTGAGGTCGTCTATCAGGGCGACAGTTACCTGATGTACGCGCGCCTGAAAGACGGCAGCCAGATCGCCCTGCGCGGAGCCATGCGCGGCGCGGGCGACCTGCCGGAACAGGGCGCAAATGTGACCCTGACACTGGCCCCCGAGGACACCATCCTGATTGACGGGGGAGAAGGCTGATGGCCGCCCTGGGTATGAACGCGGACGGGTTGCGCCGCGATGAACGCCTGGAACGGCTGCGGCTGTTCGGCCTCAGCTCGCCCGCGCTGCTGCTGATCCTCGTCGTGCTGGTGATCCCGGTGGGCTGGCTGTTCTATGTCTCCTTCATCGGAGCCAACGGGCAATTCTCGCTGGAAAACTACGAACGGATGATCAACCGCAGCTCTTACCGGCGGATTTTCTTCACCACCTTCCAGGTCAGTTTCCTGACCACGGGGCTGTGCATCCTGATCGGCTATCCGCTGGCCTATTTCATCTCGCAGTTGCCCGCGAAGCTGGCGAACCTGTGCCTGATCACCGTGCTTCTGCCCTTCTGGACCTCGCTTCTGGTGCGCACCTATGCCTGGCTGGTGCTGTTGCAGAAGCAGGGGCTGGTGAATTCCTGGGGCATGTCGCTGGGCCTGTGGGACGAGCCGATCAAGATGGTGCACAACATGACCGGCACGCTGATCGGCATGGTGCACATTATGCTGCCCTTCCTGATCCTGCCGGTTTACGGCGCGATGAAGGCGGTGGACGCCGATTTCATGAAAGCCGCCGCCAATCTAGGCGCCAGCCCGCGCAAGGCGTTCTGGACAGTGTTCTTTCCGCTGACCACGCCGGGGCTGTTTGCGGGCGCGCTGATGGTGTTCATCCTGTGCCTTGGCTTCTTTGTCACCCCGGCGGTGCTGGGCGGCGGCAAGGTCATCATGGTGTCGATGAAAATCGTCTCTAACATCGAGCTTTTTGTGAACTGGGGCGCGGCCAGCGCGCTTGGCGTCGTGCTTCTGGTGGCAACCGTCGCGATCCTGTGGGTGGCGTCACGGTTCCTTAACCTCGACCAGATCGCAGGGGGCGGACACTGATGGGCGGATGGTTCAGCAAACCCGCGACCGAGACTCAGGTCACCCACGGCCAGCGGATGTGGCTTTACGTGCTGGCGGTCATCATCATGGTGCTGCTGGTGGCACCCACGCTGATCGTGATCCCGATGTCGTTTTCCGACAGCCAGTATCTGGAATTCCCGCCGCAAACCTGGTCGACCCGCTGGTACAATCATTACTTCGGATCCGAGGAATGGATGCAGGCCACGGCGACCTCGCTCAAGGTCGCGGTGCTGACGATGATGGTGGCAACGCCGGTCGGGGTGCTGGCGGCCTATGGCCTCCACGCCTCGCGCGTGCCTTACGTCCGTGCGGCCTTCGTGCTGATCCTCACGCCGATGATGGTCCCGCTGGTGCTGGTCGCGATCGGGGCCTTCTATGCCTATGTGCAGCTGAACCTGCTTTATACCATCACCGGGCTGGTTCTGGCACATACCATGCTGGCGCTGCCCTTGGTGGTGATTGTCACCGGGTCGGCGCTGAAAGGCTATGACATGACGCAGGAAGACGCCGCGCGCAGCCTTGGCGCCCCGCGCTGGCAGGCCTTTCTGACAGTGACCTTGCCGCAGATCCGGTTCGCCGTGATCACCAGCGCGCTGCTCGCGTTTCTCACGTCCTTCGACGAGGTGGTGATTGCCATGTTCATCTCGGGCGGCGACAATCCGACCCTGACGCGCAACATGTTCAACGCCCTGCGCGACCAGATCGACCCGACGATCGCGTCGATTTCAACCGTGATGATCCTGATCACCACGCTGGCGATGGTGCTGGCGCAGGTCTTTGGCCAGCAGAAACCCCCGAAATGAAAGTCCGCGCATGACCCCGCTTGATGCCTTCGCCGCCCTTGCCGACACCCCCGTTGGCGATTTTGCCGACAAACCCACGACGCTGACGCCGGGCCAGCAAGAGGCCAGCGTGATGCTGCACACCTCGGCCGATGAGCGCATCAAGATCGGAGTATGGGAATGCACGCCCGGCCATTTCACGGCCGACCGCACGGCTGCGGGCGAATATTGCCATATCATCTCGGGCACCGCGACGGTGACGAATGCCGATGGCAGCGGGTCGCGCGACATCGGGCCCGGCGATCTGCTGGTGCTGCCGCAGGGCTGGACCGGCGAATGGGTGCTGCACGAGCCTATGCGCAAGCTGTTCGTGATCGCGCGCGGCGATTAACGCCCGAACCGCCCCGGCGCGTAAGGGGTCAGGTCAAGGTTAACGCCCCGCCCGCGGACCAGCGCCGCCACCGTGCGCCCCAGTTTCGGCCCGATGGTCAGCCCCACATGCTGCCCGCCATAGGCGTGAATGACATTGGGCGCGCGCGCATCCGAACCAAGCGCCGGCAGGCTGTCGGGCGTCGTGGGGCGGCGGCCCATCCAGGTGTCGCAGCGGCCGAATTCCAGCCCGGGATAGACCCTGCGCAGGCGTTTTTCGATTAGCGCGGGCGGCGCGGATGATGGCGCGGCGTCGATCCCCGCGAATTCCACCACCCCGGCGGCGCGCAGGAATCCCTTCATCGGCGTGATCACGAATTTCGCATCCGTCACCATGTAGGGCCCCGGCGGCGTGATCGAGGGCGTGAACATCGACAGGTGATAGCCGCGCTCGGCCTCCAGCCGCATTCCCGTGCCCAGCCGCCGCGCCATCGCGCCCGACCAGACCCCGGCGCAGAGCACGATGCGATCCGCACTCAGCACCGCGCCACCTTCGAGAGTGACCGAAGGCGCCTCTCCGGGCGCAATATCGACAACCCGGCCCTGCTGAAACCCGCCGCCCTGCTGGCGGTAGTGATCGAACAGCGCCGCCACATAGCGGCCCGGATCCACGATCCAGCCGAAATCGCGGAACAGCGTGCCGAATGTGTAATCCGGCCCCAGGTGCGGATCACGATCTACCAGCGCGGCGCGGCTCAACTCCTCGGGCGCCAAGTTGTGACGCGCGCGCATCTCGCGCCACAGCGCATCGCCGTGATAGTCGCCCGGCTCCCTGTACAGGGTCACATAGTCGCCGATCTGGATGAAGCTTTCCGCCTCCGTCCCACGGGCCAGCGCCATGTGCTGTTCCATGGAATCGAACGTCAGCGCCGACAGCGACTCGGCAATCTCGCGCAAACGAGGCAGGCGGGCGTTGCCCATAAACGGCAGTAGCCAAGGCAGCAGGCGCGGCAGGTAGGACCAGCGCAGGAACAGCGGCGCGCCCGGATCGAACACCATGCTGGCCGCCTTGCGCACAAGCGCGGGCGTCGCCACCGGCATCACCGATGTGCGCGCGATCAGCCCCGCGTTCCCGAACGAAGTCTGCCCCGCATCCCCCGGCATCAGCGGATCGACCAGTATCACATCGTACCCGTCGCGCCGCAGCCATTCCGCCGACGACACGCCGGTGATCCCGGCCCCTACCACAATAACCTTCATCCACGCCCCCGCCTGTGCCTTTCCTCTTGGTAACACAGGCCCGACGCGCCGGTCATATCCATTTCGATGCCGCAAAGCGGACATCTGCACCGCCAATGGAATGCTAAAGATTCCAGATTGGATCTGCCCCGCAAGGCCACTATCGGCAAGTTTGGGCGACAGACCGGCAAGACCGAAGGCAGGGACGTTTTTCAGACCATGGACACCTATGATTTCATCGTCGTCGGCGCAGGCTCGGCTGGCTGCGCCGTGGCCGCGCGGCTGAGCGAAAGCGGCAAACACAGCGTGCTGCTGCTCGAGGCCGGCGGCAGCGACCTCAGCCCGTGGATCTGGATGCCGATCGGCTATGGCAAGACATTCTACCGCAAGTCGGTGAACTGGATGTACATGACGGAACCGGTGCCCTCGATGCAGAACCGGCCGTCGTACTGGCCGCGCGGCAAGGTGATGGGCGGGTCAAGCTCGATCAACGCGATGGTCTATATTCGCGGCCAGCATCAGGATTTCGAGGATTGGAAGGCGATGGGCAATCCCGGCTGGGGCTGGGATGACGTGCTGCCCTATTTCCGCAAGGCCGAAACCAACGACCGGGGCGGCGATGACTGGCGCGGCGATTCCGGGCCGATCCATGTGTCCACGATGGACCGTGACCTGCACCCGATGTGCCAGGATTTCCTGGCCGCCGGGCAGGAACTGCAATGGCCGCTGAACCCCGATTTCAACGGCGCGCGGCAGGATGGTGTAGGGACGTACCAGAACACCGCCAAGGACGGGATGCGCATGTCGACGGCGCGCGGATACATTCGCGCGGCGGGCAAACGCGCCAACCTGCGTGTGGTGACGCGCGCCCATGCCACGCGGGTTCTGGTGGAAGACGGTCGCGCCATCGGCGTCGAGTACCTGCACAAGGGGCGCACCGTGACAGCCAGGGCGCGGGCCGAGGTGATCCTGTCCGGCGGTGCGGTGAATTCGCCGCAGCTGCTGCAACTGTCTGGCATCGGCCCCGGAGCGCTGCTGCGCGACAAGGGGGTGGATGTGCTGCACGATCTGCCCGGCGTGGGGCGCAACCTTCAGGATCACATGTGCATCGACCACATGTATACCTCGCGCGTGCCGACGCTGAACCAGCAGCTCTATCCGTGGTGGGGCAAGGCGTGGCACGGGCTGCGCTATGTGCTGACGCGGCGCGGGCCGCTGTCGCTGGGCGTGAACCAGGCGGGCGGTTTCGTGCATGGCCGCCCGGGGCTGGAGCGGCCCAACATCCAGCTGTTCTTTTCGCCGGTCAGCTATACCAAGACGCCGCCGGGCACGCGCGCGCTGATGAACCCCGATGCCTTCCCGGCCTTCCTGATGTCGGCCCAGCCAACCCGGCCCACCAGCCGGGGGCATCTGGCGATCCGGTCGTCCGATCCGCTGGCGCCGC
Source organism: Arenibacterium halophilum (assembly GCF_005938225.1). Lineage (GTDB taxonomy): Bacteria > Pseudomonadota > Alphaproteobacteria > Rhodobacterales > Rhodobacteraceae > Arenibacterium > Arenibacterium halophilum. The sequence goes on from NZ_VCPC01000005.1 coordinate 100,523, forward strand.
CGGAAATTCACCCCAACTATCTGGATACCGAGATCGACCAGCAGGAAATGATCGAATCCTCGCGCGTGCTGCGCCGGATCAGCGAGGCCCCCGCCCTGGCCCGCGTGATCGAGCGCGAAGTGACGCCCGGCCCGCAGATTCAGACCGATGAGGAACTGCTGGAGGATATCCGCGCCCGCGCCGTCACGATCTTTCACCCGGTCAGTTCCTGCCGCATGGGGCCAGACGCGGGCATTGACGTGGTCGACAATCGCTTGCGTGTGCACGGGCTGCGCGGCCTGCGCGTGGCCGATGCCTCGATCTTTCCCACGCTGACCTCGGGCAACACCAACGCCCCCGCGATCATGGTTGGCGAAAAGGCGGCCGCGCTGATCCTGGAAGATCATCAAGCCTGATCCACCCCTCCTGAATCGCCTATGAACGCCGGACGTGTTTGCGCGTCCGGTACAAAGTGGCGTTGACAAGCCTGAAAGCGTATCTATGATGCATAATATTAGATAGCTAAGTGCCTGGAAGGCGCGAAGACTTCTTTGGGAGGAGACCAAAAGAAATGACCATCAAGTCCAAAGCCACCGCCGCGCTGCTGGCGTTCGGCCTTCTTGCTGCGCCGGCTGTATCCGCGCAGACCTATAATCTGACGCTGTGCGGCGCGAGCCCGGGCGGATTGTGGAGCCTGCTGGGCGCAGGCGTTGATGCCGCCGTGAAGGAATCGTTCCCCGGTTCGACCGTGACCTATCAAACCTCGGGTGGCGGATTGGCCAACGTCGGCCTTCTGGATCAGGGCAAGTGTGACCTTGCAATCATCCACGACGCCGAAGCCAAGGCCGCACTTGGCGGGCTGGCCCCGTTCAAATCCAAGATCGAATCCATGCGCACCGTCGCACAGCTGTATTCCTGGGCGCCGATGCAGGCCATCGTCAACGCCGATTACGCTGAAGAACACGGTCTGACCAAGCTGGAGGATATCGCCGAGAAGCAGCTGCCGATCACCATCGTGCTGAACCGGCGCGGCAATATCGTGAGCGGGATCGGCGAAGCCATGCTGAACGCTATCGGCGCCAGCCCCGAGCAGATCGAGGAATGGGGCGGCAGTGTGGAATACGCGGCCTCGGGCGAACAGGGCGACCTGATGCGCGACCGCCGGGTCGACATGCTGCTGAACTCGCTGTTTGTGAACCATTCGTCGATCCGCGAACTGGCCTCCTCGATCGACGTGAAGCTGCTGCCGATCACCGACGAGACCGCGCAGAAGGTCATCGACGAATGGGACATCCAGCGTTTCACAGTGCCCAACGCGGCCTATGACTGGACCGACGAAGACGTGCTGACGCTGACAGTCTCGGCTCAGCTTTTCGTTCGCGAAGATGCCGATCCCAAGATGGTGGGCGACGTGACGCGCGCGCTGGTGGATAACGTTGCCAAATTGCAGGGCGTTCACAAGGCGATGGCGCCTCTGGATGTCAAGTTGATGGGCGGCGCGACCACGGTGCCCTATCACGCCGAGGCGCAAAAAATCTTCGACGACTCCGGCTCGTAACGATGATTTAGAGCGGGCGCGACAAGCGCCCGCTTGATCTATCGCCAGCTTTCAACCGCAAGCAGCTCAAGGCCCTGACGCGTGTTCAACTTCTTTTTCAGCACCGGCGTTCGCCGCCGTCCGGGCGGAATGCCCGCCCACCTCATCAAGGCCTTCTCGGCCCTGACCGCCGTTTGGGTGGTGTACGCCGCCGGGTTTTCCCGCGCCGACAGCCTGACGCTGACCATGACCTTTCTGGCGCTGATGCTGGCGCTGACGTTTCTGCTGATCGGGCCAAGCCCGAATTCGCAGCGCGACACGATCCTGCCAACCGACTGGGTTTTAGCACTCGCCTCTCTGGCGGCCGGCGTCTACTTCGTGTCGCAGGCCGATGATATTGCCCGCCGGATCACCCTGCTGGATCCGCTTTCGGTCTGGGATATCACCTTTGCCTCGCTGATCCTTTTCCTGACGATCGAAGCGATGCGCCGCACCGTTGGCATGGGGCTGACGCTGATCGTGCTGATCTTCCTTGCCTACAACCTTTGGGGCGACAGGCTGGGTGGAACGCTGGGACATGGTGAAATCACCTATGACCATTTCATCGACATCACCGTATTCACGACGGACGGGCTGTTCGGGGTGCCGCTGCGCGTTGCCGCAACCTATGCCTTCCTCTTCGTGCTGTTCGGCACGGCGCTGTCCAAGGCCGGGGGCGCGCAGTTCTTCTATAACCTTGCCGCTTATCTGACCGGCGGCGCCGTGGGCGGACCGGCCAAGATCGCGGTTGTGTCTTCGGGGCTGTACGGCACGATTTCGGGCAGCCCGACGTCTGACGTCGTGACCACCGGCAGCGTCACCATCCCGATGATGAAAACCATGGGCTACCGCTCCTCCTTTGCTGCGGCGACAGAGGTCGCGGCCTCGACGGGCGGGTCATTATTGCCTCCGGTCATGGGCGCGGCGGCCTTCATCATGGCGGAATACACCGGCATCGCCTATGCCGAGATCGCTCTGGCGGCGCTGATCCCGGCCCTGCTCTACTATGTCCCGATCTACATTCAGGTGCACCTGCGCGCCACGCGCGACGGGCTGAAAGGTGTCGACCTGTCGGAAATTCCGCCGCTGCGGAAGATCATGAAAGACGGCGGCTTGTTCATCGTGCCGCTGGTCATTATCAGTTGGTCCCTGATTGCGGGCTATACGCCAACCTACAGCGCGCTTTACGGGCTTGCCGGCGTGGTGGCCGTGTCGATGGTGCGGCGCAGTACGCGCATGTCGCCATCCGCAATCTACGATGTGCTGGCGGAAACCAGTTTCCGCATGGTGGCCGTGGCCGGGGCCTGTGCCGCCGCCGGGCTGGTGATCGGCGGAATCACGATGACGGGGCTTGCCTCAAAGTTCTCGACTCTGGTCTTCATGATCTCGGGGCAGAACGTGCTGATGTCGCTGATCGTGGCGGCCATCCTGACGACGCTTCTGGGTATGGGGATGCCCACGCCAAGCGCCTACATCCTTGCGGCGGTTCTGATTTCGCCGGTGATGCAAAGCCTTGGCATCGACCAGATGGCAGGCCATCTGTTCATCCTCTACTTCGCGGTCATGTCAGCGCTGACGCCACCGGTGGCGGTGGCCGCCTATGCCGCCAGTGCCATAGCCGATGAAAACCCGCTGGTGATTGCCGCGCAGGCGGTCAAGATCGCCATCGGCGCCTTCCTGATCCCCTTCGCGTTCATCTATCAGCCGGGACTTCTGCTGAATGGCTCGGTCGTAGAGATCGTCGTCGCAGTTGTTACGTCGATCGCCGGTCTGGCGCTGATCGCGCTGGCGGTCGAGGGGTATTACCGCACCGTTTATCGCTGGGGTCCGCGCCTGTTGATGATGGGCGCAGGGGGTCTGCTGCTGTTTGGCGGATGGCTGTTCGCGCTGGTCGCCGTTCTGGTGGCGGCTGTTGGCTGGGGCTGGAACCGGATGATGGTATCCCGTCAGTTGCCCGGCACCTGACAGACCAGCTGTCCAATGCACATGAAAAGCGGCCGGCCCGGGGAAGACGGGCCGGCCGCCTGTTTTTTTGTTTTACGGAAACAACCTGCCCATCGGGCACGATACCGCCTCACGCTACCTGTACAATTCTGGGCACTGCCATACCCCCTGCGGGCTTTGGTCAAACCACCCGGACTGGCGCCTGTAGCCGAACCAGCCGGCCTTCGATCTTGATTGAGAGCTATACATATAGTATGTATAGTTACTAAATACACGACGGTCCTGATTGCCACTCTCAGGCAAGCTCAGGACAAGACATGCCCCAGCGATCACCGCGCCGCCTGGCGCCGCTTTCGGGCCATCGACAAACCGGAGGATTGTCATGAACGAACCGCTTTCGCACGACACCGTGACCCACGCGATGCAGCCCGAGGATAGCCCGGAACTGCGCGCCCTGTACAAAGGGTTCGAGGACAACAACGTGCTTCCGCTTTGGACGCAGGTCGGGGACCTGATGCCAATTCATCCGAAATCCCGGGCGGTTCCTCATGTCTGGAAATGGTCGGCGCTGCTGCCCTTGGCCGAACGATCCGGCGATCTGGTGCCCGTGGGCCGGGGCGGCGAACGCCGGGCCTTGGGGCTGGCCAATCCCGGCCTCGCACCGAACGCTTACATCTCGCCGACGCTCTGGGCCGCAATCCAGTACCTTGGCCCCAAGGAAACAGCGCCCGAGCACCGGCATTCGCAGAACGCCTTCCGCTTCGTGGTCGAGGGCGAAGGCGTCTGGACCGTCGTAAACGGTGATCCTGTGCGCATGTCACGCGGCGATCTGCTGCTGACGCCGGGCTGGAACTTTCACGGCCATCACAACGACCGCGACGCGCCGATGGCCTGGATCGACGGACTCGACATTCCGTTCTCGCAACAGATGGACGTGGGTTTTTTCGAATTCGGATCGGATCGCGTAACCGACTATGCAACGCCGAATTATTCGCGCGGCGAACGTCTCTGGTGCCACCCCGGCTTGCGGCCACTGTCGCAACTGCAGGATACCGTGTCTTCCCCCATCGGCGCCTACCGTTGGGAATTCACCGACCGTGCCCTGACCGAACAACTGCTCCTCGAAGACGAAGGCCAGCCCGCCACCGTTGAACAGGGCCACGCCGCGATCCGCTATGTCAACCCGACAACCGGCGGCGATGTGATGCCAACGATCCGGTGTCAGTTCCACCGCCTGCGCGCCGGTGTCGAAACCGCACCGCGGCACGAGGTCGGCTCGTCTGTGTTCCAGGTCTTTGACGGGAAAGGGTCCGTTGTTCTTGGCGGAGAGACCCACAAGCTTGAAAAGGGCGATCTCTTTGTCGTGCCGTCGTGGGTGCCGTGGTCGCTTCAGGCGGATACCCAGTTCGACCTGTTCCGTTTCTCGGACGCGCCGATCATGGAACGCCTGCATTTCATGCGCACCAGCGTCCCGGGCCACACAGGGTGAGCACCCCGGACCAGGATAACCTTGCTGGCGCGCGCGCTGCGCTGCGCGCGCGTCAGGGCGCCGGGGCCCGCTATGATGCGGACACTGCACCGGTGGACGACCTCTTGATGGCGCGGCGCGGCACCGCCTATTTCGCGCGACAGCTGATGGGGCTGTCCGACAAGGCACTCTACGAACCATCGGCCATCGTTGGACAGACCCGCGCCCATATCGTCGCCCGCATAAGTTACGAGGCCCGCCATCATGCGCTCGCGCTCGAGTCCCTGACACAGGGAAATGCCTTGGAGCTGCCCGAGGATTTACCCTCGCTTGACCTTGCGATCTCGCTGCCTGCACGGGCGCTGCGCAACCTGTTCCAGCATTCAGAGGTGCATCTGAATATCTGCTGGCGTGATCTGACGGAATCACAGTGGGATATGCCGCTCACCCTCCCAAATGGAGAGCGGGTCACCCCGCGTGACCTGCCGTTGATGCGCGCCAAAAGCATCTGGCACGGGGCGGTCGCTCTTGGCAGCGGAGCGCGGGTTTCGGACATTCCCAGGCAACTCATGGACGGCTGATCCTCAGGTGATCGGCCTGCGCAGAAGGAGGTTGCACCGTCTCATGAAACCTGTCCGACCGCGCCAGTCCGCCGCCCCGGATGGGGCGGCCATGAATCGAATGCGCCGCGGGGATACCCGCGGCGCTCCGTTTGGCAATCAGTCCGAACGCGGCCTTATTCGAAGGCAGAAGCCGGATAGAAGGTTTCGTCGACCCATGCGCCATCGGTGGCTTTCTTGACCATGTAAGCACCCGCAGGCGTGCCGCTTTCATCAAGCGTCAGCGGGCCCGACGCACCTTCGTAGTCCACGTCCGTGCCTGCGGCGATCGCCTCTTTCGCGGCGGCGAAGGTCGAAACCTTCTCGCCACCTTCGGTCACGCCGCGCAGCTTGGCGTTCAGCGCCTCGCCGGTGCAGGCATCGGCGGCTTCCAGTGCGATGGCCGAGAGCATCGCCATGTCATAGGAGTTCGCGGCAAACGGCCCCGGGGCCTTGCCGGTCTTGTCCATGGTCAGCTGCGAAAATGCCTTGAATTCCGGCAGCGAGCTGTCGGCTTCGGCGATTTCCACGTAGGCGCGGTCGTTCAGGATGCGCGGGTCCAGCGTTTCGAACACTTCCGGCACGGCCAGGTCGGCGGTCAGCAGCCATTCGCCTTCGAACCCGCCTGCGGCAGCTTCTTTCAGCACGGTCACGCCGGATTCCTGCCCGCCCGCCAGATAGATGGCGTCAGGGTTGTGCGACAGCACCGAAATCAGCTCGGCCTGATAGGACGGCTGGCCCGGGTTGTAGACGATGAAGTCGGTCAGCTCGATGCCTGCCGCCTCGACTGCTTCCTTGGCAACCTGCGCCGGGGAAATCGTCGATTCCTCGTTCTGGACAAGGAAGGCCACCGATTTATAGCCCTTTTCCGTCAGCCACAGGCCCGAGGCTGCGCCATCGCCAAGGTCGGAGGACACGGTGCGATAGACATAATCGCCGCCGATTTCGTTCAGGGTGATGGTGCCCGCATAGGGAGACATCATCGGGGTTTTCTTGCGTTTCGCCAGATCGACCAGGGCGACCATTTCACCCGATGCCGGCCCGAGGATGGCAACGACGCCTTCGCTGTCGATCATCTTGTTGGCTTCGCGGATTGCCTGTTCGGCGCTGCCGCCGGTATCGGCCACGGCAATCGACACGGGGCCGCATTTGGTGCCACCGGCGGCATTGATCTCGTCCACGCCCAGCTGCACGGCGTCGGCAACGATCTTGCCGAATTCGCCCAACTCGCCGGTCAGCGGGACCAGCACGCCAAAGGTCACGCCATCGGCGGCCCATGCGGGCTGGGTGGTGGCAAGGGCGGTCGACAGCGCCACGGCGGCTGTCATCGTCTTGCGGAATGTCATTCTTGGTTACTCCTTGTTGGGTTTGGATCTTATTGCAGTGCGATTGCAGGCTAGTGGGCCTGCAACAGCATCTCTTCGAGCCGCCCGGGTTCCAGCAGGTCGGAACTGGGCAGGGTTTCGCGGTTGCGCCCGGCATCAAGCATCCAGGTGGTCCGCGAGATTTTCAGGATCTTCTCGGGGTTCTGCTCGACGACCCAGATCACGCTCATGCCGGCGGCGGCCAGTTCGGTGATCCAGTCCACGATGCGGTCGACAAAGATCGGCGCAAGGCCGGCAGTCGGTTCATCGAGGATCAGCAGCTTGGGCGAGGCCAGCAGCGCATTGGCAATCGCCAGCGTCTGGCGCTCGCCGCCCGACAGCGTTGCCGCCAACTGGCCCGCGCGTTCCTGAAGGATCGGGAAGCGGCGATAGGTTTCTTCGATCAGCCCTGCGCTGCCCGGAAACGACAGCGCCGAGGCCAGCAGGTTGTCGCGCACCGTCATCTCGGCGAAGGTGTTGCGTTCTTGTGCGACATATCCGATGCCCGCCTTGGTGGCGGACAGCGCGTTCAACCCGCTGACGGGTGAACCGTCGATCACGATCTGTCCGTCGCTTGCAGGCAAATGCCCCGCGATGGTTTTCATCAGGGTGGATTTGCCCGCCCCGTTGGGCCCCAGAACACAGGTGATTTCGCCCGGTTCGGCGACAAGGTTCACGCCATGCAGGATCGTGACCTTGCCATAGCCGCTGTGCAGCCCCTTGACCTCAAGCTTCATGATCGGCCCCCAGGTAGGCCGCGATCACGGCCGGATCGCGGCGGATATCATCGGGGGCGCCTTGCGCCAGCAGCCCGCCGTTTTGCAGGACAACCACGCTGTCGGCCAGCGACATCAGGAAGCCCAGGTTGTGTTCCACGACAATCAGCGTGGTGCCCTGCGCGTGAAGGTCCGACAGGATCTGCGACAGCTTGCCTTGCAGGGTCGGGTCCACCCCGGCGGTGGGTTCGTCCAGCAGCAGGATGCGCGGTTCGCGCACCAGCTGGCGGGCGACTTCCAGCATCCGCAGCTCGCCGCCCGACAGGTTCGAGACGCTGTCATGGCGCCGCGCGATCAGCCCGACCCGCTCCAGCGCCGCTTCGGCCTTGCCGGTCAACGCGCGTTCAGTGCCTTTCCAGCGCCCCAGAAGCGCGGCCAGCGGCCCCTCTTCATCGTGGGCGAGGCCCACCATCACGTTGTCGAGAACGCTCAGGCTGTCGAAGGCGCGCGGCGTCTGGAACGTACGCCCCAGACCAAGGCCCGCGATTTCGGCGATGCTGAGCGACGACAGGTCGGTCCCGTCAAAGGTGACGGTGCCCATCGTCGGCTCCAGCACCCCCGAGATCAGGTTGAAGGTGGTGGATTTGCCCGCGCCATTCGGCCCGATCAGCCCAAGGAACCCGCCGCGGCGCACATCGAACGTCAGCCCCTCGGCCCCGCCCACGGCGCGGAACTTGCGGAATTCCTTGATGACGCCCTTCAGTTGCAGAATGGTGTCGCTCATGTTGTGGCCTTCCGTGCCAGTCGGTCCCAGGGCTGCCAGCGCAGCACGATGATGAACAGGATGCCGGTGATGACCTCCTCGACCGAGGCGGCGATCTGCGCACTGCGCACGGTTTCAAACGGGATCATCCGCACCGCTTCCTGAAAGAAGACCAAGGCCATCGTGCCCAGGATCGCGCCAAGGATCGTGCGTTCGCCCCCAAGTGCCAGCGCGATCCACACGAAGAACGTAACCTCGGCCGTGAACAACGCTGGGGCGACCAGCGTGGTAATCATCGCGTAAAGCGCCCCGGCAAAGCCGATCGGAATGGCCGAGATCACGAAGATCTGCAGCCGCACCCGGGCGGTGTTCTTGCCCACCGATTCCGCCGCGATTTCATCGTTGTGGGTCGCATCCACCAGCCGCCCATAGGGCGAGGCCAGCAGGCGGTGAAACACCCAGGCTGTCAGCAGCATCAGCACACAGGCGGCGGCGGTATAGGCCAGCGTGTCATCCAGCCCCAGCACCGCCGGATCGGGCCGTTCCACGTTGGCCATGCCCACGCTGCCATTGCCGATCCGTCGTTCGTTCAGCAGGATCGAATGGAACACCTCGGCAAACGCAAAGGTGGTCAGAGCCAGATATTCGCCGCGCAGCCGAAGGGTGGGCCAGCCGGTGATGACCGCAAAGACCATGGCGGCGATGCCAGCGGCGATGAAGCCGATCCACCAGGGCGCGTTCAGGCCAAGCGCATATTGGTCCAGCCCCGAAGGCGGCTCCTGCGTGACGATGGCATAGGCATAGGCGCCGGCCGCGAAATAGGCCACGGTGCCAAAGTTGATCATGCCGCCGCGCGCATACTGAAGGTTCAGCGACACGGTCAGGACGGAAAACATCGCCCCGAACATCAGCGTGGTCAGGATAAGGGAATAGATCATTTGCTTTGCGCGCTCCCTGCCAGGCCCTGGGGCCGGATCAACAGAACAAGGATGACGACGGCAAAGGCGATCAGCGGCCGATAGCCCGCCGGGATCCAGAACACCGACACATCCATCGCCACGCCCACGATCAGCCCCGACAGGATCACCGCGTAAAGCGAGCCCAGCCCGGCCAGGATCGCCACGGCGAGAATCTGAAGGATCTGGTGAAAGGCGATATCGGTCGACAGCGTCGCGATGACGCCCAGCATGACGCCCGCCAACCCGGCCATGCCCGACGAAATCAACCATGTCGCGCGGCTGGTCTTTTGCACGTCGATCCCGCGCGAGGCGGCAAGCTCGGGGTTGGCCGACATGGCGCGAATGGCCAGACCGGTCTTCGATTTGTTCAGGAACAGCGCCAGAGAAGCACAGGCGACCACGGCCAGAACCACGACCAGCAGCTGGTAATTGGTGATCCGCAGACCCCAGAACCGGATGCTTGACGCCAGCGGAATGTCGAGCGTGCGGATACCGGTGCCAATCAGCGCATCCATGGTGCCGCCGATGGCATAGGCCACCCCGACCGAGGTGATCAGCATCACCGAAGGCCCGAAACGACGGATCGGGTCATAGACGATGCGCCCGATGGCCAGTCCGACAAAGGCGGTAAAGACGATGGCCACAAAGGCCGAGGGGAAGATGTTCCACCCCAGCAGCTTGTTCAGCGCCCAGGTGGTAAAGGCCGACACACCCAGCAGCTCGGCATGGGCGATATTCAGAAACCCCTCGACCCGGCGAGTGAAGGAAAAGCCGATCGTGGCAAGGATCAGGAAACAGCCCGTCACAATGCCCGTCAGAACGAATTGAGCGAATAGCGTCATCTCCCGCGCTCCTGTTGCGCGGCGTCAAGAGATGGATCGCGCCGGTCCGCCCGGGCCCCCTGCCTCCAGACCAAGGTCTGTGGGTAAGTCATCGTACCTCCGTCAGAATTTTTACGGAGTATGCTCCCTGTTTTTTGCTGCGCAAAGCGGAATTTTCGCCCGATCCGGTGGTTTGCTCATAAATGCACGAAAGATATATGTATTTTTATACAGCATGCCCCATATTTGAGCAGCCCTGCCATGCGGTGGCTGTGACACAATTGTGCGAAAGAGAAATGTCAGTTGAAAGCGTGGGGGGCTCTGCCCCCGTCCCTACGGGACTCCCCCGGGATATTTCTGGCCCAAAGAAACAAGACCGCGGCCAGTTTTCCGAGCGTCATCCAGCCAGCCTAAATTGGACAGCGCACGCCTGTTCGAGACTGCATCGTCAGCGCGGATGTCCAACGCCCCGACGCCGCCCCGGATGGGGCGGCCAAGATTCGCATGCGACGCGGGGTTACCCGCGGCGCTCCGTTTCGGGAATGGTTGCGACGCTATCAGGCCGCGCCGTATCCACCGCCGCCCGGGGTGATCATGAACACCTCGTCGTCGGGCTGCATCTCGCGTTTGCGGGTGTCGGTGACATCTTCTCCATTGATGCGGAAGACGCCCGCCGCGCCGTCGCCGCCGCCGAGCAGGCCCTCGGGGCCCGCTTTCAGACGCGAGGGGATCGTGTTCAGCAGCCAGGGCTGGCCCGTGCGCATGCGATAGCCGATCCGCTGGCCATCGCCGCCGGGTTGCTTGCCGGTGCCGCCGGTGCCGTGCTCCAGCTCCTTGCAGGTGAAGGCGATGGGATAGGCGGCCTCCAGCACTTCGACCGGCACGGCCGAAACCCCGGTGGGGTAGCACACTGCCGAGATGCCCGGTTTTGCCGCCCGCGCGCCCATGCCGCCCGAGTAGTTGAACATCGAAGAGGTAAACGGTTTGCCATCGCGGTCCTTGCCCTGGATCTGGATCGTCCAGACCGCGCCCGAGCCTTCGGCGACCACGCGATCGGGGATCACCTGCGCCAGCGCCTTGAGAATCGGGAAGGGCACGTACATCCCCACCACGTGCCGCGCATTCACCGGCGAGGGGTATTTCGCGTTCACCACGCATTGATCGGGCAGTTTCAGCCGGATCGGCGCAAGGCTGCCCGCGTTGTTGGGCAGGTCGGGGTTGAGCGACGAGCGCACTGCGAAAGTGGCATAGGCGTGGGTATAGGCGGGCACCACGTTTATGCCCATGTTGGACGGGCCCGAAGATCCTTCGAAATCGACCTCGATCTCGCCCTTGTCGGCGTCGATGGTAACGGCGGTTTTCAGGGTGATGACCTGCCCGCCGGGCACGTCGAACTGCGATTCCCCGTGATAGGTGCCGCCCGGCAGCTTGCGGATCGCCTCGCGGGTGGCGGTTTCGGAGCGGGCGATGATTTCATCCGACAGCGCGGCGATATCGTCGAGCCCGTAACGGTCGCAGAGCGCGTTCAGCCGGTCGGACGCGATGATGCCGGATGACACCTGCGCGCCCAGATCGCCCATCAGCGCGTCTGGGGTGCGCACGTTGCGGCGGATGATCTGGAACAGCGTCTCGTTCGGCTTGCCCGCATCGTAGAGCTTCATCGTCGGGATCCACAGGCCTTCCTCGTGGATGTCGCGCGCGCCCGAGCCGATGCCATAGCCACCGATATCGGCGTGGTGGATGGTAGAGCCCGCATAGCCGATGATCCGCTTGCCACGAAAGATCGGCGACAGGACCGTGATGTCAAAGAAGTGCCCGGCCGACATCCACGGGTCGTTGGTGATCAGCACGTCGCCCGGTTTCAGCGTGTCGACATCATAGCTGTCCAGCAGGTTGCGCGCGGCGGCGGCCAGCGAGTTGATGTGCCCGGGCGTGCCCGTCACCGCCTGCGCGACCATCCGGGCCTGTTCATCGAACAGCCCGTTGGCCAGGTCGCCCGCCTCGCGCACGATGGGCGAAAAGGCGATGCGTTGCAGGGCGCGGGCCTGTTCGCTGACGATCCCGATCAGGTTGCTCCACAGGATTTGCAGTTCGACGCCGTCCATCAGTTCTCTCCCGTTTTCTCGGCGACAAGGCTGCCGCTGTCGTGTCGTGTGACCACCCAGTTTTCGAGCACGAAGATGGTGGTTTCGCGTTCTTCGATGATGACGGGGCCGGTAATGCGGTCGCCCTCGGTGATGGCGTGGCGCTGCCAGACGGGCACCTCGCGGGCCTCGCCCCGGATGTGGACGGGCCGCGATTCCGTGCCGCGGGTGCCTTCCGTCGGCACCGTGCCGGTGTCGCGTTCCGGCTGACGCCCCGAGGCAGTGACCAGCCAGTTCACGATTTCGATGTTCATCCCGTCGAGCTTCAGCCCGTATTGGCGGTGGTATTCCGCCTCGAACAGGTCCTTGATGGCCCGGGCGTCGCGGGTCTTGCGGGGGTCATTCTCCAAATGCACGCGCACTTCGGATTGCTGCCCGACGTACCGCATCTCGGCCGAGAAGGCGTAGGTGAAATCCTCTTCGCGAATGCCGGCCTCTCCCAGGGCGGTGGCGCCCTCGGCGATCATCGCGTTCAGGACCGTGTCAACGCCGCACCAATCCAGCGTGTCGAGCGTGGCAACATGGCTGCGCACAAGGTCGATCTGCGCGGGAGTCACCAGCGTGCCGAAGGCCGACAGGACCGAGGCAAGCGGCGGATAGATCACCTTGGGGCTTTCGGTCAATTCCGCCACCATGCAGGCGTGCACCGGCCCGGCGCCGCCAAAGGCCAGCATCGGCTGGCCGCGATAGTCGATGCCGCGTTCGGTGGCGTGGGTCCGGGTGGCGGCGGCCATCTGCTCGCAGACAACCTCGAACACGCCCCAGGCGGCTTTCTCGCGCGACAGGCCCAGCGTTTCCCCCAGCGCGTCATAGGCGGCTTCGGCGCCCGACAGGTTCAGCTGCATGTCGCCGCCCAGGAAGCGGTCGGCGTTCAGGATGCCCAGCACAAGGTCGGCGTCGGTCACACACGGGTCGGTGCCGCCGCGCCCGTAGCACACCGGCCCGGGCATCGATCCGGCGCTTTCCGGCCCGATCTTCAGCAACCCAAGGTCGTTGACCGAGGCGATGGAGCCGCCCCCTGCCCCGATCTCGATCATGTCGATCGAGGGCACGGTGATCGGCATTCCCGACCCCGGCTTGAAGCGATAGCGGCGGTCGACCTCGAACGTGCCGGTCACAAGGGGTTCATGCCCCTGCACCATGCAGGCCTTGGCGGTGGTGCCGCCCATGTCAAAGGAAATCAGGTCGGGAATCCCGAAGATACGGCTGAAGTAACAGGCCACCAGTGCGCCCGCCGCCGGGCCGCTTTCGATCATCCGCACCGGCATGGTGCTGGCGCGTTCGGCCCCGATCACGCCGCCGTTCGACAGCATGATCAGCGGTTGCTGGCGGAAGCCGCGTTCCTTCAACTCGGCGATCAGCGCGGTCAGGTAGGGGCGGGTGATCGGCACGGTATAGGCGTTGATCGCCACGGTGGAGGCGCGCAGGTATTCCCGCATCTGCGGCGCGATGACCGATGACAGAGAGACATAGATTTCAGGCGCTTCTTCCTCGAAGATCGCGCGCACGGCTTCTTCGTTCGCGCCGTTGCGATAGGAATTCAGCAGACAGATGGCGACCGACACGATGCCCTTTGCACGGCACTCGGCGATAATGCCCAGAACCGCGTCCCGATCCACCGGGGTGCCGACGGTGCCATCGGCAAAGATGCGTTCCTTCAGCGTGAACGTCCGGTCCGCCGGGATCAGCGGTTCGGCGAACTCGATCTGCGGGTCGTACATGTCATAGCGGTGTTCCTCACGGATATAGAGGATATCGCGGAACCCTTCGGTCAGGATGATCGCGACGGGCGGGCCCTTGCGTTCGATCAGCGCGTTGGTGACGACGGTTGTGGCATGTACGACCACGTCGTCCACATCGGCCGCCGCGATCCCGGCGCGACCGGTTACAAGATCGACGCCGCGAAAGAAGCCTTCGAGCAGGTTGTTGTGGGTTGTCAGCGTCTTGTCGACAAAGGTGCGGCCGTCCGAGGCCAGCAGAACGGCATCGGTAAAGGTGCCGCCAATGTCGATGGCAAGCGAATAACGCGTCATAGGGGGTACTCCATACATCCAATTTCGGCCGAGATTTCACGCGCAGCCCGCGACAGGGCAGCGATGAAATGCGGGGCGGGTTCGGGTTCAAGATCGGTCACAGGGCCAACAACGGTGATCGTGGCCACCAGCCGGTTGTCGATATCGAAGATCGGGGCCGACAGGGCGTTCACCCCCGGCAAGGCCTCTTCCGGGGCGACGGCCCAGCCGGTTTCGCGGGCGCGCGCCACTTCGGCGTCGAACCGGACGCGGTCGCGCGGCTGGTCGGTGTCGGGCAGGCCCGAGGTGTCCATCGGGCCGAATGCCAGCGCGATCTTGCCCTGCGCCGAACGATGCACCGACAGGATGGCGCCGGGGCGCGTCACGATCTGCACCGGGGTTTCGACGCGCACGATATCCAGCACGCGCATCCCGGTGGATTCGGGAATGGAAATCGTCACCGTCTGCCCCACGGCGTCGCGCAGCGCCTGCAAAACGGGCCGCGCGGCGGCGATCAACTGGGTGCCATCGGCAATCGCCTGCCCAAGATGGTACAGCTTCAGCGTCAGCCGATAGCGTTCGGTCGCCGGATCCTGCCGCACATAGCCCAGCGAGACCAGCGTTTGCAGGTATCGGTATATGCGCGCGCGTGGCATCCCCAGCGCGTTAGCCAGGTCGGTCACGCGCGAGGGTTCGTTCTGGCGCACCATCTCTTCGAGTATCGCGAAGGCCGCGACGGTGGATTGGTTGGTGACGTTGGAACTGCTTTTGTCGGGCATGGTCATCCCTCGAACAAGGCTGGAAGCGACAGGGTGAAAGCGGGCACGAAGGCCACCAGCATCAGCGTGACAAGGCAGATCGCGATCATCGGCAGGATGGCATAGGCCACGCGCTCCAGCGGTTCCTTGCTGATGGCGGTCACGATGAACAGGCACAGCCCCACCGGCGGCGTGATCATCCCGATCATCAGGTTCAGCACGACCATGATGCCGAATTGCACCGGGTCGATGTCCAGCAGCGGAAAGATTTCGTTCAGGATCGGCATCGCCAGCACCAGCGCCGCCAGCGGTTCAAGGAACAGCCCAAGGATCAGCAAGACCACGTTCAGCAGGATCAGCAGGATCCACGGTTGATCGCTGAGGCCGCGCATCAGCCCGGCAATTTCCCGTGGAATGTTCTCGATCCCAAGGATGAAGGCGGTCATTGAGGCCATCGCCACGATCAGCATCACCCCCGCCGTCATGGTGGCAGTGTCATAAAACGCCTGGGCGATCTTTGACGGCGACAAAGTGCCATAAAGGATCATGCCCACCAGCAGCGCATAAAGCGCGGCAACAGCGGCGGCCTCGGTCGGGGTGAACACACCCGACCGGATGCCGCCCACGATGATCACCGGCAAGAGCAGCGCAGGCACCGCCTTGACCGCCAGCGGCAGCCGTTCCGACGCGGGCACCGGTTCGGGCAGCGGGTGCCCCTCGACCCGGGCGCGCCACATAGCGTAGACGATCAGCAGACCGCAGAGGATGAAGGCCGGAACAATCCCGGCCAGGAACAGGTCGGAAATCGAGGTGCCGGTCAGCACGCCGTACAGGATAAGCGACAGCGACGGCGGCACCAGCGGGCCCAGGATCGACCCGGCGGCGGTCAGCGCGGCGGCATATTCCGCGCGATACCCATCGCGCCGCATCGCCGGGATCATGATGGACCCGATGGCCGAGGCCTCGGCCGTGGCAGCGCCGGACACGCCGGAAAACATCATCGAGGCAAGAACGTTCACCACGGCCAACCCCCCGCGTACCCGGCCCACCAGCATCTGGGCAAAGCGCACGATCTGGCGCGTCAGCTCGGCCGAGTTCATGAGGTTACCAGCCAGGATGAAGAAGGGGATCGTGAGCAGAACGAAGTTGTCGACTCCCGCGATCATCTTTTGCGGAAAGCCGATCATCAGCTGCCAGCGGTCCATCGCGAACAGGTACACGACCGAAGACAGCCCCAGCGACATCGCGATCGGCACGCCGATAAACATGCAGGCGACAAAGGCGGCAAGGTACAGGATCATTGCGTGGCCCCCCGTGCGCCCGGGTCGATGGCCTGCGCCAGTGTGCGCCCTGCCGGGATGGCCGCGATGCAGGCCACCAGATCGGCGGCCAGCCGCAGCGCCAGCAGCGCCATGCCCACCGGCAGCGCAATGTAGACCCAGAACGACGTTGGTGGCTCGACCGCGCCGGGACCAAAGATATCATCCAGAATAAAGCGCATTGCCGGGATGTTGGCGCCGCCCGCCCGTTCGGCAAAGACCCAGCCATAGCGCACCAGCAGCAAACACAGCCCCAGCGACATGGCTGTTGTCAGCGCATAAAGCAGCAGCGCAGGTACCCGCGACAGCCGTTCATACAGGAAGGTCAGCGCCGCGATCTCGCCCCGTTCATAGGCCAGCACCACGGCCAGGAACGACAGCCAGATCAGCAGGTAACGGCACATCTCCTCGGCCCAGAGCAGCGAGGCATTGAACCCGTATCGCATGACGACCTGTACGGTCATGATGCCCAGCAGCAAGGCAATTGTGGTGATCAAAAGCCACCTTAGCCCGGCGCGAAAGGGTGTCTGCAAAGACCGAACTGTCATGTCGGTTCCTGTTCCTTGATCCTAGGGCCCGGGCAAGCCTGCCCCGTTGGCCCGGCGCAGCAGCGCGGGCGGTCTGGTGGTTAACCTGAAGAGGAGTGCCGGGCGCGTCAGGCGCCCGGCCTTGACCTAACCGAAATCCTTTTCCTGATATTCGGTCAGGTGCAGGTAATCGGCGCGCGGCGGCGCGAACACGTCAAGGTTCACCGCCGTTTCGTCGCCAAGGGCTTCGCCGCAATGCACCACGTCGGGCGGAATGCGCACGACCTCTCCGGCACCAACCTCGACCACGTCATCGCCGATTTCAAACCGGACGCGGCCCGACAGGATATAGGCCAGCTGCTCGAACGGGTGGGAATGGGGTTTCTTCTCCATCCCCGGCTCCAGCCAGTTCATCACCATCAGCGCGCCTTCGCCCCGGAACGCGGTGCGCGACACACCTTCACGCACCTGTTCGCGGGGCAGCTCGGTCCACTTGTAGACGTTCGTGCCGGCCATCGCTTAGTTGCCCGCCTTGAGCGCGTCGACGATACGGCCGATCAGCGGATCCTTGCCCGACCAGTCGGTGACGACCTGCGCGGTGGCGCCCTGCATCACGTCCAGATCGCCCAGCTTGGTCACGGTCACGCCCTGGCTTTCCAGCTTGGCGATGGTCTCGTCCTCCTGGCTTGCTGCCAGCGCATAGGCCTCGGCCGTGGTTTCGCGGCCGGCCTCTTCAACGGCGGCCTTCTGTTCGTCGCTCAGCTTGTCCCATGTGGCCTGTGCCAGCATGATCGCACCGGGCCAAAAGTAATGGCCGGTCAGCGTCAGGTTCTTGCCCGCGTCATACAGGCTCTCGGATTCGACCGACGACACGTTGATTTCAACCGCGTCGATGGTGCCGGTTTCCAGCGCCGAATAAACCTCGCCGTAGGCCATGCCGATGGGGTTCACGCCGATGGCTTCCCAAGTTGCTTTGTGCAGCGGGATCGGCACGATGCGGGTTTTCAGTCCCGCGAACTGGCTGGTGGAACCGATGGCGTCGCCCGTGGTCAGGAAGTGGCGCAGACCCGCTTCGATAAAGCCAACACCCTTGATGGATTTATCGTCCAGCGTGGCCAGCAGTTCATCGCCCAGATCGGACGTCAGCACATCCGACACGCTTTGATAGCTGCCCGCCACGAAGGGCAGTTGCAGCGCGTCAAAAGCGGTGGCGTTCAGCACCAGCGGCAGCGTGGCCGTCGACACCAGCGCGCCGTCGATCAGACCAATCTGCAACCCTTCGAGCAGCTGCTTGTCGTCACCCAGCTGACGGTCGCCAAACACCTCGACAGCCACCGAGCCGCCGGTTTTCTCGGCGACCTTCTCGGCGAACATTTCAAGCCCGGTCTGGAAAATATGCTTGGACGAGGCCGCGTGCCCCATCTTGATTGTCACGTCCTGAGCCAGCGCCGACAGCGGCACGGCGCAAATCAGCGCTGCGGACAGTCCGAATAGTTTCATGTCAGGTCTCCTCCCCTGCGTAAATTCTGCCTTGCCAATGTTGTTTCACTGTGCAAAACATAATATACGATATTGAAACAAGTCGGCAAAGCTGTCAACGCGCCCCACGCGCCGCGTTGCGGCAATTCGTGCAAGACGCTGTTCTTCTTCTGGAAATTTTAGGAAAGCTGCCGCGCTAGAAGGTCGGCGGCGTGCAGGCGCTGACGACGACGCATTTCTCGGGACCGACCTGGCGGAACCGATGCGGCGCGCGGCTGTCAAAGTAATAGGCATCGCCGGGCCCAAGGATCTTGCGCTGATCGCCCACCGTAATCTCGACCCGGCCAGAAATCACCACGCCGCCCTCTTCGCCCTCGTGCCCGTATTTAACCCGCCCCGTGTCGGCGCCGATGTCATAGGTTTCGTGCAGGATCATCATCGCGCGCCCGAACAGCGAGGTGCCGACCTGTTTCAACGACAGCCGCCCCTTGCCCAGCTCCACCAGATCCTCGGCGGCATAGAACACCGTCTTTTCCGGCTCGGGCTGAAAGGCAAAGAATTCCGACATGCTGATCGGAATGCCCACAAGAATGCGATGCAGCGCCCCGACCGACGGATTCATCTTGCCCGATTCGATCAAGGATATGGTAGAATTCGGCACGCCCGCGCGTTTCGCCAGTGCACGCTGCGACAGCCCGGCGCCTTCGCGCACCGCCCGCAGACGCGGGCCAAGATCGCCATATTCGGAATTTTCTGCCTCAATGGTCATGATAGTGAACACCCTGCAAGTCAGCTTAGCATAATCAAAGGCTTGCAGATCTCAAGAAACAGACTTTTGGCAAATTCTGAACGTTCTATTGTGCGCCAGTCAAACCGGCGGCCGTGCTGCCGCCATCAGGATAAGGAACACCACAGTGTTGAACGCCGAAATCTCGAAACGTCGCGATGCCGCGATCTCGCGCGGGGTCGGCATGCAGACCCAGGTTTACGTCGAGCGGGCGCAGAACTCGGAAGTCTGGGATGTGGAAGGCAAGCGGTATATCGACTTTGCCGCCGGCATCGCGGTTGTGAACACCGGCCATTGCCACCCCAAGGTGATGGAGGCCGTGCGCGCCCAGTCGATGAACTTTACCCACACCTGCCACCAGGTGCTGCCCTATGAAAACTACATCCGTCTGGCCGAGCGGCTGAACGAAAAGGTGCCGGGCGATTTCGAAAAGAAAACCGTCTTTGTGACCACCGGCGCCGAAGCCGTTGAAAACGCGATCAAGATCGCGCGCGCCCACACCGGCCGCCCGGCGGTGATCGCCTTTGGTGGCGCTTTCCATGGCCGGACCTTCATGGGGATGAGCCTGACCGGCAAGGTCGCGCCCTACAAGACGAACTTTGGCGCGATGATGCCCGATGTCTACCACGTGCCCTTCCCGATCGAGCTGCACGGCACCACCACCGAGCAGTCGATGGCCGCGCTGACCGGCCTGTTCAAATCCGATCTGGACCCGAACCGCGTTGCCGCGATCATCCTTGAGCCCGTGCAGGGCGAAGGTGGATTCTACCCCGCCCCGGCCGAGCTGATGCGCGGGTTGCGCAAGCTGTGCGACACCCACGGCATCCTGTTGATCGCTGACGAAATCCAGACCGGATTCGCCCGCACCGGCCACCTGTTCGCGATGGAAGGCTACGATGTGTTCCCCGACATGACGACCATGGCGAAGGGCCTTGCCGGCGGTCTGCCGCTGGCGGCGGTCACGGGCCGGGCCGAGGTGATGGATTCCGCGCAGCCCGGCGGCCTTGGCGGCACCTATGGCGGCAACCCGCTGGGCATCGCTGCGGCAAATGCCGTGCTGGACGTGATCGAAGAAGAAGACCTTTGCAACCGCGCCAACGAATTGGGCTCGCGGCTGAAACAGCGGCTCGAAGCGATCCGCACCACCACGCCGGAAATCGCGGAAATCCGTGGCCCCGGCTTCATGGTCGCGGCGGAATTCAACACCGCCGACGGCTCGGCCCCGAACCCCGACATGGCCAACCGCGTCCGCGCCGAGGCGCTGAACCGCGGTCTGGTGCTGCTGACATGCGGCGTGCATGGCAACGTGATCCGCTTCCTGGCGCCGATCACGATCCAGAACGAAATCTTCACCGAAGCGCTGGATATTCTGGAGGACTCTGTCGCCGCGGCACGTCAGGCGGCGTAAACCTCCTGCCCCAAAGGCAAAGGGCCCGCATGGCGCGGGCCCTTTTTCATGTCTGGCCTATGCCGCGTTGGCCAGGCTTGGCCGGGCTTTCCAAAAGGCGGCCGTGATGGCGGCGGTGATCCCCGCCTTGATCAGATCGCCCGGAATGAAGGGCAGCGCAAAGCCCGTCGCCGTGACCAGCGACACATCCATCATCACCGCCATGCCGATGATGCCGCAGATCGTTACAACGACGATGCCGCCCACCACGGCACCACTGAGTGCGGCGACAAAGGACATGCGGTTTGTGAACCGCTCGGCCACCAGCCCCGTGACATAGGCGCCGATGGCAAAGCCGATCAGGTAGCCCAGCGTCGGGCCAAAGAACACGCCCAGCCCGCCCCGGCCCCCGGCCAGCAGCGGCAGCCCAAGCGCCACAAGGAACAGGAACAGCAGCACCGAAAGCGCACCGTTGCGCGCGCCAAGGATGGTGCCCGCCAGCATGATCCCCATGCTTTGCGCGGTGATCGGAATGCCCGATGTCAGCGTCAGCTTGGGCAGCAGCCCAAGTGCGGCGATAAGTGCGGCGAACAATGCGATCCGCGTCAGATGTTTTTCCATGTCCCCAACTCCCCTTCGATGTGGGCCTATTCGATATGCGCCCGCGCGCGCAGCGCGTCCGCGGCCTGATCGGCTTCGTCCAGTGTTCCGATAGCAAGCGGTGTGACAAGGCGCCAGCCCGCCCGTTTGGGCGAGCGCGCCAGATGCGCCAGCCGCAGCACGTCGGCACGGCCGGAAATCGCAGGGATGAACCGCAGCGTCAGCGCGATGGCCAGCGCCAGCCGCTGGCGGTACTTGCGCGGCAGGCGCAGCCGGGCCAGCCAGCCGTCGATCACGTCCAGCAGCTCGGCCGGAGATGTCGTGCGCGACAGCATCATCGCCGCCGAGATGCAGGCAAGCAGCGTTCCGGCCAGCGACACCCCCAGATCGAACCGCCCCGCGACCCATTGAAAGCCGAAGATCAGCGCCGCGATGAACGCCGGGCCTTTCAGGTCGCGCAGGATCAGCCCGGCAAACCACGGCCCCAGCGCCAGCCCGCCCAGCAGCACACAGGCCAGCCCGACCCAGCCCGCGCCGGGCCAGCCCGCCATGCTGACCCCGGTGCAAAAGACGCAGAGCACCACCAGTTTCACCCCCGCCGACACGCGGTGCAGCGCCGTGGGCCTGGCCGACAACGCCCCGATCACAGCGCACCGGGCGCCAGAGGCAGCGCCTCCATCTCGGACATGTAGCGCGCGATCACCGGATCCGCCGCGCCGTCGTCGCCCACCGCCCCGCCCGCGATGCGCAGCACCCGGTCGCACCCCGCCAGCGCGGCCAGATCGTGGTTCGCTTCGATCCGGGCCATGCCCAGCCCGTTCAGGATGTGACGCAGACTGCGAGATGTCGGCAGATCGAGCCCGGCGAACACCTCATCCAGGATCAGCAGCTTCGGCCCGTTCGTGCAGGCCGCCATCAGCCCCAGCAGGTGTTTCTGCCCCTGCGACAGCGAATGCACCAGCCGGTCGCGCCATGCGGGAACGCCGAAGCGGACCAGCAGATCATCGGCCACCTGCTCGGCCTGCGCCTTGGTCGCGCCCTGCGCCTTTGGGCCGAACGACAGTTCTTCGATCACCGTGGGAAACAGCAGCGCGTGGTCGGGGTTCTGGAACACGAACCCGATAGTGGCCGTCGCCCGGCGGCGGTCTTTCGCGGGGTCGAACCCATCCACCCGCACCTGCCCGCTGTCGGGCGTGACCAGCCCGGCGATCATGCGCAACAGCTGCGATTTGCCCGCGCCATTGCGCCCGATCAGCCCGACATGCCCCGGCGTCAGATCAAGCGACAAACGCTCGAACACCTGGCGGCCGTCAATGGCCAGGCTGACATCCTCCAGCGTGACGCGCACGGGGGATGTTTCAGAGGGACGCGCAGCTTCGATCAACGCCATGATCCTGTTCACTTCAACCCGTGCTCCATAGCATGTTCCGCACGACGCCCAAGCCCTCGCCAGGCCGTTGGCGCCACAATAAGCGCATAAAAGCCCTGTGAACCCGCCCCCGGGGCATTGCGGGCCAAGGGCAGGCAGGCTAAACGCGCGCCCGAACCTCTGCGCGCCCGCCCGTGCATCCCGTCCCGACCGCAAAGGCCCCGACGTACATGCAGACGCCCTATTACCTGATCGACAAATCCCGTCTTCTGCCCAACCTCGAGAAAATCGCCCACCTGCGCGAGACCTCGGGTGCCAAGGCTCTGTTGGCGCTGAAGTGTTTCGCCACATGGTCGGTGTTCGACATGATGAGCGAGTACATGGACGGCACGACCTCGTCTTCGCTGTTCGAGGTCAAGCTGGGGCGCGAGAAATTTCCCGGAGAAACCCACGCCTATTCCGTGGCCTGGGCACCCGAGGAAATCCCCGAGGTGCTGGCCAATTCCGACAAGGTGATCTTCAACACCGCCCAGCAGTTGCTGCGGTTTGAAGAGGCTTCGCGCGATCACACCCGCGGCTTGCGCGTCAATCCGGGCGTCTCGACCAGCGGATTCGACCTTGCCGACCCGGCCCGCCCGTTCTCGCGGCTGGGCGAACACAGCCCCGACACCATCGAACCCGTCGCCGATCTGATTTCCGGCTTCATGTTCCACAACAACTGCGAAAACGCCGATTTCGACCGGTTTGACGACATGCTGACCCAGATCGAGGCGCGGTTCGGCGCCCTGATCCGCCGCATGGACTGGATCAGCCTGGGCGGCGGCATCCATTTCACCGGCGAAGGCTACCCGCTGGACCGGCTGGCCGAGCGGCTGAAACGCTTTGCCGGAGAGAACGAGGTACAGGTCTACCTTGAACCGGGCGAAGCCGCGATCACCAAAAGCACCACGCTGGAAGTGACCGTGCTCGACACGCTGTTTAACGGCAAGAACCTGGCCATCGTCGACAGTTCCATCGAGGCGCATATGCTGGATCTGCTGATCTATCGTGAAAGCGCGAAGATGGCCGAATCTGGTGACAAAGAGTGGATGATCTGCGGAAAATCCTGCCTTGCGGGCGATATCTTCGGCGAATTCCGCTTTTCCGCCGATCTGACCCCAGGCGACCGCCTGTCGATTCAGGACGCCGCCGGTTACACAATGGTCAAGAAAAACTGGTTTAACGGGGTGCAGATGCCCGCCATCGTCATCCGCGAACTTGACGGCTCGGAACGGCTGGTGCGCGGCTTCACCTATGACGATTTCGCGGCGGCCCTGTCGTGATCTATCCGCGCCTCCCGCTTGGGGGCGCCTGTTGACTGGCCCGCGCGATGCGGGCCGTTTCATCTGAGGGGATTCAGACTTGAAAAAGAACGTACTTATCATCGGCGCCGGGGGCGTGGCCCAGGTCGTCGCGCATAAATGCGCGCAGAACAATGACGTGCTGGGCGATCTGCACATCGCCAGCCGCACGGTGGCCAAATGCGACGCGATCATCGCCAGCGTTCAGGCCAAGGGCGCGATGAAGGTCGATAGCCCGTTTTCGGCCCATGCGGTTGACGCCACCGACAGCGCCGCCGTCGCCGCGCTGATCCGCGCCACCGGTGCGCAGATCGTCATCAACGTGGGCACCGCCTTCGTGAACATGCACGTTCTGGATGCCTGCATCGAAACCGGCGCCGCCTATATCGACACGGCGATCCATGAAGAGCCCGACAAGATCTGCGAAACCCCGCCGTGGTATGCCAACTACGAATGGAAGCGCCGCGAGACCTGCGCCGAGAAGGGCGTGACCGCGATTCTGGGGGCGGGCTTTGATCCGGGCGTAGTGAACGCCTATGCCCGCTTTGCCATCGACCAGATGGACGAGGTGACAAGCATCGACATCGTCGACATCAATGCAGGCAGCCACGGCAAGTATTTCGCCACGAACTTCGACCCCGAAATCAACTTTCGTGAATTCACCGGCGTGGTTTACTACTGGGAGGACCAGCAGTGGAAGGAAACCACCATGTTCGCCAGCGGGCACGAGTGGGATCTGCCGGTGGTCGGCCCCTCACAAGCCTATCAGTCCGGCCATGACGAGGTGCATTCGCTGGCCGTGAACTACCCCCAGGCCGACGTGCGGTTCTGGATGGGGTTCGGCGATCACTACATCAACGTGTTTACCGTCCTGAAGAACATCGGCCTGCTGTCGGAACAGCCGGTGAAGCTCGCCGACGGCGGCGAAGTCGTGCCGCTGAAGGTGGTCAAGGCCTGCCTGCCCGACCCGGCGAGCCTTGCGCCCGAGT
Source organism: Arenibacterium halophilum (assembly GCF_005938225.1). Classification (GTDB taxonomy): domain Bacteria; phylum Pseudomonadota; class Alphaproteobacteria; order Rhodobacterales; family Rhodobacteraceae; genus Arenibacterium; species Arenibacterium halophilum. Next base: position 125,423 of record NZ_VCPC01000005.1, read on the forward strand.
ACACCGGCAAGACCTGCATCGGCGATCTGGTGAAGGGCGTGAAGGATGGCGCGCCTGTCGAACTGTTCGTCTATAACGTGGCCGATCACAAGGACGCTTATACCGAGGTCGGCAGCCAAGGCATTTCCTACACCGCGGGCGTGCCCCCGGTGGCCGCTGCCATGCTGGTGGCGACAGGCGAGTGGGACGCCGGGACCATGAAGAACGTGGAAGAACTGGACCCGAAACCGTTCTTCACCCTGCTTGATCGCATCGGCCTGCCGACCCGGGTGATGAAAGGCGGACTGAAGGGCGAAGACATGGCCTGGACCGACTACGTCGGCTGAAGTCAAAGTTGCCCGGCCAACAGAATGCGCCACTGCATCCGGGCGACCGCCGAATAATCGACGGGGGCAGTGCCCCCGTCGGTCTGGACCGCTACCGCCGCAGGCGGATGCTCAGATCGCCAACAGAGACGTTCAGATCGGCATAGGCGCTCTTGGCCGCAAGATTGGCCACCAGTTCAACAAGGGGCGACCGGCCGAGCGGCTCTTCCGTGGGGGGCGGCAAACGCCGCACCAAATCAACCGCATCCTGATCGACATAGCACCGGATGATGAGTTCTTCGTCGGTGAGATCAGAACCAATGGCGCGGCGCACTTCTGCAAGACCGGGCTGATCCACGGTGAGCGCGGCCAGCTCGCGTGCGCGGGGCCTGTCCAGGATACGGTCGCGAATGTCTGCATCCATGTGATCCAGGGCCTCGCGGCCCCATTGACCAAGCGCATATTGAATGGTCTCGTCAGAGACCTGTTTGTAGCGGGCACCGGTGATCACATTGATTGCCGCCTGAGTTCCGACGAATTGAGATAGCGGTGTTACCATGATCGGGTAACCGAATTCGGCCCGCACCCGTGCCGCCTCTTCCCGGATCAGGTTCATCTGTCCACCCATCCCGACCTTTTCAAGCTGGTATTCCAGGTTCGAAATCATTCCGCCCGGGATCTGATGCGCATAAAGGGTTTCATCGTAGGCACGCGGCTGCCCTATGGCGAGCCCTTCGCGTTCCGCGATCCGCGTCAGGTAGTCAGCCGCAGTCTGACAGGGAGCATCATCGAGTGGCACATTGTATCCGCGCGCCCGCAGGTTCTGGACAACCGAAAAGACAGAGGGTTGCGAAGACCCTTCGGCCAAGGGCGGTATCGCACTGTGCACGTGACGAATTCCAAGGTCGACCGCCTGCTGTAGATTGAACGTGCCCAGCCCGTTGTTGCAATGGTTGTGAAATTCCACCGGTATGTCTCCGGCGGCTTCAAGCACCTTGGGCAGCAGGTCCTGAAGCCGATCGGGCGTCAGCAAACCGCCCACGTCCTTGAAGCAGATCCGATAGGGCCGCAGAGCAGCGGCATCCCGCGTGCGCTGGACAAAATACTCTGTCGTGTGGCGCGGCGACACGGAATAGATCAGGTTCACGACCGACTCGATGCCCATGCGGCGCAATTCGTCGTGTTCTTCCTTCAATGTCTGGAAATCGTTCCAGGGGTCAGAGATTCGCGCCGTCTTGATGCCGCAGTCGATGACCTTCTGCACCATCAGCTTGGACACGCTTTCGGGGACTTTTCCCAGCCCGCTGCGATACCCGGCGTGCAGCCGCAACGGTGTGTGCTTTGCGCGCGCCACGCCCAGTCGAAGCCATTCAAACGGGTCTTCGGACAGGTCGCGGATCATTTTCTTGATCTGAACGACGGGCACGAAGAATTCCATCGCCTCAAAGCCGGCCTGATCCAGCTGATCCAGCGCCGGAAGCATCCAGCCGGTTCGCATGTTCATGGCCCAGAGACTTTGCTGGCCGTCGCGCAACGTGGTGTCGATGATCCTGATTTCCTCGGCCATTGGCCCGCCTCCCTCAGACTGTTTCGGATTCCGCAAAGGCGTCTGCCACGCCTTCGAGCCATTTCGTGTTGATGCGACCGGCCAAGAAGTTCTCGCGCGACAGGACGAACCGCTGGAACGGGATCGTCGTGTCAATGCCGCGCACATGGAAACGGTCAAGCGCATCACGGGTGCGTCGGATCGCGTCGGCCCGGTCACGCCCATGAACGATCAGTTTCCCGACAAGCGAATCGTAGAAAGGCGGCACCACGTAGTTTTCATGGGCGTGGCTGTCGAGCCGGATGCCCGCGCCCTCGGGCGGTGTCCACTCGGTGATCCGGCCCGGCGACGGGGCAAAGCCACGCAGCGGCGCCTCGGCGTTGATCCGGCATTCGATGGCGTGGCCATCAAAGCGAACGTCTTCCTGCCGTATCGAAAGTTCTTGTCCGGCCGCGATGCGCAGTTGCTCTGCGACGATATCGACCCCTGTGATTGTCTCGGTGACCGGGTGTTCGACCTGCACCCGTGTGTTCATTTCCAGAAAGAAGAAATCCTGCCGCTCGACGTCGACGATGAATTCGACGGTTCCCGCGCTTTGATAGCCGATGTGCCGCGCGAGTGAGACTGCCGCCGCGCGCAGCCCGTTCAGCATGTCTTGCGGAAGATCAAAGGCGGGCGCCTCTTCAAGAACCTTCTGGTAGCGCCGCTGAAGCGAGCAGTCCCGCTCGCCCAGATGGATGACATTCCCGTGGCGGTCGGCCAGAATTTGCACCTCGACGTGGCGCGCGTTCCCTATGTAGCGTTCAAGAAACAACGCGTTGTCGCCAAAGGCCGCCTGCGCCTCGGCCGAGGCCGTTTCGAATGCCGACCGCAGGTCTTTCTCACTCTGGACGATGCGAATACCGCGCCCTCCGCCACCGGCTGCGGCCTTGAACAACACCGGCATTCCAATCTCTTCCGCGATGTCACGGGCTTTCGAGAAGTTGGAAATTCTTGGCGAGCCCGGCGCGAGTGGCACGCCGACCTGCTGTGCAATGTCACGGGCAATCAACTTGTTGCCCATCTGGCGGATGTTTTCGACACTCGGCCCGATGAAGGTTACACCATTTTCATCGCAAGCGGCGGCGAAGTCGGCGTTCTCGGACAGGAAACCATAGCCGGGGTGCACGGCGTCGCACCCCGTGCCTAGCGCGGTGGCCAGCAGGGCATCTATCCTGAGATAGCTGTCGGCCGACCGGGCCGGTCCGATGCAGACCGCACGATCCGCCATCCGCGCGGCAAGACTGTCGCGATCCGCCACTGAAACGGCTGCAACCGTTTCAAGCCCCATTGCACGGCAAGCCCGGATGATCCGAACCGCGATTTCACCACGGTTGGCGACAAGAACACGTGTCAGAGCCATTCAGGACTCCGGCTGCAACAGCAGCAACGGTTGCCCAAACTCGACAAAATCGCCGTTTTCGACAAGGCAACGCACCACGCGGCCCGATTTCTCGGCGCGGATGCTGGTGAAGACCTTCATCACCTCGATGATGCCGACCGTGGTATCGGGCTCGATCAGATCGCCCTTGGCGACAAAGGGATCGGCTCCCGGCTCTGGAGCGATGTAGAACACGCCGACCATCGGTGACGTCACCTCGATCAGGCCTTCGTCGGCAACGTCACTGGCTTTCGGAGCCGCAGCGGCACGCGGGGGTGTCGGCGGTTCAGCCTGCTGCGTCTGAGCTGGCGCCTGCGGCGTGGGCGGTGCAGGGGCGACTGACTCGGCGCGCAGCGGGCCCGATTTGCTGGCCGAGATCGCGATCTCGCCCATCTTGATTTCGATCGAGTCGAAGGACGACTCGGATATGATCGACAGGACTTGCCTGACCTCTTCGTGAGTCAATTTCATGCGATTTCTCCCTTGATCCCGACATCGCCTACGCTGTCTTGCGGTGCCGCTCTTGCAAGGCCGGGCACCACGGCCGGGCCTTCTGCATGCCTCGCACACAGAGGCCGTTTCGGATTTCGATGATACGGTTTCTGGGCAGCTTGTGTATGGGCTCGGCCCGTTTCAGCCGCCGTTTCACATATGCGAAATCTGCCTCCGTCAGCACATCAAGCCGATGCAAAGAAAAGGGATCTGGCTAAACTTAGATTGCTCATAATATCGCGAGCGGCCAAGCGACGCCGTTTACCGAACAGGCGACGCGGCTGAAACACTGGGAGGATACGACATGAAATTCTGGAAAAGCGCAGTGGTTGCTGCTGTGGCGTCCTTGACGTTTGGCGGGGTGGCGAATGCCCAGAATCTGCGCCTGCTGGCCAGCTGGGATTCCAGCTATGCCGCCGTCAGCGACGTTCTGATGCCCTTCGTCAAAAAGCTGGAAAATGACACCACCGCAGGTGTGAAGATTCAGATCATGGGGCCGGAAACGGTTCCCCCCTTCGAGCAGCTTGATCCGGTGGCGCGGGGCCTGTTCGACATGCTGTTTACCAATGGCGCCTATCACTTCAACGATACGGCCATGGGCATGTCGCTTGACGCGATGAGCGGCACCGCAGGCGATCTGCGTGATGGCGGTGTCTTCGAAGCCGTGGACAAAGGCTATCAGGAAATCGGCCTGAAGCTGGTTGCCGTCCTCTTCGACCTGAACGGCTATCATATCATGCTGAAAGAGCCCGTTGGCGATAACGGTCTTGAAGGGCGCCGGGTGCGCGGAACGCCGATCTATCACCCGGCTATCGAGGCGCTTGGCGGGTCTCCCGTGGTTCTGCCCGGTGGCGAGATTTATCCCGCTCTGGAACGCGGTGTCGTGGATGGCGCTGCCTGGCCCACTGTCGGCGCCGTCGCCTACAAATGGTATGAAGTCGCGGATTACATGATGCGCCCGACCTTTGGACAGGTGTCGCACATGGTGCTGATGAACCTCGACACCTGGAACGGGCTTGATGATGCCACCCGCGAGGAGATTCAGCAGATCGCCGTGAGTTTCGAATCCGAGGCAAACGCAATCTTCGACGGGCTGGCCGAAAAGGAACGTACCGCGCTTGAAGCAGAAGGCATGGAAGAGACCGCGCTGAGCGAAGAACTGGCGGCCAAGCTCCAGACCGCGTGGTTCGAAGGCGCGCTTGATCTTGCCGCGACCAAGAACCCTGATGAGATCGCGAATATCCGCAAACTCGCAGCCGAGGCCGGTTTAGACTAGAAGGCAGACGGATACAGGCAATCATGAAGGGGCCGGGCAAAATAGCCCGGCCCCATTGCATTCAGCCGCGAAACTTGAGCGTCAGATGCGGCACCGCAGAAAGCGCGGCTTCGATGTCGGCCTTGGTGTTCAGCAGAGGCTCAAGGAACTTGTCGCGCAGGTCCTGCGGCGCGTGAATGGATTCATGCGTACTGATATTCAGCGCCGCGATCACCGACCGGTCACTTGCCATGATCGGAACGGCGATCGACGCAACTCCTACTTCAAGTTCGGAAGCGGTCACCGCATAGCCATTGGCGCGCACCGTCCTGATCTCTTCGCGGAACAGCGCAGGGTCGGCGATCGTTTTGGGTGTGAGCGCCTTTAACTCGAAAGACTCGATCAAAGCGTCGGCCTCGGCTTGTTCCGTGAAGGCCAGGATCGCCTTTCCCAGCGAAGAGGCATAGGCCGGAATCCTGCTGCCGATCCCGACGCGAAGGGCAATCATCCGACGGGTCGGCGTCCGGGCGACATATATCACCTCCTCGCCCTCGAGGATCGCAAGGCTCGAGGTTTCCGAACAGGTCGCGGACAGGGTTTCCAGAATGGGCTGTACAAGCTCGACGATGCCCGACGTACTCAGGTAGGCATAACCAAGGTCAAGCGCTTTGGCGGACAAGACAAAGCGATTGTCGACCGACCGCAGGTAACCAAGGTATCTGAGGGTCATCAGGAAGCGACGTGTCGCAGCCCGCGACAGTCCGGTAAGTTCCGCCACCTCGGACGTGCTAAGCGCCTCTTGTCTTTGCGAAAACGCAAGCAGGACCTTCAGGCCCCGGGCAAGCGAATTCACGTACCAAGCCTCCGACTCGATTGCCTCGTCGTCCATATCCGTCTCCTTCGGGTTCGGATGCCTTATGACAGGTGCAAACGGACGCCCGACACCGAAACACCCGGAAGATCGAACGAGACGCGAGTTGACTCACTTAGACATCTATGAAACTTTGTTCGATATGATAGCGGTTGCGCGCTTTGCGCACAAGTCGCCTTCGACATAAAGACATCTCGCTCCGGTTGGAGCGCTGACATGCCCGGTCGGGAATTCGACGGAGAGCCGGGTCGAAACATCGGTCTGAACAGGCTGTAAGGGAGGATATGCAATGTTGAACCGTAGAGGTCTTTTGGCCATGGGTGCCGCAGCTGGTGCCAGCGCGATGATGCCAAGACTGGCCGACGCCGCCACCCCGCTGCGCTGTACCGAATTCGGACCCGAACGCGGTGTGCGGGCGCAATCATTGATGTGGATCGCAGACCAGATCGCCGAGACATCGGGCGGCGACATGAACATGAACATCACCTGGGGCGGTGCGCTGGTCAAAGCGCGCGACGTGCTGGATGGTGTCGGATCCGGCTTTGCCGACCTCGGCTATGCCGTCTCCTCCTACACGCCCCGCCGCCTGCCTCTGTACGAGGTGACCGACCTCCCGTTCGGTAACGGTGGCTCGGATATCTGGGTCGGGCTGCGCGCGGCGTATGATCTGGCAACGACGAACGAGCACATCCAGAAGGAATTCGCCGACAACGATGTGGTCTATATCTCGAATTTCACGACCGGCCCCGTCTTGCTGGTGTGCAAGGATCCCATCAACAGCCTTTCCGACCTGTCCGGTCGCAAGATGCGCGCCTCGGGCGAAGCCTATCTTGCCAACTTCGGAAAATTCGGTGCGACCATCGTGTCGTTCCCGCAGGTCGACGTGTATCAGGCGCTGGAAAACGGCTTGGTCGATTGCAACCAGGTCTACTACAGCAACCTGTTCGCCTATCGTCAGTACGAAGTGGCCCAGCACATCGTCGAGATGAACTTTGGCCAGCTCTTGTCCTATCCGATGATCATGAACGGCGCACGCTATGCGGCGCTGTCGCAGGACCAGAAGAATGTGCTTCAGACCGTCGGTCATGACGCCATCGACGAGGTGGCGCGCAACATGATCTCTTCGGACGCCGGGGTGAAGGAAAAGCTGGTGGCCGGCGTTGACGGACACCAGATCGAGGTGACATCGCTGGATGAAACCCTTGTCGGAGAACTGTCGTCGGTGAGCGAAGACTTTGTTCAGTCGTGGATCGACGAGCGGACCAAGATGGGCCTGCCGGGCGCCGAAGTTGTCGAACAATATCGCGCCCTGCTTGAGAAATACGAAACCGAGCGGCAGTCGCAAGGCTACCCTTGGGAACGCGGATGACATCACGGGCTGCGCAAGCCGCCCAAAGCCTGGGCGCGCAAGTGCGGGGGGCGATGCTTTGGATTTCGATCCTGTCGCTCATCGCACTCGCACTCCTTGTCGCCACATCGGTTCTGGGGCGCGCCCTGTTCGGCACACCCGTCACCGACGACGTGGTGCTTGCCGAGGGGCTGCTGATCGTTACCGTGATGCTTCCACTGGCATCGGTGCAAACCGAGACAGGGCATATCAAGGTGCAGTTGATCGGCAAGCTTGGCAGCCTGTTCACCGCAATCACCGACAGGTTCGGCAACCTGCTGGGGTGTCTGCTTTGCAGCGGTCTGGCCTATGCCGCGCTTAAGGACAGCGCCAAGCTGTATCAAACCGGTGAATTTTATCAGGGTCTGCTGCAACTGCCGATCTGGCCGACAAAGATGTTGTTCGGTCTGGGCTTGTTGATGCTGGCCATCGACCTCGCCATCGGCACGATCAAACCGCAGGTCCATGCGGACGAATACGCCGATCCAAGCCTGGACTGACCATGAATCCCATCCTGCTGGTTGAATGTATCCTGGTCCTGGTCCTGATCCTGCTGTTTCTGCGGGTGCCGATCGGCTTTGCCCTTGGTGTGTGCGCGACGCTGGGCATTTTCCTATTCTTCGCCTGGCCCGAAGGGGGCGACTTTAACCCCGCCTTTGCCTGGCCTCCCACGCTGAACTTCCTGTCGCACGAACCCTACGGCTTCCTGCACAGTTACCCCCTTACCATGGTGCCGCTCTTCATCGGCCTGGGCCATGTCGCGAACCGTTGTGGCTTTACCGGCGATCTGTTCGGCGCGATCAGGGTCTGGCTGACCCGGCTGCCCGGCAATCTTGCCATCGCAAGCATCTTCGGCTGCGCCGGGTTCTCTGCGATCACCGGGTCCAGCGTTGCCTGCGCCTCGGCGATGAGCCGCATCGCCGTTCCGGAAATGCTGCGCAATGGATACAGGCCTTCGCTTGCGACGGCATCGGTTGCGGCGGGCGGCACGCTTGGGTCTTTGATCCCGCCCAGCCTTCTGTTTGCGCTCTACGGTATCTTCACCGAGCAATCGATCGGCAAGCTGTTCATCGCGGGCATCGTTCCGGGGCTGATATCGGTTGCGGGTTTTGTCGTCGTCATCGTGATCTGGGCCACACTGAAACCGGAGGCCGCACCCCGCACGACCCAGACGTTCACGCGCGAGCAGAAGATGAAGTCTCTGGCCGCACTCTGGCCTATCACGCTGCTGTTTGTTGTTGCTGTGGGCGGATTGTATTCTGGCATCTTTACCCCGACCGAGGCTGCGGCCATCTCATTCGTCACGGCCATCGGGCTTGGCCTTGTCCTGCGCCGCATCGACCTGAAAGGGCTGCTTGGTGCCTTTCGGGAAACCGCGCTGCAAACCGCCATGGTTTTCGTGATCGCAATCGGCGCCAAGATGCTGGTTTCGCTTATCGCGCTGACCGGTTTCACGCCCTATCTTCTGAACCTGACCGAACAGGCTGATCTGTCGGACGTGGGCATCATCCTGTCCATCGTGGTGCTGTTTCTGTTCCTTGGGATGTTCCTGGATTCCATCGGCATCATTCTGATCGCCGTGCCGATCACTGCGCCACTGGTCGAAACCCTCGGGTTCGACCTCATCTGGTTCGGCGTCATCGTCATCAAGCTGCTTGAAATCGGGCTGGTCACGCCGCCGGTCGGCATGAACGTATTTGTAATCAAGGGCATGATGAAGAACGAAGTGGAACTAAGCGCCATCTTCAAGGGCGTTACCTGGTTCCTGTTGTCCGAATTCGTGGTGCTGACACTGCTGCTGCTGTTCCCGATCCTGTCACTATGGCTGCCCAACTCCATGTAAGCCGGACGCGCAGCAACTTCGCATATGTGAAATTGTTTCGCGTGCGGCTGCACAAATATAATTCGTTGATACACTCGCCCCGCGCAGGGTGGGTTCAACCGACAGCGCCGCGCCGGACACGGCCCGCCACAATCGCAACCCCGGGGAGCCCGACGTGAAGCCGATCCTGAAAACCCACGATGCCATCAGCTATGCGGGCTTTGTCCTTGGTGCGACAATGCTCGGGGCAATTGTGTTGATGTACGCCTACGAGGTCACGTCCCGCTACCTGTTCGGAGCACCGACCACCTGGGCCAGCGATTTCGTTTCGTTCCTGCTGTTGATCATGGTGTTCACGACCGCGCCCTGGCTGACGCGCGAGAATGGACATGTTGCCGTGACGATCATTCCCGATCTGCTGCTGCGCTACCGGAGCGCAATCCTGCGCACCACCTTTCTGGCCGCCGCAGTTGCCTGCCTGGTGGCCAGCTGGATCTGCCTTGGCGAAAACATCTATCTGTTCAACAGGGGAACCTCGACCCTGACGACAGTCCGCATCCCGAAGTGGATCCTCACGGCCTTCATTACCTACGGGCTTGTGAACACGGGGCTCTATTTCCTGCGGCTCACCTTTTCCCCCTTGCCCGAAGAAACGAAAGAGACCGCCAATGCTTGAGGGAATTCCCGCCGTCCTGATCGGCGTCGGCGTGCTGCTGGGGCTGATGGCAACCGGCCTGCCGGTCTTTGCTGCCTTCCTGTTCATCGATCTTATCGCGATCTTCGTCATTATGGGGCCCGTGGGTTTTGGGCTGTTTGTCAATTCGATCTATGAAACGACGACAAGCCAGTCGCTGGTGACGATACCGCTCTTTATTCTGATGGGTGAAATCCTGTTCAGATCGAACTCTGTGGATGTGCTGTTCCGCAGCATCGACACGCTGGTCGGACGCGTAAAAGGCCGACAATACGTGTTGTCGATTGTACTGGCGACGGTGTTCAGCACATTGTCCGGCGCGGCGATGGGCGTGGCCGCGATGCTGGGGCGTTCTCTGCTGCCCGGAATGATCGCCCGCGGATATGATCCGCGGCTGTCGGCTGGCACGATTCTTGCAGGCGCCAGCCTTGCCCCGTTGATCCCACCCAGCGTTCTGGTCATCATCATCGGCACCCTTGCGGGCGTATCCATCGCGGGGCTGCTTATCGCCGGCATCCTTCCCGGATTGATGTTCGCCGCTTTGTTCCTGATTTACTGCTTTGTGCGGATCTGGCTGAACCCGGAACTTGCTCCGGGTGATGACGACGACGCCCCCACCTATACAAAGCGTGATCAGGTTCTTGCCATCATTCGCGTCGTGCCATTCTCGATCATCATCCTGATGGTGATGGGGCTGATCCTGATGGGTGTTGCCACCCCGACAGAAGCAGGCGCGATGGGTGTCATCGGGTCCCTGTTCACTGCGGCGGTCTATCGCAACCTGTCGCTTCGCATGATCGCACAGGCGCTGGCCGCCTCGGCCAAGATCTCGGCCATGATCCTGTTCATCATGGCCAGTTCGAAATTGTTCAGCCAGTTGCTTGCCTTCACGGGCGGCGCATCCGCCATGACTGAATGGGTTGTCGCACTGGACCTGTCGCGCTGGGGTATGCTGCTGGTGCTGATGGTTCTGCCCTTCATCCTGTGCATGTTCATCGACCAGATCGCGCTGATGCTGATCGTGATTCCGATCTACCTGCCGATCGTCGACAGCCTGCAATTCGATCCGATCTGGTTCTGGCTGCTGTTCCTCGTGAACATCACCATCGGTGGGATGACACCGCCATTCGGTTACACGCTATTCGCGCTGAAAAGTGCGTGGACAGAGGCGAAACTGTCGACCGTCTTTTCGGCCGCCTGGCCATTTGTCGGCCTTTACGTATTGGGCATGGTCATCCTCGCTCTGTTCCCCGGATTGACCACCGTCCTGCCCTCGCTGCTGTGACACGGCGAGATACGGCCCGACCTTAACCCGAACTCAGGAGATCGAGATTGGCTGAAACGACGAATTTCGGAAACACTTTGGGGTGGGGAAAAACCCCACTGCTGCTTGTCATCGACGTGACGCGCGCCTTTACCGAACCGGATCGCCCGCTTGGGTCCGAGTGCGGCACGCTGATTTCGAACGTCAACCGTGTGATCGCTGCGGCCCGCCAATCCGGTACGCCGATCATGTACACGCGGGTCGCCTATGACGAGCCGGACCTCTCCGACGCCGGTCTCTGGGCGCGCAAGATCGGACAACTGGGCGACCTTTGCGTTGGCGGCACCGGAATCGACATCGACCCCCGGCTGGATTTCGAACCCGGGCACGACCCTGTGCTTACCAAGAAATACGCCTCTTGCTTCTTTGGCACCGACCTGACCAGCCGCCTGAATGCCGCTGGGATCGACACTCTGGTGATCGTCGGGCTCAGCACCAGCGGCTGCGTCCGCGCAACGGCGGTGGATGCGATCCAGCTTGGGTTCCGTCCGATCGTCGTCGAACAGGCCGTCGGCGATCGGTGGCAAGAGGCCCACGACCAGACCTTGGCGGACCTGCGCGCGAAATACGCCGATCTCGACACACTTGACGCGGTCGAGACCAAGTTCCGTTCATTGGCCAGCGCAGACGGTCGCGCCGCCTAGCGCGGGTTCAGTTCCCCCACCCCGTCGCGGTCGCGCAGCCATTCCAGCAAGTCGCGCAACTGCCGGTCACGTTTCTCGACGGTGTCGCCATAGGCACCGTCGAACCCGTACCAGCCTTGCCCGGTCATTGCGCCCAGGTCGCCACGGTCCACCAGCTCGCGCAGAGCGGTGCGCCCTTTGAAATTCTCATCCCCGGTCTGATGGTAAAGCGAATCCGTAACCGCCAGCGCGGTCTTTTTCGACACGATCAGATCCTCTGTCAGAAGCGGTCCCCACAAGGCAAGCCGCGGGCCGATGCTTAGCCGGACAGCGGCATCAATGTCTTCACGGGTGGCCAGCCCTTCGTCGACCAGACGATAGATCTCGGTCAACATGGCAAACTGTATCTTGTTGATCAGAAATCCCGGGCGTTCCGGGCAGACCACCCCGACATGATCGATGCTGGCCACGAAAGCGCGCGCAAAACTGACCAGTTGATCCGGCGTTTCTTCGACGCGGATGATTTCGACCGCAGGAACGATGTGGGCCGGAGTAATGTAATGGATGCCCAGAACCCGCGTGCGATGCGTGACCTTGCTTGCGATGTCCGAAATCAGCAGCGACGAGGTGTTGGTCGCCAGAACCACATCAGGCGGGCACAAACGATCAAGCGTCGCAAACACCGTCTGCTTCAGCTCGAGATTTTCGGGCACGGCCTCGTGAACCAGAAACGCGCCGCTGACAGCCGCCGCCAGTTCGGGTTCGCCCGTCACCCGCCCAAGAATTTCCTCTACATCGGCTTCGGCTGCATAGGTCGCCGCGATCGGGCGCGCGCGCTCGGCAAAACTGTCAAGCGCAGCCTGGTCCGGGTCGTGCAGGACAACCTGATAGCCATGGCGCGCATACATCGTCGCAATCACACAGCCCATGAAGCCGCCGCCGACGATGCAGATTTTGCCGCCCTTCGGCGGCTGCGATGGTGTGTCAGTTGAAGTGGTCAATTCGATCATTCGGAAATCTGTTCAACGCGCCGCGTCGCAGCCGTGATGGACATCTGTCCCGACCGGTCTGGCATTCGCCAGAAACGCGCATTTCCGTTCTCCCGCTCCGATTTTCGGGTGGGGTCTTGCGGGGGTCAAATCAATCTCGGCCGGAGCCGGCGAATTTCTCATATGTGAACTTTCGACACCGATCCCAAGATCATCGGCAAAGGACACCGCAACCGTCGGCACGTCATTGACATGCGTTCCCTGCGCCGCGATCATTGTGCGAAATGCTGCCAACTGCGCGCAATGCGCACAATGCATCCGATGGTTCCCTGCCGAAAACACGATGGGCGCGCGGGTGCAGAACGCAGTCCTATCCCGTCGCGGGCAGGGGCGGCGGCGGCGCGACGCAGGAGATGTATCGAATGAGTACGACGAAGAAACTGCCGCTTGACGGCATTCGGGTGATTGAGATCGGAACCATGATCACCGCGCCGCTGACCGCGTCGATCCTTGCCGAGATGGGCGCCGAAGTCATCAAGGTTGAACGCCCCGAGGGCGATCCGTTCCGCGCCTTCATGGGGGGCAGCTACGCGCCGCATTTCCGCGCCTACAACAAGGGCAAACTTGGCGTTGTGCTTGATCTGCAAAAGGACGACGACAAGGCAAAGCTGGCACGGCTGCTTGCGGACGCAGATGTTCTGGTGGAGAATTTCCGCCCCGGCGTCATGGCGCGGCTGGGGTTTCCCGCCGACCGCATTGCCGCCGACTACCCCGACCTGATTTATTGCTCGATCACCGGCTTCGGACCGGACGGGCCCTATCGCACCCGGCCGGCCTATGACACGGTTGCGGTCGCGCTGTCGGGGATCACCCACCTGAATGTCGATCCCGACAAGCCCGGTGTCGCCGGGCCGACCCTGTCGGACAACGTGACCGGGATGACCGCCGCGCATGGCATCCTTGGCGCGCTGGTTGGCCGCGAACGCGGCAGCAGCACACGGCGGGTCGAAGTCAACATGCTCGAAGCCTCGATCGCCTTCACGCCCGACAGCTTTGCAATGGCAGACGACGGGCACGAGGTGAACCGCCTGACGCGGGTCCGGGCCTCGCAGAGCTACGCGATGACCTGTGCCGACGGGCGGCTTATTGCCATCCATATGTCGTCGGCCGTCAAGTTCTGGGAGGCGCTGGTGGCCGCCATCGGCGACGATACGCTGGCCAGCGATCCAAGGTTCGAAACACGCCAGTCGCGATACGAAAATTACACCGAATTGCAAACGCGCCTAGCCGAGCTTTTCCTTGCCCGCCCACTGACCGAGTGGGTCGAACGGCTGGAAGCAAACGACGTACCGTTTTCGCCCGCGCTGACCACGACAGAGGTTCCGGACAATGAACAGGTTCGGCATCTGGGCACCTTCACAACTCAGCAGGGCGCGGATGGCCAGCCCTATCGGATGATCAACTCGCCGATCCGCTTTGACGGTGTCCGCTCGCCAATTCGCCGCGTTCCGCCCTTGATCGGGCAGGATTCCGACACTCTGTTTGGCCCGACCGGCCCCAAGACCTGACTGGACAAGAACATGACCGACACGCTCAGCACCGAAATCTCTTACACAACCGAAACCGAAATCCGCTGGCGCGGGCTCGATCTGATGCAGGACATTCTGGGCAAGCACGACTTTGCCGAGACGATGTTTTTGCTGATTACAGGCCGCCTGCCGGAAGCCTGGGAAAAGACCATCTTCGACGCCAGCCTTATCACCCTGATGGAACACGGGCTGACGCCTCATGCCATCGTCGCGAGGCTCGTCGCCGATTCTAACCCCGATCAGATTCAGGTTGCGATCTCATCCGGGCTGAACTGTGTCGGCGATGTCTTCGCGGGCACAATGGAAGGCTGCGGGCACCTGTTGCTGGAAGGTCTGGCAAGCGACAACAAAGAAGACTGGTGCCACAGCACCGCCCGCGCCTATCGTGAAAACCGCCGCCCCCTGCCGGGATTTGGCCATCCCCAGCACAAACCGGACGATCCCCGCAGCCCGCGCCTGTTTGAAATCGCCCGTAACGCCGGAGCACCGGGTGAAGCGATCACCCTTCTTGAACAGTTTTCACAGGCAGTCGACGAAACCTATGGCCGTCATCTGACCATCAACGCGACCGGGGCTCTGGCCGCGCTCATGCTGGAGATCGGCATATCACCCGGCATCATGCGCGGCATCGCGGTGACCTCGCGGGCCGCCGGACTGACCGCTCATATCGCGGAAGAGCAGAAGACCCACTCGGGCCGGCGGATCTGGACCACGGTCGAAAACCAATTCGCCTACACCGGGCCCTGACAATGACCCGCGCACTGGGCAGAGCAGCGCGCGGGTTTATCGTCACGCGCCGAGGGATTTCGAGCCTCGCGGACAATTTTACCTGTGCGGTTCGCAAAGTAGGCTAATGTCCGCATGACTAGTTGCCGCATCAGCTAATGCGGCGCTTCCGGGAGGGGAGGACCGGACCATGGAGGAACGGCGCGTCAAATCGGCTGTGCGCGTGATCGAAATTCTCGAATTCTTCGCGAGCCATCGCCGGCCAGCCCGGATGCACGAGCTTTGCGCGGCGTTGCGGTGCCCGCCATCAAGCATGACCGCGCTGCTGCGCACGATGATCGGCATGGGTTATGTCGAATTTGACGAAGACACGCATCATTATTTTCCAGCCCCGCGGATTTCGCGGCTGACCAGCTGGCTGGATACCGGCAACTACGAAAAAACCGGTGTACTTGATGCCATGTGCGCCCTGCGCGACGATCTGGGCGAGCCGGTCGTTCTGGCGGCACGGTCCGATCTTGAAATCGAATACGTGGATTCGTTGCACTGCCAGAACGGGCTGCATTCCCACATCAAGAAAGGGTCGACCCGGCTGATGGTGCAGAACGGCATTGGCTGGCTGATGCTCAGCCGGATGCCGCCCGAAACCGCCCGCGCGGTCTATCGCAAGACGGTGTTGTCAGGTCTGCTGCAGGAAGCCGAGTATTCCGAAACAGATCTCGCCGCCGATCTGGTGCGGCATCGCGAAACCGATGTGTCGGTCGTACATGCCAGGGATCTGGTCAAGCCCACTGCGCATTGGAATGCCTCAATGGTGTCGATCCTCCTGCCGGTGCCTCCGGGGCACCGTGGGCTTGCCGTCGGCGTACACGGCCCGACAAGCCGCATCCAGGAAAAGGCAACCACGATCGCGGATCGCCTGCGGCGCATGGTTGCGGATCTCGGCACCGAGATCCACGCCCACTAGCCACCATCTGATCTCGGCCGCCTGATTGGCGGTACATCCAAGTCAGAACCTGAGACTTGGCAGCCACAACGCGATGCCGGGGAACAGCATCAGCAGAAGGATACCGCACAGCATCGGGATGACGAATACGATTGCACCTTTCGCGGTATCGACAATCGACAGATCCGGCACCACCGTGCGCAGCACGAAGAGGTTCAGACCGACCGGAGGCGTGATGGCCGCAATCTCGATCTGGATCGTGACGATGACGCCGAACCAGATCGGATCGTATCCCAGCCCCACGATGGTATCGAGAAAGATCGGAACCACGATGACCAGAATACTCAGCGGATCAAGGAACATCCCCATGATCAGCAGCAAGATGTTGATTGTCACGATGATGACCCAAGGGGCGACATCGAGGCCGGTCAGGTAATTCGAGATGTCCTGAGGCACGCCAAGCCGGGTGAGCACGAAAGAGCTGAACAGCCCGCCCACCAGCAAAAGCATGAACATGCCGGTGGTGCGAACGGTCTTGCGCAGCGCCTTGGGCAACACGCCGCCCTTCAGTTTGCCAAGAACCAGCGCAACCAGCACGGCGGCGGCAGCGCCAAACGCGCCGGTTTCCGAAGGCGAGGCGATACCGGCGTAAAGCGATCCGATGATAAGCAATGCGATGATCACCGTGGGCAGAGCCTCGGCACTGGTCGACATACGTTCGGAGAAACTGACGCGATGGGTGATCGCAGGCGCGATGTCGGGGCGCATCATGACCTGAATGATGACGGTCGCCGACAGCAGCGCAGCCATCATCAAACCCGGAAGAATACCCCCGAGAAAAAGCCCGCCGATCGACGTTTCGGTGATGACCCCATAGAGGATCATCGGCACCGATGGCGGGATCAGGATACCAAGTGTACCGCCAGCGGCAGTCGCGCCAGCGGCGAGACTGCGGGCGTACCCGTGCTTTGTCATTTCAGGTACGGCCATCGACCCGATGGTGGCCGCCGTGATCGGGCTGGAGCCGCAGACCGAGGCGAACCCCGCGCTGGCGGCGATGGTGCCAATGGCAAGCCCGCCCGGCAAGCGTCGCAGCCATATCGCGGCGGCGCGAAACAGGGCGGCGCCAAGGCCCGAAATCGCGATCACCTCGCCCATAAGCACGAAGAGCGGCACAATGACCAGAACGAAGCTCCAGGTCTGGGAATATGCGATGTTCGCAATCTGAACCACGGCGCGCGGCGACACGAATACCGCAGTCCCAAGAATACCGATCAATCCCATGCTGACCGCGACGGGGATGCGCAACGACAGAAGGAAGATGAGTGCGCCGATAAAGGCGCTGAACCAGATCAAGGCGTCCATGGGGCTTCCTCAGTCAGTATGGGTGTCGACAAGACGATGCTGCGCCTCGAAAAGGCGCAGGATCGCGGTCAGCACGAATTGCAGAACGCCAATGGGCCCGATGACCTGTATCCACTTGAGCTGGATCGAGATCACGGCCGTCGCCAGACGGTTGTCCGAAAATGCGCGCGCGGTCAGCTTCCACAGGTACCAGCAGAAGATCGCGCCGAAAATGATACAGGCGATCGCGGCGACATGATCCAGAAAGCGGCGTGCAGGGCGTGGCACGAAAGACTCGAACAATTCGACAGTGACATGCTGCCCGTTCTGCAGCGCCGGAGCGAAGGACAGAAAGACGACATAGACAAAGGCGATCTGTGCATAGTCATGCGCCCACATTTGCGGCGCGCCGAACGTTCGCGCCAGCGTCGCCGCCACGATGATGATGCCGATGGCGGCAACTAGCAGGCAGGCGATGGCGGTAAAGAGGGCATTGACCCCCTCTACCGTGGATTTGAACAGCAGGAACGCCTGCGATCGCGGGGCTGGCATCTCTGGCGCCTTTATCGACCGTAGGCGTAGAGAGTCTCGACCAGATGCGTTCCGGTCTCGTCACTGACCTCTGCCATGGCCTCGCGATATACCGGATCCCAGCGTTCGAGCAGCTGGGCCATCTCGTCGTCGGTCACCTTGTGATACGTGGCTTTCGCAGCGATATTCTCGGCCTCGCTGGCGCTGATCTCGCGCAGTTCGCGGGTGCCACGCACGGTCGTCTCCTCCGAGATCTTTGTGATGGCCTGCTGCTGCGCCTCGCTCAGATCTTCCCAGACATCGATGCCAACCAGCGTGATCAGCATATTTCCCGCAAAGCCGTAGTCCGAGAAATAGGGCGCGACCTCGAACAACGAATTCGACAGGTAGATGGAACCGGAAATCAGGGCGCAATCAATGGTGCCGTTCTGAAGTGCGGTATAGATATCGGATGCGGGCAGCGACACCGGGCTTGCACCTGCGGCCTCCATCTGCTTGGCCTGCCAGCGACCGGCAGTGCGGATCTTCTTGCCCTCCCATTCGTCGACCGACTCGAGAATTTCCTGCGTGCAGGCCAAACCACCCCCGAAGGCCGGCATGATCCACAGCGCCTTGGCATCATGGGCCAAAAGCAGTTTTTCCACATCGGGGAAAATCTGCGGCATCGCGTCTTCCGTTGGCGGGTTGTTCACCGGAACGCTGAGGTTCAGTTCAAGATAACCGAACGCCGGAATGGTCCCGGCCATGGCCGATGCAACCCCCATAGCCGCTGGCACAACGCTTCCCGCGATTGCATCAAGCGTTTCCGGGATCGTGACGAGCGCAGAGTTGCCAACCGGCTCGAAGGTGACTTCGCCATCGGTCGCCTCTGATACGGCCTGGGCCCATTCGATGCCAATGCGCGAAAACTCGTTGGTGTCGTTGAACGGCAGAGAGTACGGCATATCTGCGGCACCTGCCTGCGTGCCCAGAAGCGCGGCAAACAGCGCGCCTGTTGTCAGCTTGGTCATGTCAATTTCCTCCCAATCCGATTGGTGCGCTCCGCCCTCCCGGCGAAACGGCTCCTTCGGATGCAACCCCGTTGCGGGTTCCTCCACCATGCCCGCACGCAGCACCATGGCACGTTCGGCGCTCCTCAACGCCGGTGCCCGACGCCCACTTGCGCGAAAGCGCGCGGTGTCGGTTCCTCCACTGTCGATCTTGCGTAGATTTCTAAGCTATGCAAATTGATATTAAGTGGCAGCTTTATTTTCTATGTGAATAGGCGGACTGACATGCATGGCTTGAACACACTCGATCTGAATCTGTTGAAGATTTTCGATGCGGTCCACCAAGAGCGAAGCGTGTCGGTGGCTGCCGACAGGCTCAACATGACACAACCGGCCGTGTCCAACGCGCTGAATCGCCTTCGGCAGACATTGGGCGACCAGCTGTTCGTGCGGACACGCAATGGCATGGAACCGACCTTGCTGGCGCAGATGATCGCCGGGCCGGTGCAGCAGGGGCTGAAGGGAATCGAAACCTCTATCCTGCAGGGCTTGTCCTTTGTTCCGGCGGACTCGACCCGCGCCTTCACCATCCTGGCCACGGATGTCGGCGAAGAAACCTATATCGCGGCGCTGATGAAAGTGCTTGAGGTAGAGGCCCCCCACATCGAGCTGAACGTGTTCGAAGCGCCTTTGGACGAATACGAAAGCCTGCTTGAATTCGGCTATGCCGATTTCGCCATCGGGCGGCTCGAGATCTCTGACAGGTTCCGGCGCGAGCATATGGCCAGCTGCCGTTACTCGGTCCTTCTCTGTGCGGCCCATGCCGAACGGCTTGGGGTGACAGAGGGAAGCATAATCCCCTTCGACGTGTACCTTGCCCTGCGCCATGTCAACGTGCTGACCCGGGCCACCCCCGCCCATCGTCACCCCGTCGATGTGGCGCTGCAGCAGAACGGATGCCGCAGGCGAATCGCGCTGACCCTTCCCCACGCCTCTGTGCTTTCGGAAATCCTGCTTGGCACGACGCTGATCGCAACGGTGCCCGATCCTGCGGTTGCCCCGATCCGGGCGCGGGCCGGGTTGGTCCGTGCGCGCCTGCCCTTCGAACCGGAAACGCTCGAGGTGCTGCTGATCTGGCATCGCCGCCAACAGATGGACAAGGGACACAGCTGGATGCGCGAGAAAATCCTGAGCCTCTCGATGGTCTCCTGGAACGTCAAGGACGTGGGAAAAGACTCCTGAGCCGAGTCGGGGGTCGGGCGCATCGAACTGCGGTGCGGCTGACCGGGCCGGCGCAATGGTATTCATTTGCGTGATTTAACATGTCCGCTAAATCAATTTGAGAAACCGCCCGACCCGTGACTAGCCTAGAGACGGGTTGGCAGATTCCCTCGTCAAGCCGGGTCACCGCACCAATACTGCGGTCCCGCCCTGACCCTGCCCACCCGGGTTCGGGAGGAGGACATCACATGGGAAATCGTCTTGAGACCGCCGCTGGCAGGTCACCGGAAAGACATGCCGAAATGGTCTATACGGGCGCCGATCTGCTGACCGACACGCTGGTGCGTCTGGGGGCAGACCGTGTGTTCAACATCACCGGGCTCGGGATGCTCGGGCTGGGCCGCTCGCTTCTCAACCGCCGCAACGAAATCTCCTATGTCAGCCATCTGAACGAAACGAACCTGACGATGATGGCGCAGGGCTATGCGCGTCAGACCGGAAAGCCGACCTTCTGCATCGTCTACCATGCCTCGGGAACTGCGTTGGCGATGATGTCGGTGACAACGGCATGGGCAGACAACATTCCGATGGTGCTGCTGTCGACCACCGGCGCGCGCACGACAAGCGGGCGCGATCAATACGCGGCCACGCCGCGATCGCTGACCGAGATGAGCACGCAGTTCACCAAGTGGAATTACGATATCACCACGCCCGAGCGCATTCCCGAAATTCTCGCCCGCGCATGGGAAATCGCGTCGACTCCGCCGATGGGGCCTGTGCATATCTCGATCCCTTCAGATCTGTTCGACATCGAGCTGAGCGGACCTGTCCCACGCGAGGATTTCGCCCGGCTTCGCAGCTTTGATTCTCCGTCCGCCGACCCGACCGGGCTCGCCGAAGCGGAAAAGCTGCTGCGCAACGCGGAGCGCCCCGTGCTGCTTTGCGGCAGCGAAGTCGGCAGGTTGCGGGCCACGGATCAGATGCTGGCACTGGCCGAAGCGCTCGGCGCGCCGGTGCTCTCGGAACAGGACCCTTCTTTCCTGGGCTTCCCGACGGGCCATGCGCAATACGTGGGCACACCTGCGGCCAATGCGGCGCTGTTGGCCGAGGCCGATGTAGCGCTCGCCATCGGGTACGAATTTACCGAAAAGGGTATGCCCGGCGAGGCACCGATGCTGCGCGAAACGACGAAACTGGTAACACTGTCGGCCGATCCCATGCTGCTGTCAAAGCAGCTTTGGCCCGATCTTGCGTTGCACGGACACCCCGGGCCCAGTCTCCGGTCCCTGACGGAGCTGTTTTCCGATACGCCCTTGCCCAAAGCCGACCGGGACCGCAACCTGGCCACTTGTACCGGACCACGCGACGCCCGCAGCGCCGCGATCGCGGACGCCGACGCCTTGCCCGGCAATCAGAGCCCGGTGCCGCAGAAGAAGCTGATCCGCGAAGTCTACCGGCAGTGCGGCGACGACTGGATCGTGATCCAGGCCGGCAGCACGCTCGGCTGGCATCTCGAGGCAATGTACGATTTTGACGATCCGCTGAATTTCCACGCGGTATCAGGCAAGGGAAGCGCACAGGGCTGGGGCGCGCCGACGGCCATGGGAATGCAGATGGGCGCGCCAGACCGACGGGTTCTTGCGCTGCTGGGCGATGGCAACCTGATGTTCAGCGCAACCTGCCTTTGGGGTGCGGTGCAATACGACCTGCCCGTCGTGTTTGTCGTCAACAACAACCAGGGGTGGGTCTGTGTGCCCGATGCCATCGACGCGGTGTATGACATGAACACCGCCGATCCCGAGCGCGAGGCGATGGCCTGGACATGGGGCGGTGCCCCGATCGACTTCACCGGCTTTGCACGCAGCCTCGGGCTTGAGGCCGAGCGGGTTGCAACGGCAGACGACTTCGCCGCCTGTCTCGAAAAGGCGCGCACCAGCCGCAAGCCCTGGCTGATCGAAGTTATCGGCGAATAACCCCAGACATCGGTTCACGGAAGGACAGGCCATGAAAGCGGCATTCTACAGCGAAACCGGCGGGCCCGATGTGCTGCAATATGGCGAAGTGGCGGAGCCGGTCTGCGGCCCGGGCGACATTGCGATCCGCGTTGCGGCTGTCAGCGTTGAAGGCGGAGATCTGCTGCATCGCAGGATCACGCCGGTGGAAGGCGGGCAGCGGATCGGCGGCTATCAGGCAGCCGGAATTGTCACTGAAGTCGGGGCCGACGTTGTTGGGATCGCGCCCGGCGACTCTGTCGTTGGCTTCAACTGGTCCGGGTCTCATGCGGAAGTCTTCGTTGTACCGGCGCATTTTGCCTATCCGGTTCCGGCGGGTGCCGATCTGGCGATGGCCGCAACCGTGCCGGTGGCCTTTGGCACCGCCCACGATGCCCTAATGTCCTATGGCGCGCTGAAATCAGGCGAGACGGTTCTGATCCACGGTGCAGCCGGAGGTGTCGGGATCGCGCTTGTCCAGATTGCGAAACGCGCGGGCGCCACGGTGATCGGCACCGCGTCCTCGGCCGACAAGATGCAGCGGATCAAGGACTTGGGGTGCGATCATGTCATCAATGGGCGCGAGGGCGACATCCGAGCCGAAGTGATGCGGCTGACCGGAGAGTCGGGCGCCGATCTTGCCGTCGATCTGATCGGTGGCCCGAAATTCGCCGAAGTGCTGGCCGCCCTGCGCCCGCGCGGCCGGATGGTTCTTGTGGGTTTTGCAAGCGGGACGCAACCGGTGCTGGACCCGGCCGTGATCCGTCAGTCCGGCCTTTCGATCACCGGCCTGATGTTCGGCAAGGTCATGCACCTGCCTGAAACACGCGCGATGATCGCAGGTTTGCTTGTGGATGTCGCCAAAGGTGCGCTGACCATGCCGATCGACCGGACATTCCCCTTGAGCGAGGCCGCCGAGGCGCACCGCCATATCGAGGATAACCACCCCTTTGGAAAGGTCGTGCTGATCCCGTGACCCCAGTCCGAACCGGCCCGACCCGGGCCGCAGACGCAAAATTCGACACGTAACAGGAAATGGAGACCAAAATGTCAGCAGAAACCGCATTCAAGTTGAATGTCGTCGGAATTCCCGAAAACGAAACGATCCCGGAACGGTTCATCTTTAACGACTGGGGCTGCACCGGCGACAATCTTTCGCCCGCGCTGGAATGGAGCGGCGTACCCGAAGGCACCAAGAGCCTTGCCCTGACAATGTATGATCCGGACGCGCCGACAGGCAGCGGTTTCTGGCACTGGGTGCTGTTCAACATTCCGGCTGATGCGACCGGCATTCCCGAAGATGTCGCCAACGCGGGCGGCCTGCCCGAGCCGACTGTCCAAGGTCGCACCGATTGGGGTGCGCCGGGTTACGGCGGGCCTGTGCCGCCTCCGGGTGACAAGCCTCACCGCTATGTCTTTACGCTGCACGCGCTGAGCGTTGATGCGCTGCCGCTCGACGATCAGGCATCGGCGGCGATGGTTGGGTTCATGATCCACATGAACAAGATCGCATCGACGACGTTCACCGCCTACTACGGCCGCTGACCGCCCGGGTGCCCGCGACAAGGGCGTGACCGGGGTCGGAGGAGCGGCCCCAGTTCAACACCGCGCAGGCACACCTTCAGCAGAGTCCGCAACGCACAATGCGGCACGCAAAGCGCCCCGGGCCCCGCAGGCCCGGGACCCAAGGCCCGGCCCGTTGAGCGGGTCCGGATCGCGCGGCGACGGCGCCCTCGTGGCGCCGCGCAACAGGCGGATCGCCCAAGGCAGATCGGCCCGGCAGATCAGGAGGAACAGGATGCCGCAACCAAGCAAGTCCCCGGCGCAGCGGACCGATCCGGCGCCACGGACACCCGCCAATCAATCTGATAACATCCCCATGCTCGACGTGCTGATCATCGGGGCCGGCCTCGGCGGCATCGGAGCCGCCGCAAAGATGCTCGCAGGCGGGCGCGACAACATCGCAGTGATCGAGGCCGCATCGGACCTGGGAGGCGTCTGGCGTCAGCACCGCTATCCCAACGTTGCCTGCGACACCCCGATCGACCTTTACGCCTACAGCTTTTTTCCGGGCAACAAATGGTCGACCAATTTCGCTCCGGGGGACGAAATCCTGTCCTACCTTCACGAGCTTGCCGACCGTTTCGGCGTATCTGAAAAAATCACCTTCGATACCCGAATCGCTTCAGCAGACTGGAATGAAACCGAAGCCTGCTGGCACCTTTCCAGTGAAGACGGGCAAACCTGGCGCTGCAGGACCCTGATCTGGTCGGGCGGGCTGTTCTCGCAGCCGAGCATCCCAAGGATCGAAGGGCTCGACTCGTTTCAGGGGCAGTCCGTTCATACGTCTTACTGGAACGACGAGATTGACCTGTCGGGGAAAACCGTTGCCCTTGTCGGCGGTGGCGCAACTTCCATACAGGTCGTGCCGCATGCCGCCGAACAGGCGGACAAGTTGCTGGTCTTTGTGCGCACGCCTTCCTACGTGATGCCGCGCCCGGATATTTCCTTCGCTGACGTCGATCGCAACAGCGAGGCCTTTGCCCGCGAGCAACAGGCCCGCCGCAAGGAGTGGTTCGACCGTTTCGAACTGATCGCCAAGTCGCGCTTTCCGATGAACGATGCCGTCATTGCCGAACAGGAGGCGGTCTGGCGAGAGCTGTTCGACGAGCAGGTGAAAGACCCGGAGGCCCGCGAGATACTGGCGCCGAAATACCGCTTCGGCTGCAAGCGTCCCCTGTTCAGCACCGATTACTACCCCGCCATCGAACGCGACAACGTGACCCTGATCGGGCGCGGCGTGTCCGGGCTGTCGCGTGACGGGATCGTTGATGTCGAGGGCGATGAATACCCTGTCGATGTGGTGATCTGGGCCACTGGCTTTGAACCCGCAAACATGATGGGCAACCTCACCATCACTGGCCGTGACGGTCGGCGGCTGAGCGAAGAATGGCAGGAAGTACCCCATGCCTATTTCGGCACAATGGTCGAAGGGTTTCCGAATTTCTTCATGATCTGCGGGCCAAATGGCGGCGGCGCTTCGGTCACCGACATGGTCGAGAGCCAGACCGGTTTCATCCTTGATGCCATCGCGCGTGCAGAATCGGGCGGCGACGAAATCGTCGAAGTCGACGAGGACGCCTATCGCAGCTTCAACGAAGATATCCAGGCACGGGCCGATGCCAGCGTCATGGTTCGCGGGAACTGCGTTTCCTACTATCGCGTCGGCGGCACGGGAAAGGTGTTCACCCATTGGCCGGACACAATCGAAGCCTATCGCAATCGGGTCCGTGACGAGGCGATCGGCGGGATCAGGTTCCGACATCCCGAACCAAGCAAGACCGCCCCGGCCTGATGGCCGGTGTGCCCGTCCCGGTCCACCAGTCCGGGACACAAGCACCGGGGGGAACATCCCCGGACTAAGATCATCGGAGGAGCAAACCTCCGGGGTCAAATACGACCGGCCCCCCGGCAAACGGGGGTCCGTGACCGAGGCGCCTTCGCCGCCACAGGGAAGGCGCACGGTCATGCCACCGTGCGGCGGCTCGGCCGCATTTTCCAGGGAGGAAAAAATGACTACACTATCCATCAGATCACTGCTTTTGACCTGTGCGGCATCCTGCCTCGCTTGTGCGGCCACAGCCGAAGAATACCCCTATGCGCTTCCATTCAACGCGGGCAACGAATTCTCTCAACTCGGCGTCGAATGGGCTGAGTCGGTAGCAGAGGCCACGGACGGGGCGGTTACCTTCACGCCCGATTTCAACGGCGGTCTCGTCTCGATCCCCGAAGCGCTCGATGCCGTCGGCAGCGGAGTTGTGCCCTCGGCAATGGCAGTTGTCTCGGCGATGTCCGGCGTCGTGCCATCCTTTGCATTCATCGAAATGGGGGGCGGAATGCCAACTGATACGCCCCCAACCGAAGAGGCCATGACAACCATCTTCCCCGACATCGAAAACCTGCTGGACGCGCAGGATGTCAAAGCGCTGTGGATTATCCCGGCTTTCGGCGGGGGGCTTGCCTGCCGCGACGGGTTCATCAAAACCATCGACGACTGGGCCGGCAAGAAAATCCGCGCGGCCGGCCGCTGGCAGGCGAAACAGGTCGAAGCTCTTGGCGGCAGCCCGGTCGCCCTGCCCGCGTCGGACATCTATACCGCACTTCAGAACGGGACTGTCGATTGCTCGCTGACCGTGCCGACCATCTTTCTGGCCAGTTCGATGTATGAGGTCGCCCCATATTTTTCGGGCTACGAGCTGACCGGGAATGCGCTGATCACGATCGTCGGAAAAGATATCTGGGACGATCTGACAGACGAGCAGCGCGAAACCGTCGACTCGCTGTCTGCGGAAATGACGGTGACCGGAACCAAACACCTGCGTGAGATTAACGAGGCCGCGCTTGAAGAGGTTGAAACCACCGCAAAGCTTTATCGCGTCACCCCCGAAGACCGTGAAAGATTGGCACGGGCCTGGGATCCGGTGTTCGAGGAGCTGGCGGCGGGAATTTCCGACGATGCCGGCAAAAGCCTGATTCAGAAGCTGTCAGAGCTGCGTCAGTAATCTGCGCAAGGCGCGGGTGAAAGCCCGCGCCACTTTGGCGATCCAACGGCCACCGGGCGCGCTTGCGCACCCGATTTTCTTCGGCTGCCTGATGTCCACGCACGGCCGCGCGAAGATAAGTTGACGCTAAGTAAACATGCGCTTGACATGTATAAAATTAGCCATCTACTTTCTTACGACCCGCGCAGACAGAGGAGGTCTGCGACTGGGTCCATGCAAACTGGAGGACACCATGTTTCGGATCGGACAACTGACTGGCCTGCGCGCGCGGGCCGGAACAACGGCACTTGTTTTCGCGCTGGCTGCCGGCGTCGGCTCGCAAGTCCCGGCGCAGGATCAAAACGGCTTCAAGGAACACAGCGGCACATTGGCCGACGGAACCAGTTGGCTGATACGGGTGCCCGATAACTGGAACGGGCGGCTGCTGCGCGATCTGGATTTCGCCAGTTTCATCAACGTGCCCAGCTATGCGCCGCGGTACAAAGATCTTATGGAACGGGGCTATGCATTTGCCGGGCTGGCCCGGCATCCGCTGCGCCTGTGGCAATACGATCCACAACGTGAAATCCGCAATCTGGAACAGGTTCAGGACAAATTTGTCGAACTTGAACGCCAGCCCGACATCGTGCTGCAATACGGATGTTCGGGCGGCGGACTCGACAGCCTTGCATCGGCCGAGGATTTTCCCGACAAGATCGACGGTTCGGTCGTGCTGGCCGCCCATACCCCGGTCTGGATCATGAGCAGTTTCCTTGACGGTTGGTTCGCCATGAAGGCGCTGCTGGCACCGGAATTCGAAGCGCAGGGGCTGGGCGTGGCCTCGGACCTTGCTGTGGTCGGGTTGCCCAACGCCGGTGCCGGAGGCGAGCGCAATCTCGATGCCATTCGCGCCTCTTGGAAAAGCGCGATCGAAACAGCCGGTCAAACCGCCGAAGGCCGGGCCCGTCTGGCACTGGCATTTGCCATCGGGCAATGGTCGCCCTGGATGGTCGAGGGCACCGAACTTCCCGAGGTGGGCGACGCGGCGGCGATGGGCGATATGATCGTGCAATCCGCCCTGCGCATCGCAGGCAACGTGGGCGGATCGTCACGACTGCTGTTCGAGAACGCGGCTTCGGGGCAGCAGTTGTCCGGCAACGAAGGCGTCGATTACGCCGCCTTTTACGACAATGCAGCGCCCGCCATGAAACAGGTGGTCGAGGCGCTGTACTCCGAGGCCGGTCTGGATCTCGCCCAAGACATCGCAACCGTCGACGCCGAGCCACGCATCCCTGTGTCAGATTACGCGCTGGACTTCTGGGCTGGCGACGGGCGCACGACGACCGGCGCGTTGAATGTGCCGACAATCCGGATCCACATGCTGGGCGACTGGGCGATCCCCTATTCCCTGATGCAGGGGTATCAGGCCCTGGTCGAGGCGGAAGGCACCACCGATCTGTACCGGCAGTCGCTTGTCAAAGGCACGGGCCATTGCGAATTCATGGCTGCCGAAAGCACCGTGATCGTCGAGACCCTCGTAAAACGCATCGAAAGCGGATCGTGGCCCGATACAGACCCCGAAGCTCTGAATGCGGCGGCGACCGCGTTGAACACCGGGTCGGACCCGCGATTCATAGAAGATGGGGAATGGCGGCTTGGCGCCTACAACCGCCCCTGGACCCCTCAAAACTGAGGACACAGGGACATTGTGTCGGACCGGCTGTTGCGCCGGTCCGCATGTTCAGGCGGGCCCGCAACAATTACAAACGCGGAACCGAAGAGATCAGCGTCTGGGTATAGCTGTCTTGCGGGTTGTCCAGCACGTCTGCCGTCTTGCCGCGTTCGACCGCTTTGCCGCCATACATCACCATCACCGTGTCACAGAGATATTCGACAACAGAGATGTCGTGCGTGATGAAGATGATCGACAGACCGATCCGGTCGCGCAGATCCAGAAGCATGTTCAGGATCTGCATCTGCACCGAGATATCGAGCGCCGAAACCGCCTCGTCTGCAACAAGAAACTCGGGCTCCATCACCAGCGCACGGGCGATGCAGATACGCTGGCGCTGACCGCCCGAGAATTGAAACGGATGTTTCTGCGCGGCATCCGGCGACAGGCCGACCAGCGATAGCGTTTCGGCCACCCGATCTTCGCGTTCCGACCGGGCCATGCCCGAGATGGCCAACCCTTCGGCAATCGCTTCGCCCACCTGCATCCGCGGATTGAGCGAGGCATAGGGATCCTGGAACACCATCTGAATGCCCCGCTTGACCGGCGGCACATCCGCCATTCCGGGGCCGAACAATTTGCGCCCCCCCAGCGACAGGCTGCCAGAATCCTGGTTCTCAAGCCCCACAAGAACGCGGGCAAGGGTGGACTTGCCGCAACCGCTTTCTCCGACGATGCCGAAAATCTCTTTCGGTTCGACATCAAAGCTGACGCCTTGCAGCGCCCGTGTCTCAGACGGCTTTGCGAACCAGCCATTGGACCGATGGAATGTTTTACAGACGTCACGCGCGGACATCGTGGCTGTTTGGCTGGTCTGGATCATTCGGTTGGCCTCAGGCATTTGGCACGCCACTCGGGGCTGAGATCTTTCACGGGGATTTCGGAGTTGGCACAGGCGGCATCTGCACGCTCGCAGCGATCACGGAACCGGCACCCCGGCGCCCAGTCGCGCGGCGATGGGACTGTGCCGCCGATACCCCGGCGCCGCTCTCCTGCAACTCGTCGGCCGGGTGCGCAGTTCAGCAGCGCCTGCGTATACGGATGCGCGGATCGCCCGATCACATCGCGTTCCGGCCCTGCCTCCATCAGAACGCCGCCATAAAGCACACCGACTCGCTCGGCATATTGGTGCACCAGCGACAGATCGTGGGAAATAAACAGAACCGAAAGACCGTATTTGCGGCGCAGTCGCTGGATGATCTCCATCACCTCGCGCTGGATCGTCACATCAAGTGCCGTTGTCGGTTCATCAGCGATCAGAAGCTGGGGATTATTGGCAAGGGCCATCGCGATCATGGCGCGCTGACGCATCCCCCCTGACAGCTCGTGCGGGAACATCGCGGCCACTTTGGCAGGCTCGGCAAACCGCACATCCGTCAAAAGCGTTTCGATCCGCTCGGCTCTCTGACGGCGGTTCAGATCACTGTGAAGCTCAAGCGTCTCCTCGATCTGGCGACCCACCGGCATCAGGGGATCAAGCGAGGTCATCGGCTCCTGGAAGATCATCGAGATCGCACCGCCGCGCAAAGCGCGCATCCGGTTTTCGGGAAGGGACGTCAGCGATTTACCGCAGAACTCGAGATCGCCTTCGATTTCCAGCATCGAGGCAGGCAACAGCCGCATGATCGACCGCGCGATCATCGTCTTGCCCGAGCCGCTTTCGCCAACAAGAGCAAAGAACTCGCCTGCGGCTATCTCGAAACTTACATCCGAGACGATCCTAATGCGGTTTCGCCCCTCGCGAATGTAAAGCGACAGATTGCGGGCAGACAGCACAGGCGCAGCGTTCTGCCCCGCAATAGTGCCATCGGCGGGCCGGGTATCAGAGGAAAGTGTCATATCAGGTTCAGCGTCTTTTTCGGGTCATATTGGTCGCGAAGCCAGTCACCCAGCAGGTTCAGGGACAGAACGGTTATGAAGATGCCCACTCCGGGCATCACGGCCAGCCACCACGCGCGCGTGATATAAGACCGGCCCTCTGCCAGCATGCCGCCCCACGTCGCGATCTGCGGCGGAACGCCCAACCCCAGAAAGCTTAGCGATGCCTCGGCAAGGATGGCGGTCGCCATCGAAAACGTTCCCACGATGATTGCCGAAGCCATCAGGTTCGGCAGGATATGCCGCCGCATCACCCATGCCAGACCACCGCCCATGACGCGCGAGGATTCGACATAAGCCAGGGACCGCAGAACCATCGCCTGCGCCCGGGACATGCGCGAATACGGGATCCAGCGCTGGATTGTCAGGGCAAGGATCACGTTTGTCAGGCTCTGACCAAAGAAAGCCAAAATTGCGATGGCCAGCAGGATCGGCGGAAAGGCCCAGAACGACTCGACGATTTTCTGGGTCACAAGATCCCAGGTACCGCGAAGGTACCCAGACAGCGCGCCGACGATTACCCCGACCACGCCCGAGATCACCACCACCGACGCCGCGATGGCCAGAGAGACCCGCGCCCCGGAAATCATCCGGGCCAGGATATCGCGGCCCAGGTGATCGGTTCCCAGGATGTGCCCACCGCTTAACGGCGGAAGCAGCGAATCCATCAGGCTCTGCTTGTTGGCCGTGAACGGGGTAATGAGGTTTCCGAACAGCGCGAGGAACAGCACGAAGCCCAGCAGGAAGGCACCGATGATGAATTTGAGATTGAGGAAGTCGAACTTCATGGTCAGGCCTTATGCCCGCGCAACCGCGGATCGATCAGGACGTAAAAGATATCGATCAGCAGGTTCAGCGCGATGAACAGGATCGTGTACGAGGCAACGGCGCCAGTGGTCAGCGGCATGTCGCGAACGCTGATCGCCTGAAACAGAAGGGTGCCGATCCCCGGCCACGAGAACACCACCTCGACGATGATCGAGCCACTGATAAGCGCACCGAGTTCAAGCCCGATGATCGTGACAATCGGGATCGCGGCATTGGGCATCAGGTGACGCCGGACGATGGTGCCCCGCTTCATGCCTTTTGCAACCGCAGTGAACACATGCTCTTCCTGGCCTGCATCTATGACTGCGGCGCGTGTAATACGCGAGATGATCCCTATCATCGCCAGGGTCAGGGTCAGCGCCGGGAGTGCCAGATACTTCAACGCCTGCAGGAACGTGTCGAAAGACCCGGCAATCAGCGCGTCGAACGTGACAAACCCGGTGACAGATGGGACGGAAACGCCATATGGCAGGCGACCACTTGACGGAAACAGGTTCAGATACCCCGAGAAGAACAGCACAAGCAGGATCCCGACCCAGAAAGACGGTGCGCTGACCCCCGAGATCGAGATCACAGATACGATCGCGTCGATGATCTTTCCCTTGTTCAGCGCGGCGATCATCCCAAGTGGAACGGCGATCACGATGGCCATCACAAGCGCATAGAACGACAGCTCGAGCGTCGCCGGGAGCCTCTCTCCGATCAGTTCGAAGACGGGGGCGCGATAGCGATAGGATTCACCCAGATCGAACCGTGCCAGATTGCCGATGAACTGGCCGTATTGCGCCCAGATCGGCCGGTCGAGCCCCCATGCCTCGCGCGTTTCGGCGATTTGCTCTTCGGTCGCGTCGTCAGGCAGCAGCAGCTCTGCCGCATCGCCCGGCGCAAGCCGCAAGAGACCAAAGATCGCCATGGTCACCAGAAGAAGCACCGGGATTGCGCCCAGTAGCCGCGTGGTAATCAGATGTAACAAGCGTATGCTCCGCCTAGTGATTACGAACCGGTGCCGCAGCGACAAGCGCCGCTGCGGCGAAAGTGAAGAGCCCGGGGCCCTACATTTTCACGTCGGACAGCCAGATTTCACCGTCCGCGCTGGCATCCCATTCGATGCCCTTGCTCACGCCGTGCACAAGACGGTGCGACCACATGAAGAACATGGGCACCTCTTCCGCGATCAGCTCGGCGGCCTGGCGCACGATCTTGCAGCGTTCGTCGAAGTCGAGTGTCTGGCGTTCCTGCTGAAGCAGAGCGTCAAGCTCGGGGCTGGAATAGCCAATCCGCTGGGTCACGTCGGTTTCCAGATACTGCGACAGAGGTTCCGAGGGATCGAGGAACAGACCACGGCCCAGGTAGTACATGGGCAGTTCGCCCGCGCGCATCGCTGCCGTGAGATTGGCGTATTCGGGCACCTGAAGATCGACCTCGAAGCCAACCTCGGTCATCATCTGTGTCACGATTTCCGACACCTGACGGTCCGAGATGTACCGGCCCGACGCGGTCATGAATTCAACCTTCGGTCCGCCATTTTCATAGCCCGCTTCGGCCAGCAGAGCGCGCGCCTTCTCGGGGTTGTAATCGATCACGAAATCAAGCGGCCCGGTATAGCAGATCTGCTGCTCGCCCAGAGGGCCATCCATCTTGTCGGCCAGACCCATCAGGAACCGGTCGATGATCAGATCCTTGTTGATCGAATGCGCGGCCGCCTGACGAACCCGCTTGTCCGTCCACGGTTCGAACTTGGGGTTGAAGGCCAGGAACATCGGTTCAATCGACGGGCTCTGCGCCAGGCTGATCGCATCGTTGCCTTCAAGGCGCGACACCAGCTGCGGCGGGATCAGACGTGCAATCTGCACTTCCCCGTTCATCAGCGCGGTCACACGCTGCTCGGCTTCGCGGATCTGGCGAAACACGGCGGTATCCGGCGCGTCGGCCGAGATTCCGGGGAAATCATCGTTCTTTTCCAGAGCGATTTCCTGATCCAGCATATACGAGGCCAGTTTGTACGGCCCCCAGCCAAATGCGGCATCTTCATCCGGGTTTTCATTCGCCTCGGCCAGCTCGGCGCTGGTGATGATGAACCGGTCGAAGATATACGACAGCAGCGATGCCAGCGGTTTCTTCGTCACGATCTCGAAGGTGTAATCGTCGACAGCGCGGATGGTTTCAACTTCGCTGAAGATGTTCTTCTGGATGCTGGCCGGGTCGTTCAGCACCCGGTCATAGGAGTGCAGAACGTCCGCCGTTGTCGGACCGGGGCCGCCGTCATGGCGCACAAGGTCCTCGCGCAGCTTGAAGCGCCAGGTGGTTGGGTCCACGACTTCCCAGTTCTCCACCAGAATGCCCTGGTATTCCTTGGCAGCATAGTTGTAGCGCCCCAGGCAACCGTAGGTCTGGCACCATACGGAATACATCTGCGCGTTGCTTTCGGCATAGGGCGTGGGCGACGTCATGGGGAAAGTGCTTGTCACCATGAGCAGCTTGTCGTCCTGCGCAGCAAGCGGTTGGGTCAGGCCCAGCACCGCAAGCGCACCGAAGGCGCCACCGATAAGGCCCTGTCTAGTCTTTGTCATCTGGTCGTTCTCCCTGGAGATGTTGTTACGGCGTCCCCGCATCACGGGCAGAGGCCGTCTTTTTCTGGGTGTCGTTTTCTGGCGTGTCGAAGTTGCGATCCGTCGGGCCTCCTGTCTTTTCTCAGTGATTTACAAGCGGGGCCCGTTCATCGGACGACAGCGCGCCGATGTCCCAGAACACACCCGCCATCAGCGCCAGGCCATCTTCGTAAAGACCGATAAGCCCATGTTCGTTGGGGCCGTGCTGCCCGCAGCCGCCATAGCTTTGCGGCAGCCACATGATCGGGATGCCCAGCGTTTCCTTGAAATACTCGGATGGTCCCGAGGCGCCGATCGTCGGAATGATGTTGGGCCCGTCGCCAACAGTCTGACGCATGGACCGGGCAACCATCTGCACCCACGGATGTTCCGGGTCGGTCCGCGACGGCGGAAACATGTCCCGCTCGGACACAAGCTCAACCACGACCTCGGGGAACCCCTGTTCTTCCAGATGCCGTCGCAGCGCTGGGGCCACGTCGTCTGCATCTGTATCGACGGTGTGGCGCAACTGGATCCGGGCGCGGGCGAACCCCGCAACGGCAGGCACCGGGTTCTCTGGCTGGCCGCTGATCATCGAAAGAACGATGGCACTGTTCCAGGCATAGATGCGTTCGGTCCGCGACATCTCCGGCTCACCCCACCCCTCATCGGGCGAGGGCGCGCCGGGCTGGTCCTTGACCTTCACATCACGGCTTGCCGCGCGCACCGCCTCGGGAACGTTCTTGGGCCGCCAGCCATCGACCATGATCCGGCCTTCGCGGGAAATGATCGTTGAAATGGCGTGCGACAGAACCACTGCCGGATCCTTGAGCAATCCGCCCCAGTGGCCCGAATGGTGGCTCCCCTCGCGCAGATCACACACCAGATCGACCGAAAGACCGCCGCGGGTGCCCAAGGTGATATCGGCGACATCCATGCTCTGGCGCGGACCGTCCAGCGCGATGAAAACGTCCGA
This sequence comes from Arenibacterium halophilum, assembly GCF_005938225.1. Taxonomy (GTDB): domain Bacteria; phylum Pseudomonadota; class Alphaproteobacteria; order Rhodobacterales; family Rhodobacteraceae; genus Arenibacterium; species Arenibacterium halophilum. Next base: position 160,031 of record NZ_VCPC01000005.1, read on the forward strand.
CGCAAGCAAGTCCCGCTTGTCTTTCAGAAATTGCTGAAGACCCGGCGAACCGGCCTCTTCGCCCATCTCGATCAGCACGGTCGCGTTGAACCCCAGAGCGCCGCGTTCTTCCAGAACGGCTCGAAGGCTGTCGATGGCGATCAGATGCTGGCCCTTGTTGTCCACGGTGCCCCGGCCATAGACTCGGTTGCCTTCAATCTTCAGCGTCCAGGGGTCCAGATCGGCGCGCCACCGTTCGGGCATCGCACGCACCACGTCGCCGTGGCCATAGATCAGCGCTGTCGGCAATTCCGGGTCTTCGTGGCGCCGCGCCACGAGAAAAGGACCATGCTCGGGCAGGGGATTGTCGAAGATGTCGATCTGGAAGCCCATATCGGCCAGGTAGGGGCCCATCACCTCGTGACAGTAACGCTCAAGTTCGGGCTTCCGAAGCGGCGGGTGGCTTTCGCTCTGCACCGCCACGAGCCGCCCGAGCGTTTCTAGAAACACGCCAGATTCCAGATACCCTTTGGCCCGTGAAATCGCTGTATTGCGCCCGTTGTCCTGCATCTTGCCTCACTTGTCCTTTGTTTCAACCTTGCGCGTCCGGGCGTCCGGACGGCTGGCCTTGCGGTCTTCGATGATGCCGATCGCGCGGTCGCGCGCCCGCATCAGGTAGCGGCGATAGACTTCGGCCGCCTCATCTGCCTGCCGCGCGCGCGCGGCCGTCAGCACATCGCGCATCAACCCGATGGTGATCTGATGCTCGTCGTATGTGGTTGTGCGATAGAGCATCACCCGGATGTAGCTGATCCGGCTTTGCAGCGACTCGAGCACCTGAACCGCCACGGCATTTCCGCCGCCTTCCCAGATTTGATGCACGAACCGGCTCAGCAGCCGCGTGTAATCGTCCTCGCGGCGCCCGGCAGCGGCCAACGCGCCATCCAGCAGAGGCGCCATCCGGTCCAGGTCCGTCTCTGGAACCTGCGCCACGAACCGGCGCAACAGCTCGATTTCCAGAATGAGCCGCAGGTCGAACATATCTCTGACCTCATCGACCGACAGTTCCGACACCACCAACCCGCGCGTTCCTTCGCGCCGGACCAAACCTTCGGCCTCGAGCAGCCGCAGAGCTTCGCGGACGAGCGTTCGGCTGACACCGGTCTCATCGCAGAGGTGCCGTTCGATCAATGCCTCTCCCGGTTTGTAATGCACCGACATGATCGCCTCGCGGATGACGTTGGTCGCCTTCTCGCGAAATGTTTCGTTATCTGCCCTCACTCGCATTTCCACGTTACGTCTCCTCCATTTTCCGTCCGTGTCCGGCTGCTGCATGGCAACCCACGCGCCAACCGTCAAACGGTCGGCGGCACAGGGCCTATGCTCTGCCGGGCTCGGTATCACGCAACGGGCTCCATCTCGTCGCGGACGGTCACCGCGCCAAGCGCGGCGATGTCGGGAACGGGGCGAGCCGTCAGCGGATTGCGCGCCAGGACCTCCTCCAGCGCACATGCGACATGCATCAGTTTCAGGTCTTCGTTGCGGCGCCCGACCAGTTGAATGCCGAACGGCATCCCCGCGTGATCGACACCACAGGGGATCGAAATTGCCGGATGGTTCAAAAGCGTGATCCCATAGGTCAAACCGACATATTCGAAGTAGTTTGCCATCGGCTTGCCATTCACCTTGGCCGGATAGACCTCGTGTTTGGGCCATGGCGATACGCCCACGGTTGGCGTGATCAGGATGTCGTAGGTTTGAAAGAACCTCTGCGCGCGGCGATAGATTTCGGTCTGATCGGCCATCGCCTGCCCGACATCGCCCACCGTAAACCGCGCCGCGTGCTCCAGGTTCTGCGCAACAAGGCGGCCCCACTTGCCGGGCTGCTCGCGCTCGCGTTTGGAAAACATCCCAAGATAGTTGGCCGCGCGCAGCACCTCATAGGTCCACTGGACATTCCCAAGGTCGGGTGTGTCCGAGGCGACATCGCGAAAGACTTGCGTGAAGCACGACAGCCGATCGCGGAACACCTGACGAAGGCTGTCTTCGATCGGAGCGAACCCCAGATCTTCCGAAGTTGCGATGCGCAACCCTGCCAGGTCGACGGGCCGGTCAAGCGACCAGTCCATCGGCGTGGCAAGGGGGTCCATCGGATCGGATGTCGCCATCGCCCGAAGCAGCAACAGCGCATCCTCCGAGGTCCGCGCCATGGGCCCCTGCACCGGCAGATGCGACAGCCCGATCATGCGCCGGTCGGAGGCGACGATACCGGCGGTAGGACGCATACCCACCACGCCACAGAACGACGCAGGAATACGGAGGCTGCCGGCATTGTCGGACCCGTGGGCCAGCGGCATCATCCCCGTGGCCAGCGCAATCGCTGACCCGCCAGAGGATCCGCCGCAAGTCAATGCCGGGGAAAAGGGGTTCCCGCTGACACCATAAACCGGGTTGAAGGTATTGCCCCCTGCCCCATGTTCCGGCGTGTTGGTCTTGGCGAACACATTGGCGCCCTTTGCGCGAAGGTTGGCAACAAGCGCCTCGTCCTCGTCTGGCACCTGATTGCGGAACATTTCCGAGCCGTAGGTCGTGGTCAGCCCCGCCGTGTCGATCAGGTCCTTGATCCCGATCGGCAAACCGTGCAGCGGCGTCAGATCTTCGCCGGCGATGACAGCCGCCTCATCCGCACGGGCGCGCTCAAAGGCAGCCTCGCGGGCGATGGCAACCACCCCGTTGACCGGTGCGTTCACCGCGTCGATCCGCGACAGGCAGGAGTCGAGCAGCTCCACAGGTGACAGATCCTTGGTTCCGATCATCCGCCGCGCTTCCGCTGCACTAAGATCACACGCCTGCATTCACTGGAACTCCTTGTTTTTCCGGCCCTCGGGCACCCGATTAGACGGCACTCGCCCTCGGCATTTTGGCCGAAAAGTGCACTTGGCATACATCGACGTTATGTATTTTCAATATGTTGCGCAACATAGAAAGTTAGAGATCTATCATATTACGGCTGCCTGCGCCACAATTTCCAAATCAAAAATCTCAGGGAAGAAGTTGATTTCACGGCGATTTCGGGCCGCCCCGATTGCTCTCTCGGCTCGCGAAAATCCCTGCTCATTTTTCGGGCACTCCGCCTTCGGGCCACGACGGCAAGCCGGATTTTGATCGCTTTAAGCGCAAAAAACCGGCGAAGCGTTCGCTTCGCCGGGTCGTGGCGCCGGATGCGCCCGGTTCATGGAATCACTGCACGCCCCACTTGACAGGACGCATCAAGATCGGGCCTTTACCGCCCCCTTCGCGCGGGCCGCTAAAACGCGTTCTGAGATCGTGTCGCGGGCATCTTCTGGCCGCGTTTCGCGGCGGCGCGCTCGTCATGTTCAAGGTTGTGGATCATCAACGTCAGCGCCTTGCGCAAGACCTTCTGCTCGTCATCGCTCAGCCCGGCCACTGCCAGATCGTTTGCCTCGACCGCCAGGGGTTCAAGCTTGTCGCGCAATTGCCACCCCCGTTCGGTCAGATAGGCGTGCTGGCGCCGCCGGTTGCCTTCGGCGTTGCGACGCACGATGAACCCCAATTCTTCCATACGCGACAGCGCCGTGTGGGCCGTCGGTTCGGTCAAATTGGCACGGTTGCTCAGCTCTCGCTGCGACAGACCATCCCCGCGCCACAGGATCCTGAGAAATATCCATTGGCCAAACGTCACGCCCTCTGTCGCAAGCCGCAATGTCAGCGAACGGTTAAAGGCACGCGCGGCCAGCCGGATCAAACGGGCCAGCCGCTCTTCCTGCAAATCCGGCTCCGCAGGCACGCGGGATTCGTCGGATATCTTCTTCATGCGCTCATCCGTAATTGATGTCACGCGCATGGTAATCGATTTTAATGCGGGTCGGAAACCGACAATTGCGGGTGGTCCCGCCGTGGTCAAACCTCGCCTATCCCAAGGTGATCACGAGTGTTCCCAACAGGGCAAGGATGGACGCCACAAGAAACTGGGGGCCGGGTTTGCGCTCTGACTTGAGTAGCAGCGCAGAAAGCCAGGCGGCGATGAACATCTCGACCGATCCGATGATGGCAACGGCCGTGACCGTGGTCAGGCTCAACGCGAAGAACTGGAATATCTGGCCCAGCGATACCGCCGCTGCAGCGATCAGCTGCCAAAGGGCCGGGCGCCGGAACAGCGACAGGTAGTCGGCCCGCCCCCGGCGTGAAAATGGCGCAATCGCCGCCCCGCAAAGCAACCCTGTCACGGCACCGATAAAGGTACCCAGCAGCGGATCGGGCAACCCGGCCAAGGCGAACTTGCGGCTGACATAGGCGCCGCCATAGCTGGCCGACGACACGGTTCCCAGAATTCGACCGTGGCGCAGATCTTCGGGCGCGCGCCTGCGCAGATCAGGCCTGTCGGGTGGTCGTGCCCCCGACATGCGCCCGCCAAGGGCCACGACTGCGATACCCGAAAACACCAGCAGGATCCCGGCCGCGACGGGAAGCGTGATACGCTCGCCCAGAAGCAGGATCGCAAGCAGCGCGGCGAACACCGGGATCAACCGTCGCAGGATTCCGATTTCGATCGCCCCGACAAGTTCGACGGCCCGGAACATTAAAACACGACCGGAAATGTTGGCCAGCACACCGGCGAGGACGAAATAGCCCACTCCAAGCCACACCGTCAGTCCCGGATCCGGCAATGGCCTGCCCATCACCAGCCAGCAGATACCCGCCAGAAGCGCAGTCAGCAGCACCGAAAGATAGGCACCATTGCTGGAGTTGCCGGCCTCGGCGTTGCGGTTGATGGCGACCGCGCTGAAGCCGTAGCAAAATGCCGACACCAGTGCGAACAACTCGCCAAGGAAGGGAATGGCCATGACGCAGACGGCGCGCCTTACTCGGTGTCCTGGCGCAGCAACGCAAGCAAGCGTTCGGCCGAAGTCACTTCGCGCAGAGGCAGGGCATTCTGCTCTTCGCTCGGATCGACTTCATAGCTGAGTCCCTGCCCATCCCAGAACCACCAGTAGACAATATTGCCCTGCTTGTCGCGGATCGGCATTCGGAAGGTCGGGAAGCGATGCGCGATGTCCGAGATGTCGATCGTCGCCGCGACCTCATGGGCCACGCCCAGACGCTTCAGGGCGCCGGCCAGCGGGATCATGACCGTCTGGTGCGCCGGCCCCTTGGCCAGCGCAGTCAAGTCCGTCGGGCGGCTGTCGTGACGTCCCGACAACACCCGCACCACCGTTGGATAGCTGGGGTGGTCATGGGTCACCAGCACATAGGCCAGACCCACTCCGGTATCGACTTCGACAAGATCTCCCGGGCTGAATTCCTTCATCGTGCCCCCCTTACAGGCTGTAGGCTTCAAAGGTCGACGGGTGGAAAAGCTCTTCGATCGCCACGCGACGCGGGGACAGGCCCTGGGACGCATGGTAGCCAAGGAAGGTGTCGAGCGTGTGCGTATTCGCGGCCACGCCATAGCTCCACGGATCGGGGCCCATCAGGGCCTGCGCCCGGTTCAGTGTGTCCTCGACAAAAGGCATGGTGACCTTGGTTGCCGATGTATCCTGCAACGCGGCTGTCGCCAGCGCCTTGGCCTCGGAAAACCCTTTCATCAACGCACCCGGCAGCCACGGATGGGCATCGGCCAGCGACCGCCGCAACCCGACAACATGCATGATCGGGAAAATCTGCGTCTTGCGGAAATAGTCTTCGGCAGCACCGATGCTGTCCGTGAACAGCCGTCCGACGTGCGGATGCCCCTCGGCGAAGCAACGCGGCCAGCGCGGGCCGATGAACCCGTCGATCTCGCCGTCCATAAGCATCTGGTTCAACGTCGACCCATCGGGCGCCGCTTCGACAACGACATCCGATGGCAGATCGACCTTGATCTTCTCGGGTCGGCCGGGCGTATCCATCCCTCCGCGGACCCAGGTGATGTCTGACGGTTTGACCCCGTGATGCTCTTCAAGAATGCCACGCACCCAAACGTTGGCCGACAGTTGATATTCGGCAATGCCGATCCGCCGCCCCTTCAGATCTTCCGGGCTGTCAATGCCGCGATCGGTGCGGATGTATACCGAGGTGTGGCGGAAGGCGCGGCTCAGGAACACAGGGATCGCAACATAATGCGCATCGCCGCGTGCCACCGAGATCGAGTAAGACGACAGCGACAATTCCGATATGTCGCAGGCCTGATGGCGGAACGCGCGAAAGAACATTTCTTCCGGGGATTGCAGCATTGGCACCGGATCGACGCCATCGATCTGCACCCGCCCATCCACAATGGCCCGCGTCCGGTCGTAGTCGCCCATTGCCAGGGACAGGGTCAGTTTACTCATGCTCGATCTCCTCTTGGTTCAGGCCGCATTGCCGGCCGAGCCTGACCGGAGCTCCGGTTTCGGCTGATGTCAGAATGGCGTGGCACACTTCGAGGCTGGCCAGCCCCCAGTGCCCGCTTTGCGCCGGTGCCCGACCCTGCCGGACCGCCCCGTAAAGCGCGTCGATCACTTCCTGACGCGGCACCGGGCCGACCGGAGCCTCGACAAAGCGGCGCTCGGTGTCGGCAAAAATCTCGACACCACCGGGTGTCAGACGCAGGTCGGCCCGGTCGCAAATCGCAATCACCGGCCCGAAATGTTCGTGATGCGTTGCCTTGGCCGGCGCCTTGCCCTGACCGAAGGTTCGCGTCGTTTTGAGTTTCGCCTCAGACTCGGCATCCAGCCCGATCAGGGCGCTGCGCGCGGCACCGTAACCGCCAGATGGTTTTGGCGCGCCAAGCTCGCCGATATCATCCATCCAGATATCGCTGTCGAAATGCGCGTAGCCGGAATAGGTGAGCGTGGCAAAGGCTCCGCCCGCGAACGACAGCAAGGCCGAATAGGCACCTTCCGTCGGGCGGTCCGGATCCCAATTCCCGGTCATCGCGAACAATGTCTCGGCTTGGCCACCGCAAAGCAGGCGCACCATGTCGATCTGATGGATACCCTGGCTGAACAGCACGCCGCCGCCTTCTTCGGTGCGAAGCTCTTCGGGACGACGCGGGCGATACAGGAAATCGGTATAGTTGAACGCCTGCACCATGCGCAGCGCGCCAAATTCGCCGCTGTCGATCAGCCGCCGCGCAAGCGCCACCGGCGCATCGAAACTGTGGCTCGGCCCGACAATCAGATGCCCGCCGCTCTCTTCGGCCGCCGCCACCATCCGCTCGGCATCTTCCATCGATACCGAAAGCGGCTTGTCGACCAGCACATGCTTGCCGCCCTTAAGCGCCGCAATCACATGGTCTGCGTGCATCTGATGCGGCGTCGCCACATATATCGCCTCGACGTTCGGGTCCGACGCCAGTTCGTCGACCGAAGCATATCCCGTTCCGCCGAAGTCCCGTTCGAATGCGGCCCGGCTTTCGGCTCGCGGCGCGGCGGCAGCGACCAGCCTGATCCGAGGATCAGCCTGAAATGCCGGCAGCGTAAGCATGAAGGCGCGCCCAAGTCCGGCAACGCCAAGGCGGACGGGATCAGAGGTCAAGGACCAGCTTCCCCGATGTGGCCCGCGACACGCAGATCATGATGTATTCGCCCTTTTCCTCGTCCATCAGCACCATGTCCCGGTGATCGGCATCGCCCGAGATCAGCCGCGTCTTGCAAGTGCCGCAGGTCCCGCTTTCACAAGAGCTGACGGTCTTGTGGCCGGAATCGCGCAACGCCTCGAGGATCGACCGGTCCTCGGGGACAGTGACCGTCTCGCCCGATTTCGCCAGTTCGACCTCGAAGGCCACATCGTCGGCCCGCACAACGTCGATCGGCTTGAAATCCTCGAAGTGCACGCGCCCCTCGGGCCAGTGGCCGGAAATCGCCTTGATCTCTTCCATCAGGGGCTTGGGTCCGCAACAGAACACATGCGTCTGCTGCGGTTCGGCAAAGTGGTCCCAGAAATCGTAAACCTTTTCCGGATCGCCATCGTCGTGATGGATCAGAACGCGGTCGCCGTAGGCTGCCGTCAACTCGTCCAGATACGCCGTCTCATTGGCACTGCGCGTGCAATAGATGATATTGAACCGCTTGTTCTGGCGCTCGAGTTCCTGCGCCATTGCATAGATGGGAGTGACCCCGATGCCACCGGCAATCAGCAGGTATTCTGCCACATCGGTCAGCGGAAAATCGTTCTCGGGCGGCTCTACATCCAGTTCGGTCCCCTCAGAGGCCGCCTCATGCATCGAAGACGACCCGCCGCGCGACTCCGCCTCGCGCTTCACCGCGATCATATACGACTCTGGAGACGATCCATTGCCCACAAGGGAGTAACGACGCATCGCGCCCGAAGGCGTCTGAACCGTCACATGGGCACCTGGCGTAAAGTCGGGAAGCGTAGAGCCATCGACCGCCACAAGGGTGAATTCGGCAATCTGGTCGGTCAACGCCCGCTTGTGCGCAACCTTCATTCTGATGCTGTCCATCGGACCTCCCCGAACCATTTTCAAAAGATTACTTAGATACCTAACAATATCATGTCAAGCGAACCTGCGGCCCGACAATCCTGCGGCCGCTTTGCCTTGAGCGGGCGGTTTCCTGCCCCGGGTTCGCGTTACAAAGTTCAGGTTCTCAGCAACCAGGGGCGCAGCACGCGGGTCAGCCACGGCACGATAAACGCGGTGGTCAGCCCGGTCAGAACCGCTGCTACGATGAACAGACCCGCAACCCAGTGCACCCGTTCCGTCAGCGGCCGGAATGCCCAGACAAGTGCCACCAGTGCCGGGTAAACCGCCAGCATGCTGGTGGCCCAGCGTTTCCAGAAGGGAGGCGCGGGCGGCGTTCCGGGCAGGCTTTGGATCGGCGCGAACCAGATCGAAGAGCCCGCGGCCTGCTGCCGTGAAATATCCGCAATCGCGAGAGATTCGATTCGATCCAGCAGGGCCCGCCGCTGATCCGACGCGGTCCAGCTCGCAAGCGAGTCCGCATCGCGAAACCGCAGGACGACAAAGAAATCCACCCCAAGTCCGCCGTCGCGTCGGATCACATCAAGGCCAAGAAAGCCCTCGGCCTCCGAAACCCGCTGTCCGATTTCAGTCAGAGCCTCGGCACAGGCCGCCGCATCGCGCTCGCGCACGCGCAGCGCCACCAGCATCCGGGTCTCCGATTCCTCCAGCATCGCTGCCGTCTCCATCTCTTAAGTCTCCATTTGCGGGGCGGCCCCGCAGCTTTTTTCCATAGATGTGGAAAAATTACTTGTTTTCATCTCGGCCCAATCCCGGACTTCTGCCAAGAACAAAGCAAAACTCCATGTTTCTCTGGCCGATACCGGTCGCGCACCAATACAACGCCCATCCGCAACGGCCATCTGACCCGAGCGCGGCCGTCAATTCGTATTGAGATATATTAGAGACCTAAGTAACATGCCGTCCAGCCCAAGTTGGCCGCCACGAGCGGAACCGGAGGAGATGACAGGATGCTTACGCGCGAAGAGAACGACATGTTGACGCTTGTGTCAGGTGATGCGGCGATGGGAAAGCTGATGCGTCA
>NZ_VCPC01000006.1 GCF_005938225.1 Arenibacterium halophilum
GCATACCCGGAACAAGGGCCTGCATTGCCGTCCTCTGCTGGGGCGAGGCGCGCTCGGCCGCCCGCAGGATCAACCGCAGCTCGATCCCCCTGCGCATTTCCAGAAGCTGTATCTGGCTTTGCAGATCCACCTTCGTCACCACGATGCCACGGCGCGGCATGATGGACACAAGATATTCGCGTTCCAGCCGTTTCAGCGCCTCGCGCACAGGTGTCCGGCTAAGCCCAAGCTCGGCGCCAAGCGAATTCTCGGAAATCATGCTGCCCGGCGGGATTTCAAGCAGGACGATCCGATCGCGCAGCACGGTATAGGCCTGTGCGGCCAGCGGGTCCATCTCGGTTGCCACGGCGGGCTGATCGCTATCTTGGGTCAAGGTCATGAAAACTCGGGAAATGAGGCTTGGTGTACCATTGGTAGACAGCCTGACGCTCAGGGTCCATAGGCTACGCCATCGTTCTGCCCGAGGCGATGATAGACGTCAGGACCCTCTGAACCGTTTCAATGTCTTTCGCCGGGACATCCTTGAACAGCAGCCGTTCGCTTTCCAGCGTATGATCCACAAGATTATGAAGCCGCGCCATCCCGGCCGAGGTCAGCCGGATACGCCCTACGCCGTCTACACTGGCCAGATCGGCGGCCTCGAGCGCAGACAGGTTGACCAGCGCACTGTCGACATCGCCCAGAACTTCCGGCAGCAGATCCTCTAGCGTACGGTCGGGGAACATCTGGATCGCCTTCAGCAGCCGCGCCTGCATCAGCGACAGGCCAAGCCCGGCCGTCCGTCGCCCCTCTTCCAGCCGTTGCGCAACAACAGAGTAGGCCCGCACCAGCATGAGCGACAGCAACTGCTCGTTCAGCAGGGTCGGTCCGGGGGTGTCAGGCGTTGCAAACACCTTCGTGTCGGGATGATCGACCGGCACCGCATAACGCCCCTTCGAGAACATAAGCGGCTGCCGGTGCGCACGATCGCAAGCCAGCACTTCGCCGATCAGGATAAGGTGGTCGCCCCCGTCATACGCGGTGTGGCTCCGGCATTGAAAGCTGGCAACGACGCCGTCGATCAAGGGCGCCCCGCCGATCCCTTCGGCCCAGTCGACACCCTCGAACTTTCCGGGGCCAGACTTGGCAAACCGCTGCGACAGGTCAACCTGCGCCTCGGAGAGGATGTTGACCGCGAAGTGTTCGCACGTCTCGAAGGCTGCGAAACTGGTGCTTTCACGCCGGATCGACCAAAGAACCAGTGGCGGGTCCAGCGACACAGAGGCAAAGGAATTCGAGGTCATGCCATAAAGCTCACCCTCCACGCTGGTGGTGATAACGGTGACCCCGGTCCCGTATTCCCCAAGGCAGCGCCGGAACATGTCGGGAGAGAATTCGGCCTGCACGGTTTGATCCTGAGTGTTCATTCTGTGTCCTTTCGAAGCCACGCGCACCGGAGGCAACGGGCAGCCGGTTTCATGTGTCTTCCGGGTGCGGCATGTCGATGCCGTAGACCCGCGACGCGGTATCCCAATACAGTGCGCGCTTCTCTGCCGGCGTGAAGTCTGCCGTGATGGATTTGAGCGCATTCCAAAGCGGGACGTAGCCGCAGGAATGACCGTCTGCCGGAAAATTGCTCTCCATCATGCAGCGATCTACGCCAAATATCTCTATCCCGGTCTCAGCCCAGGGTTTCCACGCCGCGGCCAGATCGGCAGAGGTTGCCGGACCCTCGGCTTCGTTAAAGCCGAAGCCCCAGAAGGGCATGCCGAACCCGCCGACCTTGGCGATGATGTTGGGGCGCCTCGCCAGTTCGGCCAACGAGGTTTTCCAGGCGGCGAATGTCGCATCGCCGTAGCGCATCCCATAGGCAAACCCGAGGTGATCCAGAACGAACGTCGTGTCGGGGTTCTGATCGGCAATCCCGCCCAGTTCCTCCATCTGAGTGTGCAGGATCGCCGCGTCGAAACTCAGCCCCCGGTCGGCCAGGGCCCGTAACCCTCGGCCAAAATCGGGTGACTGCATCAGCCCGCCCGGCGGCGGCGCAAACATGAAGGCGCGATAGTCCGGCGTGTCGTCATACATAGTCACCTGCCGGATGCCGCGCAGACGGCCCTTCCCTGCCGCAATATGCGCGTCCAGCGTGTCACCGATACGGGGGTCCGTCATGTCGGCGTAAGAGATGATCGCGGCGTTGACCCGAACATGCTCTTCCTGCGCGGCACAGGCCTCGGCGATCTCGGCGGCGAAACGGGTCTCTCCGACAGGTTTCAGATGATCTGGCCCGGTCTCGTCGAAACCGAAATGACTTTCGATATAGACGGTCGCGCGGATATCGTGACCAAGGCGGATATCCTCGAGTATGTCATCCAGCAGATAGCGCGCGGCAGGCCGGTCGAACATATGGTGATGGCCGTCGATGATTGGCAGATCGGGCCCGATCACCGGTTCGTCCCTCAGGTCAAATCGCTTTTTCACGTCTCATATCCTCATGCATCTTCCAGGATCAGCGCCGCGGCTTTCTCGCCGATCATCATTGTTGGCGCGTGCAGCGCCGCATTGGGCAGCACCGGCATCACCGACGTGTCGGCAACCCGCAGGCCCGCCACACCGTTGACCCGAAGCCGCAGGTCAAGCGGCGCGGTTTCGCCGGGTCCGAAGGCGCAGGTTCCGCATTGGTGATAGGATGTCCCGGCCCCGGCCCGGATCGCCTCGATCAGACTGCCCCGGCTATCAACCGAAGGCCCCGGCGCGATTTCACGATCCACGTATTTGGCGATCTCGGGCCGACGCACGATTTCGCGGATCCGCTCGACCCCGGCCGCGAGGATCGGCAGATCGCGCGGGTCCGAGAAATATCCCGTCTCCACGACCGGCGGCGCCATCGGGTCCGCCGAGCCAAGCGACACGCGGCCCCGGCTGTAGGGTGTCCCCTGATAAATCGTGAATCCGAAGCCATGCCTTTGTGGAAGCAAGTCCCGGATCCGCGCACCACCCCCGGCGGGCAGGGCCGAAAGCATGACGACCTGCATGTCGGCCAGGTCAAGCGACGGATCACTCTTGAAGAACCCACCGGCCGAGGCAAAGCTTTCCGCCAAAGGTCCGGTCCTGCTCAGCAGATACCGCACCCCAGCTTTCGCCGCGCCAAGCGCCGTGACGTGCCGCCGCGCCGTCACCGGTTCAGAGCAGAGCCATTGCGGACGGTAGCAGGGGTGGTTCTGGAAATTCGCTCCCACAGAAGGGCTGTCCGCGACAACCGCGATCCCGTGCTGCCGCAGGCTGTCGGCAGGCCCGACACCCGACAGCATCAGCACTTTGGGGCTCATGACGGCGCCAGCACATAGAATGACTTCGCAGGTCGCGTGAAAGGTTACCCGCTGACCTTGGCTGACCGCTTCGACCCCCGTCGCCCGGCCGCCCTCGATCACCACACGGGTCACCTGTGTATTGGTCAGCAGGCTCAGGTTGTCCCGATCAAGCGCAGGATAAAGATAGGCGCGCGGTGCGCTCAGCCTCAGCCCGCGGTCAATGTTGACATCGTACCAGCCCAGACCTTCGGCGTGATCGGCATTCAGATCCTCGACGATCTCGATCCCATGCGCCCCGGCGGCCTCCAGAAAGGCATCGCAGATCGGCAGTCGCGGATCGGCACGGCGCAGCCTGACCGGGCCCTCAGTCCCGTGCATCTGGCTTGGCGCACGCCAGTTCGCCTCGGACTTGCGAAAATAGGGGTGCAGGTCGTCAAATCCCCATCCTTCGCATCCCATCTCGGCCCATCTGTCGTATTCGGCGCGGTGGCCACGGGTGTAGACCATGCCGTTCATGCTGCTCGATCCGCCCAGCACCCGCCCCTGAAGGATGGTCATCGACCTGCCGCCAAGGACCTCGATCCCCTGCGTCGCGAAGTTCCAGTTGTATCTCGGAACGGCGCCCGCCGCGAATCCCAGACCGGGCACCCGGAACAAGGGATTGCGATCACTGCCCCCGGCCTCCAGCACCAGAACCCGGTTTCCGGGGTCCTCCGACAGGCGCGCCGCAACGACGCTGCCTGCGGCCCCCGAGCCGACGACGATGTAATCCCAGCTTTCCATGTCGGCGCGCATGTCCGGTCAGGCGGTGATATTGTCGCGCAGTGTCGTGCCTTCGTAATCCGTCCGGACGATGCCCCGCTTCTGCAGGATCGGCACGACATGATCGACGAACTCGGTGATCATGCCGGGTTTGGTCGGTGCGCTCAGGTTGAAGCCCAGACCGCCGCTTTCGCGCCAGTAAGTTTCGATCTGATCGGCCACCTGTTCGGGCGAGCCAACGACTTGCGGCAGCCCGACGGACAGCCCCATCTGTATCGCCGCGTCGCGCACCGTGATCTTGCGCCCGTCTCCGGCCATCTGGCTCAGCGCCTCGGCCATGCCGCGCGAAGCCTGCGTCGGCACATCTTCCAGCGGCTGGTCGGGATCAAGCGTGCTGCAGTCCACGCCAAGCGGCGCGGAAAGACGGCTCAGACCGGCGTCCAGCGGGATACGCTCCTTCAGATCAGACAGACGCTGGTTTGCCTCTGCCTCTGTGCTCCCCAGCACGTACTGAAGACCGAAAAGGATACCGATCGGATCGCGGCCCGCCTCCACAGCAACCTTGTCGAACTTCTCGCGGAACCGCTTCATCGCCGCCAGATGCGGCTGTATGGCAAAGATCGCCTCGGCATGTTTGACCGCGAACTCCATGCCGCGCCCGGAACTGCCGGCCTGAAAGATCACCGGCCGCCCCTGTGGCGATGGCAATGTCGCCGGGACGGCCTCGCACTGGAAGTATTTCCCGTGATGGACAAGCCGCTTCACCCGGTCCGGCACCGCCATCACACCCGAAACCTTGTCCATCGGCAGCGCGCCCTCGCCATAGGCGTCCCAGAGGGCATAGCAGATTTCCATGAACTCGTCGGCCATGTCATAGCGCTCGTCATGCGGCACCAGCCCCTGCCCGATCGCCTTGTGTTCGGCCTGCATATGGCCGGTCACGATATTCCAGCCGATGCGCCCGCCGGACAGGTAATCCAACGTGCTCAGCCTCCGGTGCGCCAGGTAGGGCGGATTGCCGGTCACCGACAGGGTAACCCCTATGCCCAGGTGCTGCGTTGCCGCCGTCATGACCGCGGCCAGCGGGAACGGGTCATGGGTCGGCCAGACAACACCATGCTTCAGCGGCGTGTCCGAACTGCCCCTGTACTGGTCGGAAGCGGCCGGGGTGTCGGCGAAGAACGCCGCATCGAAACGGCCGCGCTCCAGCGTCCGGGCGATGTCCTGCCAGTAGGCAAAGCTCGCCATCCCGGCAAGATGACCATCATCCTCGTTCGCCCAGCTCAGCGCGGTATGCGTGATCGGCGAATGGAAAAACATATGCACCATGTGCATCTGGCTGGACCTGGTCATTTTTCTCTCCCCTCCGGCAGCGACCGGACGTCTTGTGGCGCACCGACGGACGGGCGCAGATTCACCACAAGACTGGTGCACTACTGGTATACCTTCAAGAGAAAAATGAAGCCAAGGGCATTCTCCGGTCGTATTGGGCGGTGTTCAACGGTCGGGAATGAACGCCTGAACGTCCTTCAACGTCCGCAGAACAAAGCTGGATCGCGTGTGGCGAAGCCCTTTCACGCGATAAAGTTTGTCGCGCAGAAACGCCTCATATCCCTTGGTCCCCTGCACGGCGACCTTGATGAGGTAATCGTATTCACCAGTGGTCAGGTGCACCTCCAGCACCTCGGGCATCCGCTGCATCGTGCGGCCGAATCCTTCGAGCACGTCGTCGTCATGTCGTTCAAGGATCACCTCGATCATCACGATCTCCGACGCACCAAGGCGCTCCTGATCCAGAATTGCGGCGTAGCCCTGAATATATCCCTGCTCTTCCAGACGCCGCACCCTTTGCCAGCACGGGCTGGCAGACAGTCCAACGCGGTCGCCAAGGGCCGCATTGGACAGACGCCCCTCTTCGGATAGGGCGAGAAGAATCTTTCTGTCGATATGATCAAGGTCCGCATCAGGCTTTGGCAAAACGATCTCCTTCGAATCCTCTGATTTACAAAAGATTTATCCAAAAATACCAGCGGAATACAACTTTTTGAAACATCTTTCTCTGCGCTGCCCCTTAGTCTTGGGGACAGGAGGATCAGAGATGCGCTTTTACTGCCAAGACCCGTTCTCGGCGGTCAGCCGGGTGATCGACACGGCCCGCCGACTCGACCTGCCGTTCGCGAACCTGACCTACGACCGGCTCGAAGACGGCCGCTTTATCCTCAGCGTGGCTCTGATCGACAACGGCGACCAACGGGCCCAACTGTTCAAAGCCCGTCTTGCCCTAATCTGCGATCTGGAACCCGAGGTCTGTCATGACTGAAGAACGCGCCCCGAGCCTTCACGTCCCTGCCCCGTCGATCCGGCCCGGCGACGATCCCGATTTCAGCCACGTCTCCATTCCCCGCGCCGGAGAGGTCGACCGACCCGACCCGGCCACCCCGCCGGAAGAGATGCGCGACCTCGCCTTCTCGATCATCCGCGTTTTGAACCGCAAGGGCGAGGCCGTCGGCCCATGGGCATCGGGCCTTGACTCCGAAACCCTGCTTCAGGGCCTGCGCGACATGATGAAACTGCGCATCTACGACGCGCGCATGATGACGGCGCAGCGGCAGGGCAAGACCAGCTTCTACATGCAGCATCTGGGCGAAGAGGCGATTTCCTGCGCCTTCCAGCGGGCCCTGCGCAAGGGCGACATGAATTTCCCGACCTATCGTCAGGCCGGGCTTTTGATCGCCTCGGGCTATCCGCTCGTGAAGATGATGAACCAGGTCTATTCCAACGATGGCGACCCGGTGCGCGGTCGTCAGCTCCCGGTTTTCTATTCGTCGAAAGAGCATGGCTTCTTCTCGATCTCCGGCAACCTCGCCACCCAGTATCCGCAGGCCGTGGGCTGGGCGATGGCGGCGGCGATCAAGGGCGACAAGCGCCTTGCAGCTGCGTGGATCGGGGACGGATCGACCGCCGAGTCGGACTTTCACGGCGCGCTGGTCTTTGCCTCGACATACAAACCCCCCGTGATCCTGAACATCGTGAACAACCAGTGGGCCATTTCAACCTTCCAGGGCATTGCACGGGGCGGCGCGGGCACCTTTGCCGCGCGTGGCCACGGCTTTGGCCTGCCCGCCCTGCGGGTCGACGGCAACGATTACTTGGCCGTGCACGCCGCCGCCACATGGGCCACCGAACGGGCCCGCGCCGACCTAGGCCCCACCATCATCGAATTCGTCACCTACCGCGCCGGGGGCCATTCGACCTCGGACGATCCCTCGGCCTACCGTCCGAAAGAGGAAGGTACGGCCTGGCCCCTGGGCGATCCGATCCTGCGACTCAAGACGCATCTGATTGCCCTTGGTGTCTGGAGCGAGGAGCGTCACACCCAGGCCGAAGCCGAGATCAAGGCCGAAGTCGTCGCCGCCCAGAAGGAAGCCGAGGCCATCGGCACCCTGCACAGCGGCCGCCGCCCCACCCCAAGGGATATGTTCGAGGATGTGTTTGCCGAGATGCCGCCGCACCTGATCCGCCAGCGACACGAAGTGGGGTACTGACATGCCGCGCATGACCATGATCGAAGCCATCCGCGATGCCCATGTCGTCGCGATGGAGGCCGACCCAGACGTGATCGTGATGGGCGAGGACGTGGGGTATTTCGGCGGCGTTTTCCGTTGCACCGCCGGGCTTCAGAAGCAATTCGGCGTCGCGCGATGCTTCGACACCCCGATCAGCGAACTGGGCATCGTCGGCACCGGCGTCGGCATGGCCGCCTACGGGCTGAAGCCAGTCATCGAAATCCAGTTCGCCGATTACATGTACCCCGGCTACGATCAGCTCGTCTCCGAAGCGGCCCGTCTGCGCTATCGTTCCGCAGGCGAGTTCACCTGTCCGATGGTTGTCCGAATGCCGACGGGCGGCGGCATCTTCGGTGCCCAGACCCACAGCCAGTCGCCCGAGGCGCTGTTCACCCATGTGGCCGGGCTGAAAACCGTCGTCCCCTCCACCCCGGCCGATGCAAAAGGCCTGCTGCTGGCCGCCATCGCCGATCCCGATCCGGTGATCTTCCTGGAACCCAAGCGGCTCTATAACGGACCCTACGACGGGCATCACGACCGCCCCTCGGTCCCGTGGTCCAAGCACCCGGATGGCGAGGTCGAAGCCGGTCACTATACCATCCCCCTGGGCAAGGCACGGATCGTCCGAGAGGGCACGGATGCGACTCTCGTGACCTATGGCACCATGGTCCATGTCGCCCTGGCGGCAGTTGAAGAGGCCGGAATCGATGTCGAGGTGATCGACCTGCGCACCCTGCTGCCCCTCGATCTTGAAACCATCACCGCTTCGGTCTGCAAGACGGGCCGCTGCGTAGTGCTGCACGAGGCGACGCTGACCTCGGGCTATGGCGCCGAACTGGCCGCGCTGATCCAGCAGGACTGCTTTTACAGCCTCGAAGCGCCGATCCTGCGCGTCGCGGGATGGGATACGCCTTACCCCCATGCGCAGGAGTGGGATTACTTCCCCGGCCCCGCCCGCGTGCGGCGGGCGCTTGAAACCGTGATGAAGGACTGACGCCATGGCCGAACAGACCTACCGATTGCCCGACATCGGCGAAGGCATCGCCGAGGCCGAACTGGCCGACTGGCTGGTCAAGGTCGGCGATGTCGTTCAGGAAGACGACCCGATCTGCGAGGTGACGACCGACAAGGCGACAGTGGAAATCCCGGCCTCGGCCACAGGTCGCGTGACGTGGCTGGGCGGCGCGCCCGGCGACACGATCGCCATCGGCGCCGACCTCATCCGGATTGAAACCGATGCCGACGCGCCCGTGCCAGAGGCAACTCCGGCCCCCGAGCCGGAACCAGACGCGAAGACGGCGCCGGCGCCCGAACCTTCCCCCACCGCCAGACCCGACCAAAAGGCAGACGGAAAGGCCGACCGCAAAACCAACGCCCGCCGCGCGCCGCCGGCCAAGGCGATGGCAACCGCAGCCGGTGGCAAGCCGCTTGCCGCGCCCTCGGTGCGGGGACGCGCCCGCGACGAAGGCATCGACCTGCGCCGGGTGCGCGGCACCGGGCCCGCCGGTCGGATCCTTCACGAAGATCTTGACGATTTCCTCGCCCATGGCCCCGCCAGCCTGCCGAGCACCGGCCTGATCGCCCGTACCGGTACACAGGACATCCCCGTGACCGGCGTGCGCCGCGCGATTTCCGAAAAGATGGCCGAGGCCAAGCGGCACATCCCGCACTTTTCGATCATCGAAGAGGTCGAGGTCGAAGCGCTGGAGAACCTGCGCAGCCAGCTCAACGCCCAGTTCGGAGACGAGCGCGGCAAGCTGACCCTTCTGCCGTTCCTGCTCCGCGCGCTGAGCGAGGTCATCCGCGACCACCCCGAGATCAACGCGCATTACGACGACACCAACGGCGTGATCACCCGGCACGATGCCTTGCATGCGGGGATCGCAACGCAGACCGATCAGGGCCTCATGGTCCCGGTTCTGCGCCATGCCGAGGCGATGACCCTCTGGGACAGCGCCGCCGAGATCCGGCGCCTCTCCGAGGCCGCGCGCAGCCGTCGCGCCGGACCGAAGGATTTGACCGGCTCCACCCTCACCATCACCTCGCTCGGCCCGCTCGGCGCGGTCGCGACAACCCCGATCATCAACCGTCCCGAAGTCGCCATCGTGGGCGTCAACAAGATGATGATCCGCCCGGTCTGGAACGGCACCGAATTCGTGCCGCGCCGGATGATGAACCTGTCCTGCAGCTTCGACCATCGGGTCGTCGACGGCTGGACCGCGGCCGAATTCGTGGCCGATCTGAAACGCCTGCTGGAAATCCCGGCCATGCTGTTCATGGAGTGGCGAAATGACTGATCTCCGAACCACTTTGCTTGTCATCGGGGGCGGCCCCGGCGGCTATGTCTGCGCATCCCGCGCGGCACGGCTGGGCGTTGACACGATGCTTGTCGAACGTGACCGCCTTGGCGGCACCTGCCTGAACGTGGGCTGCATCCCGTCGAAGGCATTGATCCATGCCGCAGATCTGTTTTCCAAGGCGCTCCGTCAGAGTACCGACGGAACCTGCGGCGTGCATGTGGCACAGCCCCGTCTGGACTTTGGCGAAACACGCAACTGGATGGACGGAGTCACCGCCAAGCTGCGCGCCGGGGTTGCGGGGCTGCTTGAAAAAAGCGGCGTCAAATCGGTCAGCGGCCACGCCCGGTTCCTTGATGGCAAGACCGTCGAGGTCACGGGCGACACAGGACGCATGACCATCCATGCCGAATATATCGTGATCGCCAGCGGCTCGCGCCCGGTGAACCTGCCCGGCCTGCCGACCGGCGGGCGCGTTCTCGATTCCACCGCTGCCCTTGCCCTGACAGAGCCACCTTCCACGCTTGGCGTGATCGGTGCGGGCTATATCGGGCTGGAACTGGGCACCGCCTTTGCCAAGCTCGGCACGAAGGTCACTCTGGTCGAAGCCGCCGAGGATATCCTTCCGCAATACGATTCCCGGCTGACCCGACCGGTCCGCCGCCGCCTGTCCGATCTCGGGATCACCCTGAAAACAGGCACGCGGGTCGAGGGTTGGGATGACGCGACCGGGACACTGACCATGTCGACCAGCGACGGGCAGGACACCGCGGACTTCGACAAGGTCCTCGTGACCATCGGGCGCACCGCCAACACCGACGGGCTTGGCCTGGAAGAACTGTCGCTCAGAATGGACGGCGGCCTGATCCATGTCGACGACCGTTGCACCACGTCGATGCGGGGCGTCCATGCGATTGGCGATGTCACGCCCGGCCCGATGCTGGCGCATCGCGCCATCGCCCAGGCCGAAGTCGTCGCCGATGTGGTCGCAGGACACACCGCACAGTGGGACCGCCGCTGCGTGCCAGAGGTCTGCTTCACCGACCCCGAAATCGTCAGCGTCGGCCTTTCGCCCGAGATGGCAGAGGCCGAAACCGCAATCGAGGTGTCCGAATTCCCGTTCCGCGCCAGTGGTCGCGCCATGACATTGGACGATACAGATGGCTTCGTGCGGCTGGTCTGCCGCGCGTCGGATCACGTGATCCTGGGCGTGCAGGCAACGGGACCCGGCATTTCGGAACTGGCGGGCAGCTTCGCCCAGTCGATCGAAGCCGGGCTTCGCGCAGAGGACATCTCGGCCACGATCCATCCCCACCCCACGCTCAGCGAAGCCTATCAAGAGGCAGCGCTTGGCCTGAGTTCGATAGCCAACCACGGATAAAGCGCACAAAAAGACCACCTCCCGCCTGAAATACTATTGAAATACCAGTTCAGGAAATGGTTAGATCGACTCGGAGTGAAAGGTCCGGGCTCCGGGTCCGGATCGACCAAGGGAGGATAAGATGAAACTCAAGTCTCTGATGCTGTCGGGTGCGGCCGCACTGACGATGCTGGCGTCGGCACCCGCTCAGGCCGACGCCGTCAAATTGCGTATGGGCTCTGCCACGGCAGACGCCGAAACCGACGTTTACAAGATCGCCTACCGCGAACTGTCCAAGGCTCTCGAGGACATGGCGCCCGGGCAGTTCGAAGTCTCCTTCTTCCCCAATCGCCAACTTGGCGACGAAAAGGAAATGGTGCAGGGCCTGCAGCTTGGCGTTCTCGACCTTGCAGCGATCACCAACTCGGTCGTGGCGAACACCGCCCCGCAATTCGTGGTGAACGATCTGCCCTTCCTCTATGCCAATCAGCAGATCGCGGCCAAGATCCTTGATGGCGACCTGGGCGACGAACTCCTCGCGTCTCTGGACGAAAAGGGCATCGTCGGGCTGGCCTTCTGCGAGGCAGGCTATCGGCACATGCTGAACAACATCCAGCCGGTGAATTCGCCCGAAGACGTGATCGACGCCAAGTATCGCGTAATGCAAAGCCCGATCTTCATCGGCATGTTCGAAAGCCTCAAGGGCAACCCGGTGCCGATGGCCTGGGGCGATACGATAACCGCCTTTCAGCAGGGCGCCATCGACGGGCTGGAAGTGCCGGCCTGGGTCGTCGCGGGCGCGAACCTCGACGAGGTGGCCAAATACATGAGCCTCACCCGCCATGTCTATTCCGCCGCCCCGCTGATGATGTCGAAGGCCAGCTTCAACAAGCTCTCGACCGAGCAGCAGGACGTTCTGCGCAAGGCCGCCAAACAGGCCTGCGCAGTCCAACGCGAACGCGGCGCCGAGCAGGAGGCCGAGATCGTCGAAAACCTCCGCGCCGGTGGCAAGATCGAGATCAACGAGGTCGCCGACGCGGGTCCGTTCCGCGACGCGATGCAGCCAGTCTACGAACAATACCGCGACAAGATCGGCTCCGACCGCCTTGACGCATGGCTGAACGCGGTCAAAGACTGACCTGGCCCGGAAGACAAGGCGACCATGATCCGATTTCTAAACCTGATCGACGGGGCAAGCCTCTGGCTTGCCCGTCTCTCTGCCGTGGCCGTGGTTCTCATGGCGGCGGGGTTCATCGTCGCGCTTCTGGCACAGGTCGTCTTCCGCTACGTCCTCAACATTCCGCTCTCGTGGTCCGAAGAACTGGCAACCTTTCTGTTCGTCTGGTCCACGCTGCTTGCCGCCAGTTATGGCGTGCGCCGCCAGGAACACCTTCGGCTCACCTTTCTTCAGGACGTGCTGCCCCCCACGGCGGGTCGTGCCCTGAATGGCCTGTGTCAGGCGCTGATCGCGGTCTTCGGGCTGTTCCTCATCAAGGAAGGATGGCGCCTGGCAGAGCTCGTCTGGACAAACACCTCCGCGGCGATTGGCTATCCGGTCGGCTATCTCTACATTTCCGTTCCCATCGCCGGCGGCATGATCGCGCTTCACGCGCTTGGGTGCATCGCCCGGCTGATTGCGGACAACGACACCACGCTCGGACCGACCCCATGACAACCGTCGACCTGATCCTTCTGGGCGGCACCGCGCTGCTGCTTGTTCTTGGCCTGCCCTATGCCTTCTCGATCGGCCTGGTCAGCATCGCCGCGCTCTTTGCCATCGGGGTCGATCCGATCGTCACCGTCCAGCAGATGGTCGCGGGCCTCAACGTCTATGCCTTGCTCGCCCTGCCCTGCTTCATCATCGCGGGCGACCTGATGCACACCGGGGGCCTGTCCACGCGCCTGGTCAACGTCGCAATGATCCTTGCCGGACGGTTCCGGGGTGGCATCGGCATGGTCGCGGTTCTCTCGGCCACCATGTTCGGGGCGATCTCGGGCTCGGCTCCGGCCACGACAGCGGCCATAGGCAAGCTGATGATCCCGCAGATGGTCGAGCGCGGATATTCCCGCAACTTCGCCGCGGCTCTTGCCGCCGCTTACGGTCCGATCGGCATTCTTATCCCGCCGTCGATCCCGATGGTCATCTGGGGCATCATCTCGAACACCTCCGTCCCGCGCATGTTCTTCGCCGGGATCCTGCCGGGCCTCGTGATGACCGTGGCGCTGATGGTTTATTGCAACATCCACGCCCGCACGACCAGCCTTGTCGTGGTGGAAAAACGCTCCGGCCTGCGCGATCTTTGCGTCGCGATCTGGGACGCCAAATGGGCGCTTCTTGCCCCGTTCATCATCCTTGGCGGTATCTATGGCGGCATCTTCACCCCGACCGAGGCGGGCGTCGTCGGCATCGCCTACGGCCTGATCGTCGGCATGTTCCTGTACGGAGAGCTCAAGCCCTCCATGCTCAAGCACATCATCCTGCGGTCAACCATGACATCGGCCAACATAGCCTTTGTCATCGCGCTGGCCACCGTCTTTGGTTGGATCGTTGCCTACGAACAGCTGGCGCAACGGGTGGCCGACACCATTCTCGGCTTCACCGACAACCGCTTCGTGGTGCTGCTGCTTCTCAACATCTTCCTGCTGGCCATCGGTATGCTGATGGACACCATCGCCATCATGATCGTCTTCGCCGGATTCCTGATCCAGCTTGGCGAGCAGCTTGGCGTCGACCCGGTGCATCTTGGCATCATGCTGATCGTGAACCTTGGCGTCGGGCTGGCAACGCCCCCTTTCGGATACACGCTCTTTACCGCTGCTGCGATCAGCCAGGTGCCGTTCGGCGGGATCGTTCGCAATCTGTGGGGCCTGCTCGCCATCGAACTGGCGGTGGTCGGGCTTGTAACGTACCTGCCCGAATTGTCGCTGACCATGCCCCGCCTCTTCATGGACTGACCTCTGGCACAGGCCCACGTTGCCCCGGCCCCAGCCTCAAAACATGCGCGCAACATGCACATTCGGTTGACCGGTATTATTTAGTATACTACTGGTACACTATAGGTATGGATGACAGTCCGGTTCACCGATCGACGCTTTGAGGAGGGCGCGGCGGACCCGAAAATCCAATCTTGGGGAGGAGACGATGAGGCCTGTGGAAACGGTGCTCCGCCGTGTCGAAGACGTGCTGCATATCCTGGGATGCGCGGCGCTGGTCGTGATCGCGGTTTTGATCAACCTCGATATCCTGCTTCGCGTCCTGCTCGGCCGGGCGCTCGAGATGCAGTTCGAACTTACCGAATTTTACCTGATGCCCGCACTGGCGACCCTGTCGCTGGCTTGGGTCTACAGGCAGGGCGGTCACCTCGCGCTCGAGGTTGACCTCAGCCGTATCTTCGGTTCGGCGCGCGACATCGTTCGTCGGCTGGTGCAGGCGCTTGCCGCCGCCTTCTTCCTCATCGTCTGCTACGTCTCGGGCAAGTACTGCCTGAACGCCTTCCTGAACGATGACGTCAACTTTGGCGTCTACGACTGGCCGCTCGGCTGGTCCTACCTGCCGGTGCCTCTCGGGACCGGCGTGCTGGCCCTGCGCCTGATGCACGACATGACAAGACGAGGCGCGGAAAAGCGCCCCGAACCGACATAGGAGGAGACCCCAATGAAGATGTTCAAGACCCTGTTGCCGCTCGCGGCGCTGACCACTGCACTGTCCTTCACCGCGGCCCAGGCCACCGATCTGCGCCTCGGCGACTTCCAGTCCACCACGCATATCATCTCGGTCAACGGAACCCAGAAGTGGATGCAAGAGGTCGAGGACGCCACAGGCGGAGAGGTGACATTTACCCACTTTCCATCGGAACAGGGCGCAAAGGCAAAAGCGTTGCTGGACGCCGTGGCGAATGGCATTCTCGACGCCGCCCTGATTCAGCCGATCTATACCAGCGACAAACTTCCGCTCTGGTCCATCGTCGGCTTGCCGGGCTTTTATACCACGGCAGGTCAGGGCACGACCGCCCTGCAGGACATGACCCGCAGCGGTCCGACCCGCGACGAGCTTCTCGCCGCTGGCGTCGTGCCGATCTTCGCCGTCGCCCTGCCCCCATATCAGGTCCTGTCGAAAGACGGTCGCATGTCCGATCCCTCCGCGTGGACCAACAAGCAGATCCGCACCAGCGGCGCCGCGCAGGCTCTGGTCGCGCAAAGCCTCGGCGGTGTCGGGGTCAGCATCCCCGGCCCCGAAGTCTATACCGGCGTCGAGCGCGGACGCCTCGACGCGGTGCTGTTCCCGCTGCCGTCCGTGCCGGGCTACAACCTTCAGGAAGTCTCGAAACACATCTCGACCAACGGCGCGTTCGGCGGATCGCTCCTGATGCTGGTCATGAACAAGGACGTCTTCGAAGGCCTGCCCGCAGACCAGCAGGAAAAGCTGCTGTCGGTCGGTGACAGCGTAGCAAAGCACGTTGGCGCCTATCAGGACGAAATCGGCGGAAAGCTGGCCAGGGAATGGGCGGACTCCGGCATTGATGTCTACACGCTGGAAGACAAAGAGCTGGCCGCGCTCAACGATGTGATGAAGGCCGTTCAACAGGACTGGCTGGACCGCATCGGCAGCCGCAATGCGGATGCCGCCCCGACGCTCGAGCGCTATCGCGGCCTGACGGCCAACTGATCCCGCACGCCCCCTTGGACCGGCCCGTTGCGGCCGGTCCCGACTTGTCCGGATAGGAGCGTCCGATGTCTCTTGCCATGCTGGTTCTCATTGTCGCCATCCTCATGATGCTCAGGATGCCGGTGGCCTTCGCCATGGGTATCGCCGGGGCGGCGGGCCTTGCGATCCAGCTTGGGCCGCGCCCCGCGCTGGCGGTTCTGGAACGGGTATTCCTCGACACGACGGCCTCGTTCATCCTCGTCGCGATTCCACTCTTTATCCTGATGGCAGAGCTTCTCACCGCCGGACAGGTGACCAAACGCGCCATCAACGCCTGTCAGGCATGGCTTGGCCATGTCCGGGGCGGCCTTGCCGTCGCCGCGGTTGGCGCCTCGGTGCTTCTGGCCGCGCTGATCGGCAGCAGCACCGCGTCGACCGCCGCCATGACCGCCTCGGCCTACCCCGAGATGCGGCGCCATCGCTACAGCGAACGGCTCGCGACGGCCGTCGTTTCGGTCGGCGGCACGCTTGCGGTCGTGGTGCCGCCCAGCATCGTTCTGGTGGTCTACGGTGTGCTGACCGAAACCTCGATCGGAAAGCTGTTCATCGCGGGCATCCTGCCCGGCCTGATGACCGCCACGGGCATGGCGATCGTGATCAAGGTCATCGCCCAGACCACCGATGCCGCCCCCGCCGGAGAGCCGTTCCGGCTCGGACACGCGGTACGAACCTCGCGCCACGTCCTGCCGATGGTGGTGCTGATCATTGCGGTCATCGGTGTGATCTACGGCGGCATCGCGTCCCCGTCCGAAGCCGCGGCTTTCGGAGTCATGGGGGCCGTCCTGATCGGCCTGTCGCAGCGATCGCTGGCCTTCCGCTCGCTCGGCCCCGCCGTCAGCATGGCCGTCCGATCCACGGTAATGATCGTGACGATCATCGCCTGTTCGCACATCTTCGCCAATTACCTGTCGTTCACCCGCGTGACGCAGAACCTGCTGGCGCTGATCGACAGCAGCGGGCTGTCGCACGGCACGATCATGGCGCTGATTATCGTCACCCTGCTCGTCATGGGCATGTTCATGGACCAGCTCGCCATCCTGTCGCTGGCGATGCCGCTGGCCTTTCCGGCGGCCATGGCCATGGGCTATGATCCGGTCTGGTTCGGCATCGTCGTCACCAAGACGGTCGAAATCGGCCTCATCACCCCGCCGCTCGGGCTGAATGCCTATGTCGCCGCCGGGCACTCCGGGGTCAGGCTGGGCGAGGTCTTTCGCGGCCTGATCCCCTTTATCATCATGGAACTGGTGGTCCTGACGATCCTGATCCTCTTCCCGACGATCACCCTCTGGCTGCCGAACCTGATGTAAACGGGCGCGGCGCCAGCGGGTCAGTCAAACATCACCCCGCAGGCGCGCATCTCGGCCTCGATCCGGTCCGCGCTCATGTCGCCCGGTTTGGCGCGCTCTCTTAGAAGACGGGCGGACAGATCGGTCAGATAAGCGTTCGCCGGGGCCGAAAGACCGTTCAACCGGGCCAGCAGCGCGATCTCGCCATTGATGTAATCCGTCTCGACCGAACCGCTGCCGCGCACGAAGCTCTGCGTGGTCGACCCGCCATCGTAATCGACGCCGTCGATTTCGTGAAAGACCATGTGCACCTTGCGGCGGGGGTCGTTCG
This sequence comes from Arenibacterium halophilum, assembly GCF_005938225.1. Lineage (GTDB taxonomy): Bacteria > Pseudomonadota > Alphaproteobacteria > Rhodobacterales > Rhodobacteraceae > Arenibacterium > Arenibacterium halophilum. The sequence continues at coordinate 17,595 of NZ_VCPC01000006.1, forward strand.
CAACGTCGCGGAACGCGATCCCGCAGGAAGTCAGAATCTCCTGCCCTTCCTTCAATACGGGCGCGAAAAGGCGCCCGGCGTCCGCGTCCCGGCTCAGCGCGGCCTCAAGGATGTTGTGAAGGTTGAACAAAAGCTTGCCGTACTTCCACGTCATGATGTCATCCGAGGCAAAGGCGGCGATATTGGCCCGCGTCAGCGCCTCGACCATCCGTTCGTCATGCGCATTGATGCCGCCGCCATAGCACCCGATATCAAGCAGCCCGTGCTGCGGCATGGAAAAGGCGACAACATCATCGGGCTCTACCACGAACGTGGGCATTCGCAGCGCGACGCCATGCACCTCGGGAAACCGGCGAAGCGCGAAGCGTTCGTTCGACACGCCGTTCTGTCCGCAGAAAATCGGATGATCTGTCACCCCGGCCGCCCGCAGCCGTTCCAGTGCCGGAAGGGTATCCTGTGTTTTCATCGTCAGCAGGATTACGTCGTCCGACCGCAGCTCGATCTCGGTCGGATCGGCAACACAGGGGAAATGGGTGCGCCGCGCGCCTTCGGGCGTGCGGAACAGCAACCCCCTCTCGGCTATCGCGGCCTGACGCGCACCGCGCGCGATCCCGACAACCTCTTGGCCGGACAACGACAGTGCTGCCGCAATAGCTCCACCGATCGCGCCGGTGCCATAGATTATTGTACGCATGACAAGATTTCCTTTGACTGGGATACTAGCAGTATTCCTGCCAACGCCAAAGACATTCTGTGGTGGTGAGCGCAGCAATGCCCCACCTGTTTCAGCCGTGACACCCAAACGCCCGGGGCGATTCAAGGGGGATGACCGGGGTGCAATTGCACGCTTTGCAATTCGGCGCGTTCAAACCGGGATATGGCAGATGTGCCGCGAACTCACGCGGCCGTCAAAGCGCGCAGCCATGCCGCAAAATCATCCTCGGTGATCTGGCTGGAGGCCAGATCCTCCATCATGCGCACACCGATACCGGGATCAGGCCGGACAACGATGCCGTTGAGACGCAGAAAGGTGAACGCGGCAACAAAGGCAGTTCGCTTGTTTCCATCCACGAAGGCGTGCGCTTTTGCGATCCCAAAGGCATAAGCGGCAGCAAGCGCAAAGACATCGCGATCACCATAGGCCGCCTGGTTCACAGGCCTGGCACAGGCCGCCTCCAGCAAAGCAGGATCGCGCGTTCCCGGAGCACCGCCATGCCGCGAGATTTGCCGGTCATGAATCACGTGAAGGGCGGCCAGTGGCACCCAAACCCACGGCGTCATGCCAGGGCTTGCAGCAGATCGCGGTTCTCATCCATGACGGCTTCCGCCGCAGCCAATGCAGCCTGAAGTTCGGGATTTTCTGTCATCAGCTTCAGGCCACCATCATCGGTGCGGACAGCGTAAAGCGTGTCTCCCTCTTTCGCGTCAAGAAGCGCCAACATCTCCGTGCTGAGTGTCATCACGGACGAGTTGCCGACTTTGCGAATTTTGACTTCAATCATCATAGGATCCCAAGCGGCTATACATCCGTATATACACATGGGGCAGAATGGTCAAGTTTCACGTGCCATATTGCCAAATTGGGTGTTCCCAAAGCGCCCCTCGCCTGCACCTCCCGGCAAAAACGCAACATCTCGACGGGTTTCAAAAGAGGCAGAGGTGACCTGGGCCTACATAAGATGCATCCTGTCTCGCAAGCGTCCGGACAGTTTCCGGCATCTGGCGGGTCCGAAGCCCATATTGCCGCGGCGCTTTCCAGCATTGAAAATCGGACAAACCGCCGCCCTTGGCGCGCACCATTCATGTCCGATAAATTCGGTCTCGGTCGCGTCGAAACATGGCGCCAAAGGGACGCCCTGCCCTGCCACCGCGTTTAATTCGGTGACGGCGTCCATTCGGCCAGACGGTTTTCCCCGAATGAATGGCCCAAGGTTTCGTGACGAAACCTCAGCCCTCCATCCCCATATCTTCCCAGAAGGCGGCGATGCGTTCGGCGTTCAGGGGCGACGTCCAGCCGTGGCGCTCGAAATCCGCCCGCGCCACGGGGTCGTCGATCATGCCAAGAAACAACCTCTTGTCGGCATCACGCTGCGTAGGCGTGCGCGCCTTGGCAGCCGCCAGTATGCGCCCCAGCCGCGCCCCGCGTTCCGATGGCGGCGCGGTGGCGCTCTGCGCCTCGGCGCTGAAATCGCCCTCCAGCGCGGCGCTGAGATACCCCACCTTGCTGCGCACGCCTTCGCGAGTTTCCACATAATCCAGCTTGGCCGCCACCTGCCCTTCGCCGTGGGTCGACAACCACTGACGCGCCAGCCGGTCGCTGACCCCCGCATCGCGGAGACGGGCGTAAACCGGGCCATGCCGCGCGCCTTCACCGTCGTCAATATCAAGAATCGCCAGCTGCGGGTTCTCCTTGATCCGGAACCGGATTTCCGTAACCACCCTGCCCTTCTTGCGCGTTTCCGGCGTGACAAGAATGTTCGAGGTCTTGTTCACCTCGGCCACGGCCGGCTTGATGACCTTGGCGTTCAGATGCTTGAAGCTTTCGTAATAGGCCGAGCCATCGACCCCCATCAGCCGCCGGAACAGGTCCAGCGGCCACCATCCCGTCGATCCGGTGCGGATGAAGCGATAACAGTTTTCATACAGCGCCAGCGCATGGCCGCTGGTAAACCGGCGCTGAATGTTCAGGTTGATCAGCGCAAAGACTTTCGGATCGTGCAGTTTCTCCGCCAGCGCCGGAGAATAGGCATATTCGCAGATGCCGCCTTTCAGTTTGGCATAGCTCAGCAGGCTCGACACGCCCCATTCCTGCTGGCCCTTCTCGTCGAGCATGTCCCATTCGGCCAGCGTTTCGGCAAGACCGCGCAGAGACTGTTTCAGGCTGTCCATGTCGTTCGAGTTGTAACCGATCATCAGGCATAGCGTGCGGGCGTCGATCTCGTGCTTCACTTGGCTGGTCAGCGTATCATAGGCGTTCAGCAGCAGCACGTTCGACAGCTTGCGCTGAAGCAACGTCAGCTTGCCCGAAACGTGGATCGCCGCCACGTTCTTCTTTACCGCGCCCCTGCGCAGCGCTCCGGTCAACCGGTCGCGGGGAATCTCGTCCATAAGTCTGCCCGTTTCTTGTTGGGGCCAGTATGCCGCAAACAAGTACCTTCCGGCAACCGTCTCGCGGGTGCCTTATCGCCGATCAGGCCGATCCCGGATACGGGTACCTTTGGCGCAGCCCCCGATTTCAGGGACCCGGATACAGGATGAGGTCCGGCACCCATGACGGCGTGATTCCCGCAAATACACCCTTTTCAGGCTCTAACCGCATTTGGACACCCGTCTTACCGCGAATCGGGGCCTGTCCCCCTGCAACCGGGTTCCGCTCATCCCGGAAACGGGTGCCTTACGTCCTGTATATGGGCGCCAAAAGGCAAATTACTCATTGAATCAATTGATAATTTCAGAGCCAAAGACTCTAAAGAACCTCAAAGATCTTACAACCTTTGTTCTGTGCTGCCTCTAATTTTTCTTCAATAACAGAGCCTGATTGCAGCTTAGGATTCACATGCTCCCCGCGATGTGCGATAGTCTGCCGAAAAGTCGCATAACTACAGAACATCTTAGAGGATGCAGCATGTCCGCAGGCAAGGACGATCTTCCCCCCTATTTCAACATCGATCCGGCCAAGGCTGCAGCGAAGTTGTCGGACCCTATCGACACGGCGCGATTCGCAAAAGCGGCCAGTTTTGCGGCACGCGGGCGCGAGGATTTGGCAAAGCGTGGGTATGCTCCCGACGGGCGCAAGCGGCTGCGGATGTTCTCGACATGGGAGGTCTGCCGCTATCTGATCCCCGTGGCGCCCGGGCATTTCCGTCGCGTTTTGAAAAAGAACGAAGACCTGCCCCAAGGCGTGGGCGACGGCAATTCCAAGTGGTTCAGCCTTGAGGACGTGTTGCGCCTGCGTGACCACTTTGCGCAGGAAGGCGCCTCGGGGCGCGAATATCGCCCGTGGCGGCCCGAAGGCCTGCCCGCGAAAACCATCGCCGTGGCGAATTTCAAAGGCGGCGTCGGCAAGACCAGCACGGCGGCGCATCTGGCGATGTCGGCCGCGCTGGACGGCTACAAAGTGCTGGTGATCGACCTTGATAGCCAGGGCTCGATGACCTCGATCATGGGCGGCACGGTTCCCGACGAATGGTCGACCGCCTTCCCGCTGCTGGCGAAGGATTACGCGCTGGCGTTGCAAGAGGAAAACACCGTCCGCGAGGCTGCTGGCCGCCCTCCCCTGCCGCTCGACGAAACCCTGACTGAGGCGCTGGAGGTTTCGTCACGAAACCTCATCCAGAAAACGCACTGGCCCAATATCGACCTGCTGGGCGCGCAGCTGAACCTGTATTGGGCCGAATTCCAGGTGCCTGTCTGGCGGATGAACCTGCGCAGCTGGCCGCTGTGGGATGCGCTGACCAATGCGCTGACGAACGAGCGGGTGATTGATGATTACGACATCATCATCCTCGATACTCCGCCCGCGCTTGGCTACCTGACCATCAATGCGCTGTCGGCGGCGGATATCCTGCTGGTGCCGCTAGGGGCATCGTTTTTGGAATTCGATTCCACGGGGCGGTTTTTCGATATGCTTTATTCCACCTTCGCCAGCGTGGAAGAGGGCGAAAACGCGGCGCGGCGGCGCAACGGGCAGCCCGAGATCAAGTTTGAATGGGATGCTGTCCGCGCCATCGTCACCCGGTTCGACGCGGGGCAGCAGACCGATCTGGCCAACGTGATTCAGGCCTATTTCGGTGATTTCATGACCACCTATCGCCAAGAGGTCACGGCGATGGTCGGGCAGGCGGGCGAGCAGGTGAATGGCATCTACGAGGCTGATTACCGCGAATTCAACCGCGATACCTATGTGCGCGGGCGCGAGACGTTCGACAGGACATGGGCCGAGGTCAAGGAACTGGTGCTGGGCACATGGTGGCGTGATCAGCAGATGGCGCAGGCAGAGGAGAAAGCGGATGGCTAAACGCAGAAAGCTGGAGGCGCCAAGCGCCGAGGATCTGAGCCGGATCGAGGCAGAGTTTCGTGACGAAACCTCGGCGCCCAAGGGCAGGGGCGTGGCGCCGATTGCCTCGGTCATGGCGGAAACCGCGGGCGACACCCAGCTGGAAACCGCCGCCGAACGTGCCGCGCGCGCCAAGGCCGAAACCGAGGCGGGGCTGTACCGTGACGCGCAGGGCAAGGGGCTTCTGATCGTCGAAATCCCGACCGAGCAGATCGACGCCAACGCCATGGTCCGCGACCGCACCGTGATGGACGAAGACGACCAGGCCGAACTGCGCGCCTCGATCGGGGCAGGGGGGCTGCGCCTGCCCGTCGAGGTGTTTGAACTGGGGCAGGAGGGCGACCACCGCTATGGCCTGCTGTCGGGGTTCCGGCGGTTGAAGGCGGTGCGCGAACTGGCCCAGATGACACAAGGCGCGTCGTCCTTCGATACGATCAAGGCGATCATCCGACCCCGCACCGAGGCCGATCAGGCATTCGTGCAGATGGTCGAGGAAAACGAGGTGCGCGCCGACCTCAGCAATTACGAACGCGGGCGGATCGCAGTGATCTCGGCCAAGCAGGGCGCCTTTGCCGACACGCAGGATGCGGTGAACCGGCTGTTTGCCAGCGGCTCCAAGGCGAAGCGGTCAAAGATCCGGTCCTATGCGCTGATCTTCGAGGAATTGGGCGACATGCTGACCTTTCCCGAGGCCCTGACCGAAACCCGTGGCTTGCAGCTTTCTACGGCTCTGCGCGGCGGATTAGAGCCTGATCTAAGGCAGGCGCTGTCGGCCCACGCCCCGCAGGACGCCGAAGAGGAATGGGAGATGCTGGCGGCGGTTCTGGCGGCCTCGAAGCCCGCCCCGAAAGACAAGGCGCGCGGCGGTCGGCCCAAGACGAAACCCGTGGCAGGGTGGATCGACGATGTGACGATCCAGACCAGCACCGGCTATACCATCCGGCGCGGCGAGGATTCGCATGGCACGATCCTGAGGTTCGAAGGGCGGCGGCTGGACAGGGCGATGATGGAATCGCTGATGCTGGAAATTCAGCGACTGCTGGAGGCCTAGGTTTCGTCACGAAACCTGCCTAGGCGCATCCGGCCAGAAAGTTGCGCACCAGCGGGCCGCTGTCTCCGCGGCGATGGGCGACGGCCAGCCGGGCAAGGGGGGCGTGACCGGTGATGCCAAGGTAGGCCACCCCCGGCACCTGCAGAAACCGCATCGAGGCGGGTACGACCGACACGCCCATGCCGTTGGCGACAAGGTTGATGGCCGAGGTGATCTGCGACACCCTCTGCCCGATGCGGGGGGTAAACCCGGCGCTTCGACACGCCTGAAAGATCTCATCCAGCAGGATCGGCCCGGCGGCGTGGGACAGCAGGATGAACGGTTCGTCGCGCAGATCGGCCAGATCAACCGACCCCTGTATCCCGGCCGGGTGATCAGCGGGCAGCACGGCCAGCATCTGTTCTTCGGACAATACCCGTTCGCGCAGCGCCTCTCCGCCCGCCATACCGGGGCGCAGGAATACCAGGTCGTAGGTGCCCGCGTGAATGCCTTGCATCAGCTGCGGGGTATTCGCCTCGATCAGGGTCAGATCGACATCGGGGTACTGGCTGCGAAAGCTGCGGATCGCCTGCGCCACCACGGGGTTGAACCCGGCCGAGGTGGTATAGCCCAGCCGCAGAACGCCGACCTCGCCTCGCGCCGCGCGGCGTGCCTCGGTAATGGCATGGGCGACCTGATCGGGCACATGTCGCACCGCCTCTCGGAAGGCGGCACCGGCCTCGGTCAGCTCGGCGCCCTTGCGGGTGCGGCGGAACAGGGCGGCGCCGATCGACTCTTCCATATCGCGGATCTGACGCGACAGGGGTGGCTGCTGAATACCGACTCGTTCCGCCGCGCGGGTAAAGTTCTGTTCCTCTGCCACGGCGAGGAAATAGGCAATGTGGCGCAGATCGACTGTCATATGCAAAAGGTATGAAATTCGTGTTGTTCATATATTGGACATATGCTTGGTCGGCTGTCAACTTACCCGAAACGCATGGCGGTGCAGTCTGGCCCGCCGCGCAGAACGGACCGGAGACAGCGATGAGCACACGGCTGGTAAGCGACATTGGCGGAAAGCCAGCGGGCGACATCCCGCGCGAGGAACGGCGGCAGCTGTTCTGGGAAAAGCAGTTGATCGCCGTGGTCAACTTGCTGTCGTCCAAGCTGGACATCACGCTGGATGAATTCCGCCGCGCGGTCGAGGAGATGAGCGAAGAGGAATATGGCCGGTCGTACCTGTACGGGCGGCGGCTGGATGGCTGGCTGCGGCTGCTGTTCGAAAACGGCACCATTGACGCCGACGCCCACGCCGCCCGCACCGCGCAGATATTGGCGAGCGGCTCGCGCGACCATGTCTGAGGTGGCCTTTGCCGATGGCGCGCGGGTGCGCATCGTCGATCTGGGCAAGCCGGGGCATGTGCGCACGCCGCAGTATGTGCGCGGCAAGGTGGGCGTGATCGAACGCTTTGGCGGGACATATGAAAACCCCGAAGACCGCGCCTATGGCCGGGGCCGGGGCACGGCGGTGCAGCTGTTCCGCGTGCGGCTGCGGCAGCGGGACATCTGGCCGGATTATCCGGGCTGCGAGGCCGACACGCTGGAGATCGAGATTTACGAACACTGGCTGCGGCCGGAACCGACAGGAGAGGCGCAATGACGGCCGACCACTCGCATTCGCACGACCACACGCACCCGCACCCCGTCAACGAAGATGACGATATGGATTTGACCGAGCATGAGGCCAAATTCCTGGCGCTCAAGGCGATGCTGATCGAGCAGGGCATTCTGGATGCCGCCGAGATTCAGGCACGGGTCGAGGTGAACGAGCTGAAGACGCCGCATCAGGCCGCCCGCATGGTGGCCCGCGCCTGGGTCGACCCGGCCTACAAGGCGCGGATGATGGCCGATGCCAAACAGGCCGCGCTGGAGCTGGACATTCCGGTGACCGAGGCGGCGTTGGTGGCGCTGGAAAACACGCCTGATCTGCACAACGTGATCGTCTGCACGCTGTGTTCGTGCTACCCCCGCTCGCTTTTGGGCGAACCCCCGGCGTTCTACGTCAGCAAGGCCTATCGCTCGCGCACCGTGCGAGAGCCGCGCCGCGTGCTGCGCGAATTCGGCCTCACCCTCCCCGAAGAGACCGAGATTCGCGTGCACGACAGCAATGCCGACCTGCGATATGTCGTGCTCCCCCAACGCCCCGACGGCACCGAGGGCCTGAGCGAATCCGATCTGGCCGCGCTGGTGCCGCGCGATGCGCTGATCGGCTGCGCCTTTGCCAAGACCCCCAGCTGAAAGGACACTGTCATGGACAAGACCCACCTGGTGCCCCCGTCCGAGCGGACCTATGGGCTGGAGCATATCGCCATCGGAAGCGATGTGCGGGTATCGCTGCAATCCTTTGCCGAGGATCAGCATGTGCCCTGGCATTATCACAGCGAAATCACCGACACCTTCATCTGCATCGAGGGCAAGTTGCTGGTTCAGCAGGCCGATGAAGCGGACGTTGTGCTGGCCCCGGGCGAACGGTTCGACATTGCGCCGGGTGTGCACCACCGCGTCGCCTCGGCCGATGGAAACCCCTGCCGATCCATTCTGATACAGGGAGTCGGCCGGGCCGATTTCCTGCGCGTCGATCCCTGACGCATTGCCGACGGCACGCACCCCTCCCCGGTGCGGCCCAATAGACCCAACAGGAGAGAAGACATGAAACTGCGACATGGGCTGTTCGCGGCCATGGCCACCGCCATTACCGTGACCGCCACCCCTATCCTTGCCGAGACCTATCCCGATCATCCGGTCCGCTGGATCGTGCCCTTTGGCCCCGGTGGCTCCAGCAGCATTTTCGCGCGGCTGGTGGCCGACAAGCTGAGCGAGAACCTGGGCCAGCAATTCGTGATCGAGAATCGCGGCGGGGCAGGGGGCAACATCGGCGTGGCCGCCGCCGCCAATGCCGAGCCTGATGGCTATACGCTGGTGCTGGGCGTCACCAGCACCCACGGCATCAACGCGCATATCTATCCCGACATGCCGTTCGATCCGCTGGCCGATTTCGAACCGGTCGCCTTCCTGGCATGGACGCCGAACATCATGGTGGTGAACCCCGACAAGGTGAAGGCGACCACCGTGGCCGAGTTCATCGAAGAGGCCAAGGCCGCCGAGCGGCCGATGAACATGGCCTCGTCCGGGGTTGGCACCTCGATCCACCTGGCGGGCGAGATGTTCATGCTGGAAACCGGCGTGAAGATGACCCACATCCCATACAAGGGGTCGGCCCCGGCCATCACCGATCTGGTGGCCGGGCAGGTCGATATCGACTTTGACAACCTGCCGTCGTCCATCGAACAGGTGCGCGCGGGCAATCTGCGGGCGCTGGCGGTCACCTCGGCCACGCGGTCCTTTGCGCTGCCGGATGTGCCGACCTTGCAGGAAGCGGGGCTCGACGGGTTCGACGCCACCGGCTGGTGGACGCTGTCGGCGCCCAAGGGCACCCCGCCCGAGATCATCGCCAAGCTGAATGCCGAGGTGAACAAAATCCTGCAAACGCAAGAGATTCAGGACAGGTTCGCCACCTTCGGGGCCGAGACGCGGATCATGACTCCGGACGAAACCCGCGCCTTCATCACGAAGGAATACGAAAAGTGGGGCGCCGTGGTCAAAGCGGCCAACGTCACGCTTCAGTAACCCCAAAATCCGACTTCGAACCCCGGCACAGGGCTGCGGCGACACACCCGTCGCAACGGTGGCCCTGTGCCCAGCCCAAAGGAGGCCCGCCCCATGGACCAGACCCTGGACAGCTATATCGACGCGATGGCCGCGCTGTTCGGTCTGCCGATCGCGCCCGAGTGGAAGCCCGCGATCCGCACCAATCTTGACGTGACCCTGCGCATGGCGCGGCTGGTCGACGAATTTCCCCTTCCAGACGAGATCGAACAGGCCAATGTCTATGTCGCATGACCGGCTGACCTTTGATGACGGCGCATGGGCGCCGGCCCACCAGCTTGCCGAGGCGGTCGCCAATCGCCGCGTCAGCGCGCTGGCCGTGACCGAGGCGGCGCTGGCCCGGATCGCCGCGCGCAACGGCACGGTCAACGCCTTTACCGATGTGCTGGAGACCCGGGCGCGCGAGACGGCGCGCGGCGTGGATGCGGCGCTGTCGCGGGGCGAGGCAGTCGGCCCGCTGGCCGGTGTGCCCTTTGCGGTGAAGAACCTGTTTGACGTGCGCGGACTGGCCACGCGGGCGGGATCGAAGATCAACCGCGACCGCGCCCCGGCGGATCGCGATGCCGCGCTGATCGTGCGGATGGAGGCCCAGGGCGCGGTGCTGACCGGCGCGCTGAACATGGGCGAATACGCCTATGATTTCACGGGCGAGAACATCCACGACGGCCACAGCCGCAACCCCCACGATCTGACGCGCATGGCGGGCGGATCTTCGGGCGGGTCGGCGGCTGCGGTGGCGGGCGGGCTGGTGCCGCTGGCGCTTGGGTCCGACACCAACGGCTCGATCCGGTTGCCGGCGTCGTTCTGCGGGTTGTTCGGGCTGAAGCCGACCTATGGGCGGCTGTCACGGGCGCGGACCTATCCCTTTGTCGGCAGCCTTGACCACCTTGGCCCGCTGGCGCGCACCGTGGAAGATCTGGCGCTGTCCTATGACGCGATGCAGGGCGCGGATGCGGATGACCCGGTGTGCACCGGGCGTGTCGATCCGGCTTTTGCCGCTCTGGGGCAGGGGGTCGAGGGGCTGCGCCTTGCGGTGGCGGGCGGTTATTTCCAGGAGCACCTGATGCCCGAGGCCCGCGCCGCGCTGGATGCGGTTACCGGCGCGCTTGGGATCACCGAAACCGTCGATCTGCCCGAGGCGCGCCGCGCCCGTGCGGCGGCCTTCCTGATCTCGACCGCCGAAGGCGCCTCGCTGCACCTTGACCGGATGCGCGCCCGCCCCGGCGATTTCGACCCGGCCGTACGCGACAGGCTGTTTGCCGGAGCCATGGTGCCCGCCGCGCTGATGGACCGGGCGCAGAAATTCCGCCGCTGGTATCGCGCTCGCGTGCTGGAGGTGTTTGAAACCACGGATGTGATCATCGCCCCCGCCACGCCCTGCGTCGCGCCGGAGCTGGGCAAGACCACCTTCATGCTGGGCGGGGCCGAGCTGAACGTGCGGGCGCATATCGGCATCTTCACCCAGCCGATTTCCTTCATCGGCCTGCCGGTTGTGGCCGTGCCGGTGCCGGTGGGGCCGCTGCCCATCGGGGTGCAGGTCATCGCCGCGCCGTGGCGCGAGGATCTGGCGCTGCGCGTGGCCCATCACCTGCAACAGGCCGGAACGGTGCAGGCCGTGCAGCCGCCCTACCCCCTGAAAGGAGCCGCCTGATGGACATTGATCTGCCCGAGGTGGTGGCCGAGGTCGAAGCCGCCTTTGCCCGCTATGAACAGGCGCTTGTCACCAACGATACCGAAACTTTGGGCGCGCTGTTCCATGTCGATCCGCGCACCATACGCTACGGCATTGGCGAAAACCTGTATGGCCACGCCGAGATACAGGCCTATCGCAAGGCGCGGCCCGCGGTTGACCTGATGCGCCGTCTGGAGGGCACGGTCATCACCGCCTACGGACGCGACATGGCTGTCGCCTCGACCCTGTTCTACCGCGCCAGCGCAGCCGGAAAGGTGGGGCGGCAGATGCAGACATGGGTGCGCTTTGACCACGGCTGGCGGATCGTCGCGGCCTCGGTCAGCGTGATCGACGCCTGAGCCAACCGTAACCAGAACCAGATCGCCCGCCCTGCGGGGCCGGGCGACATACCACAGGGAATTTCAGCAATGACAGACACGGGAAACAGCCCGCCGGGGCGCCGGATCAGGGGCACGCAGGATTTCGTGGGCGGGATTGCCCTGATGGGCGTGGCAGCCTTTGCGCTCTGGGCCTCGGGTGACCTGGGCGGGATGCGCGGCTTTTCCTTCGGGGCGGGCACGGCGCCCTGGATCTTTGCCGGGCTGCTGTTCTGCCTTGGCCTTGCCATCGCGGTGACGGGGCTGTTGCACGATGGCCCGGCCCTGCGTCGGCTGCACTGGCGCGGGCCGATCTTCGTGGGGCTGGCGCTGTGTTCCTTTGCGCTGTGCATCCAGCCGCTGGGGATGCTGTTTTCGGCCATGACCAGTTTCCTGATTTCGGCGCTTGGCTCGCGCGAGACGCGCTGGGGCGAGGCGGTGATCGCCGGGGCCTGCCTGACCGGGGCCTGCGCGCTGCTGTTTCACTACGGGCTGGGGCTGCCGATGCCGATGCTGCCCGCCTTCCTGACCCGATAAGCCGAGGCCGACATGGGTGATATCCTTCAGAATCTGAGCCTTGGCTTTTCCATCGTCTTTCAGGTCCAGTGGTGGGCGCCCGACCTTCTGGGCGGGTTGGCCATTCCGCTGCCGGTCAACATCATGCTGTGCTTCGTCGGTGCGATCGTTGGTACGCTGGTCGGCGTCCTGCCGGGGATCGGGACGATCGCGACGGTGGCGATGCTGCTACCGATCACCTTCGGGCTGCCGCCGGTGGGGGCGCTGATCATGCTGGCGGGCATCTACTATGGCGCGCAATACGGCGGTTCGACCACCTCGATCCTTGTGAACATCCCCGGCGAGGCCGGATCGGTGGTGACGGCGCTGGACGGGTTCCAGATGGCGAAACAGGGCCGCGCGGGGCCTGCGCTGGCGACGGCGGCGCTGGGGTCGTTCTTTGCCGGTTGCGTGGCGACGGTGCTGATTGCGCTGATGGGTGTGCCGCTGTCGCGGCTGGCGCTGGCCTTTGGCCCGACCGAGTATTTCGCGCTGATGACGCTGGGATTGGTCTTTGCTGTGGTGCTGGCCAAGGGATCCGTGCTGAAGGCGATTGCCATGATCGTGTTCGGGCTGCTGCTGTCGATGGTCGGCACCGACCTTGTGACCGGGGCCACGCGGATGACCTTTGGCCTGCCCGAGCTGATGGACGGGATCGACTTTGCCATCGTCGCGATGGGGCTGTTCGGCTTTGCCGAGATCATCCGCAACCTTGATGCGGGCACCGAGGAAGAACGCGAGCTGGTGCAATCGAAGGTGACCGGGCTGATGCCCACGCGCGCCGACCTGAAGGCCGCCGCCGCGCCGGTGCTGCGCGGCACCTTCCTGGGCTCGCTGCTGGGTATCCTGCCGGGCGGCGGGGCGATCATTTCGTCCTTTGCGGCTTACAGCCTTGAAAAGAAACTGTCGAAAACGCCGGGCCGCTTCGGTCATGGTGCCATCGAAGGCGTGGCCGCCCCCGAAAGCGCCAATAACGCCGCCGCGCAGACCTCGTTCATTCCGCTGCTGACGCTGGGCATTCCGCCTAATCCGGTGATGGCGCTGATGATCGGCGCGATGGTCATTCACGGCATCAATCCCGGCCCGCAGGTCATTCAGACCCAGCCCGACCTGGTCTGGGGGATGATCGCCTCGATGTGGGTGGGCAACCTGATGCTGGTCATCATCAACCTGCCGCTGGTCGGGGTCTGGGTGCGGCTGCTGCGGGTGCCCTATCGGCTGATGTTTCCGTCGATCGTGGTGTTCTGCTGCATCGGCATCTACTCGGTCAACAACTCGGCGCTGGATGTGGTGTTCGCGGGGGCCTTCGGCTGGCTGGGCTATTGGCTGACCAAGCATGATTTCGAACCGGCGCCGATGCTGCTCGGGCTGGTTCTTGGCCCGTTGATGGAGGAAAACCTGCGCCGCGCGCTGCTGATTTCGCAAGGCGACGCGACGGTGTTCGTGACGCATCCGATTTCCGCCGTGATGCTGGCGATCTCGGGCGGGCTGCTGCTGCTGACGGTGCTTCCGGCGCTGCAAAAAAGGCGCGACGAGGTCTTTGTGGAATCCGAGTCGTAACCCATATTTCGCAACAGGGTGCGCCGGGTGGTTCGCGCCGCCCGCCCCCGGATAGGAGGCACAGCAACCCAAGGCCATTCGCAACCGGCACAGCCGGATGTAACCCATGGTGACCGGGCCCCTCTGGCAAGTGTCTGCGGTACGCTTGTGATGTCGGCGCTGACCAATTTTGAACCGCAGGGGCCGGAGGACGGGCGCTGCCCATCGGCGAAAGTGCCGATCCGGTTCCGAAAGGAACGCAGACATGACAACAGTTGCTACACCGGGCCGCGCGGCGCCCCGGTATTTCACTTGGGCCTTCATCGTGACCGGCGCGGGCCTGCTGCTGGGCGGGCTGGTCGGCTGGGCCTATACCGGCACATGGGCCGGGGTGCTTTCGTATTTCTTCATCTGCGCCGTGCTGGCGGTGCTTGAAATCTCGCTGAGCTTCGACAACGCCATCGTCAACGCCAACAAACTGAAAACCATGCGGCCCGAATGGCAGCGGCGGTTCCTGTCATGGGGCATCCTGATCGCCGTGTTCGGGATGCGGATCGTGTTTCCGCTGCTGATCGTGGTGGTTGCGGCGGGTATCGGCCCGGTCGAGGCACTGCGGCTGGCGGCCAGCGAGCCGGCCACCTACAGCCGGATCATGCAGGACGCGCATCTGCCGATCACGGCCTTTGGCGGCACCTTCCTGATGATGGTCGCGCTGAGCTATTTCTTTGACCCCGACAAGGACATCCACTGGATCGGCTGGATCGAGGCGCCGATGGCGCGCTATGCCGCCATCCGCGGGATCGAAATTGCCGTTGCGCTGGCCATCGCGGTGCTGTTTTCCATGCTGCTGCCCGAGGCAGAGGGGCAGGCGTTCATGAATGCCGCGATCATGGGGCTGCTGACCTTTCTTGCGGTCGAGGTGCTGGGCGGGCTGATCGATTCCCGCAGCGCCACCGCCACCGCGGCCAGTGGCGGGGTCGGGGCGTTTTTGTACCTTGAAGTGCTCGATGCGTCGTTCTCCTTTGACGGGGTGATCGGGGCCTTCGCGCTAAGCCAGAACATCTTTGTCATCGCCATCGGCTTGGGGATCGGCGCGATGTATGTGCGCTCGATGACGATCATGCTGGTCGAGAAGGGCACGCTGTCTGAGTACCGATACCTGGAACACGGGGCGTTCTACGCCATCCTTGCGCTGTCGGTGATCATGTATGCGCAGTCGCTGGTGCATATTCCCGAAGTGCTGACCGGCCTGTTGGGCGCAGGGCTGATCGGGGTGGCCTATGTGTCTTCGCTGCGCTGCCGCGCGGCGGAGTAGGGTGCATGGTGCGGCCCTTGCGTTCTCACGGATTGGCATGGGCCGCGATCCGAGGTGGGGGCCAAGCCCCTTTCTGAATTTGGTTAACAGATTTTGTTTCACTTTGCGGTCGAATCAGTGTCACCTAGCGGCACAACCGGGTTGGAGGACCCGTTGGTGGGAGGAGACCTGTGCCGGACACTGGCGTTGCATCCGTGCAAACCATCGGGCGTGCCTCGATGGTGCTGAAGGCCCTGTCGGAGAGCGATTCCGAGGGGATGCGCCTGTCTGACGTGGCGCTGGCCGTTGGCCTTGGCAAATCGACCATTTCCCGTCTGCTGCGCGCGCTGATTGATGTCGGCTATGTCGAGACTGACGAACTGGGCAAGCGCTATCGCCTTGGCTATTGCCTGTTCAACCTGGGCAACGCCGCGCGACGGTTTCACATCATCGACCTGGCCCGCCCCGCGCTGGCGCGGCTGGCGGCCGCAACCGATGACACGGTTTTCCTGTCGCTGCGCGATGGCGATCAGGCCCATTGCGTCGATCGCCAGACCGGCGCCTATCCGATCCGCACGCTGACCCTGTCGGTGGGCGACCGCCGCCCGCTGGGGGTGGGGGCCGGGTCGCTTGCGCTGCTGGCCTATGAACCGGAAGACGAAGCCGCGCGCATCATCGCCACCACGGGCGAGGCACGAGGGGCATTTACAGCCTACGACGATGCCGCGCTGCACCAGATGGTTACGGAAACGCGCGCGCGGGGCTTTGCCTTCAACGACGGGCATATTGTCAGCGCGATGAATGCGGTGGGCGTTCCGGTGCTGGATCAGGACGGTCGCGTTGTGGCCGCCCTGTCGCTCGCCGCGATCCGAGAACGGGTCGCCCCGCCCCGGCTGGACGATCTTGTCGCGCTACTGCGGGCCGAGGCGGAGCAGCTTGGCGGCATGATCGGGCGCCGCCGTGACGCTCGGGAATTGATACTGAATGAAAAGGAATAGAGCATGACGGAAGGCCCCGGCCCGCGCCGTGACAATTTCGACCGGGAACGTTTTCTTGACCTTCTGGCGCTGATGCACCGTATCCGCGCCTTCGAGGAAGAGGCCATTTCAGGCCAGAAGGAGGGGCTTGTGCTGGGCGCAATCCACCCCTCGATCGGGCAGGAGGCGGTGGCGGCAGGCGTGTGCGGCAATCTTGAAACCGCCGATCTGATGCTGTCGACCCATCGGGGCCACGGGCATACGCTGGCCAAGGGCGCCGATCCGCTGGCAATGATGCGCGAGTTGTACGGGCGTCAGGGCGGCACCTGCGGCGGCAAGGGCGGATCGATGCATATCGCCGATTTCGGCGTGGGGATGCTGGGCGCGAATGGCGTGGTCGGGGCGAATATCCCGATTGCCACGGGCGCGGCCCACGCGTTGAAGCTGCAAGGCTCGCGCCAGATCGTGACCTGCATCTTCGGCGACGGAGCGGTGAATCGCGGCCCCTTCATGGAGGGGCTGAACTGGGCGCGGGTGTTCGATCTGCCGGTGCTTTTCGTCTGCGAAGACAACAATTTTTCGGCCACCACCCGCACCCGCGACATGACCGGCGGGGCCGGGGCAGGGGCGCGGGCCGAAAGCCTTGGGATCGAGGCGACAGAGGTGGACGGCAACGATCTTGTAGCTGTCGATGCAGCGGCGCGCGCGGCCATCGACGCGGTGCGCGCGGGCAAGGGGCCACGGTTCCTGACCTGTCACACCTACCGCATGACCGGCCACACCTCGGTCGATCCGGCGGCCTATCGCCCGGCCACGGAAGTCGAGGAATGGCGCGGCAACGATCCGATTGCGCGGATCGAAGTGGCCCTGCGCATGGCAGGCGTGGAGGATGCGCAACTGGCCAGCCTGCACCGGGACGAGGCCGACGCGATGGCGCAGATCGCGCGCAGCGCACGCGAAACCGATTGGCCGGAGGCGGCGGGCGCCTTCACCGATGTGCAGGATATGGGTGACCCACGCGAGAGGGCGTTCTGATGGCGAAATCGACCTATCTGGAAGCGGGCCGCCGGGCCGTGATGGAAGAGATGCAGCGCGATGACGCTGTCTGGGCGCTTGGCGAGGATCTTGGGCGCGGCGGCGTGTTCGGCCAGTACAAGGGCCTGCAAGAGATGTTCGGCGCGGGCCGCATCGCCGATACCCCGATCTCCGAGGCCTGCATCATGGGCGCCGCCGTTGGCGCGGCGATGACGGGCACGCGCCCCATCGTGGAAATGCGGTTTTCCGATTTCGCGCTGTGCGCGGTGGACGAGCTGGTGAACCAGGCCGCCAAGGCGCGGTTCATGTTCGGCGGGCAGATGCGCGTGCCGCTGGTGGTGCGCGAACCCGTTGGCATGTGGCGGTCGTCCGCTGCGCAGCATTCGCAATCGCTGGAAAGCTGGTACACCCATATTCCCGGTCTGGTGGTGGTCGCGCCCGCGACGGCGGCCGACAACCTTGGGTTGCTGAAAGCCTCGATCCGCTGCGACGATCCGGTGGTTTACATGGAGCACAAGAACCTCTGGTCGATGGAGGGCGAGGTGCCCGAGGGCGAGCATGTCGTGCCGTTGGGCAAGGCCGCCATCGCGCGCGAGGGGCGCGATGTGACCATCGTGACATGGTCGGGGATGCGCCACGGCTGCATCACAGCCGCCGAGACGCTGGAGGGCGAAGGCATCGAGGCCGAGGTGATCGACCTGCGCACGCTCTGGCCCTGGGATCGCGAGACTGTCTTTGCCTCGGTGGAAAAGACCGGGCGGCTTCTGGTGGTGCACGAAGCCGTCGCCGTTTCGGGCTTTGGTGCCGAAATCGCGGCCAGTGTGGCCGAGGCGCTGCATTTCCGGCTGAAGGCGCCGGTGGCCCGGCTGGGTGCGCCGCGCATCCCCATCGCCTATGCCCCGACAATGGAAGACGAGGCCCGCGTGACCCCCGACAAGATCGTGGCGGCGCTGCGCAGGACGATGCAGCCCGAACCCGTTTCGTAAAAGCCCGGGGTGTCGGGAGGACGCCCCTTTTTGAAAATCATGGGAGGAGAAATCATGATGAATTTGAAGACGCTGATCGCCGCCGGTGCGGCGCTGACCACGCTGGGGTTTACCCCGGCTCTGGCACAGGACAATTACAAGGACGAATACCGCGTCTCGACCGTGGTGCCCGCGCCCTTTCCCTGGGGGCTGGCCGCTGAACGCTGGGCCGAACTGACGGCCGAGCGGACCGACGGGCGGATCAAGATGAAGGTCTACCCCGGCGTGCAGCTGGTGCAGGGCGACCAGACCCGCGAATTCACCGCGCTGCGTCAGGGCGTGATCGACATGGCCGTCGGCTCGACCATCAACTGGTCGCCGCAGATCAACGAATTGAACCTGTTTTCGCTGCCCTTCCTGATGCCCGACTACGCGGCGCTGGATGCGCTGACCCAGGGGTCGGTGGGCGAGAAGCTGTTCGATATCGTCGAATCCAAAGGCGCCATTCCGCTGGCCTGGGCCGAAAACGGGTTCCGCGAGGTGACCAACTCGAAGCGTCCGATCCGCACGCCTGCCGATATGCAGGGCCTGAAGCTGCGCGTGGTCGGCTCGCCCATCTATAACGACATGTTCACCGCAATGGGCGCCAACCCGACGCAGATGAGCTGGGCCGATGCGCAGCCCGCGCTGACCACCGGCGCCGTTGACGGGCAGGAAAACCCGCTGACCATCTATACCGTGCTCAAGATGCATGAGCTGGGCCAGACGAACGTGACCCAGTGGGGCTATGTCGCCGATCCGCTGATCTTTGCGGTGAACCCCGAAGTGTTCAACAGCTTCACACCCGAGGATCAGGAGATCCTGCGTCAGGCCGCGATTGATGCCGGCGCTTACGGGGTCGAGGTTGCGCGCAAGGGCCTGACTGAAGGTGACACATCGCTGATCGACGAGGTGAAGGGCTATGGCGTCGATGTGGTGACGCTGACCGACGAAGAGCGTCAGCAGTTCGTCGATGCGACCCGAGGCGTCTATGACGAATGGAAGGAAAAGATCGGTGCCGATCTGGTGACCGAGGCAGAACAGGCGATCGAAAACCGCTGAGACGCCACAGGGGTTCGCGCCGGCCGCGCGGACCCCATTCTTTTGATCTTCAAAGAACAAGGAGCGCACGATGGCGACCACGCCAGAAGGCGAATCCGCCGAATTGACCTCTGCCGACGGGGATACCGCCCACACCATCGTTTCGGTGCGCATTGAAGAGGCGCTGGGGGCGGCGGCGATGGCGGCGATCTGCCTGATCTCATTCGGCAATGTGATTGCGCGCTATGCCACCAATGTGTCCTTCGCCTTTACCGAGGAATATTCGGTGTTCCTGCTGGTCTTCATGACCTTCGTCGGGGCCTCGGCCGCCTTTGCCAGCAACCAGCACATCCGCATCACCTTCCTGCTGGACCGGCTGCCCGCCAGCCTGCGCTGGATCTGCGAGCTGATCACGCTGGCCGCGACGACGCTGATGTTTTCGCTGGTGCTGTATTATGGCGCGCGCGTCACCTATTCGGAATGGTACTGGGAGGAAACCACCCCCGGTCTGGGCAATCCGGCCTGGATCTACACGATCTGGATGCCGATCCTCTGCATTGCAATCCTGCTGCGCGTGCTGGGCCGTGGCTGGGCGGTTCTGATCCGGCGGCGGGGGGCGGCGCGATGATTACCGCCAACCTTCTGCTGCTTCTGGTGTTCATCGGGTTGATGGCCATCGGTACGCCCATCGCTGTCGCGCTTGGCATTGGCGGCGCGGTCGGGGTGTACCTTGGCCTTGACGCCACCGCGATGGGGATGATCGGGCCGAACACCTATGCCGCGATCGCCAAATACCCGCTGATCGCCATTCCGCTGTTCATCCTGACCGGCGCGGTCTTCGAACGCTCGGGCGTGGCGGCGCGGCTGGTCGAATTTGCGCAATCCCTTGTCGGGCCGCGTCGTGGCGGGCTGGCGCTTGTCGCGATCCTTGTCTGCATGATCATGGGCGGCATGTCGGGTTCCGGCCCGGCCGACGCGGCAGCGGTGGCCACCGTGATGCTGCCGTCGATGGTGAAGGCGGGCTATCCCAAACCCTTTACAGCCAGCGTCATCGCGGCTTCGGCCTCGACCGCGATCCTGATTCCGCCGTCGATCGCGATGATCGTCTATTCGGTCATCATCCCCGGCATGGATCTGCGCGCCCTTTTTGCCGCCGGGCTGATCCCCGGCATCCTTCTGGGCGCGGCCATCGCGGTGCCGACGCTGATCCTGAGCCGCAAGCACGATTTCGGCGCGCTGGAATCGCCCGACCGTCCGCCGTTCTGGACCAGTCTGCGCCGGGCCCTGCCGGGCCTGATGGCGCCCGTCATCATCCTGGGCGGATTGCGCTCGGGCCTGTTCACCCCGACCGAAACGGCGGTGGTGGCCGTGTTCTACGGGCTGTTCGTCGGCACCGTACTGTATCGCACGATGGGCTGGCGTGACGTGTACAACGTGCTGGCCGAAAGCGCCAAGATCTCGGGCGTGCTGATGCTGATCCTGTCGTTGGCAGGGCTGTTTGCCTGGGCCGGATCGACCATGGGGGCGTTCGATGCCACCACCCGCGCGCTGCTGTCGGTCAGCGACAACCAATGGGTCATCCTTGTGCTGCTGATGGTGCTGATGATCCTGGCGGGCATGGTGCTGGACGGGGTGTCGATCTACCTGATCGCGCTGCCGCTGCTGGTGCCCATCGTGCAAACCTTTGGCTGGTCCTACGTCTGGTTCGGCGTGGTGATGGCGATCAACATCGCGATGGGGCAGTTCACCCCGCCCGTCGCCGTCAACCTGATGGTCACCGCCAAGATCGCCAATGTGCCGCTGGAATCCACCTTCCGCTGGGTCGGCTGGCTGCTGCTGGCGATGGCCACGGCGCTGGGTCTGATCCTGGCGTTCCCCGAAATCGCGCTCTGGCTGCCCCGGCTGCTGGGCTATCGCATCACTTGAATGGACATGACACATGACTGACTCGAACGAAATGACCGGCGGCGAAGCACTGGTGCGGGCCCTGCTTGCGCATAAGGTTGGCCCGGTCTTCGGCATGGGTGGCTTTCAGCTGCTGCCGTTTTACGATGCCGCACGACGGCTGGGGCTGAACCACCACCTGATCAACGACGAACGCTGCGGCACCTTCGCCGCGGATGCCTACGCCAAGGTTTCGGGCCGGGTCGGGCTGGTCGATGCCACGCTGGGGCCGGGGGCGACGAACCTTGTGACCGGGCTGGTCGAGGCGCTGAACGCCGGGTCGCCCATTGTCGCCATCGTCGGTGACACGCACCGCGATCATTCGTGGAAGAACATGACGCAAGAGACCCATCAGGCCGAGATCCTGCGCCCCGCCTGCAAGGAGGTGATCCGGGTCGAATCGGTCCACCGTATCCCGGAACTGCTGCGCCGCGCCTTCATCGTGGCGACGACAGGGCGGCCCGGCCCGGTGGTGCTGATCGTGCCCGAGGATGTTGCCCACGGCACATACGGGTTCGAGGAAGAGGATTTTCTGTGCGATTCCCGGTACGAGGCCGCCCCCGCGCTGCGCTGCCGCCCCGAAACAGAGGCGCTGGCCGAGGCGGCGGCGCTGCTGGCGGCTGCCGAACGCCCGCTGATCCTGGCCGGGGGCGGTGTGCATATTTCGCAGGCGGCGGCAGATTTGCAGGCCTTTGCCGAGGCGGCGCAGATCCCCGTGGCCCACACGATGAGCGGCAAGGGCGCCATTGCCTGCACCAGCCCGCTTTCGGCGGGGCTGTTCGGGCGCTATGACCGGATCGCGAACGGGCTGATCGAGGACAGCGACTGCCTTCTGGTGGTTGGCTGCAAGCTGGGTGAGATCGCGACCAAACGCTATACCGTGCCGACGCCGGGCAAGCGGGTGATCCACCTTGACAGCGTGGCCGAGGAAATCGGCCGCACCTATGCGCCGGAACTGCCGCTATGGGGCGATGCGCGCGAAGGCATCCGCGACCTGCACGCGGCCCTGAAGGACAAACCGATGCCGGATGGGCGCGCCGCGTGGTGCGACAGCGTGGTCGCCAAGATGGACGACTGGCGCAAGATGGCCAGCGAACGTCTGACCAGCGAAGAGGTGCCGGTGTCGATGGGCCGGATGATCGGCGAGTTGAACAACAACCTGCCCGACGATGCGATCCTGATTGCCGATGGCGGATTTGCCGCGCATTGGGGCGGGCTGCTGTACGACAGCAAACAGGCGGGCAGGGGGTTCGTTCCCGACCGTGGCTTTGCCTCGATCGGCTATGGCTTGCCGGGGGCGATTGGCGCCTGCCTTGCCGCGCCCGAGCGGGCGGTGTTTGCGATCACCGGCGACGGCGGGTTCAACATGGTGCTGGGCGAGATCGAAACCGCGCGGCGGATGAAACTGGCCCCTGTCATCATGGTCGTGAACAATGCGGCCTCGGGCTATGTGAAGGCGTTGCAGCACCTGATGTACGGCGAAGGCAGCTATCAATCCAGCGACTTGGCCGAGACGAATTATGCGACCGTGGCCGAGGCGATGGGCTGCCTTGGGATTCGTGTGGAAACGCCGGATGCCCTGGGCGACGCGATCCGGCGGGGGTTGGCCGAAACCGACCGCCCCACCGTGCTGGACGTGGTGGTGACGCGCGATCCGGGCAAGATGCTGCCCGCCGCCGACAGCCGTGCCGTGAAGGTCAAGAAGGGCGACCGCGTTGCATAAGCCTTTGCTGGCGGACAGCGTGACAAAGTTGGACGGCGCGCAGGGGCGCGTCGTTGTCACCGGGTCGCACGGCGGCGTTTATGCTGCCTGCCTTGCCTTCCGGTCTGGGTGCCGCGCGGCGGTGTTTCACGATGCCGGGGTCGGATTGGACGATGCGGGCATCGGCGGCCTGGGCTGGCTCGACGCACCGGGCATGGCGGCGGTTGCCGTGGATCACCGCAGCGCGCCCATCGGTGATGCGGCCGAGATGCTGGCGCGGGGGATAGTCTCGCATATCAACGCGGCGGCACGGGCTGCGGGGGCGCAACCGGGCATGAGTTGCGCCGAAGCGGTCCGGCATCTGGAAGGTGCTGCAATGGCCACAGGCGATGCGCCCGAGATCCGCGAGGCCCGCGAGGACGTCGCCCAAGGCGCGCGGCGGCTGGTTCTGGTGGATTCCGCCAGCCTTGTGCGGGCCGAGGACGCCGGCCAGATCGTCGTCACCGGCTCGCACGGGGCGGTCTTTGGCGGCAATCCCGCGAATGCGTTGAAGGCGGATGCCTATCTGGCGCTGTTCAACGATGCCGGGGGCGCCGCGACATCACGCCTGTCCGCGCTACAGGACCGGGGCGTGGCCGCTGCGACGGTCGCGGCCATGTCGGCGCGGATCGGCGATGCACGATCAACCTGGGAAGACGGGGTGATTTCAGCCTGCAACGATCTGGCGTCCACACTTGGCGGCAGGCCGGGCATGACGGCGCGCGAGCTGGTGGCGCGCGCGTAGTCGCGTTTCTTCAGGTCGCGTAAGTCGCCCAGCGTTTTGCAATCTCGGGCCAGGCCTGTGCATTGCACAGGTGCCTGGGCTGCTCGGCGGACAGGATTCGCAGGGCATCATCGACAGCGACCTGACTCATCCGGCGCATGCTGTCGGCGGTGACACCGGCGACATGGGGCGAAAGCACGGTGTTTGGCGCGCTGCGGAGAGGAGACTCGGGCGGCAGCGGCTGGGTGGTGAAAACATCCAGACAGGCGCCGCCGATCACACCATCGCGCAGAGCGTCGGCCAGCGCCGCTTCATCCACAACGGGGCCGCGCGCGATATTTACCAGAATGCTGTCGGGCTGCATCTTGGCCAGCGCCTCGCGCGAGATCAGAGAGCGCGTTTCAGGTGTCAGCGGACAGGCGAGCACAAGAATATCCGCGGTCGACAGCACGTCGTCCAGCGGACATAACCGGACCCATTCGGGCCCATCCGACTGTGAGCGCTTGGTCGCAACCACGGTCATGCCAAACCCGAAATGGGCGATCCGCGCGACCGCGCGGCCGATGCTGCCAAATCCGATCAAACCGAGTGTTGCGCCGTGAAGGTCGCGGCGGTCAAGCGCCCGTGCCCGGCAGCCGTCCCAAGCTCCGGCGCGCACTTGGGTGTCGTTGCGAAGGATATCGCGGCGCAGGCCAAGCACCATGCCAAAGACCTGTTCGGCCACGCTCTGCTCGTTGGTTCCGGGTGTATTTGTCACCGCAATCCCGTTGGCGGAGGCGGTTTCGACAGGTATGAAATCCAGCCCGACACCGTGGCGGATCAGCGCGCGCAGCCGGTTTGCGCCCACGACATCCTCGGCCGGGATCTTGCGGCGCACGATCACGATGTCCGCCATCGACATTTCCTCGGCCAGCGGACCGACACCTTCGGCCCCGAGCAGCCGCACCTGTGCAACAGCTTCGAGGCGACGGGCCTCGGTTGGATCAATCGGATCGGTCAGCAGGATCACGGGCATTGGCAGGGTCCGTTGGTGAAGGGAATTAAGCATAAAGATGCCCCGCAAATCGCTTTGCGGGGCATCGTTCAGGCGGTCGATCAGTCGACGGCCATGTTCGCCGATTCAGCGACGGGGATCCATTTGTCCATCTGGCCGGACACGAAGGCCTCGGCATCCTCGGGCGAGCCACCAATTTCGGTGATGCCCTGATTGGCGAAAACCTCTTTCGTCTTGGGCTTGGTCAGGAAGTCGTTCAGCGCCTCGTTCAGCTTGGCGATGACATCATCGGGGGTGCCTTTGGGCGCCATCACTCCCCACCATGTTGTCACCTCGTAGCCTTCGACGGTGTCCGACACCGGCGGCACGCCGGGCATCAGCGGTGATTCCTCGGTCAGAGTCACGCCAAGAGCCTTGAGGTTGCCGGCCTCGATCAGTTCCTTCACGTTGGTATAGTTGTCGAACATCACGTCGACGCGGCCTGCAACCAGATCGGTCCGCGCCGGGGCGCTGCCGCCGTAGGGGATATGCACGAGGTCGAGCCCGGCGAGCGATTTGAACAGTTCGCCAGACAGGTGGTTGGACGACCCGTTCCCGGCAGAGGCATAGTTGATGTCGCCGGGGTTCGCCTTGGCGTATTCGACGAGTTCGGCAACCGTGTTGGATTCGAATTCGGGATGGGCAACCAGAACGTTGAAGGCATCCCCCAGCACGATGACATGGGCAAAATCTTCGCGCGAGTCATAGGGCAGTTCCGGGAACAGGCCGGGGTTCACGCCAAAGGCAAAGGGCGAGATGCCGATGGTATAGCCATCGGGATCGGCCTTGGCGACGATATCGGTGCCAACAACGGTGCCGCCGCCCGGACGGTTATCGACCACGGTCGTCTGATCCCAGCGTTCCGAGAAATCTTCGGCGATCATGCGCGCGACCTGATCGTTGAAGCCACCGGGCGGGTAAGCAACGGCGATGGTAATGGTTTTTTCGGGATAGGCTGTCTGAGCTGTGGCAGCAAAGCCGGTCGCGGTGACAGCGACCATGGCCAGAGCTGCCAATGAGATCGTTTTCATGAAATTCTCCTCCAGTTGTTGGCACGGGATGCTGCGGTGTCGCATCCATGACGCTCCTCAATCGTAATGCTGTAATAGTATGTAACAGCATTTTCAGTCAAAGACTATTTTGAGACGGCGCTGCTGAAGGGGGGTGGCCCTGGGTTAATCCGCAGTCTTGGATCGGCGGACAACTTCCTGCCCCCGGGCGGTGACCCTGAGACGTGACCTCTCGAGATGCTCGACCATTGCGGCGCGCGCTGCGGAGGGATCTTGCGCTTTGATCGCAAGGTAAATGCGTTCATGTTCGGCAAAAATCGCGGTGTGCCGTTCGGCCTGGCCCAGCTGCGACAGGTGCCGTGCGATGGTCACGCCAAGGTCGATGTCATAGCTGATCACATCAAGGGCGCGCACGTAGTGGTCGTTTCGGGCGCCCTGCGCGATGGCCCGGTGAAACGCAATATCCACCCGCGATCGGGCGCTGCCCACAGAAAGCTGCCGGAAATCTTCAAGGGCTGAGGCGATGGTGGCAAGGTTGTCATCGCTGCGCCGGATCGCCGCGTAATAGGCCGCTTCGGGTTCGACGCTCAGGCGGAATTCCAGGGCGCCAAGGATGCTGCTGAGCTGTTCTTCCGGGCCGGCAACGGCTGGCGTGTCGATGGCGCTTATCGACACGAAAGAGCCTGAACCCTTGCGGGACTGGATCAAACCCTTCTCTCGCAGCCGTTCCAATGCGCGCCGTACCACGGGCCGCGAGACTTCAAACCGGCTGCACAGATCGCCCTCCGACGGCAGGCGAACGCCCCGCTCCAACTCGCCCATCAGGATCAGCTTTTCCAACGCTTCATAGACCTCATCCCCAAGGCTGCGGTTGCGGACGGGTTGAAGACCCTCGCGAACGGCATTGGGGGTTTTGGTTGCGCGCCGTGACGGCCGGCTGTCGCTCACAGGGTCATCCTTTCCACAAACTGCTGCCCGAGCATACATGCGGAACGGGGCGTGCGGAATCCGAAACTCGGCGGGGCGAAGCTGTTCGTTGGTGCGCGGGCAGAGATGCGCGCGTGGTCGATTGTTGTTTGCGCCGGGCGCGCGCGCTTTGAATGGATTTGCGGCTTCTGCTGTGTAAACCTGCGCATTGCATCGCTCCGCCGCGTTTTGCCAAGAGCCGTTCGGTTCGATGGCAAGATGGTGAAGGTTGCGCCACAGCGGCCTGAGTGCGCCAACTTCCGGTGGGTGACGTATTCGGGCAAGAAGTGTCTGGCGCTGAATAGTTGTAATGTCATATTACAGATTATAGAGTGAAAAGATGATTCGGGTCCACGGCCTGATGTTGCCCGCGCCCAAGGAGAGCACTGCATGAAAATTCAAGACGTTGCCATTTTCCCCATCTCTTACCGTATGCCGGAAAACACGAGTTTCCGAATGGGTGTGGGCCGTATGGTCAAACGCGATGCCGTGCTGGTTCGGATCAGAACGGATGACGGCCTGACCGGGTGGGGCGAGGCGCATCACGGGCGCTCGCCCGGGGCGATTGCCAAGCTGATCGAAACCACGTTGGCGCCGATGATCATCGGGATGGATGCGTATGATACCACGGGTGTCTGGCAGCGGCTCTACAAGGGCCATTTGGCGACGCACGGGTTTGGGGCAGGCACCTGCATCGCGATGAGCGGCATCGACCTGGCGCTGTGGGACATTCGCGGCAAGGCGGCGAACCTGCCGCTGTTCAAGCTGCTGGGCGGCGGGTCGCGCCGGATCGAGGCCTATGCGGGCGGGCTGACCCTTGGCTATCAGGAACCGGAGGCGCTGATCGACGAGGCGCGCGGCTATATCGAGGCAGGCTTTGGCGCGCTGAAGCTGCGGTTGGGGGACACGCCCGCCCGCGATGGTGCGCGGGTCGAAGCGGTGCGGGACGCATTGGGCGACGACATCGAGATCATGACGGATGTGAACGCCGCCTATGGCATCAACGACATTCGTCGGCTGATGCCCACGCTTGATCGCTGCCGCGTGGCCTGGCTGGAAGAGCCGTTCCCGCCCTACGCCGATCAATCCTATGCCACCGCGGCGACGCTGGGCACGACACCGATCGCCACCGGCGAAAACCATTACACCCGGTTTGAATTCCAGCGTCTGCTGGAGCAGGGCGCGGTCACGGTCTTGCAGCCCGATCTGTCCAAAAGCGGCGGGATGACCGAACTGCTGCGCATTGCCGCGATGGCCTCGGCCCGGGGTCTGAGCATCCATCCGCACAGCTCGATGACGGCGCTCAACATGGTGGCCTCTCTGCATCTGCTGGCCGCGATCGACAATCCCGGATATTTCGAGGCCGATGCCACCAGCGTGAACCCCTTCCGCACCGAGCTGACTCAGGGCGCGCTGGACATTGGACAAGACGGCCGCATTGCACCGCCCGAACAGCCGGGACTGGGCGTGGAGGTAGACGAGGCATTTCTGTTGCGACATCCGCTTGTCGAAGGTCCATGCTACGTCTGAACTGACCGCCGCGCGCGCAATCCTGGGGAGGAGTTACGATGCTGAAAATGTTGACCGACAAAGAGATGCTGTCGGGCTTGCTGTTCGTGCTGATCGGCGGCGCCTTTGCCTTGGGGGCGGCGGATTACGATATGGGTACGACACGCCGAATGGGGCCCGGGTATTTTCCGATCGTTCTGGGCTGTGTTCTGTGCCTGATGGGATTGGCGCTGAGCGGCAAGGCCTTTCTGCGGCAACGTCCGCAGCCCATTTCGCGGATTTACCTCCGACCGCTGCTGTCCCTTAGCGCGTCCATTCTGGCGTTTGCCGCGCTGATCGATAACGTTGGCCTGATCGCGGCCTGCCTTGCCTGCGTGTTGATTTCCGGGCTGGCCAGCGCCGAAACGCGCTGGCGGGAAACGATCCTGATTGCCATTGCCATGACGGCGTTTTCGGCGCTGGTGTTCCAGCAGTTCCTTGGGCTGCCCTTCCGGCTTTGGGTGCAGTAATGGACCTGCTTGCCAATCTTTCGCTTGGCTTTGGCGAGGCGCTGACGCTTAGCAACATCATGTACTGCGTTATCGGCGTCGTGCTGGGCACCTTCGTGGGGGTACTGCCGGGTCTGGGCTCGGTCACGGCGATCTCGATGCTGTTGCCGTTCACCTTCGGGCTGGACCCGCTGGGCGCGCTGATCATGCTGTCGGGCATCTTTTACGGCGGGCTGTATGGCGGGTCGACCGCGTCGATCCTGTTGAACCTGCCCGGCACACCGGCCTCGGCTGTGGTTGCGCTTGACGGGTATCCGATGGCGGTGCAGGGCAGGGCGGGTGTGCCGTTGTTCATGACGGCTGTCGCATCGTTCTTTGGCGGCTGTTTCGGTTTGATGCTGGTGTTGCTGGCCGCGCCCGCCATCGTTCAGATCGCGCTGGAATTTGGCCCGGCCGAGTATTTCAGCATGATGCTGCTGGGCCTTCTTGCCGCCGCTGCGGCGGCGACGGATTCGCCTTTGCGCTCTTACGGGATGGTGATCGTCGGGCTGCTGCTGGGGCTGGTGGGCACCGACATCGTGTCCGGCATGATGCGATTTACCTTTGGTATTCCGATCATGGCCGAAGGTGTCAGCTTTATCGTTGTTGCCATGGCCCTGTTCGGGCTGTCCGAAATTATCCGCAACCTCGAATTCCACGCCAAGCCAAAGATCATCAAGCCGTTAGGCGGCTGGCGAGACATGCTGCCGACCCGGGACGAGTTTCACAGATCCATCGGTGCGGCGTTGCGCGGCACGGGACTTGGGTCATTTCTTGGGGCGCTTCCCGGTGCGGGGCCGACGATTGCGTCCTTCATGGCCTATACGGTGGAAACGCGGGTGTCCAAAACGCCCGAACGCTTTGGCCGAGGCGCGATGGAAGGTGTCGTTGCCCCCGAGGCGGCAAACAACGCCGCCGCGCAAACCGGCTATATCCCGACGCTGACGCTGGGCATTCCCGGCGATGCGGTTGGCGCACTTATTCTGGGCACGTTGATCATGCACGGCATTGCGCCGGGACCACGGGTGATTTCCACTCACCCCGAGCTGTTCTGGGGACTGATTGCCAGCATGTGGGTCGGGAACTTCCTGCTGCTGTGGGTCAATATTCCGTTCATCGGCCTGTGGGTGCGCATCCTGTCTATTCCCTATCGGCAGCTGTACCCCGCGATCATGGTGTTCCTGTGCATCGGTGTTTACAGCGTTGCCAATTCTCCCTTCCAACTGGTGCTTCTGGCCGGGCTCGGCGCGCTTGGCTACCTGTTCCTGAAGCTTGATTGTCCGGCCTCGCCGCTGCTGCTGGGCCTTATCCTTGGCCCCATGATGGAAGAGAACCTGCGGCGCGCCCTTCTGCTTGGCCGCGGCAACCCGCTGGTTTTCTTCGAGACCCCGATAAGTGCCTGCCTTCTCATCGTCTGCGCGTTGCTTGTCACGCTGTCGGTCGTCTCGTCGATCCGGCGCAAGAGGAAAGGCCGCCTGGCGTAGATTTCACTCTCACCCAACTCGCCGCCTAGCCAATGAAATGAACGGACCAGGTCCGGGCATGCTGCCCGGTCACGCAACACGTATGCCCAGAGAACAGACCAGATGATCGCCCATCCTTCAACCAGGAGACCTGCGCAACAATGACCAATCGCACCTACAAAATCGCATCCATTCCGGGCGACGGGATCGGAAAGGAAGTTCTTCCCGCTGGTCAGGAAATTGTGCAGGCCCTGCAGGACCGCTTTGGTTTCAAGGTCGAATGGACGGAATTCGACTGGAGCTGCGAGAAGTATCTTGAAACCGGGCAGATGATGCCGAGCGATGGCATCGCTCAGCTGAAAGACTTCGACTCGATCTATCTGGGCGCCGTTGGCTGGCCGACGGTTCCTGACCATGTGTCCCTGTGGGGGCTGCTTCTGCCGATCCGGCGGGAATTGCACCAATACGCCAATGTGCGCCGTATCCGTCTGCTGGATGGCATTCAGTCTCCGCTGGCCGGGCGCGGTCCGAAAGACATCGATTTTGTCGTCGTGCGCGAAAACGTCGAAGGCGAATATTCGGAAATTGGCGGCCGCCTCAACCGCGGCACCGAAGATGAGTTGGCTGTGCAAGAGGCTGTCTTTACCCGCAAGGGCACCGACCGGATCATGCGCTATGCCTTCGAGCTGGCCAAAACGCGCAAGCGCAACAAGGTGACTTCGGCGACCAAGTCCAATGGCATCATGCATTCGATGCCGTTCTGGGATGAACGGTTTGCCGAGATGGCTTCAAGATACCCCGAGGCGGAAACCGACCAGTTTCATATCGATATCCTGACGGCGCATTTTGTGCTGCACCCGGATTGGTTCGAGGTTGTCGTGGCCAGCAACCTGTTTGGCGACATCCTGTCCGACCTCGGGCCGGCAATCGCGGGATCCATCGGCATTGCGCCATCGGCCAATATCAATCCCGAAGGCGAATTCCCGTCGATGTTCGAGCCGGTCCACGGGTCTGCCCCCGATATTGCCGGAAAAGGGGTTGCCAACCCTGTCGCGGCCATTTGGACAGCTGCCGAAATGCTTGACCACCTGGGCGAATCCGAAGCCGCGCAATGCATCATTTCCGCAATTGAAAAATCGTTCCGGGACGATGCAACGAAAACGCGGGACCTGGGCGGCACCGGATCAACCCGGGATGTCACGCAGGCGATCAAGACATTCTGTGCAGACGCATGAACATACGCGACATCGATACCCTTCAAAAGGAGGCGGGCATGCCAAAGCTGACAGCGTTTCAGGCACGACGATTCACGCCAAAGGTCGAAGCGGCAATACAGGATCTCTACAGCGCGCGCATAAATATGGACGATCGCATTCTGACAGCCGAAGAATTGTCACAGGCTGCAAAAGGCGCTGAAGTCATTTTTGTATCTGCAACCGAAGTTGTGGATCGGCATGTGATAGAGACTCTTGCGCCTACGCTGCAGGTTATTGCGACCTTATCCGTTGGCTATGATCACATCGACATAGACGCCGCTAAATCGAACGGGATCTCCGTACTTCACACGCCAGACGTGTTGTCCGAAGCCTGCGCGGAAACCGCTCTCTTGTTGCTTCTGAATGCGTGTCGGCGCGGGTTTGAGGCGGATCACATGGTCCGCAGCGGGAACTGGCCCGGCTGGGGGCCGACGCAAATGCTGGGCCACGGATTGAACGGTCGGCGCCTTGGCATCTATGGAATGGGTCGCATTGGCCGCGAAGTTGCGAAACGCTGCAAAGGCTTCGATCTCGAGATACATTACCACAATCGGTCACGTTTGACGCCCGACCTTGAAGATGGTGCCGTGTATCACGACACGATAGACGGGCTGATGTCTTCGATTGATTTTCTGGTTATTTGTGTGCCCGGAGGGTCATCCGCCGACCGGTCGATCAATTCCGCGCGCATTGCAAAGCTTCCCAAGCATGGGGTTGTCGTCAATATTTCTCGCGGTTTGATTGTTGACGATGACGCGCTGATTGCAGCGCTCCAACGACGCGAGATATTCGCGGCCGGACTCGACGTTTTTGCAGGTGAACCTGAAATCGACCCGCGTTATCGAACGCTTAGCAACATCTTCATGTCTCCGCACATGGGCAGCGCCACACATGAAACCCGCGATCTGATGGGCATGATGCTGCTCGATGGTCTTGCCGCGATTCAAAATGGCACACGCCCCTCCAATCAACTTGTCTAAGGATATGTCATGCAATCTCTTTCTGATCCCACGCTGTTTCACCAAGCATGTCTGATAGGGGCCGATTGGGTCGAGGCGAAGAATAGCGCCGTAATCACGGTCACCACGCCTGAAACGGGAAATACGCTTGGCCATGTTCCAAAAATGGGAAGAGTTGAGGTGGCGCAGGCAATTGACGTCGCGGAAGATGCGTTTCGCGGCTGGTCGGCAACCGACCCAAAAACACGGTCAAAGCTTATTCGCCGATGGTATGATCTGGTCGAGGCAAATGCATCGGATCTTGGCCGCATCTTGTCTGCGGAACAGGGCAAGCCCTGGGCAGAAGGTATCGGAGAGATCCATTACGCGGCGACATTTCTGGATTGGTTCTCGGAGGAAGCCAAACGGTTTTACGGCGAAGTCATTCCTCATACGGCCAATAATCGCCGGTTCATGGTGCTGAAACAACCAGTTGGCGTTGCAGCCTTGATCACGCCGTGGAATTTCCCGGCTGCCATGATCACCCGGAAAGCCGGGGCCGCCTTGGCCGCAGGCTGTACGGTTGTGATAAAACCGGCGAGCGCCACGCCGTTCACGGCATTGGCTTTGGCCGATATTGCGCTGCGGGCGGGCATTCCCCCGGGCGTCGTCAACGTGGTCACCGGAGCTGCTGGCGAAGTCGGCGCCGAGCTGACTGAAAACACCAAGGTGCGAAAACTGTCTTTTACCGGCTCAACCGAAGTCGGGCGCATCCTGCTTGCGCAATGCGCGGCGACGGTCAAAAACGTGTCGATGGAACTGGGCGGCAATGCGCCCGTGATTGTTTTTGACGATGCCGACCTTGAGGCCGCCGTTCAGGGCACCATGGCATCGAAATTCAGAAACGCTGGTCAAACCTGTGTTTGCGCAAACCGTATCTATGTTCAGGATGGAATATATGATGCCTTTGCGGAACAACTGACCGCTCGTGTCAAAGCGTTGCGTGTTGGGCCGACGTTTGATGAAGGCGTTGAAATCGGTCCGTTGATTGATGACGCAGCCGTCGAAAAGGTCCAAGAACATATCGACGATGCGGTTTCGAAGGGCGGCACCATTCTGACGGGCGGTGGGTTGGATTCACGAGGCGGCACCTATTTCACACCGACGGTGATTTCAAACACGCCGCGTGACGCCAAGGTTCTGGTTGAAGAAACTTTTGGCCCACTGGCCGCACTTGTCCGGTTCAGTGAAGAAAACGAAGCGATCCAAATGGCCAATGATACGGAATTCGGATTGGCTTCCTATGTTTTCACAAATGATCTGAACCGAAGCTGGCGCGTTATCGAGGCTTTGGAATACGGGATCGTTGGTCTGAACGAAGGCGCGACGTCAACGGAAGTCGGCCCGTTTGGGGGCGTCAAGCAGTCGGGTATTGGGCGTGAGGGATCCCGCTATGGCATCGAAGACTATCTCGAAGAAAAATTCGTCAGTATCGGAAATGTGAAATAGGAAGCCGTCATGGGAAACAATAAAGTTGGAATTATCGGTGTCGGCCTTATGGGCCATGGGATCGCATATAATATCGCAAAATCTGGTTGGCCAATTTCTTACCTGGACCATCCGGGCAATCAGCCAACAGATGATCTGGACAAGCTGGGTGCACTGTCGTGCGCGACAGGCGCGGATATTGCCCGTGACTGCGATGTCGTTATTCTGTGCGTGACGGGCACTCCTCAGATCGAAGATGTTCTGACTCGATCTGACGGCGTTCTGGCAGGTATAACAGACGGTACAGTGGTCATCGATTGTTCAACGGCGATTCCGACCTCAACAATCGAGATTGCCTTGAAGGTAAAAGCCGCCGGTGGCGTTTTTCTGGACGCACCAATGACCCGGACTCCGAAAGAAGCGGCAGAAGGGCGATTGAATTTGATCGTCGGAGGTGAAGAGGACCTGTTCAAGGAGCACTTGCCCCTGCTTCAGGCTTTTGCCGAGAATATCACCTATGCCGGGGCTGTTGGATCGGGGCATACACTTAAGTTGATCCACAATTTTGTATCACTCGGATTTTCGGCAGTTTTGGCAGAGGCTGCAACGGCGGCCGAAAAATCGGGAATCGATCCTTCGATCTTGCTGGACGTTCTTGAAAACGGTGGCGGACGCGGCGTGATTCTGGACCGGTTCAGATCTTATCTTCTGGCGCGTGATCCGGAGGGTTTTGTCTTTTCGCTGTCAAATGCAGCAAAGGACACGGGATATTATCATTCGATGGTACGGGAATTGGCAGTGTCTGAGCAAGTCGCGAGCGCCGTCAAGGGCATATATGAAGGGCAGGTGAAAGCGGGCGAGGGAAATCGGTATATTCCGGAGTTGATTTCCCTGTTGCGGTAAGGTCAACAGGCGGCATCACTTCGCGGCTGGTCTGGTGACGGGGTTGCTGCCCCGGGTCCAAATGGCGCTTGGCCTGCTGCGGGTGCTGCCCGGTCCGGTCGGGCCAGGGTTGGGGACGTCGCCACAGGGTCATCCTGTTCCTCGGACCGTTCGTAGCTGCGAAGGGCACTGTCACACGTCCGGGGTAAAATCTGGTCGATAATCAACATTATGTTGAATCGTGGTTGACGTTCGCGCGCTCCAGAAGTGCATCATACGGTTGATGAATGCCGCGACACGTGCGTGGATGTTTGGTGTATGCATATTGGGGGTCGCGTGGCCTTTGCCCGTTGCGCATACTATTTTTGGCAGTGGTGCTGTCCATGAGGCGCAGATCCATCATGCGCTGATTTTCAACTCACCTGTGCCTCGGCACCCTGCCAGGCCGAGGGCACATCAACCAAAGGCCAGTAATCCCCATCCCGGTGGCGGAACGGGTTGTCCGGGCCGGTGTAAATGATTGCCGTGGGTGTCTCGCAATAGATGATGTGTGACGCCACCTGTGCGAAACCCGCGTAGAAATGCTGCGTTGATTTGACAACGATCACCGGCGCGGTCGTCAGATCAAGACCAAGACCCGTAAACGCGTCGGGATTGAAGGTCTGGACCCGCAGGTCGGTCAGCGCGATCCGAACCCCGCCCGTTGTTTCGACCACCGCGACATTACCGCATCGCATCTTTTGACCGGACACCGCTGTCTGCACGTGATCGGGTGTCAGTGACATAACCCTGACGTCCAGATCGACGGGCGGACCCGAGCGCGGCCAGAACTTGCCGCCGATCCGCAGGGTCAGCCCCGCCCCAGCCCCGGCATCGAAGCAAATCTCGCAGGCCATCGGATCGTACATCAGGCCGACAATCGCGCCCTTTGCCTGCGCGTCGATCAGCGCCGTCAGCAGGTATGTGCTGTCGGCCCCTGCCCCGATACCCGGGTTGTCGGCCGTATCGGCGATGACGACGGGACCGCCTTGGGTCGCCATCGCCTGAGCAACGGCTTCGGTCTGGTCAAGACGTGTGATGCGGGTCGCCTCGCGTATGGCCCAGACGCGCTGTGCCAGAGCCTGCGCGGCCAGCTCTGCGCTGGCCGGATCATCATTCGTGATAACCAGTGTCTTCGCGCCCATATCGGGCGTATCGCCAAAGTCGAATCCGTGGCAGAAGCTGGCGGACAGAACCGTGCCGTCGGATTCCATCCGATGCAGATCCTGAATGACATCGGACAGCGGCGGGGTCGTCGTGTGCCACGTCGATACCATGTGACAGTCGGCCATCGCCATTGTTGGGTTTATCTCTTGCCGATGGGTGGCCAGCGCAAGGCGCCAGAGGTCTTCGGCACGCGCAACGATGTCGGTGTGCGGGTATTCCTTGTAAGGCACGATCAGGTCAGCGTTTTGCATCATCCGGTCGGTAAGATGACAGTGCAGATCAAGCTCGCATCCGATGATGGCACCCGGGCAGATGTCGCGGATGGCCGCCAGCAGCGCGCCTTCGCAGTCGAACTCTCCGTCTGCGACCATCGCACCATGCAGGTTCAACAGGATCACATCCAGCCGTCCGGCTTGCACCACATCCTGAACCAGACGTGACAGCAATCTTTCCCAAACCGCTGCAAGGGTTGTTCCGCCCGGCTGGGCCGCCGCCAAAAGACCTTCGACCACGTCGAAACCGTCGCGCTCGGCCTGACTGCGCCACAGGTGCAAAGGGGCGGTGAAATGCTGAGGTTCAGACCGGGTCGCGTCGCCGTAGAACAGATTGCCCTTCTCAAAGTCGCGCAGCGTTGTGGGCACGGTGGAAAAGGTGTTTGTCTCGGTCGCGATACCACCGATGAAAAGGCGCGGTTTCGTCATGGCTCAGCCTGTCTGCGCATCTGCATCAGCCGCGGTCAGCCAGCGACCTTCTGTCCGGTCCCAGCTGTCGGCCCGCGGATGGGTGCCGTCGGGGGTGATGTCCCCCTTGCGGATCTTGTTGGACACCGTGCGGGGAAACTCATCGACATAGGCGATGAAGCGGGGCGTCTTGAACCTGGCCAGCCGAGAGCTGCAGTGTGCGATCACAGTCTCGGGCGATACATCCTGCTGGCTCACGCCCTCGGACAGGCGCAGGTAGACTTTGACTTCCTGCCCCCGGCGCGGATCCGGTACGCCGACGGCCGCGGCCTCGAGTACGCCGGGGATGGATGTCATCACGGCTTCGACCTCTTGCGCGGCGATGTTTTCCCCGCTGCGGCGGATCATGTCCTTGATCCGGCCCACGATCTGAAAGAACCCGTCTTCGTCCTGGCGAAACAGATCGCCGGTGCGGAACCAGCGCCCCGAAAACCCTTCGGCGTTGGCCTGCGGTCGCTTGTAATAGCCCCAAAGGATACCGCGCCCTGCGATCCAGAGTTCTCCGACCTCGCCCTGCGGCACGTCCTTGCCATCCGCGCCCACGATCCGCGCCTCGCGGAAGGCGGCGGGGATGCCACACGTTCGTTGATAGGCTTTTTCGCCGGCCTGCTCGGGGACCATCAGCCCGCCGCCGATTTCGGTCATGCCAAAGCTTTCGCGGGCAACACAGCCGAACCGTCTTTCGGCCGCCTTGCGGGACTCCGCGCTCCACCCGAAGATCGAGACGAATTTCAGGTGCAGCTTTTTGTCGGTTTCGCTTTCGGGCCAGACCTTGAGCGCGGGTTCGGGGAAGATGCAGTAATGGATTTCTTCATCTACCATGTAATCCCACGCCTTCGTCATCGACATGCGCGGCGCAATCTTGGCCGTGCCGCCCAGTTGCATCGCCATCAGGAACTGCCATTGCGGATCCATGTAGTAGAACGGGGCCCAGATCAGCACGTTCTTCACGTCGCCCGATGATCCCCGCCAATGCGCGG
This sequence comes from Arenibacterium halophilum, assembly GCF_005938225.1. Classification (GTDB taxonomy): domain Bacteria; phylum Pseudomonadota; class Alphaproteobacteria; order Rhodobacterales; family Rhodobacteraceae; genus Arenibacterium; species Arenibacterium halophilum. The sequence goes on from NZ_VCPC01000006.1 coordinate 55,308, forward strand.
CCAGTGATCCGATCAGCACCCAGTAGTCATGGCTTAACATGCAGCCCTTGGGAAACCCCGTTGTGCCCGAGGTGTATTGCAGGTTCAGCAGGTCGTTTCGCGAGATTGGCGACGGTGCGGTGAACTCCGGGTCACCGCTGTCCAGCAGCGCCTCCCAGCTTTGACCGTCTGCACGGGTGCCGCCGTGGACGATGATGCGGGTATCGGACAGCAGGGGCGGTAGCGCTTCCATCGCCTCGAGCGCTGGTAACGCGCTTTCGTCGATCACCACGAACTGGGCGTCGGCGTCGGTCAGGACAAAGGTCAGTTCTTGCTGGGTGTAGCCCACGTTGACGGGGATCATGACGGCCCCGATGCGGCCAAGCGCGACCCATGTGATCGGGAAGGCCGCAACGTTCGGCAGCATCACCGCGACATGGGTTCCCTTGCGAATACCCCGTGCCACAAGGGAAGACGCAAGCTTCCGGGTCTTTTCGGCAAATTCGGCATAGCTCATCGTAACGCCGCTTTCGATCCACTTGGCAAGCGTTGCATCGCCGTGTGTATCGGCCGCACGGTCGACCAGATCGCCGATTGTGTCGGGATAGTCGGCGGCTTCGGCCACGGACCGCTGTTCCATCATCTGGGCGACGCCATAATCACCGGGCATTGGTTTGATCCTGTCAATCGTTGGCAAGAGGAAGCGAGGTGAACCCGCCTTGCGCTGTCAGCGCGGCGCGCTGAAGCCGATACAGATGCGACGTGAGATTCAGCGCCTCGGAGCGCGACATCTCGGCGGCGCGCTTGGTGACTTCCATCTCGACCCGGACCGAGATCGGTGGCAGGGCGGCAATCCGTTCGGCAAGTTCGTTTGCGCGGGTCATCAGCATCTCTGGCGCAACCACTTCGTTATACAGATCGTGCTTCAGCGCGTCTTTGGCTGGCATGTTTTCCCCAAGAAGAACCATCCACATGGCAACTGCGGGCGGCACCTGCCGCGCCAATTGGGTCGATCCGCCAGCGCCCGCCATGCCATAGGCAATTTCCGGCAGGCCAATGAAGGCATTCGGCGTTGCGATGCGAATGTCTGTCAGGTTGAGCATGTAGATCGCACCCATTCCCACGACGGGCCCATTGATGGCGCCGACAATCGGTTTGAACCGTTCCAGCGCCCGCAATTCACGTTCCCACCCCGGACGCAGATGCGCCTCTTCGTCGGTCGAGGGGAAGAAATGCGCCGACAAGGCATCGGCCTGGGACTGGTGCCCATGAGGGTTCTTGATGTCATCGCCCGCACAGAACGCCCGATCGCCTGCACCGGTCAGGATACCGACATGGACGGATCTGTCGGCGCAGAAGTCCTTGACCGCGTCATACAGTTCTTTGTGCATCTCGGGCGTAAAGGCGTTTACCTTGCCGTTGTCGATCGTGAAGGTCGCGACAGAGCCTTGCTTTTCGTACCTGATACCCATGATGTCCTCTTGCGTGATTTCGGTTAGGGGGCGAGCGTCCGCACGGTGCGGCGTCGCAGGATTTCGGCAATCATCATCGCCAGGGTCGTCACCACGATCAGCAGGCCGGATACGGCGGCGACCACGGGGCTGATGTCGAGCCGCAGGTCGGCCCAGATTCGCATGGGCAGCGTTTCACTGCCTTTCATCAGGAACTGCGCGATGATGAGTTCGTCAAAGCTGACAAAGAACGCAAAGATCGCCGCGGCCACGATGGCAGGGATCAGCGGCGGCAGCGTCGCAACGCGGAAGGCCCGGAAAGGATCGGCCCCCAGAACCCGCGCGGCGCGTTCAATGGTCGGGTCGATCTGCCGGATGGCTGCGGATGTGATCAGCACGACGAAGGGCATCGCGACGGCCGCATGGGCCAGCGCCAAGGTGATTTCGCTGTCTGTCAGGCCAAGCCGAAGGGCAAGGATGAGAACACCAAGTGCAATGAAGATATGCGGGATCAGGATCGGCACCGTCGCGGCATAGGTCAGCGGTGTCTGGCTGCGGTGCGGGGCACGGCTGATCGCCAGTGCGGCCATCGTCCCGACCGTGGTCGAAATCAGCGTCGAGAGCACGGCGACGCGAAAGCTTGTCACTGTCGCCGATATCCAGACCGGATCGTTGAAATAGGCCATGTACCAGCGGGCGCTGATGTCCTGCGGCGGAAAGCGCAGGAACTCCGAGCTTGAGAAGGACACCGGGATCACGATCAATACCGGGAAAATCATGTAGGCGACCACGACCCAGAAGTAGATCCGCAAGCCGAGCGAGGCTTTCATGAGGTTCATGGTTACAGCCCCGCTTTCAGAATGCGCCGCGCTGCCATCCGGCCCAGCCCACGCAGAAGAACGATCATCACGATTGTCAGAAGCAGCAGCACAAGCCCAAGCGCGGCGGCAAAGCTCCAGTTCAGGCGCTGAACCTGAAATTCAATCAGATTCGCGATCATCGTGTCCTGCCGGCCGCCCAACAATGCGGGCGTGATGAAGAACCCCATCGACAGCATGAAGACGATGACAAGGCCGGTGATCGTGCCATCAAGGCTGAGTGGCAGAAACACCCGCATCAGGGCCTGTCGTGGCTTTGCGCCCAGCACGCGCGCGGCGCGGATCAGGTCAAAGTCGATCTCGGTCATCGCCGCGTAGCAGGTGAGGATCTGGATCGGCAGCAAGATTTGCACCATCGCCGCCAGAACCGCGCCAGAGGTGAACAGCATACGGACCGGTTCGTCGATCAGCCCCACGGCGGCCAGTGCTTCATTCAGCAGGCCGTCACGCCCCAGCACGACGATCCAGGCAAATGTGCGGATCAGGATCGACATCCACATCGGGATCAGGATCAGGAACAGGAGGATGGTCTGACGACTGCGCGGTTGCAGGTTGATGAAATACGCAATGGGGTAGCCGATGATCGTACAGCAAACCGCGACGATCAAAGACACCCGGATCGTCCTCAGCATGACGTCGATATAGACCCCGCGGGTTACGAGGCGTGCGAAATGCTCGGTCGTGAAGTCCGGGTCGAACATGCTGGCCCGGAGCAGATCGGCCGCCGGTGCAAGGATGAACAGCAGCAGCAGCGCAAGGGCGGGCAGAAATAACCAAAGGTAGGAACGGGCGCTCATTCGGATCTATCAGTGCGTCAGAAGAAAAAGAAACGGGGGCAGGGCCATGGCCCCGCCCGGCTGAGATCACTCAAGCAGCCATTCGTCGAAACGTTCGCGAATACGCTCGATGTTGTCGGCCCAGAATTCCTCGTTCGCGACGAACTGAAGGTCCGCATTGGCGGGATAGGTTGGCATGGTTTTCGCTTGTTCTTCGGTCATCGCGTCGAACAGGCCGGGGGCAAAGTTGGGATACGGCAGATGTTTGACGTATTCGGCTTCGAGGTCGGGACGCATCGTGCGGACACGAACCCATTCATGCGCGGCTTCATAATTCGGTGCGCCCTTCGGGATGCCGACGTGGCTGGTATGCAGCGCGCCGCCGTTCCACATGATTTCAACGTCGATGCCGCTTTCCTGAAGCTTTCCGACCCGACCATTGTAGGTGGTCGAATAGAACACCTCTCCATCCGACAGAAGCTGGACCGATTGTGCACCGGACGTCCACCAGACAGGAATGTGCGGTTTCAGCTCGTCCAGCTTGTCGAACGCACGGTCCACGCCCTCTTCGGTGCCAAGCACGTCGTAGAGATCATCCAAGGCCACGCCATCGGCCAGCAGGGCAAATTCCAGATTGTATTCGGGTTGCTGCTTCAGCGACCGCGGACCGGGAAACGCCTCGACGTCCCAGAAATCGCTCCAGCTTTCCATCTTGCGGCCTTCAGGATTCTTGTCGAGCCGCTGGACGGGAACGGTGGAATAGGATGCGGCCACAACGCCGAACTCTTTCTTCGCCTTGTCGGGCAGCTCGTTGTTCGGATCGAGCAACTTGTAATCGATCGGCTCGAGAAGCCCCTCCCGAACCGCCTGCGGATAGGCCGAGGCCGAGACCTCCATCGCGTCGTAAAGCATCTGGCCGCTGGCGACCATCGTGCGAACCTCGAGCAGGATGTTGCTTTCGGCCGCGACAAACTTGGTCGACCAGCCTGTTGCCTCCTCGAACGCCGGCAGGAACACCCGTTCGGAAATTTCTTTGACGACACCGCCGGACCCGGCGATTGTCAGAACCTTGTCCTGCGCAAGTACGGGCTGCGCCAGCATCACCGATGCCGCGGCGCCCAAGAGTAGCTTATTCATGTGGTTTCCTCCTTGTTGGGGTCAGGCCGTTTCGCGTTCCACAGGCACTGCATCGGAGGCTGAAAAGCCCAGGCGGACCGCCAGCCCCTTTGGCAAAAGTTCGCTTCCTGGGCCGCGATGGTCCTGAAAAATCAGGGTCTTACCGCCTTGAGCGACGGCTTCGTATTGGACGTGGTCCCCCTGAAAGACGACGTCGGATATTTTCGCATCGAAGGCGATTTGATCCGCCTGCGCCCCCGCCGGAACCGGGCGAATTTTTTCCGGCCGGACCGAAAGGGCCGCTTGGCTCAGATTCGCCTCGGCGATGCCCGACACAGCTGCCGCAAGGTCGGGAATATCCCATGTACCTCCCTGCCCCCGCCGAAGCTGAAACAGGTTCGTGCGGCCGATGAACTCGGCCACATATTGCGACTCTGGCCGATCATAGATGTCCTGAGGGGAGCCAACCTGCGCAATGCGTCCATCCCGCATCACCGCTACCCGGTCCGACAGGGTGAGTGCTTCGCCCTGATCGTGCGTGACGAAAATGATCGTGCAGCCGATCTCGGCATGGAACCGCTTGATCTCCAGCTGCATCTGTTCCCGAAGTTTCAGATCCAGCGCGCCCAGGGGTTCATCCATCAGCAAGACGGGCGGATCGAAGACCACGGCCCGGGCAAAGGCGACCCGCTGTCTTTGGCCACCCGACAGTTCGTTTGGCATCCGTCCGCCAAAGTCTGCCAGCTTGACCATGTCGAGCACGGAACCGACCTTTTGCTTGATGGTGTCAGCGGACGCGCCGCGCAGACGCAGCGGAAAGGCGACGTTTTCAAAGACAGTCAGATGCGGAAACAGCGAATAGCTTTGAAAAACCATGCCCACGTTGCGCTTTTCGGGGGGCAGATCGACGACCGACCGATCCCCGATCAGCACGTCGCCTTCGGTCGCAGAGGTGAAGCCGGCCAGAATATTCAGCGCCGTGGTCTTGCCTGAACCGGAAGGGCCAAGGAACGTCATGAATTCGCCGGGCGCGACATCCAGGCTGAACCGATCAAGCGCAACGACCGGTCCATATCGCTTCGTTATGTGTCTGAAATTCAGACCGGCAACCGACATTGGGGTCTCCACCTCTCGACTATTTATGACGTTTGTGTCATTTATGACGTTACTGTCATTATTTGCTCTGTCAACGAGGATCTTGTCATTCTTGAAACTGCGGGTTTGCTGGCGGATAAGACTCTTATGGACGCCACCGATGCCCCCGACCTGATCGAAATTCTGTCCGCCCGCGCGTCAGACGCGACGGACAAGCGCAAGCGTCACCGGACGCGTCTTGCGCTATTGGCTGCAACCGCTTTGGAGTTGCAGGAGAATGGGTACGAGGCCCTTACCATCGACGGCATTGTCAAACGCGCAGGTTTGGCCCGCGGCACGTTCTATCTGTACTTTGAGAACCGGTCCGAAGCGGCCACGGCCGTCCGGCGCAGCTTTACCGCGACGCTCAGGAAATTCCGTCCACGTGGGGCGCGCAGCCTTTCGGCGTGGGATGCGATTTACCGGATGAACCGGTTCTACGTGGCTTTCTACGCCCGAAACGCCCGCCTTCTGGCTGGCAACGGCGCGTTGTTCCACGACCGCCCCGACCTGCTGAACAATCGCGACGCGATCAATCACCGGTGGGCACAAATCCTGCTGCGCGATCTGAGCCGCCGGGGCGGGGCCTCCTGGTATTTCGATCAGTCCGAAGACAGGGCCCTGCTGGCCCTGCGCTTTCTGATACTTATGGCGGACGAAGCGCTTCGCCTGACCTTCATCCAGCCGCCGCCGCATATCAAGGCGCTGGCACGGACCGAAGAGGATGTGACCGAAGTCCTGTCCGTCCTCTGGTACCGTTGCCTTTATGCGGACGAGCCCGAGCGCTGACATCTGACCGCTCTAACCCCGCGCCGGATTTTCCGTCAGCGGCCAGTAATTTCCATCGCGGTGGCGATATGGATTTTCTGGCCCTTCGAACTGCACGGCCGTTGGCGAGCGCGCATAAAGTATCTCCCCCGCCACGGGGGCAAAACCCGCATGAAAATGCTGGGTGGATTTCACCACGACAATCGGCACGTCTTTCAGATCTACGCCAAGCTGCGTGAAGGCATCGGGGTGGAACGTCTGAACGCGCCGTTCGATCAGCACGATGCGAATGCCGCCATCGGTTTCAACCACCGCGGCCCGACCGCAAGACATCTTCTGGCCCGCCACCGTGGTTTGCGGCAGATCATCGACGACAGCCCGCACCGTGACATCAAGATCAAGCGGCGGACCAGAGCGCGCGCTGAATTTGCCCCCGATCCGCAGGTTCAGGTTTGCGCCCTTGCCTGCCCCGACGCAGGTGGACACGGCCATGGGATCGAACAGCAGACCGACCACCGCGCCTTTTGCATCGGCGTCGATCAGCGCGCTAATCAGGTATGTGCTGTCGGCCCCTGCCCCGACGCCGGGATTGTCAGCGACATCGGCGATGATGACCGGACCGCGCGGGGCGGCCTGTGCGGCGGCGACAGCTTCGGCTTCGTTCATCATGGGGGTGCGGGTTTCGTTGCGCATGTCCCAGACCTCGGTAGCTAACGTATCGGCCAACGCCTGCGCAGCTTCGGCGTTGCCATCGGTGTAGACCAACGTTCGCGACCCAAGCTCGGGCATGTCGCCAAGCGCGAACCCGTGACAAAAGCTGACAGCCAGGGCTTCGCCGGTGTCCTCCAGTGCCGACATCCGGGCGACGAAATCGCTCATCGGTTTTCGCGTCGTGTGCCAGACCGACAGCATATTGCAGTCGGACGTTGCGCCAACAGGGTAGATCTCGCCCCGTTGCGTCCGTAGCGCCAGCGCCCAAAGGTCTTCGGCCCGCTCGACAGTATCCGTGTGGGGGTATTCCTTGTAGGGAACAATCAGATCGGCGGCCTGCATCATCTTTCTTGTCAGGTGACAATGCAGATCCAATTCGCAGCCGATAACCGCATCGGGGCAGATGTCGCGGATGCCTGCCAGCAGCTCTCCTTCGCAATCGAATTCATCTGCGGCGATCATTGCGCCGTGCAGGTTCAGCAGAACCATGTCGAGAGGCGCGGCGCGGCGCACATCCGCAAGCAGGCGGTCGCGCCACTCTTCCCAGACGTGGGTCAGCGTGGTGCCGCCGGGCTGCGCCGCGGCCATCAGGCCCTCGACCACCTCGATTCCCTCGGCTTCGGCCTGCTTGCGCCACACGTGCAGCGGGGCGGTGAAATGCAGGGGTTCGGATTGCGTGGCGGTGCCATAAAAGACGCCCCCGGCTTCGAAGTCTGACATGGTAGTCGGGATCGGGCTGAAGCTATTGGTCTCGGTCGCAATGCCGCCAATAAACAATCGGGTCATGACAGGCCTTTCCTGAGTTGTTCTGAAAACCGTGAAGGGGAGAGCGCCGCGCCGGTCAGACCGGCCGCCGTCAGATCGGGCGGTATCGTATCGTTTCGCAGGATGGCCGCCGCCACCCGCGACAACGCCGGGGAGGACTGGATGCCATAGCCCCCCTGCCCGGCGTACCAGAAGAAACCATCCGCTTCGGCATCGAAGCCCGCGACCGGGTCTTCATCGGGGAAAAAGCTGCGCAGCCCCGACCAGCTTGCCTTTGGGCGCCTGACCGTCAGCTTGAGCCAGTCTTGCATCCGGTCCACCGCGATCGCGATATCCATATCGTCGGGCCATACCTCGCCCGGGTCAGATGGTGTGGCATCTGAGGGCGACAGAAGAATGCCAGTCGCTTCGGGTTTGACATAAAAGCTGAATTGGGGGTCGGCCAACAGTGGCCATTGTGCCGTCTGGTGGCCGGGGATGTCGAAATGCGCAATCGTGCGCTTGCAGGGCGTCAGGCCGATCGGCGCAAGCCCGGCCAGCTGCGCGACTCTATCCGCAAAGGCCCCCGCCGCATTCACAACGACCGGAGCGGTTATGGCACCCTGTGGCGTTTCAACGATCCAGTCCGGGCCGGAACGCCGTATCTTCTGGACCGGAGCGTTCAAGCGCAGGTCTGCCTGTGACCCCTTCAGATAGGATCGGTGAAGGGCATCGACATCTATGTCCTGTGCTTCGGTGTCCAGCAGACCACAGGTGACACGTTCGGAGATAGGCAGCCCCATCGCCAGAAGATCATCTCGTCCCAGCATCGAAAGGGGCCGCCCGATCTCCAGCCCTTCCTTCAGCGCCGCAACAAGCGTGTCGCGACCGTCTTCTGCCGCCAGACGCAAAACCCCACGGGATGACGTCAGCGGCACCGGGCTGAACCCGTTTGGCGGGGACAACAGGAACGACCGACTGGCAAGGCTGGCCGCGCGGATCATGGGCGCCCCGGCATAGGGCGTCATCAGTGCGGCGGATCGGCCCGTCGCATGGTGTGACGGGCTGTTCTCGGACTCGAGAATGACAACACGGTGCGTGCCCCGAAGCTGCCAGGCCAGGGACGCCCCGGCAATTCCGCCGCCGATGACGATGATGTCGGCGGTTTCGCTCACAACCCTATCCCGACCAGGCGTGACCCGGATTGAGACAACCCATCCCGTCGGCCGCTTTGTGTTACGGGCGAACCCGTGGCAAGAAGATCCTGCGAAATCAGCGCCGGGCGACTCGTCGGCGCCGCATCAAGCGCTGACAGGATATGCAGTTCCGATGATCCCGGACTTGCGAGACAGACATCGACCCGGCATCTGTCCAAGGTTCTGACGGCGACGTCCGCTCGTATCATTCCGAAATCCTGTTTTCTTTGGTGCTTGCTGAACAGTAAGCGGTTTGTGCGGTGTCGGATAATGCAAAGGTATGGCCATGCCATTCCCTAAAGTTATTTGGGTCGCAACCACTCAACTATCTATGTTCATTTACTAAATCCGAACTCTTATTGCTGCGCAGCAGCATGAATGCGGAAAGTAAGCGCCGCACAGCACCAAACATCAAGGACATGCTTTCAAGTTATGAAAACAATCTACTATTGAATTTTACAGGTCGGCATTGGGCCAAGCAGAGTGGAAAGATACCAAGGCCGGCAATAGTCAGGCCGCAACCAATGGGGATTATCATGAACAGCTTTATCAAGGCCGCGACAGTCGGGTTTGTCGCCACGCTCGCCTCGACCGCATCAGCCGAGGTCATCCATGCCACGTGGGGCGGCGGCGGGGCCAGGACGCTCGGCGAATACGTCCAGGTTCCCTTCAGCGAAAAGACCGGAATAGAAACGCGGGTGGCCGAAGTGCCGAACACCGCCGGAGCCGTGCGGTCGCCGACCGCGTCGCAGTATGACGCCGTTACAGTCACCTTTTTCGAAGGCGTGGGCCTGTCGGGAACGGACCTGCTGGAAGGGTTCACCGACGAAGAGATCCCAGAGGTCAAGAACCTTCCGCCCGAAGTCGTCATCCGAAACGACGAAGGCCTGATCGTCGGGATCCCGACGTATTTCGCGTACTATGGTATCGTCTATAACGACGACCTTGCCGATGCAGAGGATTTCACAAGCTGGAAGTCTCTGGCCGACCCCAAATGGAAAGGCAAACTGGCGATCACCCGACCTGTGTATGCCGCCGCCTATGATCTGACGATGTATGCCCATGCGGCTGGCGGCGATGCGTCCAACATCGAACCCGGCCTCGACATTCTGAAGGGCCTGATTTCGAATTCGCTGACCACCTATACCTCGCTTGCGCATATGAACACCTTGCTTGGCACGGGCGAAGTGACAGCCGTTCCTTTCTATTCCACGCGTGTCTGGCATTTGCAGAAAGAAGGCCAGGACAATATCAAGATCGCCATCCCGGACGAAGGCGGCCTGATGCTGGCCTATGCCGTGGTGTCGCCCAAAGGGTCGAAGAACCGTGAAGAGACGGCCCAATACATGAACTACCTTGCCTCGGCCGAAAGCCAGGTGGCGGTGTCGGTTCACGGCGGGGGCATCCCGACAAACAACACGGCGAAACTGCCGCAGGAGTACCTTGATACGCTTGGAACGACGCGCGAAGAGCTTTTGAAAAAGATGTATGTGCCGGATTGGAAGACCGTCTGGGACAATCACGAAGAGCGCATCAACATGGTCGAGCAGATGATGTCAGAAGTCGCGAACTAACGTCGCCTTCTTCTTCCTGAAACTGGCCGGCTCTGGTCCGGCCGGTTTCGAGATTTCCAGAGCCGAGCATGAAATGAACGATAAAATGACACCCCCGACGCGCGATGCCGCAGTTGGTAGCATCCACATCGAAAACGTCTCGAAGTCCTATGGTGACGCGGAAGTCCTGTCGAGCGTTTCGCTGGACATCCCGGCCGGCAGCTTCCTGACACTTCTCGGACCATCAGGATGCGGCAAGACGACCCTGCTGCGCCTGATTGCGGGGTTCATCTCGCCCACGCGCGGTACGATCCGCATTGACGGCCGCGACATGACGCAGGTGCCAACGCAGAAACGCCCCATCGGGATGGTGTTCCAGAACCTTGCCCTGTTTCCGCATTTTTCCGTGTCCGAAAACATCGCCTATGGCCTGAAGCTGCGCAAGACCGATGCAGCCGAGATGCAGCGGAGGGTATCCAAGTTCATCCAACTGGTCGGGCTGGACGGCCTGGGTGACCGACGCATTGCGCAGCTGTCGGGAGGGCAGAAACAACGGGTGGCCCTGGCCCGGTCGCTGGTGCTGGAGCCGTCGATCCTGTTGCTGGACGAACCGCTTTCGGCGCTGGATCTGCAATTGCGGAAACAACTGCAGTTCGCGCTGAAGGACATTCAGAAACAACTGCGCACCACATTTGTTTTCGTCACCCACGATCAGGAAGAGGCGACGATGATCTCGGACCGGATCGTGGTGATGAGCAATGGCCACGTGCAACAGGTCGGTACTCCGCAGGACATTTATTCGGACCCGCAGAACTTGTTCGTGTCAAAGTTCATCGGCGAGGTGAACGAGCTGCCCGGCAAGGTTCTCTCGGTCGGCCAGAACCTGGCTGTTGAAACCGGCGCCGGGTCATTCGAGCTTCCGACAAGCGTGGCGCGGAGATTGGACCCTGTCGCTGGCGACAAGGTCACGATCTGCCTGCGCCCGGAAAAAATCGCGATTGCGGATCCCGCGGCACCCGTCGCGCCCGGCATGGTCAGCGCCGATGCCCGCGTTGTCGATACGCTGGTGATCGGCCCCCTGACTCGTGTGACGCTTGAAGCCCAGGGAACGCGCATGACCTCGGTCCAGATGACCGACGCGCTTGGCCCCCTGCCGTCGGGCGCATCCGTGCGTATCGCCTTTGCGGCCGACGCCGCCCGCGTCTTCGCCCCCCTGACCGCCGATCTGGCAACCGCCTTCGGAGATCAGGCATGAACACGGGCGAAAAACCAACGCTGGCGAAAGGCTTGATGCTGCTGCCGGCGCTGATCGTGCTGGGGCTGTTCTTCACCTCGGTCATCATGCTGTTTTCCAACGCCTTCGTGGACCGCGGCGGGTTTTCCCTGAAGTATTTCGAACAGATACTGGCCAGACCGGATTACCACGTTGTTTTCTATCGCACCGTCATCACCTCGATCATCGTGGCGCTTCTGGCCGTCCTGCTGGCCTACCCGATTGCGCTGCTGCTCTGGCGATCGGAAAAGCATCGCAACATGCTGCTGATCGTCGTGCTTGTGCCGTGGCTTGTCAGCCTGGTGGTGCGGACCTATGGCTGGATCATCCTTCTGGGGCCGAAAGGGTTCGTGAATGCCTTTCTGGGCTGGGTCGGCGTGATCGACACGCCCTTGAAGCTGATGTTCAACGATACCGGGATCATCATCGGCCTGACCCACGTTCTGATCCCCTTCGCGGTGATCTCGATCCTTGCGTCGCTTCTGTCGATCGAAGAAAACCTTGAGGAAGCCTCGCGCGTGCTGGGGGCCGGCCGCTGGCAGACGTTCAAGACGATCGTCTTTCCGCTGTCGCTACCGGGCGTTTTCACCTCGCTCATGGTGATCTACCTCGCCTGCGTCGGCGCAATCGTGACGCCGCTGTTGCTGGGCGGGATCACCGAAAAATTCGTGGGCTCGCAGATTTATCAAGAGGTCATGGCGACGTTCAACATGTCCAAGGCAGCCGCCTGGTCGATCTGTCTGCTGTCGCTCAGCTTTGTGTCCCTCGTGATCCTGAAATTCATCGAACGCCGCGCGCTGCGCGGGCAGGAGTAAACCATGCGCAAGATGACCCCCACGATGAAGATGCTTGGCATTGCGCTGCTGCTGTTTCTTCCTGCGCCGATCTTCATCGTCTTCGGTGCCTCGTTCAATGGATCGGGCTATATCCAGTTCCCGCCGGAAAGCTGGTCTTTGCGCTGGTATGTCGAAGCCTTCACCGATCCGCGATGGGGGCGGGCGGTTCTGACCTCGCTCTGGATTGCGGCGGTGGTCGCGGTTCTGATCACCGCGATCAGCTTTCTGGCGGCCTATTTCACCCTGCGGTACGCGCCGAAAATTTCCGGCTGGCTGGAGCTGGCGATCTTTTCGCCACTGTTCTTTCCGCATGCGTCGATGGGTGTGGCCGCGGTGGCGCTGATGGCCTCGATGGGGGTTGTTGGTACGCCGATCGCGATCATTCTGGCCCATCTGATGGTGACGATCCCCTTTTCCTACCGTCCTATCCATGTCGCGCTGAAATCGGTTGATCCCGATCTGATCCGCGCGGCCGAAGTGATGGGAGCATCCGAACTGCGCGCCCTTTGGGACATCATCCTTCCGATCTGTCGCTCGGGCATCCTGACGTCGCTTCTGTTCACGGGCATCATCTCGTTTGACGAGGTCACCGTGACGATGTTCCTGATCGGGCCAGAGATCACGACCCTGCCAGTACAGATCTTCACCTTCATCCAGGATGACGCCTCGCCCGTGCTGGCCGCGATTTCGACCCTCTCGGTGATCATCACCTTCATCGCGATTCTGCTGCTGGAACGTGTGGCCGGGCTCAGCTTCTTCGTGCAACGTCAATCGAGTTGAGGACGTGCCAGGGCAACTCTGTGTTGCCCTGGCCAGCTCACGGGCGGCCCTTTGCGGCACAGTGATGCGCTGCCCTTTGCCTGCACCGGGTGTTTCACGACAGATCCGGAGTTGGACGCTTAGCGACCGGTGACCTGTTCGATGCGGTCGCGCAATCTGTACCAGCCGGTCATGGCAGGCAGGAACCACGCCTTTTCGCGATAGAACGGCACGGTCGGGAACTTCAGATTCCAGAAGGCCGATTGCTCTTTTCCGGCGATGGCCTGCCCGGCCATGTGGCCAAGGTAGCTTTGCATCGCAACCCCGGATCCGTTGCAGCCAAGCGCATAGACAATGCCGTTGCGTTCGCCCAGGTGCGGCAGCAGATCGAAGGTAAAGGCAATCTGCCCCGACCAGGCATAGCGGATGGGAACGCCTTTGGTTTCCGGGAAAACGCTGTGCAGCCGGGCCGCAAGTTCATCGGCCAACTCGGCGGCGTCACGGATGCGCAGGCTGGCGCGCCCACCAAAGAGGATACGTTTGCGATCCGGCGTGGGCCGGAAATAGCTTAGCAACCGGCGGCTATCCACGGCTGTCCGTCCGTCGGGCAGCAGCGTGTCGATCAGCCCCTCGGGCAGCTCGTCCGTTACGACGATATAGCTGGCCGCCGGAATGACCCGGCGCCGCACCCACGGATTCAGCCTGTCGGAATAGCCGTTGGTCGCGATCAGAACCTTGCCGCAACGGATCGTCGCGCCCGTGGTCGTCACCTTCCAGCCCAAAGCCTCGCGTTCAATGCCGGTTACACGGGTGTTGTCGCACAGGACCGCGCCGCGCTGCGCCGCCATATCGACCAGCCCCTGGACATAGCGTCCCGGATGAAGCTGTCCGGCGCGGTCAATCGTCATGGCGCCGTGATAAAGGTCGGTCCCGATCACCTTGTGCTGTTGGTCGCGGTCGAAAAGCTGCACCCCGTCGCGGCGCATCTTGACCGCTTTGACTTTCATCGTTTCGAAATGCCCCGGCAGGGTTGCGCAGACGACCCGCCCGGATCGACGATACAGCGCCGCGTCCGGCAATTCAGCGGTGCGCCGTTCCACGAAATCGAACGAGGCCGCCGCTTCGCTCTTGAGCTGGTCAAAGACGCCTTCGGGCAGGCTTTGTTCCAGCGGCGACCGGACGTTCGACGCCGACGCCGACTTGCCAAGGTTCACTCCGCTGGAGACATGGCCGGCATTGCGGCTGCTGGCGCCAAAGCCGAAATCCTCGGCTTCTACAACCACCGCTTCGGTTCCGGCGTCGCGCAAGGCGATGGCCGCGTTCAACCCGGTGAACCCACCGCCCACGATCACCACATCCGTGCGTGCGGGGGGGTTGTTTCCAAACCGACGCGGCGGGGCGTCTTCCCACCAATATGGGGTCAGGATCAGGCTCATCAGTCACGCTCCACGAAGAACTGGATGCCGACGACCTTGTCGAGAATGAAGACCATCAGTGACGTGAACAGGACCAGGGCCGCAGACACCGCCGCGATGATCGGGCTGGCGCTTTCCAGTACTTCGGAAAAGACCTGTACCGGCAGGGTCATGACGAAGGGCCCGACAAGGAACATGGTCACCGTCACCTCGTCAAAGGAAATGATGAAGCTGAACAGGAGTGAAGTTACAAGCCCCGGTCGGACCGCTGGAAGCGACACCTGCCAGAAGGTTCTCCACGGGCGCGACCCCAGGCTGGCGGCGGCTTCCTCCAGCGCCGGATCGGCTTTGCGCAGGGCCGCCACGACAGGGCGGTAGGCATAGGGGATCGTCAGGATGCAGTGCACCAGAACCAGCCCGGTAAAGGTGCCCAACCAGCCCAGCCCCGACAAAGTCACGATCATGATGACCCCGATCGCGGCGTGCGGAAAAATGAGCGGGGTCAGCAGGATGGTTTCGTAGGCCGTCCCAAATCGCATCTTGTGGCGCACCACGGCCCATGCGGCGGCAAAGGATGCGGCGGTGCTGACAAACGCCCCGATCAGCGCCAGAAGTGCCGAGGTGCCAAGCACCTTCAGCCAATCGGCAGATCCCAGGAATTCGGCGTACCACTTGAGAGACACACCCTTGATCGGGAATGACAGATACCCGGCCGAGGTGAAGGACGACAAGACGACGATCACGATGGGCAGCGGCAGGAACAGCAGGACGGCGAGCGCGATATACCGGGACATCACAGGGCACCTCCGTCGGACAGGCGCGCGCTCAGCCAGCGTTCCAGAAGCTGGATCGGCAGCACGACGGCCAATGCGGTGACCAGCAGAACCGTCGCCAGCGCGGCGGCCTTGGGGTAGTCAAAGAAATGCATGACTTCCTGGAAAATCTCGGTCCCCAGCATGGTGTCGCCCAGACCGCCAAGCAGCAGCGGGGTCACGATCGCGCCGGTCGCCATCAGGTAGACCAGCGTAATCCCTGTCAGAACGCCGGGCATCGCCAGGGGCAAAAGCACGGTGCGAAAGCTGTGGGCGGGACGCCCCCCAAGGCTCATCGAAGCCTCTTCCAGCGTGCGGGGGATTTGCATCAGAACCGACAGGATCGCGATGATCATGAAGGGCAGCAGCACATGCACCAGCCCAAGGATCACGCCGAAATCGTTGTACATCAGCTTCAATGGCCGTTCGACCACGCCTGTCCAGGTCAGAACCCCGTTGATCAGACCGCGCGGGCCAAGGATCACCACCCAGCCATAGCTGCGCACGACAATCGACACGAGCCACGGAAAGATGATGAGAAGCAGCAGGATGTTCCGGTTGCCCCTGTAGCGCGCCACGTAATAGGCGGTGGGGAACCCCAGCAGCAGGCTGAAGAACGTGGTCATCGCGGCAATCCGCAACGTGCGGCCCAGCATCGCGACATAATCCGAGCGGCTGAAGATCGCTTCGTAATACGTGAAATCCAGCGTGCCATCGACAATCAGCGAAGACCCGATCAGCCGGATCAGGCCATAAACGAAGACAGCCATCAAAAGCCCGGACGGCAAGAGCAACAGGGATATACGAAGGGATCTGGGCACGAAATGCGGCTCCGGTTTGGTAAAAAGCCCTGCCAATGCCCCGGGGCACTGGCAGGGACAGACGACCGGCTGACCCGGTCCGGGGAGGATCAGAGTTCGGCCAGCATCTGGTCGATGGCGGCAACCGTGTCTTTCTGGTGTTCCGCGATATAGCCCCAGTCGGGCTGATAGAGCTTCGCGCGCAGTTCCTGATATCCCATGCCCAGCTTGGCGCGGATATCATCGGTCGCCTCGGCCTGATCGTTTGCCGGGATATAGCCCGACGCCGCCATGCCGCGTTCCTGCGGCGCGGCCGACGCGATATAGTTCAGCCATTCCGCGACCATCTCGCGGTCTTTCACGCCTTTGGGCGCAAAGATCGCGTAGGGCAGCAACAGGGCACCTTCCTCGGGGATGACGATCTTGACGTAATCCACGCCCGCTTCGTTCAGTGACCAGACGCGCACCGAATAGAAGGGCATCGCGGCCACTTCGCCACGCTCCAGCATGGTGTTCTGCTGCGCCAGAGAGTTGGACACGTTCAGCACGTTCTTCGCCATGCCCTTCAGCAGGTCCATCCCACCGCCGGTGTTGTATTCGTCGCCACCTGCCGTCTTGGACAGGATGGTCAGGTCATATGTCGAAAGATAGATCGGCCGGGTCATGCCCAACCGGCCTTCCCATTTCGGATCGGCGACGGATTTCCACGTCTGGAAATCATCGACCGACGCTTCGTTGGTGTTCACCGCGATGCCATAATAGGCGAAATATGGCGTGACCCCGGCGATGCGGCCGTCTTCGGTTTTCAGCCAGAACTTTTCATCGATGTTCTTCATGTTCGGGATTTCGTCGATGCTGAAGGTCTCCAGCATGTCATCCCGCATCATGTTCACACCCTGTACGAAAGTGCCGATCCCGGTGTGATACTGCGGGTTGCCCGCCTGTGCCCGGAACTGCGCTTCGGGATTGGGCAGTTCGACGATGCGCACATCGGTTCCGGTGTCCGCCGTATAGGGTTCGGCGAAGGCCTTGGTCCAGGTGTCCCCGACGCCGCCACCCCAAGAGGCATGCAGGATCTGTCCTGATTGCGCGAAAACTCCGCCTGGCAGCGAAAGCGCTGTCGTTGCGCCCAGGGCGCCGGCAATTGCCTGACGTCTTGTAAACTTCATCTCTAATCCTCCTGATTGGGTTTCTTCGCCCCGGTTAAGCCGGGATCACCGTTACATTTGCGATCGGCCAGCTGAGCCGAACCTGATGGCCCGGTGCAAAGGGATGCCCCTGCCCGGTCTGGAAGGGCGTCTGCGCCAGCATCGGACCGGCGGCGCTGTCCAGCGCATAGGTCACCGTGGCGCCGGAAAAGCTGTGCGACACCACCGTGCCAGTCAGGGCCGGGCATTCGGACGGACCGACGCGCATGTGTTCCGGTCGGATGGATATGGCGACGGTGTCACCAGTATTTGCCGAAAGATCGGCCGGTGCCGGCAGAGTCATCGGCTGATCGACGCCCACAACACGCAGCGTGACATCGCCGCCGGATTTTGCCGTCACCTGACCCTCAAGCAGGTTGGTTTCTCCAACGAACTGCGCGACGAAACGGGTGCGCGGGTGGTGATAGGTTTCAACTGCGGTGCTAAACTGCTCGACCTGACCGGCTTGCATCACGGCGATCCGGTCGGACATCGACAGCGCCTCTTCCTGATCGTGGGTCACAAAAATAAAGGTGATGCCGGTTTCGCGCTGAATGCGCTTCAACTCGACCTGAAGCTGCCGCCGCAGTTTCAAATCCAGCGCCGACAATGGCTCGTCCAGCAGCAGGACGTCTGGCGAGGTCACCAACGACCGGGCAAGGGCGACGCGTTGCCTTTGCCCGCCCGAAATCTGGCCCGTGCGGCGTTTTTCGAACCCGTCCAACCCGACCAGCGACAGGACATCGCGGACTTTGCTGTCCAGACCTTCGGTCCTTTTGCGGGCGCGCAGGCCAAAGGCCACGTTGTCGTAGACGTTCAGATGCGGAAACAGCGCAAGGTTCTGGAATACAAGGCCGATGTCCCGGTCATAGGCGGGCAGCCTGGACATGTCCCTGCCCCGCATCAGGATCCGGCCCGAGGTCGGGGTTTCAAACCCGGCCAGCATGCGCAGCAAGGTCGACTTGCCACAGCCCGAGGGGCCCAGAAGCGTTACGAATTCCCCTTCGACAACATCAAGTGTCACGTCGTTCACGGCGATCGTACCGTCAAAGGATTTGGTGACGGAATCGATCTGCAGGATCGGCTGGTCAGAAGAGGATGTCAGGGGCAATCGGTTGCTCCGGTCTTGGTTGGCAAGGCTATGGAAAGCGTCGAACATGGCTCACTGTGCCGCCGAACCGGGGGGGCAAGTCAAATATCAAGTCAAATGGACATCATTCCAAAACTTCATGTTTTGCGGGCCGGTTCAATTTTTACCAAGGCTCTGAAAGGAAAGAATTTTGGGAAATTCCAAGTTCATAACATCTGGGAATAATTTGCGGGCAATTCGCAATTTGCAGGTCTGCGACAGGGCTGGCTAGGTGGATGCATCCCACGGCGAAATCTCGCCTCCGACTGAGACAGACTGGATCGCATTCACGATGACGCCCGTTCCCCTGACGACCCCTGAGCAAACTCAAAAAGAACGCCACGACGCGATTGAAAACGCTCCGATGCCGCAGTCGATCCCGGCGCTTCTGGATGGTACGGCCCAGATTTGCCCGGACGCCACCTTATGGGAATTCTTCGACGAAGGCACATCGGCCACCTATTCCGAGGTGAGCCGCGACAGCAAGAAGATGGGGGCCTTTCTGGCGGGCGAAGGCATCTGGCGGGGGGACCGGGTGGCGGTGATGTTGCCCAACGTGCCGGACATGCCGCTGGCGTGGCTGGCACTTGCCCGGATTGGCGGCGTCATGGTTCCGGTCAACACGCGTTCGACAGCGCGCGAGTTGGCTTACCAGATCGAGAACTCTGGCGCCCGCCTGCTGCTGATCCACGAAGACCTGGCCGGCATTCTGGATGGCAGCAATCTTGACGTGAAGGTCGTGATTGTCGGAACGGCAGACTGGCAGAAGAAATTCACCCGCTTTCGGGCCGACGAGTGCCCCGCGCCCGAAATCGACCGCGATACGCTAGTCAATCTGCAATACACATCGGGAACGACGGGGCTGCCCAAGGGATGCCGCCTGACGCATCGCTATTGGCTGACCACGGGTATGGTCAACGCGTGGCGGGACGGTCGGCGGTACAAGCGGATCCTCGCGACCACGCCTTTCAGCTATATGGATCCGCAATGGCTGCTTTTGATGGCCATGTATCAGCGGGGCACTCTGGTGGTTGGACGCAAGCAAAGCGCCACCAGGTTCTCGGGCTGGCTGGCGGACCACAAGATCGAGTTCTGCCTGTTCCCCGAAGCGGCCAGCAAACAGCCCCCTGCCCCGCACGACAAACAGAACGTCGTGAAGCGGGCCAACATCTACGGCGTCCGCGCCTCGGCCCACAAGGAGATCGAGGCGCGATACGGTTTCCAGGCCCGCGAAGCCTTTGGCATGACCGAAATCGGCTCGGGCATGTATGTGCCGCTTGAAGCCGAAGACATGGTCGGCAGCGGAACCTGCGGCATCGCCTCTCCATACCGCGAAACCCGTCTGGTCGATGACGCGGGGCAGGAGGTGGCCACCGGGGAAATCGGCGAATTGCTGATCCGCGGGCCCGGGATTTTTCAGGGCTACCACGACAATCCGGAAGCGACGGAGAAGGCGCTTAAAGATGGCTGGTTCCATTCCGGCGACCTGTTTCGCAAAGACGCGCGTGGCTTTCATTACATCGTCGGGCGCAAGAAGGACATGATCCGGCGCTCGGGCGAAAATATCGCCTGCCGCGAGGTCGAAGGCGTGTTGCGCGACATGGACCAGATCGAAGAGGTCGCGCTGGTCCCCGTTCCAGACGACATGCGCGGTGAAGAGGTCAAAGCCTTTATGACACTTCAGAATGGGCACGAAGGCAACGAGGCCCTGATCGACCAGATCGTGGGCTACGCCGAGGGGCGGCTCGCTTCGTTCAAGGTGCCTCGGTACTTTGAATTTATCGCAGAGATGCCGCGCACCCCATCATTCAAGGTCGCAAAAACCGAACTGACGAAAGACCGGCAGGATCAGCGCGTCGGAGCCTTCGACCGCGTCGACCGGGTCTGGCGATAGGAGCCACGCATGATTATCGATTACGGCGCCACTCCGCCGATCCCCGAACTTTCGCTGCCTGACGGTGCCCATCTGGCCAACTACCGCCGGGTCTATGCCACGGCGGAAAAGGCGGCCGACCGCGGGGAAATGGATCTGGAACAATGGTTCGCCGCGGTGGATGACGCGGGCATCGACCTGACCGTCATCAAGGCGCGCGATGTGGAAACCACATTCGGGGGGCGCGTCACCAACGAAGCGGTCGCCAAAGTCGTCGCGGATTATCCGGGGCGATTTCTGGGCTTTGCCGGTATTGATCCGAACAAGGGCATGACGGCGCTGCGCGAGCTGGAATTCGCGGTGAACGAGCTGGGGCTCAAGGGCCTGAACATTCAAGGTTTTGAAAACAAGCTTTCGGTTGATGACCGGCGCATGTACCCGGTTTATGCCAAGTGTATCGAGCTGGATATTCCCGTGAATATTCATGTCGGCACGAACTTCTCGCTCAAATCCTCGCCCGAATTCGGGCGGCCCATGCTGCTCGACAAGGTGCTTTGCGATTTCCCTGAACTGCGGGTCATCGCCTCGCCTCCGGGCTGGCCCTGGGTCGAGGAGCTGCTGGCCGTGGCCTGGCGCCATCCGGGCCTGTCGATCGGGCTGGTTGCGATGCGGCCCAAGTTGCTGGGCGTGGAACATTCGGGCTATGGACCGCTGATGCAATACGGGCGCACGATCCTGAAAGACAGGATGCTGTTCGGGACCGCCTGGCCAATGCTGCCGATGAAACGCGCCATCGACGAGATCCGGGCCCTGCCCATCGACGACGACATTGCCGACAGATGGCTTGGTGAAAACGCGAAGGCGCTTCTGCGGCTTTGACACCAGCGATTGGGGTGCGCCCCAGACCCGTTCGCGCCACTATGACTGGTGAAGAGGAGACCAGACCATGACCGACGACGACCTGTGCCGTATGTCCGCCACCGAAATCCTGCCCCGTCTGAAGACCGGAGAGATCAAGGCCGCTACCCTGATGCGTGCCGTTCTTGACCGTATCGAGCGGCTGGACACCGACACCAACGGCGTTGCCCACGTCGATCCCGAGCTTGCCATGGCCGAGGCTGACGCCCGCGATGCCGCGCTGGCAAACGGGGAAGCCCCCGGCGACCTGCAGGGGGTTCCGGTCACGGCAAAGGATCTTTTGAAAGTCAAAGGCCTGCCGATGGAAATGGCATCATATGCCTTTGAAGGGCAGATCGCCGAGGAAGACGCCGAAGCCATCGCCCGCCTGCGCCGCGCCGGAGCCATCCCGTTTGCGAAAACCGCCACCCCGGAATTCGGGCACAAGGTTCTGACCGACAGTCCGATCAATGGTATCAGCCGCAATCCATGGGACCTGTCGCGCAGCTGCGGCGGGTCGTCCGGCGGGTCCGGCATCGCCGCCTCGATGGGGTTTGGCCCGCTCCATGTGTCTTCGGACGGTGCGGGCTCGGGGCGCATTCCGGCCTCGGCCTGCGGCGTCACCGGCCTGAAACCGACGTGGAGCGCGATCCCCCACGAAACCACGCCCGACGTGTTCGGATCGTTGACCGTGATAGGTGTCATGGCCCGCACCGTGTCGGACCTTGCCTTGGGCTTCAACGCGATGAAGGGCCCCGACCGCCGCGATCCCATGTCGTTTGGCAGCTCGACCGATCCGGTCGCCCTGCCCTCTGATCCGATGTCAGCGCTCAAGGGGCTGCGCATCCGCGTCGTGATGCGCACGGTTAACGATTGGGTCGATCCCGAAGTTGAAGCCGCCGTGCGGAATGCGGTGCAGCAGATGACAGACGCGGGGGCCAGGGATGTCGGCCAGATCGACAATCCGGTTTACGATATCAACAACGCGCTGATCTTCATGCGGGGCTATCAATACGCCCGGTTCGGTCACCTGATGGAAACGCATGGTGACAAGCTGGATCGCACGGCCAGGATGTCGCTGACTTCCAACCCAGAGCTGACGTACGAATCCCTCGCCAAATCGATGAAGGCCCGGACCGACATATTCCACGAGGTCGAGCGGCAGTTCGACGGAGCCGACATCTACATTACGCCCACGATCACCACGCCATCGCTGGCCGCCGATCAGAAACAGGACGAACCGCTGATCGTGGACGGCGTGAACCACGGGATGCTCCGCAAGGCATGGTACCCCTATACGGTGCCGCAGAACGCCTCGGGGCATCCGGCCATGTCTGTGCCGGTGGGCATGTCGTCCACGGGCATTCCGATCGGTATGCAAATCGTCGGACCTTGGCACAGCGAAGAACGGTTGCTTGGCATCGCGGCGGCGATTGAAGCGATGATGCCTTGGGCAGACCGTTGGCCTCCTCTGGCCGTCTGACGGTGGACGGCTTGCCAAGATGTCGTTGCCTGCCAGCGGGTCACCATTAAGGTACCCCAAGGAGGCCCCCTCATGCGCATCACCCATCGCCAGCTAGAGGCGTTCATCCAGTTCATGGAAACCGGCACCGTCACCGCGGCCGCCGATCGGATGCTGGTGACACAACCGGCGATGAGCAAGATGCTCGCCGGGCTGGAAATTGATCTGAAGCTGACCCTGTTCCTGCGAGAGAAACGGCGCCTCATTCCCACGGATGAAGCCCGCCTTCTGTATAACGAAGTACGGCGACTCTTTGCGTCCCTGTCGGATGTCGAACGCTTCGCCGAAGACCTGCGAACCTTTCGGACGGGCGAGCTTCGCATTGTCACCGGCTCGACTCTCGGATTGACGCTTGTGGCGGATTCCCTGTCGCAATTCTGCGCTGAAAACCCGGATGTGGATGTGCTGATGGATATGTCTTCGAACGTCGGCCCGGATCTGCTGTCGGCCAATTGCGACATCGGCTTTTCCGTCACCCAGTTCCAGCACCCATCGTTGAAAATCGAACCGCTGTTCCACGTCAGCTCTGTCTGCGTCATGCACAAGGATCATCCGCTGGCGTCGCGCGAGCGCTTGACGCCCAAGGATCTGGAAGGAGAGGAATTCATCTCTTTCACGCGCGATACGCGGATGCGGCACATTACCGACGGGGTCTTCGAGCAATACCGGGTTGCCCGCAAGATGCGGATCGAGGTCTTTGCCTCGGCCGAAGCGAACGCGCTTGTGTCACGTGGCGTGGGCGTGGCGATTGTCGAGCCCATGGGCGTGCGTCAGAATTTCTGGCCGGATGTGGTTGCGGTTCCCTTCGACCCGTCGATCGAGTTCACCTTTTCGGCCTTCCGGCCCAGAGATCGCATGGCCTCCCCACTGGCGAACCAGTTCATGGCCAAGCTGAGGGCGCAAATCCAGGATCTGCGGGCAGGCCGAAGCTACCTGCCCGAGTGGATGGAGGTTCGGCTGCCGGGGGAAACGCGCCCGGCCGTCACGTGACCTGTTTACAAGTCGATGGGGCTGGATTGCCGCGTCGACAAAATTTGTCAGTCGACTGGGAATGCTTGCCGAGGTCATGGCAGTGGTTTAGTGTCAACATTCAACACCTGCCTCTGTTGCGCAGCAGTCCTTCATCCTACAGGCCGAGAGACCTGACATGCCCAAAATCGAAGCGAAATCACTTGTGGATGCTGTCACCGAGCGGTTGGAAGCCGCGATCATCGGCGGCGAGCTTGCGCCGGGAGAACGGCTGCGTGAGCAGGTGCTTGCCGCCGATTTCGGCATAAGCCGCGGGCCCCTTCGCGAAGCGATCCGTCGGTTGGAAGGTCGCCGTCTGCTGGAGCGCAAAGCCAATATAGGGGTCAGCGTGGTCGAGCTTTCTCCCGGGCGCCTGTCAGAGCTGTTGAGCGTGCGAGAAGCCCTGGAAGGTATGGCCTGCCGTCTTGCGGCCGAACGCATCTCTCCAGTGGAAATCGAAGAACTGCGCGCGATGCTCGGAGATCACGCTTCTCATCAGGAGGTCTTGTCGGGCGAGGGTTATTACCAGCAGAGCGGCGATTTCGATTTTCACTTCCGCATCGCGAAAGCCTCTCAGAACGACTATCTGATCTCGATGATTTCGGGCGATCTGTACGACCTGCTGCGGCTTTACCGTTACAAGTCGTCGACGATGTCAGGCCGGGCGACGGCCGCACTGGCGGAGCATCACGCCATTCTCGACGCGCTGGCGTCGGGTGATCCGGATGCATCCGAAGCGGCCATGCGGACGCACATTCGCAATGCGCGGCTGCATGCGCAGCTGGCCATGGAAAAGGCAGAGGCCGCCGCCGGCTGATCCTTATTCTGCGCGCAACGCCGCCATCAGGTTCGTCACGGGTTCCTGCGCCATGGCCAAAACACGGTCACGGATCGTCATCGCCTGATCGTCCGGCATGGCAAGACCGGTGTTCTGCAAATACTTGTCCGTCGTCTCTGCCAGCGTCATCTTGCGATCGCCCGCGCCGCTGTTGACCGGCACATGGGCCGTCAGTTCCCGACCGTCCGCCATTGTGACCCGGACGCCCCCGGAAAAATACTCGGGGAACAGCGACTGCGGATCGGCATGGCAGCTGCACCTTTGCGCCAGGGCCTGGACCTGCGAATCCGCAAGGGCGGTGTCTGTCAGATCCGACAGACCGAACCGGCCTTTCAGGAGCGTCGATGCGACAACGAAGGGCGCGCTGAACTTGGCTTCGTATTCATTGCGTGCGCGGCGTTTGTGTTCGATCGGTTCGGCGACAATCTTCAGCGTGTCCTGAGGCAGAGCGATGTCGACCGAGGCAATCTCTGCCCCTTCTATCCGAGGGTAGAGCGACAGGGCCGCGTCGGCCGCGCCGTGGATGAAGTGGCAGACCGGATAGGGTTTCAGCGCTGTATCGGCCATCATCCAGGTGTCGCCCAGACCGTCGGACAGGAAGCTGGTATCGACGTCCTTTGCATGTTCGTGCAAGTGCGTGTCGAACAGGCCGAAGCGCCCTTCGAGCGCGCGGGTCGGGCCGACGAACCCGTGCCGGGCCAATGTGGCAGCCGTGATGCCACCAGCCGCAGCCCAACCCGGATGCAGCCGTTTCGTCCAGGCCCCTTCTTCAAGGAACACCTGAACGCCCGATGCAGTGCTGGCGGCAATTCCGAAGGCGTTGACGTGGTCTTTGGCCGTGGCGCCCATCAGCCGGCCGGCGGCGAGCGTGGAGCTGAAATGCGCAAGCACCCCGGTTGCATGGAAACCGGTATGATGAAAGCCGCCTTTCACCGCCGCACCCAGGCGAATGCAAACCTCCATCCCGATGCAGAAGGCGGTCAGCGCGTCCTTGCCGGAAAGGTTTCGGTCTTCGGCGACTGCCAGTACGGCGGGCAACACCGCCGCAGTCGGGTGAACGATCGCCTGAAGATGGGTATCGTCGTAATCCAGCCCATGGATCAGGACCCCGTTGGCCATGGCCGCGTCGCGCGGGGCGGCCCGAAATCCCTGACCGATAATACTGCATCCGGCGCCACCGCTCAGATCCTTCACAGCGGACAGGGTCGGCCCGGCAAACGGGAAGGTGGTTGAAGCGACCGCCAGACCCAAACCATCCAGAATGTGGATCAGCGCGCGATCCAGCACTGTGGCGGGAATCTCCTCGAACCGGGTCCGCGCGGCGAAATCGGCGAGCGCCTGCGACGGGCCGATGCTGGTTTCAACGTCGTGTTTCGTCATGATTTACCCCTGTGCCTGCCGCCATTTGATCAGCCGGGCGATCCCCTCCTCGATCGAGACCTGCGGTGTCCAGCCGATCATCCGACCGATCTTTTCAATCGAGAAATCCAGCTGGCTGGAGGTTGTCACGCGCACCGCGCCTTCCCTGTCACCATACTCTGGCTTGAGGTCAGAGCCGACGATGTCCGCGATGATTTCGAACAGGCGGTTAAGATTGGTGGCCGTTCCGGTGGCGACGTTGAAGGCCTCGGCGGTCACCTCGCTTGTCATCGCCATCAGGTTGGCCCGGGCAACGTCGGCCACGTGGATATAATCGTGCACCTCTGACCCGTCGCCGGGGATCCGCGGACGCTCGCCCCGCATCAGCTTGTCGTAGGTGTCGATGATATACAGCGCGTTCACGCCCCGGTAATGCTGCCGCTCGCCATAGACCGTGGCATAGCGGAGAGACACCGACTGCACGCCGTATTTGTCGGAATAGAGGCGGCCAAGCTGTTCGCCCATGATCTTGGTCGATCCGTAGAGCACGCCCGGGGGCGTCATGGTGTGGAACCGGAAGGGCCGGGTTTCGTCGATCAGCCCCGGCTCCGGATCGCCATAGGTCGCGACGGAAGAGGAGAAGATCACTTTTTTCACACCGCGATAGCGCGCGGCTTCAAGCACGTTGACATGGCCCAGGGCGTTGACCGTGATTCCCAGCTCGGGATTGGCGGCAAAGGGAAGGGTCAGGAAACCGGCGATGGCAAAGATGCCGTCGACACCTTCGAGCGCGTTATACAACTCGCCGACCCGCGTGATGTCGCCGCGGATCAAACGGACCCGGTCATCCTTGAGGATATGTCCGATCATGTCGGTGCTGCCAAGCGAGTAGTTGTCGAACAGGATGACCTCTGTCGCGCCCTGCTCCAGCAACTGTTCCGTCACGTGGGATCCGATGAGGCTGATCCCCCCGGTCACCATGAATTTGCTACCTTTGATCCGCATCTCGTGTCCTCCCAATTCCGTCCGGTTGCCGTGTCAGTTCTTGATCGCGAAGGGGTCTCTGGCTTCGCTTGAATAGTCGATCATCACGTTGCGCGTGGTGGTGAATTCGGCAATTCCGGCTTCACCGCGTTCACGCCCGAAGCCGCTTTCCTTGGTGCCGCCGAACGGGGCCTGCGCCGCGACCATGCGATAGGTGTTCACCCAGACGACGCCGGATTTCATCTGCGGGATCAGACGCATCGCGCGGCTGATATCCTTGGTCCAGATTCCCGAGGCGAGGCCGAAGGGAATGTCGTTGGCCATGGTCACCGCTTCCTCTTCTGTCTCGAACGGGATGATGGTCAGGACAGGGCCGAAGATTTCGGTCTGCGCCACCGCCATGTCGTTCCGGGCGTCGGCGAAGATTGTCGGCTGAACGAACAGGCCCTTGCCCAGACCCTCGCCCGTGGCACGTCCGCCGCCGGCCACCAGCCGCGCTCCGTCGGACTTTGCGGTTTCAATGGACTGCATGATCCGGTCGAACTGGGGCTGGTTCGCCACCGTTCCCATTTCGGATTTGGGATCCAGCGGGTCGCCAAGCCGGATGGCCTTGGCACGGGTTGCCAGCCGATCCACGATATCCTGATATAACCCGCGCTGGACGAACAGCCGCGAGCCCGCCACGCAGGTCTGGCCCGTGGCGCCGAAGATGCCGGCCAAGGCACCAATCGTGGCGGCTTCGGCATCGGCATCGTCGAAAATGATGTTGGGGGATTTCCCGCCAAGTTCCAGCGTCACCGGTTTCAGCAGTTCGCCAGCCATACCTGCGATCTTGCGGCCGACGCCGGGCGAGCCGGTGAAGCTGACCTTTGCGATGGCGGGATGGCGGACCAGTGCTGTACCGGTCTCTGCCCCGCCGGTGACCACGTTGACGACCCCCGCGGGCAACCCCGCCTCGACAAGAAGGTTGCAGAATTCGAGCGTCGAGACGGATGCGTGCTCGGAGGGTTTGACGACGACGGTATTCCCCGCCGCCAGGGCCGCCGGCAACTTGTTGCACAGCAGCGTGATCGGAGAATTCCAGGCGGTGATCAAGCCGACAACGCCATAGGGTTCGCGTGTCGTGTAATCGAATATCGTCGGGTTATCGAGCGGGATGGTGCTTCCGAAAAGTTTGTCGGCATAACCGGCGTAGAACCGGAAAAGCCGCGCGGCGAACAGCATCTGAGAGCTGGTTTCCCGTATGACCTTGCCATTGTCGGTCGATTCGAACACCGCCATGTCATCGGCATGTGCGGTGATCACGTCGGCGATCCGGTTCAGGATTTGTGCCCGCGTCGCGCCATTCGTGGCGGCCCATCCGGGCTGCGCGGCTGCGGCGGCTGCAACGGCATCACCGACTTCGTCGGGACTGGCTTCGCGCAGGCTTGCCCAGGCTTCGCCAGTAAACGGGTTGATCGCGTCGAACTCGGCCCCCTGCCCGGGCTTGGTCCAGTCACCGCCAATAAACAATCCATAGTGCCGCACCGCAATGCTCCTTTCTTCGACACGTGCACCGGTCAGTTCCGGCGACGCCTGCAACATTTGGCCTGATCCGCCTTGACTGTCAACTGTCAACACCTTACGAAAGCTGCAACGAGATTGATGCCGCGCCGCGGCCACAAAGGGAGTGATATCTTGAGCGATTATGACGTAATTGTTGTCGGGGCCGGGAATGCAGCCCTCTGCGCGGCGCTGTCCGCACATGAGAACGGAGCCAGGACGCTGGTGCTGGAACGCGCCCCGGAAGAAGAGCGAGGCGGCAATTCCTATTTCACGGCCGGCGGCTTCCGGTTCGCGCATGAGGGGCTTGAGGATGTGACCGAGGACATCCTGACCGACCTCAGCGAGGAAGAGCGCAACCAGATCATCCTGCCGCCGCACAGCCGTGAATTTTTCATGGACCAGATGCGCGAAGTCACCCGTTACCAGACGGACGAGGATCTTGCCCAGCTGCTGGTCGACCGGTCGCGCATGACCATGGGCTGGCTGCGCAGCCATTCCATCCGGTTCGTTCCGATGTTCGGACGCCAGTCCTATCTTGTGGACGGCAAACACCATTTCTATGGCGGCGTGAATATCGAAGCTGTCGGAGGTGGCGCGGGGCTGGTCGAGGCGGAAATCGCCCGGGCGGAAAAGCTGGGCATCGAAATCCGCTATGGCACGGCGGCCATCGGGCTGCTGCAGTCGCAAGACCGCACGGTGACCGGCGTCAAGGTCCGCACCAAGAACGGCTATGGCGAGATCAGGGGCAAGGCCGTGATCCTTGCCTGTGGCGGATTTGAATCCAACCAGCAGTGGCGGGTGCGCTACCTTGGTGTCGGCTGGGATCTCTGCCGCGTCCGCGGAACACGTCACAATATGGGCGAAGGCATTCAGGCCGCGCTGGACATCGGCGCGAAACCCTATGGCAACTGGTCGTCCTGCCATGCCTGCGAATGGGATATCTCGGCCCCGCCCTATGGCGACAGGTGGGTTCTGGACAACTTCCAGAAACACTCCTACCCGCTTGGCATCATGGTCAACACCGACTGCGAGCGCTTCGTCGACGAAGGGGCCGATTATCGCAACCTGACCTACGCGAAATACGGGCGCGAGATCATGGCGCAGCCGAACCGCACCGCGATCCAGATCTTCGACCAGCAGACGATCCACCGGCTGCGCGACGAATATCGGATCAAGGAAGTGACGAAGGCGACCTCCGACACGATCGAAGGGCTGGCAGAGCAGCTTGACCTTGATCCAGCCAAGCTGGCCAAGACTGTGCAGGCGTATAACGACGCCTGCCAGGGCGGTGAGTACAACCCCTCGATCCTTGACGGGGTTACGACCAAGGGGCTGGCAGTAGAAAAGACGAACTGGGCGTTGCCGATCAACCAGGGCCCCTACGAGGCCTATGTCTGCACCACGGGCATCACGTTTACCTTTGGAGGGTTGCAGATCAACACCAAGGGCGAGGTGCAGGACATGACGGACCAGTCGATCCCCGGCCTGTATGCGGCGGGCGAACTGGTTGGCGGGCTGTTCTACGAAAATTACCCCGGTGGCACCGGCCTGATGTCGGGCTCGGTCTTTGGCAAGCTGGCGGGCGAAAGTGCCGCGGGATATGTTGGCGCATCGGCGAAAGTGGCCGAGCCGGCGGAATAATGTACGAGGCCCGCCAGAGGCGGGCCTTGCCTCTGGCAGGAGTATTTTCGGAATAATGAAAGCAGGGCCCCGGTCGACCGGCCGGGGTTTTTCACGTGCGATAGTGGACCAGACCCGAGAAGAGCTTGCGCGCGGTACGGTAGACACTTCCGCTGACGGCATGGGGCCTGTCGTCGGTTCCAGTGATCCGGGCGTCTACAAGCGTGCTCCCCGAGGGGTGCGAGATGGAGAGAGGGCCGTCGTGCGCCGCGCACAGCGCCGCAGGGATCGTGCCGGGCAGCCGTGCTGCAATAGCAAGGCAGATCGACCCCGTGATGGGCACCGCGCGATGCGGTTGTTCCATCGACAGCATGCGGACCATGATCGACACATCTGACGCCCGCAAGATCGCACCCGACAGCAGGGTGGCATCTGTTGGCGGGGCGACGATGGCGACCTTGGGGAGGCTGGGCATGGCGGCGGCGGATCTCATGTCTGCAGTGAGCCCCATGCGCACGGACCCGGCGCAACGCAGCGCCTCCATCGTTTCGAGAAAACGCGACGTCTTGGCCAGGGTGTCAGGATGTTCTGCCCCGGTCAGCCCAAGGTCACTGGCCGCGACAAAGACGCAGGGATTGGCGGCATCGACAAGGCTGGCATGGATCGTGCGGCCGTTGATTTCAAGCGGGTTCATCGGCGACCCGGTGGGAAGCAATTTCCCGGTTTTGGCGCCGCCGGGTTCAAGGAACTCCAGGCGAACGGGCGCCGCAGACCCGGCGACACCGTCGATCGAGAGATCGCCTTTGGTCTCCAGGAGTCCATTGCGCACCGGGAAGTGGCTGACGATGACTTTGGACGTGTTGGTATTGTGGATCCGGACGTGCGCCATGCCATCTGACGGGCCGACGACATACCCAAGGTCCAGCGCTGCCGGGCCCATGGCGGAAATCATGTTGCCGCAGTTGCCGCCGTAATCGACCGGGCCCGGCCCGACCGGAACCTGCGCGAAGGTGAAATCGACATCCGCATCCGCGCGCGTTGGCGGGCCGATCACGCACACCTTGGAGAGTGACGACAGCCCGCCCCCCATGCCGTCAAGCTGACGACCATTCGGATCGGGCGAGCCCATGACGGCGAGCAGGATCGCATTCCAATCCGTGCGATCCGGCGGCAGATCTTCGATCCGGAACACCACCGCCTTGGAGGTGCCGCCGCGCCAGAAGGCTGCAGGCAGGTCGCGGAGAGTCATGTTGGATCAGGAACCTTCGTAGCGCGCCGAAAGCGTATCAAGCTGTGGCTTGCCGACCAGGCGCTGCCGTTCCGAGAAACTGGCCAACCGATCTGACACCTGCGCCAGTGACCCATGTTCGGCGAGCGAGCCCAGCACCTGCTGCATGGCCAGGACCGACGCCTGAAGCGCCGCATTGGCATAGAGCGCGAAAGCGAACCCGGCGGTCTTGAGTTCGGCGTAGTCAAGCATCGGTGTCTTGCCTCCGATCACGAGGTTGATGATCTGAGGCGCCGGCAGTTCGGCGATCTTGAGGATCTCCTCGCGCGTTTCCGGTGCTTCGACAAAAATCACGTCGGCGCCAGTCTCTATCATCTGTTGCGCCCGGTCCAGCGCCGCATCGAACCCCTGAACCGCGCGCGCATCGGTGCGGGCGACAATCAGCGTGTTTTCGTCCTGTCTGGCATCAAGGCAGGCTTTGAGCTTGCCAAGCATCTCGCCCAGGGGGACCACGCCCTTGCCGGCGAAATGACCGCACTTCTTGGGAAAAACCTGATCCTCGATCTGGATCGCCGCCGCGCCTGCCCTCTCCAGCCGCCGCACCGTGTGATAGGCGTTGAGCGCATTGCCGAAACCGGTATCCATATCCACCAGCAACGGCAGTTCACACACATCCGAGATGCGGGACGTGGCATCGACAAGATCAGAGGCCGTGACCAGCCCGAGATCGGGAAGGCCAAGTGTTGTATTCGTCAGCCCCGCGCCTGTCAGGTAAACCGCGCCGAACCCCAAGTCTTCGATGATCCGCGCGGTCAGGGCGTTGGCCGCGCCCGGCAGAAGAGCGGCATTCCGCTTTGCCACCTGCGCACGGAAAATCCTGCGCCGCTCGGCCGGATCGCTGCTTCGCCCGTGATGTAAGACTGCTTCAGCCATTTCAGTTGTCCTGTCCTGAGTGGAGCCAGTCTTACCCTGCAGCGAATCAATGTCAACTGTTGACAGTATCTAGCCGGGAGCTTCTGCCCGGGTCTTTGGCTTTGCCCACAGGGCGCGATCGGGATCTGCAACAACCGCAGCGCCCGATCCGACAAGATCGGCGGCCTCGGCATCGGAATAGCCGATGTCCCGCAGGATCTGGGCAGTGTGTTCCCCAAGCAGCGGAGGCGGCAGGGAGTCTGAAACATCTCCCAGCAAGGGGCCAAGCGGGAGCTCGGGAGTCTGGAATTCATACCCGGCGAATCCGAAGTCAGTCACCTTGTCGCCTGCCTGCGCCTGCGGCGTTTCCAGAACGCGATCCAGCGGCAGAACTTCGGTATGACCGACCCCGCGTGACTCAAGGCGCGCAATGGCCTGATCGAAGTCGCACTCGGCAATCGCGCGCGCGACTATGTGTTCGACCTCGGGCCTTTGCGCACGGCGTTGGCGCAAGGTCGCCAAATCGGGATCTTCCGCAATATCCAATGCTGCGCAGAACTTGCGCCAGTGGTCGTCCGTCAGCATCACCAGATAAATCCAGCGACCGTCGCGGGTTTCGTATGCGCCATAGCCCGGGATCGAAAACTCGGCAGAGGGCTCCTGCTCTGGCCGACCAAGCAGCTGCGATTTCAGCTGGACCCCCAGAAGATCGCGAGCCGCGATATGCAAGCCCGTCTCGTAAAGCCCGATTTCGATATTCCGCCGCTCGTCAGATCGGTCCGACATAAGCGCCGAGAGAATCGCTATGGCCGCGTAACAGCCGGCGAACTGGTCGTGGTAGGACGGACCCAGACGCGCGGGCCGACCATCCGGGCGGTTGTAGTACATGACGCCCGTCGCCGCTTCGGCGATTGGATTCGAGGCGACCTGCTCTGCCAGCGGTCCGGCGCCATAGCCCTTGATGTGGCAGAAAATGATGTTCGGATTGATGTCATTGCAGGCGTCGAAGGTCACACCCAGCTTGCGGGCGGCACTGGGCGACAGGTTGTGCAGCACGATATCCGCGCGGGCCAGCAGCTTTCGAAAGGCGGCCTGGCCCTGCTTTGATGTCATGTCGAGGCACAGGCTGCGTTTGCCCCGGTTAAAGGCGATGTAGCTGCCGCTCGGGCCGCCGCGTACAAGTTTTCGGGTGGTTTCACCCGCGGGCGGTTCGATCTTGATGACCTCGG
Source organism: Arenibacterium halophilum (assembly GCF_005938225.1). Classification (GTDB taxonomy): domain Bacteria; phylum Pseudomonadota; class Alphaproteobacteria; order Rhodobacterales; family Rhodobacteraceae; genus Arenibacterium; species Arenibacterium halophilum. Next base: position 88,840 of record NZ_VCPC01000006.1, read on the forward strand.
CGCCGAGTTGATTCAACAGGTGAGCGGCGAAGGGGGCCGCGATCATACTGCCAAGTTCGACCACCGTTTTTCCCGCCAAAACTCCGATTTTCATGCATTATTCTCCGTCATAGACGACCCAAGATCAGCCATTTCATCCGCTTTGTGCAATTTTTCTTGCCATCCTTGCAATGCATAATGCATTATTTGATGCAATCGGTATGGCGCTGATGCAGGAGGTAGCCGATTAAAGAGTAGCCCGGCTAGTGTAAAATGTAAATTGTTGACACTTAGCATTGGTAATGCATCATGCGGCAGTCGGCGAGTGGCCGGCCGGGAATACAAACGACAAAGACAATGCTCCAGGGAGGAGAACTCATGCTAGACGGTATCTGGAAGGGCGTCGCGACAGCCGCCTTCTTGATCGCGCCTTTTGCCGCGACGCAGACCCATGCGGAAACGGGCGTCGATCTGGAAAACAAGGTCATCACGATCGGGGCTTTTACGCCGATCACGGGCCCTGTGCCCTTTTACGCCACCCTCACCCACGCTTCGGAAGCATATTTCAAGATGCTGAACGAATCCGGCGAGGTCGATGGGTGGACGTTCAATTTCATCACCAAGGACGATGGCTATGACCCCGCGCGCAGCGTCGCCGTCGCAAGGTCTCTGGTCGAGGACGACAAGATCTTCGCTCTTGCCGCGCCGCTTGGCACGGCAACCAATGTCGCGGTGATCCCCTACGCCAACGAAGCGGGCGTTCCGATCATCGGACCTGTCGGCGGCGCAAGCCAGTTCTTCGTCGAGCCTTCGGTGTTTCCGCTTCTGCCCGACTATGGTTGGTCTGCAGGGGCGTCGGCGGAATATGCAGCCAACGGCCTTGGACATACAAAAATCGCCCTGCTGTGGGAAAATGACGAACTGGGCAAATCCGCCAAGCGCGGATTCGACCTGGTGATGTCCGACCTTGGAATGGAGCCCGTCGAATCCATCCCGTTCGACGTGAAGACGACAAGCTTCAGCGCACATATCCGCCGCATCCAGAATTCTGGCGCCGAGACGGTTATCCTTTACGGATCGAACGCCAATCTTGCGGCAGCGCTGAAGGCCGCAGATCTGCAGGGCGTCGATGTCGCGTGGTTTGGTCCGTTCTTCACCGCTGACCCGTCGACACTGAAGCTGACCGGCGACCTGCTTGAAGGCGTCTATTTCTCGTCCTGGCTGCTGCCTGTGGCAAGTGACGAACCCGAGATCGTGGCCTATCGGGAAGCGGTTGCCAAATATTACCCGAAAGATCCCGTTGGCGTTCTGGGCCTGAACGGCTGGAGCAACGCGGCGCTGTTCCACAAGGGGTTCCAGATGCTGCTCGACAGCGGCAAGGAGATCACGCGCGAAAATATGGTCGCCGTGATGAACACCATGGAAGACGCGGCCGTCGGCGGCGCACGGGGTGTGACCTTTGTTGAAGGCGACCACCGCGGCACCCGGCAGGAAGGCATCATCCAGTACAAGGACGGCGAATTCGTTCTGGTGCGGGACTTCCAGACCTATCCGTCTGTCGCGTTCGACGCGTCGATGGGCCAGTAATCCGGCCCGCTGCCCGCCGACGCATCCGTCGGCGGGCCTTTGCAATCAAGACACCTCCGGGGGGACCCATGTCATTTATCCCAGTTAGTGGGCCTGCACGTCTGGACGGCAAGGTCGCAATCGTGACCGGCGCCGCAGGCGGTATCGGCCGCGCGACAACGCTCGCCCTGGCCGATGCCGGCGCGACGGTCATCGCGACAGACATCGCTGACAGCGCGCAATTCGAGTCAAATTCGATCTCTTACCGCCGCTACGACGTGACATCGCGCGAGGAAACAAAGGCGATCATTGCCGAAACCAAGGCACAGCACGGCGCGATCGACGCCCTGATCCTCTGTGCAGGGACGATCTCTCACAAGCACCTCGTCGACTCCACGGATGACGAATGGCAGTCGATCCTGGATGTGAACCTGATGGGCGTCGTGAATCCGGTGCGCGAGATTTTTCCCCTGATGGCCGAGCAAGGCATGGGCAAGATCGTCGCCCTCGGCTCCATCGCATCAAAGATCGGCGGCGTCGCCTCCGGGCCGTCCTATGTCGCGGCAAAATCGGCGGTGCATGGGTTGATGAAATGGGTCGCCAAGAACGGAGCCGACAAAGGCATCTATGCCAGCGTGATCGCCCCCGGCCCTGTTGAAACCCCGATGTGGGAAACCGTGACGCAGCGCGCCGCGCCCTCCGCAAACGGCAACGTGCCGCTGGGTCGATACGGTCAGCCCGAAGACATCGCCCAGGCGATCCTCTTCCTCGCCTCGCCCGCCTCCAACTGGATCACCGGAACCGTTCTCGACGTGAACGGCGGCATGTTGATGGATTGAGGCAATGACCAGTACAAACGTTATCGGATTCATCGGTCTGGGTGTGATGGGCGGACCGATGTGTCGCAACATCGCGACCAAACATCCCGGCCGCGTGCTTTGCTTTGACCTGTCCGAAGAGGCGCTTGCCGCGCTTGAGGATACCAAGGTCGAACGCATGGGCAGCATCGAGGCCCTGGCGGCCGCGGCAGACATCGTTTGCCTGTCGCTGCCGGGTGGCCCGCAAGTTCTGAAAGTGGCTGACGCCATCACCAGGGCCGCCGGATCGGGAACGGTCGTGGTCGACCTGTCGACAACGACCGTCGCGGATGCCCGAAAGGCCGGTCAGCTTCTTGATGATCACGGGATCGACTTTGCGGACTGCCCCGTCGCGCGCACCCGCGAGGCGGCACAGCAGGGCAAGCTGAGCATTATGGTCGGCGCCGCGCCAGAGGTCTACGACCGCATCAAACCTATCCTTGATTACATGGCCTCCGACGTCACGCATGGCGGCGATGTCGGGGCGGGCCAGGTGCTCAAGCTGGTCAACAACATGCTGGTGTTTGCCAATACCGTGGCACTGGCCGAAATGATCGTGCTGGGTGAGCGGGCCGGTGTGAGTGCCGATACGCTATTGGACGCGGTGTCCAAGGGATCGGGTGACAGTTTCGTGCTGCGCAATCACGGGCGCAAGGCCATGGCGCCGCGCGACTTCCCCGACAAATCCTTCCCGCCTGAATACGTTCTCAAGGACATCTCTTATGTCTTTGATCTTGCGCAGGAGACAGCGACTCCCCTGCCCGCCGCCGCCGAGGCGCGCGCCTACTATCAGGCCGCGGTCGAGAACGGATTGGGAGGCCGCTATTTTCCTGCCGTCATCCAGCTAGTCGAAAACGGAACTTTCGGGGGGACCTAATGACTTTTTGGGACAGTCTCATCTACGACCTCTTTCCTTTGATGTGGTCGGGCATGATCACCGGTTGCCTCTACGCGCTTGGGGCGCTCGGGCTGGTGATGATCTTCAAATGCTCCAAGGTCGTGAACTTCAGCCACGGCAACGTGGCGGGTTTGACGGCATTTCTTGTCTACGGTCTGTCGTCCGGCGTACTCATGTCGCTGTCATGGGGCGCGGCGGTGCTGGTCGCCATGCTCGCCGCCGTGGCGATTGCCTTCCTGATCTATTCGATCATTTCACCCCTCGTGTTCGAAAGCGACCTGACCTCGACAATCGCCACGCTTGGCTTCGGCCTGATCGCGCAGGGCGTGACCCTGCTGATGTTCGGCGCGGATATCGTGGCGCTTGACCTGCCGATCCCGCGGTTCGCCTTCTCGGTTCTGGGCCTGCTCGTCACGGGCTACGACCTGACCGTGCTGGCGGTCGCGATCGTCACGATCGGCGCGCTGTTCATCGTGATCGACTATACCAAGCTGGGCATCGCCTTCCGCGCGATCTCCGAGAATCCATTCGCGGCCGAAGTCTGCGGTTTGAACCTCAAGTCGGTGCACTACTTTGCCTGGATCACGGCGGCGATCCTCGGGGTGATCGGGGCGCTGCTGATCGTGCCGACAACCTTCCTCTCGGTCACGACCGTGGCAACCTTCATGCTTCAGGCCTTTGCGGCGGCGGTGATCGGCGGCTTTGCGTCCCTGCCCGGCGCGCTGGTTGGCGGGGTGCTGATCGGCGTGCTGATGAACCTCTTCACCTTCTATGTCTCGCCCGAATACTCATCGACCTTCCTTCTTGGGGTCATCCTTCTGGCGCTGAACATCTTCCCGAACGGAATTCTTCAGAATGTCGGAGGCTCCCGTGTCTGACCAGGCGACCCATATGTCACCCGACCGATCCGCAATGGCCCGTCTGTCCGGGAGTATCACCCCCGGCGTGACCGCGGGCATCCTCGTAGCCGTTTTGATGTTCATGCCCTACCTTCTGGGCGGGTCATGGACCTTCACGCTTGGCCTGTGCTTTGCCAATTCCATCGGCGTGCTCGCGGTATCCCTGCTTGTCCGCTACGGCGGCGAAGTCTCGATCGGCCACACCTTCTTCACTGCGCTCGGGGCCTATTCCGTCGGCGTTCTGGACACGCGCTATGGCATTTCGCTCTGGGCCTCGGTGCCGCTGGCGCTGTGTCTCGGCGTAACGCTTGGCCTGCTGTTCGCGTGGCCGTCGCGAAACCTGCACGGCATCTATCTTGCCGTGACCACGCTGGCGCTGGCCCTTGCCGTGCCCGAGATGATCAACAACTTCGACGCGCTTACCGGAGGCTACGAAGGCCTTTATGTCGCGACACCCTTCATTCCGGGCGCAAGCATGGGATTGCAACGCTACTACGTGGCGCTGGCGATGCTGGTGATCGTCTGCTTCGCGGTCGCTCGGCTACGGCTCTCGCGTCAGGGCATGGCGCTGCTTCTGGCGAAGACGCATCCGGCGGCGGCCGACGCCTTCGGCACGCGCCGGGTCTGGGCGCGGATCTCGATCATGGGAATCTCGGGCGGCATCGGTGCGCTGTGCGGGGCGACTTTGGCCTTTTCGGGTTCCACTGTTTCGCCCGGCGGCTTCACCTTCTGGCAGGCAATCTTCCTGCTTGTCGGGTCGGTTGTCAGCTTTTACGGGCTGTCGCTGCCCCGCGTGCTGATCGGTGGTGCCTTTGTCACGCTGGTTCCACAGCTGCTGTCCTCTTCAGGCGCGTGGATCCCGGTATTTTACGGCCTGGCACTGCTCGGGATGATCCTGCTTGGCCATTACATGCCACGCATCCGCAAGGCGATGGCCCGCAAATCGGAGACCGCATGATGGACCAGCAGACACACGCCCTGCGCGGAGAGGGGATCGCGCTGTCCTTTGGTGGGATCAAGGTGCTGAAAGGCCTCGACGTGGAATTCCGTGCGGGCGAGATCACCGGGCTGATCGGCCCGAACGGCGCGGGCAAGACCAGCCTCTTCAACTGCCTCACCGGGGCGTACTCACCTCAGGAAGGGACGATCTCCTACGCGGGCGAGCCGCTGAACGGGTTGCCCCCCGCCGCGCGCGCGGCCAAGGGCATCGTCCGCAGCTTTCAGCATGTCGCACTCTGCCCCGATCTGACGGTCCGCGAAAACGTGATGATGGGGATCGCACGGAACGGAACGGCGGGGTGGTTCTCGGCCTTCCTGCCTCTGACCAAGGGCATTCGCGAACGCGAAGAGATGGCGCGGGCGGCCGATGCCGCCCTGGCGGACCTTGGTCTTCCGGATGTCGGCGACAAGTTTCCCGGCGAACTGCCCCCCGGCATGCAGCGCCTGGTCGAGATCGCGCGCGCGGTCGTCGGCAAACCGTCGGTCCTGATGCTGGATGAACCTGCGGCAGGGCTCAACAACTCGGAAACCCGTGATCTGACGGCGGTGCTGCGCAAACTGGCCTCGACCGACCTGGTGATGGTTGTTGTCGAACATGACATGGATCTCGTGATGTCGATCTGCGACCGCATTTATGTGCTGAACTTCGGCGAATTCGTCGCCGTTGGCTCGCCCGGCGAGGTCCGTACCAACGACGATGTTGTCCGCATCTATCTGGGGAGCGATGACGATGAGTGACCTTCTAAGCGTCGAAAACCTGTCTGTCGCCTATGGCTCAGGCGCCCCGGCGGTAAACCGCGCGTCCTTCGCCGTTGGCGAGGGCTCGGTTGTCGCCCTGCTGGGCGCCAACGGCGCCGGAAAATCCTCGATCATGAAAGCCATCTCCGGTCTGACTCCGGCAACCGGGACAGTCATGTTCAACGGCGAAGACATCAGCACCCTGCCCGCCCGCACCCGCGTCGCCAAGGGGATCGTCTATGTGCCGGAAGGACGCGAGATTGTCGGAGACCTCTCCGTACGTGAAAACCTTGTCCTGGGCGGCTACCAGAAGCCGGCTGCCGAGCGAAAAAGGCGGATGGACATGGTGCTCGAGCTGTTTCCGGAGATTGCCGAAAAGGTCGATCGCCAGGCCTGGCGCCTGTCGGGCGGCGAACAGCAGATGCTGGCCATAGGTCGCGGGCTGGTCGCGGACCCGAAACTCCTGCTTCTCGACGAACCTTCGCTGGGCCTCGCGCCTCTGCTGGTGCGTCGGGTCTTTGACCGGCTTGCCACGATCCGACAGGAATCCGACCTTGCCATTGTGCTGGTCGAACAGAACCTCGCCGTTACGATGCGCCTGTGTGACGAGCTGCACTTTTTGCGCGGCGGGCGGATCGTCGGGCATCGCAGCGCCGAAGAGCTGAAGGACGCAACCGCGCGACAGCAGGCCATCGACGCCTATCTGGGCGCAGCCGCGTAAGGAGTTGCCGATGAAGACCTGGGAAATTTACGCAATCCGCCACGCCACCAACGACTCCCGGACCCGTGGCGTAAACTTCATTTCCGACCCCGATCCGACCGCCCTGCTGACGCTCGACTTCTTCTGCTGGGTGTTGCGAAGTGGCGACGAGGTGATCGTCGTCGACACGGGACTGGACCCGGCCAAGGGCGCCAAGAACGGCCACAGCCAGGTCATCAGCCCGCCCGACGGCTGGGCGGCGCTTGGGGTCGACCCGGCGCAGGTGTCCACCGTGCTGCTGACGCACGCGCATTACGATCACCTCGGTTACCTCGACGCGCTGCCGAACGCACGGTTCTACATGCAGGCCGAGGAAATGGCCTATGTCACCGGCCCCTGGATGGAAAAGCCTACCTTTCGCCACGCCTACTGGCCGGACGAAATCGCGCGTCTGGTGCATCTTCTTTACGACGGACGCCTGCATCTGCACGGCCGCGACCATGATGTAGCCGACGGGATCAGCGCCCATTGGGTCGGCGGACATTGCGCCGGCCAGGAGGTTCTGCGCATCCGGACGGAGCGGGGCTGGGTGGTTCTTGCCTCGGATGCCCTGCATTATTACGAGGAATACGAACGCGGTATTCCCTTCACGGTTGCCTTCAACATTTCCGACATGATTGCCGCCCACGACCGCATCCGTACCCTTGCCGACAGCGACGACCACGTGCTTCCGGGCCATGATCCGCGCCTTCTCGGACTCTATCCAGCGGTCAGCTCCGAACTGGAGGGCAAAATCCTTCGGCTTGACCTCCCGCCGGAGAAGGCGTCATGAAGGGATGCATTTTGCACCCCAGCGCGGCCCGCAGAGGGACGGGAGGGTTCAGCCATGGACGACGTCGTGAAACACCAGACCAAGGAAGAGTATGTTGCGGACTTCCTGCGCGAGGGCATCATCTCGGGCCAATTTCCGCGCGGATCAAAGCTGAAACAGGCACAGATCGCCGAAATGATCGGGACCTCGATCACGCCGGTACGCGAGGCGATCAAGCTGCTGGAGGCCGAGGGCTTCATCCTGGGGTCGTCGCATCGCGGCGCTACCGTGGCCCCCTTCGACATCAACGCGACCGAGGAAATCACCGATCTTCGGGTCACGTTGGAATGCAAGCTGGGCCTGAAAGCCGTCAACCGCCTGTCGAAGAAGGATATCGACGAACTGCGCAGCCTTCAGGACCAGATCGAAGCGGCCGCAGCGCGAGGAGACCGCGACGCCGTCCGTTCGATCAACTATCGCTTTCACGAACTGATCTACCAGGCCGCCGACCTGCCGCAGACCCTGCGCTTCGTCCGCACGCTCTGGGCGCGCTATCCCTTCGACCTGATCAACAAGCTCGACAACCGCATCGACCGCGCCAGCCAGGAACACCGAGAGATGCTAAGCGCGCTCATCGCCCGCGACGAGGCGGCGTTTTTGCAGGCGCTGCGATCGCACATCAGGTCGGCCTGGGACGAGTTCAAGTCCAGCTACACCGAATAACCCGCGCCCCTTCTGGCGCGGTCTTCAACACCGCACCGAAAGGAGACGCAAATGTCCTCTGATACCATTTTGCTTGTCATGGACATGCTGAACGACCTCGTTCATCCCGAGGGCATGGGAGGCAAGACCTATGTTCCGTTGATGCAGGAACGGGGTGTCTACGACGCCACGCAGCTTGCCATATCCAAGGCCCGCGCCGCCGGTGTCATGGTTGGCTACGTCCGTGTCGGGTTTTCGCCGGATTACGCGGAATGCCCGTCCGGCTCTCCGGTGTTTTCCAAAGCTGCCGAGAATGGTGTGTTCAAGCTGGGGGAATGGGGAACAGAGGTGCTCGAAGCCTTCGCCCCGCAGCCGGGCGATCCGGATATCATCAAGCACCGGGTCAGCCCCTTCTACGCCACGAAACTTGAACCGCTTCTTCGGGCGCAGGGCATCCGCCGGCTGGTGCTGTCGGGGGTGTCAACCAATGGCGTGGTCTCGGCCGCCGTGCGCGAGGGCCACGATCGCGACTATGCCTGCGTGCTGCTGGAAGACTGTTGCGCAGGTGCGACCGCCGAAGAGCACGCGCATGCGCTGTCAGGGTTGAAAAGATACGCGCAGGTCACATCGGCCCACGCCTTCGAGTTCTAACGTCTCCAATATAATGCATTAAATAATACATCTGGCCGCGGTTTGCGGCCGGAGCCACCGATTATTTGCATATTTTAACTGGATTTCTTGATATATGCGCCACTTGACCCTCTCAAAAATAATGCATTATATGTGATTCGAGGGCACAGCGTGCCAAATGCGAAATCCGACTTCAGGCCGACAAGGGAGAGCCCCACAGTGACAACCGCAGAAAAAATCAAGCAAGACGACTCCAAGGGTATGGGCGGCGCGCCCGCCGAGGGAAAAATCACCGACGAGGCGATTGCCGCCGCCAAAGACATGATCGGCCTGCAACTGCGCCCCGAAGGCCCCTACCTTCAGGACGCAACGTCCGACACTCTGCGCAACTGGTGTAACGGCATTGGCGATCTCAACCCGCTTTACCGTGATACCGGCTATGGGGCCGCCAGCCGTTTCGGCACGCAGCTCGGCCACCCGATGTTCCCGATGGCGCTTGGTTGGATCGGGCGCACCAGGTGGGGCCTGCCCGGCGTCCACGGGTTTTATGCCGGCAACGATTGGGAAATTTTTCGCCACATCCGCCCGGGCGATCGCATCAACGCTATCGAGCGGGTCATCGGGATCGAGGTGAAGGAATCCAAGTTCTCTGGCCGGCTCGTGCTGCAGTATGTCGAAGCGACCTACTACAATCAGGATGGCGACATGCTGTCCCGGGCGCTTGGCACCTGCACGCGTCACGAACGCAAGGCCGCGCGCGATGCAGGGAAATACAAGGACATCACGACCCACGAATACACCCAGGCCGAGTTCGAGGAACTTGATGCCTGCATCATGGAGGAACCGTCGAAAATCCGCGGCTCCAAGGTACGCTATTGGGAAGATGTCACCGAAGGTGAAACGCTCGACACCATTGTGCGCGGTCCGCTGTCGCTGATGGACACCATGGGATTCCTTGTCGGATCAGGCCGCGGCCACACCCACGGTGTGGTGTTCCAGAATGCGATGAAGCATCCGGGTCATTTCTTCCGCAACCCCGAAGCGGGTGGCGGGATCGAATATACCGGAATCGGACATCATCGTGAATCCACCGCGAAAGAGGTCGGCGTACCCGGTGTCTACGATTATGGCCCGCAGCGCTCTTCGTGGATGGCATCGCTTGTGACGAACTGGATGGGCGACGCGGCCTTCCTGAAGCGGGTCCGCACCGAGATGCGTCGTTTCAACACGATGGGCGACAGCACATGGTGCAAGGGCAAAGTGGCGAAGAAATACATCAAGGACGGTCACGCGCTCGTCGATATCGAGATCTGGGGCGAGAACCAGCGCGGCGAAATCACCACGCCGGGCATCGCCACCGTCGCGCTTCAGTCGCGCGATCCGTCGCTTCGTGTCTTCCTCGACTGCGGAAATCTTGAACTGGACCTGCCCGTCGTCCGCTGAAGAAGGGAGCCCGGCCATGACCGTCAAGCCACTTGCGGGTCTCCGTGTCGTCGAACGCGCCGCCGGCGTGGCGGCCGCTCAGGCCGGGCGCCTCCTGCGTCAGATGGGGGCGGATGTGATCATGGCCGAGCCTCCGGGCGGGACCTCGCTGCGGCAAGAGCCCCCGCTTCTTCCCGGCGGAACAAGCGCGCTGTTCACCTACCTCTCGGTCGGCAAATGCAGCGTCATCTGCGACCCGGACGATGGGTTCCGCAAAGACATCGACGCCCTGCTGGCGACGGCGAACATCCTGATCGACGACACGCCGGTTGCAGACCGCGCCGCGCTTGGCCTCGATCCCGACCGGATCGCCGCAGCGCATCCGCATCTCGTCCACCTCTCGGTCCTGCCGTTTGGCGCCTTCGGACCAAAGGCCGACTGGGCGGGCGAAGAACTGACACTGGTCCACGCGGGCGGCGAAGGGTTCCTGCTGCCGAACGGGCTGTCGGCCGATCTGTTCCCCGACCGCCCGCCGTTGAAAATCGCCGGTCACTTCGCCCAGTTGCAGGGCGGGACAACCGCGGCCATGGCGGCGATCGCCGCGCTCTGGTCGGGCAAGGGACAATTCGTCGATGCCTCGGTTCAGGATGCCAACGTTGCGGTCGGGGCCTTTGCGATCCAGCGCTTTGGCGACGGATCGATCGAACATCGTCTTACCCGGTCCTTCAAATTCGGCGGCGTCATCAAGTGTGCGGACGGATATGTCGAACTGCTGACGCTCGAGTCGCGCCAGTGGCAGGGTCTGGTCGACCTGCTTGGCGCCGACGACTGGGCCGCCGATCGCGAACTCGCGGACGAAGTCGGGCGCAGTGCACGCGGGGCTGAAATCAACCAGCGTATCCGAAGCTGGGCCCGTGGCTGGAAGGTCGAAGACCTGGTGCGCGCGGCTCAGGACCGTGGTGTGCCCATGGCCCGTTACAACACGCCTGCACAGGTTCTTGAGGGCGCACAGGAACGTGCCCGCGGCATATTCCAGGCCGTCGAAGCCGACGGCGGCCCGGTCAAGGTTCAATCCCTTCCATTCCGGTTCGGACCAGAGGCGCTTTCAGTAGATGGGGCGGTTCCGGCACCCGGAGATCAGCAGGCTTTGCTGGACGCCGAAGACGCAAAGAGAGAGACCGCATGAAACCGCTCGCCGGACTTCGCATCGCGGACTTCACCGTCCACGCCGCAGGGCCATTCTGCACGCATATGCTCAGCCAGCTGGGCGCAGAGGTCATCAAGGTCGAAACCGCCCTGCGGCCCGACATCTTTCGCAAGTCCCATGCGGTCTACGGTCGGCAAGGGCCGGCCACCTTCGATCAGGTGTCGTCCAACAAGCTGTCCGTCCGCCTCAACCTGAAACACCCTGATGGGGTCGCGCTGGCAAAACACCTCGTCAGTGTCGCCGACATTGCAGCCGAAAGTTTTCGCGCCGGCGTGATGGAGCGGCTGGGCCTTGGGTACGACGCCCTGCGCGCCGTCAAGCGCGACATTGTCATGGTGTCCGTTTCGTCCTCGGGCCAGTCAGGGCCAGAGAGCCATTTCGCCGGATATGCCCCGCTGTTCGGGGCTTGGGGCGGCATCGGGTATCTCTCCGGCCATGCGGACGGTCCGCCAATGGAAATGCGCCATGTCATGGATCACTCCGTCGGGATGAACGCGGCGCTCGCGACCATTGCCGCCCTGCATCATCGCAGACGCACCGGAGAAGGCAGCCATGTCGATGTGGCGGCGAGAGAGGTCGCCTCTTCGCTCGTTGGTGATGCGCTGACGGCCGCCTCGGCGGGCATCGCCGTCGAACGGATGGGCAATGCCGATCCGCGCCGCGCGCCGCACGGGCTGTATCCCACGCAGGCACCCGACCGCTGGCTGTCGATTGCCGTCGCCTCGGACGCGGCATGGCAGCGACTGGCCGCAATCATCGGACGCCCCGAACTGGTCAGCGATCCGCGGTTCATCACCGCAGACAAGCGCCACGCAAACTGTGCCGATCTTGACGCGCTGCTGACCCGCTGGACATCTGCCCGCGATGGCGAAGAAACCGCCCGACAGCTTCAGTCCGCCGGGATCGCGGCGCATATGTCATGGGCCGCATCGGATATTGTCACAGATCCGCACATGCGGGCGCGCGGATCCATCGTTGATGTCGCCGAAACCAATGGTGTGATGCGCGCCGCCGTCGGGCGCGTGGCGCGGTTCTCGGTCGACGATAGCCCGGGCATCACCCGCGGCACACCCGAACTTGGCGGCGACGAAGCCTATGTCTACGGCGATCTTCTGGGCCTCAGTCAGTCCCGGATCGACGCCCTTGTTGCAGATCGCGCCATCTACTGAAGACTGAAGGATATTCCATGACCGAACCCGACTACTCCGACGCCATCGGCCGCACGGAACGTCACACCGCAATAATTACCGCCGAGAAGGCCGCCGCGCTGGCCGCCACCCTGGATAGGGACGAGACCCCAGCAGATGGCGATGCGCTGCCACCGGGGTGGCACTGGCTCTACTTCAACCCTTTTGTCCAGCGGCGGAATATTGGTGACGACGGGCACCCGAAACGGGGTGGATTTCTTCCAGCCGTGGCCTTGCCAAGGCGCATGTGGGCCGGAGGACGGCTGACATATCATCAGCCTCTTACCCTGGGGACAGAGGCCGAAAAGGTCAGCGAAATCCTGAATGTCAAAGCCAAAACAGGCCGCGCGGGCAGTCTTGTCTTCGTAACCGTGCAACACCGCCTGTTGCAAAACGGCGCCCTGTGCATCGAAGAAGAACAGGACATCGTTTATCGCGAAGCAGCCGCCCCCGGAGCGCCAAGGCCCGCACCCGCCCCGGCCCCGGACAATGCCAGCCGGTCCGAGGTGGTGACGCCCGATCCGGTGCTTCTGTTCCGGTATTCTGCGCTAACCTCGAACGGCCACCGCATCCACTATGATCGGACATATGCCCGCGACGAAGAGGATTACCGGGATCTGGTGGTGCACGGCCCCCTTACCGCAACGCTGCTGCAGGGGTTTGCGACGGCGGGCAAAGGCCGGTTGGCCCGGTTTGAATTCCGCGGCATGGCCCCCCTTTTCGTGGATCGCCCCTTCACGCTGGAAGCGGGATCGCCCGAAAACGGAGTGCTCCCGCTTTGGGCCAAGGGGCCAGACGGCGAATTGGCCATGCAGGCAAGCGCCACGCTTGAGATGCCGCAATGAGGATGCCACGCAGCTATCTATTTGTGCCCGGGCGCATGCCCGACCGATTCACCAAGGCTGCAGCCTCTGGCGCGGACGAAATCATTCTTGACCTCGAAGATGCCGTTGGCCCCGAAACAAAGGACGAGGCGCGCGAACACGTCGTCGGCTGGTTCGCCTCGGGCGGGGGCGGCGTTGTGCGGATAAACGGAATGGAAAGCCCGTGGTTCGACGCAGATCTCGACGCGCTCGCGGATTGCGCGGCGTCGGCGGTGATGGTTCCTAAGGCGACGCCGGACAGCCTTTCTGCGGTGGCCGAACGCTTGCCCGGCCGCGATCTAGTTGCCCTGATCGAAACAGCCGAGGGGCTGGCAGAGCTGCGCAACACGGTCGCCCTTCGCGGGGTGACACGGCTGGCCTTCGGCAATCTGGATTTCGGTGCCGACGCGCGGATTCCCGGCAGCGGCCCAATCCTTGACCCGGCCCGTTTCGAAATCGTTCTGGCCTCGCGGCTTGGTGGCTTGGCGCAACCGATCGACGGTGTGACACCGGAACTCAGGGACCACGCAATCATCGCAAGCGATGTCGCACGGTCCCGTGCGCTAGGCTTCGGTGGAAAGCTCTGCATCCACCCCGACCAGATCGCCGCGACGAACGCGGCTTTCACACCGACGCAAGAGGAACGCGACTGGGCCAGCCGGGTCATCACAACGCTCGACGAAGCAAACGGGTCGGCGGTTCAAGTAGACGGCAAGATGGTCGACAGGCCGGTGATCGAACGCGCGCGGCAGATACTTGCTGCGGTCGGGAGAGACCCGGCGTGAACCCTGCCCTGTGGTCCAAACCTCTTCAAGGGGGGCCTCGGCGCAGACACAATCGCGGCGCAACCAACGATACCCGCCAAGCCCTTATTTGCGGGTGTTTCGGGCAGTTTCCCGCCGAGAACGAATAGCTAGTGTTGATTGTTGACACTAGCTTCGATTGATGCATCATGCTTGCAACCATCTTGGACGGACAAGAACTAAAAAAGCAAAATAAATCAAATTCTTAGGGAGGAAATCATGAAAACCAGACTGTTCGGCGCCTTGAGTGCCGCCTTGCTGACCTGTACCGCAGCCCAAGCCGAAGACATCCTCTTTGGATCAACATCGGCGTCATCCAGCCACTACGGGTATATCGTTGCCGTCGGCAAGCTGATTAACGAAGGCGGGTCCGGTGTGAACGCGACCGTCGTCGAAACAGGCGCAACGATGGACAACATCCGCCGCATGGAGCGCGGACAGATGGACCTGGGCATCGTCACGACCAACGTCGTGCAACATGCCGTGTCGGGAAAGAAGGATTTCGAAGGCAGAGCGCAGGACCTGCAACTGCTCTGGGTCTATTCAACCTCGGTTCAGAACATCGTGGTGCGCGCCGACTCCGGGGTAAAAAGCATAGATGACCTGAACGACGTTCGATTGAACCCCGGTATCAAAGGCTCGGCGACCGAAAGCACGACAGAAGAGGTTTTGACCCTGCTCGGGATCAAGCCGGACTATGTCCGGGGATCGACGACCGATGTGGTGAACAGGGTCAAGGACAACCGCATTTCGGGTTACGTGAAATCCGGCACCGAGACCAGCCTCGACAGTTCGACAATGGACCTTGCCACGGCAACCGAGATACGGATTCTCGGGATTTCCGATGAACAAGCCGCCCTGATCCGCGAGAAAATGCCGGATCTCTCGACCATGACCGTGGCCGCGGGTGTCGCCGAGGGCATTCCCTCTTACACGTCATGGACATTCGGTGTGGGCGTGGCCGCGACCAGCAAAATGAGCGAGGATACCGCCTACGAGATCGTCAAGGCCGTGATGAGCGATACGACAACCCAGGGAATGGCCCTCGCCAGTGTCAAGAACGCAGACCTTGCGCAGCGCACCCTGGATTTCGCAACGGTTCCGCTGCATCCCGGTGCCGTGCGCTGGTTCGAAGAAAACGGGTACACCGTTCCTGACCGGCTGAAGCCGGGCGCGTGAGGCACGCGTGATACTGCCACTGCACATTGTGGCGAAAGCTCTGGCCCTTGTTGTCGGCGCTTTCGTCTTCTTCACCGCAGCTTTCGGCGCCTTGGAAGGCCTGATCCAGCGCGCCGTTTTCCTGGGCCTCGTCGTCAGCCTCGGCTACGCGCTTTACCCCCTGGGCGCAGGAAAGCGGTGGCGGCCCGTCGGGCTTGCCGCTGATCTCGCGCTGGTGGCCGTCAGCCTGGCGGGCTGCGCTTATGTGGTTGTGAACTACGACCGCATCATGAACGAACTGCCCTGGGCGACACCGCTTGATCTTGTTCTGTGTGCCGGTCTTGTACTTGGCGTTCTAGAACTGTCGCGCCGGACGGTCGGGCTGATCTTTCCGGTTCTCGTCGTCGCCGGACTGGCCTACGCCTATTTCGGGCCTTCCCTTCCGGGTGCCATGCGGCACCGTGGATTCGACGCCTACTACATCACCGAAACGGTTTTCCTGGGCGACCTTGGCATTTGGGGTATGCTCACAGGCGTGGCCGCCACGGTCATCGCGGCATTCGTGCTGTTCGGCGCATTGCTGCTGCACACCGGAGGCGGCAAGGCCTTCATCGATCTGGCCATGCGGCTGGGCGGGCGGCAGGCGGGCGGCGCAGCCAAGATCGCGACCATCGCCAGCGGCCTGTTCGGGATGATCTCGGGTTCTTCGGTTGCAAACGTCGCGACGACCGGGAATTTCACGATTCCGATGATGATCCGACTGGGCTACCCCCGCCCATTTGCGGCAGCGGTCGAGGCGGTGGCTTCCACCGGGGGGCAGATCGCTCCGCCGATCATGGGGGCCGCCGCATTCGTCATGGCCGAGATCGTCGAGGTTCCGTATTCGGCGATCATCAAGGCCGCGCTGCTTCCGGCGATCCTCTTCTATATCTCTGTCTTTGTAACCGTGCATTTCGTGGCGCTGCGGCGCGGTCTTGCTTTGGTGCCCGATGACGAATTGCCGCCCTGGGCCAAGATACTGGCGCCCCGCCAGATCGGCCCCGTGCTGATGGCGCTGACCGGGTTGGGAATAGGCTTCTGGCTTGGTCGGTCTGTCGCCACCTCGGCCTTCTACGGGGTGGTCGGCCTGCTGATCGCATTCGTCGCAACGCAGGCAGGCCAGCTCTCTGCCCGCGACATGGCAGGCCGCGTCATTGCAGGGCTTGAAGATGCCGGCCGCGGGCTGGTGATTGTCGGTGTCCTGTTGGCCGGTGCGCAGGTTCTTGTCTCGATGGTCAACCTGACGGGCGCGGGCGTGGCCCTGTCGTCGTCGATCGTTTCACTTGGGGGCGACTCGCTCTGGATCGTTGCCATGATGGTGGGCATCGTCTGCCTTGTCATGGGGATGGGGCTGCCGACAACTGCGGCATATGTTCTGGTCGCGGCCGTTCTTGCCCCGGCTCTGACAGAAGTCGGTGTTCCCGTGCTGACAGCGCATCTGTTCGTCTTCTACTTCGCGACCATCTCGGTCATCACGCCACCTGTCTGCGTCGCGGTCTTCGTCGGGGCAGGAATTGCGCAGACGAACTGGATGCCTGCGGCGATGGAAGCCGTACGCCTTGCGGCGATCACATACCTTCTGCCATTCCTTCTGCTTCTGTATCCGGGAATGGTGCTGGAGGGTGGAGCACTGGCGATCCTGGATGCGGCTTTGGCAGGCGTGCTGCTTGTCTTTGCCATACCTGCCCTTCTTACCCGTATCCGGATCACGCGGCACAGGATGCTTGATCGGGCGGTCCTTGTGTCCGTCATCGTGCTGGCCGCGTGGCCCAATCCCTTCACGCCCTTTCTCGCTGCGGGGATTCTGCTGGCGGCCTGGGGGTCAACCAGACTGACGCGAAAGGTGTCTGCATGAAACCCATTCGTATCGGTACGGGCGCCGGCTTCTCGGGCGACAGGATCGGGCCAGCTGTGGATCTTGCCCGGGACGGCGCGCTTGATTTTCTCGTGTTCGAATGTCTGGCGGAACGTACCATCGCGCTGGCCCAGATCGACCGGCTGCGCAATCCGGCTGCGGGCTATGACAGGCATCTGGAACGGCGCATGCGCGCGGTCCTGCCCGATTGCCACCGCAACGGCACCCGCATCATCACGAACATGGGGGCGGCAAATCCGGAAGAAGCAGCCCGGAAAACCGCCGAAATCGTCGCAGAACTGGGCCTGCCCCTGAAAGTGGCGTCGGTGTCGGGCGATGACGTTCTTGACCGGATCGGCGCTTGCGCCTTGGACGAAACCGGGCAGCCTGCGGCCGCGCTGGGGGACCGACTGGTATCGGCGAATGCGTATCTGGGGGCCGGAGGTATCGTGCAGGCGCTGAACCGGGGCGCAGACATCGTGATCTGCGGCCGCGTCGCTGATCCGTCGCTTTTCGTGGCCGCGATGGTCCATGCCTTCGGATGGTCGCTGGACGACCACCATATGATCGGAAAGGCAACCGTTGTCGGGCATCTGATGGAATGCGGCCCGCAGGTCACCGGGGGCTATTTCGCGGACCCCGGTGTCAAGGATGTGCCCGACCTCGCCACCGTCGGCTACCCCATCGCAGAAGTCGCGCAGGATGGAAGCTGCGTCATCACCAAGCTGCCCGGATCGGGCGGTCTGGTGTCGCGGGCAACCTGTATTGAACAATTGCTCTATGAACTTCACGATCCCGCCCAGTACTTCCAGCCCGATGTCATCGCCGATTTCTCCAGCGTCGATTTCCAGGAAATCGGGCCGAACCGGGTTGCCGTGACAGGCGGTAGCGGAACGCCCGCGACAGGGTATTACAAGGTCTCGGTTGGCGCGCGCGACGGTTGGATCGGACAGGGAGAGATTTCCTATGCCGGACCCGGCGCTGTCGCCCGCGCGCGATTGGCGGGGCAGATCACGACCGAGCGGCTTAGGCCCTTTTCCAATCGCATCGAGGACATGAGAACCGACATCATCGGTCTGGATGCGATCTTGCCGGGCAGTGGCACCGCCCCCGACCCGCGCGATGTCCGCCTGCGAGTGGCCGCCCGCTGCACGGATTCCGAGGCCGCACAGGCCGTCGCCGATGAAGTCGAAGGGCTTTACCTTAGTGGGCCCGCGGGCGGAGGAGGCGTGACAACGCAGCTGCGCGAGGTCATCGGCATCCGCTCGGCATATCTTGCCGCGGCCGATGTTCCGATCAGCGTTCAGATCGTCGGAGAGCCTGCATGAAGCTTCATGACATCGCTCATGGCCGGACCGGCGACAAGGGCACAACATCGAATATCTCGATTATCGCCTACCACCCGGAGGACTGGCCGAAAATCGAAGCAAACGTAACCGCCGACAGGGTTGCCGCGATTTTCGGCCCCGGGGTCAAGGTTACCCGCTACACGCTTCCCCACCTCTGCGCGATGAACTTCGTGGTGGAAAACGCGCTCAAGGGCGGCGTGACACGGTCGGTCGCGATTGATGCACACGGGAAAGGCCTGGTCTACGCCGTGTTGGAGCTGAGCCTGTGACACCCCGGCCCACAGCGTGCGCGACCAGTCCATTCGGCCTGTAAAGGTTCAACCTGCCGCTTCTGCTAGACCGCCTCTTGCGCCAGGCAGTCTTCAAGACACCGCCCGAAGATGTCGAGCGCTTCGTCGATCTCGTCGGTACTGACCGTCAGGGGTGGCGCAATGCGGAACACACTGGCCAGACCGGGCAGCGACGCGATGTTGATGCTTAGCCCGTTGGCCTCGCACGCCGACGCCACCGCGTTGCCAAGTGCATTGGCCGGGCGTTTTTCCACCGCGTCCGAAACCAGCTCGACGCCCATCAGCAGACCGGCGCCGCGCACATCGCCGATCACATCGTGCTTGTGTGCAAGCTGGCGGAACTTGTCCTTCATGTAGGCGCCAAGCTGATCGGCCCGCGCATCCAGCCGGTCGCGCCGGACAACCTCGATGACCTTTCGGCCAACCGCTGCCGGAAGCGGGTCCGACGCATGGGTGGTGTAGAACAGAAATCCCCTGTCATGGGCCAGCTGCTCGATTGCCTCTCCTGTCATGACAGCCGACAGCGGCATCCCGGCACCAAGCGATTTTGACAGGGTCAGGATGTCGGGGGTCACCTTATCGCGCTCAAAGGCAAACATCAGGCCGGTGCGCCCCAGCCCTGTCTGCGCCTCGTCGAGGATCAGCAACATCCCCCGCTCTTCGCAGAGGGTTTTCAGCAGGCGCAGATAGCCCGCGGGCAGTTCAAGCATCCCACCGGTGCTCAGGATGGGTTCCGCGATGAAAGCGGCAAGGTTGCCGGTCGACATCGCGTCGATCTGCGCGAAGGAATCGCGCAGTTGCGTCTCCCAATCCGGGCCGGACGCGCCGAACCGGGGGCGATAGGCATTTGGTGCAGGGATCGCGAAATTCCCGGGCATCACAGGGCCATAGCCCTTTCGCCCTGCCGCGTATGTTGCCGATCCGGCCGCGCCGGTCACGCCATGCCACGACTGTTGGAAACTGACGATCTCGAAGCCCCCCGTATACAGTTTGGCCAGACGGATGGCGGCGTCATTCGCCTCGCCCCCGGTGCTGAGGAACATCACTCTGTCCAGGCCCTCGGGTGTCATGGCGCACAGGTCTTCGGCCAACCCGACTACCGGCTGCGACAGCATCCCGCTGTAGAGGTGGACAACGCTTTCGGCCTGTTTCGTCAGGGCCTCGAAGATTTCGGGATGGCCATGCCCCAAGGTTGCGCTCATCTGGCCAGAGGTGAAATCAAGAATGGATCTGCCGTCGCGCGTGAACACCCGCGTGCCCTGTGCGCCGGTAATCTCGGCTTCGAAGAAATGCCCGCCATAGCGCAGCATGCTTTTGTGCGCACGTTCCAAAAAGCCGTTGCTCATCAAACGTCATCCCTGTTCCCAATAAGGCCCGGATCGTAATGACCGCAGGTTGGGTCAATTGATCCGCTTTGGGGTGAGATTAGTGCGGACACGTGCGGTATGTCCTTGCGTATATTGCTGCGGCATGACCAAAATAAGCAGCGAATTGCCAAACGTGGGACGTATAAGACGCAATCATGCCAAATTTCCAGATGGACGCGATAGACAGGCGCATCATACGCGCCCTGCAAAAGAACCCGCGGATTTCGAATGTCGATCTTGCCGAGGAAGCGGGTATTTCGCCCTCGCCCTGCCTGCGCCGCACGCGCCGCCTGCACGAAGAAGGCGTGATCGAAGGGTATCAACTGATGCTGGCGCCCAAGGCGGTTGGACAGAACGTTCAGTCCATCACGCTGGTCAAACTGCACACGCACGGCCATTCGGCCTCGGACGTGTTCGAGCGGTACATAAAGGCCAATCCCGCGGTGCTGTCATGCTTCTTCCTGACCGGGGCGCATGACGCTGTCCTGCACCTGTCGGTTCAGGATCTCGACGAATTTTCCCGCGTCGTGAAAGAGCTGGGCGAACATGACAACGTGCGCGAAATCGAAAGCTCGATCATCATACAGACGCCGAAAGCCTGGGCGCCGCTTCCGCTGGACGGGATCGAGTAGGCGCCATCCCGTTCGGGTGAAAACACGCGATCAAGCCGTCCTCATCCACGACGGGCGCGGGCCGTTGCCGGGCGCAGGCCTCGGTCGCCTTTGCGCACCTTGGGTGAAAGGCACATCCCGATGGCGGGTCGATCGGATTGGGATAGGCCGCCCCAAGGTTCATCCGGGGCACGCCCAACGAGGGATCGGGCGTCAGGACCGATGTCAGCAACGCCTCTGAATAGGGATGACGGGCGCCATCGAACAGCGCTTCCGTTTCCGCCTCTTCCACGATCCGTCCCAGGTACATCACCGCGACCCGCGTGGCGAGGTGTTCGACCACGGCAAGATTGTGCGAAATGAACAGGTAGGTCAGACCCAGATCACGGCGCAGATCCGCCAGCAGGTTCAGGATTTGGCTTTGCACCGACACGTCCAGCGCCGATGTCGGTTCGTCGCAGATAACGATATCGGGCTTCATGACCAAAGCGCGGGCAATCGCCACGCGCTGACGCTGGCCGCCGGACATCTGCGAGGGATAGGTGTGCATCACCCGCGACGGCAGCCCGACCACGTCCAGTATTTCGCGCACTGCCGCCTGCTGCGACGCCGCATCGCCGATGCCGTGCACCCGCAATGGCAGGGATATGATATCCGCAATTGTCTTGCGCGGATTGAGCGAGCTGTAGGGATCCTGAAAAATGGGTTGGATCCGCCGGGCAAGCGCAAGACGATCCTGCGACCCCAGCGGCGCACCATCGACCAGAACCTCGCCCGAGGTCGGTGCCTCGAGCCCCAGAAGAATCTTCGCCAGCGTGGATTTCCCGCAACCGGATTCGCCTACCAGCCCAAGCACCTCGCCCTGTTCCAGCCGCAGCGACAGATCGCGCAGCGCGGTCAACGGGCGGCTTTTGCCAAGCAGCCCCTGCTTGACCGAATAGGTCTTGCTGACGTTTTTCAGTTCCAGCACCGGGTTTGTGGCTTTGGTTTCGTTGCGCATCAGATGGCCTTTGTCTCGGCGGGTGCATATCCGTCCGTATGGACGCATCGGAACAGGTGCCCATCGCGCGACCGGCGCGGAATGGGTCCAAGGCAGGCGGGCCCGGCCTGGGTGCAGCGCGTGCGAAACACGCAGCCGTCGACCTGTCCGACAAGCGAGGGAACGATGCCCGGGATCGTGCCCAGCGGTTCGCCTCTGCCGGTCTTGCCGGGCTGGGGGATACAGTCAAGCAGACCGCGGGTGTAGGGATGCAGGGGTTGATCAAACACCTCGGCAACGGTGCCGGTTTCAACCAGTTCGCCCGCATACATCACGGCCACCTTGTCGGCGACGCGGGCCACCACACCCAAGTCATGGGTGATCAGGATCATCGCCATGTCCATTTCCCGCACAAGATCGTACAGCAGCCGCAGGATCTGAGCCTGAATCGTCACGTCCAGGGCGGTGGTCGGCTCGTCCGCGATGATCATTTGGGGTTCGCACATCAACGCCATGGCGATCATGACACGCTGCCGCAACCCGCCCGACAGCTGGTGCGGATATTGCCCCAAACGGCTGGCCGCGGCGGTAATGCCGACCTTTTCAAGAAGCTCTACCGCCCGGGCGCGGGCCTGCGCGCGCGGCATCCGACGGTGCAGCAGCAGGGCCTCGATCAGCTGATCCCCGATCGTATAGACCGGGTTCAGCGAGGTCATCGGCTCTTGGAAAATCATCGCCATCCGCGCACCGCGAAGCTTGCGCATCTGGCGACCCGAGGCACCAAGCAGGTTGATTCCGTCAAACTCCATCCTGTCGGCGCTGCGCTCAAGTGTTCGGCCAAGCAACCCCATCAGCGACAGGGATGTCAGCGATTTGCCCGAGCCGGATTCGCCAACCACGCACAGCACCTCGCCCCGGTGAAGGTCAAAATCGATGCCGCGCACCGGGTGAAGCGTGCCCGAGCCAGACGGAATGTCGACCTTCAGATTGCGCACGGAAAGCAGCGGAGAGGTCATGGCCTTAATTCCTGTTCTCGGGGGCGGTGACATCGCGCAGCCCGTCGCCCATCAGGTTGATCGCCAGCACAAGGGTGAACAGTACGGCACCCGGAATAAGCACAAGCCAAGGTTCGAACAGCATCATCGTCTTCCCCTCGCTGACCATCAGGCCCCAGCTTGGCGTTGGCGGTTGGACGCCCAGACCAAGGAAGGACAGCGCCGCTTCGATCAGGATGGCGTGCGCCATTTCCAGCGTCACGACAACGATCAGGTTGTTGGCGATATTGGGCATGATTTCGGTAAGCAGGATGCGCGGCGTCGAGGCTCCGACCGCCCGGGCCGCCGCCACGTATTCCCGCGCCCGCACCTGCCGGGTCGAGGCGCGCATGACCACGGCAAAGCGATCCCACAACAACAGGCCCACCACGGTGGTCACCACGGTAAGCGAGCCACCAAGGATCGCGACCACCGCCAGCGCGACCAGAACGACCGGCATTGCCAGACGAACGTTGATCAGGAACGTCACCACCGCATCGACACGCCCGCCGAAGTACCCGGCCGCCACGCCCATCGTCGTGCCGATCACCCCCGAAATCACCGCCGCAACCACACCGATCAACAGCGAAACGCGCGCGCCGTAAATCAGCCGCGACAGGTAATCCCGGCCCAGATGGTCGGTGCCCAGGGGATGCTCCCAGCTGCCGCCCAGAAACACCGGCGGCTCCATCCGGTTCATCAGCGATTGTGCAAACGGATCGTGCGGTGCGATCAACGGCGCGAAGATCGCCATCAGCGCAAGCAGCGCGATCACGGCCCCCCCGATCAGAAGGCCCTGATGCCCAAGCACGCGCCGACGCAGCATCTGCCCCGGTGTCGGGCCCAGGATCTGCTCCAGCAGCGGGTCGCGATCGAATGCGGCGCCGGTCGGGTTGGTGACGGTCTGCGTCATCTCAGCTGCTCCTCATGCGGGGGTCGAGGCAGGCGTTCAGAACGTCGGCGATCAGCGTGAACACGATGTAGAACATCGAAAAGATCAGGATCAGCGCCTGCACGGTCGGCAGGTCGTTCCGGGCAATGCTTTCCCATGCCAGATACCCTGCGCCATTCAGCGCAAAGATCGATTCCACCACGATGGATCCGCCCAGCATGAATCCCATCTGAACCGCCGCCAGCGACACCACCGGGATGATCGCATTGCGCAACCCGTGTTTGAACATGACCCGCAGCTCCGAACTGCCCTTGGCGCGGGCGGTGCGGATGAAATCGGAATTCAGCACGTCCAGCATTCCGGCCCGCGTCAGCCGCATGATCGCGGGCATCGCGTAATAGCCCAGAACGATGGTGGGCATGACGAAGTTCTTCCATGAATCGGTGCCCGAGGCCGGAAGCCAGCGCAGCTGGACCGCAAAGACCACGATCAGGATCAACCCGAACCAGAAACTGGGAATGGCCTGCCCCACGACGGAAAACAGCAACGCCGTGCGATCCACGATTGAATTCGGGCGCATGGCCGCGATGACACCCAGCGGGATAGCGGTGATCAGCGCGAACCCCATGCCGCACAGGCCAAGCTTGACGGTGACGGACAGACGGTCCGCCACAAGATCGGTCACCGGCAGGTTGAAATAATAGCTGTTGCCAAAATTCCCCTGCACCGCCTGCCCCAGCCATGCGAAATACTGAACAAGGATGGGCCGGTCAAAACCGTACTGGCTGCGCACCGCCTCGATGTCGGCCATGCTGGCCCCTTCCCCGGCGATGGCCACGGCCGGGTCGCCCGACAGGAATATCAGCATGAAACTCAGAAACGACACCGTGAGGCTGACCAGAAGGGCCAGGCCGAGCCGTCTCAGAACGAAATTGATCATCTTCGGGAATCCCTGGCCTTGGACGGCACTTTGAACACGCCAGTCCGGAGCAATGGTCGGGGTGGGTGGACGGGAGGTGCCAGCCTCCCGCCCAAATGGATCACTTCCACTTCATATTTACAAAGTGCAGGATCTCGTCGTTTGTCGGCGTATAGTCGACATCGTCGGTGAAGGCGTAAAAGGTGTTGTACGAGAACATCGGCGCCCAGTAGGCCTGCTCCGTGATCTTCATGATGGCCTTGCCATAGTATTCCTTTCGCACCTCGGGATCGACGGCCGTGTCGGCCACATCCAGCCATTCCAGAATCTCGTCGTCACGCGCGAAATCGACCGCGCCATGCTTGAAGAACTCACTGATGATGGCCGAAACATCGTTCAGCGACCAGCTTCCCGAAGACATGAAGACCATCGGCGCGGCGTCGTTCATCATCTTGTCCAGCACTGCCGGGAATTTGAGCATCTTGATGTCAAGCGTGATGCCAACCTGCGACAGGTAGCCGGCAACCGCTTCGACGTAATCCTGATTGCTGAAAGCGTAAATCTCGATGGACAGCCCGTCGTCATACCCGGCCTCTGCCAGCAAGGCCTTGGCCTTCTCAGGGTCGTACTGGTATTCGACATACTCCTGCACGCAGCCGAATTGCTCGGGGAAACAGGGCGTGTTCACCACCTTCGATCCGCCCTTCAACAGCGAATCCACCATCTCTTGCCGGTTGATCGCATGGTTGATGGCCTGGCGCACACGCACATCGGTCAGCGGGGTGTCTCCGGTGCGCCCGGCGGAATCCATCATCAGGAATCCGACCCGGATCGACGACGCACTCGTCACCATGACCCCCGGCGTACCGTCAAGTTTCTGTGCTAGATCCGACGGCAGGCGCCACGCCACATTGATGTTGCCGGTGAACAGTTCGGCGATCTGGGTGTTCACGTCGGGAATCGTGCGAATGTCGATCGTGCCGATGTCGGGGCTGCCTTTCGGTCCGTCGAAATAGTCTTCGTTCTTTTTCAGAAGATAGCTCTCACCGGGTTTGACCGACTCGACCCGGTAAGGCCCGGTGCCGATAGGCTTCAGGCCCATTCCGTCGGGGCCGACTTCGGCATAGTAGTCCGAAGGATAGATCGAAATCGGGCCAGACAGATACTCCAGCGCGGAGGGAAACACCTCGGCCAGATTCAGGCGCACGGTCAGGTCGTCGATCTTTTCCGCACCCGCCAGCCAGCTCACAAAGCGCTGCGTGACGACGCCGCTGTCGGGGTTTGCAATGAACTCGACCGTCCCGACAACGTCGTCCGCCGTGAAGGGCGAACCGTCGTGAAACACCACGCCCTCGCGCAGCTTGAATTCCAGCGTTGTGTCGTCGATCCATTCCCAGCTTGTCGCCAGGTTGCCGACGTATTCGCCCGTGGCCGTATCGCGGTGGACAAGGCCGTCCCAGATGGCCCGCTGCAGCACAACGCCCCCGCGCGTTGTGTTGAAGTAACTGTCGACGTTGTTGATCTCGCCGGTAAAGGCGACCTTGAGCGTATCGTTGGCTTTGTCGGCAAATGCAGGGGCCACACTCAGGGCAAGACATGTCGCTGCCAGTGCCTGAGCGAAATTTCGTAGTCTTTTCATTGTTATCTCCTGTTGGACATATCCAGCCACAGGCTCGGAGTCTCTGGAACACTGAAACGAGCGGCTTTGGTCTTACTCGACCATAGCCAAAGCCGCAGAGTTTTATCTTGCTTTTTGATGCTCAGAACTGCCATATTTTGGCATGTTCAGGCAGTTTTGTTGTAATTTTTGGCAGCAAATGCCGCTGCGGCGCAGCATGTTTTTTCGCAGATAGGTTCACAACAGACATTTGGAAGAAGTGTCCGATGCATCGCCAATCCGCAGGTGCGCGCAACACATGAGCATATTTTGCGCGGCCAAGGGGCGGGTATTGCCAACTTTCCGCAACCAAAGGGCATGATCGCTAGGAAATGCCGCAGGCCCTGTCCTAGTCTTGTGGTGACTGGACCGCAGCCAGCGGCGCCATCGCACATCGCCCACATGGTACGAAGAGACAGATATGCCGATAAAGAACCGCATTGCAGAAATGAAAGACGAAATCGTCGCGTGGCGCCGGGACATTCATGCCAATCCCGAGCTCCTGTACGACCTGCCCCGCACCAGCGCCTTTGTGGCTGAAAAATTGCGCGCCTTCGGCTGTGACGAGGTGACCGAAGGCATCGCACAGACCGGCGTGGTCGCGGTGATCAAGGGCAGTCGCGGGGCCTCTGGTCGGGTTGTCGGCCTGCGCGCCGACATGGATGCCCTGCCGATCCACGAGGAAACAGGGCTGGACTATGCCTCGAAGACAGACGGCAAGATGCACGCCTGCGGCCATGACGGGCATACCGCCATGTTGCTAGGCGCGGCAAAATATCTGGCCGAAACGCGCAATTTCGACGGATCGGTCGTGCTGATCTTTCAACCGGCAGAAGAGGGCGGGCATGGCGGCAAGGTGATGTGCGATGAAGGCCTGATGGACCGCTGGAAAATCAACGAAGTCTACGCGATCCACAATGCGCCGGGCATCCCCGTGGGCGAGATCAGCGTGAAACCCGGGCCGTCGATGGCTGCGGCGGATATTTTCGAAATCGACGTAATCGGCAAAGGCGGGCACGGCGCACGACCCGAGAACACGATCGACGCAGGGCTGATCGCCTGCCAGATCGTCATCTCTCTGCAAAGCATCGCCAGCCGGAATACCTCGCCGCTGGACGCGCTGGTGATCTCCGTCGGCTGCATCGAAACCTCGTCGAAGGCGTTCAATGTCATCCCGCAGAAAACCCACCTGAAAGGCACCGTGCGAACCACCTCTCCCGAGGTGCGTCAGATGGCGCGGCAGCGCATCAAGGACATCGCGACGATGACGGCAACGATGCACGGCGGCGAGGCCGTGGTGAATTACATCGACGGGGTCCCTGCCCTGATCAATTCCAGTGACGAAGCCGGCTATGCGGCCGATGCCGCGCTGCGCATTACTGGCGGGTGCCTGGACACCCCGGTTGTCATGGGCGGCGAGGATTTTGCCTTCATGCTGAACGAACGTCCCGGCGCAATGATCCGGCTTGGGAATGGCGACAGCAAGCAGCTTCACCACCCCGAGTACAACTTCAACGACGATGCAATTCCCGTAGGATGCAGCTGGTTCGTCGAGATGGTCGAAAGCCGTTTGGCCCTGGCGTGACGCGGGGCGGACGGTTGGGGGCCCCTGTCGCCGGTCGCGCTCGCGCCTTGGTGCCGTTCTGCCGGCGGCGGCTGCCGCGTCGCGGTCAGGCGGCGGTGACCCGGATCTGAATGCTTTGTTCGTCAATGGCCCGGTCGGGCTGCCGCCTGGACCAGTCGACGAACCGGGCGCGCAGCTCTTCCAGAAGCCATGTCGCGGCGGGGCCCGGCGGCTGGTCTGACTTATGCGCGACGAACAGCGGGAACCGCAGCGGCTTGCCGCTGTGGATGGCGAAGCTCAGCTCCTTCAGCTCACCGCTCTTGATATGGGGCCGCGCAAGGTGGGTCGGCATGGTGCACCAGCCAAAGCCATTGCGCACGAAATCCAGCCGGTTGAACTGGTCGATAAAGCTCCACGACCGGCTGCTTATGACAACGCCGCGATAGCGACGGGTCCGGTCGGTGAGAGTCAGCTGCACATGATCGTCCAGCTCTGACTGGGTGATCGGATGGCGTAGCCGCGCAAGCGGATGCGATTTGCTGGCCACGATGGAAATCGGGATCGAGCCAAAATATTCCATCTCGACTCCGGGCATGCCGTCGCGGGCGGGCGAGTAGATTGCAAGGCCAGCATTGCCTTCAAGCATCGATTGCTCGGGCGCGCCCAGCCCTTCGGCATAGAGAGACACGGAGACCGAGGGAAACTGTTCGTGGAACTTCTTGAGGCTCTCGATCAAAACCTCGTTCGGAAAGACCTGCTCTATGGCAACGCTGACTTCGGGTTCCGCAACCGTGGCGATGCTGCGCGCGCGGGCGCGCAGGGCATCGGCACCGCTGATGACCCGGCGCGCGTCGATCAGGATCGCCGCGCCCGCGTCGGTCAGCCGGGGCAGCTTCTGCCGCCGGTCGAAAAGCTGCACCTCCAGCGCGTCCTCCAGCGACTGGATCGACTGACTGACGGCAGACTGCACCCGGTTAAGCTTGCGCGCGGCGGCGGAAAAGCTGCCGCATTCGGCAACGGCCAGAAGCATCTGAAGCTGATCGAGCGTTACACGGTTGAGCATGATGGTCCGGCCCCTGCGGTAAGTTCGCGGCTAGTATACCAGACCATCGGAATTCCGCCACAATGGATGCCTCGACCTATCGGTCAGAATGATCAAACCCATAGAGCCGCGCCGGGTTGTCTGTCAGGATCGCCTTCCGCTGCGCCTCTGTCTCGGTCCAGTCGGCAAGAAGGTCGATCAGGCGGGCGTCATCGGGCATGGTCTCGGCGGTTTCGGTCGGATGCGGCCAGTCCGACCCCCACAGAAGCCTGTCGGTCCCGACGGCCACCAAGGCCCGCGCGATCGGTGCGACATCGGCATAGTCCGGGCCGCCAATGCGCGAAACATGATAGGCGCCCGACAGCTTGACCCAGACATTGCCGCGCGCAGCCAGCCGCAGAAGGCTCTGTACCGCCGGATGGTCCACGGTGACCGCCTGCGAATAGCGCCCCATATGATCGATCACAACGGTACAGGGCAGCGCGGCGATCAGCCCCTCGTGCTCTGGCAGGTCCATCCCGTCAAGTTGCACCTGAACATGCCAGCCCGTCCCGGCGATCCGTTCGGCCATGACAACAAGATCGGACCACTCCGTCATCGACCCCTTCATCTGGTGATAGCGCAGCCCCCGCGCGCCCTGCCCCCAAAGCACATCAAGCGCATCGTCTGCGATGTCCGATGGCACGGTCACGACGGCGCGGGCGCTGTCGCCAAGTTGGGCAACGGCATCAAGGATGCAGCGGTTGTCGAAACCATAGGTGACGGGCTGCACCACGATGCAGCGGTCCAGCCCGAGCCGCTTCTGCACCTTGCGGTAGTCCGGGATCAGGAAGTTCGGCGGGAACAGCCAGGCGCGGTCCGACGCGGGATAGCGGTCATCGTAGAAATGCATATGCGTGTCGCAAGCCCCTGCCGGAACCGTGATCTGCGGGCCGTTCGCTTTGGGGTCCGTCATGACATCAGGTTCTCTTTGAGCGTCGTGCCCGCGTATTCCGTCCGGTAGATGCCTTTCTTCTGAAGCAGGGGAACCACCTCGTCCACGAAATGCTCGACGCTTTTCAGGCTGCTGGTCGGGGTCAGGTTGAACCCATGCGCACCGCTTGTTGTCCAGACCTCTTCCAGTTGCTCTGCAACCTGTTCCGGCGTGCCCACAAACTGCGGCATCCCCGTAGAGGTGCCGAAAAGCTGCGCCGCGTCGCGCACCGTCGCGTTCCCGTCGCCCGCCATGTTGGCCAGCGCCATCAGCATCCCCTGAGACGCCTGCGTGGTATTGTCTGCAAGCCTAGAATCCAGTTCGAGCTTGCTGAAATCCACGCCCATCGTGCCGGACATCCGGTTCAGCGCCGCGTCGATCGGGACCCGGTCGAACATCTCCTGCTGAATCGCCTTTGCCTCGGCTTCCGTCCCGCCAAGAACGCACTGAATGCCAAAGGTGACCTTGGGCGCCTCGGCCCGGCCCTCGGCCTTGGCGGTCTCGGTCAGCTTGGAAACGAAATTCGCCATGCCCGCCGCCTTCGGCTGAATCGAGAAGACGACGTCGGCATGCTTCATCGCGAACTTCTGGCCCCGCCCCGAGGACCCGGCCTGGAACAGAACCGGACGGCCCTGCGGCGAAGGCATCACCGGCGGCACGGCGCGGCAGCGGAAATAGTCGCCCTCGAAGTCGATCACCTTGACCTTGTCCGGGTCGGCAAAGACACCCGAGGTCCGGTCGGCAAGGATGGCGTCGGGCGTCATGCCACTCCAGAGCGCATAGCACACGTCCATGTATTCGTCCGCATGGTCATACCGTTCGTCATGGCCCAGCTGGTTCAGGCCAAGCGCCCGGTGCTCGGCCCGCAGGTGGCCGGACACGATGTTCCAGCCGACGCGCCCTCCGCTCATGTAGTCAAGCGTCGAGACGCGGCGCACCGTCTGGTAGGGATGACTGCCCGATGTCGACAGCGTCAGCGCAAGGCCCAGATGCGTCGTCGCCGCGCCCATGGCGGTCAGCGGGGTCATCGGATCGTGGCTGGGTCAGCAGACGCCGTAGCGGACGTAATCGTCCAGGCTGTCCTTGTACCAGTCGTAACCGCCCGGCGTGTCGGCGAAGAAGGCCGCGTCGAAACAGCCACGTTCCAGCGTCTTCGCCAGCCGGGTCCAGTGATCGAACCCTGCCATTCCGTCAAGACGGTCGTCTTCGGGGTCGGTCCAGCTCATGGCGCTGTGATTGATCGGGCTGTGCATGTAGAACCCGATGAGGTGCATGTGGCGGCTCATGTGGTCGTGCCTTTCCTGCCTGTACGTATCATTCTGCGGCCCGGGCCGCCTTTGGCCCGCCGGTGTTCGGCGCGACCGGATTCATCAGATCGAACAGCCGCTCGGGCGATGCATCGCCCAGAGAGGTCCAGCCCATCATCCCCATCACGAGGCTCAGTTCCTGCCGGTAGATGTCGATGACCTTCTCGGCGCCCGCCTGCCCCCCGGCGGCGACACCGAACATTGCGGGCCGTCCGAACAGCGTGGCCTTGGCCCCGAGGCAGAGCGCCTTGGCAATGTCCGACCCGCGCCGTATCCCGCTGTCGATCAGAACCTCCATCCGGTCGCCCACGGCATCAACCACATGCGGCAGCATGTCGACCGACGCCGGAGCATGGTCGAGCTGCCGTCCGCCGTGGTTCGACACGATCACACCATCGGCGCCCAGGTCCGCGCAGCGCCGCGCGTCTTCCGGGGTAAGCACGCCCTTGACCGCCAGCGGTCCGTCCCAGGCGGCCCGGACGCGGCGCAGTACCTCCCACGTCTGTTCGGGGGCGGGCGTTTGTGTGCCGTAAAGGTCCGCGACGGTGTTCGCATCGGCCCCTTCGCCCGCATAGGGGCGCCAGTTCTCCATCATCGGAATGCCGGCGTTCCGAAGGTAGCGCATCGTCCAGGCCGGGCGGCTCAGGCCCTGAAGAATGACCGCCGGGGTCATTTTCATCGGCCGGGTAAAACCGTTGCGGATGTTGCGTTCGCGCTTGGCCATGACCGGCGTGTCGATGGTCAGAAGCAGCACGGGCACCTCCAGCGCCTTGGCGCGGCGGATAAGGTCCATCGTGATCTCGGGATTGCGGGTGCCGTAAATCTGGAACCACGTCGTTTTCCGACCGACGGCAGAGGCGTCTTCGATCGAATCGCAACTGGCGCTGGACATCAGGTAGGGCACGTTCATCTGCGCGGCCGCACGGGCAAGCATCAGGTCGGCCCCCGGACGAAAGAAACCCGCGATCCCCATCGGAGAAATGCCGAAAGGGCTGTCATAATCGTGACCGAACAACGTGACCTTCTGGCTTCGACACGAGACATCGACAAGATAGTTCGGCAGCAGACGCCAACGGTCGAACGCGACCCGGTTCCGTTCCAGCCCGGCTTCGCCATCCACTCCGCCATCGACGAAATCGAACGCGATCCGCGGCAGGTACCGCCGCGCGCAGTCGCGCACGTCTTCGATGTTGATCGCCTGTCTTACGTTCATTTCACCCCTCCCGGGTGTCAGCCTCAGCAACAATCCTGCGCGCATCCTGCGGCTGAGAAAGCCGCAAAATACTGATAATTATGATCAATCTGGCTGTTGGACGCCCGACGCCCGTATCGGGCGCCGGGGGTGCCGCTTACTTGCCCAGCTTGTCGCGGACGGCGGTCACGGCTTCGACGACGTCGGGCCCGCCATCGGCGGCCCACTTGTCCCAGTATCCGGCCCAGTGGCTTTCATAGCGCTTCACGTCTTCCGGATCCGCCTCGACGATGGTCATCGTCTCGCGCATCTGTACCACGGCATCGTCATTGGCTTTCTTGCGTGCAGCCGCAAACGAGGCCTGGTTCTCGCGAACCGCACTATCGACCGCCTGACGGAAATCCTCTGGCAGATCGTCGTAGATGCCTTGATTGATCATCACGTATTCGATGCCGGTGTGCGGGTCACAGAAATACCCCCAGTCCAGGAACTCGGTCCATTTCGACCCGGTGATGTTCGCCGCGCCGGTAAAGACCGCATCGACCACGCCGCGATGCATCGCTTCGGGCACTTCGGCCGTGGTCAGCGTCACCGCCGCACCGCCGTACTCGCGGATGATATCGCCTTGTTCGGGGCTGGACCCACGGGCGTTGCGCCCTTTGAAATCCTCAAGCTTCGTGATCGGCTCGCCCCGGCCATAGGCGTTCTGCGGCCAGTTCTGACCCGACCAGAGCAGCATCTGGCAGCCCTGCGAATTGAGCTTCTTGTTGATCAGCGGCACCAGCGCCTCCATCGCGCTTTCCGCCTCTTCGGCGTTGCGCATCAGGAACGGCAAGCCCGGCACGGCGGCGACCTTGGTCGTGCCGGCGATGAAGCCCTGATAGCCAAGCG
Source organism: Arenibacterium halophilum (assembly GCF_005938225.1). Lineage (GTDB taxonomy): Bacteria > Pseudomonadota > Alphaproteobacteria > Rhodobacterales > Rhodobacteraceae > Arenibacterium > Arenibacterium halophilum. The sequence goes on from NZ_VCPC01000006.1 coordinate 122,220, forward strand.
CCATCTGCACCTGCCCCTGTCCCAGCACGGGCACGGCCTCGGTTGCCTTGAACGGCATTTCTCCGGCGGTGCGGACGGTGATGTCCAGCTCTCCGTTCGTGCGTTCGCGAATGTCATCCGCCAGCGCCATGTAAAGATTGGTCAGGGAATGCCCCGGCCCGTAGTAGATCGTGAAATCCCACTTCATCGCCTTGGCGAAGGCGCGGGACCCCGACGCGGTGATCAGACCGGCCGCCCCCATGCCCTGAAGCACGGATCGTCTCGTCATTCCAGTGAACGTCATGGTTTCCTCCCTATGGACGTGTTTTTTGTTGTGTGTCAGCGCGTGACGGCCATCTGGTCGGGCAGCCAAAGGGCAATGCCCGGCACGAACCACATGACAAGCAGGAACCCGAGCATGATGATCACGTAGGGCAGCGCCCCCATGGCCACGTCGGTGAATTTGGTTCCGCGCCCGCCTATGCCGTGCAACACGAAAAGATTGAGCCCGATCGGCGGCGTGATCATCCCGATTTCGATCAGAACAACCACCGCGACGCCAAACCAGATCAGGTCGAACCCGGCGGCGGTGATGATCGGATAAAGGACGGGCAGTGTCAGCAGCATCATCGACGAGCCGTCGATCAGGCAGCCAAGCAGGATATAAAGCACCACGATCGCAAGGAAGAGCACAAAGGTCGGCAACTCCAGCGAGATCACCCAGGTCGTCAACGACCGGCTGATGCCCGAATAGACCAGCGCATAGCTGAAGACCTGCGCCGCCACGACGATGATCAGAACCATGCAAGTGGTCTTTACGGCGGCCAGATGCGCCTGCTTGATGTTGTCCCAGCTCAGCCCACGATACAGCGCGGCGATCACGAAGCTGGCCACCACGCCGATGGCCGCCGCCTCGGTCGCCGTCGCCCAGCCAAGATAGATCGACCCCATGACGAAAAGGATCAGGGCGAACAGCGGCACGATGTCGAACAGGGCGCGCAGGCGGTCGGACATACGCACCTCGGTGGTGTCCACGGGGGCCAGAGAGGGGTCGAGCACGCCGCGCAGGGCGATATATCCCATGAACAGCGCGGCCAGCAGCAGGCCGGGAAGCACACCGGCGATGAACAGTTTGGCCACCGACACCTCGACGATGGAGCAATAGATGATCATCAGATCGACGGCGGGATCAGGATACCAAGCGTGCCGCCCGCCGCGAGCGATCCAAAGATCATCCGCGTGTCATAACCCCGCTGGCGCAGTTCCGGGATGGTGACGGTGCCGATCGTCCCGGCTGTCGCCACGCTCGACCCGCAGGCGGCGGCGAAGACGGAACAGGCCACGACGTTGGATTGAAGCAGCCCGCCGGGCAGAAACCGCAACCAGATTGCCAGAGCAGCATCGAACCGCTCGGCGATCCCGCAGCGCAGGATGATCGCGCCCATCACGATGAAAAGCGGCACCGGAGACAGGGTGAAACTGTTGATCGAGTTCCAGCTGATCGAGCCGAGCGACAGAAGCGTCCGCGCGCCCCCTTCAAGATACAGGCCGGTCATCCCGGTGGTCATCAGGGCAATGGCAATCCACACGCCCGAGGCAAGCAGCACGAAAAGAAGGCCGACAATGACGGCGGAAAAGGCAACAAGTGTCACAGGAAATCCTCCGCGCCAGTGTTTGACAGGCGGACAGGACCGTCCGGCCAGATGGCGACAAACCCCGCCCGCAGCATCGTGCTGAACATTGCGAAGGTCAGCAGGATCGACCCGACAGGCATCACAACCATCGGGATCCACAAAGGCGTCCGCGTGATGAAGATCGACGTCGCGCCGCTTTTCTCGGTGGCAAGCACGAAGGTGAAGATGTGGTAAGAGTAGACCACCAGCGTGGCCGTCGCGATCCCGGCAATCAGGAAGTTCACAATCGCCGCCGCCCGCCCCAAGATCAGCGAGTGGATCAGTTCGACCCGGATGAAGCCGCCATTGCGAAACGTCCACGCCAGCCCGAGGTAGACGGTCGCCGCAAGCAGATACCCCGCATACTCCGCAGAGATCAGCGTCGAGATGCCAAAGAACGATCGCAGCACGACCTCGGCGCAAACGATCACGGTCGTCACGGCGATGGCGAGCGCCGAGACCACCATCGCCCCGGTCTCGATCCCGCGCGCGATCCGGTCCACCTTAGCGGCAAGCCTGATCACAGCGGACACTCCCTCATCCGATTTCTTGCGCTCAGTGGTCGTCATTTCCATTGTCACGGCATGTCCCGACTTCTTCTCGATCCCGACCATGCCCGACGCCTGGTGCCGGACACGTCCGAAACCGTCAGTCTGACTTGGGCAAAGGACCCTCCCATGTCTTGGCGACCTCCCCGTCGCCAGTCCGGGCTGCAAGGCCCGGTCTGACAATTGGTATCACGGGAATGCATCATCAAAATCATCAATAATGTGATGGTTTCCATCGGTTCCTCTGATGGTTTAAAAAGGCGCGGCTCAGGACTATCCTTATGTAATTCATAGACTTGTGCAGAAATTCGGCTAGCCGAACGGCAGGCTCATTCCGTGGCACGGCCAACCCAGGCGAAAGACACGCAAAGCCCGTTGATCGCCATATCGAAGTGGGCTTGGCGCGCGGCGCGCGCCAACGGCCGTTCGATCGGCAACCGAGGTCACTTTTTGCGGGCGCTCACGACCCGGCTGCCCCATTCGGCGCCTGCCCGACCGCAAAGCTGACGCGCGGGCCCGGCATCCCGAATCTGGAATTCCTGGTCTCGCCAAAGCGGGTCACGTCGATGCCGCCCGTCCACATCCGGGGCGGTTACCCGTGCAAGTCGCGCGCCACCAGGCCCGCATCGACCATCTTGAACCCTTCGCGCGCGGCAAACTCGCGTGTCTGTGCGGCGTCTGCAATGGAACCGTCCCGGGTCATGATCGCGCAGATCACGGCTGCGGGGGTCCGGCCTGCGGCGCGGCAGATCTCCACGCCGGCGGCAGCCGCGCTTGGCCGAAGCAGCAGTTCTTCCGTCTCCACGCGGATCGGAAAGACATGCCCGGGCGAAACCACATCCTCCCGCCCTGCGTCTGCGCGAATTGCCGTCGCAATGGTCAGGGCCCTGTCACGTGCCGAGATCCCGGTCGAAATCCCGTCCCGCGCCTCGATGGACACCGTGAACGCCGTGCCAAACCGCGACCGGTTGGTCTGCGGCATCAGCGTAAGGTTCAGCCTGTCCGCAATCGTTTCGTCGAGAGAAAGACAGACAAGACCCCGGGCATGGCGGGCGAAGAAGTTCACGGCATCCGCATCCGCGCAGTCGGCGGGCACGATCAGCGTGCCTTCCCGCCCATGCCGGCCACGTTCGACCACCACGAACATCCGCCCCGCGCGGGCTTCCTCTACGATCTCGTCAAAGCTGACGAAATCCCGATCAACCTGCGTCTCTATTGGTGCCGCCATGTTCATCCGATAGCCCCCTTGCCCATCACTGGGCGTCGCGCCACGTATTCTCGACCATTTGCAGGCCGCAGGCCTCCACGTCTTTCTGAAGCCCGAGGAGTTCATACATGCTGCTGCCGTCGTCGAGCTTGCTGCGAAAGGCCTCTTCCTTCGCGGCGCGCGCTTCCGCGTTCTCGACAGCGGGGGCAACCAGCTCGGGCGGGATGACAAGCACGCCATCGTCATCCGCGACAATCAGATCGCCGGGATTGACGGTGACGCCCGCAACCACCATCGGCACATTCACCGAACCTGGCCCCCTCTTTTCGGGGTGCGACACGGCGATCGCGGTGGAAAACACCGGAAATGCCATCTCGCGCAGCTTCCCGGTATCCCGCGCGGCACCGTCGATCACGGCACCGGCGATCCCCTTCTTCTGGGCATAGTAGGTGATCATGTCACCCCAAAGAGCACCCTGCGCACTGCCGCCATTGGTGGCGACGATGACATCCCCGGGTTCGGCCAGTTTCGCCGCCACATGCAGCAGCAGGTTATCGCCGGGATAGTTGTAGCTGGTCACCGCCTGGCCGCAGATTTTGGCACCCGTCCAGACCGGTCGCATTCCGGTGTGCATAAGCCCCTGACGGCTTGCTATCGCGCCAAGCCCTTCGTGCAGATCAGCCACCGTGCTCTTGGAAGCGCGTGATATCAATGACTTATCAAGTCTCGGTATCTGCGTGTAAGCGATTGGCGTAAGCGTCATCCTGGTTCCTCACTCCCCACGGCCCCGGCTCTGACACGCCATCGACCATCTTGTATTCCACTAGAATACATGACAAGTTCGACCCAGGTCAAGAAGGGGAGAACCGATGTCGCTCAGAGCCACAGGGACGGATATCGGACCAGCACAGTTCTGGCAGTGTCTGGGCGAAAGGCCCGTCGGCGTCACGGTCGTCACGACCTCCGGACCCAATGGCAAAAGCGGGTTTCTCGGGCTATCCTTCGCCCATGTCTCGGCAGCGCCGCCGGTCGTGCTTGTTTCTGTCGGGCCGAATACCTCGGCGCTTGATGCCATCGCCAAGTCCGGCGTGTTCGCCGTGAACCTGCTGCCCGCCCCGTCGGACGACATTGCACAGGCGTTCGGTGGCGCACGGGCGACGGACGAGCGGTTCGACCTTTCCGAATGGACCGGCTTTGTGACCGGCGCGCCGGTTCTCGAAACGGCCAGCGCGGTCTTCGACTGCACGGTCATCTCGTCGGTGATGACCCACGGCACAACCACCTTTTTCGGCAGCGTCGTCGGCGTGCGCACAGGAACCGAAAACCCGCTGGTCGCCTATCGCGGACGTTACAGCGGCTATTCGGAGTGATCCAAGGCCGGATGATCCAACGCTGCGTCGCGCCCGGCTAGGACAGCTGGCTGACGATATATTTCTCGGTCGCGTCACATAGCGTGGTCATGGCATCGCGAACCCGGTTGCCATCCCCCTCTGCCGCCGCCTTGACGATCTCAAAGTGCATCAGCAGCGCATCCTTCATGCCCTGCGTCCCGTCCTGTGTCTGCCAGTAACGCCGGATCAGCGCATGAACCGGACGCATCGCATCCGTCAGGAAGCGGTTCGCACAAGCGGCCTCCACGATCGCGTCGAATTTCGCATCCAGCGCGACATAGCCCTGAAGATCGCCCCGTTCGGCCGCGTCCTGCATACCCGGAACAAGGGCCTGCATTGCCGTCCTCTGCTGGGGCGAGGCGCGCTCGGCCGCCCGCAGGATCAACCGCAGCTCGATCCCCCTGCGCATTTCCAGAAGCTGTATCTGGCTTTGCA
>NZ_VCPC01000007.1 GCF_005938225.1 Arenibacterium halophilum
GGCGAGAACGCCGAGTTCATGCGCCAATACCTCAGCGGCGAGCTGGAGCTTGAGTTCAACCCGCAGGGCACCCTGGCCGAGCGCATGCGTGCTGGCGGTTGCGGCATCCCTGGCTTCTACACCAAGACCGGTGTCGGCACCGTGATCGCCGAAGGCAAGGAAGTAAAAACCTGGGGCGGCGAGGACTACATCCTTGAGGAAGGCATTTTTGCCGACCTTTCGATCGTCAAAGCATGGAAGGCCGACGACACCGGCAACCTCGTCTTCCGCAAGACCGCGCGCAACTTCAATCCGCCGGCCGCCATGTGCGGACGTGTCTGTGTCGCAGAGGTGGAAGAGATCGTGCCGCGCGGCAGCCTCGACCCCGACAATATCCACCTGCCCGGTATCTATGTGCACCGGATCGTGCAGGGCGCGCATGAAAAACGCATCGAACAACGAACCACGCGCAAGCGGGAGGACGCATAATGCAGAGTGAAGTCAAAGGTTGGGACCGCAACCAGATGGCCGCCCGTGCGGCTCAGGAACTCGAAGACGGAATGTATGTGAATCTCGGCATCGGCATCCCGACGCTGGTCGCCAATTACGTCGGCGACAAGGACATCACTCTTCAGTCAGAAAACGGCATGCTGGGCATGGGCCCCTTCCCCTTTGAGGGCGAGGAAGACCCCGATCTGATCAACGCTGGCAAACAGACCATCACCGAACTGGCGCGCACGTCCTATTTCGACAGTGCGACCTCCTTCGGCATGATCCGCGGCGGCAAGATCGCGGCGGCCGTGCTGGGTGCCATGGAAGTGGCCGAAAACGGCGACCTGGCGAACTGGATGATCCCCGGAAAGCTGGTCAAGGGCATGGGCGGCGCCATGGATCTTGTCGCAGGCGTAGGCCGCGTCATCGTCGTGATGGACCACACCAACAAACATGGCGAGTCAAAGGTGCTCAAGGAATGTACCCTGCCCCTCACCGGAAAAGGTGTCGTCGATCTGATCATCACGAATCTTGGAGTCCTCGAGGTGGAGCACAAGGGCCTTCACATCGTCGAACTCGCCCCCGGCGTGACTCGCGAAGACATGATCGCAGCGACCGAGGCAACCATTGTCTGATGTCTGACTTTCTGACGATCCAGGGCCGCGTGCACCATTTCGACCTGCGCCCAGGGACCGCGCGCGTGCCGATCGTGTTTGTCAACTCGCTTGGCACCGATCTGCGCATCTGGGACCGCGTGATTGCCGCCCTCCCTGCAGAGTGGACCGTTCTGACCTATGACAAATCCGGGCATGGCCTGTCTCAGGGCGGCGCGCGAACCATGGAAGAATTCGCATCCGATCTTGCGGCACTGATGGACGCAAATTCTCTTGAAGGCGCAATGGTCTGCGGTGTGTCTGTGGGTGGCATGATCGCACAGGCGTTGGCAGCGTCCCGGTCGGACCTGGTCGCTGGATTGGTGCTCTGCAACACCGCACATCGGATCGGCACGCCAGAGAGTTGGGAGGAGAGGATCGCCGCGCTGGACACCACCGGCCTGGAGGCGATGGCTGACGGCATCATCGAACGCTGGTTCTCGCCAACCTTCCGCCGCGATCATCCGCAGGCGACAGCCGGGTACCGGATGATGCTGGCCCGCACCCCGTTGGCAGGCTATCGCGCGGTCTGTGCGGCCATCCGGGACGCGGACCTCACGGAGGCGACGCAGCGCCTCACCTGTCCGACGCTCTGCGTCGCGGGGACTGACGATCGGGCAACCCCGCCCGATCTCGTTCAGGCATTGTCGCAGCTTATCCCCACTGCAGGTTTCACCTGCTACGACAATGTGGGCCACCTGCCCTGCATTGAGGCCCCTGATAGGCTCGCACGGGACATCCAGACCCATATGGCGGCCCTGCCATGATCTCGGTGTTCGAACACCCATGGCTGGGTGGGCTGTTTGGGGATGACGAGGCTGCCGCCCTCTGGTCGCCAGAGGCGCAATTGGATCATTTCCGCGCATTCGAAGCGGCCCTCGCACGTGCGCTGGAGCAGAGCGGACTGGTTCCGTCAGGGCACGGAGCGGCGGCGGCCTCGGTCATCGAGACCGCAGATATCGACCTGCAAGGCCTCGCACGGGGTACTGGTACCGATGGCTTGCCAATCCCAAATCTGGTCAAGCAACTGCGCGCTGTGGCAGGCGATTATCGTGCCGCCGTTCACACCGGAGCCACCTCGCAGGATGTCATGGATACCGCGCTCTCGCTAACGCTAAAAACCTTGACCGACCTGTTGCAACTCCGGTTGAAAGAGCTCGATGCAACGCTTGGCGGACTGACTCAAACCCAAGGCACAAACGCCCTGATGGGCCGCACTCGTATGCAGGCTGCCCTGCCCATCACCGTCGCGGATCGCCTTGCGTCCTGGCGGCAACCGCTGGCATCCCATGTCGCCGCTCTGGAGGGCTTGCGGCCACAAGTTGAGCGATTGCAGCTTGGTGGCGCAGTCGGAACGCGTGGCGATTTCGGTGAAGCGGGGCCACAAATTGCCGCGCAGATCGCAAAGGAACTTACGCTTATCGATGGCCCTGTGTGGCACACGGACCGCTCGGGCGTTGCGGCCTATGCCGGTTGCCTGTCGCTGATCACTGGCAGCCTTGGCAAGATCGGACAGGACGTGGCGCTGATGGCGCAACAGGGCATCGACGATGTCACGCTGACGGTAGGCGGTGGCTCCTCGGCCATGCCGCATAAGTCCAATCCAGTTCTGGCAGAGCTTCTGATGACGCTGGCGCGTTTCAACGCGACCCAGCTTTCAGGGGTGCATCACGCGCTGGTGCATGAACAGGAACGCTCCGGTGCGGCATGGATGCTCGAATGGATGATCTTGCCGCAGATGTCTGTAACAACCGCCCGCGCGCTCACAGCCTCACAGGCATTATGCGCGCAAATCAGAGCTGTTGGGAAGGCATGAAACAAACTAAATTTCAAACCCTATGCGGGTATCGAGAGTTTACACAAAAAGCATCCAGGCCGAATAAAGAGCCAGAGAAAGGGAAGCCCGGGTGCCGGGCTTGAAAGGATAGAGAGAGCCTCATCCGGGTCCGGCGTGACAAGGAACCTGACCATGGCCAAGACCACGACCCGACCGAAACCTGCCACGGCGAAGAAAACCGAAGCGACAGGATCGGCAACGCCTGACGGCGCTGCCGACATCCGGATGATCCCGCTCGACCAGCTGGAGCCGAGCCCCCTCAACGTTCGTAGAGTCGCGACAAGCGCCAGCGACGACGCCGAGCTTCTTGCCAGCATCCGCGAGACCGGTATCAAGCAGAACCTGGTGGTACATGCGCTGTCTGAGACACGGTTTGCCGTCGATGCGGGCGGTCGCCGCCTCAAGGCACTGAAGCAACTCTCCGAGGACGGCGTCATCCCCGTCGAACATCCTGTGCCCTGCCTCGTCGAGGATGAGCGCAACGCCATCCTCACCTCCGCCACAGAAAACCTCCAGCGTGCGGCGATGCACCCGGCGGACCAGTTCGAGGCTTTCGACAAGATGATCGGCGAGGGCCGCAGCGAGGACGAGATCGCGCTGAAGTTCGGCGTCTCCGTCGACCTCGTTCGCCGACGCTTGAAACTCGCCCGCGTGGCTCCCGAGATCATCGAGCAGTTTCGCGTGGGCGACCTGACCCTCGAATGCGTGATGGCCTTTACGTTGACTGACGATCACGATCGCCAACTGGCGGTCTGGAACGCGGTGAAGGGCGGCTATCACATCCATCCCCAGAGCATCAAACGCCAGCTGACCGAGACGGCGCATTCGGCGAACTCAGGCCTCGGGCGCTTTGTCGGCATCGAGGCCTATGAGGCGGCGGGCGGTGTTCTGCTGCGCGATCTCTTCGATGATCGTGCCAGCGCCCATATGGAGAACCCCGAGCTCCTGGAGCGTCTCGCCATCGAGAAGCTGCAGGCTGCGGCCAAACCCTTCGAGGCGGCTTGGAAATGGGTCGAGGTGCATCTTTCGGTGGACTACGGCGCGTTTCGCAGTTTCGGGCGGATTTATCCGCAGGACATAGCGCCCGACCCGGGCCTGCTTGCCGAAGAGGAACGTCTGATCGCGCGCGAGGAAGAACTGGCGGCGCAGAATGACGGCGAGGATTGGACCGACGTCGAAACTGAGGAATACTACGCCATCGAGCCGCGCCTTCGCGAGATCGAGGCCCTTCAGCGCGAACGGCAAGCTTACGCAGACGAAGATCGCGCTATCGCCGGTGTCGTTCTGACCATCGGTCATGATGGGGTGTTGCGCGTCGAGAAAGGCCTCGTGCGACCCGAGGATATTCCAGCCGCGCCCGAACCGGACGATACCACCGCAGATGCGGATGGCGCCCCCTCCCCTGCCCGCCCACAGGTGACGCCGCCGACCTCCTCTACGCCGTTGCCGAGCTCCGACCCGGCCGCGACATTGCGAAAGGCCGACGGAATTTCGGCGAGCCTCGCCGACGATCTGCGGGCAACCCGTCAGCACATCCTGCGGGCGCATCTGGCGGCGGATTTCGAGGTGGCGTTCGACGCGATGCTCTATGCGCTCTGCGAACAGGCTTTAGGGCGGTCCTACACCAACGAGGCGCTCGACATCTCGATCCGTCCCTTCCAGGCGCAGAACCGCGAGGTGCTGCATACAGATACGGTCGCCCAGAAGATGCTCGAGGCGCTGGAACAGGACCTCGCCACCGACTGGATGAAGCTGGAGAAACCCGATGACTTCCGGGCAATGTCAGCGCTGCCGATCGAAGACAAACAGGCGCTTTTCGCCTGGGCGACGGGTCTGGCGGTCAAGCCACAGCTCTCCTCCGACAATCGGCCTTCCCCGATCATCGAGGAGATTGGCGCGCGGCTGGATGTCGATGTGGCGGCTTGCTGGCGCCCGACTGCTCAGAATTACTGGGGTCGGGTAAACAAAGGCCATGCAGTAGCCATGGCGCGCAAGCTGATCGGCGACGACTACGCCGAGGAGCGCAATCGCGAGCGAAAGGGCGATATCGCGGCCGCGATGGAGCGGGCGTTCGCGGAAACAGCCAGCGAGACGGAAGGTTTCGACGCGGCGACGGTCGCTAGGACGACGCGTTGGCTGCCCGAGGGGATGGTGTTTGCCGGTGCGACGGAGGCCGACGCCAAAATGACTGGCGATGCGCCCGAGGCCGAGGAAGGCGACGTGCCCGCGGCAGATCCTCTGGCCGAGGTGGAGAGCGATGAACCATCGTCCTTGCCCGCATTTCTCAGCGGGGATGCGGCCTGACGAAGCAAGCACCGGTCCGATTACCACATGAGCCCTGGGCCGTCCTCACATCGAGGGCGGCCCTTTCCGGCTGACGGGTTGCCTACAGCCGATATCGGATCGGCTGGCCCGTCCCGGAGATATCCCATGACCACCGCACTCGATCTCGATCCCGTCCAGGAAGCCGCACGCATCGCTGCGCAGAACGATGCGTTTCGACGTTCCATCCTCGGCACTACCCCTGTCGCGGATGCCCCGCAGGGCCAGTTCGTGATGACACGCGGCGTCGCGGCGCTTGGCCCCGACGCCCAACTGGAGCTCACCCGCCGCGTTGCCGCCTTCGACGCTTTCAATGCCGACAGCGACCCGCAAGGATGGCACGAGATGGGCGTCATCGACCTCGAAGGCACGACGGTCTGGTTCAAACTCGACCTCTATGACGTCGACTACACGTATGGGTCGCCAGAGCCCTCTGATCCTGCGCAGTCGCGCCGGGTTCTGACCCTGCTTCTGCCGTCGGAATACTGACGGCTCCAATCCCCACTAACCGCCCCGGATCGCCCTTGCACAAAGGGCGGTCCTTTCGGGCTGGCGGGTTCCAAAGGGCGCGATGATCGCGCCTTGCCTGCCGCCGGAGACCAAAGATGGCCAAGACACTCGAGTACCAGATCACCCTCTATCCCGCACATCGCGATGGCGCCTTCGTCGTCACCCAGTTCCAGATGATGGGGAGCTACCCCGAAAAGCGCATCCAGGCCGCGGGCATGGATGACCTGGTCGACAAGGTGACGCAGTTCGCAATGGAGCATGGCGAGAGCTGCAGCGCTTCGGTGCGTTGTCTCGCCCCGCGCAAACCGCCTGGGTTCAAGCGCGCGACCGAGAACCTCTATTTCAACCTGGTTGACCGGACGGCTGAGAAACGCGGCGACGCCGCGGCCTGAAGCCCCCCACAGGAAACCTCCGGGGCGCGCGGCCTCGCGTAGCGGTCGCCCTCCCCTTCCCTCAATTCCAAAGGATCAAAGACATGACACAAGTGAATGATTTCTACGCGCAGATGCTCGAATCTCAGAGACGTGCTGCAGAACAGCGGGTCGAGACCCGCGCCGCCCTTCTCTCCGAGTTGCGCGCCCTCGGCGTGACGAACATCGAGGTGCAATACGAAGGCTACGGCGATTCCGGCAATGTCGAGGACGTTGTCGTGACGCCTGACACGATCACCCTCACGGAAGAGCTACGGCGGCGTGTCGAGGACTTTGGCTGGGATTTTGCCTATGCGCTCAGCCCCGGATTCGAGAACAACGAAGGCGGCTATGGCGAACTGACTTGGGCGCTCGAGGCGGACAAGATCGATGTCAGCCACTCGAACCGCTATATCGAGACCAACACCACCGAACATGAGGGGCACTGACATGGCACATCCCCTCCACCACGCAGAAAGCTCAGCTCGCCGTTTTGGCGGTGTGCCAGAGGATTACCAGCATGTGCATGACTGGTTTGACTCATCAAAAGAGCACCTAGGTCTCTTTGTTCACAGAGCCCAAAAACATCATACAGTCGGGATCTATGATGCCGAACGTCACTTCGGCCACAGCCTGACCAACAGCGCGGGCCGGGTCGTCCCGATCCGCTGGATCGGTGAGCAACATGTGCGCGAGGACTGCCAGGGGCGTATCCCGTCGCTTGCGGACTGGCTCGGGCGCATTCAGCCGGAACCATGGATGGCCAATGGCCGGATCGACAATGACCCGACACAGATCGGCAGCGATCCTCGCGCAGTTTGGGTCGCAGCGGTCTCCAATCACCAGACCATTCTCGGCTTCGAGGATTGGCTGCTGAAGGTCTCGGTCGAGCACGTCCAGCATCGCGAGAACCGCGCCGCCGCCTGATCCATGGGGGCAATGACGCCAACGCCCCTCGGAAAGCACTCTGATCGATCCGCTCGAGCCACTACCGGCCGGGCGGGTCGATTTCGTTTCAAGAAAGGACATCGATATGCACGACCCTGTCTATGAGGAGGCCCACCGCGGCCACACCATCAAGATCTACCACGACCCCGACGCTGAGAGCCCGCGGGAGTGGTCCAACCTCGGCACGCTGATTTGTTGGCACCGCCGATACCGCCTGGGTGACAGCCACTCCTTCGACAGCCCCGAGGCGTTCTTGCGCGATCTCGCCGGCATCTCGGAGCAGCGTGACCTCTCGATGGATCGCCTCCAGGAACGCGCCGAGCGTAACGCCATCCTGTTGCCCGTCTTTCTCTACGATCATTCCGGCCTCGCGATGAACACGATCGGGTTCCATTGCCCGTGGGATTCCGGCCAGGTCGGTTACATCTACGTGACGCTCGAAGCGGTTCGGAAAGAATTCGGCGTGAAACGCGTCACCAAGGCACGGCGCGAAAAGGCCGAAGACATCCTGCGCGGTGAAATCGTTAGCTACGATACCTATCTTGGCGGGCGGGTCTACGGCTATGTCATCGAGCATAACGGCGAGGAGCTCGACGCCTGCTGGGGTTTCTTCGGGCATTATGAGCTGGACTGCCTGTTCGAGGCGCGAGCATTTGTAGACCATCTTATTTTGAGAGAGGTACACAGACCCGCCGCCGAACAAGGCGCAAGTCCACCCCCGAGTTGAAACGCGCGCAATACTCATATATCTTATCTATGCATATTTTGGAGATGAGCATGGCAAGCACAAGCGTGACACTTGGCCCCCATTGGGATGAATTCATCGCCCTGATGCTTAAGGAGGGGCGTTACGGGTCAACCAGCGAGTTGATCCGTGCCTCTCTGCGCCTGATGGAGGAGCAGGAAGGTCAGCGCGCGCGTCTTCGGGTTGCGTTGATGGAAGGCAAGCGCTCGGGCGACGCCGGACCGCTTGATATGGATGCGATCAAGCGCGAGGCGCGGAGCCGGTCCGGCGCTTCTGATGCGTGAAATCCATCACTCCGAGGCGGCAAAATCCGATCTCGTCGACATCTGGATCGAGACATATCGACAGTGGGGCGAGGCGCAGGCGGATCGCTATCTCGACGACATCGAGCATGCCCTGAAGGGGCTGATCGCCAACCCCCAATTGGGGTCTGACTGTTCCGATCTTTTGCAGGGTGCACGCAAATTGATCACGGGTCGGCACCTCGTTTTCTACGAGGTGGATACGGATAGAATTTTCGTAATCCGGGTCCTGCATCAATCCATGGACGTGCCGCGACATTTGCGGCCGTCCTGACACCGGACCATTCCAATCGGGGCTTTGCCATGAAAGAGCGAAAGGCAGGGCGGGAGGGGTGACCCCTCCCGGGTGAGAGAGTGCGCGCGGGGCTTGGGGCCAACCCTCAAACCCGGAGATTGCCGATGAACGCTCACCCCCATTCCGTTCCGCTTGCGCCCGAGGCCGAGCCCCCTGCCCTGCCGGATACCTCGCGCTTCGCCCACAACCTGATCCAGGCTGGAACTGCCCTCGTCCCCTTGTTCGAGGCGGGAAAGCCCATCGACGCCGCCGCTCTTCGCGCCGCGATGGGGGAGGCCTTCGGCGCCAGCGACACCAGCGGCGCCTGGGTCTGGAAGGACGCCTATGAGGCGACCGAGATCGCGCAGATCCTGATGCTTTCGCGCTACGGCGCATTGATGCAGCGCCAGGCCGCCTCACCGCAGGCCTTCCTCACCATGATCGAGCGCCTCGCCAGTCTGGCCCCGTCCCACACGCGGCGCTCGGAAGACAGCGTCCGTCTGCAACAATTCTCGACCCCTCTGCCCCTTGCGGCCATCGTGGCCCAGGCGGCGGGGTTCCGCGCTGAAGATCTGGTGCTCGAGCCCTCTGCCGGCACCGGCATGCTGGCGATCTTCGCCCGGATTGCAGGCGCTCGACTGGCGCTGAATGAACTCGCCGACTCCCGCCGGGCCTTGCTGGGACATCTGTTCCCGGAGGCTGTCCTGTCTGATCACGACGCCGCGGCGATCGACGACCGCCTCGACCGGTCGATTTCGCCCTCGGTCATCGTGATGAACCCACCCTTCTCCGCGGCCAACCATGTCGAGGGCCGGTTTCGGCAGGCGACCAGCCAGCATGTGCTTTCCGCCCTGGCGCGCCTCGCGCCGGGTGGGCGGCTTGTCGTCATTACGGGCGAGAGCTTCCGCCCCTCTTTGAGCAGCTTCCAACCGACGTTCCAGCGGATCACCTCAAGTGCCGATGTGGTGTTTTCCGCCGCCATCAACGGCAAGGTCTTCGCGCGGCATGGCACCACGATCGACACGCGGCTCACGGTGATCGACAAGCGCGCGGCGGGCGAACCAGAGAACGCACCGGTCGATATTGAGGCCGCCTATCATCCGATCTGCGCGACCACAGCCGATCTCCTCTGCGCGGTGCTGACCCATTGCCCGGAGCGGTGCAGCCCTCCGTCCTGCCCCACCAGCGCGGCATTGGCTGTGCCGAACCACCAGACCCGCACCAACCTGCATGCCCTGCGTAATGCCGCCCGCCAGGAAACCCGCGCCCTCGCCGTGGAGCGCGCCAAGCACCCGTTTGACGACATCGAGACGGCACCGCTCGACTACCTGCCGAAAGTCTGGAGCGAACCCGACGGCACGCTGCAGGACACGGTCTACGAGGCCTATGACCTTCAGGCGATCCGGATCGACGGCGCAGCGGAGCATCCGACCGCACTTGTCCAATCCGCCGCCATGGCATCGGTCCCGCCGCCCGTGCCGACCTATCGTCCCATCCTGCCGAAGAGCCTTGTGGCGGACGGCCTTCTCTCCGCGCCGCAGCTCGAAAGCGTCATCTATGCGGGTAATGCCCACGAGACGCATCTCAAAGGCTGGTTCAAGCACAGCGAGATCGAAGGCCAGTTAATGGCGGCTTCCGAGGGTGACGAAAGTGCCTTTCGCCTGCGCAAGGGCTGGTTCCTCGGCGATGGCACGGGTTGCGGCAAGGGGCGGCAGGTCGCGGGCATCATCCTCGACAATTGGCTGCAGGGTCGCCGCCGGGCGGTCTGGGTGTCAAAGAGCGACAAGCTCATCGAAGATGCGCGGCGCGACTGGATGGCGCTCGGCGGGCGCGAAAGCGATATCGTGCCGCTCTCGAAGTTCCGCCAGGGCAGCGACATCCGCCTGCCCGAGGGTATCCTCTTCGTCACCTACGCGACGCTGCGTTCGGCGGAACGCGAGGGCAAGGCCTCCCGCCTTGAGCAGGTGACGTCCTGGCTCGCGGACGGGTTCGATGGGGTGATCGCTTTCGATGAAAGCCACGCCATGGCGAATGCCGCCGGAGAAAAGTCCGACCGCGGTGACAGACGCGCGTCCCAGCAAGGTCTTGCCGGACTCGCTCTGCAGAACGCCATTCCGGATGCGCGGGTTCTCTATGTCTCGGCCACCGGGGCGACGGTCGTCGGCAATCTCGCCTATGCCTCCCGTCTTGGTCTCTGGGGTACCGGGGATTTCCCCTTCGTGACGCGGGCCGAATTTGTCGCCGCGATGGAGGCCGGGGGCATTGCTGCCATGGAGATGATCTCGCGCGATCTGAAGGCGCTTGGTCTATATCTCGCGCGGTCCCTCTCCTATGCCGGGGTCGAATACGAGATGCTGGTGCATGAGCTCTCACCCGCACAGGTCGCGATCTATGACAGCTACGCCGATGCGTATCAGATCATCCACACCAACCTTGAAGCAGCCCTTCAAGCGTCTGGCATTGCCTCCGAGACCGGCACCTTGAACGCCCAGGCGAAATCCGCCGCGCGGTCTGCCTTCG
Source organism: Arenibacterium halophilum (assembly GCF_005938225.1). GTDB lineage: Bacteria > Pseudomonadota > Alphaproteobacteria > Rhodobacterales > Rhodobacteraceae > Arenibacterium > Arenibacterium halophilum. Next base: position 10,993 of record NZ_VCPC01000007.1, read on the forward strand.
AGAGTAACAAGCAGCGCTTCTTCAACCATCTCATCACCGCCATGAAGTGCCCCTCGCTGATCCGTGCCATCGAGGCGGACCTGGCGGCAGGCCATTCGGCGGTGATCCAGGTGGTGTCGACCAGCGAGGCGGTGATGGAGCGCCGGCTCGAGGATATCCCGTCGTCGGAGTGGGACGACCTGCAGGTCGATTTTACGCCGAGGGAGAACATCATGGACTACCTGATGCACAGCTTCCCGACGCAGCTTTTCGAGCCCTACACCGACGAGAATGGCGATCTGCGCTCGCGCCCCGCCCTCGATGGCGCTGGCAACCCGATTATCTGCCGAGAGGCGGAGCGGCGGCGGGAAGATCTGATCGAACATCTTGGGGCGCTGGCCCCGGTGCAGGGCGCGCTCGACCAGATCCTCTGGCATTTCGGCGGGGAGGCTGTGGCCGAGGTCACCGGACGCAAACGCCGCATCGTGAAGACGCGTGAGGGGCGGCTCAAGGTCGAGAACCGACCTGCCTCCTCCAACCTCGGAGAAACCCAAGCCTTCATGGATGATGCCAAGCGCATCCTGATCTTTTCCGATGCCGGTGGGACAGGGCGCAGCTATCACGCCGATCTCGGGGCAAAGAACCAGCGCTTGCGCGTGCATTACCTGCTTGAGCCCGGCTGGAAGGCCGACAACGCGATCCAGGGGCTCGGGCGCACCAATCGCACCAATCAGGCGCAGCCGCCGCTCTTCCGCCCCGTCGCCACAGACGTGAAGGGGGAGAAGCGGTTCCTCTCCACCATCGCCCGCCGCCTCGACACGCTTGGTGCCATCACCAAGGGGCAACGCGAGACCGGCGGTCAGAACATGTTCCGCGCCGAGGACAACCTCGAGAGTCCCTATGCCCGGGCGGCGCTGCGGCAGTTCTTCTACAAGCTGCGCGCAGGCAAGATCGAGGCCTGCTCTTACGCCAGGTTCCAGGAGATGACCGGGCTGACGCTGGATGAGGCGGATGGCACCATGAAAGAAAACCTGCCGCCGATTCAGCAGTTCCTGAACCGCTGCCTCGCGCTCCGCATCGACATGCAGGACGCGATCTTCGAGGCCTTCGGCGGGTTCCTTTCGGCCATCATCGAGGACGCGCGTCAGGCAGGCACGCTGGATGTCGGCCTTGAGACCCTGCGCGCCGAGAAGTTCGAGATTGTTGATCGCAAGGTCATCTTCGAGCATGAGGCGACGGGGGCAACAGCCACTGCGCTGACCGTGGAGCGTACCGATCGCAACGATCCGCTCACTCTGCCCAGGGTCAAAGCCATCTGCGCCGATACAAAAGGCTCGACGCTCTGTTGGAACAAGACCTCCAAACGCGCGGCGCTGATGGTGAAGGCGTCGGCTTTCATGGATGAGGACGGCGTGCCGATCCTGCGGGTGAAGCTCCTGCGGCCCATGGCGACGGAGATCCTCGCCCTCACCGAGTTTTCGAAATCGCACTGGGAAGAGATCGATGATGCGATGTTCGAGCAGCTCTGGCAGGCCGAGGTCCAGGCAGTGCCGGAGTTCACGACCTCGAAGATCACGCTGATCTGCGGCCTCCTTCTGCCGATCTGGGACCGGCTGCCCGCCGACAACATGCGCATCTATCGCCTCCAGACCGAGGACGGGGAGCGCGCAATCGGTCGCTTGGTCAGCCAGGCGCAGCTTCTCAGTGTCTATGCGCGGCTCGGACTCGATTGTCAGATCGAGATGACGCCGCAGGAGGTTTTCGCAGCGGTCATGGACGCGAGGACGACCCTGGGCCTGCTCGGCGGCTACCAGCTGCGCCGGTCACTGGTCATGGGTCAGCCGAGGCTTGAACTCATCGGCGCGTCGGGCGCGGCCCTGCCCGGTCTGAAGGCCTTGGGCTGTTTCACCGAGGTGATCCAATGGAAAACGCGGGTATTCATCCCTGTGGACAGCATTGACGTGCTGGCGCGGGTTCTCGCGGAGTATCCTGTTGGCGCCAGTGCAGCGGGGGCCGCCGCATGAGTGCGCGGCGCAGTATCGCGGACCTCTCGGCCGATCTGGCAGACCGGGCCGAGAGTTTCTGTCGCCAGTATTTCCCCGAGGGGTGCAAGCAGGGCAACTATTGGCAGGTTGGCGATACCTCGGGCGCAAAGGGGCAGAGTCTCGCCATCCGGCTCGAGGCGGAAGGCGGGCGCAAGGCCGGGTCCTGGCAGGATTTCGCGACGGGGCAATATGGCGACCTGATCGACCTGCTGCATGAACGGCTTGGGTCGGTCACGCTCAAAGAGACGCTTAGGGAGGCCCGGTCTTTCCTCGGCGAGGCCCCCTGCCCTGTCGTATCTCGTGAAACCCAAAGGGCTGAGCGCCCGGATGTGGACTCAAGCAAACGTATCGCGCAGGCGCGAAAACTCTTTGCCGTTGGCAAGCCGGTGCTTGGCACCCTGGCAGCCACCTATCTGCAGGGGCGCGGGATCACACGGCTTGGACCTGCCCTCCGTTATCACCCGCGGGTCTTCCTGCGGCAGGGCGAGGACGATCTCGATCCGCCGCAAAAATCCCCTGCCCTGCTGGCGAAGATCACCGACAATCGGGGCCAGATCACCGGATGCGCGCGCACCTATCTCGACCCGTCCACCGGCGGTTTGGCTGTGATCGAGAGCCCGAAACGGATCCTCGGGCAGCTGCACGGCCATGCCATCCGCTTCTGGTCCGGCTCATCTCGCAGCGATCTCATCGTCGGAGAAGGTCTCGAGAACACCCTCTCGGTTGGCACGGCTCTCCCCGAGTTCGATCTCGCCTCCTGTCTCACTGCCACCCATCTTGGTCTCTTCATTCCGCCGCCGGGGATCAAGCGCATCTGGATCGCGCGGGACAATGACGAAGTTGGACGGAACGCATCAATGAGATTGCGTAACCAACTGGAATCGCTTGGAATGGCCTGTGGCGAACTCGTGCCGCGTTTGGGCGATTTCAACGACGATCTGCGGGCATTTGGCAGAGATGCGCTGCGCCGGTCCCTGTTAGAGGCCATGAAAGCACAAGGTCTGGAGATCGAGGACGGGTGACCGCCAACTTCCTCAGCGAAGTTTGAAAGGGCAAAGGTTCCGTGGGTTAGATCTGATCCCGTTTGGACTAGGGGAGCGATGGACCAGCGGGTCGGAGCAGAGTGCTCCTCGCCCGGGCAGCAATGCGCCCCGCACCAGAAAATTCCCCTGAGCCTTCGGCTCATTCCTCGCGGGAGCAATTTTCCGGCCCGCGGCGCATTCTCCGCTGCGCTCCGATCCTGACGGATGCGGCCCGGTCGCCGCCGGTCCTGTTATCGCCCCATCCAAATCGGGTCAGATCAAACAGAGGAACCAGACAATGCCCCATCAGACAGATATCCAAGAGGAAACCGGCGTGACCTCCGCCATCCTCGACCACCTGGCACTTCACGGCGCGACCCCCGGGCCCGGCGAGACCGATCATCGCCCCCTGCCCCAGCCCGACGAAGTCCAACTCGCCATGGCGACGCTCTTTGACACCACCATCGGCCTCCTCACGGGCAGCCAGTTGGAAGACAATCTCGAAGAGATGCTCTGGTCCCTCACCTCGATCTTCCATCGTCGGCTCACCCATATCCAGAAGCTTCTCGACGACAACGAATTCGAAGTCCGGGAAAGTCTGGCCATCCAGGACGGCTCCGAGGTCGCCTCGGTCGAACTCGAGCGCCTCCAGATGATCGGGCTCAAACTCTGGGACCATCGCGACGCCTTCGAGCAGATGCGCGATCTGGCCGTGGACCACTTCTCGGCCGCCACCGGGTCTCCCTGGCTCCCCCGCACCGGATCCAAGGTCTCGCATCGCGGCCTCACCTCTGCCGTGGTGGACAGCCGGGCCTATCTCTCGGCCAAGCGCCGCAAGGAGACCGAGGTGCACTGCCCTGAAGGCACGCGGATCGCCTTCTCGGGCGGAGACTATCAGGCCTACGATCTGATCTGGTCCGTCCTCGATGCCACCCACGCCAAGTATCCCGACATGGTGCTGCTGCACGGTGGCACGCCCAAAGGTGCCGAGATGATCGCGGCCCGCTGGGCAGATACCCGTGGCGTCACCCAGGTGGTCTTCAAGCCCGACTGGAAGAGCCACGGCAAGGCAGCTCCCTTCAAGCGCAACGACAAGATGCTCGAGACCATGCCGCAGGGTCTGATCGCCACCCCCGGTTCGGGCATAACCGAGAACATCGTCGACAAGGCCCGCAAGCTCGGGATTCGCATCAAGAGGATCGGGGCTTAGGCCCCGGTTCACGCGCCGCGCAAGAGATCCTGCACAACGGAAGGCTTCTTGGCAATCAGGGCCAGCAGAACCTGTGCCGGGCCTGTCGGCTGCCGGCGCCCGTGTTCCCAGTTCAGCAGCGTGCCTTTCGCGACGCCAATGCTCTTGGCGAACTCCGCCTGGGACAGGCCCGTCCGTTGCCGGACTTCGGCGACATCGACTTCCGCGACGAAAACTTCATGGACCTTCGCGCCGGCCAAGTCGCCATCTGCGAAGGCTAGCGCCTCCTCCAGCCCCTTGGTGATGGATTCGAATGCACTCATGTTGCGTCTCCATATTTTGCGACAAGCTCCTTGCTCATCTCTACCGCCGCGGCCTGCTCAGACTTCGACAGGTTGGCTTTCTCATTCTTGGCAAAGACCGTAATCAGAAAGATCGGCATATGGGTCCCGCCAAAGACATACACCGTCCTGAAGCCGCCGCTCTTGCCGCTCCCCTCTCTCGGGATGCGGACCTTCCGAAGTCTGCCGCCAAGAGAAACGCCAGCTTCCGGATTGGCGGCGATGAAGTCGATCGCGGCTTCGCGCTCAGGGTCCAACATGATTGCCTTGGCGCGCCTCTGGAATTCGGGCAGTTCGATCACTGTCTGTAATCGCGTCAATGTCAGTTCCATATAGGTTTCGGCTGCATATGTGTCAATGACGTATAGCATGGGCACTGGAAGGGCAAGCCGGCGACGGTTGCCAGAGCTAGGCAGTATGCCCTGTCCGTTGGTAGCGGCGGCCCTTGGCCAAATATCCTGTCGCATTTTCTGACCAAACCAAACAGCCGGGCTGTCATTTCGGGCGATTGGATGGTTGCGGTGTCTCGTGGCGACCCGGCCTTTGGTTCGATGCTCTGTTCGCCTTGAGCACTCATCTGCATCGTGGGTGCTTCAGCAAAGACAATCGGCACGGTAGTGACCCTGGGGGATGCGACTTTGACGTATGGACTATGTCTAGTCTCCGGTGAGTTAGAAAAGAGCCAAGGCCCTCGCGGCATTCTCCCTCAGCTGTTCACCCACCTTCATTCGCGGCCACCGCACTTTTCCCGGTGTCTGAGTTGCATGACATGCTGGTCGCAGATGTCGTCCCGTCCACAAAGGTTGTCGCCGATCTTTTTCCCCTGCCCCTGCGGGTCATTCCGCGCGGAGCAAAAAGACCGGCGCCTGCCCCTCTCCGCTGCGCTTCGCCTTCGGTGTGGCCGGGCCTTGGCCAGCTGCAAGGTGACCATCATTGCAACGCAAACAAGGAGAAGAGCAATGACTACGAACTGCATCAAATTCACCAGCGCCGACATCGAAACCGCCAAGGGCGTCGGCTCCATCTCGACCCTGACCTTCGACCTCGACATCACGGTCGAACCCGTCGCGAGCTCGAACCCGATGGCCCCCACGCACCGCGTCCTCGGCCGCTCCCCGCGCGGCAAGCTGGTCGAGTGTGGCGGCATCTGGAAGAAGCAGAACAAGGAGACCGGCGCCGATTACTACACGCTGACCATCCGCGACCACGGCTTCAACGCCAACCTCGGGAAGGCCGCGAACCAGGACGATCTGTCCCTGCAGGCCGTCATCCCCTGGGGTCCCAAAGACGCCGCCTAAGCCAAGGGCCAGACCGCTTCGGCGGTCTGGCTTTTTCTCGTTTCGAGGTTTTTGCACGCGTGCAAAATCAACTCGGCGGCTCAGGTTGCTGTCCGTATTTTCAATCGGTGTAGCCCATATTGTGCGCCGGAAATCCTGTAGGCGTACAATATCTGTACATTTCCTCAAAAACCGTGCTATTTACAACTCGGAGCGATTCCTTGAGAGAGTCGAAATGAGAGCGGTGTAATGGGCGGCAGTATAGAACAGTTCCTTCAAGAGCTCGAGCGGGGCCTTGGCCGGACCATGGTCTCGGTCAACAAGGAGTTGACGATGCGTGAGCGCATCAAGCGCTCTTGGTCGATGCGCCAATGTGCTCGCTTCCTGAACATTAGCCATCAGCATCTGACGAAGTTCGCTAAGGACAATGAGGATTTTCCTGCCGGCAAACATGTAGGGCGCGAGCGTGTTTTCACCCTGACGGAGCTGATGCACATCCGGGCTTTGATGGCTGCCTCAGCAAAGCGGCCTGAGCATTTTCTTGCTTGGCGCAAACTCGACGATCCTTTGCCCATCATTTCATTTGCAAGTCAGAAAGGTGGAACTGCGAAGTCGCTTAGTGCTGCGCACTTCGCTCAGTACCTGAGCCTGCACTACGGCATGCGAGTCGGCGTCATGGACGCTGACCCCCAGAGCACGATCACGCTGTACTTTGTCGGCGGCGAAGAAATGCCAACTTTGCCAGATGACGAAACTCCGACGATGGTTGACTTCGCGGGGCTGTTTCAGACCGACGAGTCCATCCCTTACACTGACTATGATGCGGAGACGCTTGACGGGTTCTTCAAGAAAACCTCCTGGCCGGGCGTGCGGCTAGTACCTGCGCATGGCGAAACCTCCGAAGGCGAAATTCAGATCGCGAGGTTGTTGCGAGCGGGCACCCCGGAAAAGCGGTTCTACAGGTTTCTAAGAGATTCCATAGATCGTTGGAAAGAGGGGCATCCACCGGTCACCCGTCCAAATGAGCTTGTGAGCAACGGTAAGGTCGACCAAGCGAAGCTTGAAAGTGCCCTTAACGAGACCTTGGACTGCATCATTATCGACTATCAGCCTGCGCTGACACTGTTCCAGCTGAACAATGTGATGGCGTCTACTTCGTTGATTATCCCGCAGACGATGAAGGGGTTCGACATTGCGACCTTGTCCACCTTTGTGACTGGTCTCCTCTCCATGCTGCGCCACATTTTCGCGACGGATCGGATCGATATGGGCGGTGCGGCGCATATGCTGTTGCCCACGATCGTTCAGAGAACAAATGAGCAAGATCTCACACAGGTCGGCAACCTGCTCGAAAACTGCCCAGATGAGGTGCTGCCGGTATTCTATCTTCGCTCCGATGCTATTTCGAACGCGTCGGACGTTTATCAGTCCGTCTACGAGTACGACCCAGATACGCCAGGCAAGCGAAAAGGCATCAACAGGTTCATCGAGAATGCTGACGCAGTGAATGACGCCATCGTCTCACGCCTCTGGCCTGGTCTTGAGCGTGGCTATGCCGAGGATTGGATGCAAAACTTCTACAATTTCGAGGAGGAAGCCGAATGAAGCGAACATTGAGCAGCTCGGTCCTCAAGAAAAAGTCTGCGCGCCCAGATGAGGATGTGTCTGCGGCTCCTGGATCTGGTGCAAGCGAACAGGTCCACGAAGACGAAGCGAAACTGGTTGGTGGGGTTAAGCCAAGACTGGGCGGCTCTGGCAGTGCTTGGAAGGCCGGAGCACTTTCAGACGCCAGCCAGATGCTTCACGTTGAGCGCGCACAGGTCGTGGAGCGCATTCTCGCGGGTCGACATGAGTTGCAGATTGATCCGTCTCAGATTGTGGACGTGATTGGATCGGACCGGCGTGAAGATTGGCGCGACCAAGAGGCATTCGAGAAGCTCAAAGAGAGTATCGAGAAGAATGGTCAAGATACGCCCATTCATGTTCGGCCAGCGGATCCTGACTGGCGACCGGATGAACGTGAGCCCGAGAACGTAGAAGGCGTGACATTCCAGTTGATCGTGGGTCGGCGACGCCATGCGATCCTTGAAGCTTTGGGATTGCCTGTCCGAGCCATTCTGGTTCCACAATCCCATCGGGGTTCCCGTGAAGAGCAGTTCGAGATGCTATTCATGCGCTTCCGGGAGAATGAGGAACGTGAAAACCTGAGCGCTTTCGAGCGTCTGGTTTCGATAGGCGAAATGTTCGAGCGGCTACAAGACGCCAAACCGGACGAGAAGATAACTGCAACCGAGTTCGCCAAGCGTGTGGGTGTCCATAACAGCGCGGTATCACGTGGTCGCGCTGTCTATGCGGCTAGAGGTGAGATTTTGCACGCGTGCAAAAATGTCTACGATCTCAGCCATCGTGACCTAGAAAAGGTTCTTGGCGACCTGACTGAAAAGCCGTCCAAGCCTGCAAAAAAGAAATCGCAGAGCCCAAAGAAACTCACGGTACAGCGCAAAATCGGTTCGCGGAAATTGAGTGTTACAGGGCAGGGCGGGAAGCTCTCAGTCGCTGCCACGGGGCTAACATTGGACGAGGACATTCTCAAAGGTTTGAGTGATGTCATCGCTGAGTACTTGGAGAAACACGGATCGAAGTAAGAGGCAGGAGCCGCGGAGACGGTGGTCTTCGATCCAAACGAGGTAAGAAACAGGAGCGGATATGCTTTGAGATAACGGCAAAAGAAAAGCCCCCAAGCTGAGGGCCTGAGAGCTTATCAAGATTAGTTTGGTCGCTATCAAGATAGTTCTCCGGCGAATCACTGTCAACAGCAACGCTCCTGAGCGAAAGGGATTCTTTTGCCCTCCATCAAGCAGAGGAGGCGAGAACTATCCATGAAACATACAGGTTGGCGCAAGCCGACACCGGGTCTTGGCATTGCAGAGCAGCTTGCCCAAGCCGGTGAACAGGTAGCTGTACCCAAAACACGGGCCTTCGTGGCCGTGAAACGGGTAGGGGCCTACATTGGCCTCAAGGCCGGAGACATGATGCTCCTCGACACGCTCGGGGCCTTCACCCAGGCCCAGGACTGGGAGGAGGGGCAACGCCCGATCGTATGGGCGTCAAATGCCTATCTGATGGAGCAGACGGGGTTTTCGCTCTCCGCGCTCAAGCGCCATGCACGGCGCCTGGCCGAGATCGGCGTGATCTCCTTCCAGGACAGCCCCAACGGCAAGCGCTGGGGCCGCAGGGACGCCGAGGGGCGCATCGTAGAGGCCTATGGCTTCGATCTGTCGCCTCTGTCGGCGCGCGTCGAGGAGTTCGAGGAGCTCCATGCCGAATTGCAGGCCGAACGTGAGCTCTGCCAACGCCTGAAGCGCCAGATCACCGTGGCACGCCGCATGATCCGCGCGCGGATCGAGGCGGCCGTCAGCAGCGCGCTGCGCGGGCCCTGGACGCAGTTCACTGGGCTCTTCGAGGAGCTTCTGGACCGGCTTCCGCGACGCCATGAAGCGTCCGAGCAGCTCGCCCGACTGCTGACCTGGTTCAAAGAACTTCAGGAACGCGTCGAAGCGGCCTATCTCAAGGCAACAGAGAACGTCCAACCTGTGGAAAATACGCTTGAATCCAATGAACAAGTTCCTGAGAAGACTCAAGAAATGAACCCCAGGGAGGTCATTTCTGACCCCCATATACTAATTACAAACCAACTTGATCCTGTAACTAGTAATTCCTCAGAAAATGAGGAAGTCGCGGCCGTGGTGCCCAATGCTCAACCCGAAGATCAGGTTGATAGGGAGCTGGAAGAATGGGTTGCCGACGTGCGCAAGAAGCGCGCCGCGCTGGATCTGCCCACCGTAATGCAGGCCTGTCCGGAATTCGCGTCCTGGGCCCGCAATATGGGCGGGTTCCTGAAAGATTGGGGCGATCTGCACCGGGTTGCTGGTCAACTGAGGCCGATGATTGGGGTATCCGAGCATGCCTGGAACGTGGCGCAGGACCGATTGGGCAAACAGGTGGCGACAGCAGCGCTGGCGCTTGTATTCGAGAAGCATTGCGCAGGCGAAGTTTCGTCGCCGGGCGGCTATCTGCGCGGTATGGTCGAGAAGGCCGGGGCAGGGGAGCTGCACCTCGAACGCAGCTTCTATGGCAGGCTCAGTGGGCAAGCCGCGTGAGTTGTTGATCAAAAAGGGTCGTTGGCATATATTGCCAACAAAGGAGAGCCGATAGATGGTTACGCGCAATGTCGTTCTGACCGAAACCCAGGACCAACTGGTGCAGGCGTTAGTGGCGTCCGGACGTTACCAGAACGTCAGCGAGGCGATGCGCGCGGGGCTTCGTCTGCTGGAGCAAGAAGAAGCTCAACTCGCCGGTATCCGGCAGGGGTTGTTCGAGGGATTGGCGCAAGCAAAGGCGGGTGAGTTCGCCGAAGGCAGCGGAGAAGACGCGATCCGGCGGGCCTTTCGACAAGCGCGCGCGACTTCATGAGCCGATCCCTTCGGCTGACGCGCCGCACTGAGGCCAGCTTGGTCGAAATCGCTAAGTGGACGATCGAAAAATTCGGGCTCAAGCAGGCTGAACTCTATGAGAACGAGGTGCTCACCCGCTGTCAGGCAATCCTGAACGGTCAAGCGCATAGCCGAAGCTGTGCGGTCTTGATCGATGATGCGGCCGATCTGCGGTTCGCCAGGGCAGGGGAGCATTTCCTGGTCTTCCTGGATCAGCCTGACGAGGTCATCATCGTTGATATCCTGCATTCTCGCAGTGACCTTCCGCGCCATGTCGCGGCATTGGCAGCCCTGAAAAATGTAGAGCTATAGCCCGGCGGCCTTGGTCAGGTTCACCCGGAACCGGTCGCGCCGGCGCTGGTAGCGGCGGGTCATCTCGGCCGAGGCATGCCCAAGCTGCTTCTGAACGTAGCGCTCGTCGACTTCTGCCGAACTGGCGAGCCCGGCGCGAAGCGAGTGGCCGGAAAACAGCGCCAGGCGTTCCTTTTCTGGCAACTCGGAACGGATGCCGGCATCCAGGACGGTGCGTTTGATCAGGCGCGCGACATGTTTGTCGTTCAGTCTGGTTTCGGAGGCTCGTTTGCCATCCCGTGAGGTGCCAACGAAGACCGGACCGAAGTCGATCTTCGCAAAGTGCAGCCATTGCTCGAGCGCATGCACGGGGCAGGTCTGATCCTTGGAGCCGCGGCCGATCTCAACCTCGCGCCAGCCGGTCTTGGCATTAAGCGTGAGGAGGGCACCTTTCTCCATGATCTCGATCCAGCCACCGGAGTCGGGCGTATCGTCCTTGTGCACGTCGAGACTGACGATTTCCGAGCGGCGCATACCCCCGGCATAGCCGATGAGCAGAATCGCACGATCCCGTAGCCCGCGCAGGTCGTATGGCAGGGTGGCGACCATCGCGAGGATGTCCTCGGCCAGGATCGCCTCCTTCTGCACCGGCGGGCGCGCATGTTTGCGCTTGATCCCGGCCAGCACTGTGGCGATGTGCCGGTTCTTGCGATCGAGGGAAAAGCCGCGCTGCGCGTAGTTCCAGGCGAGGCCCGACAGGCGGCGGTCGATGGTTGAGACGGAGAGGGCAGGGGAGGGGCCCGACCCGGAGGCAAGATCCGTCAGGTATAGCCCGATCAGCTCAGGCGCGGGGGGCAGGGGCTCTGCGCCTTTCATCCGGCACCAGCGCGCGAAATGCGCCCAGTCTTTTGCATAGGCCTTCAGCGTGTTGTCCGACGCCGCCGCGCGCGCATAGTCGCGGGCGGTGTCGACCAGCTGATCGAGCGTGCCTGAGCCCGCTACAAAGGACGGAAGGCTCAAAGCCTCGCCGTCAGGACGATCTCTCTCGTTGTCCTCATTGGACGAAGGCCCGATTGGCACGTCTGAGCTCGATTTCTCGGTGTTTTCTGACATGCCGCTGAGCATATTCTTATATGTCCGATAATGCAAATTTATTGGACATTACCGAGAGCGGAAAGCCGGGGCGGTTATCTCGCTATTTTCTGGAATAAAGCGCCGCGCAAGTCTAGGCTTCAGGCATGACTTTTGCCCGGCCGGATCACATCAGCAACCTCGAAACGCTACCCCGGATGCCGTCCTGGGTCACCTCCGCGCGTGCTGAAACCCTTGAAGATGTTGCGTTTTTGTCGGGCGCGGCGCTGAACCACCTGTATCTTGTGTTGGGACGCGAGGACGTGCCCCAAGCCTTGTTGCGGGACCGGCTCGCGCTGCGCGCAGCGGAGGCCTGTGTCGCGTTTTCCGGGCGCCTGGAGAGAGCAGGGGATCTGCGCGACGCGGTGCATTTGTTGCGCTCTGGCGATCTGCCGGGACCGGCTGGCGAGACCTGCCTCGCCTGGCGGCGCGCGGTGGAGCGGCCAGTGTCGACCAAGGCTCTGGGTCGAGCCTTGCCGGCCTCCGAGTCGGGCAAGATCGCGATGTGGCTCAATGCAGGGAAGGGGGCGCCGGTGACTCGGGCCGCGATGGTGCTGGAGGCGGTGCTGACGGAGGCGCCACGCGCTGACGTAGCTTCGCTGGTCATCGCGGATGCGGCTCTCGCCCAAACATTCGGTTGGGATCATCTCGTGCCGTTGTTGGCCGCGGGTCTGAAACGTGCCGACCTGCGCAAGCAGGGCGACGATTTGCGTCTCGCCTGTCATCGGGCACTCATCTTATCGGCGGTCGAGGCTGTGCGTCTCTCCGCCGACCTCGCGCGTCGGGCGGCACACCTGAAAGCCGTCGCGCCGAAGCTGCGGGCCAAAGGGGGCGGCGGCGCGGTCGAGATGTTCCTGACCCGCGATGCCGTCGCTCCCTCGGCGCTACCCCTGCCGGATCGAGCCGCGCGGCGGCTCTGCGACCGGCTGGTCGAGCTCGGCGCGGTGCGCGAGATGACCGGGCGCGACACCTTCCGGCTCTACGGGCTGTAGCGATGGCGAAGGATCGCTCTGACCCTGATTTGGATTGCGAGCTGCCCGACCTGCCGCCAGAGTTGCGCTGGCGGGAATGGATGCGCCGGATCGAGGCGGTGCTCTTCGCCTCTGCCTCCCCCGTGCCGCGTGAAGATCTTGCCCGCGTCGTGGGGCAGGGGGCGTCGGTCGACCTGCTTGTCGAGGACCTTGCCGCCGATCTGGAGGGACGGGCCTTCGAGATTGTACAAGTCGCCGGTGGCTGGATGTTCCGGACGCGGGTTACCTATGCACCTGCGATCCGCGCCGCGGCGGATGTCGAGGATCAGCTACTCGATCTGAGCGAATTCGACGTCGCGGTTCTCGCTGCCATCGCCTACCATCAGCCGATCACGCGCGATGGGCTGAAGGATATCTTTGGCAAGGAGATCAGCCGCGATCTGATCGGGCGGCTGCATGCGCGCGACTTGATCGGGACTGGGCCACGATCGCCACGCCGCGGTGCGCCCTATACCTTCGTCACCACGAAGCAGTTCCTGGTTGCCTTCGGATTGGAGAGTCTGCGCGATCTTCCCGATCGGGAGCTGCTGGTGGATGCTGGGGTAACAAGCTCATAGCCAAAGGATTGCAGGTTCACATCCTTCCCCCGCAACAAATTATCTCGAGAAACCAAATTAATTTCAGTGGCTTGGTGAGCGACGAGAATTTGTTGTTAATTCGGCTCTATCAATATCAATGACTTAGACCCGTAGGTTCAAATCAACTCGCAACCAACTGTGACGGAGTAGAGCAGCGCCGAATCGGCGTCGCTTTCGTGATTGATCGTAGCGATTTAGTTACAATTTCGGTGGACTAAAGAATTTCCTGTGCAGCGTGTGTTCAGATTTCGATCTCGTGATCTCGTGCCTGCTTCGACAGTCTTGTTTATCCGCTGCCGAGCGACACCGCGGGTCACTCGGCTAGAGACTAGACAGCCTTCACGGCGAGGAAGATGTGACGTAGGGAAAGCAAGCCTTAAGGCGGCTCAGCTCATCGTGTGGGACGTCCACAAGCGATTAATTCTTCTTGTGCTCGCCAAGACTGGTCAAAGGTTTGCCCTTTGTTAAGTCGGTTGCTGCGACGACCTTTTCCTTCACCTTTTTGGGCTTCTTCGCTTCTCTATTACCGCGCTTCTTGTCACCTTTTGACACGTTAGATCCTCCTGATCCATATTTCTGTTTCTGATGCCGTTCTCGTCTTTGGTCTTCGTCAGATTGCGATTTGGCGCCCCACGGGCCCTGCCCGTTAGAAGTGGGCGCTCACATCATCCCGCCCATACCACCCATGTCGGACATTTCGGTACCGGCCCCTGCTTTCTCAGGCTTTTGCGCGACCATCGCTTCGGTCGTGATCAATAGCCCAGCGATCGATGCGGCGTTTTCGAGTGCGATCCGGACGACTTTCGTCGGATCAATGACACCGGCCTTCAGCATGTCGACGTACTCCTCGGCCTGCGCGTCGAAACCGAAGCTCCGGCTGTCGTTCTCGATGACCTTGCCAACAATGACCGATCCGTCGACCCCGGCATTTTCGGCAATCTGGCGCAGCGGTGCCTGGATCGCGCGGCGGACGATCTTGATCCCGGCATCTTGGTCGCCGTTCTCGCCCGTCAGCGTCGCCAGCACCTTGCCAGCGTGAACCAGGGCCACGCCGCCACCGGGCACGACACCTTCCTGAACCGCAGCGCGAGTAGCATTGAGCGCATCGTCGACGCGGTCCTTGCGCTCTTTCACCTCGATCTCGGTTGCCCCGCCGACCCGGATCACGGCGATTCCTCCGGCAAGCTTGGCCAGCCGTTCCTGCAGCTTCTCCTTGTCGTAGTCCGAAGTGGTTTCCTCGATCTGCGCGCGAATCTGTGTGACGCGCGCCGCGATCGCATCCTTGTCGCCGGCACCGTCGATGATCGTCGTGTCATCCTTTGTGATCGTGACCTTTCTGGCGGACCCGAGCATGTCCATGGTGACATTCTCCAGCTTGGTGCCCATTTCCACGGAAATCACCTGACCGCCCGTCAGCACGGCGATGTCTTCCATCATCGCCTTGCGGCGATCCCCGAAGCCCGGTGCCTTGACGGCCGCCACCTTCAATCCGCCGCGCAGCTTGTTGACGACCAGCGTCGCCAGCGCCTCGCCTTCGATATCCTCGGCCACGATCAGCAGTTGCTTCTCGGCCTGGATCACGGCCTCCAGCAACGGCACCATTGAGGCGAGCGAGGTCAACTTCTTCTCGTGAAGCAGGACGACGCAGTCATCCAGCTCGACGACCATCTTCTGGGCGTTCGTGATGAAGTAGGGACTCAAATAGCCGCGGTCGAACTGCATGCCTTCGACCACTTCGGTCTCGGTCTCCAACCCTTTGTTTTCCTCGACGGTGATCACGCCTTCCTTGCCGACCTTGGCCATCGCGTCGGCGATCTGCCGACCGATCTCGACTTCGCCATTGGCCGAAATGGCGCCGACCTTGGCAATCTCGTCGCTATCGCCCACAGGTCGGGACATGGTCTTGATCTCGGCCACAACCGCAGCGACGGCTTTGTCGATGCCGCGCTTGAGATCCATCGGGTTCATGCCGGCCGCAACCGACTTCATGCCTTCCCGGACAATCGCATGGGCGAGTACGGTTGCAGTGGTGGTTCCGTCGCCGGCCTCGTCGTTCGTACGCTGCGCGACCTCCTTGACCATCTGGGCGCCCATATTCTCGAAATGGTCCGACAGCTCGATCTCCTTTGCGACGGTCACACCGTCCTTGGTGATGCGCGGTGCACCCCAGGATTTATCGAGAATGACGTTTCGACCCTTGGGGCCGAGTGTGATTTTGACGGCATTTGCCAGCGTGTTGATGCCTTTCAGCATTCGGTCGCGGGCATCGGTACTGAAGCGAACTTCCTTGACGGACATGATGTGAATTCCTGAGACTGAGGTTGATGTGAAAGATTTCGGGCTCAGGCGATCACGCCGAGAATGTCGCTCTCCTTCATGATCAGGAGGTCTTCGCCATCAAGTTTGATCTCTGAGCCGGACCATTTTCCGAACAGGATCCGGTCGCCGGCTTTGATGTCCATCGGGATGCGCTCGCCGTCCTCGCGCCTTCCCCCGGCACCAATGGAGACGACTTCGCCTTCTTTAGGCTTCTCCTTGGCGGTATCGGGAATGATGAGGCCGCCCTTGGTCGTCTCGTCGCCTTCAATGCGGCGAACGAGGACCCGGTCGTGGAGGGGAGTGAATGACATCGACGTGCTCCTTGTCGCGGATTGTCGGGCGTAAGTGCCTTGTTCGAATGCCCGGCTCCGATGCGCGCAAGGCGGCGACAACCTGGTGGGGCTATTCTTCGAGATTGCGGATCAGACCGCCGCGGTATTGCATCACGGGCGTCGAACGGAGTTCCCTCCAGCTATGATCGAATTGATCATTTCGGCGACGGCCCGGTGCCTTTCCATTTCGAGTTCGGTGCCAACGACATTCTCATGGGTCGCCGCGGCGTCGCGAAGAACCCCCACGATCTCGTGCTCCGGCAGCACCCCGCGATCGTTCAAGGCAAGCAGGAGCGCTTCGCAGATTGACAGGGCGGCCTGGCCTGCATGTTCGCTCGCGGTCGACATCTGGCGTCCCTTCCTTGGCATCGTGATCCCCGTGGAAGGCGAGTTTCAGATACATCCGTACTTCTCGCAGGAAGTGCTCTATGCTGGACTGATCCAGAGCAGTGTCCGGACCGATTTCCGCTCCTGGGTCACGGCACGCCGGGAGCCTTCATGACATCAGCCGAACACAGCCCCCTGACACGCAAGCTCTCCGCCTTCGTCGCCCTGTCGGAGGTCGAGCTGGCCGTGCTTGAACGACTGCATGAGCGTCGTCGCTCATTCGTCGCGGGGCGTGACATGGTGCATCAGGGGCAGTCGGCTCAAGCCGCGTACATTCTGTCGTCGGGTTGGGTCTGTTCCTACAAGCTCCAGGCCGACGGGACGCGGCAGATCGTGGATTTCCAAGTGCCGGGGGATTTTCTGGGATTGCGCAGCGTCCTGTTGCGCACGTCGGATCACAGCTTCGAACCCATCGTTGACATCGAGGCCGCCGAAGTGCTGGCGAGCGACCTTATCGATGCCTTCGCGCGGACGCCGCGCCTCGCGACCGCCATACTCTGGGCAGCGTCAAGGGACGAAGCGATGGTCGTGGAGCATCTGGTCGGGATCGGTCGGCGTGATGCGGACGCCCGAATGGCGCATTTCCTGCTCGAACTGGGATCGAGGCTTGCGCTGGTTGGAATAGGCAGCAGGGAAGGATTCGACTGCCCTCTGACGCAATACCACCTCGCCGATACGCTGGGGTTGAGCGCGGTCCATGTGAACCGCGTCCTGCGGCAGCTTCGCGAGAGTGGACTGGTCACCTTTCGGGACGGCCGCGTTACGTTTCACGACTATGGCGGGTTGGTGGAACTTGCCGAGTTCGATCCGGAATATCTGGACCAGACTGGGCCGCTACTGAAATGAGAGGGCCGCCCTCCCTTGCTCGGCAGGCGGCCCCAGTGTTCACGTCAGACGCCGGAGGTTACGCGAGGGCGTGGGTCGCCGCATCGAGTTCCTTGTTGGTCTCGGCGTCGTTCTTCGCGGTGTTGGCCTTCTCGGCTGCTTGGTAGTGCTTCAGCGCCGCATCCTTCTTCGGACCAGCGGGCGCCTTGTCCCATGCGGCCTTCACGGAGGTCATCTTTTCGGCGGTCTTGTTCTGTTCGGGAGTCATTGGGATTGTCCTTTCTGGACGCTCCGAGAATAAGAAGCGTGTCGACATGCCGTCCTTTTTGGGATCGGCACGCCCACACGCTTCTCGGGTACTCGGAAAAATGCACCACCGAATGTTCGGCGGCACGTCTCACCTAAACGGAGTCGGCGCCCCGCCGCACTGACGCAGGTTAGCCCCGACGCCTGCGGCAGGTCGATTACCTCTGCGCTTGTCAAGCCACCGAAGTTTGCTGATGGGAAATCCTCAGCCATCTGTCGTTATCGTTGAGGTAGGTAGAGGCACAGAGGGCCTTGTAGATCGGCACATCGGGTTTTTCTGCCGAGACGCGATAGGTGAGAATGGCGATATCACGACACCGGGTGACGCGCCGCTCGGCCATCGAGACGGACCGCCAGCCGGTTCTCTGTTGAAGATGGGTCCAGATTTGGTCGCCCTGGAGGATCCCGGGCGGATAGGGGAAGACCATGACGGCGTTGGTCGCAGTCGTTGCCCGCGCGTTGTCGGCGCCACTGGTCCAGAAGTGTTCCTCCATTTCCCAGAGAACGCCCTGTTCGCGCGGCGATAGCGTGCCGGACTTGTGTGCCGCATGTGCCGGTCTGCCCATGGTTGCGGTTGAGACGGTCATTCGCCTGACCCCGACCCGCCAACCATGAACATCTGAAACAGTACGAAGATGATCGCGAGCACCGCCCAGATCGCTCCGCTTGTTCCCGGGCGGCCATCGGCCACCGTCGAGGCAGCGCGCTGCAGGGCACCTGACGTCGGTCCTTCGGGAAGCAGCTGGCTCAGGTCTCGTGCAATCCTGCCGTGATCGCTGGCGAGCGCAGGAACGTCCCGAAATCGGGCAAGAAGCGTTCCCAAGCGTGCCCGCGCGGCGTCGCGCCCCAGCGTGACCAGTTCAGCTGTTTCATTCCATGGATCGAGGCCAAGCCGCGCGAGCGTGGAGAGCACAGTCACGGCATAGCCGTTCCGGTCCTCGCCGACCGACGCATAGAGAAACCGATCGAACTCGGGCGGGTGCGGGTTGAGAACATTGGGGTCGGCCATTGCCAATCCTTTCAAGGTTTGCAGGAACGCAGATCGCCCCCGTTTCCCAAAGGATACGCGCAGGGCGGTCTCCCCGCCCTTACACAGGTCAGTGCGGACGACTGCCCACTCGGGAAGGTAGCCGGTTCGGTGCCCAAGACTAACATGCGTCAGCACCAGTCGGACGATCCCGAGGTACAAGACACTAAATCGTTCGACTGGTCCGTCCCGGACTCCAAGGGGCCGTCAACAGTGGTGAGCGACGGATCTGCCAACATCGCGGAGACCAGGGATGAACATGCGGTCGACCAGATCGACGGTGACATTTTCGAACCCGTTCGCGTTGCCGGGATACCCAGGCAATTTGCCCCCGGGCGACTACGAGGTTCTTGTCGAAGAAGAGCTTCTACAAGGGCTCAGCTTCGAGGCGTATCGCCGGACCGCGACCTACCTGACGGTGCGCGGAAGGGGCGGTCATGCGGGACGGACAGAGTTACGGGCGATTTCCGACAGCGACCTGAAAGAGGCGCTGAGCCGGGATCGGGCCGCGACTGAGAAGAACAATCACGGCGAGGCGGCGCCTTCTCCGCAGGAGGACTTGAAATGAATACTCCCGAATGGCTCAAGCCCGGCATCTATGGTGCGGTGATCGGTGCGGTTTTCGTCGGCGTGGTCGGTTTTACCTGGGGCGGCTGGGTGACCGGCGGAACCGCGCATGACAGGGCAATGGCGATGTCCCAGGACGATGTCGTCGCTTCCATGGTGCCGGTCTGCCTTGAGATGGCACAGTCTGACCCAGCACGGGCCGAAAAGCTTGAAACGATCCGGGCCGCCTCGACCTATCAGCGGCGCGATGCCCTGATGGAGGCGGGCTGGGCGACGGTGCCTGGAACAGATGCTCCGAACCGCGATATCGCGCAGGCCTGCCTCGCAGCCCTTGATGTTGACTCGTTGCCGGAGCGCCCGGAAAGCGCGGTCGATGAAGGATGAACCGCGCCATGCCGATAGCTTCACCCGAGACCACCGACCTCGAACGGCGTGTGCTGGCTCATGAACGGATCCTGCAAGCTCTGATCGCCTACATGGCCCGTACCGAGCCGCGTTTCGTGGACCACCTTCGAGAACGCTTCGTCGAGCCGATGAGTATGGCCAGGCACGAACACGACCACCGCGAAACCGACGACTACGCGGCAGAATTCATTCGCGCCGTGATGCTCCTCGGAGAAGTGCGCGTGCCAAAGGCGAAGGAGCCGGAAATGACCGACATGAAACCCGTGCCGCCGAAAAGCAGAGGAGCACAAGATTCTTCCATGAACCGGCCGACGCAGCGCAGTGGGGTTCAGGTGAGCGAAAGAAACGGCATCTGGGAAGTGCAGGTCGACGGCAAGTTCCGCGGCGACTACCACCAGAAGGAACATGCTCTTGCCGCTGCGGCCTTGCACAAATTGTCGCCCCGATGACCGTTAGTACTCATCCGACAGTCCCACAGGACTTCTCGATCCAGGTGGCCGAGAACGAAGGCATGCCATCGAGATCGAACTCCAGAGGCTCCCCGCCACTGCCCGCTCGACGGTTGAACGGAACGCTGACGCTAGGGTTATCGAAGACCCGCGCGGCAACCCGCGGACTCTGGTCCGTCAAGGAGAAAGCGGCGATGAGGCAACCTCTGGCGAGCCTGATTGCGACTACGGCAGCTATGGCCGGTGTGATCGCGTCATTCGCCTTCCCCGTGCTTGCGCAGGATGGCATCTTCCGCGACACGGGCCAGCCTGATCCCACGATGCCCGGCGCGCGGCAGCACGCGGTTCAGGATCCTCCTTTCGAGACGCTCGTGTTTTTGCAGGGCAGCCGGTATTGCGACACCGACCTTCTGTCGGAGGAGGCGTGGCGCCTTTTCGAGACCACGGACCCCGGATGGTCACGCGTCCAGGCGATCTGCGATTTCGTGCATGGGCATGTCCGTTTCGACTATATGCAGGCGAATGCGACCCGCACAGCCTCTCAGACGCTTGCCGGCCGGGCCGGTGTGTGCCGTGATTTTGCGCATCTCGCCATCGCCTTCTGCCGATGCATGAACATTCCGGCCCGCTACTGCACGGGCTATCTGAGCGATATTGGCGAGCCCGAGCCCTATCCGCCCGGAGATTTCGCGGCCTGGATGGAAGTCTTTCTCGAGGGTCGCTGGTGGGTCTTCGATCCGCGCAACAACACACGGCGCACCGCGAGGATCCTGATCGCGCGCGGCCGGGATGCCGCGGATGTGCCTTTGACGCAGACCTTCGGGCCAAGCACGCTGTTGGAGTTCCGGGTCTGGACCGATCAATTGACCTGATCGGGCCTCAATCCAAGTGGTCGGCCATCAGGCGATCACGGCTCTGATCCTCTCTGAGGCGAGGCTCTGGATTTGCAGGTCTTCCAACGCAGGGGAGGCCGCTGGCGGAACATGAGATCACCGAATTGACCGTAAACAAGGAGGACGCAGATGGAACACCCCAAACTAAAGAGCGTTGCGGTGTTTTCGAGACCGTTCACTGTCCCGGGCTTTGACGAAATGCTGCCGGCCGGAACCTATGACATCGAAACCGAGCTGAGTGCGCCGCCCGATGACCGCAACCCCGATGCCTGGAAGGCCTCGGTTCTGGTAAATCTGCATCCGCGAACTTCACATCCTGGGCTGTCAAGGACCTTGATGGTTTCTCTGGCCGACCTCGATGCGGCCCAGGCAAAAGACGAACTTACCGGGAAAGAACTCACGGAGTTCTTCCTCGAAGAGATGTTGGCCGACCCGATGGTGCAGCTGGTTATGCAGGCCGACGGTGTCTCTGAAGTGCAGCTTCGGCATCTCTACTCAGGCAAACGTTCGTCTGAGGTCGGCTCTGATACCGTGACACCCATCCGTGAAGCTAGAACTCCGCAGGACAAGTCTGCGATTCAGGCTGCGGAGAACGAAGGAATGCCGCCGCGGTCAAATTGAGCCGCGCGCCGTAGTACGCACGCCGACACTTCGGCTCCCGGTCTCCCCCGAGTTGGCCGTGCTAGAAAAAGAGGAAAACACCATGACTGATCATGAGGATGACAGCCCAGAAGATCGAGGTCCTTGGAACACCCGACAGAAGCGTGCTCCACCAGAGATCGATGCTATTCTCCGCCAGGGTCGCGAACGCATGGGTGGCCTGTTGCCAGGTGGGCTGCCGCCCGCCAAGAGCATCGCGGTGGTGGGGGCCGTTGCTTTCTTCGCAGTTGTCGCCTGGTCGTCCTACTACACGGTTCCGAGTGACTCCGTTGCAGTCGTCCAGCGATTTGGAAAATACACCGCTGAGGTTCCGCCGGGGCTTCACTTCAAATTTCCGCTTGGAATCGATGTGGTCACTCTGGTTCCCGTGAAACGTCAGCTGAAACAGGAATTCGGCTTCACAACGCCGGGCGCGAGTGACCCGTTTCAAAGTCCGGTCGATGGCCGTCGCGAAACCGAGATGGTAACCGGCGATCTGAACGCCGCTCTCGTGGAGTGGGTGGTGCAATACCGGATTTCGGAGCCGCTGAAATTCCTCTTCGAGGTGCGTCAGCCGGGCGCGACGCTTCGTTATGTTTCCGAGTCTGTTATGCGTGAGGTGGTTGGCGACCGCACGGTCGACGAGGTCATCACCATAGGCCGACAGGAGATCGAAAGCGAAGCTCTTCTGAAGATGCAGGCGCTGACGACCAAGTACGCGATGGGGATCAGCATCGATCAGGTGCAGCTCAAGAACATCAACCCGCCCGAACCGGTTCAGGCCTCCTTCAATGAGGTTAATCAGGCCCAGCAGGAGAAGGAGCGCCTGATCAACGAAGCGCGTCGCGAATACAACAAAGTCATTCCACTGGCCGAGGGCGAGAAAGACCAGCGCATCCGCGAGGCCGATGGCTATCGCCTGAAACGCATAAACGAGGCTGAAGGCGACGCCGCACGGTTCACCGCGCTTCTGGCCGAATACGTGAAGGCGCCCGAAGTCACGAGACGGCGCATCTATATCGAGACCCTGCAGGATGTGCTGCCAGGGATCGGGTCGAAGATCATCGTCGATGGCTCGACCGCGAGCATTCTCCCGCTTCTGACGCTCGACCGGGCCCGGGAGGATCAACCATGAAGTTGAAATCTGGCATTCTTGCAGGTCTCGCCTTTGCGGTTGTCGTGACCGCCCCGGGCGCCTTCTACACCGTTGGCGAGGTCGAACAGGCGATCATTACGCAATTCGGCAAACCCGTTGGAGAACCGATCACGACAGCCGGCCTCAAGCTGAAACTCCCCTTTATTCAGGAGGTCAATCGGATCGATCGCCGGGTTCTCGAGTGGGACGGCAACCCTTCGGACATGCCAACCAAGGATAAGCTCTATATATCCGTGGACTTGTTCGCCCGTTGGAAAATTACAGATCCGTTGCAGTATTTCCTGCGCCTGCGCGACGAGCGCAGCGCGCAATCGCGGCTCGACGACATTCTGGGCAGCGAGACCCGCAATGCCGTCGCCAAGCACGAGCTGATCGAGATCATTCGAACAACGAAAGGCAGGGTGCCGCTGCGGGACACGCTCCTGACGGATGAAGAGCGCGCGCAGGACATCGGTGCGCTGGTCCCCATACAAAAGGGCCGGGCAATGGTGGAGCAGGAGATCTTCGCGGCTGCCGCAGAGAAGGTCCGTGTCTTCGGGATAGAACTCCTCGACATCCGCTTCAAGCGGATCAACTACAACGAAAGCGTGCGTCCGAAGATCTATGATCGCATGATCTCGGAGCGACGACAGATCGCCGAGCGTTTCCTGTCCGAAGGCAATGGCGAAGCCGCGCGTATCCGCGGCAACCGCGTGCGCGACCTGAACAAGATCCAATCCGAAGCCTACCGGGAGGTGGAAGAAATCCGGGGCCTGGCAGATGCCTCGGCGGCGGACATCTATGCAAGAGCCTACAACATCACTCCCGAGGCCGCTGAATTCTACGCGTTCACGCGAACCATGCAGGCCTACAAGGATATGATCTCGGGCGGAACGACACTTGTTCTCACGACCGACAGCGATCTCTTCGGATACCTGAGGGCAATGGAAGGAGAAACGTCAGGCACAGGGGCTGACCCTGCCCGTGCAGGGGCCGAAGCGTTGGTCGAACGATGATACCAGGGAGACAATAGCGATGACCGACGATCCGGTTGACCTCGATACAAGGCGAAGCGCCGAAGGCCGGATCGCGGCCGACATCCGGCGACACTCCCTGAAGGATTTCGAAGCCGATCAAAGAGCGCTCCGTTTGCGGCAGGAAGAACTTGAAGTACAGCTCCTCGCCCAACCTGCCGCCAACTGGCACGAGGCAGCGCTCAAAGCGCAGTATCTGATACGGCGCTACTCGGAAACCGCCGAAGCCAGTGATGCCCGGCGACAGGAACTCATCGAGCGCACGCTTGGTGATCTGGCACGGCTGATCGAAGAGGATGGGGCAGGTCAATGACCAAGCTCGTGGATCAGGACAATGGGCCTGCGCGGGCCATCGACGATGTACCGAAAGAACATCTCTGACTCAATTGCGGCACTCCGCTTCCGAGCGAAGGTTTCTTGCTATAGCTCTTGACTCTTCTGGGACCATCCAAGACGGCGCCTTCATCACTTGTCTCAGAAAGGAAAGAACACCGGAATTGTCAGAACTGCGGCGGCTCCCACGATGATGTTCATAGGAAGGCCGATCTTAATGAAGTCCGTGAACTTGTAGTTGCCCGCACCATAGACCAGTGTGTTGGTCTGATAGCCGATCGGGGTCGCGAAGCTTGCGCTCGCTCCGAACATGACTGCGACAACGAAGGGGCGCGGATCAACCCCGATCTGGACCGCCAGTCCGATCGCCAGAGGGGTCACGACGACCGCGACCGCACTGTTGGTGACCGCCTCCGTCAAGGTCGAAGCGAGCAGATAGACCGCGGCCAGGGCGATGATCGGGGGCATGTCCGCAAGCGGCGGGGCAATGGCACCGACGATCAAGGCAATCGCGCCCGAGTGCTGCAGCCCCGCACCGACCACCAGCATCGAGAAGATCAGAACGAGCACGCCCGCGTCGATGGAACTCCAGGCCTCATCGTTGTCGATGCAGCGCAGGACGAGGATGAAGGCCACGGCGACGAGGGAAACAAGGCTGATGTCCGCCACACCGATGGCGGCCAGGGCCACCACCGCAAACAGCGCCGCAAGCGCGAGCGGGGCCTTGCCGCGTCGAAAGGGGCGCCCTCCGGCCATCGTGACGCCAGCCAGGTCCCCGGCCTCGATCAGGCGGTCGTAGCTTTCGTCGGTTCCCTCCAGTAGCAGTTTGTCCGCTGGTCTGAGGAGCGTGGTCGAGAGGTCGGGGCCAAGGCTTTCCCCATGGCGATGTGCGCCCAGGACACGCATGCCATACCTGAACCCGATGGTCAGTTGCGCGATCCGTACACCGCGGCTGCGATGCGATAGTGTGACGATCGCCTCTGCGACTGTGGTTTCTACGTTTTCCCTGGCTGTCGGTCCTTGACGCAGTCCGACATCCCATCCTTTCCTGTTTCTTAGCGTCAGAAGTTCGGAGGTTCGGATGACCGCGATCAGCCGGTCTCCAGCGACGAGGATGTGATCGAGCACATCGTCACGCCTAACCTCTGCACCGGAACGTATTCCGACCACCGTCACTCCCGGACGGGTCAGATCGTCGATATCGCCCAAGGAGTGGCCCAGCCCCCAGTAATCATCCTTTGGGCGCAACTCGGTCAGGAAATCCGCCTCACCTGCCGCACCCAGATCCGTCTGATCCTTGCGGTTGGGAAGCAGAAGCGGTCCGAGTAGCAGCAGGGTCAATCCGCCGGTAGCCGCGGCCGCCAGACCGACCGGTGTGATTTCCAGAATTGAGAAGGGCGCCAGCCCGATCTCTCTGGCAACGCCATCGACCAGCAGATTGGTCGAGGTTCCGATCAGCGTGCAGGTCCCGCCGAGCACCGCCATGTAAGAGAGCGGGATCAACAGACGCGTCGCTGCGACGCCGAGGCTTTGGGCCAGTCGTATGGCGACCGGGATCAGTACCAGCACGACAGGTGTGTTGTTCATGAGCGCCGAGGCCACGAGGGTCGAAGCCAGAAACACGCCGGTAGCCGCAATGGGACGCTGGCCGGCGGCGGCGACGACACGATTTGCCAGTGCATCGAGCAGCCCGGTGCGCACGAGGGCGCCGCTGAGGATAAACATCGCGGCGATCGTGATCGGTGCGGGATTCGAAAAAACCGACAGAACAGTGTCTTGAGGCACCAGTCCAAAAACGACAAACAATGCCGCGACCGCTGCGGCCGTCACCTCGGGGGCGAACCGCTCGTAAAGGAAACCTGCGAAGAGAACCAAGAGAAGCGCGAGCGCAAGATAAGGCTCATAGGGGATCAGATGTGTCATTCCGGGTTCTCCAGTGGATTGACGGCGGAGGAGGTTCTGACGTCGCGCAATATGTGGTCCGTCGTTCTGGCTCTGCTCCAAAAACCGGCGCAGGGCGCTCCTGGATCGGCTGCCACGGATCGGATTTGCAGCAGTCATTGTTTGATTGCCGCGTGGCGCACCTCTACCGTCAAGCTTAGCAGAGCGTTTCCCGGCCCCGTGAAGCTCCCGGCGACCGGGACGACCTGATGAATGCCGCGGGCTACGGCGACGGGAATGAGGTTCTTTGATCCGACGCTTTGGTTCGTCGGGTCGAACGCGACCCACCCGGCACCGGGAATGAAGACTTCGGCCCAAGCATGGGTAGAACCCGCCCCTTCGGACCCGACAAGGCGCGTTTCGGGATCAAAGAGGTAGCCGGAAACGATGCGGACCCCGAAGCTGAGCATGCGCGCGGCTTCGGCAAACAACACCGCAAAGTCACGGCATGAGCCCCAACCGCGGGAAAGTGTTTCCAGCGGCGACTGTGTCCCTTCCATCTCTCGCCCCTGATATGCGATCTGCGTCGACACCCCGTTGGCGATATCCTTGAGCAGAGACAACGTATCCGTGGGGCGCTTAAGGATGAAGGCCTCGACCCAGCTGGAAAACTTGCCGTCAGGGTCGGGATATTGTGGTGCCGTCAGGGCGCCGAGGTCGGCCCAATCGTCGCCTGAATAAAGGAAGGGAAAGCTGATTGCCTCCGCCGCTATGGCGAATACCGGCCAGACCGCGGCGGTCAGATCGACCGTTGCACGGCTTTCGATGATCAGATGGTCGCTTGGCTGATTAAACTGTGCCGTGGCGACCGCATTGCCCGCAACGTCATGGGCCCAGGTGATATCGGCATGGGGCGTGAGGGTGATCTCATGCGACACCAGCCGCAGGTCCCGGGCTTCGCGCGGGCGCAGCATCATCCGATGAGGTCCAAGCAGAACGGGTTCGCCGTAGCGGTATTCGGTCTTGTGATAGGTCGTCAGCGTGGTCACGTTAGGTGCCTTTCGGCTGCAATGCGGTCACCCGGCGTCGGGTCGATTGAGTGGCGACGGTTGGTCAAGCGGTCAGTCGGGCGGGATCGGGAGCGCAGAACTGTCGATTTCGGCTGCCGTCTCGGTCGACACAAGGGGGCCGAGAGCCAGGTTCAGGTCGTGAGATCCGCCGTCGAGCGGCAGGAACACCACAGGCCCGGCCATAATGGGGTGGCCATCCAGCGTCGCCCTCGGATGATCCGCTCTCTCGATCTGGACCCTGCACGACGTGCCCGCCACCCTCAGCGTCATGGAAAACCCCGGCCAGTCGGGTGGTATGGTGGGGGCGATCCGCAGGTGGTCGCCGGTCCGGGTCACGCCGAGGATGCCTTCGACGGCCGCGCGGTGCATCCACGCGGCCGAGCCCGTGTACCAGCTCCAGCCGCCGCGTCCGATATGCGGTGCAACGGAATAGACATCGGCGGCCACGGCGTAGGGTTCTGTCCTGTAGCGCTGTACGTCCTCAGGCGTCCGGGCGTGATTGATCGGATTGAGCATCGCGAAAAGCTCCGCAGCGCGCGCTCCATTCCCCAGTTGCGCCCAGGCCAGAATGGCCCACATCGCGGCATGGCTGTACTGCCCGCCATTCTCGCGCAGCCCCGGCGGATAGCCGGCGATGTAGCCCGGATCCTGCGAGCCCGAGTCGGGACCGATCCCGAAGGGCGGCGTGAACAGCCGCGCCAGATCGTTTTCGCGATCGACCAGAAGGCTGTCGACGGACTCCATCGCGCGCCGCGCGCGGTCGGGATCTGCCTGTCCGGACAACACCGCCCAGCTTTGCGGGATCGAGTCGATGCAACAGGCCGGAGAGCCGGCCGCTCCCAGCCATGTTCCGTCATCGAAGGTCGCGCGGCGGTACCAGTCCCCATCCCAGGCATGGGTCTCCATGGAGAGGCGCAGCGTTTCGGCCTGCTCGCGCCAGCGCTGTGCCCGAGCCGGATCGCGCTTTTCCGCAAGCGGCACGAAGGCGCCGAGCGTCTGCAGCAGCAGCCAGCCCAGCCAGACGCTTTCGCCGCGGCCGGCGGCGCCGACGCGGTTCATCCCGTCGTTCCAGTCACCACTGCCGATGAGCGGCAGGCCGTGCCGCCCGGTCGGGCTTAGTGCCCGGTCCAGCCCCAGGGCGCAGTGATCGAAGAGCGACGCGCCGAGGTCCGCATCGTCGGGCAGGAAGAACGCGTCGTGCTCGGTCTCTCCGAGGCGATGTCCTTCGAGGAAGGGCACCTGTTCGTCCAGTATCGCCCTATCGCCCGTACTCGTCACATAGGCGGCGACAGCATGACCGAGCCAAACGCAATCGTCGGAAATACGCGTCCGCACCCCCTGGCCGGTGTGCGGCAGCCACCAGTGCTGCACATCGCCTTCCGGGAACTGGCGGGCGGCGACCCGCAGCAGATGCGCGCGGGTGCGGTCGGGGCGCGTCAGCATGAAGGCCATGTTGTCCTGCAGCTGGTCGCGGAACCCGTAGGCGCCGCTTGCCTGGTAGAAGGCCGCACGCGCCTCGATCCGGCAGGCGAGCGCCTGATAGGGCAGCCAGCCGTTGACCATGATATCCATCGCCCGGTCCGGCGTCTCGATCCGGAGATCGCCCAGCGTGTCGTCCCAATAGGTCTGTACTGCGGCCAGTTCGGCCTGCATGTCGGCGGACCGCAGCTTTCTCAGCAGGGGCACGACCGCCGCCGCGTCTGCGCATTGGCCGAGGAGATGGACGAGCTCAATGCTCTCGCCAGGGGCCAGGGTCAGGGTCTTCATCATCGCGAGGCAGGGATCGAGCCCCGCTCCGACCCGCCCCGACATGACGGCGCCCCGGCGTAGTGCGGCGGGATCGGCATGGCTGCCGCCCGAGCCCAGAAATTCGGTGCGATCTCCTGTCCAGGCCTCGGCCGGACCGGAAGGCGCGCTGAGCGCCGCGAACATCACCCGGCCGGGAAAGGCGGTGTTCCACGGACTCTGAACCAGAAGCGCGCCGGTTTCCGGCTCGTGCGAGGTCACGAGGAACGGGGCCGAGGCGGCGCGCGATTGACCCATGACGGGTTCGCTATAGGCGACGACGCTCAACCTCCGGGGCTGCGTCCCGTTATTGCGCAGGAACAGCCGCGAGACCCTGACCGGATCGGCGCGCGGCACGAACTGGACCAATTCGCAGTCGATGCCATTCGCCTGGTGCTCGAACCGGCTGTAGCCGAAGCCGTGGCGCACGATGTGCGGACCGGCCCCTGCAGAAAGCGGCAGAGGGCGCGCAGTCGGTGAAAACAACACGCCGCTGTCGTCGTCTCGGATGTAGATTGCCTCGCCCGGAGGGTCTGCCACAGCATCATTGGACCAGGGCGTTAGCTGGTTGTCGCGGCTGTTCTCGGCCCAGGTAAAACCGCTGCCGCTGGCCGACACCTGGAATCCGAAGTCCGGATTGGCGATCACGTTGATCCATGGGGCAGGCGTGCTGTCCGGTGGGCCAAGGCGGATGACATATTCTCGTCCCTCCCGGTCGAACCCGCCTGTGCCATTGTAGAACTCGAGGTTCGGGCGGTCGGATGGCGGCCTGGCCTCGTCCCGCTGCGGGGCGGTTCTGTCACGTCTGTTCGCGCGCAGTCGGAGCGCATTGGCGGGTTGCGGGGTGGGGCCAATCTGTCGCGTGTCTGCGGTCATGGTGTCAGCCGTAACAGGATCGGCAAGAAGGGCGTCGAGCTGTTCGCCGATCATGCCGCGCCGGGCCAGCATCACAACCCGCGCCGCAGCCAGGAGAAGCGCTCGCGTATCTGGTGCGATCAGGTCGGAGCGCAGCGCAAACACGGCGCCCCGGGCCGGTCGCGTGTCGTCGCCGGGACGGGAATGGCTGCTGCGCAAGGCGATGTCGATGGCGGTCTGCAGATCCTTGACATAGGAGGCCGGGTGCTCGTTGAGGATCACCAGATCGACCGCAAGCTGCCTTCCCAGCCAGTACTCATGGGCCTGTAGCAAGGCACGAACCTGTCCGATATCGGCGGGATCGTCGATGCGCAGCACCACGATCGGCAAATCGCCGGAAATCGCGAGCGGCCAAAGGCCGGATTGACGTCCGGCGCCCCGTAACAAGGTGGCAGACGGCAGGCGGAATCGGCGATCATGATAGAGGACAGGGGCGGCGAGGCGTTGGAAGTCGGCGGCTTCGGTCGGCGAGATGCCTAGATGGCGCAGTTGCACCTGAGCCTGGGTCCAGGCCAGGGTCCGTGCGCGGTCATAGGCGCTGCGGTCGTGATGCCGGTCGATCAGATCCATCAGCGCTTCGCGGCTGTCGGCAGCCACCATCCAGACCAGGATCCGTGCGGTGCGCCCAGGCGCGATCAGGAGCCGGTTGCGCAGTGCGAAAACCGGATCCAACACCGTGCCCGTGGTTCCGGCGAGAGGCGCCGGATCGGTTATGGCGCGCGGCTGGGCCTGGTCATGATCGCGGCCGAAAGCGCCGTTGCGATCACTGTCATATTGCAGCGGCGCGACGGTCGTCCCCTCGACCACGGAGAACTGCGCCACCCAGATTTCCGGTTCCTCCGGGCTGCGCCGCCTGCGCCATGCAATCAACGCGCCGTATTCGGGCAGGAACTCGGTCTGAACGAACATCCGCGAGAAGGCCGGGTGCGCCTGCTCGGAGGCCGGATCCGCCAGCGTCAATTCGACGTAGGAGGTTACATCCAGTTCCCGGGGTTTGCGCCCGCCATTGGTCACCGACAGGCGTCGCACCTCCGCATCCGCCTCGCCCGAGACGAGAATATCCAGCACCGCTTCGAGCTGGCCGGTCCGGGCGGTGAAGGTCGCGTGATCCTCGAAGAACTGCACGTCCTGCGCGTCGGCGGTATCAGGCGCGCCAGGTCCGAACCTCTGGTCAGAGCCGTCCGAGAGATTCCGGATGTGGAGGATGGCGCCATGCGGATCCCGGGTCGCGTCCTCGCGCCAGCGGGTGAGCGCAATATCGCCCCAGCGGCTGTAACTCCCGCCCGTGGCGGTCAGCATAACCGCGTAGCGTCCATTCGACATGAGATGGGTGACCGGGGGGCCGCCCGGGCGGCCGGCAATCCGGCGGCCCCGGTCCGCTTCGGACGGCGTCGGACCGCCGGGCCTGGCGTCCTCAAGCGGCGGCAAGGCGCGGTCGATATCGCGCGGCAGCCGTTCCTGGAGCAGCAGTTCGCTGGCATGGATCATCGGTTCATGGTGGAACCTCTGGCGCATCAGGCCGCCGGTCAGGGCGTTGGCGATGGCCACGATGGTCATCCCCTGATGATGGGCCATGTAGCTTTGCACCACGGCAACGCGGCGGCCCGGCAGCACACGGTCGGGGGTGAAGTCGAGTGCTTCATAGAAGCCACAGAGCCCAAGCCCACCTATAGCCTCCAGGTCCTCGTAGTTCCGCCGTGCAGCACCGGGATTCAGCATCGCGGCCAGCCCGGTCGCATAGGGCGCGATCACCAGATCCCCGGCAAGTCCGCGCTTGAGCCCAAGCCCGGGCACACCGAAGGTGGAATACTGGTAGTTGAAATCCACATCCCGTGCGTTGAAGCCGGATTCCGAAATGCCCCAAGGGACGCCTTGCGCCCGTCCGTAGGCGATCTGTCTCTCGACGACCAGTCGACAGGTGTGACCCAGCTGACCGCCTTCGGGTTCTTGCATCACCAGTCCAGGCATCAGGTATTCGAACATCGAGCCGGCCCAGGAGACGAGAACGGCGCCGCCACGGGTTGCGGTGACCGTCCGCCCCAGACGGAACCAGTGACGTAGCGGCAGATCCTGTTTGGCGACGGCGAAGAGACTGGCCAGACGCGCCTCGGAGGCCAGGAGGTCATAGCAGGACGGATCGAGACTGTTCTCGTGGACCGAGTAGCCGATGGACAGCAGCTTGCGCTCGGGGTCGAGCAGGAAGCCGAAATCCATGTCCACTGCGAGCCCGCGGGCCTGCGCCCCCAGCCGACGCAATTCCGCGGCCAGAGCGGCATGGTCGGCCTCAGTTGACGCGGCATCTGTCGCGGCTTCGGCCAAGCCGGCGCGAAGCAAGGACAGCCATCGGGGCGCATGCGGGGGCATAGCCGCCGGAGGCGGAGTGGCGTGTTCGGCCTTGGCCGCCAGGCGTTGCAGGAAGGGCCAGTTCACTTCAGCCTGTTTCAGGCCATCGCGCAGCGATCCGATCGCCTCGGAGCAGGAGTCACTGAGCGGGGACATTAACCGCTCTGCGTCACGCTCCACCAGGTCAAGAAGATCGGTCAGCCCCTGAGATCTCTGACGTGGCGTCGCGCCGGAATGCGCGGCCCAGTCCTCGCAGGCGTTGGCCAGTGCGATCAGGTGGCCGGCCAGATTGCCGCTGTCCACCGACGAGACATAGGGCGGGTCGAGAACCCTGCCGTCTCGCGTGTCGTACCAGTTGTAGAAATGCCCCTTTACCCGCGGCAGCGCTTGCATCGTGCCAAGGGTCGCGGCAATCCGGCTGGCCGCCTGACGCAGGCCGATCCAGCCGAAATCGCGGGCTGTGACAGTGGACAGAAGATAAAGCCCCATATTTGTGGGCGAAGTTCTGTGCGCGAGCGTCGCGTGTGGCTGCTCCTGAAAGTTGTCGGGGGGCAGATGGCTGTCTTCTGGCGTGACGAAGGTCTCGAAATAGTGCCATGTCCTGCGTGCGATCAGGCGCAGTTCCTGGGCGTCCTGCGGGGTAAGGGCGGCGTCGGGTTGTGCGCGGGAAGGCTGACTGACCCGAAAGGCGATGAGCGGCGCGGCAAGCCAGAGGGCTGCAAAGGGCAGGATCAGGGGGAGCGCACCGGGGGCGGCCAAGCCGGCCAGGCCTGTGGTCGACAGTCCCAGCAGGATCCCCGGCGCCATGGCACGGGAAAATCCCCGCAGATCGGGGCGCGGAGCGGCCGAGACCGAGGCCGCCGTGGTCCATTCCAGGAGATGCCGCCGTGAAACCGTCAATCGCCAGAGTGTGCGGGCGATGGCATCGAGCGCGCGCCAGGCGGCGTCGGCGAGAAAGCTGACCGCCAGCCCGGTTTGCAGCACGGCAAGCGACAGGTCTTCCTGCATCAGGCGCAGGTGGTTGCCCATGTGAAGGCGGCGCTGATGCGGAACTGCGGAAAGGGCTGCGTGCAGGAAAGCGGGCAGGCTCATGGCGACCAGCGCAAGAGCCGTCGCCAGCAAGGCCGCCGGGCCAGGCAGAAGCCACCCCAGTGTCAACAGGACAAGCGTGGCCGGGGCCAACAACGAGCGGCGCAACGTGTCCAGCACCTTGACCCGTCCCAGCGCGCCCAGCCCGCCTTCCCGGCCAAGCCAGGGCAGGAGTTGCCAGTCGCCGCGACACCAGCGATGGATGCGCCGCGCAGCGAGGTCCTGTCGGTCGGGGAAGGACTCGATTAGTTCCACGTCCGAGACGAGCCCGGCCCGGGCGAAGATGCCTTCAAGCAGGTCATGGCTGAGAAGGGCGTTTTCGGGCACGCGCCCGGCCATCGCCGCCTGGAAGACATCGACGTCGTAGATGCCCTTGCCGGTAAAGGAGCCCTCGCCGAAGAGATCCTGATAGACGTCCGACGCAGCAGCAGCATATGGATCCATCCCGCCCGGACCCGAGGTCGCGCGCTGAAATGCCGTGCCGTGCCGTTCCGGTGTCAGGGCGGGGGTGATCCTCGGCTGTAGAATGGCGTGACCGGCACTGACCCGGCTGAGGGCCGTATCGAAGATCGGCTGGTTCAGCGGGTGCGCCATCTTGCCGATCAGCCGCAAGGCCGCGTCACGCGGCATCCGGGTGTCGGAATCGAGCGTCAGGACGTAGCGCACCCCGGGGGGCACGGCCGGCACATGACCGTCTGCCGTGCGGTATTCGGTATCATCAGCACCGCGCAACAGACGGTTGAGTTCGTGCAGCTTGCCGCGCTTGCGTTCCCATCCCATCCAAATCTGTTCGGCGGCGTTGTAACGGCGGTCACGATGCAGGTGCAGAAAGCGGGCACCGGCGGGACCCGCGCCGTAGATCCGGTTCAGTCGGGCAATCTCGTCGTCGATCAAGGCAACCAGCGGCGCATCCTCCGGCATGTGCTGTCTGGGGGCGTCCAGCCCATCGGTCAGGATGGCAAAGGTCACGTCGCCTTGGGCGCCCGAGAGATAATGAACCTCCAGCCCTTCGAGCTGTTCGCTCAGGTCTGCGCCATTTGTCAGCATTGTCGGAACAACCACGAGCGTGCGCAGTGAAGACGGCACGCCGCTCTCAAGCGCCAGTCCCGGCAGTGCCGTGGCAGGTACGGTCCAGGCCACCATGCGATCAACGATAAGTTGAGCGACGGCACTGGCCGGGATGACCGCTGCGAGAAACCAGAGCGCGAGCACAGTCCACGACGCGGATGGGCCGGAAAGGGCCACCAGACTCCATGCGCTCAGCGCGAGCAGCCCAAGAGTGACACAAAGAATGCTGCCAAGGTATCCTGCGAGACCGGGTCGGACCTGCGGGCGATGCCGTCCCCTGTAACGATAGCCGATCTGGCGCTCGAAGGCCGCCCGGCCCTCGGCGAGGAGATGCCAGCCCGGATCGCTCCTGCGCAGGATTTCCGCCTCGGAAATCAGGTCGCCATCCGCTTCCGGCGCAGCCCCCGCCGTCGCCAGCACCTGCTCGGCCAGATCCAATTCGCTGTAGTCACTGTGACGAGCGAGATCCTCGAGGGCATCGCGATAGAGGTTGCGGCTGGCGAAATCCATCGCGGAAAATCCCGGATGCTCCCGCAGCTTCGCATCGACCAGGCTGACACTTTCAAAGAGCTCTGGCCAGTCCGTCTCTGCGATCGTGCGCAGGCTGGTGATGACGTTTCGAACCGTGACGTTCGAGGCGCCCTGACGCTCCTGTGCATGCCGGACCGCCAGGTCGACATTCGACCCCTGCTTGGCCAGCCGATCCTCCAGCCAGCCGATGGCCGGGGTCGTGACAGGGTCGCAGTCGCGTAGCCGTTTCGCCAACTGGGCGGCAAAGATCTCAGAAAGTGGCTCGGACGCGCCAATATCTGCAGGCATCCCGGTCTGGTCGGCCTCCAGGAGCCGATCTGCAAGGGTATCCGCCGAGAGGCGCATCCTGTGACCGAAGGTGATCTGGTCGGCCAACCGCCGCAGGTTTTCCAGAAGGACGAGGCGGAGCGTTATCGGAACCGCCCAGAGCTCCCCTATGGTCAGGGGCTGGAACTGATGATAGGCGCGCAGAAAGCGGGACAGTGCGGGGGCGTCGAGATGGCTGTCCGTATGGGCGACATAGGCCCAGATCAATTCGAACACTCGCGGATAGCCGTGAAACGGCCCTTGGGCGAGTTTCGGCAGAAGCCTGTAGTAGCTGGGCGGCAAATCCGTACGGCAGTCGCGCACCTGCGCCTCGACCCTGTGAAAATTGTCCACCAGCCATTGGGCGGCGGGGACAATAGGTTTTCCCGACGCCAACTCTGAGAGACAGGCCTTGCGAGTGGCCCTCAGAGCCGTCGCATTGTCGTCCAGTCGCTGGCGCAGTGATGCGACACGCGGTGAAGAGGCGCAGATACGCTGCACCTCGGCCAGGCTGGCGGCGTGTTGCTCCAGCCTTTCGATACCGAAAAGCTCCGCGCGCACCGGCGCGACGCTCTTCCAGGGTGAGGTGCGGGTGCCGCGGAGGTTGAGTCGAGGTAGCGTCCAGGCCCTCATGCTAGAATCCTGTCGGCAAGCGGGCAATTTTTCCGACTTGCCGCATGGATGCACGCTCTGCGGCCAGGCCCAGGCGATCACACAAGAAGAGTTGGGTCAGGCCTTTTTCCCCTTCGGCTTTGTGTCGATCGTCAGGCCCTTGCTGAAGGAGGGCGCCGGAACCGGTTCAGCCTTCTTCTGCTTCGGCTTCTTGTCTTCTCGGCCGCGACGGCTTTTGCCCTTCGCCATGGTGTTCTCCTAAGTGGCTTGTGTACGTGGAAAATTCTCTCGCCTCGATGAGGCGAAGACCGCATGCGTCGCGGGCTAGGATTCCGAGGGCCACGCAGGTCCGCATCGGTGCAATTTGAGAGTATCGCCGAGGTCGGCCGCTTCCATGCTGATCCAGATCAGCGTTCAACGAGGAGTTTTTCTGCTGCGTGTTCCTCTCGCAGCGAGACCGGTTTTCAGTCGTGCCGAATTACCGGGGTGGGGAAATCGGCCTGGCGCATGTCGCCTCCGGCGGACGGTCGTCACGATCACTGCGGCCAATTTCGTTCCCGGGCCGCCCCTGAACGCAGAAGACATGGATCGCCGTGGCCTTCTCCCAAAAGGTTCGTTCGGCATGCATCACGCGCGGTGTCGCGGTCGGAAAGGTCACGCCCTCGATCAGCCCGTTCGCGTCTCAGGCGACGCCCCGCAGGCGCGCCGGTTCGCCCGTCGACCTCGCGCCGAATTCCAGCATGACGCTGGGGGCGACATAGCCTGAGCCAGAAAAGGCGGCCTCGTAATCGATGAAAAGCTTGTCGCCATCTGTCCGTGTCGAGGCGGGGAGCCCCTGCGCTGCAATGGCGTCTTGAATCAAGGGCTGCGTCGTTTCGACGACCCATTTCGGTTCCGTCGCAGATTTTTTCTGAATGCGGAATAGCTCAGCCGCAGGGCAGACTTATGCTGCGAGCCCGGCGAAGATCTGGAAAGCCGTTTCCCCGTTGGCCAGGATCTGCCCCTTGCGGATCATGTGAGCCGTCTCGATCCCGGCGATGGTGGCTGCGGCCGAGTGAACGGCCTTGAACCCCATCATCGGGCCGGTAATCCGCTTGATGAAGCGGTGATCCTGCTCGACAATGTTGTTCAGGTATTTGACCTGCCGGATTTCTATGGTGCGACCGCTGCCGGTGAATTTCAGGATCGTGTTCACCGCCTGAAGCCCTCCCAGATTGGCACCACTTTTGTCTATGACGACGCGCTCGGGCACGCCATTGGCGCTTATCGCCCGCCTGAAGAAGCTCCGCGCGGCGAGCAGATCGCGCCGCTCGGAGAGCATGAAGTCTAGAGTTTGGCCGTCACGATCCACAGCGCGGTAGAGATAGGTCCAACGGCCCTTCACCTTGATGTATGTCTCGTCCATCCGCCAGGATGGGGCGGTCCGCCGCTTCTTCGCTTGCGCCCGAGCTGCGATCAGCGGAGCGAACTTTACCACCCAACGGTTCAGCGTGGCATGGTCGACCTTCACCTCACGTTCGGCTAGGATCTCCTCCAGGTCGCGGTAGGAAACGGCGTAGCGGAGGTAGAAAAAGACCGCGTGCAGGATCACCGATTTCGGATAATGCACGCCCTTGAACTCGATCACGCCAATCGCCTCTCACCAACTCCCTTACAACGCTGGAATATCATGCGCGCCCCGAAAGTCGAAAGTTTGCGACAGTACCAAAAAAGGTCACAAGGCATTCTTCGTAGTCGGGGTCGTTCTCGAAATCAGTCATCCCTGATCCATCTTCAGCCGAGGAGCTTCTCCAGCTCTTCCCCTTGGGCGGAATGCTTCTTGGGGTTTTCTGCTGTCAGCTTGTTCACGTTGATGAGCTTCCATCGGACCGCTGGAAGCTCGGCCGCTTGAGGGCGGTCGATCGCGTCGAAGTCCGGATCGCCGTCATGCAGGGTTCGCAGAAACCTCTTCGCGCCCTCATCCAAGCGGGATTGGATATCACCGATCAGGCGGTCGCGCGTTGAGACCAATTCCGCAAGGTCGACCGCTCCCTTCGTCATGCCCTCGAATTCCCGGGCATAGGGCTGATCCAGATCGATCAGGTTTGGGTTCAGAAGTTCGTGCGGCGGGCGGGGTGAACTCGCAACGTAGATCAGAAAAGTGCGGAACAACTCGTCCGTGAAGCCTTCATTCTCGTAGAGCAGCTTGACGTCGTAAAGGTCTCGCGGATGCTGGCGATCAAGGGCCGCATGGAGCTTGCCGCCGAACAAATCCTCGAAGGATACGATGTTCATCGTCGCATATCCGAACGCCTCCTCGACGGCTTCGGAGACTTCGCGTTGTTCCGGATCATGCACGACGCCCCGGGTGACGGGGGAAGTTTCGATCTTGATTTCGGCTGTGCCGAGGCGGGCGAGCGCACGCGTGGCGCCGCCGCCACCGCCGGCAATGCGCTGCGCTTTGGCGCCGGTGATTCCGCTTTCGATGGCGGCGGCAATCCGGTCCATCGCGTCGTTGATCTCGACGAGGCTTTCGGCGCGGTCCTTGACAGGCAGATAGGTCAAATCGATATCGACCGAGAGGCGCGGAAGGTCGCGATAGAAGAGGTTGATGGCCGTCCCACCCTTGAGCGCAAATATTTTCTCCTTTGCGACATACGGCAGTATCCGCACGAGCAGCGCCACTTGGGCGGCATAGTCCTCACGCGCCATGACCACGTTCCTTTCCTACAAACTCTTCGGGCACCATGATCCTGTAGCGCGGATGTATCTTGCCGCCTTTGACCAATGCGCGATCGCCGCTGCCGAGGTCGAACTCTTCCGGATCGAGTCGCTTGCGCCAGGCATGGTCGTGGCGGTCGGCGAACACGAAGAACAGGCGTTTGACCTTGATCTTCTTGCAACTTCTGAGCAGTGCCGAGAGGGTTCTTGGGCGCAACGTCGTCAGGCTTTCGAACACCATGTCGAGGTTGTGAAAGCTCTCCGGATCCGGCAACTCGTCCAGCGCCTCAAAGATCGCGCGTTCCGGCGAGGACATCACCAGTTTCCAGTCCCATGGCAGGGACGATGCTGTCTCGTTGAGATTATTTCGCGCGTCATTGACGCCAAACTCTGGATCGGAGAACAGCGATACGCTGCGTGTGCGGAGTTCGGCGTTGAGCGGCAGCTTTTCGAGCCAGTTGGGAATTTTTGACCCGTAGAGCCAGACTGTGCTCTTGTCGCCGAGTGAGAGATAGTGCGCATAGCCTTGCAGGTCCAATGCCGTCGCCCCCCCGACATGGACAGGGTAGTGCATGACGTGCTGGAGCGAGAGCAGGCAGGTCTTCCAATCGAGCGTATTCGTGGTGGCGCTGCCTGGTGAGGGACGGCGGAAGACGCCGCGTCCAAGGCGTTCTAGCCAGCCGCGTTGGACATAGGCGTACGACGAACGCCGGCCTATCCCGTGGTGCTCCAGCCAGGCGGAGTCCACGAGGAACCCCGTGGGGACAGCCTCAAGAAGGCTCTTTAGTTTTTCGTGTTCTTGTCCACTCATGGGCGACATAATGATGTATTTTTAAAGATGCCGCCACTTGTTTCTGTGATAACCTGTGAGATAGTCCGTCAAGGATCGACAAATTCTGGAATTTTCAAAGAGACTGGTGGTTGTCAGCTCTGAAGCTCACCAGCAAAGCAGGGCGTGGATGCCCTCGGAGGGCTGAGAAGACATCCGGCCATTCGGATCGAACAGTCGAAGCTATGTGCCCCTGTCGAAGCCGCTGCGCCAAACCAGAGTCAGGTTTCACTTTCGATTGTGGCGTTCTTTTGCCCATACAAACATCGCACCGACGGCAGCATTGGCTTGCTGCACGCTGAACACTTCCGGTTCGAACGCGCCCGCCCATTGCTTTGTATCGCGATGTTCCGGGTGGTGTTTGTCGGTCAGCGCGTCGAGAAACTCTTCGTAAGAGTAGGGTCCTCCACAGTCCTCTGGCGGGCAGGCTCGCTCTCCGTCAACACAGGCGGGAAAGTCCAGATCTGGTCTTCCGGTTGGTTTGCTAATCTTCTCAACGGTGACGAGATGCCGCCAGCCATCGCCGAAATCATAAGTGTATGTGAACTGACTGCCTTTCTTGACCAGCTTTCCAAGAGTAAACCTCTTCTCGTCCTTCCGCCCATCGGTAGGGTCCCAGCTGTCGTCACTTTCGTCGCGGGCCTCGAACCTGTCTTCGCCAATCTCGAACTCATGCAAATGATAGTCTTGCCAAGGCATAGCGCCCTGGAGAACGGAATGCAGGATGTCCAAGCTGATGTCATTCGGCACGAGGATACGGCGCCAGATGGGTGGTTTGATGCCAACCAGTTCGATTTTCAGCTCAATCAAAGTGTGTTCCGCCTGTCTCAATGGCCCTGCCGTTGAAGTAACTTTTGATTTTTAAGTTGAAGCATTCAAGGGGAACATTGGCCCCTCCTGCCCTTTGGCCAGGACCGCGCCCTACTCGGTCGGCTGCGCGCAGCCGCCCTCCCCGAGCTGAAACGCCGCCTCTCCCTGCGACGTGCCGCTGGCCCGGCCGTCTCCTCCGGAGCCAGCCCGACCAGCCGTCGCATGGTCGTGGCAACGCTTCATCTCGGCCGTTCCGGTTACGGTCACTGGGGCGGGGGTGTGCCCTCAACGGTGCGAACAGATGTATGTGGCCATCGGCCCAATCAAGCATAATGCATGGGAAGTGCTTCAACCATGACGTTAGTCGTTGCAAAGATGGCTGTGCAAAATAGTGTGGTTCGGAGAGGGTTCCGATAATGTCTTCAATAATCAAGTTTTTCCGAATTACATTCTTTCTCGTCCTATATTTTTTCTTATGCATGGTCGTGGTGACCACAATGCTTCAGGGTTGGCCGATTGGCGGCCAGATGTTGTTTGCATTTGGTGTTCCCGTCATTCTGGTCTGGTGGCAAGAAAAACGGAGATCGCGGAAAGTCGCTGCAAAGGCGCAAGCTGAGGGGAGTTCCGAAAATCTACCCCCCCGACCTGAGCCGGTGCCGCGCCCAAGTGCCTACGACAAGCGTATCGAGCGTGAGCGCGAACGAACTCGCGAAGCCAACGCGTCCATACAGCCGGCTGCCGTGCAGGCTTACTCCCCACCAAAGCAGGACTACGCTGAAATCGTTCGGGCTGGAAAGTCTGCGGCGCCGGCACTTGCCGCGGCCGCTGAACGAAATCAGCCCTCGCGAATGGCATCGAGCGTATCGTCCCGACCAACGAAAAGCGGGTGGGTCCCGTCTAGCGAAACAGCTAGCGTGGCCGGCCGCAACATCGGCGGGATGGTCTATGTCGGCACGCCCCCCTTGCTGAACACCTACGGGTATCGTGACAAATGCCGAGCCTATATCGATCCGTCCCTGTCGGTCGCGCGCTCTGGAGCCGACAAAGCTGGAGAAGGTATGCCCTACTGGCCTGGGTACTCGGATATCTCACCTCAGTGCCGGGCGACCTACCTCGACTGGTTGGCCAGCGGGCGAAACGATGCCTCCTACAACCCCGGCTACATGTTCCTGTACTTCTACGGGCTAGAGCGTCGCTTCTTCGTTGATCAGTCCAATGAAGACGCAAAGGATATCGTCCAGGAAGTTCGGCGGCTGCAGTCACTTTACCCTGACAACCACTCCGTCAGGCGCTATTTGGGTGAGTTCCTCGACATAGCGATGCTTGCCGAAACCGACCTCGACGCTATCGAGCCAATTTTCGAGAAACAGGGCTGGGAAATTCCGTTCTCACTCAAATACGCAATCGGAGGTCGGATCGACAAAGGCGAGAACCTTACAGCTGACTGGTTGCTGAGTTGGTTCATCTGCCATCCCGAAACAAATCTGAGAACTCCCGCGACGCGGTGCCGTGACGAGTTCGTCGTTCTTTTCCGTATGCGGTTTGATCGGCGTTTTCCTGATGGGCTCAAAGTAACCAAACCCCGGAAATCACTCACGGCATCCTATCGAGCCGCTTCCAGCGAGTTTCAGGGGTCCGCCAACCCAACCGTCGACGGCAAGCCGATCCCGGATATTTCCGGCCTGCGCAAGCCGGTCGAGATTGCCCAGGAGTTGGCTGACGAGGTGATGAACGATCTCGACAAGCTCAGTCGCTTCCTGGGCCGAAATCCTGATGGTCGCGGAAGCGTGGAAGCGCATGCCTTGCTGCCCTCTGAACTATGGGATGTTTTCCCATCAGAGGAAATGGACCGCTTGAAGTCTTGGGCAAGCGATATCGTCGATCGCGGGGGATTGGCGCCGCTTGAGGAGGTGATCGGGCGTCTGGAGGGAGAAACGAATGAGAAGATCGGGAAACGGCAGATGACAGGAGCGGCCGACGCGCTCGCTCGCCTTGGTTTCGGTCTGGCGCCCGACCCTAGGTTTGCGCTCCGGTCGCCCAAGGCGGAGGAGCCTGTTGTGCTGTTTCGACTGGGCGAACCCATCGAAAGACTGGAGGAAGTTTCCGACAGCTATCGAAGCGCCTTGATCGAATTGGCACTTGGGTCGTTCGTCGCCCATGCGGATGGTCGCATCGCGGAGCCTGAACGCAGGGCGTTGGAAGAGCAAATTGCTGCCGCGTCCCTCAGCGATCAGGAACGCTGCAGGCTGCGTGCAAACCTTGAATGGTTCCTGGCCGTGCCACCGGACATGACGCTTCTGCGGCGCAAACTGAAGGAGGTGGGCCAAGACAGCCAGGCCGCTATGCGGGCAGCGCTGGTCGGTGCAGCACATGCCGATGGCATTATTCACTCCGACGAAGTCGCAAGCATTGAGAAGATCTACAAGGCTTTGGGCCTTGATCCTGCGCTAGCCTACTCCGACCTGCATGCTGGCGAAGTTG
Organism: Arenibacterium halophilum; assembly: GCF_005938225.1. Classification (GTDB taxonomy): domain Bacteria; phylum Pseudomonadota; class Alphaproteobacteria; order Rhodobacterales; family Rhodobacteraceae; genus Arenibacterium; species Arenibacterium halophilum. Next base: position 53,441 of record NZ_VCPC01000007.1, read on the forward strand.
CGGATGGTCCTCGCACTGTTCGTGCGTCGCAACCGGGTCGCCCGGGCGAAGCGATACCCGCGCTTGAAAAGGCCAGCGGACCCAAACTCGACGCTTCGCGGATCGCAGCAATCCGTTCGGACACCGAGCGCGTGTCGTCCGTACTCGGTCAGATTTTCGATGTCGAAGAGGAAGAAAACAGTGCCTCCGGGCCTGCCAGCCAAAGCCAGCTGGCAGGGCTTGACCAGAAACACGGCGCCCTTGTCCTCGAACTTCTGACTCGGGAGCATTGGTCTGAGACCGAGCTCGAGACGATCTGCGCCTCGCATGGCTTGATGGCGTCCGGGGCTTTGGAAGTCGTGAATGAATGGGCTTTTGAATCCTACGATGAAGCGCTTCTCGACGAGTATGATGGATATGACGTGTCTCTGGAGATTGCGGAGGCGGTAAGAGAAAAGATGAGTGTGGAGGGCAGGGATGTCTAAGTTGAAACCACGTGAACGCGATGCAATCGTACAGGCGCTTCGGGCCGGGGTCGTGCCCAAGCTCGGTTTGCGCCATATTCAGGTTGGCCGCGTCCGAGAGATTGAAGAGCTCGTCAAGGACATGGACCGGATATCCGATGGCGGATCGGCGATCCGGTTCATCATCGGGGAATACGGATCGGGCAAGACGTTCTTCATGAACCTGATCCGCCTCGTGGCTCTGGAGAAAGGATTGGTCGTGATGTTTGCGGATCTGGCGCCAGATCGGCGCATTCACGCGACCGGCGGACAAGCTCGGGGGCTGTATGCCGAGATGGCCCGAAACCTCTCGACGCGGACAAAGCCCGATGGTGGGGCATTGGCCAGCGTGGTGGAGCGTTTTGTCAGCCAGGCTCACCGAGACGCTGAAGAACGGGATTTGCCAACAGGGTCTGTCATCCGTGAACGCCTTGGCCACTTCGAAGAACTTACCGGGGGGTTTGAGTTCGCTGAAGTCATCCGTCGATATTGGGAAGGCCATGAAACAGGCGACGACGAGCTGAAATCCGCAGCCCTGAGATGGCTGCGCGGTGAATTCGCGACACGCACCGACGCGCGCAAAGCACTTGGTGTGCGAACGATCATCGACGACGCCAGTGTCTATGACCATCTGAAGCTTATGTCGGCATTCGTGTGCGAGGCCGGGTATAAAGGATTGCTGGTCGGCCTCGACGAGATGGTGAACCTCTACAAGCTCACCTCGTCGCAGGCCCGCAATGCAAACTACGAACAGATCCTCCGGATCCTGAATGATGTGCTGCAAGGTAGTGCCGAGAACCTCGGATTCCTCATGGGCGGGACCCCGGAGTTTCTGATGAACACCCGTCGAGGGCTCTACAGTTATGAAGCCCTCCAGTCGCGTTTGGCCGAGAACACCTTCGCGCGAGAGGGATTGATCGACCTTTCAGGACCGGTTGTCCGGCTGGCCAGTCTGACCCCTGAAGACCTCTTCGTTCTTTTGGCCAATGTCCGGCGGATCATGCAGGAGGATGCCGGAGCTTTACCGGACGACGCGCTCGAGGCCTTCATGGCGCATTGCTCGGACCGGATCGGTGAAGCTTACTTCCGCACGCCGCGCAACACGGTGACCGCATTCGTGAACTTGCTTTCCGTGCTTGAGCAAAACCCCGGTGTCGAGTGGAGCGATCTGATCGAAAAGATCGAAGTTTCCGAAGACCTCGGCGAAGACATGACCGAGGTAGACGAGTCGACTGGCGCACAAGACCCCGGTGACGATGACCTGATCAGCTTCAAGCTCTGACGCTGATGAGCAGTGCGTTCGACAAACTGGCGAGGCCTGTGCAGAAATGGATACGCCAGCAAGGATGGCGCGAACTTCGCGACATCCAGGCGCGATCCATCCGGACGATCTGCGAGACCAATGCCGATTTGATCGTCGCGGCTTCGACGGCGGGCGGAAAGACCGAGGCGGCGTTTCTGCCGTTGATTTCACAGGTGCTTGACGAGCCGTCGGGCGGCACCGGTTTCGACCTGCTCTACATCGGTCCGCTGAAAGCCTTGATCACGGACCAGGCCATGCGGCTGGAGGGCATCTGCCAGGAAGCAGAGCTTCCGGTTGTTCCCTGGCACGGGGATGTCTCGCAATCGATCAAGACGCGCGCGTTGAAATCTCCAAAAGGGATCCTGCTGATAACCCCAGAGTCCCTTGAAGCGCTTTTCATTCGTCGCGGTTTGGAAATTGCCCGCCTATTTGGGGCCACGCGGGCGGTCGTGATCGACGAACTGCATACGGTTCTGGATAGCGAACGCGGTGTCCAGCTTCGTTCACTGCTCACAAGGCTCGAGCTCGCGATAAAGCGCCCAATCCGTCGGATAGGTCTGTCAGCTACGCTAGGCGACATGGACCTCGCCAAGGCCTATCTTCGCCCTGACGCAGCAAGCTCTGTCCAGCTGATCGAAGCAGATGGCGGCGAGGCAGAATTGAAGCTTCAGCTTCGCGGCTACCTCTCAGGCGATGAGGATGAAAACAGCCCATCCGCAACGGACGCGATAGCAGCCCATCTGTTCAAACACCTTCGAGGCAGTGACAACCTGGTCTTCGCCGGAGCGCGCCAACGGGTCGAGATTTACGCAGATCGGTTGCGGGAGCTTTGCGAACGGGAGCACCTGCCACAGGAATTCTATCCCCACCACGCGAGCCTCTCCCGAGAACACCGTGACTTCGTAGAACGGCGCTTAAAGGATCCTGCCAAACCGACGACCGCCGTTTGCACGTCGACGCTCGAGCTTGGAATCGACATCGGTGACGTGACTTGCGTGGCTCAAATTGGCGCGCCATTCAGCGTCGCGGCGTTGCGACAACGGCTTGGCCGGTCAGGCCGGCGTGAAGGACAACCGGCCATTCTCAGGCAGTACGCTGTCGAAGCCAAGTTGACGCCGGAGAGTAGCTTCGTGGATCGTCTTCGCCTCGGCCTGATCAGGTCCATCGCGATGATAGACCTGCTGCTGGAAGGTTGGTGCGAACCACCAAAACCGCAAGCCCTTCACCTTTCGACGCTCGTCCATCAGATTCTATCAGTTATTGCGCAGCGCGGCGGTGCGTCTGCAAGCGCGGTCTACAACGTCCTTTGCCGCGAAGGCCCTTTTCGAAAGGTCACAACCGAAATATTCGCAGATGTATTGCGTGCGATCGGTCATCCTGAAACCAGCTTGATCGAACAAGCCGCAAGTGGGCTGTTACTCTTGGGACCGACAGGCGAAAAGCTGGTTGAGCATTACAGCTTCTATGCCGTGTTCCAGACACCTGAAGAATTCCGTTTGGTTGCAGAGGGGCGGGATCTTGGAACCCTACCAATCGACAATGTTCTTGCTCCCGGGATGCTGCTGATTTTTTCTGGTAGGCGTTGGGTGGTTCAAGAAATCCATGATCGTGAAAAGGTCATCGTCGTCAAACCCGCGAAGGCTGGTGTGCCTCCCGTCTTCGGTGGCGACGCAGGAGACATTCATGACAAGGTAATTGACCGAATGTTCGAAGTGCTCGAGGGGAATGCCAGTCCGGTCTATATGGACTCTGTTTCCTTGACGATGCTGGAGGAAGCGCGTGCTCAGTATCAACTGCTAGGATTTCGGAACGAGAATATCCTCTCTCTCGGCGAGCACACATCAATCATCGCAACGCGGGTCGGAACGGTGAAGACGTCGACTCTCGCGCTCGCACTCAGAAGTGAAGGGTTTTCAGTCGAGCAGCACGACGGGTTTCTGATTGTAGAGGCCGGGGACGAAACACCCGATCTTCGATCGGCGCTGGAAGAAATTGGATCCGGCGCACCCGTCGATTTGTTCGCAGGCGCAGGCAATCTGATATCAGAGAAGTTCCATCAATTTCTTACTATCGAACTTTTGGTTCGGGACGCTGAATCCTCAAAGCTTTCGACACAAGCACTTCCCGATTTGGTCAAAGCTATTCTTCAAAAAGGAACTTGAAGATGTCCACGACGTGCCGGTCCACGCTAATTGTCTATGGACGACACGCAATGCGGGAGGCCCGCCTTGTGGCAGCCCGCAGCGGTCAACATGGCCTCCAGATCATGTCATTCGAACAAGCCGCGGTGCGGCTCGCGGGCGGTTTCGCCCGCGCAATCGACGAAGAAAGCCTGCGCGCGGCGATCCAGACGGTCCTCCCTGAAACACCGATGGGCGAATTGGAAGATATCAAGATGCTGCCGGGCATGATCGGCGCGGCCGCCGACACACTGCACAAGGCGTGGCGAGCCGATATCGATCTCGCTTCCCGGTCAGATGATCATCCAAGGCTTGAAGCCATCGCTCGCCTGGAGGCCGCTGTCCTTGCCGAACTTCCGAGCGGAATGATGCGTCCGGTCGATATTGTAGCCGCAGCCATCAGCCGGATCACACATGCACCCGCCATATTCGGCTCGATGGAAATCGTCGGACTGACCGAACTGTCTCCCTGCTGGCGGCCTCTCTTGAAGGCGCTCTCCGAGCATATCCCCATGCAATGGTCGTCAGGTCCTCGCCCTGTCCCGGTCTGGCTCAAGGAAAGCGGCGTTGCTGTCGCTCGAGGCGATGCTGAGGCGCCGACCATTCGATCCGTTAGTGCCGCGACCGCTTACCATGAGGCAGTCGAGACGCTGCGTTGGGTGCGGTCGCTGCTCGCGTCGGGCGTATCGCCCGCCGACATTGCCATCGCCACCGCGTCGCCGGCCGACTACGACGATCACTTTCTCGCGCTGCGCGCCGATGCCAATACCGATCTGCATTTCGTCCATGGCATCCCGGCCGTCACGACACGTGACGGACAAGCGGCAGCGGCACTCGCCGACATCATCGTGCGCGGGCTCTCACAGTCGCGCCTGCGCCGTCTCGTCGCCCTGTGCCGGGATTCTGCACCTCTGGCGTCCCTTCCCGATGGCTGGATGCGTGTCCTTCCAAGCGATGCACCCTTGTCAATGCCATCCGCCTGGAACCAACTGCTGGCGCGCCTCGCGCCGGACGACTGGCCCGACGGCATGGATCACGCCCCGGTGCTGCGTGCTGCGGTCGATCTGCTGGCAAAGGGGCCGGATGCGGCACAGGAAATCGGTGAAGCCTTCCTCAATGACCGGGCATTGTCCATCTGGCGCAAAGCCCTTTTGGCAGGACCCGCCGGAGCGATCGACAGCACGCTAGAATCATTGAAACAGGATGACGGGCTCGAGGCCTGCGTCTCCGTGGCCTGGATGCCGGCCAGTGCCCTGGCCGCGTCGCCGCGCCGCTTCGTTCGGCTTATCGGTCTCAATTCCTCCCGCTGGCCACGCGGGATTGCCGAAGATCGGCTGATCCCGGACCACATCATTCAAACGGACGAGCTCGACCCGCTTCCCGTTAATCTGGCAGATCGCCGTGACTTTGAGACGATCCTCGCCACTACGGGCAGCGACGTCGTCCTCTCCCGCGCCCGACGCGACAGCGACGGCCGACTGCTCGGTCGCAGCCCCCTCCTCGCTACCTATGACGAGGAAGCCTATCTACGGCGCAACGCCGTTCCCACCCATGCCTTCAGTGAAACCGACCGGCTTATGGCGCGGCCGCAGGAATTCGCCGCCGATCCCCAGGCATTGAGTGCGCGTTCCTGCTGGCGCGATTGGCGCATGGCCGATGTGACAGCTCATGATGGCCTGGTCAGGGCGGATCATCCTTTGATTCTAGCGATCCTCGCGCGGACCCAGTCGGCGAGCTCGCTCAAAACACTGCTGCGCAGCCCCCTCAATTTCCTCTGGCGCTATGCGCTCGGTTGGAAATCCCCGCAAGGCAGTGCCGAGCCGCTCGTGCTTGACGCCCTGCAAACCGGCGACCTCATCCATCTGGTGCTCGACCGCGCCCTGCGAAACCTCGAAGCAATGGGCGGCCTGGCGTCCGCCGACAGGGCTACCATTCAGGCTGCGGTGGATGAAGCTGCTGGTGCGGTGGCTGCCGAATGGGAAAGCGAGCGGCCCGTTCCGCCCGCTGTTATCTGGGGCCGCACGCTCGGGGACGCTCGCGCTCTTGCCGGACAGGCGCTTGCCTATGGCAATGACCATCTGCCGGGCAGCCGATCCTTTGGCGAAGTCCCGTTCGGCGGGGCCGCGCCCAAGTCGGACGCGGCATTGCCCTGGGACGCCAGTGATCCGGTCATTATCCCCGACACCGGATTTCACATTGCCGGCTACATCGACCGGCTCGACATAGCTGATGACGGCAGCCGGGCGCTCGTGCGCGACTACAAGACCGGCAAGCCGCCCAAAGGCGATATCCGTGTGAACGGCGGCCGCGAACTTCAGCGTTGCCTTTATGCCTTCGCCGTCAAGGCGCTCTTGGGCGACCACATCGCGATCAGCGCTTCGCTGCTCTATCCGCGTGAGCCGCTAGATCTCCAACTCGACGATCCGGACACCGTTCTGGCGGATATCAAGGCTTATCTGCAGGCGGCGAGGACCGCGTTTGCCAACGGCGCTGCTTTGCTCGGGCCGGATACAGGAAGCGACTACGACGATCTCGCTTTTGCCCTGCCGGCAAACGCAGGCGCCACCTACTGCAAACGCAAGCAAGCCGCCGCGACCGAGCGGCTCAGCGCGGTCGTGCCGATCTGGGAGGCAGAATGATGAGCAGCGTGAAAGTTCTGAACGATGACGGCGCCCGGCATGACGCTATCAGCTGTCACGACCGGTCCATCTTGGTTGAAGCTGGCGCGGGATCGGGCAAGACCGCCGTCATGGCTGGCAGGATCGCTGTCATGCTAGCGCAGGGTGTCGCGCCAAGTTCCATTGCTGCGGTCACGTTTACCGAACTGGCGGCCAGCGAACTTCTCTTGCGCGTTCGGGACTTCGTCGAAGATCTCGCCGCCGGCCACATCGCACCGGAGCTCCGCGTTGGCCTACCGGGGGGCCTGTCTGTAACGCAGCGCGAAAATCTGGTTTCAGCCAGCACGGCGATCGACGAAATCACCTGCTCGACCATCCACGGCTTCTGTCAGCGATTGATCAAGCCCTACCCGGCGGAAGCGGATATCGATCCGGGCGCAGCGGTCATCGATCGCAACCAGGCCGATCTCAACTTCCTCGAAATCGTCGATGGCTGGCTGCGCCAGCGATTGTCTGGCGATCAGGGCGGTGTCCTGGCCGAAATGGTGCTGCATAACCCGGGAGAGACCGTCGCTCTGATGCACAAGATCGCCGAAGCCCTCCGGCGGTCGAGGAATCTGGTCGCACCGGAGGCGATGCCTTTTGCAGGTCACCTGCAAGCCTTCCGGCAGGCAACCGACGAACTTTCGGCCTTTATGCAAAGCGCCGGCGTCCACGAGCCGGAAACGGAGATCTTCGCCGCGCGCTTTTCTGAAATGGCGGCCACCCTTCCATCCATTGCAGATGGTTCCACGCCTGCCGGGCTCGTCGGGCTGCTGGTTGCACGCCCGCATCCCGATCTCACGACTGGGGCGGGCAGCTTTTACGCCTACCGCAAGAAGGGCAAATGGGCAGCGGCGGCAAAGCAGGCAGGGCTGTCCAAGGCAGACGGCGACAGGCTGAATGATACGGCCAGCGACCTGTATGAGGCGTGCTGTGCCGCGTGGACCGCGTTGCTCCAGGCGGTTTCCGGCCAGGTCCTTACGACATTGATCGACGAAGCACGCACAATCCTCGTGCGCTACCGAAAGCACAAGCGCGCCAGCGCCCAACTCGATTTCGATGATCTCATCTACGCCGCGCGCGACCTGTTGCGCGACAATGAAACTGTGCGACAGGCACTCGGCCAGCGGTATTCAAAGGTCTTGGTCGACGAGTTTCAGGACACCGACCCGCTCCAGGCCGAAATCTTCTGGCGTCTATGCGGTGATCCCGGTGATGATCCGCAGGACTGGACGCGCTTCCGGATCCGTCCGGGCGCACTCTTCTTGGTTGGCGACCCCAAGCAGGCAATCTATCGCTTCCGCGGCGCGGATGTCGGCGCTTACGTTCAGGCCCGCAACGCCTTCTCGACGCAGGACGCGGACGGCCTCGTCTCGATCTCGACCAATTTCCGTTCCTGTGCCTCGATCCTCACTTTCGTCAACGATCGGTTCGAGGCTGTTCTATCGGCCGATAGCCAACCCGGCTTCACCGCGCTCGATCCCTTCCACGACGATCCGGAAGACGGCGTCTGCGTCGCGGCGATCGATATCGCGGTCGCTGACGAGAAAGGCAAGGCCAGCGCCGAGCAACGACGCGACGCCGAAGCCGAAGCGGTGGCTGAACTTTGCGCACGCTTGATCGGCAGTCATCCGGTCCAGGATCGCAAAGCCGGTGCACGACGCCCCTGCCAGCCGGGCGACATCGCCTTGCTCGCCCCGACTGGCGCGGAGCTCTGGCGCTATGAAGAAGCCCTTGAGCGCCGGGGCATCCCAGTCGCAACCCAGGCCGGCAAAGGCCTGTTTCGCCGGCAGGAAGTACAGGACCTCATCGCGATCACGCGGGTTCTCGCCGATCGTCGTGATACGCTGGCGCTCGGCGCATTGCTGCGCGGCCCGCTTGTCGGGCTCAGCGAAGAGGAGCTCCTGGACATCGTCTGGGCGCTTCCGCGTTCGGAAAAAGAACCCGACCGGATCCCGCGGCTCGACCTCGGCGTCGACCCCGCGGCAATAGCGCATCCGCTGGCGCGCGCTGTGATCGATCGGCTGCAAGCGCTCCAGAAACGCGCCAACAGCACGACACCGCACGATCTTCTTTCGCAGGCCGTCGACGTCCTTCGGGTACGCCCCGTTCTTCTGGAACGGCATCGCGGTCAGGCAGAACGAGCGCTTGCCAATGTCGATCTCTATCTCAGCCTGGCCACCGGCTTTGCAGTACGCGGTTTGCGCGCCTTTTCCGAGGCGATGACGGCGGCGTGGACGGATGAGGCCCGCGCGGTGGAAGGTCGACCAGATGCGCAGGAAGAAGCCGTCGCCCTCTATACAATGCACGCTGCAAAGGGCCTTGAATGGCCGGTCGTCATCCCCATCAACACCATGACAGGGGTGATGGCTCCTGATAGCGCCGTGACCGATCGCCAGACTGATACCTTCTACTGCCCGGTTCTGGGTGTCCCTCCGTCTGGTTACGACGCGGCGCGGCAGGCCGAGAAGGATGAACTGGACCGCGAGCGGGTCCGGCTCTGGTATGTCGCGGCAACTCGCGCCCGGGAACTCTTGGTCTTGCCACGGCTTGACGTAGCGCCGTCGAAATCAGCCTGGATCGGCCTGGTGGACCTGTCCCTGACAAATCTCCCTCACTTCGACGTGTCGCATCTGCCGCTCGACCCGATCGCGGTGACAGGCGATGCCGCAAACGACCAGACACGGGAGAGTTTCGCCACTGAGGCCGGTGCGATTGCCGAAAGGCAGATGCACCTGACCTGGCTTGCGCCGAGCCGCGACGAGACGGCGACGGGTTCGGTGCTTCAGGAAGAAGAACCGGACATCTGGGCCGTTTCGACTGATTCTCCGGCGCCAGAAACCGAAACGCCCGCCTCCATCCAGGGCGGACGCGAGCGTGGACTGATCCTTCACAAGCTCATGGAAGAAGTCCTGACAGGGGAATGCGACGAGGTCGGCGCGGCGCTCACCGCGCGTGCCACTGACCTCATCCATGCGCTCAGCGAGGAGCCTTCCTCCGATCCGGCGAACGGGCTTTCGCCTGAGGAACTGGCCGGTTGCGTGACGCGAACGCTGGCCTTGTCGGAGGTGGCGGCCTTGCGTCCCTCATTGCTCGCTGAATTTCCGGTCTATGCCTTTCAGCAAGAGGATGCCGCGCTGGTTGCGACGGCGGGCATCGCGGACGCGCTTACGGTTGGTCCGGAAGGTCGGCCAGCCGTCGTGATCGACTGGAAGAGCGACGTGAATCCAGCCCAGGAGACGCTTGATCACTATTGGGCTCAGGTGCGTGCTTATCTCGACATGACCGGCGCCGAACGGGGCCTGATCGTTCTGATGACGGACGGGACGGTGATCACCGTCTTACGCTCACGCTCTCCTTAGGCCCCGTAATTCACGTAGGGAACATTTCACCCGCCCTAATTCGCTTCTTAGTTGCAACTGGTTCTCGTGTTTGGGCATTTTCAGCAAACTACGCCGCCAGAATGTCAACGGACCCGCTCAAATCTCGGGGATCGATCAGATTGTCTTCGTCGCTGCCGGAGCTGTTGAAGGTGTAGAGAGACGATACTCGTTGACCATCCCATGTGTAGCGGAAGTGCTCTCCCTGCACAGCGCGTTCAAGCACGTTGCCGTCCAGTACACAGATCCGTGTGCCGCTTGGTCGTTCATGGGATCGAAAGAGAACCCCAGAGAGTTCCTCCGATTTGGCTCGATCAACGAGTCCCTTGCCTAGCTCGCGTCGCTCGTCCTGCGTGAGATCTGCGGGTAGGCCTTGGGCATCGAGAAACGACCCGCGGACCCGTCTACTGAGCATCCTCATGTCCAAGCCGATCGGCACCTCCTTCGTCCGCAAAAGGAAGCGCTCCCTTTTTGCCACAGAGACCGCGAGCGCTGTTTGTTTGTCCTGCGACATCTCCAAACAGCGGACGATTGGACCAAAGAACCAGCTACCCTCCGGGTTGGAATACGCGAAAGGCGCGTGGTTCCAATTTTGGAAGCGCGGCGATGTATAGTCCACGTCGACCCCGGATCGCCCGAGCAGCCTCTGTTTCTCCTTCACACGGGGATTGTGGAGTTCGGCAACCGCTGCAATCTCGTCATCGTAACCGCCGGCGATGCGACGGAAGAGCGGTACCGGTGGGAACCGCGATGGAATTAGGATGTAGAAGACGTCATTGACCTCTTCGACGTTGAACTCATCCGCCGCGTTGCGCATCGAGGTATTCTCGCACCTTGTAGATATCCACCACGTTCCCTTCGAGCATCACGTCGAGAGCGCTGCGATCGTCGAAGTAGGTATTCGGCTTCTTGACCCAGGCATCCGCCGCTACAGGGTCGGGCAGGACAATCTGGAGTGATTTGTAGATGCCCAGTAGGTGGGAGATGCGTTCGATCGTGTCGTGCGGGAGATTGCCACCGGATTTTTTCCACTTGAAAAACGTGGATCGGCCTGGTGAGCCGAGCAGCGTGATCTGTGCATCGGTCGAGAGTTCCCAGTCCTCGGCAAGTTTGGTGAAAGCATCCATAACAGCTGGAATCCTGAATGCGTCCGCGCCGTTTTCGGGCGCAGAACCTGGCTGTGGTTGCATTGATCCTCCTGTTGTCCAAATTTGGACTTGACGGTCCTTGTAGTCCAAATGTAGATAGTCTACATAAGGACTCAAAGACATTCTTAGTCCGGTCTCGCCGAAATGCAACGAAAAGGAGCAGGTTATGGCAGGAAAAGGTAAAGGAGGCGGCGGCTTTCGCAGCGCGAATTCAGGCCGCTACGTGACGAAGGCGTACGGTAAGTCGCATCCGCGAACGACCGTGAAGGAAGCTCCAGGGAAGAGCGGCTCGACCGGCGGAAGCTATCGCAGTGCTGTAAGCGGTCGGTTTGTTACGGCGAAGTACGGCAAGGCGAACCCGAAGACTACCGTCCGGGAGAAGTAGGCGCACAGAGCAGCGTAGGCCCACTGTCTCGGGCAACGACCTCCGTTCGCCACAACACAAAGAGTCGAAGCGACAATTCATGACGAGGAAGGCTGACATGGCAGGGAAACCCGAGAAGACAGTCACCATCACGGTCAATCAGGATGACCATGCGGTGGCAAGAGAGAAGATTTTTTATGAGGAAGTGGTCGCGCTGTACCTTTCAGATGGAGGAAGCGGGTCCAACGAATACCTCATCAAGTATTCGCGCGGAAATTCGGGAAACGTGAGCGGCACGCTCGCGCCTGGCAACGAGGTGATGGTGAAAGATGGCATGCGTTTTAGAGTTTCGGGAACTGGCGAATCGTAATCCCTTCATCCAGGACCTGGAAGACGAAGGCTATCTACTTGATTTCGTCGGGGGCTACCTCTTGGTCTATGGTTTGCCCTACCTGGCAGAAGACGGCAAACTCCGGCACGGCGATCTGGCCAGCCCGGTCGATCTTTCAAACGACGGGCTCATTGATCCTCCTTCAAATCACCAGGTATGGTTCCGAGGAAGCCGGCCGCACGACCAGAATCGACGTCAGCTTCGGTTGGGCGGCGGCGCAAGCAAGGTTAGGGTCGCGGACGGGTTCGAGTCCGACCAATCCTTCTCATACAAGTTGCTCGACGACAAAGGTCAGATGCGGACTTATCATTCGTTTGAAGAGAAGATACGCACCTATGTCGATACGATCACGGCGCCTGCCATGGCGGCCTATTCCGAGGCCTCGCCGCTAAAGGCCATCGAGGTCCGGGCAAAAGAGCAAGGCACCCCGCTAAAGTTTCCGGATACGTTGTCCGCTAGGTATCACATGAACGACTTGTCGAGGCTGCTCGAAGGGAAACGCGTGGCGATCGTTGGTCTCGGGGGTACTGGCTCATACATCTTGGATTTCATTGCACGAACCCACCTCGCCGAGATCATCCTTTTTGACGACGACAAGGTACATGTTCATACGATCTTTCGGTTTCCGGGGTTTATTCCCCGCGCGATCGGAACTCCGAAAGTGGACGCGTTAGCGCAGCAGTATGGAAATTGGCATTCGAGCATCACACCGATTCCGGAACGGGTTACGAAGGAAAACATTGAGCAACTTCGCGAATTGGATTTTGTGTTTGTGTCGATCGACAACGGCCCGGCACGTATCACGATAATGGACTGGCTCAGTGCGAACGACGTGCCCTTCGTGGACTGCGGAATGGGCTTGAACCGAGTAGCTACAGGCTTGAATGGCGTTGTGAGAGTGACGGGTGTGGATCGCGCTGCTTACGAGGGAACGGCAGGTACTGTTTTCCTTCCAGGTGAGGACCCAAAAGAAGGCGAGTACCGGCGACAAGGTCAGATAGCCGAGTTGAATGCACTTAATGCTGCTCTGGCCGTCCTTCGCTTCAAGCAGCACTTTGGGATTTACGACCGCGAAGATGCGGCGATGTCATGCGTCTTGGAGACTACGTCGTTGGAGATCGATCGGAGGATGCTCGTCGAATGAGGTTTCGCTATCAGCTTGTGGATCGGATCCCGAAACAGATGGAGGAGGGCGTCGTCTACCACACCGAGGAATTTGAACTCGCAGGGTTACTTTGTGCATGTGGATGCGACCACCGCATCACGCTCATCGTTCCAGAAAGTCACAGGGTTTGGGATGAAGGTGGATATGCCACCATTCAACCGTCAGTCGGCGTCTTCGATGCGCCATGCAAGTCCCACTATGTAATTCGCGCGGGACACGTCCAGTGGCTCCCAGCTTTTTCGGGGGCTCAGGCAACCAGGATCATGCATGCCCAGATTGCGCGCCATGCTTCTCAAGATCCAGAACCCGCGTCCTGGCTGCATCGGACCGCGGCCGTTCTGTCCGGTTTCGTCAAGAAGTTGCGGGCGGTCTTTCTAGGCGGGCGATGACGTTGACCATCGAGAGGTAGCGATAGGCACTCGTCGTGTCGGCCTGTCCGGTAACGACAGTGGCCCACCATAGCAGTTGCTAGAGTTGATAGAGACTGGAGATCAGGCCGAGGCCAGTTTCTCGATCGATGGGGACACCGAAGGCATTCGGGTCGAAGTCTGCCAGCCCGTGCACCCTCTCCACATACGCCCTGAGGTCAGCTTTCAACGGCTCAGTAACCTCAATGGGCCGATCGGCTGGGAGAAGCTGAAGCAACCGGAACACATCGTTCCGGTGCTTCCTGATATCGTTGCCCTTGGCATTCCCGTCTCCATCGTCCTTTCGCTGAGACAGGTCGACGAATGCTCTGGCCTTGAACGGGATGAGCAGGCGCTCATCGAGAACAAGAATATCGTCAATGGCGCGACGGCTCTCGAGGAGTGCCTCGTAGTAGTCCGTGTCCAGCAGGATCGCGGAAAGGCTCAAGGTTTCGTCCGAAACCTCTACCACCGTCAACCCCGCATCCTTCGGAATTTCCAGCGCTTCTGGTTTGCGCGCAAAGAGCTCGAGCATCGCTGGATACGATGGGTCGGTCGGCTTGTGAAACCTGTAGAACTCCCGGCGGCCATTGCTGCGTTCGCGCGCCTGGTAGCCTCCGCTATCCAGGAAGGCCTTCAGGGACTGTGCGAAGGACGGATCCACGACCTCTACGCAGAGAACCATGTCGATGTCGTTGGTCTGGCGGAAATCGATGCCGACCTCCTCGAAAATCATCGAACATGCGGTGCCGCCGATAACCGCATAATGGTCGGCATGGTCCGCGAAATGCTCTCGAAACTTGTCCAGGCCGACTACCATGCGAACTCCTCCAACAATTGTTCCGCGGCGGCTTCCAGCCGCTCGTCTGGGTTGTCGCGGAACTGCAGGTAGAGCGACAGGACATCGACCTCACGCGCACCCGACACGATATCGGGGTCGTACCACCAAACGTCGATCGCGAAGCTCGGCTCCTCGTCCTGTTCGACCTCTTTCCCAAACTCGCCACTTTGAATCCGTTTCCAGTCCTTTGGCCCGGCAGCAAGACGCATGATGCGGGGCCTGGACATCGTCGATCGCTCCGAGAGAGCACTTTCGCCACCGGTTGGCAGATACTCAGGCACTGGGCTGCCGTGGAAGCCCTTCGGCAGGGAGGGTGCCCGAAACCAATGTTCGGCTTTGACCGGCGAGCGCAGTCTTGAAGCCGCGGCTTCAAACAATTCTCGAGGAGCTTCGGAGAACTGGATATGCTTGCTGCGCCCTCGCGTTTCCACATGCGCAAGCTCGCTGGCTTCCAGCTCTTCGAAGGCGCGGCCGATCGACATTGCCGAGTATCGCAAGATTTCCGCGAGATCGCTCGGTCGCGCGTCTTCCACGTCCCTGAGGTTCAGGTGTCGCAAGAAGAGTGCCTGCGATGCCGGCGACAGTTGATCTTCCGAGAAATCGCGTCTTCGCCGAAAATGTTCTCTGAGGTCCATCGCAAGTTGAGGAATGAAGAGCTGGTTTCCTGGCACGATGAAAGCCGCGGACTCCTCGATTAGGCGGCTGCGTTGATAGGCGGATAGGTGGTCCAGGATCAATATGAGGACTCCCTCAAAGTGGCGTTGGATAGCTCCAAGCTGTTTGGAAAGACCTGTAGGATTCTTGGCGTCCTCTGACTTCGGGACGACGAGCAAGATCGCATGCCCGAAGAGCTCCGTTTGTCGGTACTCGAACCCATTGGCAAGAAAGAGCGGCAACCCTTTCTTGCTCCCCCAGACCTTCAGGCTGGATGGTACGTGTAGCGTGGTGCGCAGGTAACCTTGCGCTGCCTTGAAGAGCTCCTGAGAGGATTTTTTATCCAGTTCTAACATGACTTCGGAAGCTAACATTGATAATGTGAGTATGCAAGAAAGATGTTAGTAATTTGGAGGGGAGTGCGACGCGCTGGTTGCGTTCGGTATCACAGAGATCGCCAGAAGGTTCAGCTTCTGGTCAAGTTGCGTACCCAAGGTGAGCAAAAACGAAACATGTCAAACCAGCTTTCAAGACGATCACGTTCTTGTCGCTCACAACCGAATACTCCGAGCAAAGTCTAGGGTTTTGCGATGTGCAACGTTTAAGTTTTGATGATCTTGGCCCCTCTTTCCCTTTGGTCAGGACCGCGCCCTACTCGGTCGGCTGCACGCAGCCGCCCTCCCCGAGCTGAAAAGCCACCTCTCCCTGCGACGTACTGCTGGCCAGGCAGTCTCCTCCGGAGCCAGCCCGGCCAGCCTTCGCATGGTCGTGGCAACGCTTCATCTCGGCCGTTCCGGTTACGGTCGCTGGGGCGGGCGCGTGATATCAGTGATCTCGTACCTCGCGTCTCGGCCGGTGTTGTTCCTCGCTTTGCCGGACACGCAGCTCCGCGCCGCGATCATGGGTCGCAAACGATGTCCGACGACCGCCGGATTGCATTGGCCGCAGCTGGCAGAAGGCCGGTGGTGGTCGTGACGCGCAAATCGTAAAATTTCGCGCTGCCGTGGAGGGTCCTTTCGAAATCCGGGTGATCCGGACACGGTGTCGATGCATCGGCGGTCTCCATGCTGCTCTTCCAGACAACACACATCGCGTTGCCACGGAAACCTGCCGTCGCGGCACGTGAGGCAGAGCCAGCAAAGCTCTAACTGGACCGGATGCGGCTCGGAGCGACAGAACAGAAATACCGCCACCACAGGCATTTCTCTCGCTCGGCTGTTCACCCAGTTTCCTTCGCGGCCACCGCACTTCTCCGGGTGTCTGAGTTGCATGACATGCTGGTCGCAGCTGTCGCCCCGTCCACAAAGGTTGTCGCCGATCTTTTTCCCCTGCCCCTACGGGTCATTCCTCGCGGATCAAAAAGAACGTCGCCTGCCCCTCTCCGCTGCGCTTCGCCTTCGGTGTGGCCGGGCCTTTGCCAGCTGCAAGGTGACCATCATTGCAACGCAAACAAGGAGAAGAGCAATGACCACGAACTGCATCAAATTCACCAGCGCCGACATCGAAACTGCCAAGGGCGTCGGCTCCATCTCGACCCTGACCTTCGACCTCGATATCACGGTCGAACCCGTCGCAAGCACGAACCCGATGGCCCCCACGCACCGCGTCCTCGGCCGCTCCCCGCGCGGCAAGCTGGTCGAGTGCGGCGGCATCTGGAAGAAGCAGAACAAGGAGACCGGCGCGGACTACTACACGCTGACCATCCGCGACCACGGCTTCAATGCGAACCTCGGCAAGGCCGCGAACCAGGACGATCTGTCCCTGCAGGCCGTCATCCCCTGGGGTCCCAAAGACGCCGCCTAAGCCAAGGGCCAGACCGCTCCGGCGGTCTGGCTATTTCTCGTTCCGGGGAACTAGCCCTCGGCCAGCGAAATATCGGTGTCCGAAGGATGCCGCATATTTCGGACGCGGATGCGGATGCGGTTTGTCAGTCCGGATTGGTCGCAGATGCGGCTCTGGTCGCCCAGTTCAGTGACAGCGTGGGTAGCGCGAACCCGAGACCGTACTGAATGTCCGCGGGGAGAACTGGTAGCCTGCTGAGCGAGGCAAGCGCACTCTTTCTCTCAGTCGAGCAACCCGCGCAGGGTCGTCTTGGCGAAGCTGCCAGGGGCGCCGAACTCACCCTGTGCCGCGAGGGTTGAAACCGCAAATCAACGTCATGCATCCAAGGGCAACGTCTCACGCCAGTGTCACTGCCGCGCGCCTTTCCGTCGACCTGTTGGCCTCAAAGATCGCTAGCCCGGGGTCGAGCGGTCGGCAACGCCGGGGGCAGGTTTCTGGACGGCTGACGCCTTGAGCGCTGCGGTGCACCGCTCACAACAAACCTGCCCCCGGCGTGCTCCATTTCATTCCGCCCCGTGCCGGGTGCAGCCCGCTCTCATGCCCCCGGTCTTTTCCACGATCCGTCCAACGACGATCAACGGAAAGGATCACACCATGACACTCGAACAATCCATCGACCTCGCCGAATTGCAAGCCGACATTGCCTTCGATGCTTACCTCGCCGCCTTCGATGAAGACGCCCATCCCGAGACCCTCGACAGCCTCGAGACCGAGGCGCTGATCGCCCGCAGCCGCTACGACGATCTGCGCGATCTGGGACTGGGTCACTGACCCAGATACCCCTGCGGGTCTTCGGATCCGCAGGGGGCTGACGCTGTTTCGTTCAAGTTCTTGGTGCCCTAACCGGGCGTGAGCCGCGCTATCCCGCGCGGGCCGTCTTCGTGTTCCTGGCGCCGATCCGTGACCTGCTCGGGCGTTTAGTTTGCCTTTCGTCGCGTGCGTCTTGAACACAAGTTTTGGAAGCTCTTTCGACCTGATTGTCCTGCATCGATGAGGACGGGACCCGTTCCATGTTGCGCCGCGATGCGGGGTCTTGATGACGTCCAATACCAGCAAAAAGATACTTCCCGCAAAACGAAATATTGCGCAATGTGATGTATTGAAGTATAGGCGAAGGAGAGAAAGAAGACGTTGGCAGGATATGGCCAATGTTTGCACATTTTGTCCGAGGGGTCTGACCCGTGCCGAGGCCAGCGAAAAACCTGAAGCTTGAAGAGCGCATCGAAGTGGCGCGGCGCTTCGCGGCGGGCGAAAGCGCAAAGGATCTGGCGGCGGTGTTTGGCATCTCGCCGCGCCACGTGAACAGGCTCGCTAAAGAGGAGGCGGGTGAGGGCATTGCGGTGCGCGATCCAAGCGAGACGGTGGCGTTCCGGGCCAGCCGATCCGAGTTGGACGCCTTCGACGCGGAGTGGCGCGAACGGGGCTATGCCAACCGATCTCAGGCGCTGAATGCGGTGTTGCGCGGACGGTGCGGTTTCCTCGATGTACCCCGTGATCTGGTCGCGGAGTTCTGTGCCGCGTGGCGTCAGGCGAAGGACGTGAGCGACGCCGGACTGGTGCTCGCCAAGGCGGTCCATCGCGGTCGGCTGGAGGTCTCGGAGGCGGACCGCGCGGTGCTGATCGAACTGCTCGATTTGGCGCTGTCCATGAGCCGTGAGATGGGCCGGATGAAAGATGCGGCGCAGGCCTTGCGCGCTCAGGAGTGGCCGAAAAAGGAAGAAGGGCAGGGGGCGGAGAGCGAAGTTCTTGAGGATGACCCGCGCGCGATCGGGAATAGTCTGAGGCTGGTGCGCAATGGCTGATCCGCTCGCCCTCTACGCCTCGGTCATGGGGCGGCTCTGGGAGGATGAGCGCATCCGGGGCCAGGCCGCAGCGCGGATCGACGCGCGGCTGGCGGGGCGTCGGCAGGGTCGCAGTTTTGCACGCGTCGGATCCCTGTCGGCGCGCAACGCGCTGAAGGCTGCGTCGGGGCAAAGCCGGGCCGCGGTGTTCAAACGGATCCGGGCGGGGGGCTGCAAGACGCGTGCTTCGCTTGGGGCGCAGATATCCTACATCAACGACAAGGCGGTCTACACCTATTCGACGATGACCAACGCGCTGACCGATGCGGCGGTGCTTTCTGAGGAGCAGAAAGAGGACATCATCGAGGATTGGGCCGGAACCTGGCGCGGCTCGACCAAGCTCGGGTTCACCTCGCACATGCTGTTGTCCTTCCCGACCGATGTGACGGTCGATCAGGTCCGCGACATCGCGATGGACTGGACGGAGCATTTCTTCGAGAGCGGCGCATACGGCGATCAATGGGACTACGTCCTCGCGGTCCATGACGACCGGGCGCACAAGCATGCGCACATCATCCTGAACAATCGCGGCGTCGAAAACGGCACCTGGTTCTCCTGCTGGGCCGAAGGCGTGATGTCGCCGCAGCTCATGCGCGAGAAGCAGGCCGAGATCGCCGAACGCTACGGCGTCATGCTCGACGCGACCACCCGGCTCGAGCGCGGCATCTTCGAGAAGCCCGCCGGTATCGAGGAGATATACCGCGCCAAGGAAGAGGCCCGCCTGCCGCGCGAGATCGTCATGACGGCCCAGGAATCCGCCATCGCGCAGGCGCAGGTGGTGGGCTTCGCCAAGGACTACAAGAACCTCGCCGACCTGCTGGACCGGATGGACCAGCGCCACATGGCGCGCGCCGTGCGCGGCATGGCGGACGGGCTTGGCTCGGGCACGCCGTGGAACTTCACCGAAGGAGAGATAGACATGAAGGACATCAAGACCGTCGGTGACGCGATCGACTATTCCGAGCGCACGATCGAGGCGCTGAGGCTCAAGGCCGAGGAACTGGACCCGGCCGAGCGCGCCGCTTTTGAAGCCAAGGCTGCGCCGATCATCGCGGACCTTTCGCAGATGGTGCCGGACCCGGAGTTGCGCGCGCGGTTTGGCAAGCAGCTCGAAGAACCCTATCCGCCGGGGGCGGGCAGCGAGGTGCTGATCGCCGCGCTGCAGTCCGGCAATGACGACGGGCTGCGCGACGTGCTCGAGCGCGCCGAGGAGGTGGGCATGGACAGCGAGGAGCTGGTGGCTCGGATTGCTGCGGGCGGCACGCGGAACTACGGCATGGCGCAGGACTGGGTCGAGCGGGACATGAACGCGGTGCTGGCCAAGGACGGTCTCAGCGTCGAGACGGCCAATGATGACCAACTGGATGCAGCCCTAGAAAAGGTCGACAGCGTGATGGACGCGCTGATGGAACGCGCCAAGGAAATGGGCGTCGAGATCGGCCGGACCCTCGCGGACGAGGAGGAGGCGACGTTGCCCCTCATCGACGAGGATGACCGGACGCCCAATCCCTACCTGCAGGACCTCGCCGACATGTTGCGGGACGGCAAGCTCACCGAGGAACAGGAAGAGACGGTCGAGCGGACCCTGCAATCCGAGCTCTTCAAGGAGTTGGGTGAAGAAGGCTTGGCCGAACTTCGGCGCGGGAACTACGAGGTGCTGGATGCGGCCCTGCCGAGCAAGCTCGACCAGATCACCGTCACGCAGGAATTCCTGGAGATGACGTTTGAGGAAACGGGCGACCAGGTCTTCACCGACCGCGCCGCCGGGTTGCAGCAGGACAAGGCGACCGAAGTGGCGCGGCTGCATGGCCAGCAAGAGGAGCTGGGTCGCGATCTTGGCCGGGCCAAAGAACTGGATCGTGGTCTCGATGACGAGATGGAATTCTGAGGGGGATGACTACCATGACCAAGACACTTCCCCTCTGGGCTGCGCTCCTCTTCGGTGTGATCTGCGGTGCCGTCATCGGAACCATCATAGCCGCTTTCTACCTGACCCTGGCCCTGAAAATCGGGTTCCAGAGCTTCGACATGTTGGCGCTCTGGAAGGCCAGCGCCGGCACCCGCGCGGCGCATCCCGAGGCCTTCAAGGTGGGATTTGGCGCTGTCGGCTTCGGGGCCACCAGCCTCGGCGCTCTGGCGCTCGCCTGGACCTGGAAGAAGGAGCGGGACGATTACGGTTCGGCCCATTGGCAGACCAAGGCGGAGCTGAAGAAGAACGACATGTTGCAGGCGCCGGGCAAGGGCTTTGTCTGCGGCAAACTCGGCGCGCCGACCTCGAAGGCTGAGTTCATCTCTTCGACCACGATCCCGCATGTGATGATGGTCGCCCCAACCCGCGCTGGTAAGGGCGTCGGCTTCGTGATCCCGAACCTCCTGAGCTTCGCGGGTTCGGTCGTGGTGCTCGACGTGAAGGGTGAGAACTTCGAGAAGACAGCGCGGTTGCGGGCGCTGAATGGCGACGAGGTCTATCGCTTCAGCCCGTTTGATTGGGCCAATGCCACGCATCGCTACAATCCTCTGGCCCGGATCGCCAAGGCCCCGAGCTTCGCGCAGCGCTTCACCGAGGTCTCGATCCTGGCCGACCTATTCCTCGACAAGGACAACAAGCAACTCGACACCTTCTCCGAGGCCGGCAAGTCGATCTTCGTCGCGGCCTGTCTGCTGGCGATCCAGCGCGGAACGCCGAATCTTGGTGAGGTCAACAAGATCGTCGCCGGGGGCGAATACAAGAACGCCCAGTACAAGACCTATGCCGACGAGGCCGAAGAAGACATCTTGCGCGAGCTCTGGACCAACGCTGCTTCAGCCTCATCGCGGCTGCTGACCTCGAACATCCAGGCACTGATGACTGCCGGTCTCAAACAATGGGACAACCCGGCGGTGCGCTCGGCCACCGAGGCGAGCGACTTTGATTTCTCGACCTTCCGCAAGACCCCGCAGTCGCTTTATATCGCGGTGTCCGAGGATCACATCGCCACCCTCGCCCCGCTCCTGCGCCTTATGTTCGCCGATCTCATCGCCTCGATCCGGCTCAACGAACCGGGTCCGGACGAACCCTGGCCGGTCATGATGATGATCGACGAATTCCAGCAGATGGGGGCGATGCCCTATCTGGAGCGCGCGATTCATTCGCTGGCAAGCTATGGTGGCCGCGTCGCGATGATTGCGCAGTCGCTGGCCTCGCTCGACCGGATCTACGGGCCCGAGGGCCGTGAAAGTCTCGAGAACGGTGCAGGGTTGAAGCTCTACATCACGCCACGCGACCAGCGCACCGTGAAGGAGGTCTCCGCAGCCGTCGGCAGTACCACCCGCGAGGCCGTGACCCGGATGTATGGTCGCAACAAGGGGTTCCTTGGCGCGACCTCGACCTCGGCGCGGCTGGAAGAGCGACCGCTGCTTTCCGAGACCGAAGCGCGCCTGATGGACCCCGACGAGGTGATCATCCTCGCCTCGCCCCAGCATCCGATCAAGGCGAGCCGGATCAAGTATTACGACGATCCGTTCTTCAAGGAGATGTTGACACGCCAGGAGGGCAAGCCGTTCCCCTATCCGCCGAGCGTGCAAGGCGTGGGACCTTGGGGCGGCGATGGTGGTGACGAGACCGGCGCAGACGAGCAGGCGAAACCAGCCGACCGCGCGCCTGTCCGGGATAGATCGCAGCGGCGCGAGGCGCGGGCGATGAGCGTGATGGCGTTGGAGGCCGGGCGCGGGCAGCCCGAGCCCGAGACGCTCGAGCGGGAAGCTGCGGTGCCGAAGGAATGGGAGGCGGCGCTCGACCGGCAGGAGGATTTCATCGAGGAATTGTTGGGAGGGTGAGCGCCGTCGACTAGTCCCCTATTCGTCGTAGTAGAATTTCAAGTCGCGTCGCTCTTTCAACTGGGCAGGTCGGTAGGGCTTAACCTCGCCACACTGGGCGACGGCCTTGGCTCGCATGCGCTCTTCGACTGAAGGATGGAGCGGGAAGTCGTCGCCAACTGCGCGAATTCCCTTCTTCCAGCGGATGCGGAGGGGGCCAAATGCTACCAACGCGTCTTCGCGGTGCTGCAAACCCAGAGGGTCAGGGGCGCGGTTCAAGACGTTCTCGTTGATCTGGATCGACGGCACGCAGTCTTTCAATTCGTCGACCATCCAATCGAGGGCGATATCGCTCAGGCGGGACTCTGCCTCGGGATAGCTTCCGCCGATGTCGCTATGGCAGCCCGGGAACCAGACCTGCTTCAACCACTTCGGCTCTCGATCTTTGGTTTCGATCGCGGCCGCCTTGGATGCCCATCCGACCCTTGGAAAGTCAGCACGGTCTTCGTCGATCGCCATGGCGTGACGGGCGTGTTGGACATCGGGATCAAGCCACTTGTCGTAGTTGCGCTTGTTCCAAGCCGCGAAATGACCCGTCTTGAGAATCTGCGGCCAATCGGTTGGGTGCCATAGCGTCAGTTTGTGCTCAGGATCGTCAGAGAAATATTTGAAGTTGTCGAGCAACAGGGAACCAAGCTGCCAAAGAAGCGCTACTAGTAGGACGCCGAGTGGAACAACCAAAAGCCAAGACCACCCGAATGCAGCACCTGCGGCAAAAGCCGCTCCGACCCCGAAAGTGACGCCCCAGACCAAGGTGCGGACAACTGCCGTTCGCAGTGATGCCACCGTGTCGAAGACCCCGATGAAGGTAGGCTGAACGTTGCCTTGGTTGTCTTCACCTTCATTGGGAAAGCTCGAATACTTCTTGCGGAATCGTTTGCCGAGCTCTTCACGGTTCTTGAAGTAAGGATCTTGTCCGCGCGGTTTTCCAGCACCGTGATTATACACGAATTTTACAGCGTCCTTGGCGATCTTGCGCAATCCGGGGCCGTAACGCGGGACCGGCGAACCATCTGGCATCTGCGTCGGGACACCGCAGAGGTTCATAACGTTTGCCAGTGCTCTTACTGTGTAGGCCCCGCGCGAGAACCCAAACAGCAGCACGCGATCACCGGGCTCGTAATGGGCGATGATCTGCTCGTAGCAATCGATGATGTTGTGGTCGATGCCAGTTCCGACGGCGCTTTCCAGGATCGGCTTGATCCGACCGAAAAACCCACCGCGTTCTCCTGTTCCCAGGCCCGGGTCGTAAAAAGCCACTTGGTCCTTAGGGCTAATTGGTGAATCTGGGCCGGGACGCATGGCTCGATACATTTTGTAGACATTCGACAGCCGTTGGTCCGGCCTGGCGCCACCCATCTGGCCGGTTCCGTCCGAGAATATGCAGATGTTCTTTACCATTTGTCGCCCTATTCAAGAACACGAAGTACAGTCGAAGTCCTAAACCTGCAGCAGTTCTGCCATGCTAGGAGTGAGTGCAGCGGAAATGTTTCGCCCGAGTCGGGAAAAATTAGAACATAGTGGAAACACGGATGTCCACCTGATATTGTGGCGCACAAGAAAGGAGTGCCCAATATGTTGGACAAGAAGCAGCAAATGGAAGTGTTCCCGACGACGATCGATCTCAAGCGGATCGATCCGTCTCTCAACATGCGGCGCTTCTATCGAATGAGCGTTCAGTCAGAACTCTTTGGCGGCGCATGTCTCGTGCGGGAATGGGGCCGCATCGGGTTTCGAGGACAGATGCTAATCGAACAGCACCCCGACGAGGGTATCGAGCTGCTGTCGATCAACGAGAGCAGCGGGTCTCGGGTGTGCCAATCGTTAGCGATGCCATTGCCGCCAGCCAAGACGAACGTAAAATCAAGAGCATACGGGCTGAAGAGCCATAGAAAATCTGCAAATACGGTTCCGCAAAAAGGTTGAAAAGTCGGGGCCAAACGAACATCTTTAAGTTGAGGTCGATTGAGTTAGGAAGTTGATGATGAACACGAGTTCGAACATAGGTTTTGGCTATAACGTCGCGATTGAAAAACTTGCTGAAGAATTGGCAGTGCCACAAGATCGCTTTGATCAAGCCGAACGACGCTACAAGGACCTTGGCGAGTTCTTGCATCGCGATGAGTCCAAGGTTCGTGACCATGATCCCGATGTCTATATTCAAGGCTCGTTCGCGCTCGGCACGCCGATCAAGCCGACGTCAAAGAACGAAGACTACGATCTCGACATCGTTGTTTCTTTCCGGTCTCTGACAAAAGCGCAGATTACCCAGGCAGATCTCCGCGCTCATCTGCTGGCTGAGCTCGAGGCGTATCGCGATGCGCGAGGGATCAAAAACGAGGTAGGTGAGTCTAGAAGGTGCTGCACCTTGATCTACGCCGATGGTGCGCAATTTCACATGGACGTGTTGCCGGCGGTTCCAGACGAGGCAAATATGCGCGCGATCCTTTCTACTTACCTCGCGGATCAAGCGCTTGCGGAAGGTGCGATCGCCATCACCGACAGCGATAAGGCTGAAACTTACCATGTCATTACGGATGATTGGCGCACGAGCAATCCCAGGGGCTTTGCCGCATGGTTCAAGTCAAGGCAGATCGAACAACTGAACGAACGTAGAAGGGCAATCCTGGACGCCCAAGGCAAAGTGACAGCGAGTGTGGAGGACGTCCCGGTATTTCGGGTAAGAACACCTCTCCAGTCATCCATCATGATTTTGAAACGTCACAGAGATGAGTGGTTCGCGGCGCGGGATAAGGACCTGAAGGTTATCAGTGTGATCCTCACGACGCTCTCGACCCATGCGTATGCAGGCGAAGCAAGGGTATCGGATGCAATTGCCAAGATTCTGAGGGATATGCATCTCGCGATCGAAGAGCGGAATGGGGTGTCATGGATCGCCAACCCTACGGACCCTTCAGAGAATTTTGCGGATAGGTGGGAAAAATTTCCCGGGCGCCGGGAATCCTTCTTCAAGTGGCTGGAGGCTGCTCGAACGGATTTTGGTGCCGTTCAAAGGTTCAGCGACACAAATATTGTTCTAAACGAGCTCTCACGAAATCTTGGAAGCACCCTCGTTGAAGGTGCGCGCTCGAGGGTAGCGACATCTGCGGGGTCACGTGCGGCATCCGTTGCTCCTGCCGCTGCAGCCGGGGCTTCTGCGCCCGGTCTCGTCTTTGGTGGTGAGGATCGGAGGCCGACGGAGCCAAAAGGTTTTGGTTGATGGACTTCACAGTCGGCGAAGCGCGGCTAATCCGTGAGTGTGAAGAGCTCGCTGACCTAGCCGCGGCATCAGATTGGCTGGAAGAACCCCAATTCAGCAAAAACGCCGATGGCCTGCTGACTTGGTCGTTTGTTCTGCTCGCCGGGGAGCGTCGCATTCCATTGCGGCTGGTTTTCCCAGCACTTTTTCCAGATCTGCCACCATTTGTACTTCCAGCCGACAGCTCGGTCCGGCTATCCCAGCACCAGTATGGCGAGGGTGGCGAACTATGCCTTCAGTATAGACCGGATAACTGGCACCCCGACTGCAAAAGCACGGATGTGGTCCGGAGTGCCAAAGCACTTCTCGAGGCAACCCCAAAGGACGATGCTTTCTCAGACGTGGAAAGCGCTCATCCAGCCGACTTACCTTCGTTGCTCTCGGGGTGCTCCCGGCGCTTCATGCTACCGCCTGACACCGCACGGCTTTTAAGGTTGCGCCTTGCCGGACACGCAACCGATATTCATATGACTTTGGAGCGCCGGGTTGGGGGTTCTGAAGTTCTTGTTGCTCGCATCGCGAGCATCGGGCTGGATTCTGGTTTACGGGTGCCGATTGATGGTGCGGGATTTGGGGGAAGGGTGGTCCCTGGGGTCCTATATCGATTGCCCGATATTCGACAAATTCCAGATCTGCATCCCGAAGAGCTGAAGGGGCTCCTGTACCAGTACCTGCCTTCATGGCTCCGTAAATGGGTAGAAGACGCCGGCGACATGTTGGTTGTCATGTCAAATGGTAGGCGAGAGGTATTGCTGCGCGTTCGGCACAACGGATCGAAACGAAAGATTGACCTGTTTCATACCTTTGAACCGCCGAAGGCTAGAGAACGCCGACTCCACGGGAAGATGTTTCGAGAATCTAGCATCTGCATCATTGGCGCAGGTTCGCTGGGATCAAAAGTGGCCGCCAGTCTTGCGCGCGAAGGCGTCGGTCATTTCATGTTGCTGGATAATGATGTTCTTTGGTCCGACAACTTGGTTCGAAACGAACTCGATGAAATGGATGTGGGGCATCACAAGGCAGTTTCTCTAAGGCACAGATTGTTGCGAATAAATCCGGCAGTAAAAGTCGGTGCTTTGGGTATGAGTCTGACGTCTCAATCCGCTGTCCAGCATATTGCTCAGTTGAGCGAGATCATCAGCACTTGTGATCTCGTCATAGATACGACGGCTGATAGCGGAGTGTTTCGAATGGCAGCGGCCATTTGCACGCAGAAGCGTAAACCCCTCGTTTGGGGACGAGTCTACGCGGGAGGGCTCGGAGGATTGATTGCACGAAGTATCCCGTCTGAAGATCCGCCACCACTGACCGCTGCAACTCAATTGCGAGCATGGTGCGACGAGAAAGGTATGGCACCGCCAGAGGGCCGCGAGCACAATTACGGGGTGCAAGGTGATGACGACGATGAACCCCTCTTCGCTTCTGACGGCGATGTGGGTGTCATTGCCAATAGGTTGGCACGTCACGCCCTAGACGCCCTGGCAATCACAGAGATGAGAGTTCATCCGGAACCTGCCTACTTTGTCGGGCTGCGCAAAGGTTGGATCTTTGATCATCCCTTCGACACCCACCCAGTTATTTTCGCTCCTCACGAAGGATGGGAAAAGGGCAGCACTAGTTGTGCAGAAGAGGGCGTTGAACGCGTCATGACTCACCTTGGAGTACAAGATGACGCTTAGCCTCACAGTCTCACGCTCGCAGCTTGCTAAACTGCAGACCCACCTCAAGAAGGGCGGCAACCGCGAGATCGGCGGGTGGTTGGTTGCAGAACAGACAGCTCCGGGAAAATTTGATCTCGTCGGTTTAACCGTCGATCTTGAGGCAGGGACACGAGATCGTTTCGATAGTTTACCTGAGCCCCACTCACAACAGATGGATCGGATCTTGCTGGAGAATAGCGGTCGCGCTGGACGGGTTGACTATCTTGGCGAGTGGCACTCGCACCCGACATTCCCACCAATACCTAGCGAGATCGACGTGGCCGCGATGACGGATATGGTAGAAAACAGCGGACCTTCGTTTGCGGCGTTGGTTATCGTCCGTCTAATCGCCAACGCCTCGATTCAGGCTACTATTACCACGTTTCAACGTGGCCAATTGCCCGAGGCCGGCCAGTTGATAATTGCGGATGAAGTTTCAGAAGCTGAATTTGGCGAGGGTTGGCAACTGCCGGAACACTAGCATCATTCGGTAGCCTGAAATTGGTTGGGTCCTCGACTGACCATCCCATCGTAACTCGCTGTGGCGGCACTATTCAAAAATGGAGCAGAAAATTGTCTAGTTCAAACATCCCGGCCAAGATTCAGACCCAATTGTGGGCTTTGGCGGCGGGTCGATGTGAATTTTCAGGATGCAACAAGCTCCTTGTCGGGGATTTAATCGCTGGCAAGGAAGACGGAAAGTTCGGTTTCATCGCGCATATTGTGGCAGATAGCGAGAATGGTCCGAGGGGTGACAAAGTCCGTTCGCCACTTCTCGCCCGCGACATCAGCAACCTGATGCTAATGTGTCCCGTCCATCACAAGGAAATCGACGTAGATCACGTGGACGACTATCCGGAAGAAACGCTCGTGGCAATGAAGCGCGAGCACGAAGAGCGGATCGAGACTGTTACAGATATGGACTCTGACCGCGCAGCTCATGTGCTCCGTTTCGCGGCAACTATCGGCCAGATGGACTCGCTGGTTTCCACCAAAGCCATCTTTGCCGCTATGCCTCCCGACAGACATCCGGCGGAGCGACGAACCATCGACATCGAGCTAAACTCCGAAATCAAGGATGATGAACCGGGATTTTGGGGCATGCAAAGCGCGCATCTGCATCGTCAGTTTCAACGCAAGGTGAAGGAGCGGATAGAGCAGAAGGAGATCCTTCAGTTGAGTGTGTTTGCGCTTGCTCCGCAGCCTCTTCTCATTGAGCTCGGTACATTGCTGGGTGACATCATGCCCGTGTGTGTTCACCAAAAATATCGCGAGCCATCTACTTGGAAATGGCAACTCCACCAGCCGTCGATAAATTTCAAAATTGGCGAGTACTCTGGGCCGAAGGACGTACCAGTCGCCCTCAAGCTGGCGCTCAGCGCGACCGTAGATGATCAGAGAATTCGCTCGGTTCTGGGCGATAACGCTGCAATCTGGTCGATCACGGCAGAGGATCCTCATAACGACATCATGCGAAGACAGGACGATCTTGCAATCTATAAGACTCACCTTCGCAGGCTCTTTGATCGGATCAAGGCCCACCACGGCGAGGATGCGACTATCAACGTATTTCCTGTTCTTCCGGCTTCCGCGGCTGTCGAAACGGGTCGCTCTCGAATGCCCAAAGCCGATCTGCCTTTGGTGATCTACGATCAAAAACCGGGGAAGGGGTTCGAGCCAACGATCAAGATTAGCGCTTAGGCCATTGTAAATCACCGAGCGCAAATTTTCATACCTTCGCGGGATTGGCCGCCTCTCTTCTACTCAGCCCTGCCTTCGCCAAATCAGTAGACGACGGGCATAAGCACCGTATGGTGGTTTAATATAATGGAATTCCCTTTGACGAATACCAGGCCTGTTGATCAATTATTGGAAGACTTAGTTGAGGAGCTTCAGGTCCCGCCCGGTCGGTATGAACAGGCTGAGCGCAGTTACAAGTCGCTCGGCGAGTGGTTGCACCGGCCGGACTCGACTGTTCGGGATGACAGTCCCGACGTGTATGTGCAGGGTTCATTTCGGCTGGGGACTGCAATACGGCCCGCGTCAGACGAAGAAGACTATGACATCGATATGGTCTGCCGCCTCGATTACGAGAAGTCGGCACTGACCCAGGCAGAGCTGAAACGTCGCGTCGGCGTCGAAGTCAAAGCCTATGCCCGGCGATATGGCATGAGCAAACCCGAAGACGGGCGCCGTTGCTGGACCCTGGTCTACGCAGATGGCGCACAGTTTCACATGGATGTTCTGCCTGCGGTGCCTGACTTCGAGAAGCGGCGCTATCTGAGTGAAGCGGGCCCCGCGCTTGCCCGACTGGGGGCAACTGCGCTCGCGATCACAGACAAGGAACACGACGGCTTCCGGCAGGAAGGCGGCCGCTGGCCGCGCAGCAATCCCAAAGGCTATGCGCTCTGGTTTCGCGATCGGATGGGCCAGGCGTTCAGAAGTCGTGCTCTCAACGAGGCGCGCAGGATGCAGGCCAGCGTTGAGGATGTTCCTGCATGGCGGGTGCGTACCCCTCTGCAGGGCGCTATCCAGATCCTTAAACGCCATCGCGATCTCATGTTCAGCGACCGGCCGGATGACAAGCCGATCTCCATCCTGATCACGACCCTTGCTGCACATGCCTATAACCAGGAGGAACGCCTCTCCGATGCGCTGTTCTCGATCCTTCACGGAATGGACCGGTATATTACCCGTCGCAATGGCGTGGACTGGCTCGAAAACCCGGCCGACCCCGAGGAAAATTTTGCTGACAAGTGGGAGGAGCACTCCGAACGCCGGGACGCATTCCAAGAGTGGCTTCAGCAGGCCCGCAGCGATTTTGCATCGGCACACCAGGCTCTCACTGCCGACGGTGTTGGCGCCGTCCTCAGCGAACGCATGGGGCAGGGGCTGGTCGAACGCGCACTGGGCCGTCGCAATCCGGCCAGGAAACCGGGTGTTCCCGCGCGGCTGGTCCGTGCGGTGAATCTCGTCCTTGCGCCAGCCTATATGCGAAGACCGCGATGGCCGCAGGCTGCGGAAGGTAGCGTGACTATTCGTACGGCGAGCTTCACGCAGCAGGGATTCAGGCCGCAGAGCTTCGTGAGCAATGGCGCGCCGCTTCCCAGAAATTGCAGCCTGCGCTTTGAGGCGGACACAACGGTGACCGGGCGTTTCAAGGTCTACTGGCAGATCGTGAACACCGGAAGGGAAGCCGAGGATGCGGATTGCCTGCGTGGGGGCTTCAGCCCGGACGCGGCGGTCCGGGGAGGTCTGTCCCATTCTGAGAGCGCCCTCTATCGGGGCCAGCACAGCATTGAGTGTTTCATTGTGAAGAATGGCAAACTGGCCGCGCGCAGCGGTCAGTTCATCGTAAATATTGGCTGATCCGGAGGCTGAAGACATGTCGTTCTGGCGCAAACATGGTGACCGGTTTTTCGATGGATTGATCACCTATGTCTTCCGGTTCCCGTCCTGGCCGTCGAGGTTGCTGCGTGCCGGTGTCACATTGATCGTCGCCGGGTTGGGCGTCGGCGGGCTGGCCGGTGATCTTTCCTGGATCGATGCGGACCGCGTCCTGCGGCTGGTCGTGCAGGCGGATGGTGGCGGGCTATCGGTCTACTGGTCCCAGATCACCGTCTTCCTCGGCATTCTGCTCCTCGCTGCGGGGGGTGTCCTTGGTGTGATCGATCACATCGCCGACCGGCGGCAGCTCAGGAAGCAGAGCGTGGTTGTGCTGGAGCACCGCGGGCTGCACCAGACCGTTGATACTCCCCTTGCCTCTGCCGTGCCGAAGCACCTGAAAGGCCGTATCGATCTCCTGCCGGTCGACCACCGGCAGTCGACCTCAACGAGTCAGATCAGCAGTCCCGAAGATGCACTCTCACAGATTGCCGGGTTGCGGCAACAGCTTCGTCAGAAGCGTGATGCGGCGGGTCCTGGCAACGTCAGGCTGGTCTACGGTGGCATGGCTCCGGTTCCGCTGACGTTCCTGACCGGTATGATGGTTGGCAATGAAGCCGGTCTCACCGTGATGGACTGGGATCGTTTCGCAGAAAAATGGCGCGAACCTGACGGCGAAGATGACGGAGACCGGTTCGGCGTTTTCGGAGACGAAGGTCTGAAGGACGATGTTCCGGAGGTAGCTTTGGCCGTCGCTGTTTCCTACCCGTCGGACGCAGACGGTATCAGGGCGACTCTCGGTGATATGCCTCTGATCCGCCTCGCTTTGCCAACTGTGAGCACGACGGCGCACTGGTCTGCCGACAAGCAATCTGCCATGGCGAAAGACTTCACGGATCTTCTGGGTGACCTCATGGCGAAAGGGGTCAAACGCGTTCACCTGTTCATCGCAGCCCCCAACAGCGTTGTATTCACTCTGGGCCGGCACCTCGATGACAGGCTGCATCCCGAGGTGCTGGTCTACCAGTACGAGCGTTCGGCGTCGCCACCGTTTCCCTGGGCGGTTCAGATGCCCACCCACGGGCGGAGTGCAGCGCAGATTGTCAGAAGTGTCGCGATAGCAATCCCTTCCACAGCGAACTGACGAATTACAGGTGACTTGCGGCGAGGTCGGCGCATAATGTTTGATGAGCAAGCCGGCTCTGGCGAGGAACGCTAGGGTCGAGAAACTCCTCTATTTAGCTGTTAATCCCATGTTTTTGTGGGGGGAATTACCAATTCACCGCCCTAAAGAAGTCCGCTTCGGGTATTGGAAGGCAAGGCCAGCGTCGCGCTGTCGCAAACCCGCTCAGCGCTTTTGTTCTGGGGCTTTCAAGACCCCGGCAGATAGAATTCCGTAATCCCCCGCTTCCCTTCGGCCCGCCCCAGCTGCACGATTACATCGATGGATTTCCGGATGTATTCCCGCACCTCGGCAAAGGTCAGCGGTGTGCCGGCCTGTAGCACCATGATCGCGAGCCGGTCGATTGCCAGTTCGGCCGTCTCCGCGTGGATGGTTGAGACCGACCCGCCATGGCCGGTGTTGATGGCTTCGAGATAGGTCAGGGCCTCTGCGCCTCGCAGCTCGCCGACGATAATCCGGTCAGGGCGCATGCGGAGGGAGGCCTGCAGGAGGGCGTTGGCGCTGCGTTGCGATCCGGAACCGCGGTCGGCCAGTAGGGCAACAGTGTTCGGCTGGCCGGGGAAGAGCTCAAAAGCGTCTTCGATGGTGATGAGCCGCTCCTGCTCGCTCACATGGGTGAGAAGGTGGCGAGCGAACGTGGTTTTGCCGGTTGAGGTGCCGCCGCTGATCAGGACGTTGAGCCGCACCTCGACCAGGGTTTGCAGCGCGGCCTCAAGGTTCTCTTCGGCGAGGGAGGCGATGTTTTTCATCCTCTCGGCGCGGAGCGCATCGAGCGAGACGGCCTTACCGAAGAGATAGGTGGGTGTGTAGTCTCGGACGCTGCCCGACGCGAAGAGGCGGATGGTGATCGAGGCGCCGCGATCGATGGCGGGCGGTACGGCAACCTGGACCCGGAGGGGACGGCCCGCATATTCCACCTTGCCGGAGACGAGGGGGTTCTTTTCAGAGACGCGGGCCTTGGCGTCGCCGACGATGGTCTGGGCCATGTTGAGGGCTGTGGTCCGGTCCACGGTCTGGCCGTCGTGGCGCATGGTGGCGTCGCCCGCGACCTCGAGCCAGACCTTGCCATCCGGGTTGATCGCGATCTCGACCACGTCGTCGC
Organism: Arenibacterium halophilum; assembly: GCF_005938225.1. Lineage (GTDB taxonomy): Bacteria > Pseudomonadota > Alphaproteobacteria > Rhodobacterales > Rhodobacteraceae > Arenibacterium > Arenibacterium halophilum. Next base: position 86,582 of record NZ_VCPC01000007.1, read on the forward strand.
GCCTCAGGAGGTCGCGGAACGGGTCGAGGTAGCGCTCGAGGTATGAAGCTGGTGACGCCTGCTCCATCAGTTAATCACCACATCCCGGTCCACGAGCACGGTAACCGAGGCCCCCTGATCGACATAGATCGTCGGCGCAATCGAGACCTGATCGGCAATGACGGACCCGACCGCGTCCTGAAGATCGCTGCCGACATCGCCTAGGACGATGCTGGTCGTCTCGTTATTGGCACTTTCGGCCGCGACGGCCGGTGCCGCCCCGATCACGGAAATCAGCGCCGCCCCACCGAAACGCTCGGCGAACTTGGTGTCGACCAGACCGGTGAGGCCCGAGCGCCCGAGCTGGTCCCCGCCCACGGCGGCGATTTCCATCGAAGTGCCGTCCGGGGTCAGGACGCGGGTCCAGAGGATCAGGATGCGTTTCTGATGCATCTCGATCCCGGAGCGGTATTGGCCAAAAAGGCGGGAGCCCCGGGGGATCAGGATCCGGTCCCCGGAAAACGCCGGGACCGGTTCGGAGACAACCGCGACAACGGAGCCCGGCATGTCGCTGTTGATGGCGGTCTGGAGCGCCGCCTGGATGACGGACCCTTGGGTCAGCGTGCGCTCGGGATGGGTGAGGCGGGCGGCCTCCTGCACCTCGAGCGGTCGCGCGCGTTGCAAGAACTGCTCATTGCCCGAGAGGGCCGGTCCACTTGCGCCGGCGGCAGCAGGATCGGCGACCGCCGCGCCACTTTGGCCGCCACGCGGACCGTCGGCATAGACCACTGCGGGGGATTTGATCTGCGCGGTCAGAAGCTCCTCGGCGACCCGCTCGGCCTCGCGCTGGCGCTGTTCTTCTTCCTGCCGGCGCCGTTCTTCGAGCAAGCGCTGATCGGCGATCAACCCTTCGCGGTCGAGCTCGGCCTCGAGCCCCTCGCGCTGCGCCCGCTCGGCATCAAGCATGGCCTGCAGCCCTTCAATACGGGTCTCGGTCTGGCGCTGCAGGTTTGCAAGCTCGGTCTCCTTTGCGGCGAGCGTTGCTTCGAGCGCGGCCTTTTGCTCGTCGAATGCTTCCCGAAGATCTGAGACGGCGGACTGGATTTCCGAGTTGCGGGCGGCCTGGCTGGCGGCGAGGGCCTCGCGGAGTTTGGCGATCTCGGCCAGCACCTCGACGCTTGGCTCGGGGGCAGGGGCCGCGGGCACATCGAGCGCTTCCTCGACAGCGATCAGCGCGTCGTTGACCCGCTGCTCGGTTTCGTCGGGTGGAAACTCCAGCCGCCCGCCGGTACCGGGGCGCCGGTCCTGAAAGGTTTCGACATCTGAGGTCTCAAGTGCATTGTCGCCCTCTTGCAGTCCGGTGGCCAGGAAATACGCGACCCCGGCCCCGCCAAGGGCGAGGGCGGCGGCGAGCGCACCAACCCCGAGGCTGTTGCCACGGCGCTTGGATTTGCCGCGCTGGTTGAACTGATCGAGGCGGTCTTGCAGATCGGGAGGGGTTTGATCGGCCATGGTCAGTTGCTCACATAGATCGCGCTCTCGTCGCGCCAGGCGCAGATCGCTTCGTCGCCAATGCGCAGCGTCCAGTAGGTGTTCACCCCGAGCACCCGGACGGTGTTGCCTTGTTGGGTCCAGTTGACGGTGCGCTCACGGCCCTGGTCATCGGCCTTGAAAAGGGCAGGCTGGCGACCGTTCTCCGGGAAGACGAAATATGTATAGCGCCCGTCGTCATAGATATGGCTGGGGCGGAAATCCCCTTCTCCCGAGACGCGGTAGTTGTAGTTGCGCGGGGCCTCATAGCCCTTTGGCTGGGTGGCACCCGCCACGCGGCGTTCCTCATCGGGGTAGCGGAAGCGCACCTCGAAGAACATACCTGTGCGGTTCGGGATCGAGCCCTCGCGCAGATGGAAGGAATAGGTGCGGCGATTGGTGATCACCGTCATGTTGGTCGAGGCATTGGCCACATGCGGTTTGATCGTCAGCACATTGCCGAGCTCGGGGATCGGATCGACCTGGAAGCTCTCGGTGTCGCCGACAATGACCGCCTCGAACCGCTCGCCCGCTCCGAAATGAATCGTCGTCGAATGCCTCAGGTCGGTTTCGATCCGGTAGACCTGGTTTTCATTATAGACGGCAGTGCGGATGCGGATATCGAGCGGGCCGCCTTGCGGCGTGGCCTCGGCAAGGGCGGCAATAGGAATGGCAAGCGCTAGGAGAAACGTGGTGAGGAGCGCGGGCAGGGATTTCATTTGGGTCAGTTCTCCAGGGTCTCGGCGTCGACGCGGTAGGAGGTCACCACGAAGCCCAAGGGGTTGGCCCAGACGTCCTGAAGGCGCTGGCGGGTTTCGGGTTGGAAGTCGTAGCCGACGGTGGCGACGTAAGACCGGGTGACGGTGCGGGTGTCGCGGGGACGGCGCAGCGTGCGGGTGAAGCGGACCTGGGCCACGCCGCGCTCGATCTGGTTCACCGACTTGATGATCACCTCGATCTTGGCGTCGCGCCCATAGACGGTGATCGGGTAGTCTTCATTGGTCGAGGACCAGAGATCGCGCAATGTGCGGGCCGCATCGCCATCCGAGCGGTCGAGCACCGAGTTGATGCGTTGCTCGCCATCCGTCAGGTCATAGGTTTCGCGGTCATCGACGTAAGCGACGAGATTGGCCTGAATGATGGCGTCGCTCTCGGAGAGCGTCAGCGCCTGGACGGCGGCGACCCGGTCCATTTCTCCGGTTTCCTTGTCGACCACGACCACGAAGGTCTCGGTCGATTTAAGGGGAAATAGGCTCGCGCCCGCGACCATGCCGGCCACGCCGACCAGCACGCCTGCCGCCGCAACGAACCAGGCAAAGCGCTCGCGCCGCCTTGGCCCGTAGATGAAATCCGCCTCGAAGGCGTCGCGGTCAGGCGCGGGGGAACTAGGTACCGTCTTCTTCAAGTCAGTCGTCTTTCACATCAAGGTTTGCGGAAGGCCTTGGCGGCGGAGAGGAGCGCGCCGGGGCTTTGCCGGATCACCTCGCCGGTTTTCACCACACCTGCGTTGGCCATCTGGTTCAGCTCATGCGGAGACTTTCCGGTGACGAGGCGCGCGGTTGCGCCGGTGCCGTACTCCCGCGTGTTCACGAAGCCCTGACGTGCAAGGCCGGTCAGCCCCACGGCATTGGACGCAATGCCGACAACGCCGGTGAGGTTGGAGGCGATGTAGGGGACCGAAGCCATGATCCCAGCGCTGAGGATGAGGATCACGAGGAAGGGCAGGATGAGGCTGACGGTTTCGACATCGCCCGGATCGGCGGAGGCGTCCCCGATGGCCTCGGCGATGGCAACGATGATGCCCGCGGCGCCCGCGGCCGCGACCGGCATGAGCGCATAGCCGATGGTGGCGCGGGTCCAGGCCTCGAAGAGGGACTGGGTCGGCTTGAAGAGTGAGGTCACGATCATGAAGGGAGCGATCACGATCATCAGGGCGAAGACGATGCGGGCGAAGGCGATGATCCCGGCGGTGACGGCGGCGAAGGCGGCGGAAAGGACGAAGAAGATCGCGCCCAGGACCGCGCCGAAGACCCAGCCCGCGCGGTCGCCGATCGTGTCGCCATAGGCGGTGATGCGGGCGACCATGTTGTCGAGGCTCTCATAGACCCCGGCCTCGTCGCCCGAGCCGGTGAGCGCGAGGATCGAGGCGCCGACGGAGTCGGGCACGCGCGTGACGATTTCATAGATCACGCTGAAATTGTCCCAGCTCTGCGCGAATATGCCCACGAGCGCGATCTTCATGCCGAAAGCAAAGCCGGTACCGAAGGGTAGGGGCCGGAGCTGCATCACGGCGTTGATCCCGAGGAGCACGACAAGGAGCGCGGCTCCGGCTGAGATCACGTCGCCGACGGCACCCGCCGAGGAGACAAAGCCGTCCTGTGCCACGGTATCCACCGCGGCGTCGACCTGGCTCAGGATGTCGCGAATAACTCCCATTTACTCGGCACAAGCCTCCACAACTTGCGCCTCGAGCGCATCGGCCTGCGCGTAGAGATCGAGCACCTTGAACGGCAGACGCCGATTGTCCGAGGTCTGGAACCGGGACAGGGCGTCAAGCGCCTGATCCCAGGTGAAGTCGTCCAGCAGGCAGGCGCAGGTTTCCGCGGCGAGGGCTTCCTCGGCGATCAGGATGCGCAGGATCGCGCGGTAGCCATTACGAAGATAGGCGGTATCGGCCAGATCGGTGGGCGGCTTCGGAACACGGCATACGTCGGACTCGTCCTGCCCGATGGCCATCGAGCTGAAGGGCGTGTTGCCGGATGGCTGCGTGGTCAGGGTCTGCGCCAACGCAGCATTGGGCAGAGTACTGAGGACCATCGCTGCGAGACCAAGCGCCCGAACTGGAGCCAACCCGTGGGTCACGGACTTCCTCATGGATCCACCGCCATCGAGCGAAACTTGCGCTCATCCGCGAGGGTCGCGGCATCGACGACGCCGAGCTGGCCAGCGCTGACGCCTTGCGCCGCTTCCAACCGCCAGATCTGGGTCAGGATGATGCCAAGTTCGGCGGTGACGCGCGTGTTGAGATCGACCGCAGCTTTCAGCCCGTCCTGATCGTCGATGAGCCCGACCATGGTCTCGAGCCGCTCGAGGCTCTGGCCTGCCTCTTCATGGCTTTCCTGCGCGGCGACCGACAACATGGCGCTGGCCCCTGCCGAGGCGGCGATACGGTTGTCGGCGGGTTGATCGGAGTCCGAAAGCGTGCTCAGGCGCTCCGAAGTAAACCCGCTGCCCGAAAGCACCCGCTCGACCGAGGCCGACAGTTCCGCGCCGGGATTGAACCCGCTGAAGAAGTCGCCGCTGGCCAAAGACTGCGCGGTGTTGAGGGGGGCCACCAGCTTGCCACGCAGCGCGCGGAACTCCTCGACCGTGGCGAAGAGTTCACCCAACCCGCTGCCTTCGATGAGCGAGGTCAGTTGCGCCTCGAGGTTCGTCAGCTGCGAAAGCTGGGTTTCCAGTTCCAGCCGCATGGTGGCGAGCTGCTGCATCTGGACATTCAGGTCCTCGGCCATGTGCTCGAGCTGGGCCACGAGTTGACCAAGCTGCGAGCCATCAAAGGTCGGTACGCCCTGGGCCGTGGCGGGCGAGGCAAACCCGAGTGTGGTGACCGCAGCTACGGTTAGGAGAAGCTGTCTCATTCGGGAACTCCCATCTGCATGAAGTCGCGCTCGGCCAGACGGTCGGCCACGAGGTGCTGCGCGTAGGCCGCCTCGCGCTGCTGGTTTGCCGCCATCAGCCGGACGCGGAGACCCAGGATGCGGCCGATCTCGGCCTTGGCGTAGGTGTTGAGCTCCCAGGCCGCCTTGGCATTGGGTTGGGCATCGATCTGCAGGATGATCGCGCGCAGACGATTGATGACCTGTTCGGTGGTGGCGGAGCTGTCGGCGGCGTAATAGACGCCCGCCTCGGAGATGCTGGCATATTCGGCGAGGGCAAAATCCGAGGGGGAGAGCGTGCCAAGCGCATCGGCACCGCCCACGACAGCCAGGTATTCGTTATAGAATTTCGAGATGTTGCGCACGTAGCCTTGGGTCTCAGCAAAGGGCGGCACGCCACCGTATTCGATCACCCGGCCCGGCCCCGCGTTATAGGCCGCAAGTGCATGGGGGATATTGCCGAAGCGGTTCAGTTGCGTGGTGATGTAACGCGCGCCGCCGCGGAGGTTGTCTTTTACGTCATAGCGGTCGACTCCAAGATCGGAGGCGGTGCCGGGCATGAGCTGAGTCAGGCCATAGGCGCCGACCGGGCTTTCAGCGGCGACGTTGAAGCGGCTTTCCTGCTTGATCAGGGCCTGGAAGAGGCAGCGCCACTGGGTGGCCGAGAGACCTGCCCGGGCCACACCCGGCGCGCCTGCGAATTCGCCCGCGACCTCGACAATCATCATCTCGACGGTCTCACGGCCTTCGCCGAAAAGCCGGCTGTTCATCGGACTGATGTCGGTGCCGGGATAGACCGCCTCGACCCCGAAATCCGCATTGCCCTCGAGCGCACGGATATCGAAGCCGGGACCGGTGATAGCGGCGGTCATCTCCTCGAGGACGCGCAGCTGATCGGACTGGACATCGGCCAGCGTGGACTCGGTCCGATCCTTGTCTTGCTGGACGCCCAGATCCTCGGCCAGCGCCGTCACCCGCGCAATGGCGCGACCGATCGCGGAATTGTCCTGCGTCGGTACGCCTTGCGCGATCGCGGGCAGGGCGCTGAGGCCGAGGCAGAGCCCGGCGGATATGATCGCGGCGCGGTTCATTCCGGACGGGGCAGGGGGTCGAAGGTGCAATCGGGTTGGGCCGACTCTTGAACCGGAGCGCCCATGGTCGAGAAGGAGAGGGCAGACCGCGTCACCTGCGGCGCGCCATTGCGTCCAAAGCAGGGGGAGGTTTTCTCGGTGTATTTCTCGCAAGCTGAGAGAAGGCTCGCGGCGGCGCAAAGCGCGAGAAGGGGTTGCGAACTCATAGTACATGTCTCCAGAAATCGGGATTGGCACGCCAACCGGCAGGCACGCGCGCCTCGCCGGTGGCACCACCGCCAAGGATTGGGAGGAGGTTGCCCAAGGCGGAGAGATCGGCGTCGACGAAGACGCTGTCACCCGCCGAGCGGACAAGCGCGATGCGCTGGCCAATGGTGGGCTGAACGAGAAGGGCCGCCTCCTTGGCGTTCACGCGCAGGAAGTCGTAATCCGAGATGGTGGCGCGGTCGTTCGGGAAGAGGATCTGAGTCGGGACGGTCTCGACGATGGTCTTGCCGACGCGGCTGTCCCGCAGCTGGCTCGGATACTGCGTCATCATGATCACGACGCAGTTCATCTTGCGCAGCGTCACCAGCCAGTTTTCCAGCCGCGCCCCGAAGTAGGGATCGTCGAGGAGCTTCCAGGCCTCGTCGAGCACGATGATGGTGGGACGACGATCTTCGACCACGCGTTCGATCTGGCGGAAGATATAGGAGAGCACCGCCATCCGCTCGGTGGTCATATCGAGGATCTCGGTCATGTCGAAACCGATGATGTCGGAGGCCAGTTCAAGCCCGGCACCCTGTTCCGGCTCATCGAAGACCCAGCCATAGCGCCCACCCGGGGCCCATTCGGCGACGCGGGACTGCAGCTCGCCATCGTCGTCGAGCGACTGAAACAGGGTCTCGAAACTCGCGAAGCGCCGGAGCGAACCCTCGGCATGGGCATTTTGCGAGACCGCGCTCTGGATGTGGCGGGACTGTTCGCCCGAGAGCGTGCCATTGCGCGAGAGCAGGGTCGCGAGCCAGTCCGACAGCCAGGCGCGGCCGCGCTCGTCGGTCTCGGTGGCAAGCGGGCTGAGACCCGTCGGCACACCGGCCCGGATTTCATTGTAGCGGCCGCCAAGGGCGCGGACGGCCATCTCGAGACCGCGATCCTTGTCGAAGAAGAAAAGCCGCGCGCCGACCCGCTGCGCCTGCGCCGTGAGGAAGGCAGTGGTCAGCGTCTTGCCCGTGCCGGTGCGCCCCAGAACCAGCGTATGGCCGACGGTCGGTTCCTTGCCGGGGCCGCCCGCCTCGTGGAAATTGAAGCGATATCCCGAGGTGCCAACCGTGGGCAGGACCGAGATGGTTTGGCCCCAGGGCGACTGATCAGGGCCACGCCCCTCGACGCTGCCGTGGAGCGCTGCGAAGTCGGCGAAGTTGATCGAGGAGATCGGCGTCTTGCGCGCCCGGTAGCCGAAGTTGCCGGGGGATTGCGCGAAGTAGGTGGCTTTCAGTGCCATGTTCTCGCGCACGATCACGGACATGATCTCTTGGCCCACGCGCTTGATCTGGGCGGCGGCACGTTCGAGCGTGTCGCGGTCTGGCGCATAAACCGCGATGGAGAGATGATGGTCCCCGAAGGCAATGCGGCCTGCTTCCTGATCATCGGCGGCCTGGCCGAGCTGTTCTCGCAGAGAGACGGCGGCATCGTCGGAGGCATGCATCTGGCGGATAATCCGCTGGATTCGTTCGGCCATGATGTTGTTCGGGATCGGGCTGAAGGAGTTCGTCAGCACGATGTCGAGCGGCAGGTCGAGCGCGTCGAGCAGCGTCACATCGGTCAATGCCGGGTAGGTCTTCATCGAAAAGAGCGCACCGTATTTGACCTGGCCGGTCACGGCGTCGGTGAGGGTGACAACGTCGCCGTCGAAGGTCGCGCGGCAATTGCTCAAGGTATGCGAGAGAGGCAGGGCACTTTGCCCGAAGGCGATGGGGGAGAAGCTGCCGGCGTTCAGCGTGTTGAGGTAGCCCAGCCACTCGCCGCCCGACTTCGTGAGCCTGACGGGGTTGGCCGAGGCAAGCGCCACCTCGAAGAAGCCCATGACCTCGTTCAGCTCCTGCATCCGTGTCGCGCGGTCCTTGACCCAGGCCTTGCGGGCCAGAGCGCGCAGGAGCGGAATGCGGGCTGAGATGTCGGGGCGACGGATGACGCTGAGATAGAGTTGGCGCTTGGCGGGGCGCAGGTCTTTGACATGGGCCTGCCAGCGCGCATCGATTGCGGCGGCGAAGCTGTCGCCCTCGATGGGGCGCATCCCAAGATCCTGCGGCACGGAGATGCGGTGAATGTAGAAGCCGAAGGCACTGCCAGTCTGGGCGACGATGGCCGCGACCGCGCGTTTGAGCGCGTCGAGCCGGGCGTCCTCAGAGGTCATCGGATTCAGACCATCAAGGCGCAGGGTCGCCAAGAGGTCGCCTTCGCGCAAGACCATGACATCGTCATCCGCGAGCGCAAAATACGGCAGATGCTCCGCGAGATAGCTTTCCCGCGCGAACTCCCCACCGCCAGCCCGAAGCAGAGCGGTTCCGTGAGTGGAAAGAGTGCCCGCATCAAGCGCCAAAGCTGTCGCCTCCGTGCAGGGCCCGGTTCTTCGTCGGGCGCACTGATCCATAGGAGACGCGCAGCACTTCGAAGAAATGCGGCTCGCGGTCAGCGACGAACCAGAGGATCGGATAGGCGACAAGGCCGATCAGGAAGAAAACCATCGACTTCGTCCAGATGAACGGCAGAACGACCCCGGTCGCCAGCACCACGAGGTATCCGACAGGGAGACCCAGATACTTGGGCGGACGGGCGAGGCCCAGAAAGAGGGGGGATCGTTCTGCCAACTCTATTCTCCAACCTCAGGAGAAGCCGTCGACGATGGTGCCGGCCGAGAAGATCAGCACGATCCCGATGATGACCGAGGCGAACCAGCCCCAGTTGAGCCGTCCCATCATGCACATGAAGCCGGTGCCGATGACCGCGAGCGTGGCGACCGCGATCCCGATCGGACCAGTCAGCGCGGCCTCGACGGTTTCCAGCATGGTCTGGATCGGTGACAAGTCTTGCGCGAAGGCGGGCGTTGCGAAAGCCGCCAGGGTTGTGGCGGCGGGCAAGAGGCGGCTGAGGCGATGTCGGAGCATGCGAAGTTCCCTTGTTTTACTGAATATCGATGAGGACGGGCGCGCGGGCTGGAACCCGGTCTGCGACGCGGATGTCCGGCGCGGAAACGGGTGTGCCCGCCAGCCGGGACCGGATCCGATGGATGCGCGCGATGTAGTCGCGGGTCTCGGTGAAGGGGGGGATCCCGGAATATTCGATCACGCGATGCGGCCCGGCACTATAGGCTGCCAGCGCCAAGTCGATATCCTTGAACGTAGCGAGCTGCGCGAGCAGGTAGCGCGCCGCGCCATCGAGGTTCTGGGACGGGTCGCGCGGATCGACGCCGAGCGTACGTGCCGTGTCCGGCATCAACTGGCCCAAACCATATGCGCCTTTAGGGCTGACGGCAGTCGGGTTATAGCTGCTTTCAGCTTCGACCAGGGCGCGGAACAGGATCTGCCAGTCGTCGGCACTCAGATCAGCTAGGCGCAGGGCACGGTTCCCCTGGTGGCGGACGGCAGTCGTCCGGATCAGGGAGAGGATGTCGTCGCGACCGGAAGGCGGCGTGGCGTCCAGCGAGGCCAGAACGACTTCGGCCTCAACGCTATGATTTAAACCAGCCCATGCAGGGCGCTTACCGTGGAAGGTCCAGCCCGAGGTCCGGGCCGCCCCATCGCGGCCGAAGGCGATGACGTCAGCCGCGCTCCTCGAGGGTGAGCTCATAGTCAGGACCAAAGCGCAGATCGCGCCCGTCACCGAACTCGAAATGATGTTTGAAGAGCCCCGGCCATATGTTGAAATACCGCGGCTCTGGCCCGTGCGGGGTGATCCGGGTCGAGACCAGAATGGCTTCCGGCTGACCCTCGCGCAGGTAGATGCACTGGTAGCGCGGCTTGCCATCGTCCGTGAACCCCACGAGTTCATACCGGCAGCGGAACGCGATGCCCTTCTCGGACAGGTCTTTGACACCATCGATGGTGATCAGGATCTGGTTGCGCGCTATCGGCATGTTCGGACTCTCCCCACGAGAGCCCTTCTACTTCCTGCGCTTAAATCCATAAAGTCATATAGAGTCAATACGACATATTGCAGATAAATACATATTGCGCGATAGTCTGCGCAACTTTTGCGGGAGAGCGACATGAAGCGACAGGTGATGGCAACTGCAATGGGAGTGATGGCGGTGTTCGGAGCCCCGCAGAAGGCGCAGGCCTATGACATCGATTGCGCCATCATGCTCTGCATGGCGGGTGGTTTCCCTCCGAGCGCGGTCTGCGCACGCGCCTATCGCATCATGATCCGCCGCATCACGCCCTGGCCAAGCCTACCGCCCTTCGGGGTCTGCACCTTTGCCCATGTGCCGGTGGAGCTGGGTGGACCCGGTGGAGTGGGCGAGCTCGACACCAATCTGCCGGAATACGAATGGCTGAACCGCACTCATGTGATCTGGTTCACCGGGCGCTCCTACGAGCCGCGCGACGAGCCGCGTCAGTGGGACTGGTCGATCCGTTCCTGCGATCGCGAAAACCGGACCTGCCGCTATATCCAGCGGGTCTACGGGTCCCACACGCCCTGGCCCGCGACATTCATCTCGGAAAGCGGTCAGGAGATCGCCTACCCAAGCGGTGATGGCCTGTGGCACTTCTATTCCCGTAGCATCATGGTCGAATACGGGGACTACGAGGGCAACATGGGCCACTCGGAGTGGTTTTCCTACTGATCTGAGCTGTCATTGGGCGTCAGGGAAAACGGGCGCACGACGGCAAGACTGGCGTCAAATTGATCGGGGTCGACATGCCATCGGCGGCTCACCGAGCCATCGTTCCAACGGTAGTCGGTGAACAGGTGAAGTTCCTGTACCCCGTCGTTCAGAAACCCGTCTTGGAAGGGCCAGCCTGTCTTTCTCTTACCCATTGAACTCACCACGCTCCATTTGATTACCTCTTGAAACGTTCCGCTCCAGGACGCTTCAGGGGCTGGCAAAATCTGGCTAGCGTTTTGCGAAGAGTTCTTCTGGATCTACGTTCAGTGCTTTGGCGATACGTTCGAGGAGGTCGAGGGAGGCCGCGAACTTGGCGTTCTCGACCTTGCCCATATGGCCGCGGCTTACATCGGCCCGATGAGCAAGCTCCTCCTGGCTGAGGCCGCGGGCGCGTCTCAAGTCCTGGATGTTCAGTGCTACACGCTCCCGCAAGTTCATGCCGTTGAGACGGACACGATGCGCGAAATGTCGCCACGCGATATATGTTACATTCGGAGGTGCAGAGAAGAAATCTTGGAACGGCGCGAGATCGCCGGAATGGGATGCCTGCCGATACGCAGGTCACGGGATGATCCGTCTCGCAAACATTAAAGGCCGTTCAATTACTCTTTCGGAAAGAGCGGCACCGGCAATACCGGTGCCGCCAGGAATTCGCCCACAGGGAGGAGGTAGAGGACGAATTTTACGCGGGAATTTGGGGCTGACCAAGAATCGCATAATGAGGATTATGCTAATTAAAAGCTTCATTCACTACTGATGATCATATGCATTCAAAATATGTCAAAATACTCTGCTTGTTCCCATTCCGAGATATGTGCCAATTACCGCTCTCATGTCCCATTTAATATGACGACGGACACTTGCAGTACTTGCAGTAACGGTTTGGTTTGCTGATTAGATCTCCGCGTTTAAGCACTAATCTCGGAGGCGAGAGGACCAACTTTCAACGGCTCGATTCTTCAGTCTGGACCTAATCAAATTCTTCCAAGAAACGGAAAGCTCTCTCACTGAGCCCAGATCACTAGTAAGATCAAAATTCAATGGAGCGTGGTAGAGTGTCTTATGAACCCTTTGCAAAGGCCATTCTCGGTTTGGCCTGTCGATGAGAGTAATCGCATCTCCTGCTGCCACCCACCCAGTTTGCAAGACTCTATAATACCAGCCAGTCAAACCAGATGACTGAACAAGTTTCGCAAACCCGGGTTGACTGATCCGAACGTTAAGCTTCCAACAAGGTTGTCGTGGTTGTGAAACCTGCACAACCGCCTCGCCAATCTGAAAGGAATCACCGAGGCATACGTTGGTCTCATCGTGGTCGCATGCAACGATATTCTCTCCGAACGTGCCAGGGCTAAGATCCTCGGTCCCTGGCAAAACCCGTTTCCAGTGTTCATAGTGACCAGAGCAGTATTGATGGAGCGCCTTGTCAAGCCCGCCATGTTTTTCTTGATCGGCCTGCACGTCGCCTTCTATCCCAAGAGGGGACAGCCAAACCTTTCCGAGAACCGCTTTCTTAGTGATAGCACTGCTCGCGTTGTTTGGCCCGAATGGGACCGGTGTTCCAATCCGTACTTCCGAAACAAGAGCCGATTTCATATGATGCTTCACCTTCCCACAAGCGATTTGCCCAAGGATCGCCTTGGTTATGCGCCCAAGACGGACCTTGGGTCAAAGTCAGGATCCCTGATCTGCTCGACGCTCGCCAATTGATTTGACGAGAACATTTTCTTTGCAGTCATGAATGTCCGAGGATCATTCATCGCGTCGACGGAGACCAGCCGCTCTTTTGCGAAATACCACACAGACAGGCTGCCGGGTTTTGTTCCAACTCGTGTAACGGTGTCCGTATAACTTTGATTTAGCCCTGCAATCTGTAGCTTTACATCGAATTGATCCGACCAAAACCATGGGTAGGGAGTATATGGAGTTGCAAACCCTGCCATATTCGATGCCGTAGACTCGGCCTGATCTACTGCATTCTGAACGGATTCTAGCCGCACCATCTGGCCCAGATATTCAAACCGCGTGCAGTCACCAGCGGCGTATATGTTTTTGTCATTCGTCTGTCCGAAGGAATTGACAAGGATTCCCTGATCCACGTTCAGGCCGGCATCTCGGGCCAGGTCGTCATTGGCCACGACACCGACGCCAACAATCACGAAATCAACTTCCATAGCGCTGCCGTCAGAAAACTCAGCGCCCGCCACGCGGCCATTGTTACCGACGAGACGCTTTACGCCAAGAGCTTCGTCAATCTGCACGCCGTTTTCGTGGTGGAGCTGTCGAAAGTAGTTTGATGTTTCGGCGCAGGCAACGCGTTGCAAGATGCGGTCGGCCATCTCGACGACCCGCACCTGAAGACCTTTATTTCTCAGCACGGCGGCCGCTTCCAGCCCGATATAGCCGCCGCCGATCACCAAGGCACGCCGCCCCGAAGCAATTTCGGCTGCAAAAGCGTTCGCATCGTCGATGCCACGAACGACATAGACACCTTTGAGCTCCCCGCCCATCTCGTTTGGCAAGGCTCTGGGACGCGTGCCCGTTGTCAGGGCCAGCTTGTCATAGTCCAGAACGCGCCCGTCATCGAGTTGGACCTGCTTGGATTTTCTAACAATACGCACGACACGGTGGCCCGAGAGAAGGGAGATATCGTTCTTTTGATACCAAGCCTCGGGGCGAAGGAACAAACTCTCGACACTCATTTCCCCGGTTACATATTTTTTTGACAACGGTGGGCGCTGATAGGGAAGATAACGCTCTTCGCCCACTATCGTAATCGCAGCCTCGCTATCTTGCTGTCTGTACTTTCCGGCAAGAGAGCACGCGGCCTGCCCCGCACCGACAATGAGTATCTTCTTTTTCATGTCAGTTTCCTATGCTGTCGTCTCGGAGATAAACTTGGTGGCAAGATAGGCGTCAAAGGTCTCGCTGCCGCCCTCGCTGCCCATACCGCTGTCCTTGACGCCTCCCAAAGGTGTCTCTGGCAATGCGATGCCAAAGTGGTTGACGTTCACCATGCCCGCTTCGAGCCTTGAGGCTACATAGTGCGAGGTCCGGAGCGATTGGGTGAAGACATAGGAGGCAAGCCCGAACGGCAACGCGTTTGCTCGGGAAAGCACTTCATCCACATCACTGAAGGTTGTGATAGGAGCGACCGGTCCAAAAGGTTCTTCGCGCATGATATTTGCCGTGTCAGGCGTATTCATCAACACGGTCGGCGGAAAGAAGTTACCTGGGCCTGACATGGCCTTGCCGCCGGTCAATATACTTGCACCTTTGGCGGTTGCGTCGGAAACAAACTCGGTCATCGCGCTCACACGTCGGTTATGGGCTAGCGGGCCCATTGTCGTGGCACTGTCCATGCCGTCTCCGACTACGCGCGTTCCAAAGGCTTTGGAAAATTTTTCGCCAAATTCTTCGGCCACGCTTTCATGGACGTAGAACCGGCTTGGCGACATACACACTTGACCTGCGTTCAACCCTTTATAACCGGCCAAAAGGGTCGCGGCCTTGTCAATATCGGCATCATCGAACACCAGAACCGGAGAATGCCCACCCAGTTCCATTGTGACGCGCTTCATATGCGCCCCAGCCATTGCCGCTAGATGTTTTCCAACGGGGATTGACCCGGTAAATGAGATTTTGCGCACGTTAGGTGACTTGATGAGATGCTCCGATATCTGAGCAGGCACGCCCCAAACGACATTGAGGCACCCCGCTGGCAAGCCCGCGTCATGAAACATTTGCGCCAGCGCAACGACGGCGCTTGGTGCGTCCTCGGAGGCCTTGAGGATAATCGTACATCCCGATCCCAAAGCGGCGCAGATTTTGCGAAGCGCCTGATTGAGTGGATAATTCCAAGGCGAGAATGATGCACAGACGCCAACAGGCTGGCGAATAACAGTCTGGCGGACGCTTGGATCACGCGGCGGGATGACGCGCCCGTAGATGCGGCGACATTCCTCTGCGTGCCACTCTGCATGATCCGCGGCCCCCATGACTTCCATTCTGGCTTCGGTCAGCGGCTTGCCCTGATCCATTGTGAGGCTATAGGCGATATCCTCGACCCGATCTCGGATCATACCCGCAACGCTGCGCAGAATACGGCTGCGTTCTAAGGGTGACGTCCAGCGCCACGTTTGGAACGCACGATCCGCCGCAGCAATGGCTGCATCCAGATCTTCGGGCATGGCATGGGGCAACTGGCCGACAACTTGTCCGTTGGCCGGGTTATAAACCGGCTCTCCATCCCGATCATCGGCCCCTATGAAATGGCCGTCAATATACATGGACAGTGAAGCATACGACCGGGTCACAGGAAGTAGCTCCCGCCATCTACGGCGACGGTCTGTCCGGTAATGAATGCCGCGCCATCACTGGCAAGAAAGAGCAGCGCGCCAGTCAGATCACCCGGTACCTGATCGCGCGGGATGGAGCGGCTGGACTTCCTGACCACGTCGCCCATGATTTCTTCCATGCCAGTTGCAAGCACTCCGTCGCTGAGCGTAAATCCAGGCGCAATAGCATTCACTGTAATGTTGTCTTTGCCCAATTCACGCGCCAAGGCGCGGGTAAAAGACACAACAGCTCCTTTGCTAGACGTGTAGTGCAGCATGAACGGAGCACCTTTAAGTTGCGACGTTGACGCGATATTCACGATCCTGCCGGCCGTACTCTTACGTAGTTCTGGGAGCGCCGCTTTGGCACAAAGAAATGGGCCGAGCGTATTGACCTCCATCACTTTCATCCATTCAGCGGGTTCAATTTGGTCAAATGGCTTTAGCTTCAGCGAGGTGAAAATACCCGCATTGTTCACCAACAAATCCAGGCCGCCAAAATTGTCGACCGCCGCGGCAACCATCGCGTTTGTGTCGTCTACGTTAGCGACATCGGCCTTAACGCCGATCACATCAAAGCCTTCGCTTTTAAGTCTATTGGCAGCTTCATCCGCTCCGGCCATATCTGCGATGACAACGGCGTATCCTGCGTCAGCAAGGCTTCGCGTGAACGCAAAGCCAATACCGCTTGCGCCACCAGTTACAATCGCCACTTTTTTCTTGGTGTTCATGGGGTCTTCCTATTCTTTCTCACCGGGAATGCAGAACATTCAGCCTTGGGTTTTGGGCAACCGAACAATGACTTGCTCTATCCCTTCAGGAACGTAGAGTTGGCAACTCAGTCGGCTTTCCGGCTGGCGATCTTCCGCAACGCACTCCAGCATTTCCTCCTCGACGTCGCTTATCGCGGTGAATGCCGAGGCTGAATCCTTTTCAAGATATACATGGCAGGTTGCGCACATCGCTGCTCCGCCGCATTCGGCCACAATGCCGGGAATATCGGCGTCAATGGCGGTGCGCATTACATTTGCTCCGACATCCACTTTGATATCCGTTCTGGTCCCGTCGGCGAGTTCATAGGTGATCGTAGGCATGTCGCCCTCCCTTAGTGTTTTTTGGCCGTCACGCGCATTG
The DNA here is from genome assembly GCF_005938225.1 of Arenibacterium halophilum. Taxonomy (GTDB): domain Bacteria; phylum Pseudomonadota; class Alphaproteobacteria; order Rhodobacterales; family Rhodobacteraceae; genus Arenibacterium; species Arenibacterium halophilum. The sequence continues at coordinate 103,176 of NZ_VCPC01000007.1, forward strand.
GCATGCTGGTGTATCCGCGTACGGTGTTATTGAAATGCAGAATCGGTTCCCCCAACAGTTCAATTGATTCGACTTTGGATGCCAAAGTTCGCAAAGCGATTTCGCCTTCCATCCGCGCAATCATTTGACCTGCACAGCCATGAATCCCTGCTCCGAAGCCCATGTTGCCCGTGGCTTTGCGCAATACGTCAAAGCGGTCGGGATCCGCCCAATGACGCGGATCGCGATTTGCTGACGCAACAAAAACCAGTACCTTTTGTTCCCTTGCCAAAGGAACGCCTTCCAGTTCGGTTTCCGTTGTGGTCGTGCGATAGAAAGAGTGGAAGGTGCTGTCATAGCGCAGTACTTCTTCAATTGTCGCACGCGCTCTTTTCGGGTCATCGCGCAACACGGCCCATTGGTCTGGGTTGCGGCCCAGATTGACGAGCGCGTTCCCCATTGTGAAAATTGTCGTGTCCAATCCGGCCGAGAGAGTTGTGCGCACGAGCATTCCCGCATCTTCATGCGAAATATCGCCCGCATCAGCTGCAGCATAAAGCTCTGCGCCAAATCCGTCCGAAGTCAGGTTTTCGCGTTGGCAAGCATTGGTAATCCATTCCGTCGCAGGCCCCAGATTTGCGAGGCATTCTTTGAAACGATCATTGGCGGGGCCAAACGCGTTGAAGACCATATCGCCATAGGGCAGAAGATGCTCCCGTCCGTCCTTTGGCACACCAACCGCGTCTCCAAAAACTTTGATCGGGAACGCGTCTGCCAAGTCCTTAACGCCGTCGCAAACACCCTTTTCAATCATCCGATCAACCATCAGCTCCGCCTGAGCTTCGAATGTGGAAGTCAGTTTTTTCAATGCGCGGGGTGAAAGAATACGTGTGAAGACGGCTCTGGTCTTGGTATGCTCGGGCGGATCAACTTCCAGTATGATACTTGGTTGCCGCCAAGGTTCTTCGGTGTGAAAATTGGTAAGGCCGACGCCGGCACTGGAGCAATATGTTTCCGGATCGGTCAACACTTTGCGTACGCTATCGTACCGCGTCACCGCATAAACCCCGTATTTTTTCAGCCAGACGATTGGCCCCGCCTCGCGCATCATTTCATAATGCGGATATGGATCCCTAAGCACCTCTGATGCGTAGGGGTCAAAGTCGAGCGAAGCAACACCTTCAACCGGTACTGGATATGATTGAGATCTGCTCTCAGGTTGCTGTTGAAATTTCACGGCATACTCCTCCCTTGGAAATTAGCCTTGACGAACTTGTAAGTTGTGACGCTCGTCCCTGTGGCTTCTGCCTATGCAGGCATATCGCCTGTTGGTTCGCCCGAGGGCACAAACGCATCGCTGTAGAAGGCCGCCTTGTCGAGCTTGGAGGCGGCGCAAAAATCCTTTTTTGCGGCGTCAATCATCATTGGGGCGCCACAAGCATAAACCTCTAGGCTCGACATATCCGGATGGTCCGATTGGACCGCCTTATGTACGAAGCCGGTCCGACCATTCCATGTGTCCGGAGGATCCGAAAGAACGGGCGTAAACGTAAACCACTCGTGCTTTTCGGCCCATTTGTCTGGAAGAGAGCGCAGGTAGAGATCGGCTTCGGTGTTCGCACCCCAATAAAGATGAATTGGACGCGAGCCACCTTGCTTGATTTGGTGTTCGACGATCGATTTGATCGGGGCAAATCCCGTTCCCGTTGCGATCAGGATCGCGGGCTTATCTGTATCTTCATTCAAGGTGAAATTGCCAAAAGGAAGCTCGACGGAAAGAACAGCCCCCTTTTCAAGGTTGGCAAGAACCGTTTGAGAAAACTTCCCGCCAGGAACGTGGCGAATGTGCAATTCAATACCATCGTTCTGATGGGGTGGATTGGCCATCGAGTAGTTTCTGCTATCGCCGTCGGGCATTAGCACACTTAGGTACTGACCAGCCTGAAAGACGGATCGGTTGCCAATTGGGAACCTCAAACTAATGACTGACACGTCAGAAGCGGGATGCCCAATTTTTCGAACTTTGGCCTCGAATGTCTTGCGAGAAACGGGTTCAACTTTCTTGATACTTTTCGGGTCGATTTCAAGATCCGAGCGAGGTCTGGCCTGGCACAAAAACACACCTTCGGCAGGCCCGACGCAGGTACCCTGCCCACGAACGGCAGCCTCGCCGGATGTAATACCACCTTCGCATGATGAACAGACGCCTTTTCGGCAAGAATAAGGGATCGCGAAGCCGGCACGTTCGGCCGCATCCAAAACGGTTTCATCCTCGGTGCATTCAAAAGCGATGTCTTCGCCTGTGACAGAGATTTGATAGATCATTTTGCCCCTCCAACCAGTTTTATTGCTCGAATGACAGCCTCAGGGTCTGCGCAGTTTTTGCCCGCAATATCAAAGGCCGCGCCGTGCCCAACGCTGGAAAATAGGGTGTCAGCCCCGATCGACAGTGCCGACGCTTTTCTCCCTGCCAGCAATTTGACGGGAATATGCCCTTGATCGTGATACATCGCGACATATGCATCGAACCCGTCACGGGCCAGCATTGTGTCGGCGCCCTCGGGGCCGTGTGCATCGACGCCTTGCTCCCGCAGTTTTTGGATCGCAGGGGCGACGATACGGTTGTCCTCGTCGCCGAACAGGCCGTTTTCGCCAGCATGTGGATTGATTCCAAACACTCCAACGCGCGGTTTCGCCACTCCCAAGTCGCGCAGGGCGGAATCAGCGGCAAGCGCGGCCTTCTCAATCAGTTCCGAGTTTAACCGCCTTAACGCGCTGTTGATCCCTTCGTGAAGCGTAACGTGTACGACGCGTAGCCCCCCGCCAACCAACATCAGGAAGACGCTGTCGGGCCCGGTTTTCAACAATTCCGACAGCAAATTCGGATAACCTGAAAAGACACGCCCAGAGGCATTTACTGCCGTTTCGGAATGGGGGCACCCGATAACTCCTCGACCGGCTCCGTCGGCAAGCAACGCCAAGGCCGCTTCGACATAGGAAACGGTGGCCCGCCCGGCAGCGGCATTAACGGTCCCGGGTACGTAATTCGCAGGAGGCATTGCATTGATGACAAACAGATCGATCGTTTTCGCCGTGCTACCCCACTTGGAACGATCGGTTTGCAGGCCAAATCCGAGGGCGTCTGCGAGGGGAGCAACGATATAGTCGTCCCCCAGCAAAACAGGCCGATAACGAGGATCTTCGTGCAATGTCGCCGCTGCTTTGACCGCAATTTCCGGACCAATGCCATTGGGGTCACCAATGGTTACCAGCACCGGCTTGGTATTTGCGCTTGTCACAGTGGAAACCCGAGCAGTGTATCGACATAGCTGCTGTCAAGAACGACAATGCGCTTCATGATCTTCGCGTCGCTTTCTGTGACTTTATACCGATCAACATAGCGCCCCGTCGCATACAGGTCGGTCGGGCCCTCACGGGTAATTCTTGCCACCATGAACGAGGTTTCGGATTCTACCTCGTCACCCTCAATGCTCGAAATATGAGGTTGTCCGAGAATGTGCCGGTACGAATGCCGTTCGTAAACATTTGCCTCCAGCAGCGACAAAATGCGGTCATGCAGCATCGCCTTGCTGTCCAGCCACATCAATCCGGCCTCCAGACCCTGGGCAAAGTTGTCAGCAGACGTGATCTGATAAAAGCAGTCATCGACAAAGAACGTTGGCCAATCATAGAAATCACCGTCGTCAATCGCGTAGGCATACCGTGCCTGAACCATCCCGATGAGGTTTGTCAGCTCTGCTATTTTCTTGAAGTCGTTCACAGGCCCATCCTCCCACGATATTCGGTCCAGAACCCACGAATGGCGGCCTCGGTAATGCGATCTGTTCCTGTCTCGATTGAATGTCCGCCCATCGCGAGAACAGCGCGCTCGTCAGGCGCTCCCTTTGTTCCGCGTTGAACGAAGTTCCCGATACACCCATCTTCCATCGAAACATACCCGCCCGGTCCGATCAGGTTGGACAGCTTCAGACGCGTTTTGCGTTGCTCCGGTGTGTCGTCCTCGAACCCGATATAGGTCCATTTCAGATGCATACTGTCCGTGCCCTTGGGCAGAACCGTACGTACCGCAATCGAGTTTTGGATCTGTTGCAAAACGAAGTTCGGAAATACGGACAAGATTTGAAGAGTAATATCATCGTCGTATTCCTTGAAGCTCGCCAAGAGCGACATATCAGTCAGACTGAGATCGGAATCTGATCGAATATTCTCGTCTTTGTAGGCATTCTTCTGATCATCATCCAGCGTCTCGCCGTGATCCACACACGAATAGCTGACATGACATCCACCTGTTTCATTGACGATAATTCCTCCCTTTTGCGACAGACGATTAAGCTCGAAAGTCGTGAAGAAGGTATGAAGGATGCTCGCATGGTAACTGTCCTTAGTGTTTTCGACGTAAAGCTTCCAGTTGTTGGGAAGGATTTGGGTGAAACGCCCCAAGACAACCGGTTTCCGTCCACCTAGAACACGCTCGATACGCTCTAGGACGGCTTCACCGAGATAGTCTTCGATGTCATCAACATTTTCGTCGAAACTTCCGAAGACCAGCCCATGCAGGACTGACACCCGCATTTTGCGAGGCCCCTGGTTTTCCATTTTGAAATCATCGGCGATACCACCACAGCCCTTGATTCCATCCTTGAAGGCAACCCCGATCAAATCGCCCTGAAGACTGTGTGTCCATGCGTGATAGACGCAGGTGAAGTCTTTAACGTTTCCTCGATCTTCCAGGGCTAGCAACGAACCACGATGCGCGCAGCGATTCTCGAAAGCATACAACTCTCCGTCCTTATCGCGAGTTACGATGACGGGAGTTTCTCCGGCAGAAACGGCCACGAAGTCTCCGGCTTCTCTGAGCTCGGCCTCTAAGCATAGGAAGTTCCACACAGGGCCGTGAAATAGCTTCCTATTCTCCGCTTCCAAAATATCTTGACGCTGAAAAATCCAATAAGGAACACGCGAGGCCCCGTCTTCAGTGGACCACGTTGGGCGTTTTGCCTCAGTTTCTTCAAGAGTTGCCACCAGTGTGTCTCCCATTTATGTTGACGTTCGAATAGCGAACAAGTTTCGAATATCGTACTTTTAGTCTTTACACGAGCATATTTTGGTGTCAAGACCTCTTTGAACTGGGGCGGGAGACGCGATGGGCGAGACAGACCGACCCGGAGGTCGGCTCTAGGGCGGACCTAAGTGGGCTTTGCGCTCCGAAACGCCAAAGATGTCTAACTTGTCCAGAAATGTTGGAGACCGGATATGAGCAAGCTATTGTTTTTCGCGGGAAGTAGCCGAAAAGAATCGGTCAATTCTAAACTGGCGCAATCAGCGGCGGAACTTGGGCAATCATGCGAGCCTAGTAGGATCTCTGTTACGCTCGTTGATCTTGCAGATTTTGATGCGCCGAACGTTGATGGGGCGAGCGCGACAACAGCCGAAGTGCCGGAGCAAGTGATCAAGTTCCGCGAGTTGCTGCGGGCACATGATGGGTTTTTCATAGGTTCAGATGAATACACTGGCGCATATTCATCGATATTACGAAATTTGATTGGATGGTTAGTGCTCACAAGTGGACCGGACGACACTGCGTTCAAAAGCAAACCTGTTGCCATTTGCGGGGCTTCTTCGCGCGGAGTCGGGTCTGTTCGTGGGCATCCTGCTCTCCAACAGTTATTCGTTACTCTTGGAGCGAATGTAATTTCTCAGCACATCCGGCTTGGCACCGCCGCGGGTGCATTCCAGCAAGATGGAAAATTGACAGAAAGCGTAAAAAGGCAATTGCTTGACAATGCCATTCCAAAACTCCTCTCTGCTGTTGGATAGGATATGAGGAACGTCTGATCTACCGTCTGGGCTGCCCCGATTTACGGGCAATCGGGTTTTGATTTTGCAGACGGGGACGGATTTTGGGCTCGTAGCGACAGAATCGGCAGCCCTGAGGCTCCACGCCACTGTTTTTGGGCAGAGTCCGCCTCATGCCATCAGCTTTCGTCGAACAAGAAACAAGTTGTCTAGGGCGAATAGCGTAAAGAGCTGCGCGCGGTTCTTGGCGAGACCACGGTAACGGGTCTTGATGTAGCCAAACTGGCGCTTGATCACCCGGAAGGGATGTTCAACCCGGGCCCGCACCTTGGCGATGATCCGGTTGATGTCTTCATTGATGGGGTGCAGTCCACTGCCCCTTGGTGCCTTGCGCATCACACCCCAGAACTTGCCGACCCCGGAGAATGCCGTCTCTCGCGTGGCGCTGATATACCCCTTGCCAGCCCAGACCGATGTCTCTTTGCCGTGTGGAAGGTCGTCCCAGACCTGGCTGTCATGGGTCTTGGCCGTCGTGGTCTCCAAGCTGTGCACGATGCCGCTCTGAGCATCGACGCCAACATGCGCCTTCATTCCGAAATACCAGTCGTTACCCTTCTTTGTCGACGACATCTCAGGATCGCGCGCCTTCGCCTCATTCTTGGTCGAGGACGGCGCATCGATGATCGTCGCATCCACCAATGTGCCGGAGCGAAGCGTGATACCCTGATCGGCAAGGTGAGTGTTCACCTCGACAAACAGCTTTTCGGTCAGCTGATGCGTCACCAGCAGGTGGCGGAAATTCAGGATCGTCGTCTCGTCCGGGATGCGGTCGTCCCCAAGCTCAATGCCCACGAACTGGCGCATGGCGTCACTGTTATACAGCATCTCCTCGGCCATCGGGTCGCTGAGCGCATACCAGTTCTGGAGGAAGTATATGCGCAGCATCGTTTCCAGCGGCATCGGCGGCCGTCCACCCTTTGGTCCGACCTTCGAGTAGTGCGGAGCAATCAGCGTCAACAACCGCAGCCACGGCACAACCGCATCCATCTCCGCGAGGAACTTCTCACGCCGCGTCTGTTTCTTCTTCATCGATTGGCGGAGGCCTGGAAAGGCGGGCTGCTTGGGCATCGGCGGGTACCTCTATCGTCCCCGCAACTCTACCCCATGCCGCTCAGTGCGCGAGGTTTTTCAGACTTTCTATGAATATTCCGGGTTTGTCTAAAATGGCAGTGTGATTGTGTCTTACACCCGACTCATGTCTCAGGTGAGTTGCCATGGGTTGGAAAGTTCTAGGACGTCTAACAGAAATTCCAAGAGTGACTGCTCAGAGTGATTGCGAAAGCCTGCTCGCAAAAATTTGCAAAATTGGTAGGAAATCCTTCCGCAATTGATTTGTGGAAATTCTGGCACTGGAGGCACTCATACTCATTGCAGCCACTGTATTTTGATGGTTGTCCATTACAGGCACAGCCATGGAAACCATGCCTTCCTCCAACTCGTTGATAGTAATTTCGTAGCCATCGTGTCCTACCTTTTCAATGCGTTCGCGAAGCCGCTCTCTATCTACTATTGTTGCGGGCGTGAGTTTGAGAAGCTTAGTTGTGTCCAAGTACTCGTCGAGCGTTTTTATAGATTGCGCTGCCAACAGTACGCGACCCGTCGCAGACGCGTATGCTGGCAATCGACCGCCCAATTTGGCGAGGCTAGAGATTATCCGTTCCGCTTCGACGCGGGCAACAAACACAGCGTAACCGTCCTCGAGAATTGCCAGTGAGATTGATTCATTCAACCTATCACGTGCTGCTTCGAGATATGTTTCTGCCAGTTGCGGTAATGATGCAGACTCGTAGTAGGCAGCGCCGAGTCGCAGCATTCTAGGAGTTGGTCTATACTTTGACCCTTGTCTAAATAGATATCCGGCATCCGTAAGGGTCAGTAAACATCGCCGCGCACTGGCGCGTGAGATCCCAGCGACGGCCGCTGCGCTTGCGACCGTAAGATGTTCATGACTTGACCCGAAGGCCTCGATAATCGCCAAGCCCTTGGCCAGGCCAGCCATGCCTTCTGGGGCGCGATCTTTCGAAGATGCAGGTTGCGGGGAGCTTTCATCATCGGTCATTGGGATTTGTCTACCTATTAGAGTTCGAGCTTCAAACAACTACTCAAAAGTCTGAGGCAAAACAAGAATCCGAATGCCAAGCTTTTGGGGAGTAACACATCTTCTCCGTCATCTCTATGGCAAAGTAGGCGATGTTCCCATCTCGTTAGGCGTCGAGTTTTACGCGCCGGGTCATTGGCGGTGGACCGATGCCGCCAAGGCTCGCGCGTAGGCCGGGACGTTGGAGCCGGCCGCAAGCAAGTGTTCCGTGGTAGAATGGTATGCCACTTATCCGAACCCACTTTCAAGATGGTGGTGTCTGGTCGATCAAAGCAAGCTGATTCTGCCCGCCGCCGAAAGTGACGATCAGGTCTTCGCACCCCTCGTCGTCCGTAAGGCCGCCAAGAAAGGACAAAGCCGGAGATGCCGGCGCAGGAGGTGGTGATCCCGATCACTCAAAGCGCGGTCGTGATCCAACTCGGGCACGGCACCGCAACCTTCTACCTCGGCCCTGTGATTGATCGACTAATCGAGCATCTTATGCCATCCGGAAAGCCCTTCATGGCGAGACCGCGGCACCTGTCCTGAACCCGGGCCGTGGCCGGGCCAAGACTGGCTACTTCTGGGCCTTGGTGCGTGATGACAGGGAACGAGGCGACGATAACCCGCATAGCGGGATCTTCACTTTACAGCCACGCTGCCTCGAGGTCCATGCCGAGCAGATATCGCAGGGATTCGACTGTATTCTGCAGCTTGACGGATATGCAGGCTACGACCGACTGACACGACCCTCGCGCAAGGGCGGCGCGCCGATCACGGTCGCGCGCAGTTGGGCACACGCGCGCTGTAAGCTGAAGGTTTTCGATCGTGATGGATCTGAGATCGCAGTCGGGAGCCTGCGCCGGAACGCTTAACTCTACCGCACCGACGTCTAGACCTGCGGACTGAATCGGAAAATTATATAATATTTATCATTAGTTTACTATTAATACTAGAAGTCGCATCTGCCAAAAATACCAGAGCCGTACAGCGATGCCGAGCATGTCCTCACTTTGGCGTATCACTGAGCCACATCCCTGTCAGGTTGACTGCATTGACAACCGTTCTCGGAATCAATAGTGTTCGCTATAGATAACATGTTCGAAAATCGAACAATAGCATGAAGCGCTCGGAGCGTTGTCAACACGAATGGCGGTCGCCGAAGAGCAAAATCAAACTGGGAGGAACCATGAAGAAAATTTCGTTTAGGTCGGCTGTACTTGCGGCTGTTGTCGGGGTGGCTGGAGCATTGGTGTCAGGTACTGGCGCTACGGCGCAAGAGTTCACCCTCAAACTGCACCAGTTCTTACCTGCCCAGGCCCACGTGCCCAAAAACGTGCTGGACGTATGGGCTGACAACGTGGAGCGGGACTCTGGCGGTCGGATCAAGATTGAACGCTATCCTTCAATGCAACTCGGTGGCAGTCCCCCTGAGTTGATCGAACAAGTCACAGACGGTGCAGTCGACATTATCTGGACAGTAATCGGCTACACGCCTGGTCGGTTCCCGCGAACTGAAGTTTTTGAACTTCCTTTCATTCTGCCAAATGCGGAAGTCGGGTCGCGCGCATTTTGGAGCATGGTCAATTCAACGATGCTTGATCATGAATTTAAGGATGTGCATGTATTGGGGGCTTGGGTGCATGATGCTGGGCTTTTTCACTCGGACAAACCCATCAATTCTTTGGAGGATCTGAATGGCATGAAAATTCGGGGGGCCTCTCGGACAGTTAACATGCTGCTCGAAGAACTTGGGGCTTCTCCAGTTGGAATGCCGGTCCCAGCGGTGCCCGAGTCCCTTTCAAAAGGCGTGATCAACGCCGCTACATTGCCTTGGGGCGTTGTAAGCAGTCTAAAGGTGCCAGAGTTGGTTCATAACCATACTGAATTTACCGGGAATGCACTTTACACTGCGACTTTCTTGTTCGCCATGAACAAAGATACGTACAACTCCCTTCCCGCCGATTTGCAAAAAGTGATTGACGACAATTCTGACATTGAGTTTTCGGGATTTGCTGGTTCAGTTCAAGAAGCAAACGTAGCACCCAGCAAGGCCGCCGCAGCAACTCTTGGTAACCAACTAGTGGTTCTAGATGCTGAGCAAACCGCTATTTGGAGGGAAGCTGCACAGCCTGTCTATGACAATTGGGCAATGGATATGGATGCTAAGGGCTATGACGGGAAGGCTTTGATCGCCGAGGCGGAAGCACTCATCGCGAAATACACCGCTGCGCAATAATAACAATAAGCTGTTGCGTTGTAATCAGGTGCGGCGACGCACCTGATTACAACAGTTTGGCATATGATATTGACCGGACTTTCTCCGTGAGCCGGTTCTTGAAATTCATATTTACGCCGATGGGAGGGGTGCAAATGACGGTAGATCGATTTTTTGAGCAACTGGCGAAAACAGTGGCGATACTGGGTGGCATTGTTTTGCTCGGTATTACTGTTTTGACATGTACGTCCATTATCGGGCGCTCGCTGATTGGTGTCGGACTAGGCCCTATCAAAGGAGATTTTGAGCTTGTCGAGGCCGGTGTCGGCTTTGCTGTGTGTGCTTTTCTCCCGTGGTGTCAGGTCCAACGAGGGCATGCGACCGTCGATCTGTTCACCAATATCCTGTCAGCAAGGATAAATCGTTGGATCAATCTTATTGCTGAGACACTGATGGCTTTGGCCATATTCGTTATGACCTGGAAACTATGGGACGGAATGGCCAGCAAGCTCCGGTATGGCGACACCACCTTTATCCTGGAAATGCCAACGTGGTGGCCTTATGCGGCCTGCTTTTCTGCAATGGTCGTGGCCTGTGTCGTGGCGATTTACCTCGTGATAGTCAGAGCTGTCGAGTTGCTGACCGGAAAAACTAACACCAACCTTGGTTCAGGAGCAGTTCATTGAGTATCCTTGAAATCGGAATATGGTCGTTTCCTGTTCTGCTGATCATGATTTTTCTACGTATTCCCATCGGCTTGTCGATGTTGATAGCTGGATTTGTCGGATCATACTTGGTCACCGGAAGTTGGCTACCCATCATGTCCAAGATGAAAAATGAGACGTACTCGACTTTTTCCAGTTATTCACTATCGATTGTGCCTTTGTTTTTGCTTATGGGACAGTTCGCCACTTTGGGCGGCATGTCACAAGCGCTGTTCAAAGCGGCTGAAACCTGGATGGGGCATAAGAAAGGCGGGGTTGCGATGGCTGCTATCGGAGCTTGTGCCGGTTTTGGTTCGATCTGTGGATCGTCTTTGGCCACGGCAGCCACAATGAGTCAAGTGGCCCTGCCAGAGCTACGCCGATATGGATACTCTGGAAAGCTGGCCACTGGTACGTTGGCGGCTGGCGGAACACTAGGAATTCTCATCCCTCCGTCGTTTGTCCTTGTTATTTATGCCATCCTGACTGAGCAAAATATTGCAAAACTATTCGTCGCGGCGTTTGTACCAGGGCTACTTGCAGCGGTTGGCTATATTATCGCTATCTCAATCTATGTTCGGATCTTTCCCGATTCCGCAGGGTCGCGTGAACGTGCTCCCTACAAAGAAAGGTTTCGTTCTCTTTTAGATGTTTGGCCGGTTCTTGTAATATTTCTTGCAGTTGTAGGGGGTATCTATTCCGGTTGGTTTACGCCGACTGAGGGGGCAGCGGTCGGAGCAGCCGGAACAGGGCTACTTGCACTCGTTAATGGTGGGCTTACTTGGAAGACTCTTATTGAATCAATTCTCTCGACTGCGTCAGCTACCGCAATGATTTTCTTTATTGTTTTCGGCGCTAGTATCTATAATGGCTTCTTGGCGCTGAGCCATGTTCCTGTAGAGCTCGCAAACTGGGTCGTAGAATTGGGATTAAACCCGTGGGCAGTGCTGGTTCTTATTCTGTGTATTTACCTGGTACTAGGATGCGTTATGGATTCCTTGTCCATGATTCTTCTTACCATCCCGATCTTTTTCCCGATTGTTACAGTGCTCGACTATGGATTGGGTTCCGAGGAATTTGCTCTGTGGTTCGGAATCTTAGTCCTCATTGTTGTCGAAGTGGGGTTGATAACGCCGCCGGTAGGTATGAACCTTTTTGTGATCAATTCAATGGCGAACGAGACGCCACTTTCGTCGACGTTCAAGGGTGTCGTCCCATTCATTATGTCCGATTTGATTCGGACAGCGATCTTGGTCATGTTCCCATCGATCACGTTGGTTCTCTTGCGATTGCTATACTGACGTGAAGCTCTGATTGAAGTTGGACTGCTGCAAACTGTTTTTCCCAACCGCGCTTTGCGTTTCCGAGGCAGTTCTTAGGCGTCCGATCTGACTGAACGGCACCGCATTATTAGTGATAGATTGTGTCCTCTTTGGAAGGCGGACACAATTGACCCCTCAACGTCGTCGCGAAGCCACAGCATCAACAGTGACGCTGCGATCCGGGGCGCATCTGGAGGGCGACAAGCTCGTCGGTGGATGCTCTAAGGCAATCTGCGAGCACATTCCGTTCAACCTTAAGCGGGGCGAAGCGCGAAACGCTGATGCCCACAGGCCCGGATAAGAGCGGTGAGGCAAGGTCCACAGTAATCAGTGTTCCCAGCCTCACTTCCTCTGCCACTACCCCACGCGAAATGAACCAGAGCATGTTGGAGGACTGGACAATCTTTCTTCCTGCAGGCAGCGCGACGGTTTCAATATCACCGCGCATCTCGGGCAAACCGATGCTGGACAGATATCGGTCAACTGTACTGAAAATCACGGCACCCTTGGGCGGAAGAATAAGAGGGAATCGTCTGATTTCCACTTCGGGGTTGCTCGCGGCAATGATTGGGTGGTCCGGGCGGCAAACCAGCACGACATCTTCGATATAAAGCTGCTGGAATGTCACGCCTGATGACGTTTCGCCTTCCGGCATTCGTCCTACGACAAGATCGAGTGTTCCGTCGCGCAGCTGGTTGAATAGCAGCCAGTTTGGCCCGGTCAGGATGTGGAGCCGGACATTCGGAGCTTCCTCGCGAAATCGAAGGGCCGCCCGGGGAAGCAGATCTGTGGATGCGGTCGGCAAGGCTCCCACCGAAAGCCGGATCGTCGCACCCCCTTCCTTTACCAGCCGATCATACCCACGCATGAGTTCCGTCATTGAGGCCGCTGCATGGCTTTGAAACATCCGTCCGGCTTCGTTCAATCGCAAGCCCCGTCCGGCGCGATCAAACAATTGCGCCCCGAGAATATCCTCCAACTCCCTCAAGCTCCGCGAGACAGCTGGTTGTGTGATGTTGAGCCGGTCTGCCGCAACCGAAACGCTTTCGGCGCGCGCGATTTCAAGAAAACAACGCACGTGTCGCAGCCTGAGATGAGTATCCCAATTCATAAACAAAATGGTATCAGTTTGGCGAATAATATCAATATTCGAAAACAAAAATTATAAGTAAATTGGACCCCACAGTTGACGCACAGGAGCATTACATGTTGGACGACCGTTTTGATCGAGGCATGCAAACCCGCCGTTCTGTGCTTGGCGATGCCCATGTCGACCGTGCTGAGGCCGCCAAAACGCCCTTCGATCTGCCGTTTCAGACCCTGATCACCGAAGGGGCCTGGGGAACGGTCTGGGCCGATGACACGATCTCACGCCGGGAACGCTCGATGCTTACGCTGGCGCTTCTGGCGGCGACTGGCAATTTTGAGGAAATCCCGATGCACATCCGTGCGACGGCCAACACCGGCGCGAGCAAGCAGGACGTCATCCAGGCCTTTCTGCATGTCGCCATCTATGCCGGTGTGCCCAAAGCCAATCACGCGATCAAGCTTGCCAAGGCGACCTATGCCGAAACGGAGGAGACCACATGACCCAACCCGGAGAATTCTACCAACGCGACCGGAGCATACAGCCCGCGGCCTTTACGCCGAACTACAAGACGTCCGTGGCGCGCAGCCCGCGCTACTCGATGATCTCATTGCAGAATTCTGTCTCTGAAATCACCGGGCCGCGCTTTGGCCACAATGACATCGACGCCGGCGACAACGATCTGCTGACAAACTACGCCAAGGCCGATGAGAGCCCGATCGGCGAACGGATCGTTCTGCACGGTCGGGTTTTGGACGCAAACGCTCGTCCCGTCCCGAACACGCTGGTCGAGATCTGGCAGGCCAATGCAGGCGGGCGCTATCGCCACAAGAAGGACACCTACCTTGCCCCCATCGACCCCAATTTCGGCGGTTGTGGGCGCACCCTGACGGATGTCAACGGGTATTTCTTCTTCCGCACAGTCAAGCCTGGCGCCTATCCTTGGCGCAACATGGTCAACAACTGGCGTCCGGCCCACATCCACGTCTCGGTCTTCGGCTCGGGCATTGTGCAGCGACTCATCACCCAGTGCTACTTCGAAGGCGATCCGCTGATCCCGATCTGCCCGATTGTGCAGACGATCCCGGATACAGGCGCCATCGAACAACTCACCGCCAAGCTCGACCTGAACGCGACAGTCCCGCTCGACAGCATTGCCTACAAGTTCGACATCGTGCTTCGCGGTCGCCGCTCGACACTATTTGAAAACCGTCTGGAGGGGAACTGAAGCGTTTCCAGCAAAAAAGGGAACCGGTTTGTCGGTTCGGAAACGCGTCAACAGGAGAAAAAACATGCCTCAAGAACTCGCCTACCTGAAAGAATCCGCCTCCCAAACCGCCGGTCCCTACGTCCATATCGGCTTGGCACCAGGTGCCGCAGGATTTGACATCTACCGCCAGGAGTTGGGTCACGACATCACCGGCCGGAACGCGAAGGGCGAACGCATCCGCGTCGAAGGCCGCGTGATCGACGGCATGGGCGCACCGATCAAAGACGTACTGCTCGAAGTATGGCAGGCCAATGCCGAGGGGCACTACGCCCACCCCGAAGGCGGTGGCGACGTCGAAGATGGCTTCCGTGGCTGGGGTCGGGTCATTTCCGATTTCGAGACGGGTGAGTGGTCATTCGAAACGGTGAAGCCCGGGACAACCAAAGGCCGCAACGTGGGCACACAGGCCCCGCACCTGAACTTCTGGATCGTCGCGCGCGGCATCAATATCGGGCTCAACACCCGAATGTACTTCGGAGACGAGGCACAAGCGAATACCGCCGACCCGGTCTTAAATCTAATCGAATGGAAACACCGCCGCGCCACCCTGATCGCCGAACGCAGTGAAACGGACGGCCTGCCCACTTACCGCTTTGACATTCAGCTTCAGGGTGAGAACGAAACGGTGTTCTTCGATGTCTGATCCCTGCATCATCTGTGTCGCCATCACTGGGTCTTTGCCGACCAAGGCCAATAATCCGGCAGTCCCTATTACCGTCTCCGAACAGGTCGAAAGCACGCACGAAGCGTTCGAGGCCGGTGCCTCCATCGTTCATGCCCATGTACGCAACGATGACGAGACGCCGTCCTCCGATCCCGAGAAGTTCGCACGCCTGAAAGAAGGGTTGGAGAAACACTGCCCCGGCATGATCATCCAGTTTTCCACTGGCGGTCGGTCAGGTGCAGGCCACGCACGCGGCGGCATGCTGCCGCTAGCACCTGATATGGCGTCCCTGTCGGTAGGGTCGAACAACTTCCCCACGCGGGTCTATGAAAACCCGCCCGATCTGGTCGACTGGCTCGCGTCCGAGATGAAGGCGCACGAGGTGAAGCCGGAGATTGAGGCCTTCGATCTGAGCCACATCTTTCAGGCGGCGAAGATGCATGCCGACGGGCGGATCAAGGACACACCCTATGTGCAGTTCGTCATGGGCGTGAAAAACGCCATGCCGGTCGACCGCGACGTGTTCGATTTCTACATCAAGACCGTCAAGCGACTTTTTGGAGAAGCCACACCTTGGTGCGCGGCCGGGATAGGTGCCCAGCAATCGACGCTGAACGACTGGGCCGTGTCCTCCGGTGGTCATGCCCGTACGGGGCTTGAGGACAATGTCCGGCTTGATCGCAACACGCTGGCACCATCTAACGCAGCGTTGGTGCGCCGGGTGGTCGAGCTCTGCGAGACATACGAACGCCCAGTGGCCACATGGAGCCAGGCCAGAAGGATACTGGGACTGAAGGAGGTCGCCGCATGAAGAAAGTCTACGCCACCGCATCCGAGGCCCTCGACGGGCTTTTGCGCGATGACATGCTGATTGCCGCTGGGGGCTTTGGCCTTTGTGGCATCCCCGAACTGCTGTTGGAGGCCATCAAGGAGAGCGGCGTGAAGGATCTCACCTTCGCCTCCAACAACGCTGGCGTCGACGATTTCGGGATCGGAATCCTTTTGCAGACCCGACAAGTCAGGAAGATGATCTCTTCCTATGTCGGCGAGAACGCCGAGTTCATGCGCCAATACCTCAGCGGCGAGCTGGAGCTTGAGTTCAACCCGCAGGGCACCCTGGCCGAGCGCATGCGTGCTGGCGGTTGCGGCATCCCTGGCTTCTACACC
>NZ_VCPC01000008.1 GCF_005938225.1 Arenibacterium halophilum
ATGGACTTGCAGACCTTTTTGACATGGGCGTAAAGCCCGTCCTGGGGCGCGTCGATCAGGTAGTGCGGGATCAGCAGGATGCCGTCGGCCCCGGCCTTTTCCGCCGCCTGGGCGATATCGACCGCGATTTCGGTGCCGTATCCGCATCCCGAAACGATCGGCACATCGCCCGCGCTGGATTTGGCCGCCTGCACGATTTCGGGGATTTCCGAAGGCTTCAGCGAAAAGAATTCGCCGGTGCCGCCGGCGGCGAAAAGCGTCGCTGCAGGATAACCCGCCAGCCAACCGACATGATCTTCATAGACCGGGCGGTTGAAAGCACCATTCACGCCAAAGGGGGTGACGGGGAAGGACAGAAGGCCTGAGCCCAGGGAAGTCTTGAGGGTTTGCGGGTCCATTGTGTTCTCCGGTGTTCCGTTCGGAACCAGAGCTACCCGAGAGGACAGACAAGTGTCAATAACTTGTATGATATATTTCAGGGATTGCGCAGCATGTTCCGGTATCTCTGCTGGCTTCCCTTCAGGTGGTGGCGCATTGCTTCGCGTGCGGCATCCGCATCCCCCGCGGCAATCGCATCAGCAATGGCGCGGTGTTCGTTCGAGATCAGGTTGATGTAACTGTCGGGGCTGCGCTGCCCGCCGCTGGCCTTCAGCGCCGAGCGCGGAATCACCGATGGCCCCATGAGATCCAGGAACTCGGCAAAGCGCGGGTTGTTTGCGGCCACAGCAATCGCGCGGTGCAGACGGAAGTCGGCCTCGGTCGTGGCTTCCCCCCTCCGGGCAAGGGCGCGAATTTCGGCCTCGGCTTCGTAGATTTGTTCTTCCTGCGCCGGAGATCTGCGGTTGGCCGCCAGGGCGGCGGCCTCCATCTCAACGGCGGTCCGCAGCTCAAGCATCTCGATTATTGAGGAAATTTTGTCCACATCGACGATCTGAAAAGGGCGTTGGATGCCGGCCGAAGGTTCTAGCACGAAGACGCCGGCGCCCTGGCGGGGTTCGACCAGGCCGTCCGCCCGCAGTGCGGCGATCGCCTCGCGGACAACGGTGCGCGACACGGAATACGCCTCGGTCAGTTGTGCTTCGGAAGGCAGGCGGTCGCCCACGTCGAATTCGCCATTCTCGATTCGCTCACGCAGCCCCACGGTGACTTCAGACACCAGATTGCGCCTGCCGCGAGGAGAAGTTTGTTTCTGTGTAGTCTCAGCCATGCCAGTATCCTTCCGTGTGTGACCATAAGCTGAATCGCGACCAATTTGTCAAATGATGACGACATGCATCATATGTGTTGACAACTTGTATGATGATTCTCCATACCACCGGTATCGGCGGACATACCGCCTGACCAAATGGGAGGACGAAAATGACTTTGACCCGGATCGCCATGAGCGGCGCCATTGCGGCCCTGACCGCTGTTCCCACACTGGCCGAGGGCTGGCGCGGCTGGAATATTCACCCCGAGGATTATCCGAACTCGATCGCACTTGAGAGCTTTGCCAAGGAAGTGGCAGAAAAGACCGAGGGCCGGATCGAGCCGCAGGTCTACCACAACGCGGTTCTGGGCGATCAGCCCGACGCGATTGAACAGGTCCGCAACGGCGGGCTGGATTTCGCGAACTTCAACATGGGCCCAATGGGCCAGATCGTGCCCGCGACAAACGTGTTGTCGCTGCCGTTCATCTTCCGCGACGTCGATCAGATGCATGTCGTCATGGACGGCGAGATCGGCCAGCGGTTCTCGGACGCGCTGTCCGAAGAGGGGCTTGTCGCCCTGTCGTGGTTCGACAGCGGCTCACGGTCATTCTACAACACCAAGCAGGCGATCGAGACACCCGACGACGTCAAGGGCATGAAGTTCCGCGTCATGAACAACGACCTTTACGTCCAGATGGTCGACATGCTGGGCGGCAATGCGACGCCGATGGCCTATGGCGAGGTTTATCAGTCGCTGAAGACCGGTGTGATCGACGGCGCGGAAAACAATTATCCGTCCTACGACAGCTCGAACCACTTCGAGGTGGCGAAATACTACTCGATCACCAACCACCTCATCATTCCCGAATGCCTGTGCGTGTCCACCGCCGCGTGGGACGGTCTGTCGGACGAAGACAAGGCCATCGTGAAAGAAGCCGCTGTAAACGCCGCGAAAGAGCAGCGCGCGCTGTGGGCCGACCGCGAAATGAAAAGCCGCGAAAAGGTCGAAGCGGCCGGCGCGATGATTAACGAGGTCAAGGATCCGGCGGCGTTCCAGGATGCCATGGGCCCGGTCTACGAAGGCTTCATCAAAGCGAACCCGGATCTGGAAAGCCTGATCGAGGACATCCAGTCCAGCAACTGATCCAAGCCAAGATGCCCCGGCCTGCTAGCATGGCCGGGGTATCGTTGTTCGGAGACCCGGATGATTTCTGAAACATCTTCTGCGCCTCGCGGCCCGCTCTTCCGGGTTCTCGACCTGACGGCCCGGATCTGCATCACCATCGCAGGCATTCAGCTGGTCACGCTGATCGCCATTTTCGGCTGGCTTGTCTTCGGGCGCTACATGCTGAACGACACCCCGACATGGGTGGAGCAGGCCTCGCTTCTGCTGGTTGTCTGGATCACCTTTCTGGGCGGAGCCGCCGGTGTCTGGAACCGGGCGCATCTGTCGATCGACTTTGTCCGCGAGATGATGCCGCCGATATTCCGCATCCCGCTGCGTTGGCTGGCCGTCATCGGCGTGCTGATCTTTGCCTCTTATCTGGCTTGGTACGGGGTTGAGCTGGCGGAAAAGACCTGGCGCCGCCGCATTCCAATGCTTGCGATTGCCGAGGGCTGGCGGGCCGTTCCGATGGCGATCTGCGGTGTTCTGAGTGTGTTTTATTCCCTTTATCAACTCGCCATGCTGCTGCGTGGTCAAGACCCGACGGAGCACTGAATGGGCCTGTCCATCCTTTTCGGCATCTTTGCCCTTGGCCTTATTTCGGGCATGCCCGTCGCCTTCGCGCTTGGCCTCGCCACCGTCGGCGGGTTTCTCTACGAAGGCCTGCCGCTGTTCATCGGCTTTCAGCGGATCATGTCGGGGATTTCCGTCTTTTCCCTTCTGGCCATCCCGTTCTTTATCTTCGCCGGAGAGCTGATGATGCAGGGCGGTATCGCGGGCCGGCTGGTACGGCTTGCGGCCTCGGCCGTGGGGAAATCGCGCGGGGGGCTAGGGGTCGTGAACGTTGCGTCCTCGATGCTGTTTGGCGGGATTTCAGGTTCGGCCGTGGCCGATACCTCGGCGCTTGGGTCTATTCTCATGCCGGTCATGAAGGAAAAGGGCTATGACGCCGACTATGCGGTGAACGTGACGGTAACCTCCTCGGTCGCGGGGGTGGTTATTCCCCCGTCGCACAACATGATCCTTTATGCGGTGGCGGCCGGCGGTGTCTCGGTGTCGCAGCTGTTTTTGGCGGGCATCGTGCCAGGTATCCTGATGTGCCTGTGTCTTGGGATCGTCGCCTGGTACATCGCCGTGCGCCGCGGCTATCCCTCCGAAGAGTTTCCTGGCTGGCACGCCCTGCTCATAAGCTTTGCCGCCGCAATCCCTGGCCTGATGACAGCCGTCATCATCGTCGGCGGCGTGCTGTCCGGTGTCATGACCGTGACGGAATCCGGGGCCTTCGGCGCGATTTGGGCGATTTTGGTGACAACTCTTGTCTATCGAGAACTGACGTGGCCGGGGTTCAAGTTGGCGGTCCGGTCGGCGGTCCGCACAACGGCGCTGGTCATGATCCTTGTGGCTACGGCATCGTCCTTTGCCTATCTGCTGGCGCTGTACCGGGTGCCGGACAATCTGGCGTCCTTTGTCACCTCGATCTCGTCTAACCCGATCGTGATCCTGCTTCTGCTGAACCTGACGCTTCTGGTGCTTGGGATGGTGATGGACATGGCGGCGCTGATCCTGATCTGCACGCCGATCTTCCTGCCCGTGGTCGTTGGCCTTGGGATGGACCCGGCCCAGTTCGGTGTCATCATGATGATGAACCTTGGTCTTGGCCTGTGCACACCTCCGGTCGGCGCATGCCTGTTTGTCGGCTGTGTCGTAGGCGGGATCCGAATAGATCAGGCGGTGCGCACGATCTGGCCGTTTTACTGCGCAATTCTCGTCGCGCTGATGCTGGTAACTTATGTGCCCGCTTTCTCGATGACCCTTCCCAACCTATTGAAATAAGGAGCTGACGGTTTGAAACGACTGCTCATCACCGGCGCCGCCGGGAACCTTGGCCAATTGGCCCGTGCCCGTCTGGGCCATCTGACCGACGTGCTGCGCCTTTCGGACATTGCCGATCTTGGCCCCGCTGGCCCGAACGAGGAAATCGTGACCTGCGATCTGGGGGACGAGGCGGCGGTGCATGAGCTGGTTCGCGACTGCGACGGCATCCTGCATCTGGGCGGAGTGTCCGTCGAACGGCCTTGGGATCAGATCCAGCGTGGCAACATCACCGGGGTCTATAACCTATACGAGGCTGCGCGCGCCCACGGGATGCCGCGGATCTTCTTTGCCTCGTCCAACCACGCCATCGGCTATTATCGACAGGACGAAGTCATCGACACCACCGCTCCGCAAAAACCGGACGGTCTTTATGGAGTGTCCAAGTGTTTCGGCGAAGCCATGGCATCGCTTTATCATTCCAAGTTCGGGCAAGAGACGGCGTTGATCCGTATCGGATCCTGCTTTGAAAAACCGCGCGACCGGCGGATGCTGGCCACCTGGATGTCGCCGGATGATTTTGTCAGCCTTGTCGAATGCGTCTTCCGGGTGCCGATGCTGGGCTGTCCGATCATCTGGGGCGTGTCCGACAATGACGAAGGTTGGTGGAACCAAGAAACCGCAAAGCTGATCGGCTGGCGGCCCAAGGACAATTCCGAGGTCTACCGGCAAGAGATCGAGGCCGCCGCCCCATGCCCGCCAAAGCATGCACCCGAAAGCGTCTATCAGGGCGGCAAGTTCACCAGCGAACCGATCTACAAGGACTGACCGATGACCTTCACACCCCATGGCAAACACCTGATCGCGGGGGACTGGGTGTCCGGTGCCGACACGTTCGCGTCCTCTCGGGTCACCGGCGATGGCCATGCCGTATCGCGCGGCACCCCGGCCGAAGTGGACCGCGCCGTTCAGGCGGCCGAGGACGCCTTCTGGACCTACGGCTATTCCTCCCGTGATACCCGTGCCGCATTCCTGGATGCCATCGCCGACGAGATCGAGGCGCGCGGCCCGGACATCACCGCCATCGGGACGGCCGAAACTGGCCTGCCCGTGGCCCGACTGGAAGGCGAGCGTGGGCGCACCACCGGTCAGCTTCGTCTATTCGCGTCGCATATTCGCGACGGTGCCTATCTGGATGTCCGGCACGACCCCGCGTTGCCGGATCGTCAGCCTTTGCCGCGCCCGGACCTGAAGATGGTGCAGCGTCCCATTGGCCCCGTGGCGGTCTTTGGCGCGTCGAACTTCCCGCTCGCCTTTTCGACCGCCGGGGGTGATACGGCCGCCGCGCTGGCGGCCGGGTGCCCGGTGGTGGTCAAGGGTCACCCGGCCCATCCCGGAACCGGCGAAATCGTCGCGCAGGCGATCCAAGGCGCGATCCGGCGGTGCGATCTGCATCCCGGTGTCTTTGCGCTGATCCAGGGCGATCAGGTCGACTATGCCCAGGCTTTGGTGCAGCACCCGCTGATCCGTGCGGTCGGGTTCACCGGTTCGCTTGGGGCAGGGCGCGCGCTGTTCGATCTGTGTGCTGCCCGGCCCGAACCCATCCCGTTCTTTGGTGAACTGGGCTCGGTCAATCCGATGTTCATCCTGCCGCAGGCCGCCGCTGCCCGTGCCGTGGCAATCGGCGAAGGCTGGGCCGGGTCGCTCACCATGGGGGCGGGGCAATTCTGTACCAATCCCGGTATCGCAGTTGTTGCTTCGGGCCCCGATGGTGATGCGCTGGTCGCGGCGGCTGCCGAGTCCCTCAAGGGGACAGCCGCGCAGTGCATGTTGACCGACGGCATTGTGGAAGCGTATCGGAACGGCAAGACCCGCATGGACGGACGCAATGCCGTCCGCCCTGTCCTGACCACCGACAGCCAAGGTCGCAATGCGATGCCGAACCTGTACGAGACGGATGCCGCAACCTATCTGCAGGATCACGGTCTGGGAGAGGAGGTCTTTGGCCCCCTCGGGCTGGTCGTCCGCGTCGACGGACCCGATCAGATGTCGGCCCTTGCCCGCGGGTTTGAAGGGCAGCTTACCGCGACGCTGCATATGGACGACGGCGATACTGACGCTGCGCGCCAGTTGCTTCCGATCCTCGAGCGCAAAGCGGGGCGGATTCTTGTCAACGGCTTTCCGACCGGTGTTGAAGTGGCGGATGCGATGGTGCATGGCGGGCCGTATCCGGCCTCGACAAACTTTGGCGCCACATCGGTCGGCACTTTGTCGATCCGTCGGTTCCTGCGGCCTGTCTGTTATCAGAACCTTCCCGGTGCCATCGGGCCCCAGTATCTCAACTAAGCATAGTCTTTGAGGACTCACGCTGAAGCGCAATTTCTGATATAGTTTTCTATTCCAATCGGTTCTGGATTTCCATCAGCTTGGTTTCAAAGATCTCAGCTGGTGTCTTCCATCCAAGGCACTTGCGGGGCGTGGAATTGAGGCCCTGACAAATCGACCTCAAAGATCGATTTGCCTGCGCCATCGGATCGGTTGGGCGGGGCAGATACTTTCGCAGCCTGTTGTTCGTGTTTTCTACGGTACCTTTCTGGTACGGCGCTTATGGATCACAGAACCACGCATCTGCGCCAATCCCTGCCTTGAGATGCTTCCAGGCCGAAAACTCTGCCCCTCGATCAAAGGTGATCGACTGGCGCGCGTCGGCCGGCAGGGGAGCGAGCTCTTGGATCAGCACTTCCATGATCGGCTTGGACTGACGATCCTCATTGCGCATGACTACCGCAAATCTGCTCACGCGTTCGACGAGCGATGTCACATTCACCTTCCCGTGGTACTTACGAAACATCATCAGATCGCACTCCCAATGGCCGAACTCGGCGCGTTCCGCGATCTGTGAGCGATACCTGAAACGCGACTCCTATTGCCTGCGGGGGTAGGGGCGGCGACCGATCTCCTCCATCATTTTGTCGCGGAAGACCTCGGCCAGGGTCTTCCAGCCGAGGCATTTCCGGGGCGTGTTGTTGAGCTGGTCGCAGAGCTTCTTCAGCTCGTGGTCCGTCATCTTGTTGATGTCGCGCTTGCGCGGCAGCCACCGGCGGACGCGCCGGTTGGTGTTTTCCGCTGTGCCTTTCTGCCAGGGTGAAGAGGGGTCACAGAACCAGGCTTGCGTCCCGATCTCGGCCTGAAGGTGCGGCCAGCTGACGAACTCGGTGCCGGAAGCTATCGCTCGGCGTCACTCTCGTCTTTCGCGAGGCGGTTTATGATCGCAGTCGCATCCTAGGGTCGGCTCGCGCTGCGAAAGCATAGGCCATCTCTGCAAGCCACCTATCCAAGATAAACCTTGCTCGGAGCGTACCCCACCCGGGGCTTGGATCGTGTTGCCAGGAAAAAGCCCAGGGTCAGGGGGCCGACCCGGCCCAAAAACATTACGGCGATGATTACCGCGCGACCGAAGCCGTCCAGATCTCCGGTGGTCCCACGTGACAATCCGACGGTACCGAAGGCCGAGGTGACCTCGAAAGCAAAATCGAGGAAATCCCCGTCGTGAGACAGGGTCACGAGGAAGATCGCGACCAGAACCGTCATCAGGCTGACCATAGTCAGCGCCAGAACCTTCATGACCTCTTCGGCGCCGATACTCCGCCCGAAAACATGCAGCTGCTGACTGCGACGGAAGAAGGCGACTGTCGCAAGCAACAGAACGATGAAGGTGGTCACCTTGATGCCGCCGGCCGTCGAAGTGCTGCCTCCGCCGATCACCATGAGGGACATGAACATCAATGAGGTGTTGTCATGGATGCTGCCAATATCGACGGTGTTGAAGCCTGCGGTACGGGTCGTCACGCCCTGGAACCAGCTCGCCCACAGCCTGTCACCGGTACTGGCAAGCCCCCCGAGCGTGGCCGGGTTAGACCATTCCAGCACAGCGAAGGTCAGCACCGACCAGACGATCAGGGCCAGCGTGCCGACCAACATGAGCTTTGTGTGCAGCGAGAAGGCCCGCCAACTGCGCTTGCCATAAGCCTCGGTCACCACGATGAACCCCAGGCCGCCGAAGATGAACAGTGCCGGGATCGTCAGGTTGACGATGGGGTTGCCCACATAGCGAGACAAACTGTCCGGGAAGAGCGCGAAGCCCGCATTGTTGAATGCCGAGACCGTGTGAAAAAGCGCCTGCCACAGACCCTCGCCCCAGCCAAATTCCGGCACGAAGACACCGGACAGCAGCGCGACGCCCAACAGTTCGCAGGCCAGAACGGTTTTTAGGATCCCACGAACCAGGACCAGCAAGTCGCTGATCGAGGTCTGGTTCAAGTCCTCGCGCAGAAAGATGCGCTGCGATATCGTGACCGGAAGTCCCAGCATCGACAACAACAGCACGGCAAAGGTCATCAAGCCCAGCCCGCCCAGCTGGATCAGCACCATGATGACCCCCTGCCCGAAATGG
Organism: Arenibacterium halophilum; assembly: GCF_005938225.1. Classification (GTDB taxonomy): domain Bacteria; phylum Pseudomonadota; class Alphaproteobacteria; order Rhodobacterales; family Rhodobacteraceae; genus Arenibacterium; species Arenibacterium halophilum. Next base: position 8,621 of record NZ_VCPC01000008.1, read on the forward strand.
GTGAACTGGCTGCCGGTGTCTGAAATCACGAGCCCGGTTACAGTCACGGCGGATGCCGCGGTGAACATCGCATCCGACCAGGTGATTGGCATCGCCGTCGCTGCCGGCAGCATCAGCAGAATGCCACCCAGGATGATCAACACTGCATAAAGACCAGCGAGGATCGCAGGTGGTGGCAGTCGCATGCGCCATACCCCCTTGGACCATGCGGGCCGCATCAGCGATCAGAGCCCGTCCGCGAAGCGACGCAGGTTTTCCCTGCGTCCGAGAAGCAGCAACTTGTCGTCGGCCCTGAGTTCGGTTGCACCGGCCTGACACTCCACAAAATCGCTGCCACGCATAAGCCCTAGGGCCCGGAGATCGAACGTTTCGGACAGGCCAATCTTGTCCATGGGGGTCCCGTCGAGACTTTCCGGTACGCGAAAGTCCACCACGTGGAAGCCGTTGCCAAGGCTCACGTAATCGCGGACCAGCGGGTTGTGTAGCATCTGGGCGATATGGCGCCCGATCTCCTGCTCTGGCAGGATCACGCGGTCGGCCCCAAGCTTGGATAAAATCCGATGGTGGGTGCGGTTCATCGCCTTCACCCAGACGGTGGGCACGCCAAGCATCTTGACGTTCATGGTACACAGAATGTTGGCGTCAAGTTCTTCGCCGATGGCAACGACCGCCACATCGTAGCTGCCGGCTCCGACCTCGCGCAGAGCCTGCTCATCGCGACCATCGGCGATTACCGCTTCGGCGATCGTGTCTGCGACGTTCGAGACGTTACGTTCCTGCAGGTCGACCCCAAGCACGTGATTACCAAACCGGGCCAATTCAGACGCAACGGTTGTGCCGAAGGTGCCAAGGCCGATCACGGCGAAACTGCGAGACTTCGATTTGGGCATGGTTGCCTCCTTGAAGACCGCAAGAGGTAGGCCCGGGCACCCGTGCTGTCAATCGGCAGACCAGCCGCAACCAGCTATTCGAAATCGGTACCATATTTAAGGCGTCCGCAGGTAGCGGCCGTTGGCTGCCGCTGCTGGAACAGTCCTTCGATGCAGTCCTGATTCCGCGAGACTCTCAAACATGGCATCATGAAGCATCGTCAAGCTGGTCAAGGTCAGCAATTGGGCCGGTCGATAAGCCGAGGGCGTCGCCGCGCGTACAAGATCAGGCCGCCGTTCTGCTGGCCTTCTGGCTTGAAGTGGACAATGCCATCGTCGCCGCCGCGTCCGTGTTCCTGATGGCAGCTTTCGGCTTTGCGACAGTATCGCCCATCCAGAAGCTCGTCATGGACCGCGCCAGCAGTGCTGGTGCGCCGACGATGGCTGCGTCCGTCAATATCGGCATGTTCAACCTTGGCAATGCCATCGGTGCTTGGGTGGGTGGGGCCACCATCGCGGCTGGGCTTGGCCTTGCCTCTCCGAACTGGGCGGGGGCGCTACTCTCGCTAATCGCTCTTGCGCTTGCGGTGATTTCCTGGGCGACCAACGCGCGAGGCTACAGGGCGGCTGTCGCCGATTAAGCCGAAAGCCAAATCAAGCAACCTATCGCCGCCCTCCCTGAAACTAGATGGCGGCCGCGCTATTGGAGGTCGTGTAGGGGTCGAACCGGTCATGAAGCGTTGAGGCAAGTCACCTGACCAACCTGCGGAGCAACACGCCACTACCGGCCTATTCCGTTGAAAAACTCGGCTTGCTTGAAGGGCTGACCGCTGATTCAATTCAGCTGCGGCAGCTTGAGGTGAACGGCGATGATGGGGTCCCGGCAGGAAGCGCAAGGCGCTCTGTTATACGAGTTCTCGATCGACGCACATGTCCCGCCGGACCACATGCTTCGATCGGTTGATCGGTTCGTCGACCTGACTGGGATCCGGCAACACTTGGCAGCGTTCTACAGTTCGTCAGGACGGCCGTCGGTCGATCCGGAACTGATGATCCGCATGCTGCTGGTGGGTTACATCATGGGCATCCGATCCGAGCGCCGTCTTTGCGAGGAGGTTCATCTCAACCTCGCCTACCGCTGGTTCTGCCGCCTCGACCTGACGTTTCCCGTGCCGGATTACTCGACCTTCTCGAAGAACCGTCATGGCCGTTTCCGCGACAGCGACCTGTTGCGCCATCTGTTCGAGACGATGGTGGCACGTTGTCTCGCGGAAGGCCTGGCCAGCGGCCAGCGCCTCGCCGCGGATGCCAGTATCATCCAGGTCGACGCGAACCGGCAGAACTCGACGCCGAAGGCGGACTGGGAGCCCCACAGCATCGATCCCGCAGAGGTGCCTCGGGCTGTCAGGGAGTACCTGGACACGCTGGACGAGGCCGCCTTCGGTACCGCCAGCGAGGTCCAGCCCAAGTTCACCTCGCATTCCGACCCGGCCAGGCAGTGGACGGAAGCGCGCAAGGGTTCGGCATTCTTCAGCCATTCAGACAACTAAGTGATCGACACGGATCACGGCGTCATCGTGGATGTCGAGGCGACGCGGTCGATCCGGCACGCGGAGGTCGGCTCGGCACGCACCATGCTAAACCCGGTGAAGGCCAAATTCGATTTGCATCCCGAACGCCTGATCACGGATACCGCCTATGGCACCGGCCCGATACTGGGTTGGATAGTCGAGCGTAAGATCGCGCCACACATCCCCGTCTTGGACAAGTCGGGCCGCAACGATGGCACCTGGCCATCAGGGATTGGCCGAAAAATTTGATGCAATTTATTTTGGCCTCAACGCGGCTTCGGCGGTGATATCTGCTCCATCGTCGGATGGCTCGGCCCAGATATCGCGATGCATTTGCGGGTTCGTTTCGCGCTATGGCTCCGGCGATCGGAGATTCCTAGGGTTTATCGCCTACCAATGTAGGTGCGGCGTGTCCCTTACGAAAAAATCCGGAAGATGCGCTCCCAGTCTTCCGCCGTCGCTGGACAGTTCAGCTCTTGCTGCGGCGCTGCGCGAAGGGCGGGACACAAAGGCCCCGGCCCGACCAGCGGCCTCACGCCGGGACCTCAGAGCCGACGTAGTTCCGCCAGGTATGTTTCAATCGGTCGCCCGGCGCCTTTGGCATAGTCCCGTCCCACGTGGCCCCAATCCACCTCTGCCGACCGCAACCAATCGGTTCCTTTGGTCCAACCAGAGCCTGCGTTGCTACGATCTGACAAGGCGTAGTCGATGACCGTCTGACCTTCATCGAATTGCGCAAGTGTCTGATACCAGTCCTTGTCCGGCCAGATCAGCCTAAGCGACCTCTCCAGCGGATCGTACTCGGCGGTGAACAGCGTGCCGAACCCCTCGGAATAGCGGTCCTGCAACAGCGGAGGACCGCTGAAGGTGGTGTGCAGATCGCGCACGCCGAGGGTCAGCGCGCTGAGGTGTTTGTACCTTTCGTAGGTGCGGGTGAAGGGGCCCCGATCCGGAATGGCGCCACAGCTTTGATGATTCGTGGCGATGGCGCGGGGCATCCGGGTTGCTCCTCCGCCCGGGGACAGTTCGACACTGGTCGTCGCGCCCGAGGCGTCGGCCAGCACGATGTTGTATGCCATATGCGACGGCACCCGGTCCAGAACCGCAAGTGCCTCGTCCACGGTGTCACAGACTTCCAGTACGTAGCGCAGGATGGTGGTGACGCCGAAACCCTCGCCCGTGTCCGACCGACCGCCATAGGCTAGCGCAACGCTCAACCCAGCATCGTTGATGCCGTCGGACAGACCCCAGAGGAACTCGACCATTCCCATGACCGGCCGGCCGGTCCATTCGCTGCGCAGGAGCAGGCCCTCGTTCAGTTCCGGAGACAAATCGTAGTTGCGAAGCAGGCGCACATCCGTGCCGTCCGACATTGCGGCGAGCGAGCAGCCGCCGAGGTATCGCGGCGGACACCAGGTGGACAGGAACCGCGCCGCGCGGTCGCCGCCGCCTGCGAGGGCGACAAGCCGGTCATGGACCGGCAGCAGTTCCGGCATGTACCGCGCAAGCGCGGCTTTGCAGGCCGCTCTGTCTGGCCCGTCATCGCCGCCGCGCGCGATGAACCAAGCCTCATAGGCGGGCCAGGAGCGCAGCCAGCGGCCGCGCCATTTTTCGCCCGGCGTCCTCTCGCTTACGGCGTCGAACGTGAGTGTCATGGTCATGTCTGCAGGTCCTTGGGTTCCAGGAAGAAGCGGATCATTTCCGCGCTGGCATCGGGGCCGCGCGGATCGGTGTACGAGCCTCCGGGCCCGCCGCCCGACCAAGCATGCCCGAGTCCGTCGATCACCCAGTGCTCCAAGTAGTCGCGTCCGTCGGGCCCGGTCGTCATCGTAGCGGTGTAGGTCCGGCCATTTTCCTCGCCCGTCCGGGTGGTCTGCAGGCTGGGCGACGGTGCGCCCCGTTCGGCATCCCGCGCGATGGTGTCGCCGTTGGAGGCATCCACGGTCCCGTCGGCCGTTCCGTGAAAGACGATGGTCCGAACGCCCGCCTGCGCCGGCGCGTCCTGCTGGCCCAACCTCTGACCCGCCATGGCGGCGAAAGCAGAGGCGACGTCCTTCGCCGACCCGTAGGGAAGGCCCGAATGCGCGCCCGCCGCGGCGAACACATCCGGGTAGGTCGCCCCGAGGATGACCGCCATGGCCGCGCCTGCCGAAAGCCCGGCCACGAAGCAGCGCTCTGGCGAAACTCCGTAACGCGTCATCGCGTCCCGCGCCATGCCGGCAAGGATCTCCGGCTCGCCCCGATCGCGGAGCTGATCGTTCGGGCTGAACCAGTTCCAGCAGGTCTGCGCGTTTGCGCCGCGTGATTGCTCGGGGTAAAGCACAATGAAGCCATGACGCTCGGCAAGGGCGTTCATGCCGGTCCCGATGGCGAAATCCTCGGGTGTCTGCGTGCAGCCATGCAGCATCATCACGAGGGCGGTCGTTCCGCCCGCGGCGGAGGCAGGCACGTAAGTGCGGTAAGCGCGGGTACCGCTCTTGCCCTGATACGTATCGGAGAGGAACTGCGCGCCGTCGGGCAGTTCGACGCGGCTTGTTCCGGGCCCTGCCGCGGTCGCGTCGCCCCGTGGTGCACGCATCCGTTGCAACAGGTTCATCAGCCCCTGCGGATCGGGCAACGACGATGGCGAGGCAGATGGGCCAAGCCCGTGCTGCGCAAGGGTGCGCTGCACCAGTTCGTGCGCGTCGGTCAGCCTTTTTGCGCGCGCGTCATGGGTCACCGGGCGCCATGCGCCGGCGTTGAAATCAAACATGGGTCTTGTCCTTGGGTGAGAGTGTCTACGTTAATGGATGCGGTCGGAGAGCGCCGCCTTGACCTCTTTCGAGGCTTGCAGGGCGCCCAGAACGGTAATCGAGCCAATGGACTGCAGGGCGAGTTCCGGTGTCACGTCCGGATCGATGCGGGCTAGCCCCACGACCTTCACATGCAGCACTTCGCCTGAGTCGCGGAGGGCTTCGAGATCGGCCCGCGTGTAATCTCGCAGGCCGAGCTCCATCGTGTGCCGCTCGACAGACTTGGTCACGACATCGGCATGCGTGCCGAGTTGATTGCGGATCGCGGTACGAATGAAATCGCTGCGATTGGAGTAGAACCCTTCCTGAACCAGAAGATCAATGCGGCCTAGGTCCACATAGCCGAGATTTATAGTTATTTTTTCGCTTTCCGATGTCTTGTCACGAAACTGCCTGATGTTGTTCATGTCACTTCTCCATCTGAATGGATGGTATATGGATGCTTTTTCACGATATGCAAGCAATCAGTAGAAGACCTCATGATTATTGTTCTCGTTTGGGCCACGATTGATCGCCTGCAACGCGGCCTGGCAGTCGAGGCCCTGTGGACTTGCCCTGAAAAAGTGGAGAGCATCAACTGAGGTGGACTTGCCCGGGTTTCGTGGAGAGCGTTTAGCTCACTTCGCGGGCCTTTCGCTCGAATGCGATCGGGCTCTGTGAACCGCCCCGGGTTTACCGGAGAGTAAAACACTCAAAGGATGAGCCTTATGACACAGAAGAGATTCACCCCAGCCTATCCGGCTGAACTTCGCGAACGCGGTGTTCGTTTGTTTCAAGAGAACCGCGCCGATTACCGGAGCGATAGCGCGGCCTACCGAGCGATTGCCCCGAAGCTGGGGTGTTCGCCTGACAGTCTTCGCGTTTGGTGCCAACAGGCGGAGCGAGATGCAGGTCAGCGCGGCGGTTTGACGAGCGCGGAGAAGGACCGGATCAAGGATCTTGAGCGCGAGGTCCGCGAGTTGCGACAAGCCAACGAGATCCTCAAGAAGGCCAGCGCATATTTCGCGGCGGCGGAGCTCGACCGCCCGTTCCGCAAATGATCGCGTTCATCGACGATCATCGTAGCGTCTTTGGTGTCGGGCCGATCTGCCGGGTTCTGGGGATCGCATCATCGACGTATTATGTCTTCAAGGCGGTGGAGCGCGATCCGGAGCTGGCATCGGGCCGGGCCAGACAGGATCAACTGGACATGGCCGCGATCCAGCTGGCCTTCGATGGCAGTCGGGGGCGATACGGCGCTCGCAAGGTCTGGCACCAGCTGCGCCGCGAGGGACACGATGTCGCCCGTTGCACGGTGGAACGGCTGATGAAAGTGATGGGATTACAGGGCGTTGTCCGGGGCAAGAAGGTCATCACGACCAATCCCGATGCGGCACAACCTTGCCCGGACGACAAGGTGAACCGTGCCTTCGTTGCCGCCATGCCGAACCAGCTCTGGGTCAGCGACTTCACCTATGTCTCAAGCTGGCAAGGGATGGTCTACGTGGCCTTCATCATCGACGTCTTCGCCCGCAAGATCGTCGGCTGGCGCGTCTCGACCTCGATGACGACCGGTTTCGTCCTCGATGCCCTGAACCAGGCCATCTGTCAGCGGGCGCCGTCCGAGGCTGACAAGCTGATCCATCATAGCGACCGCGGCAGCCAATACCTGTCGATCCGATACACCGAGCGGCTCGCAGAAGCCGGGATTGATACGTCTGTCGGCAGTGTCGGGGATTCATACGACAACGCCCTCGCCGAAAGCATCATCGGCCTGTTCAAGACCGAGGTCATCAAGTTCCTCGGTCCTTGGAAGTCCGCTGCCCAGGTCGAATGGGAAACCCTCAAATGGGTCGACTCGTACGACAACACCCGCCTGCACAGCGCCATCGGATACATCACGCCCAACGAAGCAGAGGAGGCATACCACACATGCTTGAGCACTGCCGAAAAAGCAGCCTAATCATTGAATCAGAAACTCTCCGGTAAACCCGGGGCGGTTCATAGGACCAGTATACGGTTCCATCTCAGGAGCAGGGCCGTCTTCCCCATCAATGGGCGCCTTCGCGACGAGTGCCTCAACGAGCACCTGTTCGCCAATCTGCGCCATGCCAGAGAGCTGATCTCGGCATGGCGCGATGACTACAACCATCACCGCCCCCACAAGAGCCTCGACGGGCTCACCCCGTAGGAGTATCACCAACGGTCAGTAGAGGACCAAACCCTGAACAGAGCTAACTCATAACCGTGGACTCTATGGGGAGCGGGTCAGCCAAAATGCCCAGATCTTCAGCGATCTCGCGCCGTGTCCGACCGCTTGTCAGCGCCAGTCTGACTGCTTCACGCCGAAACTCCGGCGTCGGTCTGTTTCCGTTTCCCATAGAACACCTCCTGGTTCCTCAGTTGGTGCTCTCCACTTTTTCCGGGCAAGTCCAGGGTGAGCTCCGTCGCACCGCCCCGGATCACCTTGCGCACCGTGTTCCGCGACACTCGCAGCTACCGGCAGATCAGCTTGATCGACTTCTTGTCCTGAAAATATGCCCGCCGGGTCTTCGCTATCGTCTCCACGACCAACATCCCGCACTGTGCTACTTGATGAACTCGGGGGCATCACCAAATCGGAGTAAGGGGGGCATTTTTGGAAACCGATCACCCCTCTACGTAGTCAAATTTGCACGCCTGTTCGCATGCCAAAAGCCGATTGACTGACCTGCGACCGTGGCGATCATGGCTATGATGGCTATGATGGCTATGATGGCTATGATGGCTATGATGGCTATGATGCGGTGCTGTTCCGGGAAGCGTTGAAAGACCAGACGATCGCTCAGAACGACTTTGCCACGGTATTGCATATGGCTCATTTTTCCAAGAATTGATCCGCTTTGACGGCGCCTCTTTCTCCAAGCGGCATGCTCTTTCCCACCGTCGAGTCGACGCGGGTCTGTGCCTCGGCTTCGGCGTTCAACTCGGCGCCCAGCAGGATCACGTAAGCGGAAATCCACAACCACATCAGCAGTATGATCACGCCCGCCATGGCTCCGAAGGTTTCCTGATAACTTCCGAAATTCTGAACGTAGACCGCGAACCCCATTGAGGCGGCGACCCAAAGGATTGTCGCCAAGACTGCCCCAGGCACCAGCCAGCTCCATTGCGCGGCGCGTCGGTCGGGCGCCACGCGATACAAGACGCAAATGCCGAAGGCTGTCATTGCGAACAGCGCAACCCAGCGCGTGGCGCCGATCAAAAGTTCAGTCGTCACGCCAAACGAGAGCAGTTGAAGGATCGAGGGCAGCACGATCGTCGCCCCAAGCCCGGTGACCATTCCCACAACTAAGAAAATCGTCAGCCCAAGACGTGTTGCCGTAAGCCGGATGAATCCGCGGGTCTCGGCTTCATCATAGGCAACGTTTATTCCTTCGATAAGGCTGCCAACGCCTTTCGATGCCGCCCATATTGCCGTCGCAAAGCCGATAAGGGCGGTTAAACCCAAGCCACCGTCTTCACTTCCGGTAATTGCTGCCGCCTGACCAATAATGATCTCGGCGGCTGCTTCGGGCACGATAGAGGCGACAAGGCCGATCTGGTCGGTCACCTGCGAGGCATCGAATACCAGCCCGGCCAGTGCCATAAGCGCGGTGATCGCGGGGAAAAGCGCAAGTAAACCGTAGAACGCGACGCCGGCGGCAATCAGACTGATATGATCGCCGCCGACTTCGGTCCAGACCCGCAGGGCGATCGCCTTCCAACCGCCTATCGGGATGGCGCGGGGTGTGCGCGCCATCTCTCCTGTGTCATTGCTGTCCATCAGCCGTTCGGCTTGCCCAATTTCTGCGAGTCTGCTTCAGACATCGCAGCGTCCTGAACGCGCTTCGCACCAGACTTCACTTCGTCGACAACGTGCTCGGCGGCTGACTTTTGCCCCGGAGCCGAGTTGTCGATCTTGGCGCGCTCTTCTTCCAGCACTTCTTGCGCTGCTTGAGCGGCCCGATCGACGACCTTCTCCGCCTTGCGCCGTTCAGACTCGAAGATCCGCTCGGCCTTGTCGTAAGCACTGTCGGAACTCGCACCGAAGTACGCATTTTCCTGCTTCGTGCGAGGCAATGCACCTGCAAGCAGGGCACCGGCTGCCAAAGCAAGCCCCCCGACGACGAGCGGGTTCTCACTATAGAACTCGGACGCTTTGTCAGCCCCCTTGCGCGCCTGTCGGGCGGCTGAGCGACGAGCTCGAACGGCCGCCCAGCGAGCAGAGATTACGCGTTCTTTGGCTTCTTCGGTCAATTGCTCGGTTCCGCGTGCCAGCCTGTCGCGAATGCGACGCGCGCGTTCCGCAGTTGCGTCGCGGGCCGCTTCGGCGCTGTCACGCACCGATGCCGAACCACTACGGACCGAGTCGGCCGCGCTTCGACCTTTCGCCGAAATGCTATCCGCCGCCGACCTGGCCCCGGACTTGACCGAAGAGGCTGCATTGTGCGCCCCGTCGCCGACGGATCGGCCAAAGTCGGAAGCACGTTCTCCAACCGAGCGCTTGGAATTGGCGTCGTCGGCTTCGACGTAATCGGCTTCGAGATAATCATCCCAGTAGTCGTCATCGTCGGCGTACAGCCAAGTGTCCTGCTCCATCCGTTCAATGTCGCTCTCGCGGCGCAGCCCTGCTCCATGTGCAGGGTGGATGTCACGCGGCATGGGTTCAGCATGAATATCGCGGCTTGCGCCTCCCGGTTCGCGGCGTGTCGTATAGCCGCTTACACCCGATGTGGCGACCGGGTCGGTTCGTCTTGGGCTGGGGAGTGCCTTCCGGGCGGTTTCAACGCCAGGCGTGTCATCCCAGGACTTGCCGCTCATCAGCCACGCAAGCCCTATTCCGGTCAGCGCCAATGCGACGGGATTGCGCTTTACCGAAGAGGTGATTGCATTTCCGATGTCACTGCCGTGGTCGGTGAGTCCGCGCCCGATTTCGCGCATGATGTGGTCCGGCGAAAACCGGTTCTGAAGCGCTCCGACAGTGTCACGGAGTTCTGCTCTTTCGCGTTCGATATCGCGTTCGATTTCGTCCGGTGATCTGTGGTCAGACATCGTTCCGGTCTCCTGTAACAGCATGTGCATCGCGCTTGAGGTTCTTTGCAGTCCTTGTCGGCGCAAGGCTCGACAGGCTGAGGTCTTTCGTTCCTTTGCTGGCCATGATGGCTGCTACGATACCAAGGCCTGCACCCACGATAAGCGCGGCCCAGCCGGCAGGAATGCCCGCTTCGGCGAGACCTGAGACAACGGCAGCGGCCAAGACGTTGAGCGCCGTCAGTGAAATCACGACGGCCGCCACAAGGAGGCCAATTGCGGTTCCGGCGCGGCGAAGGTTCTGATCGATTTCGGCACGAGCCAGATCGACTTCGCCTCGGACCAGGGACGAAACATGGGTCATCGCGTCGCTAAGAAGCGACCCCGTGCTTTCCGTCCGCGAATGATCTGAAACACTCATGACGTTTCCCCCCCATGTGTGGAATTGTTTCTTGCAATGGCCGGAGCCGAGAGTTCGGACGTCACACCCTGAGACCGTGGTGCGACAGGGCGCGTACCGCCCGTTATGTGGCGACCCAATTCGTCGTCATGCTCGTCGGTATCCCAAAGCGCGCGCAGATCGACAGACTCTTCAGAACTGCGCCGCGATGCCTTGGCCAGCCGTGTGCCGGCAAAGCCCAGAAGGGCAGCACCGGCCAGAAATCCGAGCGGGTTTTTCCGGGCATAATCGGAAATGTCATCGACCATTTCACTGACATCCTTGTCGCGGACGGTGTCGGACAGGTCCGCGAGCGTTGATGCCATCTTGCCAAAAGACCGTTCCTGTGGGGATCCTTCGCGCAGCTCGTTCGCCGCAGTCCGCAAGGCGTGGCCTACGTCTGAAATCTCGTCCGCAACGCCGGACTTGGTGTCATCGGCCTTGCGGGAAACTTCCTCGGCAACCCGGTCGGAGGCGCTTCGCGCTGCCTGCTTGCCTTCCTCGGCCAGACCCTTGACAGCATCCTTTGCAGTATGTCTGCTGTCTCGGGTTCCGGTTGTTTCATTCTCGATGCTCATGGTGTCTCTCCTTTCGTGAGAGTGATCACGCTACGAAGTTCAACAGCGCGACGATGATCACGAATAGGCCCACCAAGTAGATGATTGCGTGCATAGTGGCGTCCTCCTTGCCGCTGCTTGCTTTGACTACTCGCAGCTTTGCATGGGAGTTCCGGAAAATATTTTTTTGGATACAGCTTGACGAATAGGCCGAGGCAAAGATGTGTGCGTACCATCTACCTTCAGCAACTGAGCTACTCCCCACTCATTGGACAGGATCTGGCGTATTTTAAGCTACTCGTTGCACCTGCTGATCGGGTTAGTTGATATCATTTCTCTGCCAATAGACCAGCGCCGGTGGCTTGCCGCAGAGGGCTGAGTGCGGGCGCTGGTGGTTGTAAAAGGTCATCCATTTCCGGATGGCCGCCTTTGTTTCCGAACCGGTCTCCCAGGCATGCAGGTAAACGCACTCGTATTTCAGGGTGCGCCACAGCCTCTCGATGAAGATGTTGTCGAGGAACCGGCCTTTTCCATCCATCGAGATGCGCACGCCGGATCGGCGCAGCCGATCGGTCCAGACGAAGGATGTGAACTGAGATCCTTGGTCGGTATTCATGATCTCGGGCGGCCCGAACTTTTGGATGGCCTCGGTCAGCGCTTCGACGCAGAAGTCGGCCTCCAGAGAGTTCGATATCCGCCAGGACAGAACCTTGCGGGTGTGCCAGTCCATGATCGCCACGAGGTAGAGGAACCCACGCCGCATCGGCAGGTAGGTGATGTCCGAGCACCAGACCTGGTTCGGGCGATCCACCCACAGACCTCGTAGCAGGTAGGGATAGGTCTTATGCCCCTTCGCCTGCCTGCTCGTGTGGGGCTTCTGGTAAATCGGCATGAGCCCCATCAGGCGCATCAGTCGCCGGATGCGCTTCTCGTTCACCAGGTGGCCGTCGTTGCGCAGGTGCCAGGTCATCTGCCGAACACCGAAGAACGGCGTCTCCAGGAACTGCTCGTCGATCCGCCGCATCAGGGCGAGGTTCTGTTCAGTCTCGCCCTTGGGGTGTAGTAGAAAGACGAACGCGCGATCGACAGCAGCTTGCACTGCTGGCCGATCGACAGATCCGGTGGTCAGACGCGATCATGCTGCGCCTCACTTCCCGCCCCAGGGCTTCAGCTTTCGTTCCAAAGAAGAGTTGGCCACCGCCAGCTCCCCGATCTTGGCATGGAGCTCCTTCACCTGCTCCTCGTCAATCTCGGGTTTCTTGCGGCCCCCGCGCTCGAACACGCCGGACGCGCCTTCAAGCAGGGCTCGCTTCCATTGAAAAATCATCGTTGGATGCACCCCGAACCGGCTTGCCAGCTCGGCGGCCGTCTCCTCGCCTTTCAGGGCTTCCAGCGCGACCTTGGCCTTGAACTCAGGCGCGTGCTGCTTCCGTTTCGACATCTCTGATCTCCTTCTCGTCGAAGATCAGCAGACTGCAAATCGTAGCTTATGTCAGTGTCCGAATTTCGGGGGGTAGCTCAGGTTTCGCGCAGCGTTGGAAAACATAGTGATGCGCGCCTACATTCCTGCCCGGACGCAACGCAAGTCCAGTCAGATACGACAAGCGCCGCTAAAAACGGCGCAACCGTAGCGAGATCATGTTCGGTAGGCTCAAGGACCCGAGGCGTGTGACAACCAGGTACGACCGATGCGCCAAATCAATCTTCTCTGCCATCGCTTTCGCCGCAGTCGTAAACTACTGGCTGTGAAACTCAATTAGTCCAGAGACTAAAATTCGGCCGTCCAATTACTGAGAGATCAAAATTGCTTCTATGGAACTCCGAAGAGCTAAGCTCTCGAACGGTTTGCTCAACACGATGCAGTCGTCCATATCTTTGGCCGACGTAACGTCTACGCCGCCAGTGGCAAAAATCACCGGCAGGTCGGCATATATCTCCCTCGCTTCCCTTGCCAGATCTTGACCCGATCGATCAGGCAATCCGACGTCCGTCACCAACACATTTATGGCCTCGCTTCTCAAAAAATTCAGAGCTTCACGCGCGTTTGCTGCTTCAAGCACCTCGTACCCCACATCGCGCAACTCTTCGGCCAGATCCAGCCTGATCAACGCATCATCCTCGCAAATCAGAATGCGGATGCCCTCAAGTTGTAGAGTATCATTGAAAACGGTCTGATTTGTACCTGCCACCGCATCTGAGAGTGTCGACCCGAGGGCGGTTCTAGCGCATTCAATCACTTCGCGGATCTTCTGCGCAAGTTGCACCTCCGTATACGGCTTTCCAATCAACTGAACCCCGTCGTTTAGGCGGCCGTCTTGCACTATCCGATCCTGCACAAAGCCGGAGGTGAAGAGCACCGGCACCCCGGGGCGCATCTCGCGTATCCGTTCCGCCAATACTTGGCCATTCACCTCTCCTGGCATCACCACATCGGTGAACAGAAGGTCGATGTGTCGATCACTTGCCAAGAGGTTCAGCGCCTGTTCCGCATCGGGTGCCTGGAGAACAATATATCCAAGGTCCGTGAGCATGTTGAAGGCGACAGCGCGCACCTCGTCATCATCCTCGACCAAAAGAATTGTTTCTGATCCACGCAATACCTCGACTTTAGCGCCGCGGTGGATCGCTTGCTCCTCTTCGAAGGAACGGGGCAAGTAGATGTTTATTGATGTGCCCACCGCAACCTCGCTCTCGACCCTGACGTAGCCTCCGGACTGAATTGCGAACCCATAGACCATCGAGAGGCCAAGCCCTGTTCCATTGCCGTCGGCCTTCGTGGTGAAAAACGGCTCGAAAATCCGATTGACTATCTCCGGCGACATACCGCGACCAGAATCTGTCACCTTCACGCAGATATATGGCCCCGGTGCCACATGCGGCTGTGTTTGCGCATAAGCCTCATCCAAAGTGACATTGCCTATATGGATCGCCAACTTTCCCTGGCCATCCATGGCATCGCGCGCATTGATCGCCAGGTTGAGCAAGGCGTTTTCCATGCTGCTGCGATCGACGTTGATATTCCAGAGACCGTCGTCGAAGCGCAATTCAAGCTCGACCCCCTCTCCAATGGCGGTGTGCAGCATATCGACGGCCTCACTGACGAGCCTGCCCAGATTGGTCACCGTCGGCGAAAGAGGTTGCTTCCGGGCGAAGGATAGGAGCTGAGAGGCCAGTGTTGCACCACGCCTAACGCTGCTCATGGCCTGATCAAGATGGGCCCTGGCGGGAGACTCAGGGCCGATTTCGCGCATCGCAAACCGCAGTTTACCCGTGATCACTTGGAGCAGGTTGTTGAAATCATGCGCGATACCGCCAGCAAGGCCACCAATTGCTTCCAGTTTCTGGCTATGGCGTAAGGCGGCGTTCAACTCCTCCAATTCACGGTTGCGCCGTGCCACCCGCGTTTCCAGTGTCGCATTGACCTTGGCGATTTCGGCCTCGAAGTTCTTGCGATCCTCGATATCGGTGTTGGTGCCGACCCACCCTGTCAACGTCCCCTCGCTGGTGCGCAATGGCGAGGCCCGTACGATGTGCCAACGATAGCTTCCATCAGCCTTGCGAATGCGGAATTCGGTTTCGTAGGGAATGCCGTCGTGGATAGCGTACGCCCACTTATTCTTCGCCGCTTCAAGATCGTCCGGATGGACGACGCGCGCCCAATCCGAGCCGAAAAGATCGCCTTCTTTGTAACCGGTGAATTTATAGGTTTGGACATTCAGCCAGTCCAGCGAACCTTCTTTATCGGCGGTCCACACGTGGTTCGGCATGGTTTGCGCCATGATGCGAAACTTTTCGCGCCTTGCCGCAAGTTCGGCCTCGGCAACCAGCTGGCCTGTGACATCGTGTCCTTGAACAAATATCCCGATTGCTGCACCAGAGTCGTCTTTCAACGGATGGAATATGAAGTCGACGAAATACTGTTCCGGTCGTGCATCCTGAGAAGCCTGTAGCCGCGCGGGCATAGCTTTGAACGAAACGGGTTCTCCTGTTCGGTACACTTGGTCCAGCAACTCGATGAAGCCTTGCCCGTCAAGGTCCGGCAGAGCTTCGCGAAGCGGCAAACCGATCACTTCTCTGCCGCCGATCAGATCCGTGTAAGATTGGTTCACGATCTTGAACATATGTTCTGGCCCGTTCAGGATCGCCATAAAGCTTGGGGCCTGATCAAAGGCGGACTGGAAAAACTCTGTGATTTTTCCAAGAGCCAGATTCTCGGTCGTGACAGCTTCAGCGCGCTGCAAAAGAGAAACATGACGCTCAAGGTCCGCAACCCCGGTCTTTTGTTCCCCAAGATACAGATCGGTCACGTCAACCGTATTCTGCAGAATGAACGCGACGCGGCCCTTTGCGTCGGGGATAGGAGTATGCGTGGCGCTCCAGTATCGATTGACCACGCGGCCACCTGCGGCCTTGATCGGGTATGGGATCAAAGGCAGATGATCGGGCTGCCCAGTTGCCAACACCTGGCGAAAGGAGCCACGCAGCATCTGGTCGGAAACTGAATCCGCAGGTGCTGGGAAGGCATCGGTCATGAGACACCCGATTAAGCTGTCTCGACTGCGTTCAGTGACGTTAAGGTACGCCTCATTGGCCCAGACAATTCGCAGGTCGGAATCGAGGAGTACATAGGGCGAAGTCGCGTTTGCGAAAAGCGTGTCCAGATCAATCTGCATCGTCTGTATCCACAGTATCGACAGGTCATGGCTCTGCCCCGACTTCCATAGCACAGAGAAATTTAGAAATAATCCCGCAAGTCCAGTTTCGAGAGTTAATCAGCCTCCGCATCCAGCACTGATACTTGGACGGCGCGGACTCGCAGTGAGAAAATCGAGTTCCACCCGGTTGTCCATCACAAAGCTTCCTGTCCGAATACGCGATTTAGCCGCGCCAACTCTCGAAGTTTTGCCAGGCACCGGCCGTGCGGTTTGCGCGAAGTGGAATCTTGGCCCAGTGTAGAACTGTTCCGAACCTGTGCCGCTCCTTCGACTAGGTATCGTGTCGCTCCTCACGCGAAGTGTAATACGGAGCTTTAGCTCCCCCATCACATTGGCTTTGTTCATACAATCTGCAAATCCGCTGCGATGCTTTCCGAACCAGACCCTCGGCACTGAAGCTTTTCCAGCACGCTGCGAACCCTGCGTCGTGCGGATCGGGACCGGACCTGTCTCGCCTCAAGTGTCCGGGGACGAACTGTGATCGTCCCCCCGTCCTGCCGAACATCAAACTCTCTCACGGCAGCCACAATATGCGACGCTTGGTTCGTTGCGGCGACCGAAACCAGTTTCAGTGTTGCCTGCGGGGACCGGCCATTCGACAGGTCATATCCGGCCCGATCCAGGATATCCCGGAACGAACCGATATCGACGTAGCCGCCACTTGGCAGAGGCCCCTGGCCTGTCATCTCCGTTGGCCGCTCAAGTTCCTCACGACGAAGCTCTTGCCGATCCACGACGCTGGCAACACTGGGGCCATCTTTCGTGTCGACGCCAGCCAGAACGTCCAACAGGTAAGCCGGTTGCGCCCCCATATTTGAGATCAGGCAACGCGCATCCAGACCTTCGCCGCCCCCGCGGTTGATCAACAGGCTCGACCTGCGTTGATCTTTGAAGCCCTTTAGAAGGACGTGCAAGTAAACCAGCCAGACGACCGTCGTCGTAAGGCTGGCCCCGATCTGCACAAGCTCCGAGTTCTGACGGACGAGCTCAAGCATCACCACCGCCCATCAGACCGAGCGTTCCCAGAACCGCAGAGCGGCACATTCTTTGAAGAACGCCGACGGCTTTATGTCCTTCGCGAAGAACATCCCGCCATCCGGTTCGTCCGGCAGGCCAGCCTTTTTGAGGAAAGGCAGAGCCTCGTCGGTGACTATCATGAATTTTTTGTGCGCAAATGCGTCCGCGACCCAGGTCTTTGCAGGGTGACTTCCGGCGAACTTCTCCGCGCCTTTTTCAGACACCAGCACCGCGACCGCATCGAACAGGACAGATGGACCACCGTCGATCTTCTCGTCCGCTTCGACGCTGGAGCCGTCGGAAAGCGTCACGCTACCGACCCTTGGGCCCACCAACGCGACGACAACGCCCGCCTTTTCCGCAGCTTTCTTGAGGGCATCCAATAGTTTTGCATCCGCCCCGTCGCTGATCAGGACGCCCAGTTTTCGGCTGGCGAAACTATCCGGGCCATTTTTCAGAATACTGAGCGCATTCGACTCCGCCAATCCATCAACCCTTTCACGGGCAGGTTTTGCAGGCTTCGGAACGTCCATTCCAAGCCCGTCAGCAACCGACTGCGCAAGTCCTTCGTCGATATTCGGCAAATGCGACAGCAGGCGTTCGCGGATCGCATTGGTTTGCACTTTGCTCAGCTCAAAAACCAAGGCATCGGCGATATGCGTCCGCTCAACTTCCGTCTGGCTGAAGTAGAATTGACGGGCCTGACTGTAATGATCGGCGAACAGCTCTGACCGCACCCTGTCTTTGACCCCTTCCGCTTCGGTCTGAACGGATCGAAAGCCGGTCTCGGGAGCCTCTCTCGGACCGCCCTCGGCTCCGCCCCAGGAATTGGGTTCATAGTTCGCGCGGCCCTTGGGGTTGTGCATCGCCATGTGGCCGTCCTGCTGGAAATGATGGAACGGGCATTTCGGTGCGTTGATAGGGATATGCGTAAAGTTCGGTGCGCCGAGCCGTTTGATCTGCGTATCGAGGTAAGAGAAGTTGCGACCCTGAAGCAGCGGGTCATTGGTGAAATCAATGCCCGGCACGATGTTCTGTGTGCAAAAGGCAACCTGCTCGGTCTCGGCAAAGAAGTTGTCGACGACACGGTCCAGCACCATCCGGCCGATGATGCGAACGGGAACATCCTCTTCCGGGATCAGCTTGGTCGCGTCGAGGATATCGAAGGGGAAGCTGTCCGCGAATTCGTCATCAAACACCTGAACGCCCAGCTCCCATTCGGGATAATCTCCGCTTTGGATCGCGTTCCAAAGATCACGCCGATGGAAGTCCGGGTCGGCGCCGTTGATCTTTAGCGCCTCGTCCCAGGTGACCGACTGAAGGCCCTGCTTCGGCTTCCAGTGGAATTTCACGTAAGAGGATTTACCATCCGCATTCACAAAGCGGAAGGTGTGCACCCCGAACCCTTCCATGAACCGGAAAGAGCGGGGAATGGCCCGGTCGGACATGGCCCACATTACCATGTGCATCGCCTCAGGCATCAACGATACGAAGTCCCAAAAATTGTCGTGAGCGGTCTGCGCTTGCGGAAATCCTCGGTCGGGCTCCTGCTTGGCGGCGTGGATGAGATCGGGAAACTTCATCGCATCTTGGATAAAAAACACCGGGATGTTATTGCCGACGAGGTCCCAGTTGCCCTCCTGCGTGTAGAACTTCACCGCAAAGCCGCGCACGTCGCGGGCGAGATCTGCCGACCCCTTGTTCCCGGCCACAGTAGAGAACCGGCAGAATACCGGCGTCTTCTCACCCTTGCGCTGGAAGATGTCAGCGCACGTCAGCTCGGGGATCGGGTCCAGCGTTTCGAAATATCCGTGCGCAGCATAGCCCCGCGCATGCACTACGCGTTCCGGTATGCGCTCATGGTCAAAGTGGAACATCTTCTCACGAAAGTGGAAGTCCTCCATCAGCGCCGGGCCGCGCGCGCCCTGCCGCAGCGTGTTCTGATCGTCGGACACCGGGACACCCTGAGAGGTCGTCATCACCGGCACGTCGCCCCCGGCGGTTTGGTGCGTCTCGCCGCCCTCGCCGTAATTCGTCTGCGGCTGCTTCACCGTGGATTTCGGCGCTTTCGCGGGAGTCTTAGATTTCGATTTGCTCGCGGCCTTCGCCATGATCATGCTCCTTTCAGGGTTGGATTATTCGGCTGCAAGGGGCAGCACACCGGCCCAAGCCGGAAGTTCGATTGAAGGGAAGTCGACGTCGGGTGCCGGAGTGTCGCGTTCCGCTATGCAAAGCCGATAAAGCTCTTCATAGCGGTCAATCATCGTATCGAGACCGAAGCGGCTGACGGTCTGTTGCCGGACGTCATGGCGGTCCAAGCGCATGGCCCTTAGCGCTGCGGCAGCCAGTCCGACCACGTCCCCCTCTTCGACAATGGCGCCACCCTCGCCGACGACTTCAGACACGGCGCCCGCATCGAAGGCCGCCACGGGAACGCCGCAAGACATGGCTTCGACGGCGGCAAGGCCGAAGGGCTCGTTCCACCGTGGGGTAAAAAGACAGACAGAGGCTCGTGAAACGGCGTCTGCCAACATGTCCGGATCGAGGTTTCCGCAATAGGCCATCGTCGGCCCGAGGAATGGCGCCACTACCTGGTCAAAGTAAGCCTGGTCTTCCACCGGCCCGAAGATCCTGAGCGGCAGCCCAGCGTAGCGCGCGGCACGAACGGCTTCCGCCGTCCCCTTGTTGGGCGTGATA
Organism: Arenibacterium halophilum; assembly: GCF_005938225.1. Lineage (GTDB taxonomy): Bacteria > Pseudomonadota > Alphaproteobacteria > Rhodobacterales > Rhodobacteraceae > Arenibacterium > Arenibacterium halophilum. The sequence goes on from NZ_VCPC01000008.1 coordinate 28,309, forward strand.
CGACCGAACCAAACTGCGATTCCGTCCCCTTGGGGTCGGAAGGACCACCGTGCCGTGTCGATGCCGTTATAAGCGATATGCAAAGGCAGCTCGGAGGTCGCGGACGACCAAACCTTCAACTGTTCACTCGAGCAAACGGTAAACCGGTTCCATGCGGCACCGGAGGCATGGACGGCCCGACGAAGCGCGTCAAACGGCGGCACGTGCAGTGAGGTCAGCATCGGCACCCGGTCACGACGGGCCATCCGGGGCGGATACCGGTGAAGCGAGTTGTTGTGGATGACGTCGAACCCGCCGTCGCGCAATTGGTTCAGAATTCCTTCAAATGCCGCGTCCAGATGCGCGTTCAAGGCGTCGGTCCCGTGGAAGCGGTGCCATGGGAAATCGCGGTCGTAGTGATGCTCCACAATCGGATGCAGCCGAACCCCCGACGGCGGTTTGCTGTCGCCAGACGCGAACATCGTGACGTCGTGCCCCCGATCGCGCAGGGCCGATGACAATGCGTAAGAATGGGCTTCCATGCCGCCCATAAACGGCATGGCGATCGGGTGACGAATATGGGCGATGAGGGCAATACGCATAGGGCCTCCGTTGCCGCAAACCGGAAAGGTTCGGTCTTCCTGTCAGCGACGATTGGTAAACTTAAACTGCGGTGTTTCTGCCTAAGGAACCAATCTCAGCGCCGATTGTTCCAATATTAGAAAACTTAATACGAAATCAGTTTTCGCGATTTCAGTTCAGTTGGAAAAGGTCCTGCTTTGGAGCAAACTATCCCTCGCCCTCGGCGCGGCAAGAGTAACCGTGTTCGCGTGCCTGACATGCGTGATCCGTCCCTGCCCCGTGTTGCAATTGTCGGCAGTGGTCCAACCGCCATTTACGCGCTGAAACAGCTGCTGACCTCGCCTCAGCCGCTCGAAATCCATCTCTTTGAGCGGGAACGCGAAATCGGCACGGGAATGCCGTATCGCGAAGGTGAGAACCTGCCCCAGATGCTGTCCAATATCGGCAGCAGAGAAGTGCCCCCGGTAGTCGAGACGCTTGAGGAGTTCCTGCGATCTTGCGATGCGGCCACTCTGCGAGAGTTCGGAATGTCTGCTGACGACATCGGACCGGAGACCTTTTATCCGCGGCTGGTTCTGGGTCGGTATTTCGTGGCCCAGCTTGCGGCGTTAACGGCTCAGGGTCGAGGCAGAGGCCACACGGTGGAGATACGATCCAGACACGCCGTCACTGACGTTATCCCAAGCCCAGATAGCACCGTGGTGAAATTTGAAACGCCTCACGCAGTCGGCCAGACATCTTTTGACCACGTCGTTCTTGCGACAGGCCACAAATGGTCGGAGAAAACGCACCCATCCGGGGTCGTGCTGCACGCACCTTGGCCGGCAGAGCGACTCCGCCGCTTCTATGATTGTCGCGTCGGTATCTTGGGCAGTTCCCTGACCGCAATCGACGCTGCCGTAGCCCTGGCGAGTTTTCATGGCCGTTTCGACGAAACGGACGGGACCCAGTGGATCCCGAACAGCAAGGACAGTGCGTTCCGTATGGCCATGCTTTCAAGACGCGGGCTGCTGCCCGATGCCGACTGGTTCTATCCCCTGCCCCTGCCCGGCCTTCCGACATTCAACCATGCAGGTCTCGAACTTCTTGTGACCCGCACCAGTGGGCAAACCGGTCTGCTTGAGGCGTGTCAAAGGCAACTGGGCGAAGATCTCCGGCTCCTGGACCCGACCTATGCCAGGCGGGCCCAGCCAAACCGTGTCGAGGGTTTTGCCGAACGCCACTTTGCCGACCGGCTGAAACAAGGCGGTTGGGAAGCGGCACGAACCGGCCTGGCCGTAGCAGCCAAGGCCAGGGAGGCCCGGCACACCGATCCTTGGCGCATGGCCCTGCTGGCAGCGCACCTGACATACGAAAGTGTCCTTCCCCACTTCAGCGACGAAGACCGCAGACAGTTCGACAAGGAGCTACGGCCGGTCTTCGCTGATGTTTATGCTTCGGTGCCACATCGCTCGATCCGACGGATGCTCGCCCTGAATGACGCCGGAGTTCTGGATCTGCATGGGTTGGGTCAGCACTACACCATCTCTCCGGCCAGCCCCGGGGCTCTGGTATCCGGAAAATGCGGCACTATGGAATTCGATCATCTTGTAGACGCGCGTGGTCAGACCGCAGCCGCCCTCGCCGATCTCAGCTTCCCGACCCTATCGCACGGCGGTCATTTCGATCCTGAGTCGCTGCGCGTCACGCATGAGATGTGCCGCGCCTCCACGATCACCTGCGCTGCCATCCCGGTCCTGCTGCGGCATAATCCGTTCGTTCAGGGCCTTGAGAATGTAGAAGAGCTTGGACGGCGCGCAGCCGACAATGTGTTGGCGTCGATGACCCCACCCAAGGCCGCCTAAACAGTCCGGGGCGACAGACGATAGGCTTGTGCCCATCCGCGCAGCCCCTCGATTGTGGGATCCGGTTCCTGCGGAAGGCTGCTCAACAGAACGCGCGCAGCATCATCACTGCTAAATGCCTCGACCAACTTGCGCGGCAGGCGCATATCTGTATCGGGGTGGCTATAAAACAGGGCAAACGGCGCCGTGTTCAACTGAGCGACCAGCGTCGCCAGCTGCGGCAGAACAGTGCTTCGGTAGTCCGAATCGTCGGGCCCCATGACCCGCCGCAACAACAGCAGCCCCCGCCCATTGCTCACCGTTTGCGTGGTCGACAGCACGAATGACACAGAGAGTGTCAGAACCACCATTCCATTCACCGCGCAAACCACGCCAAGCAGCGCGTAGCCCAGGCTTGATGGCTCTGTCTTTCCACCACCGACGGTCGATAACAGATGGCCCGCGTGCGAGATCGCGCCAAGAAGACCGGCATCAACACCCGACTTGGACATGACGACGGCGCGGTCGAAACCGTCAAAGATCATGCCCCAGCCCACACCTATCCCTGCAACCCACCAGAGCGCGACGGCGCTCATAACCACCGGACCAACGGCAACGTGTCGGAACCGCCCATCCGGAAGGCTGCGGAACACGGCAAAGACCCACTTGGCGATCCGCAAGGACAGGAAACGCGACGGTGTTCCACCAATCGTCGTGAAGAGAAAGTCGGCACACACGTAAACGGTGAGACCCACCCCGATCAAAAGCAAAATCATCGTGTCAGACTATAGCAAATTCCGTCATTCCGCAGCCGGCAGCAGGAAGACGCTCTGCGCTTTCTCGACCTGGGCCACGCGTGCGGCACCCGTGGCTTGGTCCTGGGCCTGATCCAGTTTGTCGATGACCCTACGAGTGCTGGCGTAGGGCATGTCTTCCATTTGCGAACATAGCGCGTAATCCGCGTCGTCGGGATCACGCAGGATACGGATGCCGGTCCTCGTGTTTTCGATCAGCCCCATGAGGCGAAAAGCGTAGAGCCAGTGTTCCATGGTTCGATGCCCCCATTTGGACGCGAAGAGCTCCGCATTGCGGACAACCGAGCCGACCTGGTGGATCGGGGGCATGCAATGCGGGTGATATTGGTGATACACCGTCGCCCCCTTGATCCAGTAAATCGGGATACCCCGTTCGTCCAATATCCGCCCGTAATCGGTATCTTCGCCACCATAGCCGACGTAGCGCTCGTCGAACCCGCCCGACGCGGTCCAGCTGTGTCGGTCTATCGCGAAGTTGAGCGACCAGAAGCACCGGTAGTCCTCGCATTTCGAGATGCCTTTAGTAGGCGGCCCCTGCCGGTCCGAATGGCGCACGGCCAGCTTTTCGAACCTGGCATAGTCCAGCCCATCCGACGTGGCACCACCCGGAAGATACCCCACCTCGCCCATCAAGAGCCCTGCGTGACGAGCGGAGGTCGAGAGGTAGTCGAAGACGAAATTGGGATGAGGAATGCAATCGACATCGACAAAGATCAGAAGGTCGCCCGACGCGGCCGCGGCGACGGCATTTCGTGCGGCGGCGAGTGGCAATTCAGGCCCGGTGACGAAGATCTGCCTGACCGGGAAATCCGTGTCGGGAAGGCCGTCGTAGGCCTCGTTTTGCATCACACCGATGATCAGTTCATCCGGGCGGACAGTTTGAGCCTGAAACCCGGCGACCACGTTTTTTAGATGCTCGGCGCGACCGGCGGCGATGGTCAGGGCGGAGATACGGGTCATGCAACAATTCCTTCGTGCTTATGTTTCAATGAGGGCGATGACGGGATCAACGACTGGAGCCAACTGCCGGCTTCAATGGCCGCGTCAAGATTGATGAGGGCAGATTGCGCACCGGGTCGATGCCGGTCGTGGGCTTCTGCCACGGCGATCCGCCATGCCCCGGCGCTGGACGGCATGTGGTCGAGGTGCAAGGCGACCCCAGCCCGAGCAAGAGCCCGCGCCTTTTCGACCTGTTCGTCGAAATAGCGCCACTCGGGAACGACGATCCAGGGGCGGTCGACGGCCATAACTTCGGCGCAGGTGGTGTTCCCGGTCGACGACACGACAAGATCAGCCGCCGCGATGTGGTCCGATACGGTGTCGATCCAGCCCTTGTGAACAAGGTTGCGCCCCTCCGTCCCGTGCCAGTCGACCTGCATCGCGCCGACCGTGATCCACGTCCAGTCCGGAAGCGCCCGCGCCGCAACACCAAACGGGGCGCTCGACCAGCCGCTTCCCCCACCACCCGACAGAACAAGGGCGACCCTTTGATGAGCGTCAAGCCCAAGCCGCGCGCGGGCATCCTCCTTCGATGGAGCCTCCGTCCGAAGCCCAAGTCCACCAGCGAAGTGCGTCTTGCCCAGCATCGTCTCGGTCCAGTCCGGCTGGGCAAGCTGAGACGCAAAGGGGGCCAGAAGCCCGACCGCGCCGTCATAGGCCGCGCGATGGCCGGGGTCACTTCGGTCCCCGTGCTGCAAAATCTTGACGTGCGGGACCGAGCAGATGCGGCACAGCTGCGCTATCTCTGCGCTGACGTCACAGATCATCAAAGATGGATCGGCAGTATCGAACCACTGGGCCATCGTGGCCATCGCACGACGTATTCCCGGCCAGCCGAGCGGCGCGCAATGCAAAGTCTCGGGCGTCGCAACCGCATCAAGCCCCTCGCGTTCCTGCCCCGAACGCTCGAAGAGGGACGGAACTTTAATGACACTGGTGTTGTCACGCATCGCGGGAAAAATGTCGTTGCGGGCGCAGAAGATGACGACCTCCTGCTCGGTCGGAAGCGCGTTCACCAAGCTCGCACACCGCTCCGCGTGCCCCCGTCCCTGGTGGTGCACGAAATATCCAATGGGTCGCGGGGCGTGGGGAAAGTCACGCATGCCGCACCGCCGATCGCTCGGTCGCGCCATAGATCGCCGCGAGGCCGTCGAGAACGCCCGCTGCATAACGATGGCGGCTTTGAAAGGCTTTGCCGCGCAGAAGATCGGCGATGCCATCGCGTGCATTCGCGGGCAAAATGGCGGCGCCACAGGCCGACAACATGTCCAGATCGTTACCGCTGTCCCCGGCGGCGATGCAATCGGCCAACGTCAGACCAAGCCTCTCGGCTTCGAATGTGATGGCCGCCGCCTTACCGGCATTGCTTGGAAGGACATCGATCAGGTTGCCATGCGAATGAACCACACGCGCCGCCAGCCCTTGGTGGGTCAGAGTTTGGCTGACGCGACGGCTATCCGCAACGCTACCGAAATAACTCAGCTTCCACCGGCGTTGGTCGTGCATTGGTTGCGATGTCAGCCCAAGGCCCGCGATGACTTTGGCAATATCCTCCTGGTGCCACCCCTTGGAAATGCGGTCAGCGTAGGAGCGGCACAGCCGATAGTCGCCCCAACCGTCGCACCGCCAGATCTCGCTTCCGACAGATGTCACAAGAATATCCGGGCACGGCAAATCCCAGGCCGCAATCACGCGCCGCGCCTCGGATATAGATCGGCCGGTGGCGACAAGAACGCAGGTATCTTCTCGTCTGGAAGACCACTTTCCGAAGGCCGCAGCGGACCGACGGTCGCCGGTCAAGGTTCCATCCACATCGCAGGCAAGGACGCGTGAAACTTTCCGATGCGCCTTTGCACGCCGTGTCGAAATATCCCGATAGACGCAGACGCTCTCGCTTGCCCACTGCTTCCATTGATAAAGTTGGCACGCTTTGGCACCCGCATCGGCGCAGCGTTGTTCGCGCTCCGGGTCATTCAGCAGGTCCAGTAGGCGCTGCGCAAGGTCGGCCGGATTTCTAGGATCAACCAAAGCCCCATAGCCGATGTCACCGATGATCGATGATGGTCCGCCATTGCGCGTTGCCACGACCGGCACTCCGGCTTGTGCGGCTTCGACAACGGTCAGCCCAAACGGTTCATGCCACGCAGGATTTCCGAACACGCCGTCAATCGCTGCCAGATCGTAGAGAGACCTCACATCAGCCGCAGTGTGACGCTTCGGCAGTGCAACGCTGCCCCACAGATCATATTGATCGATTAGCCCCATTAGGTCCTGGTGAACGGCCACCTGTTCGTCTGGGCCATCACAAAGAGATTTTCTTAGCCCGGCAAGGACCACGAGGTTTGCGGTGTCGCGAAGCGTGGGGCTTTCGCCGAAAGCGCGAACCAACGCCGCGAGGTTCTTCTTCTTCACCGGGCGCGCGACGGCGAGAACGATTGGCTTGTGCAGGTCCCGCAGGAATGGGGCAATCAGGCGCCGTCCCTTGTCCGGACCCTGAGGCGGTGTCAGCGCGACACCCGGCGAAATCCGATGGATCCGACCTGCCGCATCAGGGTCGTAGGCCATGAGCTGCCGTTCCGCTTCATCGCGTGATGAAACGATAATCCCATGCGCCGTGCGGATCGCCGCCAGCTCGTCGGAAACGCGCTGCGATGCAGGGTCGCAATCCGCTTTCTCCAACGCCAGTGAATGCGGTGTGTAGATCCACGGTATTGCAAATTTCTCAAAGGCCGCCCGGGCAATTGCTGCCGCGTCCGAGAAATGGGCGTGAATAACATCCGGTCGATAGCCGAGCCCATCCAACATCTGGCAAAATGCTTCTGTTATCGCCGGGATTTCGGCATTCAGAGCATCTTTGTCGAGATAAATGTCGTTCGTGGTTCTCAAACGCAGAATCCGCAGTTTGGGGCAAACCTCTTCAATTGTTTTTCCGTATGCCGGACCGAGTTCGAGATCGGCGAAGCCGCGTGTCACAATGTCCACGCCAGTGACCTGATCCAGCTTCGCCTGTGCCATCGCTGCTCCCAGAACATAGGCGATGTGACCGCCCGTATCCTCGGTCAGCCCGTAGTCGACAGGAGGCGCTTTTAGGCACCCCCCCAGCGCGATGTGGAGGATCCGCATTTTTTGTCCCTTTGACGATTGAAGTCTTGGAAGCCGGATGCATCTCCGACACAGGGAGAACACATGCTAGCGGCACTTGTTCCAGAATTTATTATACTAATGCAGTGTTGATTTTCATGCCCCCCGCCACAGGACTTCCACCATGAGACGATACCTTTTCATCGGCGGCCTTCATCGGTCCGGCACCAGCCTCTTGGCGCGCCTTGTCGGAAAACATCCTGATATCTCTTCGGTTTCCGGCTCGCCGGCACCTGAGAACGAGGGGTGCTATCTGCAAGGTGCGATACCCCACACAGCCTTGCACGGCCGCCCGATGCACTTTGCGACGGATCGGGATCAGCATCATGTTGAAGGATGCAGCTACGATACATTGGAGGTTCGTGAGCGGATTGAGGCCGATTGGTCCAAGTGGTTCGACCCATCCACACCTTGGCGGGTCGAGAAGTCGCCCGTCAACCTGACGCGGATGAGACTATACCAGCAGCTTTTTCCAATGTCGCAGTTCCTCGTCATCATGCGTCACCCGGAACTCGTGGCAGCAGCGGTGGCCAAATGGGTAGACGAGGCACCAACGGCACTGACCGCTCATTGGATCGCCGCCCACCAGCAGATGTATGGCGACCTGCCCTATCTGCATGCCATCTGTGTAATTCGATACGAAGACTTGTGCAGTAATCCCGATCGCACGGTTGCAGGTATTCACCGGTTCATGGGCTTAGAAGCGACATCTGACAGCTATGTTGCTGAGCTCCGAGCCGGCAACGAGGATTACGCGCACCCGTCAGGGCTAAGTGATGAGCTTACCTGCTGGGGATACGGACCAGGTGGCCAAGTGAAGCCTTGGTCTCCAATTGTGCGCCACCCACTCAGGTCGATACGGGAACACGTGGTGCACACCCTATCCGGTCAATAGTCGTCAAGAGGAAGACGCATATCAATATGCAGCCACCCATTCTCGAAACGCCGCACCTTTTCAGCCCTCAACTGCATGGCAGACGCCTGAATGAGGCGAGACCCGAACCCTTTTTCTGCATCGACGTCGTAGTCCGGGACCAGTTCGCGCCAATGAATTTCCACGCCGCCCTCATAGGGAGACCACTCGACACTCATCGTTCCGTCGGTATGTCGCAGTGCGCCATATTTAGCAGAGTTCGTCACCCACTCGTGGAAAATAAGAACGAGGGACGTGATGGCCTTCGCGGGAATGAGAACCTCGGCGCCTGACATCACGATGGTCTGGCGGCTCCGCGCCGGAGCGAGGACTTCGTTCAGCAGCGCGCCCAGTGGGATCGGACGGGACGCGTCGGTCTTCACCATGAGCGAATGGGCACGGTCCAAAGCTGTCACCCGATCGCGCAGGTTCGCAACCAGTTCATCTTTGTCCGAACTCTCGCGGGATGCACTGGAAATCATCGCCGCGACCAACGCGAAAAGGTTCTTGATCCGGTGGTTCATCTCGGCGAGGTGCAGCTCACGCTCAGCCAGCAGTTCTTGCTCCGAGGTGACGTCGAAGCTCACGCCAATGACCTTGTCGCCGTCGGGCTGCGAACGGAACTTCGCTACGCCACGCAGCCACCGTCCACGACCCGACGGCAAGACCAGCTTGAATGTCTCGTCGTATTCATCCCCTTCGGCAGAAAGACAGTCGAGCGCACCGAACACGCGCTCTCTTTCGCTCTCATCTATACGCTCGACGACAATATCGCGTGACAGTGCATCGTCTTCGGACAGCTCAAAGAGCTCTCGGCAGACATCGTCCAGCCGGAGCGTTCCACCATCCACGGAATATTCCCACCGCCCGATGCCAGCAAAGCCGAACGCGTTTTCCAAGTCGGAACTGATAGAGGACATCGGGGCATAATCCAGTTTAATCGAGGGTTGTCAGGCGTCCGAAGAACGACTTCGGCCTCTGCCCCAATGTTAACTTTCATGCTCCAGAGTCAACCGATCAGGTGAGCTTGAGCGGCCCCCGGCCATAAAGGTAGGCCGGATCGAACGCGCCCAGCTCTTTCAGCAGCGTCTTGTCAAGGACCGTCACCTGACCGCGCGAGATATCGACCACACCGGTTTCACGCAGTTTCTTGACGACCCGGTTCATATGGATGCTGGTCGTGCCGCAGGCGTCCGCCAGCTCTTGTTGCGTCAACGGCAACGAAAAACCGTTCTCGCCCGCCAGATCGACGAAATCGAGCCGCTGCCACAGTTCCGCAACCAAATGAGCTAGGCGGCCGTCGGCACTGAGGCGTTCCAGCTTCATGATCCACTCACGATGCATCGCGGCATCCAGCAGTGTCGAATACCATAGCATCCGTGCGAGGGTCGGTTCGGTCTCCAATATCTTCTGGATGCGATCATGCGGCGCAAAACCGATTTGCACAGAGCCGATTGACACGACATCGTGATCAAGGCGCTTCAAAGCAAAACCGTGCAAATCCACGAAATCGCCCGGCACGTGCAACGCAACGATGTGGCGTTTACCGTCTTCGTGGATCACGCGGGCCACTGTGCCTTCGATAAGGATCGTGCTCTGATCGACAACGTCGCCTCGGTTCAGGATTGTGTGCGGCGCGGTGAATCGCTCAACCTTATCGACCAGACCTTCCAGCAGTCCTTTCTCACGATCCGAAAGGGCATCTCTCGAACGGCCCTGCAAGAACCGCCGCGTGTAGGGGAAGGCTTCCTCTGTCATGATATTATTCCTCCCCCTCTAAGAGCACCGCTCACCGCTCGGCCACTAACATAGGTTAACTTCCAAGGCCACTAGACTCGCTGCCTCTACGATCACAACGGCTTCAATGCAGGCGTGTTCCGAGAATTTCGTAATCGCAGTCGGACAGATTAAGTCCATAGATTTGCCCATAAAAGGTTGGATGGTACCAACTGACAAACGAAGAATTTTTCTATGTGAAACGGCTACAGACCTAAGCCCTAGTCTCTCCGCGATGCAGTCAGTTCTACACAGGCAAGGGGACGGATGTCACGGCAAGCGGTCCTTGCTGCAGGTTAATAGGCACAACTTCCGGACAGCTACATGAAACGGCAAAGCCCTATTGGAAATGGTATCTACGACAGAGCACAAGCTCGCTAATGCTTGTCGATTGGTCGTCCAGGCGCCGTCCACACATCCCACATTAGCCGCGCCGGGCAATACTTACTTTCGAAGAGATATGGGCTGGGAGTTTCGTCACAGAACCGGTTGTCTGCCTCTCCAAGGACCCGCAAAAAATCCAGCTGTTTGCGGCGGGAACGCCCACCTTGGCTCTTACCTCCTGTCTAGGACTTCGGAGATTGTTGGCTCACCCCAAAACAACCGAGTACCACTGATCGAATTCCAATCAAACGGCAAAACCAAAAATATCACATAATAACAACAACTTAACGCCCACTCCGAACCAACGCTCCACGAAAAACCCTACAAGACTCTATAAAATTTCAATGGAATAGGTGTGGTTTACGTAGGGGTTCACCAGCCACGGCGTCCTCGCTGCAGCTGATAAAGGCGATATCATACGGCGCCGCGCCCCGCCGCAGAACGTGTCACCTCTGAGCCCTGACAGCGGTGCGGACCAAATCCAGAACGCCACCCAAGGCGCTTTTGATTTCGGGAGACAGATTGCCGCCCTTGAGCGCCGCCAAGTACAAGACCATGCGTAGCGCGAATGCGACCTCTGGTTCCTCGGGATTGTCCGGATCCACTCTGATCGTGAACTCTCCATTGGCATACTCACTTACGTAGCGGCTGATGAATATAGGCTCATCCACGTCAAGAACTCTAATCAAGGGGAACAGCTTCTCATGAGGCAGTTTGAGCACGTCCTGGCGGATCAACTTGACAACGTTGCTCGCCTTAAAACCAGCCTTCTCTGCGATCGCGCCGTCGGACAGGCCAGACCGCTGGATCGCATCGTTCAGCATTGTGTTGAAGTTATCAGATGGCATCAGAATTCCCTTTGTTTTTTCACTGATGCGCTGTGATAGTCGTTGAGCAATCGTCCTCGCTGTTTCGCCTCCAAAGTTGTCTTAGACCCAAACGTTCAGGCGAGCAGCACTAGCTCTCTAACGAGCGCGATCCAGAGTCCAACGCTTCGCCTACGGTCGACGCTGGGCGGTACGGGCAATGCGACGGTGCGCGACACTGTCAGGACTTCTGGCACGCGAGCGACTGACGCCTTCCGATCCGAGCAAAACCATGACGCTTGAGGTCTGAGCCTCATACGGCCTTCCCGCAGATATTCTGGATGCCAAGGAGGAGACTAGATAGGATTTCTATTCGGACGGGCTTCACCACGATCCCGAATTTCACATGTTTTGGACAGCTCAGACCAGGTTTCAGCCCGAGTTGTGGGATGTGCTGTGAGATAAGGTGTTTGAGAAGTTTCCCGCTAAACCGCCCAAAAAAAGCAACGCCACCAGCAACCAGCACTTTAGTCCTGAAAGTGGGCCATGCGGACAGAGTGAGCTTTCGCTGCGCTTGTTGCAATGACCGCTTCGGATGGTGCTACTCTCCCGTTCAACGACGGCCCATCGCAGAGAGTCTGAGAGGAAAACCACAAAATGATTGCCTACGTCACCGTTGGCGCAGATGACATCGTGAAGGCGGAACGCTTCTACTCAGCATTCCTGCCAAGTCTTGGCTACCGGCTGGAAAAGTATCATGGAGACCTGAGTTACATCTTGCCGGCTGAAAAAAAATACTCCTTTGTTCAGCCCGATTTCTACGTCAAATCCCCTTTCAACGGGCAATGTGCATCGGCTGGGAACGGCGTAATGGTCGCGTTCCAGGCGGGTTCGCAGAAGCAGGTCCGCGAGCTTCATGCCGCTGCGTTAGCCGCGGGCGGAACCAACGAGGGGCAGCCTGGCTTCCGTGCCTCGCATGGCCCCCACTTCTACGTGGGGTATGTTCGTGATCCACAAGGCAACAAGATCGCGCTCTTTTCCAGCGATCCTAATGAACCTGCGCGCGATGGATAACTGTAGGCAACAATCTCGGCACTGGTAGAGTCCTAAGCGGCAGGTCGGGCCGCGCAGCGCGGCGCAGAGGAGGTCACCCGCCTCCCGGCGGAAAAACCATAGCGTGGCAACTTAGCAAGGTCGCCGAATTCCCCACCTGCAAAGGGCTCCGCACCACAAGGACCGCTGAAAACATTCGGAAGAACAATGTGAAGAGCTGTTCATACCTACCCAACCCTTGTAGTTGATCAGGTCTAACACCCTATGCCAACTTGCAGGTGAACACGGTCAAGGCAGCAGTCCTTTAGCCGACCCTAAGAGCATGCGCGGGGTCAGTTGTAACCTCAGTCCAAGCCTGCAACCTTTTGCACGCCACGCATAGTCATCTTGCCAACGCCCACCGTCCCATTGACCGCTGTCTTGGTGACGAAGCCAACGGTCGAGCTCGTGTTGTGGGCCACCTGGTCCGTCGTGCAGACCGAGACGGCCACTACCGCGCCAATCAGCCCAACGCTCACGATGTTCCGAACTTTGATCATGTCATGCTCCGTTTTCGAATGTTCCAGCCGCATGTAAACAGGTCCTTTTGCGGCATCGCGGCTCCGGTGACCGGCCCCACACCCGCTTTCGTGAGATGATGCGGTTATAGCAGATCGCCATACCGCAGAGCTGCAGCCGCGTTATCACCATCGGTGCGCAATACTCTCTGTGGCCGAGGCTTGGCTTCCGTTGGATCAATGCCCTGCAACGCGACATGCCCGACCTGTCGATCCGAACTGAGCTGGGCATGGCTGATCGCCTGACCCGATTTCTGACTGAAGGGGTGTTCAAGCCCCGCTTTTATACACTCCGCAGCTGCGCCCGAACCTGATTGCTGAAAAGGCACTGGAAGACGAACTGACCATGGCCGCGTCCTACCCCGACGCCACGCCCGAACCTGACCGGGATATGTGTTTGTCGATTGGGGGCCCGAGTTCACCCACGCGCACGCCTTGGCCCTGCCCCGTCTGAAAAATGCGGGCCTTGTAATGTGCCTAGGCGCATTGGCCGCCGATTACGTCGCTAACCGCAGGGCTTCTGCCTACCTGCCCGCGCGGGCCGTCAAGCGTCGGCTGGATGCCTGGACCCTGCATGTGGTCGCCGATGCGCCGCGGTTCCCCTACCCCGCATGGATCGTCTGGCGAGATGATATCGACCCGGACATTGCAGCAACCGCCCGCACATCCTTGGCAGCTATCGTGGCAGACGCCGAGAACGAACAGGAAACACTTGTCAGGAGTTTGGAGGCAATGAAAGGCCAAGACGCTGGCTGAGCCCGGCAGGTTACATGGGCTTCAAAACGCGATCTACTGTCCCCTAAACCGGTCCGGTTATACCAAGGATTTGGTAAAATTTCGCCCGAGAGCACCGCAATCCGGAGCGTTCGCCTTGGGTTTAAGGGGCAGTAGATTGCGTTCCTGAATACTATATATACACACCATTTTGATGATTTACCTCGAAAACCACTACATATAGACACCGCGGCACACTCCGAGCCCCCCTTTTTATATTTTTTTTCTTTAAAGAATCTAAACCCTACTTAACTGTAGGATTTAGTAAGAAAAAAGAAATTTATGAAAAGGGGGGCTTGATAGGCGGAATGTTCGGAACCCCACCTTCCACGTTCTACCCTCCGGATTCCAGCGACAGCGGGACTCCACCAGACAATCCCTCGGGAGATTTTCTGAGTCCTACGTTGCGTTAGACGCTTCGCCCCAAGAACCCGGTAAGCGTTGAGAGACCAGCCTGCGTCGGTTCTTGCCAAATCTTCCTTCGATCACACAATCCTATGGCAAATCATCCCGCTTACTAAACCAGACATTCCTGTCGCGGCCACCTCACGACCTTTTTAGGCGCGACGTCCTGGAAGATACTGACATGTCGTGCAGGATCTTCCGCTCGCTGCTACAGGCGCTGCACACTGCCGGAGCTGATCGAGCAAGGCAGCACCGCGCCTACGACCGATCGGAACCCATTTAAAAGCAGAACTTTTTCGAAATTTTGCCGCCAGGACGGTTGTAGCCCGCGGCCCTCCGCACCACATCTATCAAGTACTTCCCGAGCGCGGGCATGAGGTCGCCTGTCCTCCTCTCAACCGCTGGGAAGACCTTTTGTTATGTTTGGTATGAGTTCAGGCGCCTTGGCGCCATAAGGTAGATATGACGTTGCCCCCTTGCCCAAAGACCGATGAGCCCTTCGCAGAGATCATTGCAACTGAAGCACCCAACATCTGCATCATCGGCGGACCCGGCACCGGAAAAACCTTCGCACTCCATCATCGAGTTGCGCGGATACTTCGAGACCTGCCACGTGAGCGCCGCATTTTGGTTCTGACCCCCACTTGCAGGGCAGCACAGGCCCTCATGAGATTCCTTCAAAAATCCGGCGCCAGCAACATAACTGCCGTCGATGCGATGCCGTTTCGGGACTTTGCGGTCGAGCACATATCCGTCAACCGCGGCAACAAGGTTGACGACGATAGCCCAGTCAGTTCGGCCACTATCTGCAAGGTAATCCCTCGGTTCATGCTAGAGCCGATAATCAGCGACCTTGCTCTTGACCATGGCACCACGGATCAGGTCCGCCAGCGCATCGAAGACTATGAAACTCAGGTGGCCGCACTGAAACGGCCGGTTCTATACGGCTTTCCAAATGAAGCGAAGGGCTCGTTCGAGCACGATTTCCATCTCACCCTCATTGAAAGCGGCGCGATGCTCCAAGGAGAGATAGCGGCGCTTCTGCTCCAAAACTTGCGAGCATGCAGTGAGCGTTTTGATCGCTATGCATACAGCCACGTCTTGGTCGATAACTTTGAAGAGTTGACCGGCGCGGAGCAGGGAGTAATAAACCACCTCTCGAAGAACATGGATGTTACGATATGTTCGAACCCAGCACCGTTTTCCGTACCGGCCCTAGCCAACCCCGATGGCGCTATTCGGTGGTGCGCCAAGTTTACCAATTGCATGAAATGGCATCTGGAAGTTTGCTACCGCAGTCCGCAATCTGTTGCCAGACTCCTTCAAAACCTCTCGCAGGAAAATCACGCGGTCAAGGTGGCGAGTGCCGTTCCCAGGTCGGAGAATCCGGGAGGCAACGTCTTGGTTCATCGATACGCGACGCTGAAAGACGAGGTGAATGGCCTCGTCCGGGATGTCGTCAAACTTCTCGCGAAAGGCGTCTCGCCTTGGGAGATCCTGATACTCTCGCAAGACCCAAGGCAGGGTTTGCTGCTACATACGGGACTGAGCCGAGCAGAAGTTTCGTCATCGGTTGAATATCTGTCGCAGGCACTAGAGAACAAGAGTGTCCAAAGGTTCTTAACCTTCGGCAGGTCTGATCCGATGTCCCGACGATTTTCTCTTGGCTCTGGCCATCCAGAATGGAGAGCGAGATCCTACAAACGCATTTTGGACTATTCTCGCAAGTACACAGTGGACGTAGGAAAAGTCATCGATAAGGTAGAGGATGGTGAAACAGCAATTCGCGACGTTAAGGCAATTCTAAAATATAACAAGAATGTGCGCACCGACTGGATTGCTGAACAGAACGTGGTTCACGATTTGGATATTGGTCAATTATTCATGGATGATTGTGAAAACGGATCTGAAGCGGCCATGGACTTGATCGACACTTTCTTTCCGACGAGCGCTATACAGCTAAGCTCGTTAAGAAGTTTGGCCATTGCTAAAGCAGATCACGTACACAATGCCGAAAAACTTCGCTTGGAGAACCTTCTACACGAAGTTCGAGAAGCTGCTTCTCGCCAGGAACGCATAGACCCGAACTCTGCTACAGTCAGGATTATGGCGATCGACAGGAGTACTGACCTCGAAGCTCCGTACATATTCGTACCAGGCCTTTTTGAATTCGCATCGGCGGGTCACGCGGAGTACAGCACACTTCGCGAAACAACAGCAAACCGTGCCGCGAAGGACAACAGTGCCCTTCAAACAGCGGTGTCACGCCTCGCTTCAACAGACAGGAATCTGAACTCTGGTCGGATCACGTTCAGCTTCCCTGAACAAGTACCTTCTTTGATGGTTCAGGAGCCCGATCAAAAAAGAGGTGAATCCGGAGATCGACAAGCGTGCGTGCAACCCAGTTCCGCACTGCTGTCGCTACAGCGCGAGTGGGCGCGCATCGAAAGCGACCCACCGGAAAGATATTCCGTTTGATCACCTCAGCCAAGGCTGTAAGCCAAATCTTTGCGACGGACTGTTTACCCAAATTCCCCGTCTCAGGACTAGTTCAAGTATACACTCGGGATCATAGGAGCCCTTAGCGTGTATCGGTGAGCAAGCGATCGTCGTGCGCGCCGACACAAAATTGAAACGAGCCCAAGCAAATTTCCAAACGAAAAAGAAGGTACGCACTGTGGAACGAGTCCTAGAGTTAAGCCGAGCTGAGCAGAAAAGAGAAAGGTTCATAACCGCGCTAAGCGACGCACACGTCGCTGGATTCGGCTCGATCCTTTCAAAGAGAACAGGGATCTCGATTCAGACAATGATGACAGAGCCCCCGGAAAGGTTCCAGCCCAAACCTCGACCCCAAGGTGGGCGCCCCCGCGCCAATGTCTTGGCCCATAGAAACGCAAAGAGGAAGTTATCCGAATATCCAAGGGAAACGGAAAATCTGGAAGCCGAGAGAAAGAAGATTTTAAATCGATTTGCAATATGGGAAAAAAGATATGGGAATAGAAGGTCCAGTACCGGATTCAGCCACATGGATTTATTGACGTCTCCTAAGCTAGAGAACAATGGCCGCCCGACGTGGACTGTGTATCGAGCCGCTGAATACACCTCAATCCTCATGGGGCAAAAGCACCCGGAGAAGAAAGAAAATCGCGAAGGATATGAATACCATTACCAGACATTCGACTGGGAGGTTCGGGACCTTTGGAGATATCTCAACCAGTTCATCGAGTTGACCGCAAGGACACGAAACGGGCCTAAGCCGAATGTCGAAAAGTTGTTCAAGACCGCACTATCCGCCTATGCCACCCGTAGACTCATGTTGCGCCATGGAGGGAACTACAAGGTGCGGCTATCTGCTGTAGAGGTTAGTCAATCTTGGTACCTCATTTTTGGAGAGGACGAAAGCGAGGACAACATCAAGAAATATTTGCCAAGGCTGGCTCACCCCCTGAGAATAATAAACCAATTCTTCGAACCTTTGCAAAACTCGCGCCTCAGGCCGTTTCATTCGCTCGGCAGAACGCTTGCGTATCAGTTTCCCGATAGCAACTGGTACTGACTGCTGCAGACTTCCTTATAGAGTACACAAGAATGTTTGTTGCACCGTTGATGGCCGTCTGGGCCGACATCAGGGCCGGTTTCGAGCGCTGACCAGTCAACTATTGGAAAACCAGCCTGGAAAGATCGATAGTGCCCCCGCGCGTGGTGTAGGAGCGTCGACCTTCGGAGAGGTCCGGGTCTGATCAGGATGCCACGGCGGGCAACCTGCCGGTGGGATTGTCGGTGACGCGGGCCAGGGTTTCAAGGCTCATGTATCGCCGCACCACTGCCCATTCATCGTTGGTTTCGAGCATCAGAGCGCCGACGAGGCGGATGATGACGGCGTCGTTCGGGAAGTTCCCGATGATATCCGCACGTCGCTTTACCTCTCGGTTCACCCGCTCCAGCGGGTTGGTCGAAGCGATGTGGGTCCAGTGCTCTCGATGGAACGACATGTAGGCCAACACATCGTCGCGGGAGTTGTCCATCAGGGCGCCGAGCTTGGGCTGTTTCTCCCGAAGGGCGTCCGCCACGACGGCCCACTGGTTCTCGGCGTCGCCCTTGCTTTCCTGGGCGAAGACCGTCTTCAACATCGCCGCCGCTGCCGTGCGGTGTTTCGCAGGGGCATGCACCAGGGCAGAGCAAAACCGATGATATCGCCACACCGCATAGGTGATGATTTCGCGAGGAAAACGGAAGCCCTTCAGTCGTGGCAGTGAGGTCAGAATGGTCAAGGTGCCGCGCTAGCCGAGAAGGACAATTCGATCAACTTGGCGGTACCCTATGCCCAGATGCGGGCCTGACATCTGTTCCCGAAGGATTTTCATCGCAACGCAACCGGATGATGCCCGATAGAACGCAAACGGTCCGGGCCTGCAGGTGTCTCGCGACTGTGAAAAGGGAACACAAGCACGCTCTGCGCGGTTATATCCCCTGAAACACAGCTGAATCGTGGTAGGTCGAATGGAAAACCGGGATAGCTCCGGCGCGGCACCATCCATTGTCGTCATCCTGAACCTGGATTCAGGAAAGGACGAAACAAAACCATCGGCCGATGAGATCCTGTCGATGTTCAGAGACCGGGGGCGCACAGCCCGGGTTGCCGCAGTGTCGAGCGGAGCAGATATTGCCGGCGAAGTTGAAAAGGCCATCAACCAGACCGGCGTCGACTGTGTCGTTGCAGCCGGGGGAGATGGCACGATTTGCGGCGTGGCAGGAGCCTTGGCAAACAGCGGCGTTGACATGGGGGTTTTGCCGCTCGGCACCTTCAATTACTTCGCGCGACGGTTCGAGATTCCAGAGGACATCCAGGGTGCCATCGACACGATTTGCAGCGGTGGAACGGAAACCATAGATCTGGGCTGCGTGAACGGTGAGGTTTTTATCAACAATGCCAGCATGGGGCTGTATCCGGCGATCCTCAAGGTCCGCGAAGATATCTATCAGCGATGGGGCCGTTCGCGACTGGCGGCCTATTGGTCGGTTGCGGTGGCGATGGCAACGGTCTATCGCCCCATGACGATGCGGATCGAGGTTGATGGCGTTCCGCAGAAAACCCGGACCCCCACCGTATTCGTCGCGATGAGCGCCTACCAACTTGATGAATTCGAAATTGAAGGCTCTGACGCCGTGCGGGCTGGGAAATTCGCGATCTACCTTGCACCCGATTGCGGACGACTGAGCCTGATCTGGAAAGCGGCGAAAATCGCCTTTCGCGGCTTGAAGAAAGAAACAGATTTCACTCTTCTGACCGGAGCGCAGGCCACCGTCGCCACGCGCAAACGTCGCCAGCTTGTCGCGATGGATGGTGAGCGCAGCCGCCTGGAAGGCCCGTTCGTATTCTCTATCATGAAGAACGCGCTGGCCGTGCGCGTTCTGACCGCCGCAGACAGGACGGATACGGCGGCATGACGCGACTGGTTCAGATCAGTGATCTGCATTTCGGAACCGTCGACCAAGAACTGATGGAACCGCTGGCCATTGCCATCGAAGAGGCGGCGCCGGACCTTGTCATTATGGCCGGAGATTTCGTGCAGCGCGCGCGTGGATCGCAATTCCGTCAAGCGGCCGCCTTTATGGAGCGACTTGGACGTCCGTGGTTGGGGGTGCCCGGAAATCACGACATTCCGCTGTACAATCTGATCCTGCGCGTGATCGATCCGTTCCGGCGCTACAGGCGGTGGATCTGCGATGATCTTCAGCCGGAGGTGGAATTTCACAGGGTCAGAATCGTGGGTTTGAACACGACCGATCCGTTCGCGCACCAACGGGGCAGGGTGTCGGAACACGACGTCGACAGGATTTCCGGGATCATTTCCTCGGATCCCGACCGGCTTGTGGTGATCGTCGCCCATCACCCGTTCCATCAGTCGCCAGAAGTTGAAAAGAAACTGATGGTCGGGGCGGGGAATGCCTTGGAAAGCTGGGCCAAGGTCGGACCCCATGTCATCATGTCAGGGCACCTGCATCAATGGCTGGTCGAGCCTTTCGTGAGGCGCAAGGGCGCGAAGATGACGCTGCAATTGCATTGCGGCACAGGCCTGTCGACCCGGCGGCGCGGCAACCCCAATGATTTTGCGATCGTCGATTGCGCAGGCACGGGCGTAACCGTCACCCGCATGGTCGCCCGGCATGGCAGGTTCACGAATGCCGGGTCCGTGCAGTATGCCCTTGGCGACACGGGCTGGAAATGCGACGGCGATCAGATCGAGCGATAAGCGCCCCCGGACCAACGGACGCGAACCCACTTCTGCCCCTTGGATCGGCGCAGAGGCAGCTACCGTTCTCATACGCTGAATCACCGCCAGACGCAGGCTTGGTCGGGCTGTTTCGCCGAGGTTATCAAACTAAGACGGCATCGCAGCGAAATGGCGCGCGTCTTTCACAGTTCAGAGTAGACTGGCTGCAATCCTGCCTCGTGGCGATAGTATCGGATGGCGATGGCACTGCGACGTCTTGCGCAGACGGAGAAGCTGTTGCGGCTGGCGGAAGGTACCGACACGAAACATTGCAATCCGCCACGAGAACGCAGGGAGCTGAAGCCCGGCATAGTTCGTTTCAGTTTTTGGAACAGCGGGTGGCTGTTTTCGGTTCCTGAAGCTCTAGCGAGAGCAATGCTAAAAGCTCGGTGCAGCCGCGCTTGTGCGAGCCGTATTACGCAAATCCATCCGTCACGATGCTCTTTGGCACAAAACCATGACGCGTCAACAGCTTGACGCCCACACGCCTGCTCCAACTCATCGGCAAAGCTGTTCAGACTGGTAAGGACGCGATGAAACAGTCTCCAGATGGGGTGGCTCAGCGCCGTGGTCTCCATAAGGGACGTTTCCGACAGCACAGTCGCGGCACGGGCCACCGGTGTCCCTTCTCCCGCATCGAGTCACGTGGCAATCTGGTTCGGCTCGAGGTTCGGCAAGGCCAGCTCCAGAACCTTGAACGACACCGGCAGTTCCACCACGCGCCACCAGGCAAGGTAGATTTCAACCGCCGGTCCAGGCAGGTCGCCGGGGGCCATCAGATGGTGCAAGACGCGCGGTTCCCCTGCCCTCCCTGGTCAGCCCGATAATGCGACACCGGCCTCAGATGCTCTCAGCGTCAAAGGGGGCCGAAACCAAGCGTGGGTCACATCCATGCGTCCCAACACAAAGTGCTGGTGGTTCAGCGCCACACCCGACAAAAACGCAACATCTTTGAGGGTTTCAGCGCGTGCGGAGGTGACCCAAGCGGTCATCCGGGGTAACGTATCGAGGTCGATGAAGTGGTCCGGTCGGGCAAATATCAGCCCATAGTGTACACATACGCGGCGCTTGTTCCCCGATAATAGCGCTCAAACCGCCCCATTCTAATACTCTAAAAAACGTCCGATAAGTTTGCATTATCGGACAGAACAATGATATGCTCCAGAACATGGGCAGTCTCACAAATAAGGGTACCAAAATCGAGGGCACCGGCGGCCGCGAGGCCGAGATTTCGAGCTCAGCGCCCCAAAACACGTCGACCGGCAAAGAGCACGACGAGATAGACGCTCCAGACCACGCGTCGATCGCGCTGCCCGCCCATGCCGGGGGCCTCGCAGGCTCCGGGACCCTCGACCGGCTGGTCGACACCGCCCGCGACTACGCGAAAGCCTCGACCGCCGAGAACACCAACAAGGCCTACGCCGCGGATTGGAAACACTTCGCGCGCTGGTGCCGCCGCCATGGGGCGGACCCGCTTTCGGCACCTTGTCCCAACCCTGAGCTCATCGGCCTCTACCTGACTGAGCTCGCAGCCCCGACGAACGGCGCCCCTGCCCCCTCAGTCTCGACGATAGACCGGCGCCTCTCCGGCCTCGCCTGGAACTATGCCCAACGTGGTCTTGCCCTCGATCGCAAGGATCGCCACATCGCCACGGTGCTGGCCGGGATCAAACGACAGCATGGGCGACCACCGGTCCAGAAAGAGGCCATTCTCCCCGAGGACATCCTCGCCATGGTCGCCACCCTGCCCCACGATCTGCGCGGGCTCCGGGATCGTGCAATCCTGCTGCTGGGCTTCGCCGGCGGGCTCAGGCGCTCGGAAATCGTCAGCCTCGATCGCGGCAAGGACGATACCCCGGATTCCGGCGGCTGGGTCGAGATCATAGAAAAAGGTGCCCTCCTGACCCTCAATGCCATGACCGGCTGGCGCGAGGTGGAGGTCGGGCGCGGATCGTCGGAGCAGACCTGCCCGGTTCATGCGCTTGAGCAATGGCTGCACTTTGCGAAGATCGACTTCGGTCCGGTCTTCGTCGGCACCTCGCGCGACGGCAAACGCGCCTACGAAACGCGGCTGAACGACAAGCATGTCGCCCGCCTGATCAAGCGCACCGTCCTGGACGCCGGCGTGCGATCCGAACTGCCCGAAAAGGAACGCCTGGCGCTGTTCTCGGGCCATTCGCTGCGGGCCGGCCTCTCCAGTTCGGCGGACGTCGACGAACGCTACGTCCAGAAGCACCTAGGCCACGCCTCGGCCGAGATGACCCGCCGCTACCAACGCCGCCGTGACCGGTTCCGGGTGAATCTGACCAAAGCTGCTGGGTTGTAGTCTTCCGAACCAGCATCGATGCCTCACCGCTTGGCAGATCAGCGGTGAGGAAGGCGGGAACGTCGACATCTTCGGACTGCTCCGCGGCGGAGGTGAGCTGTGGCGGCCCCCCTGCCCTTCTGCGCCGTCGAGTGCTGCCAGATCGTGACGGCGAAGAACCTCCGGCAACCAGCCACAGCCTTTCAGCAGACGCTCGGCTTCGGTCGCCATCTCGCTCTTCTTCAGGTGCCCGAGGAGTTGCACCGTCCCCTCCCCTTTCGCCTCTCGCACAGTAGCGAGGATCCGGGCCTTGGGTACGCGGTTCAAGTAGGTATCGGCCGTCGGCTCCCAACCCGCCTCGACCATGTCGAGTTCGACCGCTTGTGCGACCAAGGCGGACTGGGTCATCCGCTTGGTCAAGCTGCTGGCAGATATACCGGCACCATAGGGGTTAACCTTCTCGTGGAGCGCGTTGATCACGAAGCTGAGGCAATGCGCGAGCAGGGACAGTCGGCTCACCTGATCGAGGGAGGTCAGGTAATCCCAGAGAGCGGCATCCTCGCCAAGAGGAAGATCGGCCTCCCACTCGGCGTGGCGATCGTCCACCAGCTTGGCCACCACGTTGTCCTTCAGATCGCTCGCCTGCGCCGACATGTAGACGTGACGCACCGAGGCCTCGAGGCAGCTGCCGGCCGAACTGGACGTCCGGAAGGTGTCATTGACAAGCTTCAGAAGCAGCAGCGTCAACGCGACGTCAGGGGAGCGCCCGACCGCTTCGCGCAGTGCGAGTGTACGGTGGGCCGTCAACTCTATGACCAGCCGCTCAGGCAAGGGCTTCAACGCACCATCATTATCGTAGTCGGGCACGTTGACACCATGCGCTTGGCCAACAGAGGTGATCACCGTGCCGTGGCCGACACCATCCGAGTTGCTCGTTGCTGAAAGCTCAGCGCCCTGCCCGTCTGCTGTCTGTTCACCGCTGTGGACGTCGACCTCTGCCGGTGGCTCATCCTCGGGCGGGACAAAACCTCGATAAACTGCTAACTCGCCATAGCAGTCAAGTGTCACGAAAGCCCCTGCCCGTGCGATCTCCTCCGCGTCGAAAATCAGCGGTCGGCCCACGAGATTTCCCATCGCGACTTCCAACTAGCTAGGACGCGCGTCGATCTCTTCGGGGAACTGATCCTGGCCCTCGTATTCCTCCTTGAGTGTCCGGTACTTGGCAAACAGCTTGGCATGGGCCGCGCCTTCGTCATCTGTCATTGGCGCCGGGTTTCCATTAAGCCGCCCCAAAACCCTGGCTGTAGCCAAAAGGCAGGTCGAGCGAGACTTCGATCCATTTCCAACCTTCGGTCGCGATTGCTTCGGCTTCAGCCAGCCGCCATCATCGCCCTGAAAGAGGTCATGTAACATGGTGCCGCCAGCAGCCTCACAAACCTCTACGTCGACAAAGACGGCACGACGGGCAGACGCGCGCACAGAGGTTTCGGTCAGCATGCGCCGGATCTGATAGGGCTCCTTGTTCCACGATGACCGGATCGCCTCCCAGACCTGAACCTGGCGCTCGTGGTCCGGATTGACCGTGAAGTCCATCGGCTGTTCCAGCGACATTTCATCCTCGGCATAAAGCTCAAGCAGGGTAGGGGACAGGGCGGCGAGTTTCAGGCGCTGTTTGACCAGCTGCGGCGTGACGAAGAAGGCGGCTGCGATCTCTTCGTCGCCCTGTCCCTTCTCCCGCAGCGCCACGAAGGCACGGAACTGAGCGAGCGGGTGCAGGGTTGCGCGTTGCATGTTCTTAGCGAGCGAGTCGCCTTCGCCCAGGTTCGTGGACTTGGCATCCCGCACGATGCAAGGATTGGGCGTCGTCTTGGCCAAGCGTTTTTGCTTCACCAGGAGTGACAGGGCCTGGAAGCGCCGACCGCCGGCGGGGGATTTCGAATTTACCGGTCTCGGAATCATTGTCCGCCAGAACGGACCGGACGCTCAGGCTCTGCGCCGACCCGCGGCGGGCGATGTCTTCGGCCAGTTCTTCGACCGAAATGCCGCCCTTGATGCGCCGGACGTTGGACTGGCTCAGCACGATTTTGGCGAAGGGAATGTCTAGGGAGGGGGACAGGGTGATTTTTTGGGTAGATTTGGCCATCAGTTCTTCTCCACGACGGGCGCCTGAAGCCACTCTCCCGATCTCACTTCCCGTCACCCCTTTCACAGCCTTTCTCTACCTCTAAACGTGTCCACCGCGGTGGACGTCATGCAGCAGCTGCCCCAGAACGAGATAGTCTCTCCAACAAGCGCGATGGATTGAAGTCAATTGCTCTGCGACCAAGGGTGATGCTGTGAAAGTACGCTCCAAAGTCTCGGATACGGTTGTTCATCTGGAGAATTATGAAGATGGCGCACGATGCTTTCTGTGAGCCAATTTTCTTAGCCGCGCTTTCGAAGGTGCTTTCGTGAATTCCCATCATAGGAGCGAGCGTTCTGGCGTGGCTTTCAACATCGTGCCAATTTTTGAGTGAGTGCGTAGCGAACGATGTGGCTTGGTCACAAATGGTCGTGAGTGTTTGCAAGGGGAGTGTCTTAATGTCGGTTCCGCTTTCTAGATCTTTTTGTTCTTTTTTAGACTTAGATTGGTGCCGGACAGTTTGCCCGACATTGGCGGACAGTTCCATTGGTTCCGGTGCGTCCACCGGGGTGGACATATGTGTGCATTGAGTTTCCAGTTCATCGAGCAAAGCACGATACTCCTCGATCGAGAGTTTCCTCCGAAGAACGCGGCGCAGCTGATGGGTGAGCTCGTTCTCGGGGTCAGCTTCGTCGATCTGCGCAAGTCTGGTCAGGATTTGCTTACGCAAGAATACGCGATCCCGACGAGCATTTTCCATCTCTTGAGCCGCTGCAAGGAGTTCGTCGGCACGCGCGAGCAAGGGGGCCAGCGACAAGCCGTAGCTAATGGCTTGGCCTTCGGACGACCTCACTCGGTATCTTTTGCGGTTCGGGCTGTCGTCGCGCTTCATGAAACCGAGTTCGACAAAGCGGTCGATGTGCCTACGGAGGGTGCGTTCATCGATCCCGCCAATTCGACGGCAGATCTCGTTGTTGGAAGCAAACACCGTGTCTCCATGCCCAGGCTTGAGAAAGCTCAGCATTGCCTGGAGCGTTTGAACATGTCCTGGCCGGAGACCGAACAGGCTGCGAGTATCTCTGAGCGCGCGGAAGACTGCCCAGATGTCGGTTTCAGGTGTTGACGTGGCGGGGGTGCCCTTGCCGACGCCAAAGGTCTGAACGGAAAGCTTTGTGAATGCCATGTTTGTTGAACGACGACCGTTGCGGCCCACAACTTCCCCGGCCCTTCCCGCTGTTTTTGGCGAGAAAAGGCAACAAAAAGACGTCCACCGAATCGGTGACTCTTGACCGGTATGTCGGAGATTGCTACATCACAGGTGCTAATCAGATGATGAGGGCTCTCCGGGGGAAACCTTGGGGGGCTCTTTTCTTATTGGTCTTCGCCTTTCTCCTCTGCTCGTGTTTTTGGTTATGACCGGGGATCAGTTCCCCGAGTCTCTCTCATTCTGCCATTGTTCAAAAAGCTGTCGCAGCATGGTTGCCGCGCGCTCTTCGAGCCATTGGCCGAATTCCGGGTTGTCCTTGCGGGTGATCTTGATAGCGATCGACTTGCCATCGACTGAAAGTGTGCCGACAGGGCTACCACTATTGTCCTTTACCACGGTCGTTTGGCCACGGACGCTTTGGTTAGCTGCGCCACGCGCCTTGCTGGAGCAAGCAACATAGACGGCTTGAAATTTGTCCGTGCTTGGAGTGGTGTCAGGCAGAGAGGCAAGTGTCTCACGCGCAATGTCGACAAGCGGAACCTTCTCTGAAAGTGCGGCAAGATCACCCCATTGGCGTCGACCTACGCCATGAGCCGGGCCGATAAGCTGGACAAGTTCGTCAGGCAGTTGCTCGATGACTACACGATGGTTCGACACACCTTGCCGGGTGAGGCCTAGGGCGTCCTGAATGACGCCAGGCTTGTAACCGGCCTCCTGCATCTCTCTGATAAAAAAGGATTTTTCAATGAAGGACGGATCCAGCCGTAGGTTGTTTTCCTGGCCTTGCGCGATCAGAGAAGCATCATCATCGAGGATTCGAACAATCGCTTTGACGGTTCCACCAACTCTTCGAATGGCTGCAAGTCTGCGACGGCCGTAGATGATGCGGTATCGATTCGGTTGGTCCGAGGGGCGAACCATGATCGGCACTTGCTGACCATGCTTGCGAATGCTTTCGGCGAGATCTTCAATGCTACTATCATCCAGGATCAAGCGATCTCGGAGACCATCCATATCGATCCGGTCGGGTTCGATGTCCCGGATTGAGTTGGCAGTGATTTCCCGGAGAGAATCCCGCAATCCGCCAACCGACCCAGGTAGCTTTGTGGATTTGACCGGGGCAGGGGAGGGGGCTTCCGACTCTTTCTCGTCTTTGGGTGGTTGGTTGAAGATATTTCGAGCCATCAGCGACGCCCCCATGCCATTTGGATTGTCTGCTCCAGCTCATCGGCAACGCTGTTCACGCTGGCTAAAGCCCGATCAATGGTTTTCCGAATGAGCTGGCTCGGGTCTACCTCATAGATGGTTTGCTGAGTCATGCCGGCGTCAGAAATGGCTGTCGACTTCAGCATCGGTTCAGTCATGACTTGGCCAGCAAGGATTGAACGCAGGTACCCGGCCATTTGCGTTTGTGGTCCGTCCGACGGCTCGTAGCGTGTGATCAGGAACTTTACGAAGTCCCACGTGACATGTCGTCCAATCGCCTCTTCGACGGCTTTGATCGTTTCCGAAGCGAGTTTGAGGAACTGGCTCATCGAAGCGATGTCGAGCATGCCGGGGACCACCGTCACGAGTAGGCCCGTGGATGCTGCCAATGCTGTCAATGTTAGGAAGCCTAACTGCGGAGGGCAATCGATCAGCACCATGTCGTAGTCGGAATCGACTTCTTCTAACGCCAGAGCAAGTCGCTCCGCGAAAATCGGCTGAACCCTGCGCGCAAGGGCGTTCGCTGTCTCGGTTTCATACTCGGACAACATCAAGCCAGCCGGGACCATGTCGAGCTTGTGAAAGTATGTTTTCTGGATGACCTCCGAGAGCGGAACCTGATCACCGTATCTCAATGCGTCGTAGATCGTGCCGCCTTCGGCAAATTCGAGTTCAGGCCGGAAGCCGAAAAATGTCGTCAAACTGGCTTGTGGGTCTAGGTCAAGCACAAGCACGCGGTAACCACGCAGGGCATACCTGTGTGCCAAATGGATCGTCGCTGTTGTCTTCGAGCTTCCGCCTTTGAAATTCACGACCGAAATGACCTGAAGACGGTCGCCGTCTCGGCGGCCAGGTCTGTACGCGTCAGCATTTTTGCCTGTCCGCGCCAAAATGTTGCGGAGGTCGTCAACTTCTTCGGCCGTGTAGAACCTATGACCGCGACCGTCAGTGTGAACTTCTGGGAAGCTGCCATCTTTGTGGCGGTTGCGCAGGTTCGACGTACTGACGCGCAGCAACTCGGCGACCTCGGTCGAGCTGAAGCGGCGCAAGGATTTACGTTCTTCTGGCTCGAACGCAACTTTCATCTGCCGGTCAAGCGACTCAGCAAGACTGTCTGCGAATGCTCCGATGTCGGAAGAGCCTATGCCTTGTGCGCAGCCCGTATTTCGATCATCCATGTTCTGCCGCCTCTCATGGCCTTTTTAAAGGCTCTTTGTCGTTCTGACGGCCGAAGCCACGTCTGACGCGTTTTGCCGTCAGGATGGAAATGCCACGAACATCTGAGTCCGGCAAGAAGAATCTAGATGTAGTGAAAAAGTTATCCACAGCACCAATTTGGTCACGCGGGACTAGCGCTAGATAACGCATTGATTACAAGAGATAAAGACCGTTGCTGACGAAGCCGATGCCCTTCAAGATATTTTCTGCTCGCGCGAACTACTGCCAAGGCTTTGTTGGATGTTTACTTGGTTCTCGCCTAATCCGAACCCGGAATTGTCCTCATGGACAAACCGTTGTCCGCCCATGGTTCGCCGATCCGGGGCCAGTTGCAGGACAAGTCAAAGCTCCGACCAAATCATTTGGTAAGTCCGGCGTGTTCATCACTCATGATCTCGACTAGGCGATCGCATCGCGAATCACGAAGAGCGGTGCGATGATCCAGATCGGAACCGCCGAAGAGGTCGTCATGAACCCCGCCGAAAAGTATGTTGCCGGAATCTCGCGCATCCATCTGGTGAAAGCCGGGTTGGTAATGCTGGCCGTCATTTTAGGGTTCTGTCCGGTGTCCTCGCGGATACCGCCCGCGCCTTTGCCGCACTATGGACCCGGTGCTTGACTATGTTCAGACTTGGTCGCCCTACATCTACCTGCTGCCTCCGATCGCGTTATTGGGCTTTGGCCCGGCCACGGCGGTCGTTGCGATCGTGATCTTCGCGGTGACGCCCGTAATCCGTCTCGTCGCGCATGGCAATTCCTCGAAACCGTTTGAGTTCGTTGAGGTTGGCGGAGCCACAAGAACAGCCCCACGCGACGCCTTCCTGAAAATCCGGCCGCTTTTCGCCTTGCCCAGCATCGTGGCGGGAGTGAACCGAAGCCTGAGGACGGCATTCGGCATTGTCGTCATCACGGGTATCCATCCGTGACATTCTTGGGGCTGCTTGCTGTTCGGCGGGCGCGCGTGCGAATTCGAGCAGGGAGCACACTCAGGTTTGACAAGAGCCTGTCTTGCATGTGAGCCGCAGCAAAAGGCGGCTTGGAGTGTTTGCGGTGCCGGGAGTGAAAGCCCTATGGCCCGAAGCCCAAGAATGAGGACGCTGATTTCCCACCGATATGACAACAAATCAGGCGTTTCCTGGCCGCCATAGCGAAATTTGTAAAAAATTCTTGACGCTGGTATTTCAGTATACCAGAATTCTGGAAATAGCTCAGACCTGCGAGACTCCAGTATGACACCCGATTCCAACACGGACAGCGCGGCCTCTCCCCTCGGTCAGACGGGTGCGCGCCTTGGCGACCGGCTCGGGTTGATGGGCGCTATCGTGGCGCTGGTCGCGATCGGATTCTCGCTGTTTCAACTCTGGTCGAACGGGCTGGCCCTGATGCCCAGCTTCAAACAGAACGCATGGCACGTCGCCTTTGCTCTGGTGCTTGGCTTTCTGGTCAGCCCCATCGGAAAAGGCTGGTGGCGCGTCATCGATCTGGCCTGCGCCGCGGCCTCGCTGGGGGCCATCATCTTCATCGTTCTGCGCTATGACGTGATGGCCGCGCGTTTCGGCATCTTCCTTGGGCCCGAGGTGATTGCGGCAAGCGTGATTGTCGTGATGGTACTGGAACTGGCACGGCGGCTGCTGGGCCTTACGCTGGCGCTGCTGTGCGGGGCCTTCATCCTTTACGGCTTTTATGGCTACATGCTGCCGGGTGCGTTCGGGCATCAGGGCTTCCCGGTTCAACGCATTGCCAGCTACCTCGTTATGACGACGGATGGCGTGTTCGGCACGGCCGTCGGCGTCTCGGCCACGTTGATCAGTGTCTTCGTGATCTTCGGCGCCTTCCTCACCGTCACCGGTTGCGGCCAATGGTTCATCGACATCGCGAACCTGATCGCCGGGCGCACTGTGGGCGGTTCGGCCAAGGTCGCCGTGCTGGCCAGTTCGCTGATGGGGTCGGTTTCGGGCAGTGCTGCCGGCAATGTCGCCACCACTGGCGCCTTTACCATTCCGCTGATGAAAAAGGCCGGCTTTACACCGGTTCAGGCCGGCGCGATCGAGGCTGTCGCCTCGACCGGGGGGACGATCCTGCCGCCGTTGATGGGGGCAGGGGCCTTCGTGATGGCCGAGTTGCTGGGCATCCAATATTCCAGTGTTGCGCTGGCGGCGATTATGCCTGCGATCCTCTACTATCTCGCCGTCTTCTGTCAGGTCGACATCATGGCGCGGCGCGATGGCCGCGTGGGCTTTGTCGCCGACCGCCGCGAGATGGCGCGCCAGATCGTGCTATCGGGCTGGCGGTCGATCCCGCTGCTGGTGCTGATCTGGATGATCCTGGTCGAACGCTATTCGCCCGCCTATGCCGCCTTCTGGTCGATCGGGGCCGCCGTGGTGCTGGGGCTGGTCATGTCGCGGGGGCGCGCGCGTCTGCTGCTAGTGCCCGAGGCGCTGCGCACGGCGGCGCAGGCCATGCTGCCCATCGCGATTGCCTGCGCGGCGGCGGGGATCATCGTAGGCGTGCTGATGCTCACCGGACTGGGCCTGCGCCTGTCGTCGCTGATGATCGACCTTGCGGGTGGCAACCTTGCGCTGCTGCTGGTGCTGACGATGATCTCGTCGATCATATTGGGCATGGGCGTTCCCGCGACGGCCGCATACATCATCCTTGCGGTTCTGGCCGTGCCCGCGCTGGTGAAGCTGGGCGTTGCGCCGCTGTCGGCGCATATGTTCGTCTTTTACTTCGGGACGATTTCCAACATCACGCCGCCGGTCGCCGTTGCTGCCTTCGTTGCTGCGGGTCTGTCGGGCGGCACCCCCGCGCGCGTCGCGGTCGAGGCGTTCCGCATCGGCTCGGCCGCTTTCCTGATCCCGTTCATGTTCGTCTACGGGCCCGAGCTGTTGCTTGTGGACGCCAATGCGCTCTCGGTGATTCGCGTGCTTGTCACGGCCTCGCTTGGGATCATCGCGCTGGTTGTTGCGATCCAGGGATGGCTGTTCGTGCGGCTGGGGCCCGGCCTGCGGGTGATCGCTGCGGCGATCTCGATCCTGCTGGTCGTGCAAAGCCTCTGGAGCGATGTGCTGGGGCTCGCCGCCATCGCCGTCTTCTTCACCATTTGCCGCCTCCGTCTCCTCCGGAGTCCGGCCGGGTCCACCGCGACATGATCGCGGAGCCCATCCCCCCCAACCAACTCTAACCAACAGGGACTAAAAGAATGAATATGCTGAAACGCCCGCTGCGGGCTCTTGGACTGGCGGGAACCGTCGCTGCAACCGTACTCATGGCGCAGGGCGCCGGCGCCCAGCAACGGATGAGCGTTGCAGGCGGAAGCACCGGCGGCGTCTTCTTTCCGCTGGCGACCGGTATGGCCGAAATGCTTAGCCAGACCATCGAAGGCTATGATTTCACCGGCGGCGCGACCGGCGGTTCGGGCGAGAATGTCCGCCTGCTGGGCACCAACTCGGCCCAGTTCGGGCTGATCATGGCCGATGCCGCCTATAACGGCCACTACGGCAAAGAGGCGTTCGAGGCCGAAGGCGGCTATGACAAGGTCGTCGGGATCATGATGACCTACAATCAGGCGATGCACCTGATCGTGCCTGCGGACAGTGCCATCGAAACCATGGCTGATCTTGAGGGCAAGCGCGTTTCGCCCGGCCCCGCAGGCAGCGGCACCGCGCTGATGGCCGGGACGATCCTTGATGCCTACGGTCTGGCCGGCAAGTTGACGTTGGATCCGCTGAGCCACAGCCAGCAGATGACCGCGCTTGGCGACGGGCAACTGGATGCGGCGTTTCTGCTGCTGCCCACCGGCGCGGCGGCGGTTACCTCGCACGCCGCGGCGCATCCGATCCGCTTCATCGCCATGGATGACGCCGAGGCCATCACCAAGCTGACCGAGGCCTATCCGTTCTATTTCCCGACCGAGATCGCGGCAGGTGCCTATGAAGGCCAGCCCGACGCCGTCGCCACCGTCGGCGTCGCCGTGACCCTGGCCGCCAGCGCGGATGTTCCCGAAGAGATCGCCTATGAAGCGACCAAGCTGTTCAACGAGCACCCCGACCAGCTGGCAACCTATCACGCCATTGCCAAATCGATCAGCGCCGACACCGCGCTGACCGGCATGCCGATCCCGCTGCATCCCGGTGCCCAGCGGTACTACGAGGAAGTCGGCAACCCCGGCCTGAAAAAGTAACTGCCCGCGGCCGGGCAGACCCGTCCGGCCGCATCCTGCTCTTCCTGAAGGTTTGACAATGAATACTCTGCGCATCGCGGTCGATATCGGCGGCACATTCACGGACGGAGTCGCGACCGACCCGGATACAAGCACGATCTGGGTGGCCAAGTCGCTGACAACGCCGCAGGATCCGGGCGAAGCCGTGTCGACGGTGGTGTCCAGCCTGCTGGCGCAAGCCAAGGCAGCCGCGCGTGACGGGGTGGTCGATGTGGCCGAGGTGGTGCATGGCACGACGCTGGTCACCAATGCGCTGATCGAACGCAAGGGCGCGACCACGGCGGGCATCTTCACCGCCGGTACCCGCGACATTTTGGATATCCGGCGCGAGCTGCGCTATGACCTGTACGATCTGCATTTTGAGCAGCCACAGCCCCTGGTGCCGGGCGACCGGCGCTTTGAAATCGGCGAACGCATGGCCGCGGACGGCAGCGTGGTATCTCCGCTGGATGCGGACGAGATTGACGCTCTGCTGGAGGCCATCGACGCAAGCGGGGCGCAAGCTGTCGCGATCGGCTTGCTGAACGCCTATGTCAACGACGATCACGAACGTGAGCTGGCCCGCGTGTTGGCCAAGCGGCGCCCCGGGCTGAAGATTTCGACCTCGGCCGCCGTGGCGCCCGAGCAGCGCGAATACGAACGCTTTACCACTGTCACCGCCAACGCCTATGTGCAGCCGCTTGTCGACACCTACCTGACCGAGCTGGATCAGCGTCTGCGCGATCAGCAGATCGACGGACCGCTGCGGATCATGCTGTCCAGCGGCGGGTTCACCACCAGCGCGCTGGCGGCGCAACAGCCCATCGCACTGCTGGAATCCGGACCCGCCGGCGGAGTGCTGAGCGCGCTGAACGCGGCGCTGTCACAGAACCTGACCGATATCGTGGCCTTCGACATGGGCGGCACCACGGCCAAGGCCTGCGTCGTCACGGGTGGCGAGCCGGGCATCGCCCGTAGCTTCGAAGCCGGGCGAGTGCACCGGTTCAAGCGCGGCAGCGGCCTGCCGTTGCTGATCACCTCGATCGACCTGATCGAGATCGGCGCCGGGGGTGGCAGCCTTGCCGGGATCAGCGATCTGGGCACCCTGGTCGTGGGCCCTGAAAGCGCCAGTTCCGTGCCCGGACCCGCCTGCTATGGGCTGGGCGGCACCGAGGCGGCGGTGACCGATGCCGATTTCTGGCTGGGCTACCTGGACGGCAGCAGCTTTCTTGGCGGCACGATGCCGCTGGACCGCGACTCTGCCGAACGCGCCATTGGTGCGCTGGCCGACCAGTTGGGCATGACGGTGCTGGAAGCAGCCTATGGCATTCACGACGTGGTCAATGAAAACATGGCCAGCGCCACCCGCATTCATATCGCGGAAAAAGGCCACGATCCGCGCGACTTCACGCTGGTGGCGACGGGCGGGGCCGGGCCGGTCCATGCCGTTGCCATCGCGCGCAAACTGGGGATGCCGCGCGTACTGTGTGCCCCGGCGGCCGGGGCGGGTTCCTGCCTTGGTTTCCTTGCCGCGCCTGCCCGGATCGACCGCGCGCTGGTGCAGACCGCGCCTCTGGCGCAGGTCGATTGGTCCCATATCCGGGCAGAGTTGAACGGCATCCGGGCCGAAGCCCATGACGCGCTGATCGCTGCGGGGGCCAGTGCGGACGAGCTGTTCTACGAAGTCGATGTCGAGATGCAATACGCCGGGCAGGGCAATGCCGTTCTGGTGCGCGTGCCGCTGGATGATATCGCGCCCGGCTTTGCCCCGGAACTGGGCCGCCTGTTCGAAGAGAACTATGCCCGCCTCTATGGCCGCACCGTACCGCACGGGCAGCCGCTGACGGTGGCCTGGCGGATGATCGGCCGCGCGCCGATCAAGACCCAGAGATTCATCCGCGAGGTGACCGGCACCGCCCCCGCCGAGCCAAAGACGCGGCGGCTGTATGATCCGGCGGTCGGCAGCTTTGCCGAGGCCGCCGTCTATCGCCGCGACAGCCTGACCGCCGGAACCGTCCTGACCGGGCCGCTGGTGATCGAAGAGGCGGAATCGACCTTTGTCGTGCCCGTCGCCGCCACTGTCCGAATTCTTGATGACCTCAGCATTCTTGCGGAGCTTTCCTGATGTTGACCCGAACCGAAATGAACGCCGCCACTGTCGAGATCCTCTGGACCCGTCTGGTCAGCCTTGTAGACGAGGCCGCAACCACGCTGGTGCGCACCTCCTTCTCGCATGTGGTGCGCGATGCACATGACTATGCGGTTGTGCTTCTGGACCGTCAGGCCCAGCTGGTTGCGCAATCGACGCAAAGCATCCCGTCCTTCATCTGTACGCTGCCCGCGACCGCACGGCATATCATCGACAGGTTTCCGGCAGACACGATGCAGCCTGGCGATGTCTATGTGACAAACGACCCGTGGATGGGCACGGGCCACCTGCCCGACATCAACATCATCCGCCCGATCTTTCACGGCGGCGACCTGATCGGCTTTTCCGCCAGCGTCGCGCATTCGCCGGATATCGGCGGGCGCATCCGGTCTCCGGGCATCCGCGAGCTGTACGAGGAAGGGCTGCGCCTGCCGCCGCTGCGCCTGATGCAGGCCGGCGAACGGGACGAGGCGATCTTTGCCATCCTCGAGGCCAACGTGCGGATTTCGGAACAGGTGCTGGGCGATCTATATGCACAGATCGCCGCGAACGAGATGCTGGGCCAACGGCTTGCCGAGTTGATCGACGACACCGGCCTGCGCTTCAACGATTTTGCGGCTGACATCCAGGACCGGACCGAACAGGCGATGGATGCCGCCATTCGCGCCGTGCCCGAGGGGCGCTA
This sequence comes from Arenibacterium halophilum, assembly GCF_005938225.1. Classification (GTDB taxonomy): domain Bacteria; phylum Pseudomonadota; class Alphaproteobacteria; order Rhodobacterales; family Rhodobacteraceae; genus Arenibacterium; species Arenibacterium halophilum. The sequence goes on from NZ_VCPC01000008.1 coordinate 63,684, forward strand.
TTCCTATACGGTCGAGGTGGACGGCTTTGGCGACCCGGTGGTGATCGCCTGCACGCTGACCATCGCGGACGGGCGGATCGAGGTGGATTACACCGGCAGTTCGCCCCAGATGGACCGGGCGATCAACGTGGTGCCAACCTACACCCGCGCCTATACCTGTTATGCGCTGAAATGCATCCTGTCGCCCAACGTGCCCAACAACGAAGGCAGCTTTCGCTCGATTCATGTGGGTGCGCCCGAAGGCAGCATTCTGAACCCGCGCTTTCCTGCCCCCGTCGGGGCACGCGCCATGACAGGCCACCTGTTGCCACCCGCGATCATGGGCGCACTGGCTGATGTGATCCCCGACCGGGTGCAGGCGGCTCCGGGCTCGCCGCTGTGGTCATGCCATTTGACCGGACGCGACAAGGGCAAGGACTATGCGTTCTTCTTCTTCCTGAACGGCGGGCAGGGGGCCACGTCGGCCAAGGATGGTTATCCTGCGGTCAGCTTTCCCAGCAATCTGGGCAACACGCCGATCGAAGTTCTGGAGGCAAACGCCCCCGTCCGCGTGACACAGCGCGCCCTGCGTCGCGGCAGCGGCGGGGACGGCGCGTTCCGGGGCGGCGACGGGCAGATCACCGAGATCGAGATACTCGCCGACAGCCCGGTCACCGTGTCCTTCATGGCGAACCGGCTGGAGATTCCTGCGCAGGGCCTGAACGGCGGCGGGGCAGGGCAGCCGGGCGCCGTGCTGCTGAATGGCGCCCCCTACGACCCGCGTGAGATCAGCCTGATCCAGCCCGGCGACACCCTGACCCTGATGACACCCGGCGGCGGCGGCTTTGGCGCCGTTGCATCCTGACAGACCGGAGACCGGACATGACCCTTATCAACACCATCGACCAGCGGTTTGCCTCTCTGGCCACCGACAACGCCCCCGGGCAGGAAACCCGGCAGGGGAATGATACCTCGCTGATGCGCGGTGAAAGGATGTCAGGCAGGCCCGTGGATTTCTCGCATGGGGATGTCGATGCCTTCCGCCCGCCCGAGGCCGCCGCCACGCTGTTCGCAGAGGCGCTCAACGCTGGTGGCAGCCAGGCGTATACCGAATACCGCGGGAGCCGGGCGATCCGCGACCGGCTGGCCCGGCGGTTGGCCGGTTTCACCGGGCGCAGTTTCGACGCCGACAGCCTGATCCTGACTCCGGGCACGCAGGGCGCGCTGTTCCTGGCGGTGGCCGCGCTTGTCGGCCCCGGCGACAGGATTGCGATCGCCGATCCGGATTACTTCGCCAATCGCAAGATCCCCGCGTTCCTTGGGGCCGAGGCGGTCCCCGTGCGGCTGTACTATGAAAGCACCGAGGAATCGGGGCTGGATCTGGAGGCGCTGGAAGATGCGTTCCGCGAGGGCGTGCGGGTCTTCCTGTTCTCCAATCCGAACAACCCGCTAGGCGTGATCTACTCGCCGCTTGAAATCGAGGCCATCGCCGCGCTGGCCGGGCGCTATGGCGTGACGGTGATTTGCGACCAGCTGTATTCGCGGCTGCTGTATTCCGGCGAAACCTATACCCACCTCTGTGCCCAGCCCCGGGCACCGGAAAACATGGTGACGATCATGGGCCCGTCCAAGACGGAATCGCTGAGCGGGTATCGCCTTGGCGTGGCCTTTGGCACGCCCGCGATCATCGAACGGATGGAACAGCTTCAGGCGATCGTTTCGTTGCGGGCGGGCGGCTATGCGCAGCGTGTGCTGGACTGCTGGATGGACGAACCCGACGGCTGGATGGCACAGCGGATTGCCGACCACCAAGCCATTCGCGACGATCTGGTCGGCGTACTGCGCGAAGTCGACGGTGTTTCGGTACGCCAGCCGCAGGCGGGCAGTTACCTGTTTCCCGATCTGCCGCCGCTGGATGTGTCGTTGCACGATTTCGTCCGACTGCTGCGTGAACAGGCCGGGGTGATCGTCACGCCGGGCAGCGAATTCACGCGCCGTCCCACGCTGGGGATAAGGTTCAACTTTTCGCAGGATCACGCCGCCGCCCTTGCCGCCATGCAGCGCGTTGCCGACATGATCGCACGCTACCGGAGCGGCGCATGACACAGGGCGCGCCGAAACCTCAGGGCGATTATGTGGCGGCCTCTCGCCATGGCGATCTGCTGGTCACCGCCGGTGTCACCCCGCGCCGCGACGGGGTGATGCAGCACGCGGGCCACTACGCGGCAGGCGACGCGCCCGACCGGTTCCGCGCGGGCGCCGAGCTTGCCGCGGCCAACCTGATCGCGCTGCTGGATAGTGCGGTGACGGAGGGCGAAGAGATCGCAGGATTGCTGTCGCTGACCGTCTACGTCGCCGCCGCGCCGGGGTTTACCGATCATGCCCGGGTGGCCGATTTCGCCTCGGCGATCCTGCGCGAACGCTATGGCGCGGGGGGACGCTGTGCCCGCGCGGCGGTGGGCGTGGCCAGCCTGCCCGGCGGCGCAAGTGTCGAGATGAGCGCACAGGCCGTGGTTGGAAAATCGACCAAAAGCACCGTATCAGGCTCGCTTGCCGCACATGGTATTCCAGTATACAAAAGTCCGGTTGTCTAATGGAGAGGAGTACCACATGAGCGATCTGACCTCCGGCGCCGGACCCGGCACCGTATCCGACTGGGCGTTCGACCAGCTGTTCCGCGGCATCCTGAGCGGTGACATTTCCGACCGGATGAGCCTGACCGAAGCGACGCTGAGCGACCATATCGGCGTCAGCCGTACACCCCTGCGCGATGCGTTGCAGCGCCTTGAACTGGCCGGGATCATCTCGCGTCAACGCAACCGCAGCATTCGCATCAACCCGCCCTCGCTCGAGGAAATGGAGCGCCTGTCGATGCTGCGCGAAGTGCTTGAAGGGCTGCTGGTACGGCAGGCTGCGCTGCGCTTCGGGCGCGGACTGGTCGATATCGCGGGGCTGGAAGAGATCGTCGAGCAGATGATCGCTGCCGACTCGATGAAGGGAGTCGCGCTGCAACTGCGGCTTGGGCAGGAATTCCACGCCGAGATTGCCCGCCTTGCCAACGATCCTATGGCAAAACGGATGCTGGATCAGGTGATGCTGAGTTTTGAACGCTATCGCCACCTTGTCGACGGTCTGGACCAGCGCGCCCCGGACATCGCCCACGAACACGAGGCTGTTGTCCGCGCCTTGCGCTTGGACACGCCCGAAGCCGCCGAAACCCTGATGCGCGAACACCTGGCAAACGCCCGCGCCATCTATGCCGACCGCCTCACTCAGGCGGAAATTCTAAATCCACCTCCCGACAAGTAAAGGACAGGGACACACATGAAAGATCTTCTGCTGATGAAAGGCGCCCGCCGCCTTGTAACCGTCTGCGGCAACCTCAAGGCTGGCGAGGAAGTGGTCATCGTGACCGATTTCGCCACCATGGACGTGGCCGAAGCCGTGGCCAAGGCCGCGCTGGAAATTTCCGACAACGTGAACGTGCTGGTCATGCCGGTGCGAACAATTGACGGGCAGGAACCACCCGCCCCGATCGCCGCCGCCATGAAAAAGGCCGACCTGATCTTTACCCCGGTGAAGCATTCGATCACGCATACCTTTGCCGTCCGTGACGCGCTTGGCGAAGGGGCCCGCGCGATCATGCTGACACAGTACAACACCACCATGCTGGAACGCGGCGGCGTATTCGGCGATTTCGCCGGGATCGAGCCGCTGTGCCGCAAGGTGGGCGAGCTGCTGGGGGCCGCCGACAAGGTGCGCCTGACCACGCCCAACGGCACCGACCTGACGCTCAGCGTCAAGGATCGCCCCTCGAACCCGCATTGCGGCATCGTGCGCCAGCCCGGCGATTTCACCACGGTTCCGAATATCGAAACCTCGTCCTCGCCGGTGCTGGGTTCGGCCGAAGGCGTGATCGTCGCGGATGCCAGCGTTCCCTACTACGGCATCGGCGTTCTGGAAGAGCCGATCCGCTTTACCGTCAAGAATGGCCGCGTGTCCAAGATCGAAGGTGGCCGTCAGGCCCGCGAGTTGGACAAGCTGCTGGCCAAACAGGGCGCGCCCGAAGTGTACAACATCGCCCAGATCTCGTTCGGGCTGAACCCCGATTGCCCGATGGAAGGCGTGATGCTGCATGACGAAGGCGTGTATGGCACCTCGCATATCGGGATCGGCACCAGCGTGCTGTTGGGCGGTGAGGTCAAGACATTGACCCATTTCGACGCGCTGATGTGGCAGCCGACGCTGGAACTGGACGGCAAGGTCGTGCTGCGCGACGGTGACTGGCTGCTTCCCGAAGCCAGCGTGATCGACGGCACCAGAGCCGCGGCCTGATGGCCCGGCGGGCGGCGGGATCACCTGCCGCTCGCTCACCTACCAGAGGTTTCAGATGACAGGTCAGATCGTCCCGCCCGGCACCCGTCGTTTCGGTGCCGACGGCGCCAGCCATTTCTTCGGCTATTACAACAAATCCCCCTGGGACCCGTCCGGCCGCTGGCTTCTGGCGCATCGCAGCCCGCTGCACGGCGGCGCGCTGACCGGGGAAGAGGTGGCCGAGATCGGCCTGTTCGACACCGAAGGCGATGGTGCATTCCAGCCGCTGGCGCAGACGCAAGCCTGGAATTGGCAGATGGGCGCGCAGCTGCAATGGCTGGGCAGTGCAGGTCGGCGCATCATCTTCAACACGCGCGATGACACGGGCCGCGATCCGGTGTTTGGCACGCCTTTTCACGCCCGGGTTCTGGACATCGACACCGGCGCGACGCGGGATCTGCCTCTGCCGGTCTATGTTGTCGCACCGGACGGCGCGGCAGGCTATTGCGTCAACTACGCGCGGCTTGCCCATACCCACCCCACGATCGGCTACTTCGATGGGGCATCGGTTTCCGCGCCCTCGGACTGCCCCGAGACTGACGGCATCTTCCGCATGGATAACGCCACCGGAGAGATTGCGTCCGTGGTCAGCTTTGCCGCGCTCGCCCGGCTGGACCCGCGCGACTCGATGCAGGGCGCGGTGCATTGGGCGTCGCATCTAGAGGTATCGCCAGATGGCGGGCGTCTGCTGTTCCTGCACCGCTGGACCCGCCGGGTCGAGGATGAAACTTGTTTCCTGCACCGCCTGCTGACCTGCAATCCCGACGGAACCGCCCTGCGGCTACTGGAATGCAGCGATCACCCGCTGCCGCAGCTGGACGACACATTCGACCCCGAGGCAGTCGGGCTGTTCGACTATGAAAAGTCTGAATACCAGATTTCGCACCCCCTCTGGATCGACAGCGAACGGCTGATCGTCTGGGGCCCGCATGACGGGGTGATCGGTTATCACATCTACAACGATCGCAGTGGCGAGGTGCGCCGGATCGGTGATGGTTCGCTCAACGAAAATGGGCATATGAGCTTTGACCCTTCTGGCAAATGGCTGCTGTCGGACACCTATCCCGATGCTGAAACCGGCTTGCGCGACCTGTTTCTATGGGATGACACTGACGGCAAACGCCTCTTGGCCCGGCTGCTGACCGATCCGGCGCTGGTCAAGACCGACCGCTGCGATCTGCACCCGCGATGGAACCAGGATGGCACTCAAGTGTGCGTCGATTCCGTGCACGAGGGGTGGCGCGCGATGTACGTGCTGATCGCGCCATAGCGGAACGGACCGACACGCCATTGAAATAGTTTGGGCTACCCCCCCCGAAATTCGGACACTTACATAAGCTGCGATTTGCAGATCCGCAGATCTTCGACGCGAAAGAGATCATAGAAGTCGAAACGGAAGCAGTACGCGCCTGAGTTCAAGGCCAAGGTCGCGTTGGCAGCCCTGAAGGGTGAAGAGACAGGAGCCGAACTGGCCAGATGGTTCGGGGTGCATCTAGGACCGGCAGGTGTTTGCATGCTAAAACCGAGAGGCGACGATGATCACCAATGGAAGTGAGCCCTGCTCGAAGGCGCCTCCGGTGTGTTCGAACGCGGGGGGCGCAAGAAACCCGAGATTGACGAGGAGCAGGTGAAGGAGTTCCATGCCAAGATCGGGGAGCTGGCGGTGGCCAACTCTTTTTTGGAACGAAAGCTGAAGCCATGGGGCGGGAAGTGAGGCGCGGCATGATCGAGCCTGACCACCCGGATCTGTCGATCGGCCAGCAGTGCAAGTTGCTGTCGATCGCGCTTTCGTCTTTCTACTACACGCCCAAGGGCGAGTCTGAGCAGAACCTCGCTCTGATGTGGCAGATCGATGAGCAGTTCCTGGAGACGCCGTTCTTCGGAGTTCGATAGATGACCTGGCACCTGCGCAACGACGGCCACCTGGTGAACGAGAAGCGCATCCGGCGGCTGATGCGCCTGATGGGGCTCATGCCGATTTACCAGAAGCCCAACACGAGCAGGCCGGCAAAGGGCCATAGGACCTATCCCTACCTGCTTAGAGGTCCGCGGGTGGAACGCCCGAACCAGGTCTGGTGTTCGGACATCACCTATCTGCCCATGCGCCGAAGGTTCCTCTATCTGGTGACGATCATGGACTGGCATACCCGCAAGGTTCTGTCCTGGCGCATCTCGAACACGCTGGAGGCCGACTTCTGTGTCGAGGCGCTGACCGAGGCCATCCACAAGTTCGGCCCGCCCGAGATAATGAATACGGATCAGGGGTCCCAGTTCACATCCTTCGCCTGGACGGATCGGCTGCGCCGATCAGCGGTGCGGATATCGATGGATAGGAAAGGCCGGTTCCTCCCCGCTCATGGTTTGCAAGCAAACCTCTGCCGGGCAGTGGACAACATCTTCATCGAGAGGCTGTGGCGCACCCTGAAATACGAGTGCGTCTATCTGCATGCCTGGGAGACCGGATCGGAGACGAAAGCGGCCATCCGGAAATGGATAAGCTTCTACAAACACCAGCGCCCGCATTCAGCCTTGGGCGGCCAGCCTCTGGCACTGGTCTATTGGCAGAGAAATGATATCAACCAACCCGATCAGCAGGTGCAACGAGTAGCTTAATTTACGCAAGATCCTGTTCAAGAGATGGGGAGTAGCTCACTGTCGGTTAAGAAGTCCGGTACTAGTGCCGCGTTCGCACATTGGCTGGAGAGCAATCTCGAGGACATCATCAGGAAATCCTATGCCGAATTTACAGATGTAAAATCGGAGGATGGCAATTGAGGACGAGCAGAAAGGAGGAAAGGTAAACAAAAGAAAACCCCCGAAACCGAAGCTTCGAGGGCTGCTGCGCAGAGCGCAATTCTTAGATTAGACACCTAGAATCTAGCAGTCAGCGAATCGCCACGCAAGAGAAAACGCCTTCGGGCGAACGGGATTTCTTTGTCTGCTGATAAACAATGGAACAAGTCGTCGATGCCCCATCAGGGGAGAGTGAGGTGCGTGCGCCTCAACACAAGAAAGGCGTGTCCAGCGCCAGGCAACCTTCGGGTTGGCGCAAGCCGACCCCGGGTCTTGGGGTGGCAGAGCAGCTTGCCCGGGACGGTGAACGGTTGGGGATATCCAAAACACGCGCCTTCGTGGCCGTAAAACGCGTGGGCGCGCATATTGGCCTCAAGCCTGGAGACATGATGCTGCTTGATACGCTTGGCGCATTCACCCAAACTCAGGACTGGGAGGAGGGAGCCCGGCCGATCGTCTGGGCCTCCAACGCTTATCTGATGGAGCAAACAGGTTTCTCGCTCTCAGCGCTGAAACGTCATACGCGGCGTTTGGCCGAGCTCGGTGTGATCAGCTTTCGTGACAGCCCCAATGGCAAACGCTGGGGGCGCAGGGACACAGAAGGGCGCATCATCGAGGCCTACGGTTTCGACTTGTCGCCACTTTCGGCGCGTGCAGAGGCATTTGAGGCGCTCTATGTCGATCTACACGCCGAGCGCACGCTCTGCCAGCGCCTGAAACGCCAAATCACGATTGCGCGCAGGGCAATCCGGGCACGCATCGAGGCGGCCTTCAACGGTGCCCTGCGCGGACCCTGGGTGCAATTCGCCGGACTGTTTGACGCGCTTCTGGGCAGGCTGCCGGGACGCAACGATGGCTCGGACCAGCTTGCACAGCTGCTCAGCGGGTTCGACGATTTGAGAGAAAAAGTCGATGCGGCGTACTTCGAGGCGACCAAGATGGACGGGGCTGTGGAAAAAGAGCGTGAAATCAAAGCTATGCCTGAAAAATTTGCAGACAAAATGACCCCCAGGGAGGTCACTATCGACCCCCACATACTATCTACAAATCAACTTAAATCAGTAATCCGTAAGTCCTCAAAAAATGGGGAACATGCCGCCGGCGCAGTGAATGCCCGGCCCGAAGACCAGATTGAGCCAGAGTTGGAGGCGTGGGTGGCGAAAGCGCATAAAGCACAAGCGGCCCTTGATCTGTCGACTGTGCTGCAAGCCTGTCCGGAATTTGCGTCTTGGGCCAGGAATGTGTCCGGGTTCTTGAAAGACTGGCGTGATCTACATCGGGCCGCCGGGCAACTCAGGCCGATGATCGGGGTGTCGGAACATGCCTGGAACGTGGCGCAGGACCGCTTGGGAAAACAGGTTGCGACAGCAGCGCTAGCGCTTGTTTTCGAGAAACATTGCGCAGGCGAAGTTTCCTCTCCCGGCGGCTTTTTGCGCGGTATGGTCGAGAAAGCCGGGGCAGGGGAGTTACACCTCGAACGCAGCTTCTATGGCCGGCTCAGCGGGCAGGGGGCCAAGATGGGCCTAACCTGAATGCAGCGCTCTCCAAGTGATCTTTGCAAGCCACTTGTTAAAGAAATGAGCTGTCTCGCAATGTGCTTTGCCGTGTCCGATAAAATTTCCGGAGGCTCCGTTTCAGGTCGTCTGGGTGACCTTCTTCAAAAGGTCCGGGCTGTCAGGGTTAAGGCCCAGAATCAGCGCGGCCTGACAGATTTCGGGGTAGAGCCCGATCAGCATGTCGGCGGCCAGAATGGCCCCGCAAGCGGGCGCATCGCTGCGCAGCGAAAGGCCCGAACGCAGGCGCAGAACCGGGCTGCCTGCCGCTGCGAACCGGGCTTGCGCCGTGTCCAGCCCCGCTTGCAGTTGCGGGTTTCCATCGTCCAGGATCAGCGTCAGCAGACGCGCGCCGCCCAGTTGCAGCGGGCCGTGTAGCACCTCTGTCGCGGAATAGGCCTCGGCGTGGATGGCGCAGCATTCCTTGATCTTAAGCGCGACCTCTTGCGCGGCGCCGAACATCTGCTGGCGCCCGATGACATAGATGTGCCGCGCATTGGCAATGCGGTGGGCCAGCGGCACATCGGTTTCGATATGGCCGAAGTCTCCGGCGCTGGTTTGCGCGGCAAAGCTGGCCTGCGCGCGGGCATAGTCGGGGTTCAGCGCCGCAATCAGCGAGACCCCGGCGCCGATGGCACCGGCGACCGATTTCGTTGCGGGCACGGCGAGTTCCGGCCCGGCCAGGATCGGAATGCGGTGGTGCGCGGCGGTTTCGATGTCAGAGCCATCCACGTTGGTGATTGCAACAACGCGCGCGCCGGTTTGCGCCGCGCCCTTTGTGGCCGCGACCAGATCGGCGCTGGCGCCGGATTGCGAGATCGCCAGCACCAGCGCGCCGGGCAGTGCCACGCCCGCGCCGATGGAAAACACCGAGGGCGGCAAGGTGGTGGCAGGCACGCCAAGCTGCGCCATCGCCGCATAGTTCACCACCGTGGCCGCCGCATCAGACGACCCGCGCGCGATCGAATAAATCGCGGTTGGTGCCCTTGACGGGCCAAGAACGTCTGCCTGCGACAGGGTGTTCGACAGGTGACGCAGGATCACGGCGGGGGCCTCGGCGGCCTCGGCGCGCATCAGCGATCCGGGGGCAGGGTGGTCGGGGGGCATGGCAGGCTCCGGTCTTGGAAAAGTCAGCTGTTGGACAGGGACAGGCAACCGGCAATCGCCGCCTGGTCCGAGGTGACAAGATGCACGGGCAGGCGGTTCATCACCGGGCGCATCCGGCCCTTGGCGGCAAAGGCGCGTTGAAAGGGGCCATCGGCGGGTTCGAGAAGCGGGCGCAGCGCGCGGGTCGGACCGCCCGACAGCCAGACGCCGCCGGTGGCCTGAAACAGCAGCGCGAGATCGCCCGCCAGTTGCCCCAGAAGCCGGGCAAAGGTTTCACAGGTGGCGCGGGCGGCAATATCGCTATCGGCCAGCCCCTGCGCGATGACCCGTTCTCCGTCGATCTGGTCGGCCCTGGCCCCGGTGATCAGCGCGTGAATTTCGCGCAGGCCCGAGCCCGAGAGCAGTCGTTCCACCGAACAGCGCGTGTATTTCGCCGTCATCGCCGCTTGCAGGCGCTGGTCCAGCTCGGTCAGCGGGGCGAAGGTGGTGTGCCCGGCCTCGCACACCACAACCGAGCCATTGGCCAGCCGCGCGGAACAGTTGAACCCGGTGCCCGCACCCAGAATGATGCGGGTGCCCTGTGGCGCGGGCGTGCCGGGTTTCACCGCCACGCTGTCCAGCGCCTCGGGCCGGGCCAGCGCGTGGCCCAGGGCCTCGAAATCGTTGACGATGCGCAAATCGGACAACCCCAGCGCGGCCACGATCTCGGCCCGGTCGATCACCCAGTCGCGGTTGGTCAGCACGATGCGCTCGCCCTCGGCCGGGGCGGCGATGGCGAGTGTGAGCCGGTCCACCTTGCGCCCGTCCAGATAGCCGCGCGCCAGCGCGATGAAATCCGCCGCCGACCCGTTGGGCAGCGAGCGCATGTCGTCGATCCGGTCAGAGCCGGGGGCGACAAGGCCAAAGCGGCAGTTGGTGCCGCCAAGGTCGCCCACCAGCAGGGTGCCGGTCACGTCAGGCCCCGCGCGCCACGACGGGCACGTAATCGTCCAGATCGGCGCAGGGGAAGGTGACCGTCGCCTGCGTTTCCGCCGAGAGGTACAGCGCCATCAGAATCTCGACCACGGCCAGACCGTCGTGGAAATTTTCATCCGGCATCTGGCCCTTGCGGAAGCGTTCGACCATGTGGCGGTTTTCGTCGGTATAACCATAGACCCCGGCCTCGTCCTCGAGCACCGGCATAAGGCCCTGTTCCGAGTTCTGCTTTTCCACCAGATCCTCGCCCTCGGCCCCCGAGACGCGGCGCGACATGAACACCTTCAGCCCCGACGACAGCGAGTCGAATTCCATCGAGTATTCCGGCCCCAGCATTTCCAGCTTGATGCGCAGACCGGCGCCGACATAGGCCCAGGAGGTCGTCGCCTCGATCACCATCTCGTTGCCGTCCTCGTCTTCCAGCAGCACCTGACCATAGGCGAAATCCTCGGTCGGGCGGTTGCGGAAATCGACCTCGGCGCCATAACGCTCGGCCAGTTCATCGGCATAGGTGGGGCGCGACCATTTCAGGGTCGAAGTCTTGCCGGTGGCCGATTTCACCTTCAGGCTTTCGCGCGGCTTGTCGGGGTCGGTCAGCAGGTGGCGGGCCACTTCGACCGAATGGCACATCATGTCCGACAGCGCGCCGCCGCCCTGTTTGTCACCCTGCCAGAACCATGCGGCGTGGGGGCCGCTGTGTTCTTCGGCGGCGCGGGCCAGATAGGGGCGGCCGGTGGCACGGGCGGCGCGGCGCCAGATGATTTCCTTGCCGCGGATGACCGGGGTGCAGAACACCTGGTTTTCCAGGTAGCCGTGCAGCAGCCCCGAATCCTCGACCAGCTCGACCATGCGGCGTGCCTCGCGCAGGGTGCGGGCCAGCGGCTTTTCGCAGGCCACCGCCCGGATGCTCGACCGCCCGGCCTTGACCTCGGCGTGGATGGTTTCCATCACGCCCAGCCGGGTGTGATTGGGCGACAGGATCCACAGCGCGTCGATCTGATCGCTTTGCACCAGTTCTTCCAGCGAGGCGAAGCCGGGGCAGGGGCCAAGGTCCAGCTCGTTCGACAGCGCGGTGATGCGGTCGCGGTTTTCGGCACTGCGCGAATAGACGCCCTGCACCGTGACATTGCGCACGCCGATCAGCGACCGCAGGTGAAATTCCGCGATGAAACCGGTGCCGATGATGCCGATGCGCAGCGAATCCTTGGGGGCAAATGTCATGGTTGGGTGCCTTCGTTCCTTGGGCGCGCCACTGTGGCCCGCTCTATCAATGTGGTGGGAAGCAGGGTTTCCTGCGGATCGTCGGTGCCGCCCAGCTGGGACAGCAGCATTTCCATCGCGTGGCGCCCGATGTCCTGCCGGGGCTGGCTGATGGTGGTCAGCGGCGGAAACACCGCGCGGCTGAGGTGAATGTCATCCATCCCGATCACCGATAGGTCATCGGGAATGCGCAAGCCCTGATGCTGCGCCTCGTGCAGCACGCCAAAGGCCATTTCATCGTTGGCGGCAAAGATCGCCGTGGGCGGCGTATCCAGCGCCAGCAGCGCGCGGGTGGCCTCGCGCCCCGAGTCGACGCCGAAATCGCCGGGTTGCAGATAGCCGGGCGGCAGGGTCAGCCCGTGCGCCGCCATCGCCGCGACGAACCCGGCCTTGCGCCGCGCGCTCATGCCTTCGCCTTCGGGGCCGGCGATATGGGCGATGCGGCGGTGCCCCTGCGCCACCAGATGATCCACCGCCTTCTGCGCGGCGGCGGCGTTGTCGATCACCACCTGGCTGAACCCGCCATCCTCGATCATTTCCAGCGCCACGACGACCGAGCCGTTCGGGCCTTTCCAGCCGTCGGGGATGCTGCCTGTCATCAGGATCATCCCGTCGGCATTGCCGTCGCGCAGCATCTCGAAATACTCGGCCTCGCGCGACGGGTTGTTTTCGGTATTGCCCATCAGGACGGTGTAATTCGCGTCGTGCGCGGCGGCCTCGGCGCCCTTGAACACCTCGAGGTAGAAGGGGTTTCCGATGTCGCGCACCGCCATGATGATCGACATGGATTTCTGCGTGCGCAGGGATCGCGCCTGCACGTTGGGGCGGTAATTCATCTCGGCCGCCTTGGCCTGCACCAGGGACCGTGTGGGTTCGGCCACCCGCCCCGGCGTGGAAATCGCGCGCGAGACGGTGGCGGTGGACAGGCCAAGCGCCTCGGCGATGTCCTTGATGCGAACAGCGCGGGCCATCAGCCACGCAACCCGCTGCTGCGGCCGTAGAACAGAAGCAGTACGATCAGCGCGCTGCCGAATATGATCTGGCGCCCGGATTCGTCGATGCTCAGCGTGGTCAGCAGGCCCTGAAGCACCACCAGAAGCAGCGCGCCGATCATGGTTCCGGTATAGCCGCCGCGCCCGCCCGACAGGGGCGTACCGCCCAGCACAACCGCGATGATCGAGGCGAGCATGTACTGCCCGCCGACATTGGCAAAGCTGGACCCGGAGTAGCCAAGGATGCACAGCCCCGCGATGGCGGAAAACACGCCCGACAGCACGTAAAGCAGCGTCCGCGTCACCCGCGTGGGCACCCCGGCCAGCCGCGCCGCGCCTTCGTTCGCCCCGATGGAAAAGATGCGCTGGCCGAACACGGTGCGGTTCAGCAGCCCGGCCATCGCCAGCCCGATAAGCAGCCACAGCCACAGGATGCCGGGCAGGCCCAGCCATTGCGGTTGCGACACGAAATCCGACAGCATAGGCGCAGCCCGCCCCGAGGGGATGCCATTGCGCGCCACCACCAGCAGGCCTTGCACCACGCCCAACATACCCAGCGTCATTACCAGCGGCGGAATGCGCAGCAGGGTCACGCCCAGCCCGTTCAGCAGCCCGATAAGGCTACCCACGGCGATACAGGCCAGGATTGCGGGGAACAGCCCGGCGTCGCTGCCGCTCATCACGTTGCCCGCGACGAGGGCCGCCAGCGAAATCACCCCGCCCACAGACAGGTCGATCCCTTCACGCCCGCCAAGGATCACAAGGTTCTGCCCGGCGGCCACGATGCCCAGCAGCGCCGCGACGATGGACAGCCGCAGGATTTGTTCGGGCGAGGCAAAGCCGGGCGACACCATCTCGCCCGCGATCATCAGCAGGACAACCAGCCCGGCGGCGATCAGGATCGGTTTCAGCGCGCCGCTCATGCCCGGGCCCTTCCGCTGAACAGGATGCCGACCATCAGCGCGGCCAGCACGGTCAGGCCCTGCACAAGGTTCTGCCATTCGGACGGCGTGCCAAGGAAAAACACGAGGCTGCCCACCAGCCCGATCACCAGCGCCCCCAGGACCGAGCCGAACAGCGTGCCGACCCCGCCCGACAGAGCCGCGCCGCCCAGCACCGCCGCCGCGACAGAATTCAGCGTGATCAGCCCGCCGACGTTCGGATCGCCACTTGCCGTATCGCCGGTGATGCATAGCCCCGCGAAGGCGGCAAAGACGCCGCACATGATATAGCCGCGCACCCGGATCGAGGTGACGGGCAGCCCGGTCTGGAAGGCGGCCAGCTGGTCGTCGCCCACGGTCAGCAGCCGTTGGATGAACCGCGACCGCGCCAGCAGGAAAATCAGCACCAGCAGTGCCGCCAGGACGAAATAGGCAAAGGGAATGCCCATGATCCGGCCACCGAAGGTGCGCCAGAACAGGCGTGGGGCAGGGGTGCCCGCCACGGGCATCACCCAAAGCGCAAGGCCCAGGAACAGGACCGAGGTTGCAAAGGTCGCCACGATCGCCTGCAATCGCAGGATCACCACCAGCACCCCGTTCAGCGCGCCACAGGCCGCGCCAACCCCCACCGCCAGAAGCATCGACAGCAGGATCGCGCCGGGCGTATCCCCCAGCGCCTGCATCAGCGACACGACGGTGACATTGACCAGCCCAAGAATCGCGCCCACCGACAGGTCGATATCGGCGGCAAAGATCACGATGGTCTGCCCCACCGCCAGGAACATCAGCGCAAGGTAGGTGCTGACCAGCCCTTTGATCGCATAGGCCGACAGGCTGTTGGGTTCGGCCAGCCCGTTCAGCGCGAACATGCAGATCAGGATGATCAGCACGGGCAGATAGGGGGGCATGGTGCGCAGCAGGGATCGGTGTGTCATGTCAGGCAGCCTCGAACGCGGCGCTGGTCAGCATCAGGCGGGTGCGGTCGTCGCCCGCCAGTTCACGCACGATGCGGCCGTTGTTGAACACGAGGATGCGGTCGGAATTGGCCAGAAGCTCGGCGTCTTCCGAGGTATAGAGCAGGATCGCCAGCCCCTTGTCGGCCAGCGACCGGATCAGCGCGAACAGCTCCAGCTTGGTCTTGAGGTCGATCCCCTTGGTCGGGTCGTCGAGCAGCAGAACCTGGGTTTCATCCATCAGCCAGCGCGAGATGATGACCTTTTGCTGATTGCCCCCCGACAAGGAACTGATCGGCAGCCCGGTGCCACCATGCCGCGTGGCCAGGATTTGCAGCACCCGGTCGACCTCGGCCGTCAGCGTGCCGCGCCGCAGGATGTGCTGGCGCGATTTGAACAGATGGATCGGGACCACGTTTTCAAAGATCGACCGCCCCGAGATCGCGCCATCGGTCTGCCGGTCGCCCGAGATATAGCCGAACCCGCCCCGGATCGCCCGCCGGGGCGAGGGCAGGGCGATGGGCGCACCGTCCAGCATGACCTCTCCGGTGGTCTGCTCCAGCCCGAAAAGCGCGCGCAGCAGGTCCGACTGGCCCTGCCCGTGCAGCCCGCCAAGGCCCAAAACCTCGCCCGCGTGAAGGCTCAGCGACACATCGCGCAACCGCCGCGAGGACACGCCCCGCAATTCCAGCCGCACCTTTCCCGGCGCAGGCGCCTCAGGCGGGTCGGCAAAGACACTCGCGCCGCTGTCGCCACCGACCATCTCGGCCACGATCCGGTCGCGCGTGGTCTCGGCCAGCGGTGCGGACGATACGGTTTCGCCGTCGCGAATCACCGTCACGCGGTCGCCGATTTCAAACACCTCTTCCATCCGGTGCGAAATGAACACGATCACCGCGCCTGCGGCCTTGCGCCGGTCCAGTTCCTTGAAAAACGCCTCGGTCTGGGCGCGGTCCAGCGCCGATGTGGGTTCGTCGAAGATGAAGATGTCGGCATTGCCCGCAAAGGTCTTGGCGATTTCCACCAGCTGCCTCTGATCGGGGCGCAGGTCGCCGACACGGGCAGCCATGCTGAACCCGTCGCTCGCCACGTCCCGAAACGGCGCAAAGACCTGCGCCGCCTGCGCCATCACCGCCTTGCGGTCGACCAGCCCTGCGCGGGTCGGCAGGTCACGCGCCAGGATATTCTCGGCCACGGTGCGGTTCTTCGACAGGCTGAGTTCCTGATAAAAGATCGAAACGCCCAGCTCGCGCGCCGCTTTCGGGTCGGGAATATCGACCGGGCGGCCATCCAGCGTGATGGTGCCGCCATCGGGTTTCACCGATCCGGCAAGGATCTTGCACAGCGTGCTCTTGCCCGATCCGTTGGCGCCCATGATGACATGCAGCTCGCCGGGGAACAGCTCGATCCGGCCGGATGTCAGCGCCTTGGTCGCGCCATAGGCCTTGTGCATATCGGTCATTGTCAGATGTGGCATCGGCTGTCACGCGGCAAGGGGGCTGGGATCATCGGACCGAAAAACGGTCCGATGCTAAGTCATACAATACTGTCGCGGGAGTTATTCGAACAGCGCCGTGGCGTCGCCGATCGACAGCTCCGAGGTGAACGAGGTATAGCCGGGCTGGCCCTCGAGCGCCTGCGACGCTTCGCTCAGGTTTTCATCCGAGATGAACGGAATCGGCAGATAGAGCGCATTACCATAGACACCGGCGGTCGCCGGCTCTTTCAGCTTTTTGCCTTGCAGCATGTTGACGGCCACGTTCAAAGCCGAGGCCATCACGCCCGGAGGGTTCACCGAAGCGCCCGACTTCAGCTTGTTTTCCGACCAGATGTCGATGAAGTCCTTGCGGATTTCGCCGGTGGCGTAAATGTCGTCGCGGCCCGCATCCTGCATCGCGCGCCAAGCCCCGGCGGCCATGCCGTCCTGCACCCATACGCCGTCGATGTCGGGATAGGTCGCCAGGATGTTCTGCATGGCCTGCTGGCCCTGCGCCTGATCCCAGTTGCCGTTGACTTCATTCACGATCTCGATGTCGGGGAATTCGCCGAACACTTCCTGATAGCCCGCAACGCGCATTTCGTTGGCCGGGTGCCCGGCCACGCCGTTGATCGCAACCACGGTGCCCTTGCCCTCCAGCGTTTCCGCCAGCCAGCGCGCCGACATTTCCGCCCAGCCTTTCTGGTCGATGCCGACATAGATCGCATCTGGGCTCGACACTTCGGCATCGGTCGCGATCACGAGAATCCCGGCGTCGGCCGCTTCGGCGAACACCGGGTCAAAGGCGGTGGGGCTGTTGGGGTTGATGATGATCGCGTCAACGCCCTGGCTGATGAAGTTGCGCACATGGGCGATCTGGCCCGGCACATCGACGTTCGCGCTCTGGACCTGCGTGGTCACGGTCACACCCTTGTCGGCCCATGCCTTGGCGGCTTCTTCGGCCTCGGCGATCATCTGGGTGCGCCATTCCGACCCGACCCAGCCGTTCGACAGCCCGATGGTGAATTCCTCGGCCGAGGCGGAAACCGCCGTCACGCCAAGCACGGCGGCGACACAGGTCGCCTTGAACTTGCCAGTCATTTCTCTCTCCCTGTTTCGATTCTCGAGGTTTGGTAATCGATTACCAAAGGTGCGTTCAACTGCCCTGACCTGTCAATGAAAATCTTGGGTTTCCATTTTGCTGAGGGGTCCGATCCGCGCGTTTGATCGTCCGCAAGGGACATCTGTGAGCGATAGTTGAACCGCGACTCGTATTCCTTATGAGGGTAGGGCGCTTTTCCCATCGCCTGCATCACCTTCCCAGTGCCCGAACTGGCGACGGTGTTCGCGCAGAGGATCTCGATGTTCAACTCGTTCAGGGCACGGCCAAACTGGGTCATCCCGTGGCCTGACTCCGCACCTTGGCTCGCAACACGGAACACCGTGTGTTTGTCACTGTAGAACGCCACAGGGCGTCCATGTTCATGCAGATAAGCTTCCAGTGCGCCGAAGTAGCTGAACGTGCTCTCAGACTTCACGAACACCAGATGCATGAGTGTGCTTGTGGCGTCGTCGATGAAGACGAGCAGGGTGCAGGCTGTCCCGCGATCCTCGAACCAGTGATGATCTGACCCATCGATCTGGATCAGCTCGCCGTAGCATTCCCGGCGCAAGCGTGGTTGGTGGAAGGTCCGTCTTTGCTTCCGGGACAGCCAGATACCAGCGTCCTGCATCCACTTGCGCAGCGTCTCGCGCGAGACCTTCAGTCCGTGATCTTCCTCAAGCTTCTCAGCCGCAAAGGTCGGCCCGAAGTCGATATAGTTCTCGCGCACCAGCGTCACCGCGAACTCCCGAACCGCCGGGTCGATACGATTGTTCGAAGCGCGGCCCCGCGCCTTGTGCCGGATCGCGGCCGGACCGTCGGTCTGGAACTTCTTCAGAAGCCTGTGAACCTGTCTCCGGCTCAATCCCAGAACATTCGCCGCAGTCGTCGCCGTCATTCGGCCTTGGCTCACCTGGCTCAAAACCTCGACCCGATTCAGCTCGCGCTCGCTCATCAGAATCCATCCCATGCCCGCAACCTCTGCCTGTTCTCATTGGGGCAGAGTGTGACACTTCTACTTTGCAGATGTGGGATACTTTAACTTTGCGGGTACACTCGAGACGCCCCATAAGCAAGGTTATGCTAAATAAGACCGAAGCCCCCGTGTCTTTGGGGCCAAATATCCCGGGGGAGTCCGCGCAGCGGGCGGGGGCAGAGCCCCTCTCATTCAGAGCGAGCTCTCCGCGCGTGCCCCATGATCAGAATCCGCTGATCCTGGGCAGCCATGTGGACAGGAACGGCACGAAGGTAATCAACAGCAACGCCACACCAGAGGCCAAGAAGAACGGCGGCATTTCCTTGACCAGCGTTGAAGGCTTCAGATTGACGGTCGAAGACACAACGAAGATTAGGCTGCCGACCGGAGGCGTTGTCAGGCCCAGCGTCAGGTTCACGATCACGATGATCGCGAAATGGTTCGGGTCGATCCCCAGCGCAAAGCTGATCGGCGCAAGGATCGGCACAAGGATCATCACCCCGGGCAGCGGATCCATGAACAGCCCGAACCCCAGCAGCAGCACGTTCACCGCCAGCAGGAAAACGATGGGCGACAGATCCCACGAAATGATTGTCTCGGCCAGAAACTGCGGCACGGATTCGATGATCAGCACCCAGGCAAAGGCCCGCGCCGCGCCCAGGATCAGCAGCACCGCGCCCGAGGTCAGCGCCGCGCGCAGCACGATCTGCGGCAGGTCGCGTAGCCGGAGCGAGCGATAGACGAACATGCCAACGATTAGCGCATAGAACACCGCAATCACCGAGGCCTCGGTCGGGGTGAAGATGCCGAACCGGATGCCGCCCACGATCAGCACGATCAGCAGCAGCGCGGGCAGCGCGTAAAAGGCGATCCGCCCAATCTCCACCAGTGGCGGCATCGGCGCGCCCGAGGCATAGTTGCGTTTGCGGCTGACATGGGCATTCGCCAGCAGCACAACGAAAGTGATAAGAATGCCCGGCAGCACCCCCGCCATGAACAGCGACCCGACCGAAACCTCCTGATCCTGCATCGCGTAGATGATCATGGTGATCGAGGGCGGAATGATCGGCCCGACCACCGCGCTGGCGATTGTCAGGGCACCGGAATAGGGGCGATCGTAGCCGCCCTTTTCCATCATCCGGATCATCATTGACCCGGGGCCCGCCGCATCGGCCAGAGCACTGCCGGAGATGCCCGCGAACATGGCCGAACTGACCACGTTGGCATGGCCCAGACCGCCGCGCATGTGCCCGACCAGCGATTGCGCCAGCCGCAGGATGGCCAGCGTCACCGCGCCACCGGTCATGATCTCCGACGCAAGAATGAAGAACGGCACCGCCAGCAGCGGAAAGCTGTCAAGCCCGGCGAACATCTCCTTCACAACCACAAGATGCGGATAGTTCGACGCAAGGCTGATTGCGGCAAAGACCGAAATCGCCATGGCAAAAGCCACCGGCAGCCCCAGCGCCAGCAGCAGGAACAGCATCGGAAACAGGATCTCAGCCATTGGCGCCTCCGGGCAGAACGCCATCGTCGGTGTCGTCGGTTTCAAGGCGCTTGTAGCTGCCCGACATCACGAAGGGATGGGCGATCAGCAGCAGATGCGCGATTAACAGCCCAAAGCCCACGGGCATGGCAGCATAGATGTAACTGAATGGCAGGCGCAGCGCCGGGGTCACCTGGTATTGCATCCGCTGGGCGTATTGCCAGCCGACCTGCACCATGAATACGAAGAACCCGAGCAGGGTCAGCACGATCAAAGCGCGCAGCAGCTTCTGAGCGGTGGAGGGGATCACATCCTGAAGGTTGGTAATAGCGACATGCCCGCCCGTCCGCAGGATCAGCCCAGCCCCGCTGAACGTCAGCCAGATCATCAGGTAGCGCGCGGCCTCGTCCGCCCAGGGCAGCGAATGCGAGGTCAGGTAGCGGAGCGAGATATTGTAGCCCACGATCACCGCCATGGCCGTCAACATCAGGATCAGAACCCAGCCGTTCATCCAGACAAAGGCGTGTTCAAGCCGTTTCACAAGGCGCCCCCAAAGCATGTGCCGGCGCCGTTACAGCGCCGGCACGATCGGATCACTTGAAGTTCACGATCGAGTCGACCAGGTCCTGGCCATAGGTGTCGTAGTAGCCCTCATAGGCTGCTGCGATCGATTCCTGGAAGGCGGCCTTTTCCTCGGCCGACAGCGCGTTCACTTCCATGCCGCGCTCTTTCAGGGTTTCCACGCCGGTGGTTTCCACGTTGTCCACATAGCCGCGCATTTCTGCCGCCGCCTCTGTGGCTGCCTTTTCAAACGCTGCTTTCTGCGCGTCGTCCAGACCGTCCCAGAACGGCTTTGATACCAGCAGCATGGCGGGCGAATAGACGTGGCCCGACAGGGTCAGGTACTTCTGCACTTCGTTCAGCTTGACCGAAACGATCACCGACAGCGGGTTTTCCTGACCGTCGATCACGCCTTGCTGCAGCGAGGAAACCACTTCGGGCCAGGCCATCGGCGTGGGCGCGGCGCCCATCGCGTTGAAGGCCGCCAGGTGCACCGGGTTTTCCATGGTGCGCAGCTTCAGCCCGGCCACGTCGGCAGGGGTGTGGATCGCGTTGCGGTTGTTGGTGATGTGGCGAAAGCCCTGTTCGCCCCAGGCCAGACCGTGCAGGCCGACGTTGTCGAACTTGGCCAGGATGTCCTGGCCGATCTCACCGTCCAGCACTGCGCGGGCATGGTCGAAACCGTTGAACAGGAACGGAATGTCGAACACGCCGGTTTCCGGCACAAAGTTCGCCAGCGTCCCCGACGACACGATGGTCGCTTCGATGGTGCCGATCTGCAGGCCCTCGATCACTTCACGCTCGCCACCCAGACCGGACGAGGGGAAGTGTTTGAAGTCGAACGCATCGCCGGTTTCGGCTTTCACGACTTCTTCGAATTTCTTCGCGGCGACGCCATAGTGGCTGTCGGGCGCAAGGGCGTAGCCGATTTTGACTTCGGTCTGCGCAACGGCCGGCAGGCCAAGCGCGACAAGCAGGCCGGCCGAGACCAGACTACGGGTAACAAACGTCATGGATTTTCTCCCTCCAGATGTGGCTTGTTGCTACACAAGCCGAAATTCAGACACAACCCTGTGCAGGGGTCTACGCGGGGCCGCTCAGGACGCCCCGCCCCGGCGGAACAGGCGCACCAGTTCGGGCACATAGGCGGTGCCATCCCCGGCGCTGACCGGCCCGGCCAGCGCGGCAGAGACCCCATCGGCGATGGTGGTCTGCGCTCCGGCTTCCTGCGACATGGCGCGGTAGTAATCGATGTCTTTCTGCGCGTTTGCCACGGCAAAGGGCAGCCCGTCGCGGTTGCCATCGGTGATATAAGGTGCCAGCCGGTCCAGCGCGACGCTGGCGCCGCCGCCCCCGGCCAGCACGTCCACGAACACCTTCGGGTCAACCCCGGCATCCGCCGCCTGCGCGCCCGCTTCGGCCAGCAGGGTCATGAACCCGACCGAGACATAGTTGTGCAGCAGCTTCAGCCGGTGCCCATGCCCCAGCGCGCCGACATGGTCGACCTTTTCGGTGAAGGACGCCAGCACCGGCCGCACCTTGTCCAGAACCGCAGCATCGCCTCCAGCCAGCAGGTTCAGCGTGCCTTCGTGCGCGTGTTTCGCGGTGCGCGTCATCGGCGCGTCGATATAGGCGCCGCCCGCCGCCTGCACCGCTTCGGCCATGCGCAGGGTTGAATCGGGCAGGGCCGTGGAACAATCCACCACCACGGCGCCGGGTTTCAGGGCGCCGACCAGCCCGTTCTCTCCGGTCACGATCGCCTCGACCTGGGGCGAGCCGGTGACGCAGAGGATGATCACGTCCGAGGCTGCCGCCACCTCGGCCGGGGTGGCGCAGGGTTGCGCGCCCAGGCCACGGATTTCGTCGGTGGGCTGGTTGCCGGGGTGATCCAGAAAGCTGAGGCCAAAGCCGCCCCGCGACAGGACGTTGCGCGCGATGCCATGGCCCATGAGGCCGACGCCGATGATACCGACATGCATGATGTGTTCTCCTTGCCCGGGCACGGATCAGTCCGCGTTGATCCAGATCGCTTTCGTGTTCAGGTATTCTTCCATGTGCTCGGTCCCGCCTTCGCGGCCATAGCCCGACATTTTGACGCCGCCGAAGGGCACGGCCGGGTCGATGGCGTGATACATGTTGACCCAGACCGATCCGGCCTTGAGCCGGTTCGCCAGCTTGTGCGCGGTGCCGAGGTGGGTCGAGAAGACGCCAGCGGCAAGGCCGTAGGGCGTGGCGTTGGCGCGGGCCACAACCTCGTCCAGCGAGTCGAACGGCAGCGCCGAGATCACGGGGCCAAAGATTTCCTCGCGCGCGATGGTCATCTCGTCCGTCACGCCGCCGAACACGGTGGGGTGGAAGAAGTGACCGCCTTCAAACGCCGCGCCTTCAACGCGCGCGCCGCCGGTCAGCACTTCGGCGCCTTCATTCGGCCCAACTGCCATGTACCCGGCGATGCGGTCCGCCTGCCGGGCCGAGATGATCGGGCCGATGTCGGTGTCTTCCTGAATGCCGTGGCCGATGCGCAGGTTCGCGGCGTAGTCGGCGACGCGGCGGATGAATTCATCGTGGATTTCACGCGCCACGAACAGGCGCGACCCGGCGATGCAGATCTGGCCCGAGTTGGCAAAGACCGCCATCGCCGCCACCGGCACGGCCTTTTCGATGTCGGCATCGCGGCAGACGATGACGGGCGACTTGCCGCCCAGCTCCAGCGAGACGTGTTTCAGGTTGCCCACGGCGGCGCGGGCAATCGACTGGCCCGTGGCGGTCGATCCGGTAAACACAATCTTGTCGACGCCGGGATGTTCAGCCAGCGCAGCCCCGGCCTCGGCGCCATAGCCGGTGACGACATTCAGCACCCCGTCGGGCAACCCGGCTTCCTGCATCAGCCGCGCGATCATCAGCACGGTCAGCGACGCCTCTTCCGAGGGTTTCAGGACCACGGTGCAGCCCGTCGCGATGGCCGGGCCAATCTTCCAGATCGAGCCCGCGATGGGCGCGTTCCACGGGATGATCGCGCCGACCACGCCGATGGGTTCGCGCACCGTCTGCGAATAAATCTCTCCGGGGAAGGAATTCGGGATCGTCGCGCCGTGAATGGCAACCGCCTGCCCGGCATAGAACCGCAGCATCCCCAGCACCCGGCGGCTGTTGGCCAGCGTGCGCTGGATCGGCATCCCCATGTCGAGCGTATCCGACAGGCACAGGCTTTCCCACTCGGCCTCGAATTTTTCCGCGATGCGCAGCAGCAGGTTCTGACGCTCATAGGGCGTCCATTTCGCCCAGGGACCTTCGAACGCCTTGCGCGCGGCGGCAACGGCGGCGTCGATGTCGGCGGATGTGCCGCGGGGCACCGTTGCCAGCAAGGAACCATCGGCGGGGTTGCGCGCCTCGAACACCTCGCCCGAGCGGGACTTGCACCATTTGCCGTCGATGAACATCTGGCGGAACTCGCCATCATACAATGCGGCCGCCGCTGCGTTCCAATCCGTCATGTCGCCTATCCCTTGCGTGATCTTAAGCTGCGTCCTGAAAGGCAATCCGGTACCGTACGACGCAGGGTCTCTCTACACCCGGGGCTTTCCTGAATACCAGACGAATGCGTCGCCCCAAAGCCGAACCACCTTAGAAGGATTTGCCCGAAGGCACGCTCTGGCCATCTGGCGTTGGTCGTGCGATGCCCGCATCATTCTCCCTTGACCCGAACCCGAGCCGCGTCAGAAGCTGTGCGTATCAGATGAAACCAGTTCCCATCACCCCGCCCCCCGCCGACGCCGCCGATCGCAAGGCCATCGCCCCGGTTGTCTGCTATCCGACTGACACCCAGCCCCGGCCCGATCTGGCATCGTACCGGGTGTTGCGCGATGGGTTGAAGCTGGTCGAGGCCGTCACCGTTCCGCCGCGCGACGCGCGCAGCTGGACGGTTCCGGCCGGGCATTTCTTTCGGATCGTATCGACCGAAGGATCGCAGGTTGGCGATTTGAACCTGTTCAACGCGCATGATCTGACCGAACGGCTTTACACCGGGAAAACCCGTGCCTTGAATGGCACCCATGTCGGGCTGGGCGATCAGCTGTATTCCAGCTTTCCCAGCCTGCGGCCGATGGCCACGATTACCCATGATACGCTGGACTGGTATGGGTTCGACGCCTTTGGCGGAGCGGTCCACGACGTGATCGGGACGCGCTGCGATCCCTATACCCACGCCCTGCTGTCGCATGGCGACCAATATCATAACTGTTGCCACTCGAACCTGACACGCGCGCTTAGCGACGCGACCGGGCTTTCGCTGGTTGAGGCGGAACCGCATGTTCACGACGTGCTGAACGTTTTCATGTGCACCGGTTTCAGCCGTGACACCGGCCAGTATTTCATGAAAGCCAGCCCGGTTCGCCCGGGCGACTATCTGGAATTCTTTGCGGAAATCGATCTGCTGGGTGTCCTGTCAACCTGCCCCGGCGGGAATTGCTCGGCCGAGCATTCCTCGGACGCAGCCGCCTGCTTTCCGCTGCTGGTCGAAGTGTACGAAGCCGAGGCACGCCCCGAAGGCTGGGTGCCTCCGGCAATAAACGGCTACAACCGCAGCCACGGGCGCTGATCCCTTGTCGGCCAAACGCGCGCATTTATGAAGGCTCATCCCTGCGAGCCGTCAATGCGGCGATATGGCGTGGCAGGTCGCTGCGGCCATGCAGGATGTCGACGATAATCACAGTGTCGGGCCGATCCAGAAACACCAGATAGTGGCCCCCTGCCCTTGCATACCGCAGGTCTTCGGCATCGGGGACCAAAGCGGCGCAGCTCCGGCTGTATGCCTGGCCGGTCACGATGGCCTGACAGCAACCCAGCAGTTCTTCCTCGTAGGCGTCGGCCTGTTTCGGCCCGAAGGTGTCAAAGGTCCACTTCGCAATCTCGATCAGGCTGGCCTCTGCGCGACGTGTCAGCCGAAAGGATCGCCTCATGAAGCCGCGCGGGCCCTCCGAAAGGCCCGCCGGATCGCGTCTTCGCCGGTGCCATCTGCCAAATCGCCCGCTTCGGCCTGCGTCAAACCTTCGACCAGGCCGCGCCGTATCCCCGCAAGCTGGGCTTCCTCCAGCTCAAGCAGCCTGAGCCCGGCGCGCATCGCTTCGCTTACATTCTGATACCGTCCGGAGGCAACCAAGGCCTGAACCAGCTGGTCCTGTGTCTCGGTCAGAACGACGTTGCGTGTTACCATGGCTCGGGTCTCCTTGTTGGCAATATATGCCAACAAGGAGACCCGATCAATACGTGGCCTTCGGTATAGCGGGCCCGCCACGGCCGTTTGCGTCCGGCCGCAGCAGGGAAAGGTTCAGATCGGGCGGTCGCCATTCACAGTGACCCGATGCATTTCGCGGCGGAACCCGTGATAGTCGTTGAGCGCATAGTGATAGGTACAGCGGTTATCCCAGAACGCGACAGAACCTTCGGCCCAGCGGAACCGGCAGGTGAATTCGGGCCGCGACGCGTGGCGCACGAGGAAATCGATCAAGGGCTGGCTTTCCTCGCGGGTCATGTTCTCGAACCGCGTGGTGAAGGCCTGATTGATAAACAGGCACTTGCGCCCGGTTTCGGGGTGGGTGCGCACCACGGGATGCACGGCGGACAGCACCTGCCGCTTGTCCTCGCGCAGCTTGGTGCTGCGGGTCTTGTTGCGGTCTTCGTCGCCATCCTTGCCACCCAAAAGATAGGCATTGCTGTGGATCGCGTTGAGCCCGTCCAGCATCGCCTTCATCCCGTCCGATAGGGCGTCATAAGCCATGGACAGGTTCGCAAACAGCGTGTCGCCGCCATAAGGCGGGATTTCGCGCGCATAAAGGATCGACCCCATCGGCGGCTCGGGCAGAAAGGTGACATCCGTATGCCAGGTATCACCGATATTGTGCTTGGCATCCTTGTCCTTGACCACCGCGAGGATTTCGTCGTGACCGGGAAGAGGCTCGTAGGTGGGGTGGATGTTCAGCCCACCAAAGCGCCGCCCGAAATCCTTGTGTTGGTCCGGAGTCAGCGATTGATCGCGAAAAAACACCACCGAATGTTCAAGAAAGGCGCGATGGATCTCGGCAAATGCCTCTTCCGAGAGATTTGCCAGGTCGACCCCCAGAAGTTCTGCCCCCAGCGACCCGGCCAGCGGCCGGACGTCTATATGCTGGTAGACCTGCTCTTGCGGCCTGGTCTGGGTCATTGCGGTCATTGTTCGTACTCCTTCTTTTTCATCTGAAAGGTGCCGGATCGCCCGGCGAGAACCGAGCGGATGCCGATGTGCAGCGCGGCCAGCAGCAGACCCGCGAGGTTGAGAAGATTGGAGGGCTCGACGAGGCAATAGGCGATGCCAAGGTAGAGGATCCGCTCGGGCACGGTTTTGGCGGGATGACCGCTGACCGCGACCCCGAAGGCGACCGCGCCGGCGATTGCAGTGGCGACTGTATACGCCAATGCCACCAGACCAAATTCGCTGCCGATGATCAGAAGCTCGGGGTTGTAGACAAAGATGAAAGGCATGACGAAGGCCATGCCCGCATATTTCACCGCCGCATTGCCGGTGGCCGCGACCTTTGCCTCGGCCAGGGCCGCGGCGCCGAAACTGGCGATCATCACCGGTGGCGTAATGAGCGAAAGCACCGCGAAATACAGCACGAACATATGTGCGGCGATGATCGGAACGCCAAGTTCAACAAGGATCGGCCCGCCGATAGCGACGGTAACAATGTAGGCCGCTACGGTCGGCATCCCCATGCCAAGGATCACGCAGGTCACCATGACCAGAAGCAGGGCGATGAACATATGCCCGCCGGTGATCGTCAGCAGCTGGCTCGACAGGCGCAGGCCCAGACCGGTTTCGTTGATCACGCCAACGACGATCCCAGCGGCGGCACAGGCCACGGAAGCGATGATGGTCGTTCGCGCGCCGGTATGCAGGCAGTGTACGATATCGGTCAGGCTTAGCCGCGTCTCGCGGCGCAGCATCGCGGCGAGGATGGCCACCCCCAGCCCGATCAGCGCGGCCATCATCGGTGAATAACCCACCACCAGGGCACCCACCAGCGCCGCCAGTGGCAGGATCATGTGTGACAGACGCAGGATTTCGCCCTTCTTGGGCATCATCTCGTCCGGGACGCCGGCCATGTTGTCGCGCCGGGCGGTCAGGTCGATGGCGACGAAAAGGGACACATAGAACAGCAGCGCAGGCAGGGCGGCTGCTATGATGATATCGGTGTAGGGAATGCCGGTGATATCGGCCATCACGAAGGCGACCGCCCCCATGATCGGCGGTGTCAGCTGCCCGCCGGAAGACGCCGCTGCCTCGATCCCGGCGGCATTGTGCGGCTTGATCCCGATCCGCTTCATCAGCGGGATGGTCACGGCGCCGGTCGCCATGACGTTTGCTAGCGCGCTGCCCGAGATGCTGCCGAAAGACGCGCTGGTGACCACGGCCACCTTCGCGGGCCCGCCCGGCGATCGACCGGTCAGCGCGAGACCGCAGCGTTGGATCAACATGCCCGTCTGCGAGCGTTCGATGAAGGCGCCGAAGATGATGAACAGGAAAACATAGGTGGCGATCACCCCGATGGGCGAGCCAAAGATGCCCTTTGTCGTCATGTAGAGGCTGAGGAACAGGTCGGTCGGGTCCACCGGGCGATGTCGGAAGATGGAAAAGCTGTTGCCGCCCCATAGCCCATAGGCCAGCACAACCAGCAGCAGGATCGCGATGGGCAGGCCGATGCAGCGCCGCGACAGTTCAACCACGATGAAGACAAGCGACACGCCCAGCCAGACATCCATCTGCGTGAAGGAATAGAACGCAAAACGTTCCTCGAAATCTGTCGGGTCCAGAATGGCGTTGAGCGAGGCGGCAATCAGCGCAAGCGCGATCACCGCGTCGATCGTCCAGGTCCAGTCGGGCAAAAGGAAATCCCTGCGCCGCCCCCGGAGGTCGAAGAAGATCAACCCGATTAAGCCAATCAGCATCAGGTGCAGCGGGCGCAGTACAAAGGTTTCGTAAGCCCCGACAAAGGGAATGTAGATGTGGTAAAGGCTCGCGCCGACGGCGATCAGGATGCCGACAAGCGCGACCCAGCGGCCCCAGCCTCCGGAACCGGGTCTGCGCAGCAGATCACGCGCGCAGATCCATTCGTTGCAGCCCCGTTCACTGCCTGGAGTGCTGAGCTCTGCCGCACC
The DNA here is from genome assembly GCF_005938225.1 of Arenibacterium halophilum. Taxonomy (GTDB): domain Bacteria; phylum Pseudomonadota; class Alphaproteobacteria; order Rhodobacterales; family Rhodobacteraceae; genus Arenibacterium; species Arenibacterium halophilum. The sequence continues at coordinate 92,406 of NZ_VCPC01000008.1, forward strand.
CGGTTGTCTGGAAGATGACATGACGATCCTCGATTGCGGCGGCCCGATACTGGGCTACCACCAATTGCAGAGTCGGAACGACGCGCGCGGCGGGTGCCGCGCGCGCATCGGTCAGGACTTGAGAAGCCCGATTTCGCGCCAGTATTGCTCGGCCCCCGGATGCAGGGGGATGCGAATACCGTTCAGCGCCATCTCGTCGGTCAGTTCCTTGTAGGACGGGTGCGCCTGAATCAGCCGGTCGCGGCTTTCCCATGTGGCCTTGGTCAGCGCATAGATGGTTTCATCCGCGACATCCTCGTGGGTGACCACCTGTGTCACCGACCCGGCGGTGACGACCTCCTTGTCCTGCCCGATGAAGGTGCCCGCGGGGACGACCATACGCTCGTAATTGAACTTCTCGCTCAGGCGCTCGACCAGATCGTCGTCCATTCCCAGCAGATGACCATCTGCGGTCGAGAGGATTTCGTTGATTGTCGAATGCGGGATCGACCCGATGACATTCGCCGCCGAGACCACGCCGTCTTTGAACAGGCTCGACATCTCGGGGTAGTCGGTGTTCACCTCTTCGATCTGGTCCGCGATGCCTACTTCGTTGACGATGTTGCGGAAGGCCGCAAGCCCTGTCATGCCCGCGCGCCCGGGCGCCACGGATTTGCCTGCAAGATCGGCGTAGCTTTTGATGTCGGGCTTGGCCACGATGCTGAAGTAGGCGGCATTGGTGGACATGATGGCGCGCAAGCCGGGGATGGCCCGGCCCTCGAAGGCCAGCGTGCCTTTTTGCGCGGCGGTGACATCCATGGCAAAGGAATAGGCGATGTCGATCTTGCCACGTCCGACGCCCTGCAGGTTGGCAAGGCTGCCGCCGGGGGTGACGGTGGTGGAAATATCAGGCCAGAGGCCCTTGGCGATTTCGGCCATGGTGGCCGCGCCCAAGTACCAGGCCCCGCCTTGTCCGCCGCCAACCAGGGTTAGATAGTCCGGCGCATCGGCAGCCCGTGCCAGTGTCCCGGCAAGCGATGTACCCGCTGCAAGACCCGCCACAGAGCCAAGTCCCCTGCGCACGAACGCGCGTCGGTTCAGTGTATTCGCCATGTCTTCTCCTCCCATTTAGAATGATGGCTTTTGCGTATGTCAGGCCGGGGTCAGAAGGCCTCGCGCTCCCGTCGCGGGGGCAGCTGACCGACCCATTCGCTGGCTTGAAAATCGTTGGCCAATTGCACCAGCCGCTCGCCCAGATCGTCCAGGGTGTCGGCGGGCAGCCGGTGCGACGGGCCGCCACAGTTGAAGGCGGCCAGTGTTTCCGACGACAGGCGCACCGGGGCGCCGACCGCGTTGACGTCATGCTCCCAGCTGCCAATCGCGCGGCAATAGCCTCGCTCGCGGTATTCGACCATGGCCTGGTTGAAGACGTCGCGCACCTCATCGATCTGGTCGGGATGCTGGCGCGCATAAAGGTCAAGGATTTCCCGGCGCTCATCCAGTCGCGCGGCGGCGAAATAGGCCCGGCCCATTGCCGTGGTCGCCATCGGCAGGCGCGAGCCGATATCCAGCGGCAAGGCGCTGACGGTCCGGTTGCGCGACCGTTCGATCAAAACCATCGACAGCCCGTCCCGCAGCCCAAGTGAAACCGTCCCGCCGGACAGGTTTGCGAGGTCGTGCATCAGGGGCGACGCCACGTGCCGGCGATCGACATTCGCCAGCACCGGATAACCGAGCGTCAGGATCCGCGGGTGCAATTGGTAGTGGCCGATGTCCTCGCGGAACGACAGGTATCCAAGTTTCATCAACGTATGCGTCAGCCGGGTGATCGTTGATTTCGGCAACCCGGTGCTCCGCGTCAGATCGCCCGCCGACATGGTCACCCTGTCAGGGCTGAAGGCCGCAAGGACCGACAGACCGCGCGCAAGGCTCGTCACGAAGTGACGGTCTTTCTCTTCCTGCGCGTCTTGTACTTGGGTGCCCTTGGGGGCGGGGTCGGTTACGTCCATCAAAGCCCTCCGGGCCGCTTGCTCTCTGCTTGATCGTTGCGAAACGCTGGCATAGCGTCAGCAGTAAGTCAAAAAAATAGTACACAGTACTGCACTGCAGTACGTATATTCTGCAATGCAGTCCTGAGCGCGGAGGAAGATCTTGATGCAACGCCCGGTTACCGTTGTCACTGGCACGACCCGAGGAATCGGCGCGGCCACCGCCCATATGCTGGCAGAGGCAGGTCATTGTGTTATCGGCACGGGCCGGAAGCGCCCCGAAAACACGCCCGGCCCGTTTTACGAGGTGGATTTCGCCGACGCAGATGCGACGGCAGAGGTGCTGGCGCGAATCGTTGCGGAACATGAGGTCGATCATCTGGTGAACAACGCGGGTGTGTCGCAGGCGCGCAGCCTTGAAGATACCACCGTCGCCGATATGGATCTGCACTATCAGGTCAATCTGCGGGCCGCGGTGCAATGCACCCAGGCGGTGGTGCCGGGAATGAAAGCCAAGGGGCGCGGCCGGATCGTCAACCTGTCCAGCCGGGTCGTGCTGGGCCGGGCAGATCGCACGCCCTACGCGGCGGCAAAGGCGGGGTTGCTAAGTCTGTCGCGGGGCTGGGCGCTGGAACTGGCCGCGTTCGGGATCACGGTCAACACCATCGCACCCGGCCCGGTGCGCACCGCACTGTTCGATCGGAACCATCCGCCAGGATCTGAGGCGTATAACGCGCTGTTGAAAACCGTGCCAAGCGGGCGGTTCGGCACCCCGGAAGAAATTGCCGCGCCGATCGCGTTCCTGCTGTCGGATGGTGCCGCCTATATCAACGGGCAGGTTCTGTATGTCTGCGGCGGCGCCAGCGTTGGCTCTGCGCCAGTCTGATCTGGTCTGCAAAATTCCGCATGTCATAGTTTCGCCGGGATCGGGCGCGATACTGGCCTTCTGTTTTTATAGAGGGCATTCATGCGACATCTGGCCATTTTCGCCACACTATGGATGGCTTTGTGCCCATCGCTTGCGACGGCAGAAGCGCCTATTTCGTCTGATCCAGACGCCCTGAGATCCTTGGTGTACGCGGGCGACATCTCCCGCGTGGACGCGGCGCTGGTGGCCGCCCAGCTTGCGGTGGAAGAGGGCGACCTGGACGCCGAAAAGAACCGTCAACTCTACACGATCTTTGCGGTGACCCATCCCGATGTAATCGCCTTTACCCAGGATTGGCTTGCGGCCAGGCCTGACTCGGCGCAGGCCAAGGTGGCCCGGTCGCTGGTTCTTTCGAACGCCGCCTGGATCGTGCGCGGGGAAAGGGCGCTCCGCCACACCCACCCCGAAGCGGTCGAAAAATTCGGGGGCTTGCGGGCACAGGCGGCGGACCTTGCGCAGGCCGCCTATAAGGCCAACCCGAAATTTCTGCCGGCATCGGATGCCGTCATAACGCTCGGCGCGCTTGCGTATGACAAGACCTATGCGATGGAGGTGTTTCACGCGGTCATGGAGACGACGCCGAACTGGGGCACGCTGACCCGCGCGTTCGGCTTTGCGAACAGGGGCTGGGGCGGTGATGCTCAGATCGTCGAGGCGATCTGCGACTATTACGCACCCAAGGTTGATCTGGGCGACCGCGACAGCGCGCGATATTGCCGGATCCAGTTTCTGGTCGAGGGGAAACCCTATAATGGCTGGTCGCAGATGGCGCTTGATCTGATGCCGCCTGCCGGGGAGGACAGTTGGATCGACGGGCTGCGGTTCACCGCCCGGCTGAACAACCATCCGATGGACCGGGCCGAAGCCGAGGCGCTGCGCGATATCGTTGTGGAACAGGGCTTCGACAGCCTGCGTTGGGCAACATATTACGACCAGTACATAGCCTACCGGTGGGCGTTCGACACCCAGACGGAACGGACCCTACAAAAGGTCAAGGTGGGAGCGCTGGCGGCGCTGGAGCACGATCCGTTCAACCCCGAACTGCTCGACATACTGGCCCGGCAGTCGCATGAGGTTACGAAGGTCGAGATAGAGGTCGATGGCAAGATCCAGACTGGCACCCGCCATACGCCGATCGCGGATTCGCCCAGCCCCGAGCAGGAATTCGACTATCTGCGGCGCAAGGTTGTCGTGGCGCCCTACGATCCCGAAAACTGGCAGAAGCTGGCTTTGTTGTTCAAGGTCGAGAGCCTTCGTGGACGTGACGAGCTTGCGGATTTGGCTCTGTGGGAAGGGTATCTTGTCAACGCGGTCTACTACAGCAACTACCAGCTCGAGTATCTGACGAACTATGCCCAGCGAAAGATCCAGCAGCTTGAGAGCTACGAGCAGCTGGAACCGGGAATGGCGGGTCTGAACGGGTGGTACAGGGCAATCCAGCAGCTGGATCGCACCACGGATATCGTGTGTCCGATCGTTCGGATCGGCATCCTGATCTACGCGGTGGCACAGTATACCGGGCAAAACCCCGGGCTTGATACGGGTACTGTACAGGTCATCGACGGGCTGACCGCAGAAGCGGAAGCGGACGATCTGTGCCCGGGCATGTTGTCTGCACAGCCACAGGACCTGGCGTTTGCCCCGGTCGAGATGGATATGATGGGGCAGGTCTTTCCGTTTATCTTGGCTGCGAAATAGCGGTCTGTTCTTCTATGTTCACGCATTTGGCCGGTCTGGAAGGCTCTCAGACCGGGTCTGACCGTGCACCCGGCCATCTGAAGAACCGCCCGCGACGGCGATCGACCGGTCAGGTCAGCGACCGGAGCAGGTCCAGCGCCATCCGGACCGAGGTTACGGCAAGGAACAGCCCAAAGAACAGCCGCAGCACACGTTGCGGAATGGCGTGGGCGATCTTCACGCCGACACGGGCGAAAACAGTGGTCAGCGGAATGATGACCGCCGCGGCCAGCAGGTTGACATAGCCCAGCGAGAAGGGCGGCAACCCTTCGGCGCCCAGCCCGGTCAGCACGTAGACAACCGTAGCCGGAAGGCCGATCACCAGCCCGATTGCGGCCGAGGTGCCAACGGCCTTGCGGATGTCGTAGCCCAGAAAATTCAGCAGCGGCACGCAGACGGTGCCGCCACCGATGCCCATCATCGACGATACCGTGCCCGCAAACACGCCGAAGCCCGCCCAGACGGGTTTGGAGAAGCTGCGCGGGGTGGTGCCGTCGGACTGGCGCGCAAAGATCATGTTCAGCGCCACGACGGCGGCGATCACCGCGAAAACCCCCATCATGATGCGCCCGTCGATCAGGCCACCGGCGGCCGACCCGATCAAAACACCAACAAGGATGGACGGGGCCCAGAGCTTCAGCAGCGAAAAGTCCACCGCGCCCTTGCGATAGTGTCCGCTGGCCGACGACAGCGAGGTGAAGATGATCGTCGCCAGCGATGTCCCGACCGAGACCTGCATGATCAGCCCGGGTTCCATGTCGGTGAAGGACAGCGCGAAGTAAAGCGCAGGCACGATGACGATGCCGCCACCAACGCCCAGAAGCCCGGCCAGGATTCCGCCCGCAACACCAGCGCTGACTGCAATGGCGATCAGAGTCAACAGCGTTCCCTGATCCATCTCAGCGCCCCACGGCGTAGGCTTGCATCAGGCGCGGCGTGGCACCGGCGCGCAGCAGGCCGTCTTCGTCGCGGATTGCGGCTGTCAGCCGCCCCACGGACCAAGGCGCCGACACGGTGACGGTGTGGCCGCGGCTGCGCAGATCGGCGATCACGTCCTCTCCGATGGCAGGTTCGATCATCATCGTGCCCGGATTGGCCTTGCGCGGATAGAACGACCCCTGGAAGTGCTGGGAATGGAACAGCGGGGCGTCGATGCCTTCCTGAATGTCCAGCCCGTGATGGACCAGCCGCAGGAACCAGATCAGTTGCCACTGATCCTGCTGATCGCCGCCGGGGGTGCCCATCACCAGCCACGGCTTGCCGTCTTTCTTGACCAGCGAGGGCGTCAGCGTGGTCCGTGGGCGGCGCCCCGGGGCCAGCGAGGACGGCAGGCCATCTTCGAGCCAGAACATCTGGGCGCGCGTGTTCAGCGGAAAGCCAAGGCCCGGAACGACCGGCGCACTTTGCAGCCAGCCGCCCGAAGGCGTGGCGCTGACCATGTTGCCCCAGCGGTCGATGATATCCAGGTGCACCGTATCGCCCTTGCGTTCGGTCAGATGTGCCATTGTCGGCTCGCCCACGCTGGCGCCGGTGCCGGCCTTGAACTCGCGCGCTGCTCGGGCAATCGCGGCATCGGCCCAGTGTTCATAGCCCGGGATACGGCCCGGGCGTTGATCGGTCGAGGCCTGCGCCATGTCGATCAGCGCCGCGCGGTCGCGGGCATAGTCGCGCGACAGCAATGTCTCCAGCGGGATCTCGGTGAAATCGGGATCGCCGTAATAGGCTTCGCGGTCGGCATAGGCCAGCTTTATCGCCTCGATCACAAGATGCACGAAATCCGCGCCTATCGGGTCCATGGCGGCGAGGTCGAAGTTTTCGAGGATCCGCAGCGCCTGCAACAGCACCGGCCCCTGCCCCCAGGGGCCCGTCTTGCAGATAGAATATCCGTGATAGTCGATCTCGACCGGCGCTTCGTAGTGCGCCTGCCACCCTTCGATGTCGGCGCGTGTCAGCAGGGCACGGTTGCGCGATCCGGTGACATCGGCAACCTCGGCCGTGGCCAGATAATCCTCGATCGCGTCCACCACGAAGCCGCGCCGCCACAACTCGCGCGCGGCATCGATGAGGCCCTCGCGGGTGTCGCCTTTTGCCTCATCAACGAGGCGCTGATAGGTCGTGGCCAGATCGGGGTTCTTGAACAATGCGCCGGGGGCGGGAACCTGCCCGCCCGGGGTCCAGACGGCGGCAGAGGTCGGCCATTCCTCGGCCAGGAAAGGGGCGATGCCCTCGATCACCTTGGACACCCCGGCCAGCATCGGGTGGCCGTCGCGGGCATAGGTGATGGCAGGGGCCATGACCTGCGCAAGATCCATCGTGCCATGGTCGCGCAACAGCTGCATCCAGCCGTCAAAGGCACCGGGGACCACGCCGGGCAGAAGACCAGAGCCGGGGATCAGCTCGAGCCCCAGTTTCTCGAACACCTCAATTGTCGCGGCGGCGGGGGCCGTACCCTGCGCGCAGAGCACCTGCGTCTGGTCCGCTCCGGCATCGTGGAAGATCACCGGCAAATCCCCCGCTGGCCCGTTCAGGTGCGGTTCAACCACCTGCAGCACCAACCCGGCCGCAACAGCCGCATCAAAGGCATTGCCGCCCTGTTCAAGGATACCGAACCCCACCGCCGAGGCGATCCAGTGCGTGCTGGTCACCATGCCAAAGCTGCCGCGGATTTCGGGACGGGTTGTAAAGCCACTCATGGCGGGTCCTTTCGGAATTGGGGGGCAGGATCAGGCCCGGCGGGCCTGACGCACCATGCGGATCAGAAGGAAGGCAGACACCGCCAGCATGCCAAGCGCAATAGGCGATTTCAGCAGGAAGAAGGGATCGCCACCCGAGGCGGTGAAGGCCCCGCGCACCAGCCCTTCGAGAGTCGGGGCCAGCAGAAAGCCGATGACGAAAGGCAGGATCGACACGTCCAGCCGCCGCAGGCCATAGCCGATCAGCGAAAAGATCGCGGCGGTCAGCAGCCCCAGATAGCCACCATCCTGCGTATAGGCCGCGGTCAGCGACACGGTCAGGATCACCGGAAGGATGATCGACTTGGGGATTTTGACCAGATGCCCCAGAAGACCCATCAACATGCCGCCGAGGGTCCAGTTCCAGACGTTCGCGATGACCATCATGGTGAACATGCCGAAGGCGGTGACGAGGCCCGCGTTCATGATGGTGTCGAAACCTTCGACTTCGCGGATCGGGGTAAACTGGAACACCTGCGGGCCAAAGGCAAAGTCACCAATGGTTTCCACCGCAAGTATGATAAAGACGGCCGCCGAATTGCCCGGGATCCCAAGGCTCATCACCGGGATGAGGTTGGCGCCCGACACAGCGGAATTCGCGGATTCGGTGGCCACGACGCCCTCGGGCGTGCCCTTGCCGAATTCCTCGGGATGTTTCGAGGCGCGCCGCGCGCTGTCGTAGCTGAGCGTGGCAGCGGTGGTCGTTCCGATTCCCGGCAGCGCGCCGATCACCGTGCCGATGGAGGCGCCGCGCAAGATGGCAGGCAGCATCCGCGCCCGTTCGCCCCAGGTCAGCCGCGGCCCCATCTCGGGGCGCTTGGCCGGGCCCTCGGCCTGACTCGAGCGGTCGTTGCGCATGTCCTCGATCGACACGAGCACCTCGGAAATCACCAGCACCCCCAGAACCGCCGAGGTCAGCGGCAGCCCGTTGCCCAGTTCGGGCAGGCCAAAGGTCAGGCGCGGGCCATTGCCCGACATGGACGACCCGATCAGCGACACGAACATGCCCAGCAACCCGCCCAACAGACCCTTGAGCGGCGCCTGCCCCACGACGGCAGCCATGAAGCACAGCGACAGGATGATAAGCGCTGATTTCTCGGGCAGGCCAAGGATGCGTTCAACCGCCAGCGCGATGGCGGGTGCCGCGATGAAAAGCACAAGGTCGGAAAAGTTGTCACCCAGAACGGAGGAGAAATGCGCGGTCTGGATCGCCTTGCGACCCAGACCCTTCTGCGCCATCGGGTAACCGTCGAGCGTTGTCAGAAAGGCATCCGGCGTGCCGGGTGTTCGGAACAGGATCGCGGGCACCGCGCCGCCCACGGTCGCGCCTTTCATGATGCCCAGCAGACAGCCGAGCACCGGATAAAGCGCCTCGTTCCCGTAGCCGAAGATCGACACGAGGATCGGCAGCGCGATCGCCATGGCAAAAGGCCCGGACATGCCCGGCACCGCCCCGATGATGATGCCGATCAGCACGCCAATCAGCACCATACCAACCGGCAACAGCCAAAGCCCACCCTCGGGCCCCTGAAAGACCGACGATATACCAAGGCCGATATATTGAAACAGCAGATCCATGCGGTTGCCTCAGAGGTCGGCGTTCGGGGGCAGCTGGATATCGTTCAGCAGGCCGTCGAAAAGAAGGACAAGCACCGCCACCACGGCCACGGCGACAAGCACATGCCGCAGGCTCAGACGGTGACAGGTGATGCGGATAAATCCGCAGGTCAGCAGCACACCGCCTGCGAAGAATCCCGACACATCAAAGGGAAAGGTGGCCGAGGCCGCGCGGTAGCCGCTGAACTCGGTCAGCCCGACGGCATTGGTCAACGCGACAAGGCCCGTCCCGGCCCAGTTCATCGCCATCAGGGATGCGCCGGTCAGCAGGATGATCTGGCCCAGAAAGCCAAGGTTCGACAGCCCGATGTGGCCCACGGGTTCGCCGCTCGATCCCGCGCGCGGGCGCAGTTGCGACAGCACCAGAAGCACCGCCAACGGCACCATCAGCCCCACAAGGAGAACCGGAAAGAAGGCATCGCCGGGCACGGTGCGCCCGGTAAGGTTTTTCTGCAGAAAGCCGCTGCCGATGTCCCGCGGGAACCAGACCGTCAGGCACAGCGCGACGAAGGCAAGCGTGCCCAGGCCAAGCCAGAGGTTCCAGCTTCCGCCTTGCCGTATGTCGGCCTGATCTTCCGCGGGACGGCTGCTCATTCCGCGAGGGCCTTCATCATCTCGACGTTGGCGTCATAGGTTGTCAGGATCTGCTCGCGCAGTGCCTCGCCCTGCGTAATGATTGGTGCCGGCGGATACTGCTTTTCGATGAACTGACGGGTTTCGCTTTCGGGGTTGTTCAGGATCTCTGCAACAACGCCTGCGATCTCGTCCCGGATGTCATCGGGCAGGCCCGCGGGGGCGGTGATGATGTATTGATAGCCAAGGTTCAGATCGACACCGGCATCCTTCAGCGTCGGCTTTTCGGGGGCCAGTGCCACCGGGGTGGTTTCGGCCGAGGCCAAAATGTTCAGAACGCCCGCTTCAACCAGCGGCTTCTGCACACCGCCGCCCCAGCCCACATTTGCATCCATCGACACCAGCGCGTTCAGCGCTCCCTTGCCGCCTTTGGTGCGCAGGTGGTTGACGTTGATACCCAGCGCACGCGCCACGATTTCGGCGCCCGCTTCGACCTGCGTACCCCAGTTGGCCCAGACAATCTGCTCGCCCGCGTCAGCGGCGGCTTTCAGATCCGCAAGCGATTGCCAGCCGCTTTCGGCACGGGCCAGAACGGCCATCTGGGACCCGGCTGTCGTGGTGATATAGGTGAAATCCTCGGGCGACAGGTTGTCGCTGTTCATCGGTGCGAAATCATAGGTCGTGGTGATCGCAAAGCCCAGGGTCTGGCCATCGGCCGCTTCGCCCTTCAGCTGGGCGGACATTACCGTGCCGTCTTCGCCGGCCTTGTTCTCGGGCAGGATTTTCCAGCCGCGCAAGGCTTCGATCTCTTTGGCAAGCGTGCGGCCCTGCACATCGGTGCCGCCGCCGGCGCCATAGCCGATCCACAGGCGGATCGGCCCGTCGGGGTTCCACTCGGCAAAGGCGGGCGCGGCCAAAAGCGTCAGGGCCGCGGTCATAATCAGGGTCTTCTTCATATCAGTATCTCCACTGTTGTCGTTTGTTGGCTATGGTCCGTCACAGGACCGACTTGCGTTCCACCAGTTGCATGGGCCTGTGCCCGCGCGGCAGTTCGAACCGCTGCACGATCTGAAGCCGGTCGTCGCGGTCAAATTCATAGGCATCCCACAGCATCCCGACATGCGGCGCGGCAAGGTCGAGCGCATCGCAGGCAGTGCGCGACAAAAGCTCGGCGCAGGCGGCATGGCGCACGCGCGCGATGCGGATACCGTAGCGTTCCCAGAGGATCCGGTGATACGACGCCCCGTGCAGCGTTTCCCTGCGGTCGTGGGGCATGTCCTCGGTGTGTTCGCACCGGGTGTAAAAGCTGCTGAAGGCCGGGGATTCGCCCGTCACCCAGACAAGCCGGTCGATCCGTATCACCTCGTCGGCATCGAAATCGGCCAGAAGTGGCCCGAAGGAAGATGTCTGCACTCGGCTGACGCGCAGCACGCGGGTAAAGGGCATCATCTCTTCGCCGGTCACCGGGTCGGTAAAGCGATAGATGTGGACTTCGGGCACCTGGTTGCTGGCCTCGGCAATGAAACTGCCCAGTTTACGCCGCCGCACCACCAGCCCTTCTTCGACCATCTGTGCCAGCGCCTTCTGTACGGTCGACAGACCCACAGGCAATGCGGCGCAGATTTCGGTCTCCTTTGGCAGGTGCCCGCCGGGCGCATAGGCCCCGGACTGGATGCAGGCGGTGAAGGCCTCGGTCAGGCGCTGATACTTCACCGGCCGATCCTCGGCCGCTTTCCAACGGGCCAGCAAAGGCTCAAGTGACAATTTGTTGGGCGTCGCGTTCATATAACAACGCTAGTATCTCGGCTTTTGGCTTGTCAACTACGTAGTTAACGATCTAATATTAGAAATATATCAACATTAACGGCAGCGGGACCGAAAGATGAAAAATTGGGCAGTCGCCACCGGGCATCCTTTGGGAACGCAGGCCGCTGAACGAATCCTGCGGGCGGGGGGCAATGCAGTCGACGCTGGCGTGGCCGCCGGGCTGACCCTCGGCGTGGTGCAGCCCGATCTTGTGTCTGTTGCCGGAGTTGCCCCGATCATTATGTATGATGCCGCGACCGGCGCCGTGACCACACAGGATGGCATCGGTGGCTGGCCCGCCGCGGCGGATGTCGACCGGATGCACCGCGATCACGGCGACCACGTGCCCGAGGGACTCCTGCGCACGGTGATTCCCGCCGCTCCTGCCAGCTGGATCAAGGCACTGTCCGATCATGGCACGATGACCTTCGCCGACATCGCGCAGGAAGCCCGGTCTGCCGCCCGAGACGGGTTCGAGGTCTATCCCCTGTTGGCCGATTTCATCGCCGCGCGCCGCGACAAATATGGCCGCTTTCCGTCAACCGCCGCGATTTTCCTGCCCGGTGGCGAACCGCCCCGCGCGGGCGACATCTTCGTGCAGCACGACCTAGCCTGGACGCTCGACCAGATGGTTGCCGCCGAAACCGCCTGCTCCGGTGACCGCCGCGCCGGGCTGGCCGCCGCCCGCGCGGCCTTTTACGAAGGGCCGGTGGCCCAGAAGATCACGGAATTCCATGCCGCAAATGGCGGATTGCTAACTGCTGTCGATCTGGCGGGCTATGCGGTGCGCAGCGAACCCTCGCTGCCGATTTCCTTCCGTGGGGCGCAGGTGCATTGCTGCGGCGCCTGGTGTCAGGGGATCTCGATGGCCGAAACCCTTGCGATGATCGAAGTCGCCGGGCCAGAGGCCGCTTACCGCGATGGCCGGCTCGATCTGCACTTCCTTCTTGAGGTGCTGAAGCGCGTCTTCGCCGACCGCGAGGCCTATGTGACCGATCCGGACTATATGAACATCCCGCCCGAGGCACTTCTGGACCCTGCATTTCTTGCCGACCGGCTGGCCAGCATTGGCCCCACCTCCGACCCCCTGCCCGCTCCCGGACCTGCCCTGAAACCCGATGACGACAGAGACGCGCCCTTCCGTGTCGGCTGTGCCGACACTACCCATGTCAGCGTGATCGACAGTGCGGGGAACATCTTTTCCGCCACGCCAAGCGATCCCAGTTACGACACCGTCGTGATCCCCGGCACCGGGCTGTCAGTGTCGTCGCGCGGGTCGCAGTCGCGCAGTATCCCCGGCCATCTGAACGCGCTGGCCCCGGGCAAGCGACCCCGGCTGACGCCCAATCCGGTTCTGGCGTTGAAAGACGGCAAGCCCTGGATGGCGCTTGGCACCCCTGGCGGCGATGTGCAGGTGCAGGCGATGATTCAAGTGCTGCTGCACCTTCTGGATGGCGGACTAAGCGCCGAAAAGGCCGTGCGCGCGCCCCGCGTCGCCACCTATGCTTTCCCCGGCAGCTTCGCGCCGCACAACGTACACCCCAACCGGGTGCTGTATGAAGCCGACCTCGACCCCACGCAGGTTGCCGATCTGAAGGCACGCGGGCACGACCTCGAGGCCTGGCCGGAAACAACCTGGATGGCTGGCGGCATCTGCCTGGCGATGCGCGACGACACCGGCACCACCGCCGTCGCCGATGCACGCCGCGCGGGTACTGCCGCCACCGGACCGACCTGAACACATCGTTGGACGCCGATACAATGAATGACCTGATTGCCCTCTCTGACCCCTCCGTTCCGCTGGAAGACGCCTTTGCGATCTGTGACGCGAAGATCGAAAATGACCTCTTCACGGCAATGCGGTTCCATCCCGACACGATGGAGGTTGAACGGCTCTATTCGACCAACACCGCCGCCTATCCGGTGAGTGGGCGCAAGCCCAAGCGGTCCACGCCCTGGGGCGACAAGGTGCTGATCGCGCAAGAGCACAACTGCGGCCATGGCCCGGCCGACATCGCCTGGGCCTTTGACGATCACCAGAAGATCCTTGATCTCGGCCTTCTGGCGGTGCTGAACCTGCCGGTTGTCGCCGACGGCCGGACGCTTGGCACCATCAACTACCTGCGCGGCGGCCCGCCCTTTACCGAGGACGAGGTCACCACCGGTCAGGCCCTTGCCGCCGCGCTGGCCAGACGCGGAACGCTCTGATCGTATCACACCGATGCAAGGCACAGGCTCCTGACCAGTCCTGGCTCGGTTGATCGCCGCTCTGCATTGCCTGGTCATAGGGGCGCATCCCGATTTCTTTGAGGCATAAATATCCCGGGGGACTCCGGCACAGCCGGAGGGGGGCAGAGCCCACTCCGACATCTGCGAACGGGCGTACCCGTTTACTGAGGCTCGATCCCGGCGTTGCGGAAGATGTCGCCGTAGTTTTTGTACGTTTTGGTCATCTCATCGCGCGCGGCAGTGGCATCCAGATACATGATAGGAATGTTCGCCGTTCCGGTGACCTTGGCAAAGGTCCCGTCGCCCCCGGCCCTGGCCAGTGCATCCGACAGGCGCTGCACGATGTCCTGCGGCGTGCCCTTGGGCAGCATCAGCCCGGCGCGGCCGTCCATCGCCAGGTCATAGCCGAATTCGTTGATCGATTTCACCTCGGGCCAGGACGGCTGGCGGAAGGTGGTCAGCACGGCCAGCGTCTTGATGTCATCGGGAAACTTCGCGTGAATCCCGCCCGACATGGCCAGGACGGCCTGTTTGCCAAGGATCGCGTTGATCATCTCTCCGCTGGTTATTGCCAAGTTGATCGCGTTTTCCTTCTCGGATAGCGCGGCACCATGACCATACCGACCTCATTTCCGCGGCTGAAGGTCTTCCGTTTTCCTCGCGGAATCATCGCCTATCCGGTGGCGGTATATCATCGGTTTGCTGTCAGCACGGCGGATGTCGAGCATCTCTTGGCGGAGCGTGGCATTATCGTCAGTCTTGAAGCGGTTCGTCTCTGGGTGAACCGTTTCGGGTCTCAGTTCGCGATTTGTATCCGACGCGAACGTCCCGGGCCGCACGACAAATGGCATGTGGATGAAATGGTCGTCCCGATCAACGGCGTGAAACATTGGCTGTGGCGTGCAATAGCTGGCAATGGAGATGTGCTCGATATTCTGATTCAGCTTCGCCGCAATGCCAAAGCCGCAAAGCGTTTCTTCAGCCGACTGGTTGCTGCCTATGGCGTACCGCGCGTCGTGATCACGGACAAGTTGTGCAGCTATACCAAACCGATCAAGGCCGTCACGCCGGGCGCCGACCATCGGGCGCGCAAAGGGCTCAACAACCGGATCGAAAGGTCACACCGGCCGACGCGAAAGCGGGAAAAAATGATGGGTCGGTTCAAGTCACCGCGCCAAGCGCAACGATTTCTCGTCGCCCACGATCAAATCAGTACGATCTTTCGTCCCCGCCGCTATCGCCTTTCCACTCTCTCCTACCGCCATACCAGAGCCGACGGGAAGGTTATGTTGCCGAATTAATGGCCTGATTGCGCAGTCTGATGCTTATCTCAATCCACGTCGGATAACTTGGCAATGCCGTCCGAACGGATCGAGGCGCGGTGCGGGGTCCCCATGGCGGCGCGAACCTTCCACGCATTGGCCTATGAGATCATCGGAGCGGTGGAGGGCGAGAAGCCGCCCTTGAATCACCTTCCGCGCTCCATCGTCAGTGCTGCTCGCCCTTCAAGGCTTCGGCGGCCCGCTTGGCCCGGCGTGGGAAAGTGGAGTAAACCATCAGCAGCAGGAAAAAGCTCGAGACGACAAGGAAGGTCAGACTGATCGGGCGCTCAATGAACACCCCCGGATCACCCGACGACAGGATCATTGCGCGCCTGAGGTATTGCTCCATCAGCGGACCAAGGATGAAACCGAGGATCAGCAGCACCGGCTCGTAGTTAAAGTACCTCATGAGATAGCCAACCAGACCGAACAGGCACATCGTGTACAGGTCGAACGCGCTATTGTTGATGCTGTAGACGCCAATGCACACGAATATCACGATCGCAGGTCGCAGGTAGCGCCCGGGAATGCTCAGGAACTTTACCCAGATGCCGATCAACGGCAGGTTCAGTACGACCAGCATGATGTTGCCTACCCAAAAGCTGGCGATCAGCCCCCAGAAGATCTGCGGTTGTTCGCTGATAAGACGCGGGCCAGGCTGGATACCATGTATGATCAGCACGCCCAGCATCAGGGCCATTAACGGCATCGCCGGGAATGCCCAGTGTCAGCGTTGGCACGAAGGCGGTCTGCAGCGGCGTTGTTTGCAGATTCAGGCGCGGCAATGCCCTCAATCGCGCCCTTGCCGAAACGTTCGGGGTTCCGCGCGGCCCTTTTTTTCGGTGGCGTAGGCCATGAAGGACGCAAGGTTGGACCCCGCGCCCGGCAGCGCGCCGATGAACGACCCGATGCCGGCCCACGCATGAATGGCTTCAGCGACCTCGCCAGATCCTGACGTGTCGGTATCAGCTCTCGCATGAAAATTTTGTGGACAACGCGGTCATTGCCGCTTTTGCGCAGACTGCCGATCACTTCCGAGATGCCGAACAGGCCCATCGACAGGGCGACTAGACTCCAGACTCATTGATGGTCAAAGCCAGAACATGACGGTGGCAGCGAGAGCGACGGCGGAGAGGAAGACCTTTGGGCATCTATCGTAACGTGTCGCTACTCGCCGCCAGTCCTTCAACCTGCCGAATATGATCTCTATGCGGTTGCGTCGTCTGTAGCGTCGCTTGTCGTATTTGACGGGCTTACCGCGGGACTTCCGGCCCGGGATGCAGGGCCTGATCCCCTTGTCTTTCAGGGCGTCGCGGAACCAATCCGCATCATAGCCTCGGTCGGCGAGCAGCCAGTCCGCCCGAGACAGGCTGCTCAGCAGCGCGGCCGCACCGGTGTAATCGCCGACTTGGCCGGCCGTCATGAAAAACTTGAGTGGGCGGCCTCTGGCATCCGTGACGGCATGCAACTTGGTGTTCATACCGCCCTAAGTCCTGCCAATCAGGCGTCCACGCCCCCCGTTTTCGACCGCAGGCTCGACGCCGTGCGATGGGCTTTCAGATACGTCGCATCAATCATGAGCGTCTTCTGATCCGTTGCCCCCGAGGCCAATCCCTCGAAGACCCTGGCAAACACGCCTATCTCGCTCCAGCGCTTTCACCGGTTGTAGAGCGTCTTGCGCGGGCCATACTCCCGGGGCGCATCGCACAACCGCAACCCATTGCGGTTGATAAAGATTTGCCGCTCAGCACGCGCCGGTCATCGACCCTCGGCTTGCCATGGCTCTTGGGGAAGAACGGCTTCAACGGCTCCATCTGTTCGTCCGTCAGCCAGAAAAGATTGCTCATGATGCCCCCACATGTTTGGGAGCGTGAATCACGCCGACAGGACGGCATCAAGAAACTTAATGGGTCCTGACCCTAGGCTAAAATCCGAACAAGGCGGCCGGTGTGTCGCGAACCGTGCGGATCATCGTATCTTCATCCAACCAGCCCAGCACCGTATCGGTCAGGGCTGCATCATCTGGATACTCGGCTATGGACTTGGCCAGATTGTGCGGCCAATTGGTGCCCCAGATCAAGCGGTCTGATGCATGACCCGCAATCATGCGGGTCATCGCGGCAATGTCCGCGTACTCTGGCCCGACAGTCAGAGAGCTTTCATAGCAGCCGGCCAGCTTGTACCAGCATCGGCCCCCGTCGATCAGGCGGCGCAGGGCGTCGGCCTGCGGGCTGTCGGGGGTGACGCCTTTGAAAAACTTGCCGTGGTGGTCAAGGATCCAGTTGCTTTTCAGCGCGGCAAGTCTTGGTTCATGGTCCAGAATATCCGACCCATCGAACTGGACGGCCAGAACCCAGCCCTGTGCGGCGGCCTTGGCGTCGACCTCTTCCAGTTGCTCTAGCCCGATGGCGCCGCCGGGCAGGTCCATGATCCGGGCACCGACAACACCGGCGGCGGACAGGCGATCCAATTCGGTCTGCGTTGTTTCGCGGTCGATCACGGCCACGCCCCGTGCCCGGTCGGCAAGTTGGGCCAGACAGGCCAGAAGGCAGGAATTATCCCCCTGCTGTGCATTGCCCTGCGTGACGACGACGCGCGAAATGCCGATCCAATCCGCCATCTGCAAATACATGTCCGGCGTCGGCAGAGGATCGGGCGGGTTGCCGGGGCCGCCGGGCAGTGCGGGAAAACCGGGCAGATACATGTGGCACTGCGTGTCAATCGCCCCGTCGGGCAGACGGATCGCGGGGGGTGTACCGGTCAGCTTGCGGTCCATGCTCAGACCTCCTTGGAGACGAAGTCGCGTAGGGCGTCGCGGTTGATCTCGATCCCCAGGCCGGGACCATTGGGGATTGTGACCACTCCGCCTTCGTGTTCGATGGACTGTGTCACCACGGCCTGACGGAAAGGGTTGTCGGTGCGGTCGAATTCCAGGATCGGCTCGACCGGGTTGACGCGTACGGGCGAAGGCACCATCACCGCCATGAACTGAAGCGAGGCGGCGATCTGCACCGCGGTGCCCCAGACATGCGGCACCACACGGATGTTGTGCAGTGCGGCGAGGTCTGCGATCCGCTTCATTTCCGTGAACCCGCCGCAGCCACACAGGTCCGGCTGAAGGATGTCGACGGCGCGCGTTTCCACCGGTTCGCGCATGCCCCATCTACTGTGCCAAGTTTCGCCACCGGCCACGGGGATCGGCTGTTTGGCGCGGATTTCGCGGTAGGCCGCCAGATGTTCAGGTGTCACGGGCTCTTCGAACCAGTCGATGTCAAATTCGACGGCGGCCCGGCCAAGGCGGATCGCCTCGACCGTGTCGTAACCGTGATTGCCGTCGATCATAAGCCGCATGTCGGGGCCTATGGCCTCGCGCACGGCGCGGATGACGGCCATATCCTCGTCATGGCCGAAGCCGATCTTGATCTTCATGGCGTGAAAGCCCGCGTCCGCGTGGCGCGCGGCCTCATCCGCGTTATCGGTCACGCGGTCCACACCATCGCGCTTGAAAGCCCCGGTGGCATAGGCCCTCACGCTGTCGCGGAACCGTCCGCCCAACAGCGTGGACACCGGTACGCCAAAGTGCTTGCCCTTGATGTCCCACACCGCCACGTCGATCCCCGAAAGGGCGGTGACCGTCAGACCGCGCTGCCCCTGATCGCGCAAAGCGTTGTACAGCACCGCCCAAATCTTTTCGGTTTCCAACGGGTCCATGCCGACCAGCCAGCTCGCGTAGGTTTCGACGACCGCGCGGTTCGCGCGCGCTGGCCCAAGGCATTCGCCCCAGCCCACGGTGCCATCGTCGCAGATGACCTCGACCAGCAGATGTTGCCGACGATCAAACCGCATCGAGGCGCTTTCGAATGCGGTCTCAAGGCGATGTTCCAGAAGGTGCGTGCGAACGGCGTCGATTTTCATTTTTTGTATGGGGCAATCAGGTCCGCCATCATGCCCATCTCCTCGTCATTCAAGTCCGTCAGCGGACAGCGCACCGGCCCGGCGTCGAACCCCTGCAGGCGCACGCCGGCCTTGATCGCGGAGACAGCATAGCCTTTGGACCGGTTACGGATCTCCATGAAGGGATAGAAGAACCCGTTCAGGATCTCTTCGCAACGGGTCCGATTGCCCGCCCGCAGCGCGTCGTAGAATTCGATCGCCAGACCGGGGACAAAGTTGAACACGGCCGAAGAATAGGTGGTGAAGCCCGCGCCAAGGTAGGCTTCGGCAAAAAGTTCAGCCGTGGGCATGCCGCCCAGATACATCAACCGGTCACCCATCTTGGCAGTGACCTGCCGGACCAGCCCGATGTCGCCCGACCCGTCCTTGAACCCAATCAGGTTGGGGCAGTCGTCGCACAGCCGCGCCAGCGTGTCGGGTTGCAGGATGGAATTGTCGCGGTTGTAGACCATGACCCCGATTCCGATGGACTTGCAGACCTTTTTGACATGGGCGTAAAGCCCGTCCTGGGGCGCGTCGATCAGGTAGTGCGGGATCAGCAGGATGCCGTCGGCCCCGGCCTTTTCCGCCGCCTGGGCGATATCGACC
>NZ_VCPC01000009.1 GCF_005938225.1 Arenibacterium halophilum
ATACGCATCCGCGATGAATGAAACGTGAACCGCTCCGGAAAAACACCCTCACGCGCCCGCAACAACGCAGGTATCTCCGTCTCCATCGTCACATTCGAACTCGGTACAATCTGGCCTATTCGGATCGAGCGCATAACTAAGGGTCCTGTTTGTATACGAATTACTCAGTTGTTTAATTTTTTGTTCGTGTAAAAACAAGTTTAAAAAATACACACTTTATGAAGTATATATTTTACAGATACTTAGCATCAATCTGCGCGCAATCCCGCCGCCAGGAACCGCTCGAGATGATCCAAGAGCGCATCTTTTTCAACCTCGGCAACACGGCCATCGGTGAGGTCGCCGAGTCGACCCAGATCGTTCAGCATGAACAGGTAAGTTCCCACCAGGAACGCCATCCGCAGGCTGACTTCTTCCAGCGTGAGATGCGGCAACGCCACCGCCAGCGCGGCGATATAGCGCTTGGCCGCCGGGTCATAGACCTCGCGACGCAACCGCAGCGCACGCGCTTCGGGTTCCGAGTGCAGTCGCGCCTGAAGACGGACAAAGGCCGCCCCGCCCGGACCCCTTTCCTTCATGTCCCATTGCGGTTGCAGATAGGCGCGCACGATATCCCGCAGGGCCGGCGTGGGGCTTTGCGCCAACAGCGCGTCCAGATTGGCATGACGGGCGATGTCGATGCCTGCGCCCTTGCGGCGGATCACCTGCTCGTACAGGGCACCCTTTGAGCCGTTGTAATAGCCGATCAGCGCCGGGTTCACCCCGGCCCGCGCTGCGATGTCGCGCATGCGGGCACCGTTGTACCCGTGGTCGGCGAATTCCAGTTCGGCCGCATCGAGGATGCGGTCACGCAGATCGGTTCCGTCAGCTTCTTTCGGGCGGCCGGGTTTGCGGCGAGGTTCGGCGGGACGGGCCAATGGGCCGACCTAGCACAACTTGGCGAGCAGGCGCAGGAACGTCTCGCTCTCGCGCCGTGTCAGCGGCGCCAGCGTGGCCTCGGTGATGCCCAGCACCACGGGCAGCGCCTCCTGAATCAGGGCGCGGCCCTTCTCGGTCGAGCGCAGCATGTAGCGGCGCTTGTCCTCGGAATCGCGTTCGGACGTAATGAGACCCTGCGATTGCAGCCGTGATACCACGCCCTTGGTGGTGGCCGCATCCATCGCCACCAGTCGGCCAAGCGCATTCTGCGAAATCGGCCCCGGCACCTGAAACAGGCGAAACAGCATCGAGAACTGCGTCGCGGTCAGCCCGCCGATCATCCGCTCGGAAAAAATGGTCTGGTGCCGCTGATAGGCCTTGCGCAACAGGAACCCGACCTGTTCGTCCAGAACATAATCCGGCGTGTCTGTCGGGGTCTGGTCCGGGGTCTCGTCTTGGCCGCTAAGCGCCATCGGCAGGTCTTCCGCTGTCTTCGGTACGGTTCACCGTTTACATGGCTCCCCCCCGGAGGCAAGCCCGCCGTGCCTTTCGTCGGCGCCTGTCCGGGGCGCCCGCGTTCGCCACGGCGGGATGGCCCGGATTTCGGGCATTTGCGGCCTTATCGACCGCCCGAAGCACGAAGCCTGCGGTCAAGCATTGCGCGCAGCCCTGAAATTTGTTTGTGTACATTCAAAAAGTATATCTGACATGCAGTTTCCGGTCCGGGCATACTGTAGGGAAAAGGACGCTTCGCAGATGACGGACGTGACGACATCGCTGCACCTGACGGTTAATGGTGCGCTCCGCCGGCTGGACGTGGATCCGCATCGCACGCTGCTGGATATCCTGCGCGCCGAGCTGGGCCTGAAGGGGCCGAAGTATGGATGCGGCATGGCGCAATGCGGGGCCTGCACGGTTCTGGTGGATGGCGCCCCCGCGCGGGCCTGCGTGATGCGGGCTGGCAAGGTTGGTGCGCGCGAGGTCACAACGCTCGAAGGGCTGGCCGATGCCGAAACTGGCGCCCTGCACCCGGTTCAGGCCGCGTTTGTCGCCGAAGAAGGCGCGCAATGCGGTTATTGCCTGAACGGTTTGGTGATGAGCGCCGTCGCGTTGCTGCGACAGGATCCGAATCCTGATGAGAGCCTAATCCGCGCCGCGCTGGCGCATAACCTGTGCCGTTGTGGCACCCACAAGGAAATCGTCGCCTCGGTCCTGCACGCGGCGCGGGCGATGGCGGCAGAGGCGTCTGGGCAGGCCGCCACAGAGACAGGGGCAATGTCCGAATGACCGATCTTTCCGAGGGCAGCCTTTCGATCCATCGCGATACCGAAACCGGGCGCGATACCTTTGTGACCTTCGACAGCGCGGGCGTGGTGACCGCCTTCAACGGGCACGTCGACCTTGGCACAGGCATTCAGACGGCGTTGGCGCAGATCGTCGCGGAAGAGATTGATCTGCCGCTGGAGCGGGTACAGGTGATCCTGGGCGACACCGCGCGCACCCCCGATCAGGGGCCGACCATCGCGTCGGAAACCATTCAGATCGCGGCGGTTCCCCTGCGCGCCGCCGCCGCACAGCTGCGCCAAGAGCTGATGCGGCGCGGCGCCCGGCGTCTGAACGCGCCGGAAACCGGAGTCGAATTGCGCGACGGCGTGATCCACTGGAAAGACACCTCGGTCCGGCTCGAAGCGCTGCTGGAAGGGCGCGCCGAGTCGCTGCCGCTGGAACTGTCGACTCCGGTGAAGGCGCCCTCTGATTACCGGATCGTCGGGCATAAGACCGCGCGGCAGGATTTGCCCGCCAAGGTCACCGGCACACACACCTATATTCACGATGTCGACGTGGCCGGGATGGTGCATGGCCACGTGATCCGCCCGCCCTATAGCGGGCGCGACAGCGGCCCGTTCATCGGTACCAGCCTGATCGGCTGGGACGAAACGGCAGTGCGCGACATGCCCGGCTTTATCGCCGTGGTCCGCGACGGCGATTTTCTGGGCGTCGTGGCAACCCGCGCCGATCAGGCGCAGGCCATCGCCGACGCCCTGCCGGTGCAGTGGCGCCAGCCCCCGGAACAGGTTGACCTGCGCGATCTGCGCCATGCGATCCGCAACCAGCCCGCAACGCCGCGCGCGCTGGATCGCAGCGGCGATTTCGACGCGGGGCTGGCCGACTCGGATGTCAGCCTGTCGCGCACCTATGTCTGGCCCTATCACCTGCATGGCTCGATCGGGCCATCCTGCGCGGTGGCCGACTGGAACGATGGCGCGCCCATTGTCTGGTCGGGCAGCCAGAACCCGCACATGCTGCGCGGCGACCTTGCAACGTTGACCGGCCTGCCTGCGGATCAAATCGACATTCGCCGCTATCAGGCCGCCGGGTGTTATGGGCGCAACTGCGCCGACGATGTCTGCGGCGATGCGCTGTTGCTGGCCCGCGCCATTGGCCGCCCCGTGCGGGTTCAGCTGACCCGCGCGCAGGAACATCTGTGGGAGCCAAAGGGCGCCGCGCAGTTGATGGACATTACCGGCGGGCTGAAGGACGGGGCGCTGCACGCCTACAGCCTTGATACATGGTATCCGTCGAACCGGGGGCCGAATCTGGCGCTGTTGCTGACCGGCGCGGTGTCACCCGAGCCTCGGCCTTCGGACATGGGCGACCGCACCACCATTCCGCCCTATCGGATCCCGCACAAGCGGATCACCGTCCACGACATGGCGCCGATCGTGCGCGCGGCCTGGATGCGCGGTGTCTCGGCTCTGCCCAACACCTTTGCCCATGAAAGTTTCATCGACGAAATGGCTTATGAGGCGGGCAAGGACCCTGTTGCCTTCCGGCTTGAGCATATCGAGGATGCGCGCGCCGCCGATCTGATCCGGCGCACCGCCGACGCCGCCGGATGGGATGCGCGCGACACGCCGCGCCTGCGCCGCGAGGGGCGGATGGCCTATGGCAGCGGCTTTGCCTATGCCACCTATGTTCACGGCCCCTTCCCCGGCACCGCCGCCGCCGCGGCCGCCTGGGTCTGCGATGTGGCCATCGACATGGAGACCGGCGAAGTCACCATGACCCGCGTCTTTGTTGGCCAGGATCAGGGCCTGGTCATCAACCCCGACGGGGTGCGCCACCAGATTCACGGCAACATCAACCAGACCGCCAGCCGCGTGCTGAAAGAAGAGGTCAGCTTTGACGAGATCACGGTCACGCCGCAAAGCTGGGCGACCTACCCGATCATGACCTTCCCCGAAGTGCCCGAGATCGACACGCTGCTGATCGAGCGCCCGGAGGAGCCTGCGCTGGGGGTCGGCGAAAGCGCGGCGGTGCCGTCGGCGGCGGCCATTGCCAACGCGATCTTTGATGCCACCGGCGTTCGGATGCGCGAAGCGCCCTTTACCCCTGAACGGATGCGCGATGCCCTGGGCATCGCCCCGCGCGAGACCATGCCCCCTGCCCTTCCCGGCCGAACCCCGCCACGCCGCCGAACCCGGCGCAAGCCGCGTGTCCTGGCTATGGCGGCGGCCATCGGCGGCGCGCTGACCGCAGGCGCCGTTGCCCTGCCTATGGCCCGCAGCATCCCGGCCAGCGCCGCCCCCGGTGCCGGCAGCTTTTCCTCGGACCTGCTGGAGCGCGGCGCGCAGGTCTTTGCCACCGGCAACTGCGCCACCTGCCACACCGCCGAGGGGGGTGTGGCCAATGCAGGCGGCCGCCCTATCGAGACGCCCTTTGGCACGATCTATACCACGAACCTGACTCCGGACCGCGACACCGGGCTGGGCGGGTGGAGCTTTACCGCCTTTGACCGCGCGATGCGCAAAGGGATCAGCCGCGATGGGCACAACCTGTACCCGGCCTTCCCCTACACCTCTTTCGCGCGGATGAGCGGCGAAGATATGTATGCGCTTTACGGCTATCTTCAGACCCTGCCGCCTGTACGCGCAGAGGTGCCGACGGCGCAGATGGTGTTCCCCACCAACCTGCGCCCCACGAACGCGGTCTGGAACGCGCTGTTCCATCGACCCGCCGAACTGGCGCCCGACCCGGCCCAATCGGACGATTGGAACCGAGGCCGCTATCTGGTCGAGGGCGCGGGACATTGCAGCGCCTGCCACAGCCCGCGCAACGCGCTTGGCGCCGAGCAGACCGGCGCGGCGGCACTCTCGGGGGCCACGATCAAGGGCTGGTTCGCCCCCGCGCTGGCAGGCAGCGCCGCCGGTGCGCGCGGCTGGGATGCCGACAGCCTCTACAGTTATCTGCGCGACGGGGTGGCGCCCGGCCGGGCCGCCGCCTCGGGGCCGATGGCCGATGTGGTGGCCAGCCTTGCCCCGGTGCCAGATGCGGACATCCGCGCCATGGCCACCTATCTGGCAACGCTGACCGAAGGAACCGAAGTCGCGGCGCCCGAACCGGTTCTGCCCAATGCGCCGGATGCGACGCACCGGCTGTTTGAAAGCGCCTGCGCCACCTGCCACGAACCGGCGATTGCCGGAACGGTGACGGCGGCGCATGTGCCACTGGGGCAGTCCACTGCGGTGCGCGCACCAACCCCCGAAGGGCTGGAAACCGTGATACGCGAGGGGCTGGTTGCCCCGATGACCCACGACCTGCGCGACATGCCCGCCTTTGGAGGCGAGCTGAGCGATACACAGATCGAATCGCTGGGCCGCTACCTGCGCGCCCGATATGCGCCCGACCTGCCGGCATGGGAATAGGCGCCATACGGCCGTCATTTGCACAAAACCCGATCAAACGTGGATGTTTCGCGGCCTGTTTGGGCAGATACGGGTCGGTTGGCGCGAAAAGATGTATGGTGCACCCCGGATTTGGGCTGGACCGGCACCGGAATATTCGTTAGTATACAAACAATAATTCAAGACGCAGAGAGGAACTTACATGCACTCGATCGATCAGGTGGACATCGCCGTTATCGGCGCGGGTCTGGGTGGCGCGGCGGCGATGGCGCTGCTGGACGACGCGGGTTTCTCCGTGCACTGCTTTGAACAGGCGCCGGAATTCACCCGGCTGGGCGCCGGCATTCACATCGGCCCCAACGTGATGAAGGTGTTCCGCAAGATCGGGCTCGAGGATCGTCTGGCCTCGATCGGGTCGCACCCGGATTACTGGTTTTCGCGCGACGGGCTGACCGGCGATTATCTGTCGCGGATCGAACTGGGCGAGTTTGCCAAGAAGGAATACGGCGCGCCCTATATCACGATTCACCGCGGCGACATGCACGCCGAACAGATTGCCGCGCTGCCGCAGGACCGGCTGCATTTTGATTACCGGCTGACCGACATCACCGAACGCGACGATGATGTGCTGCTGAGCTTTGCCAACGGCAAGCAGGTTGCCGCGAAGCTGGTGATCGGCGCAGACGGCATCAATTCCTTGATCCGGGAAAAGCTGCTGGGCGTGGAAAAGCCGCGCTTTTCGGGCTGGATCGGCCATCGTGCGCTGGTCAACATGGACAAGCTGCGCGCCTCGGGGCTGGATTTCGAGCCCTGTGTGAAATGGTGGTGGGAACAGTCGCGCCACATCATGGCCTATGCGACCAAACGCGACGCCTCGGAATATTACTATGTCACCGGCGTCCCGGTGGATGGCTGGGAACACGACACCGGGTTCGTAGATAGCTCGCGCGAAGAGATGGAAGCGATCTTTGGCGGCTCACACCCGGTGGTGAACGCGCTGATCGACGCGACCGAAGAGGTCACCAAATGGCCGTTCTGGAACCGCGATCCGCTGAACCTGTGGAGCCAGGGCCGCCTGTGTATGCTGGGCGATGCCTGCCACCCGATGCGTCCGCATATGGCGCAGGGTGCCTGCATGGCAATCGAAGATGCCGCCGTTCTGGTACGCTGCCTTGAAGAGGTCGGGACCGAAGATTACGCCAGCGCCTTCAAGCTGTATGAAAACACCCGCCGCGAGCGGGCGACCAAGGTCCAGACCATTTCGAACGCCAATACATGGCTGAAGGAACCCGAGGATCCGGCTTGGGTCTATGCCCACGATCCGCTGAGCGTTCAGCTTGGCTAAGCTCCTCCCCGCTTGACGGGCCAACGAACGCAGGCGGCCATTCCTTTGGGATGGCCGCTTTTTCTTGCCGGAAAGCTGACGGATACCCCGCCCGTTTTCCTGCCGCATGCGGTCCGGCCACGCTGGCTGCTGTCTTTCAACCAAATCCCGAACGGCCCGGCATCTGGCGCCGCGTCCTCGATGCCGAACGAGCCAAGTTGGTACGAGACCCGCGGCCTTAGCAACGGGTATCAATCGGGGATATAAGACTCTAAAACGCTTTTAGGGTCTATTCTCCCCTACCCTGTCGATTGAGCCGCCAATGCAGTCATTTGGCGAAAAATCATTCTGGCGGCGCACATTGAGGGGTATATGGAGTCCAGAAAACGCTTGCACGACTCTGGCCTCTCGGGCAATAGTCTCGAAAAATAACGCGCGGTCACATAAAAAACGCGCCCACGGTTCGGGGCAGAGATGAGCGAAGCAGAGCAGGACCTAGACATTGCCATCGGGCGCTACGCAGAGCTTCTTGCGTCGAATCTGCATGCGCAACGGGCGGCACACTTTCCACCTGATGCAAGAAAGGTCATGCGGACGCTGACCAGCGGCGAGGCCGCCGAACTGCTTGGCGTTGACCACACCTATCTGCGCAAGCTGCATCGGGAAGGCAAGATCCTTGATGTGGAAACCACAGCGGGCAGCCACCGCCGCTATACCCTGGATGACATCTGGGAGATCAGGCAAACCCTTGAAAGTAATACGAAAAAGACAGGAACCTATTTGCCGGGCCGCCGTGATGGCGACGTGCTTCAGGTGGTGTCGGTCGTGAACTTCAAAGGTGGGTCTGGTAAAACCACCACCTCGGCCCATTTGGCCCAACGGCTGGCGCTGCGGGGATACCGGGTTCTGGCGATCGACCTCGACCCCCAGGCTTCGCTTTCGGCGCTGCACGGGATCCAACCAGAACTTGATCTGGTTGAAGGCGGAACGCTTTACGATGCGGTGCGCTATGACGATCCGGTTCCAATCACCGATGTGATCCGCAAGACGTATATCCACGGTCTTGATCTGATTCCCGGCAATCTGGAGCTGATGGAATTCGAACACGAAACACCTGCCGCAATCCAACGGGGCGGAGCAAAGGCGTTTTTCGCCCGTGTTAGAGACGCATTGGACGAAGTAGAAGCCGATTACGACGTGGTGGTGATCGACTGCCCCCCGCAGCTTGGCTTCCTGACCATGTCGGCGCTTTCGGCCTCGTCAGGCGTGCTGGTGACGGTTCATCCGCAGATGCTGGACCTGATGTCAATGTCGCAGTTCCTGCGCATGACGGCCGATCTGCTGGGTGTTATCCGCGACGCTGGCGCCAATCTGCAGTTCGACTGGCTGCGCTTTCTTCCAACGCGCTACAAGGTGGGTGATGCTCCGCAAACCGAGGTCATCGCTTTTATCCGTGGGTTGTTCGGACGGTCTGTGCTGACCAATCACATGGTAGAATCCACCGCAATTTCGGATGCAGGGCTGACAAAGCAGACTCTATACGAGGCTGACAAGAAGGATTTCACCCGACAAACCTTTGACCGGGCCATCGAATCGATGAACGCGGTCAACGACGAGATTTCAGATATCATTCAAACCACATGGGGGCGGAATGGCAAGAAAGCCTAAGCTCGGCCTGCCCTTGCAGACCCTTCGCAACGCCCCCGATGCCCTGGAAGGGCGCCGGTTGCGGGGTGGTGTGTTCGAAATCGACCCGATGCAGATCGAAACCGTTGGCCGGTTTGATGACAGACTTGAAGTCGATGTTGATGGGCTGAAAAATTCGATTTCGAAGAACGGCCAGCGCGTGCCGATCCTTGTGCGTCCGCTTGAAAACGACCGCTATGCCCTGATCTACGGTCGGCGGCGGCTGGAAGCCTGTCGCGCGCTGAGTATCAAGGTTCGGGCCATTGTCACCGAAGTTGACGGCGAACAGGCCCTGAAAGATCAGCTGCTTGAAAACCAAGAACGGCGAGACCTGAGTTTTATCGAACGCGCGCTTGTGGCGGCGGCGTTGCTCGACGGCGATCACCTGGATCGGGCCGAACGCAGCAATCGGGGTGTGGCCGAGGTGCTGAATCTGCATGAAGCCGGGGTTTCGCAACTGTTGGGCGTGGTTCGCACCGTGGGTGACGAATTGATTCAGGCCATTGGTGCCGCACCCGGCATCGGACGCCCCAGGTGGGAAGAGTTGAAAAAAGCGATGGCCGATGGCGCAGATCACGACCATTTGCGCACCGTCGCGCTTGCTGCGCGGGACACCGGCACGGGAACACCTGACGAGATATCGGACAGTGCGTTTCTTGCCGTGCTGACCGCTGCAAAGCGCATTGACAGCACGCCTAAGCCCGCCGCCACCGACACCCCTGCCCTTTCGCTTCCAGGCGTTGGCACGGCCACTGTCAGAACCAATCGGAACGGCAGGCAACTGAAACTCGACCTGACGGCCAAAGACCCCGACTTTATCAGCTGGTTCGAGGGCAATGCCCCACAGCTGATCACCGAGCTTCATGAGCGCTGGAAGCGTTCAGAAGACTGAGGAAGAGCAACGCTAGAACAAGGAGGCACGATACAGGCAAAAAAAGAAAAAGGCCCCGAGAAGCAAGCTTCACGAGACCTTTATAAGGTTTCGCACCGGGCATAGCCCGCTACAAAATCTCAGTTTTCGCACCTCTGAATGTAGCGTTCTGGCCCCTACCCCGCAAGCGCAAAGCGATTCGCGGGCCGTAGAATTTTTGCCTTCGTGAATATTTTCATGGAGTACACGCCAATATCGCCGTTTATGCGGCCGATTTCGCGCGCCCATTTGCGTGGGCCCGACGCAACAGAGGCATCCCTTTCCGGCAAACCCGTCAACAAGTGGCAGGTGCTTCGGGAATTGTCGAAAGCGCAGGCCGCCTTTGGCGTAACAGAACGTGATCTGACGGTTCTGCAAGGGCTGCTGAGCTTTTATCCTGAAGATGACCTGAGCGCGACCGCCGAGATGATTGTGTTTCCGTCGAACAAGACAATCTGCGAGCGGTTGAACGGCATGCCCTGTTCGACCATGCGGCGGCACATGGCGCGGCTGATCGAGGCAGGTTTGTTGGATCGACGCGACAGCCCCAATGGCAAACGGTACGTGCGCAGACACGGGTCGGACCGCGTTGCCTTTGGGTTTGATCTGACGCCCCTGTACCAACGCACAGAAGAAATCGCCCGTACAGCTGAAGCGGTTCGAAGTGCCGAAGAGCGCGTTCGCCGGCTGCGGGAGTGTGTGAGCCTGATGCGGCGCGACGCTGCCGCCTTGGCGGACTTCGGGGCGCAAACCCTGCCACAGAGTGGTTTGTGGGATCAGATGCGCGACATGGCAATTCTTATCGCGAGGGCGCTGCGCCGCAAGCTGAGCCTTGACGATCTGGCCCGGTATCGCACCGACCTTCTGGCCCTTCTGGATGCCGCACGCGACCTGATAGATGGACCTGATACAGCCAATCTGAGCACCAGTGCTGTTCAGATTGAGCAGCACCAACATAATTCAAAAAAAGAATCTATTGATATTGAAACGAAGGTCATCGAAGACAGGCTGCCTGAAAGCAAGCCTACTACCTGCAAGGAGCAGCGTCAGTCACCATCGAACTTCGAAGATCGCTCGCAGGCCCCGAGTTTACCACTCAGCACCGTCATCGCGGGATGCCCAACCCTGCGAACCTTTTATGATGGCGAGATCAGACATTGGCATCAGCTTCATGATGCGGCCTGTCACGTGCGTCCTGCCATGGGGATAAGCCCGATCGCTTGGGAAGACGCGCAGCGCAGCATGGGGCCGGAACAGGCCGCCGTGGTGGTGGTGGCAATGCTCGAACGGTTTGAAAGCATCCGGTCTCCGAACGGCTACTTGCGCTCTCTGGCTTCTAAAGCTGCCGCAGGTGCCTTTTCCTGTGGGCCTATGGTCATGGCGCTAGTTAATGAGAAGAGGGCGGCTTAACAGCTGTTAAGGTCTGCACCCGTTCAGTGCCAGCAAGCCCGATGGCTGACTTAACAGCTGTTAAGTCAGCAGCCTAATTCTAAAAACGTGGTATGTGTCGTGCACGCAATGAAATGGTTTACCGGACCACATCCATAGTCAAGCTGCACTGCAACGAAGCGATTCTGGCGCTGAACGATGCACGACTACGATGCACAAGGTAACGACAAGCCATGATATTCTGCGTTAAATATCACGGGCACATTCGATGCCATAGTTGAGAGTCAGCACCAAAAGATACGCCTTCAAGAATACTCCAACTTTTGTCATTATTGGACATATCGGCACGCCGAAGAGTAGGGCGGTTTCAGCTAGAGATTTACAGGAAAAGCGCCGTTGACGAACCATGACGTCGCACGACAAACTGATTGATAACGTTCGAGCGTGATCAATGCACACTATCCCAACAAACGATACCGGTCACGTCGGAATATGCAAAAACCCGCGAACCTGTGGTCTTTCGGTCGAAGCCCACGCCACAGAGTTGATGAGCTACGAACGCCCCGAACCAACCTCGCGCGCGATCATACCAGTTGGCAGGGATTCAATGAAAGATCAGTTTTACGCTCTGTCCGGCAAATGCGGCCGCGCCGGGCACGCAAGGCAAGTTGGACGCGGGCAAGACCAAGCTTGTATCAAGGCTGAGGCGGGCAGGGTGCTGACGCCCCTGTGGTTCACATCGTTCGCGCACGCTGGCGCGCTATTCAGTCAATTCTGCATTTCGCTTTCCGTCGCCACCCTCGCGATATCGCGCAGGGTGAGAGCCTGGTACCGGGCAAGCATCTGACCTGCGGCGTCGGCCTCGATCCGAGTGAGAGTGCTGTTCACCGCGCGCTCTACCGCACAGGTTGGGTAGGCATCCGGCACTGAAGATTTTAACAAGCCCGGACGGTCGAGAGCTTCGAACACGTCGGCGACGGAAATGGACTCAAGCGGTCGCACGACCCGCCAGCCTCCGGTTCTTCCCTTGGTTGCTTCGATCAGTCCTTTCTCTCGCAGGCCGGCCAACATGCGCCTCACCACGACCGCATTTGTCGACAACATCGTGGCGATTTCAGCCGAAGACATCACGCGCCCGCGAAACGAGATATGGATCAAGGCATGAAGCACGCGCGCAAATTTGAGGTCCGGTTTCAAAAATTTGGTTCCTTGAATGTACCGCTTACAAGTGCAGTTAGGGACTGTGGCTTATAAGTGTTACATTAAGCGTTACATATTAAAAAGCAACGGCGCGCCCACAGTCGGGGCTTCCCGTTTCAATCACGAGGATTATCCGCGCCATCGCAGGCATGTCAGTGCAGACAGAACGCCGCGGATTCTTCGAAGACAACCGATCCCATTACGATTGGACCAGAAACCGGCGAAACTAAGACGCCGTGATCCTGGGGATGCTGCCGAATGAAGACCGCTGAAAAACTGGCCCCGAAACGTACCCGGCCCGGCCGCGAGGTTACGCGCGGACGGGCCCGACACGTTGGGGCAGGGTGGGCAAGACGGCACTATACCGAACAGTTCAACGCGATAGGTGACGTGCTTGCAGGGGCGAGCGTGGTGCTGGCGCCGCGCGTGTCGCATTGATCTGTGGCTGATCGGCTCTCATCCTCGATCAGACAGTCGATTCAGCCACAGGTCAGGGCGCGCAATTCAAATCGCGCCGTCGCTATGTGGAAGGCTGGCGCACACAGGTTTGCTGTTGAACACCCAGCCCGTCGATTTCCAGCCGCATCACCTGACCGTCTTTCAGGAAGACCTGTGGTTTCATGCCCAACCCGACCCCCGGAGGCGTTCCGGTTGTCACCACATCGCCCGGTTCCAGCGTCATGAATGTGCTGAGATAGGATACCAGGTGGTCAATGCCGAAGATCAGGGTTTGCGTCGATCCGTCTTGCCGGCGTTCGCCATCCACATCCAGCCGCATCCCCAGATCATGCGGATCCGCGATCTCGTCGGCGGTGACCAGCCAAGGGCCCATGGGGGCGAAGGTGTCGTGGCTTTTGCCCTTGGTCCACTGGCCCTGCCTCTCGGCCTGCCACGCGCGTTCGGACACGTCGTTGACGATAGTGTAGCCCGCCACATGCGACAGCGCCTCGGCTTTCGAGACGTTCCTGGCGCGCGTGCCGATGACAAAGGCCAGCTCGATTTCCCAGTCGACCTTCTCGGCCCCGGCAGGCAATTGCACATCGTCGTATGGGCCGGAAATGGCGGTTGTCGCCTTCAGGAACACGATGGGTTCGCTTGGCACGTCCATTCCGGCTTCGGCGGCGTGATCGGAATAATTCAGACCGATCCCGACCAGCTTGCCCACCTTGCCGACACAGGGGCCAAGGCGGGGGGCGCCGTTGACCACGGGCAGCGTGGAGGCGTCCAGCGCGGCCAGCCGGGCCAGGGTTTCGGGGGCGAGTGCGGCACCGTCGATATCGGCCACTTCCGCCGACAGGTCGCGCAGGTCGCCGTTTGTGTCGATCAGTCCCGGCCGTTCCTGACCTGCCTCACCGAAGCGTACGAGTTTCATGATATGTCCTTTGTCTTATGTAGCGAGGCAGGGGCCTAGTAGACCGCGATTTGCGGGAAGGCGACGAGCAGCCCGACGGCCAGCACCTGAAGGCAGATGAACGGGACCAGCGATCGGAAAATCTCGCCCAGCGTGATGTCTGGTGGCGTCACGCTCTTTAGGTAGAAGGCCGCCGGACCGAAGGGTGGTGTGAGGAACGACACCTGCATGTTCATCGCGAACAGAACGCCGAACCAGATCGGATCCAGGCCCAGCTCGCGGATCACCGGCACGAAGATCGGCATGGTCAGCAGCGCGATGCCAACCCAGTCAAGGAACATGCCCAGGACGAAAAGGATAAGCATCATCGTCAGGATGATGGTCGTCGGGTTTTCCGAGACGCCGGTGATCAGCGACGAGATAAAGTCGATCCCGCCCATCAGGTTGTAGACACCGACCAGCGCGCTGGCACCGATGCCGATCCAGACGATCATGCCCACGGTGGTCAGCGTGTGCATCGCGGCATCGACCAGCATCCGAAAGGTGAATTCACGGCGCAGGATGGTGGAGAGTATCACCCCGGCAACCCCAACGGCCGAGGCTTCGGTGACCGAGGCGATGCCGCCATAGATCGACCCAAGCACGAAAACCACGACAAGGATCGGCAGGATCAGCCCGCGCAGCAGCTTCATCTGCTCGGCCATGTCCATCCGTTCGGTCATGGGAGGCGGGGCCACTGTCGGGTCGGTGTAGGACCGGAACAGCACGTAGGCCACATAGAAGGACGCCAGCATGAAGCCTGGCACAAAGGCGGCGGTAAACAGCTCGCCAACCGAGACATTGGCGGTAAGCCCATAGATGATAAGCACGATCGAGGGCGGCACCATGGTGCCCAGCGACCCGCCCGCGCAAACCACGCCGATGGCAAGGCGGCGGTCATAGCCCTGGCGCAGCATCTGCGGCAGCGCAACAAGACCCAAAAGCACGATTTCACCACCGATGATCCCGCTCATCGCGGCAAGGATGACGGCGACAAAGATCGTCTGCACCGCAACCCCACCGCGCACACGGCCCGCGACCAGCTTCATCGCGTCGAACAGGTCGCGCGCAATGCCCGATCGATCAAGGATCGCCGCCATCAGCACGAACATGGGCACCGAGACGAAGACGAAGGACGACACGAAGGAATAGACCCTGCTGGTGATAAGCGGCACAGCCATGGGGCCGAACCAACCGAGTGCGAAGAGAAGGGCGACCAGAAGCGTCACCAGTGCCAGCGGCATTCCCGTCAGCAACAGGAAGACGAGCAAGCCGAACATCACCAGGGTGCCTGCGCCGATGCCAAGGGCCGACAGATCGAGAAGTGAGGAAAGAACATCCATCAGCGCAGCGCCCGTTTATGGCTGCGCGCGGCGCGCAGGTAATTGATGGCAAGGATCAGGAACTGAAGACTCATCGCGATCAGCACCAGAAACAGGAATATCTTGATCAGCGCGGGCGCGGGCGAATTCCACGCCGAGCCGCTGGTTTCAAGAAAAAAGTCGCCCGACGGGCGAAACACCGCCTTTTTCACCGTGCGCCATGCGGCCCATGCGAAGAAGCCGGTCGAGATGGCGCAGGCCAGCGAGATCAGCGCGTTCAGCATTTGCAGCGCCTTGCCCCGGACCAGATCGTACAGCAGCACGACGCGGATATGCGAATTGCGCACGACACAGAGCAATCCGCCGAAGATGAAGGTGACGGCGCTCAGGAAGGTCGAGGTTTCATGCGCCCAGATCGTCGGCGCGCCAAAGAAATACCGGCTGATCACCTCGAAGACGAGGATCGCCATCGCAAGCACGATCCCGATCGCAAAGATTACCGAGGTGCGTTCCAGGAACCGGCCAAACCGGCCTGCTTCGGGCAGGCTGCGTGCCGGGGAGGTCGGCGCATCAGGGAGCGCCGGTATCGGGGTGTCGTCTGGCTGCGCCATGGGGTGTCGTCCGGGTCATGTCGGAAGGGAAGGGCGGGCCATTCGCGGGCCCGCCCACAGTCGTCAGAGCCTTAGTCGAGCAGACCCTGTTCTTTCAGGTAGGTGGTCAGCGTGTCATAGACCTGCTGGGCGTTGTCGGACTGGCTGGCCACGTTTTCCCACTGGCCCATAGCGATGGTGCGGAAACGCGCGCGCTCGGCGGCGGGCCAGTCGTGGACGGTGATGTTGGGATCGGCCTTGGCTTCGGCGACGGCTTCAAGATCCTTGATCGACAGCTGCGAGACCATGTCGTTGGCCAGGTCACGGACCGAGACGGTCATGATTTCCTGCAAGTCCTCGGGCAGCGCGTTCCATTTGTCGAGGTTCATCGACACTTCAACCAGAGGCATCGAGTGGAAGCCGGGGAACACCGGGTTGTTTCCCGCCTTGTGCAGACCCTGCGAATGGTTGGTCGAGAAGACCGTGGAATCCGCCGCGTCGATCACACCCTTGTCGAGCGCGGTGAACACCTCGGCGTAGGGCAGGTTGACGGGCACCGCCCCGGCTGCGGCGAACACCTGCTGGATCAGACCTTCGGGCGCGCGCACTTTCAGCCCCTTCAGATCATCGACGCCCGACAGCGGCCGCTTGGATACGAACCCTTCAAGGCCCGTTGTCGTCGCGCCGACGAAGTGCATGTTATAGGGTTCTTCCAGCTTCGCCATCAGCTCTTGCCCGCCGCCATAGCGGATGAAGCGCAGCATTTCGTCGGGCGACGACCACGCGCCGATCGGGTTGGCGATCAGGCCAAAGGCCGGATCCTTGCCCGAGAAATAGCTGACATCGGTGATGTGCCCGTCAAGAATGCCGGCGCCGACGGCATCCTGGGTTTCGTTGTATTCCACGACCGCGCCCACGGGCAGCAGTTCGATCTTGATGCGCCCGCCGCTCATCACGCCGACGCGTTCTGTCCATTCGTTCTGGATTTGGAAGTTGGGGTTCCCTGCCGGATCGACCGACTGGAACTTGAACGAGAAGTCCTGCGCCTGCGCAGAAATCCCCATCGCCGCGGTCATGACCCCGGCGACGACTGTCATGTTGAACGTATTGGCCATTGTTTCCTCCCTAAAGCCATGTTGGCATGTGCGGCTGGCCGGTTTTCCCTGCGCAACCCGCCCCTGCGCGCCGTGAATGCGCGGGGGTCGTTTCGTTCCCGTGGCGGGTTATTCCGCCGCCGGGACCAATCCCTGTTCCGGTTGGTTCACCAGATTCCGTATCGTGCCGCTGCGCAGGCGCAGCATGGCGGTTTCCACGGCCAGTCTGCGGGCGTCGGCCACGCTCTCGGGGCTGGACCACGCGGCATGGGGCGACAGCAACAGCCGCTCGCCCGTCAGCGGATCGCTTTGCCCGGCATAGGCGCGCGAAATGGCATCTTCGGGGCTGGGCGGTTCGACCGGCAGAACATCCAGCCCCGCGCCCGCGATGACGTTGTTGCGCAGCGCCTCCAGCAGCGCGGGCACATCGACAATGGCGCCGCGCGCGGTGTTGATGACGATGGCACCGGGTTTCATCAGGCGCAGCGTATCGGCGTTGATCATGCCGCGGGTTTCATCGGTCAGCGGGCAATGCAGCGACACGACATCGGCGACCTTCAGCAGTGCTTCGAGCGTTTCGACACGTTGCACGCCCACGGCGATCTCGGTTCCGCGTGACACATGCGGATCGTAGCAGACCACGTTCAGCCCGAACGCCTTGGCCCGCAGCGCGGTGGCGGTACCGATCCGCCCCAGTCCGACGATCCCGAAGGTACGCCCGCGCAGCCGCCCCATCAGCGGCGCGCGCGCGTGATCGAACCCATCTTGAGGCGAGGCCATGAGTTCCTGGTGATAGGTCGACAGCCCGCGCTTGAAGTTCAGCATCATCGCGATGGCATGATCGGCCACTTCGCTGGTGCCATAGTCCGGCGTATTGCACACCGGAATACCGCGGGCTGCGGCGGCCTCCAGATCGATGTGATCAAATCCCACTCCGGCACGCACGATCACCTGGCACCGATCCAGCCGCGCGATGACATCGGCCGTGACAGGCATCTCGTGCCAGACCACCAGCGCATCCGCCCGGCTCCATTCGTCGGCCGGAATCGCGTCGGGTGTCCGCTCGCGATAGATGCTCCAGTGCACATCTGCCCCCGCCGTCTCACGCTCGATCAGCGCGTCGTCGGGATACTGCGCATCC
This sequence comes from Arenibacterium halophilum, assembly GCF_005938225.1. Lineage (GTDB taxonomy): Bacteria > Pseudomonadota > Alphaproteobacteria > Rhodobacterales > Rhodobacteraceae > Arenibacterium > Arenibacterium halophilum. The sequence continues at coordinate 17,650 of NZ_VCPC01000009.1, forward strand.
GGGGTCAGAAGACGAAAACTGCTCATGAGATAGGCGCCCTTTTGGAAAAACTAACAATACTAGAATTCTAGTATTTCAAACAGCCTGTCAACCTGATAAAATGGACTTGCGCGGGCGCTGGCTGTAAAACAGCGGCGATCCGGCGGCCCATAAGCGCGGAAAGTTGTGCGACCTTAGGGGGTTACGATTTAGGTTTGACGACTGAAAGGAAACCGACGTGTCGCTGAGCAAAGAAGCCTTTACCCGGATCAGGGACGCGATCGTCTCGGGCGATCTGAAGTTTGGCGAACGCCTTTCGGAAGTGCAGATTGCCGATGCACTCGGGATGAGCAAAGCCCCGGTCCGCACCGCGTTTTTCGAGCTGCGCGACAAACGCCTTGTCACGATCGTTCCGCAGGCGGGTACCTATGTGTTTTCGCCAAGCCGCGAGGACGTGCGAGAGATGAGCACCTTTCGCGCGGTGCTGGAAACCGCCGCGCTGAGGCTGTCCATGCAGGCCGCGGGCGAGGCGGTTCTGGGCACCCTGAACGCGACGATCAGGCGAATGGAAGAGGCGTTGAACACCGCCGAGTGGAAGCAATACGAAGCGGCGGATATGGCGTTTCATCAGGCGTTCATCCGCAACTCGGGCAACAGCTACCTGCCGCAGGCCTATGACCTGACCGCGTCGGGGATCGAGGCGTTGCGTGTCTGCCTGCAAAGCGGTTCGGGTGACTACCGAAAACAATCCTTTGCCGAGCACAAGCAAATCCTTCTGCATCTTGAGGCAGGGCGGCTGGATCAGGCCGCCGCGGCGCTGGAGGCTCATATCATGGTCATCAACGACGCCGATCTTGATCTGCCGTCCAAGGCGATACCTCGCGCCAAGGCGCTAAGCCGTTCGGTCGAAGACTATAAACAGATTTTCGGCTGACCGGCGCTAGCGCGGAATCTCCTGCGCCAAATCCGTCAACCACGATGCCACCCTGTCGGGTGTCACCACCGCCTTGCGGATCAGGTTGTCGAACTGGCGGGTCAAGGTCTGGACCTGCTTTTGGGATTTCAGAACGGCATAACCTTCGCCCAGAAACAGCACGGCGAAGGCCGGGCCAAAGATCGTTCGTGGCGCGCAATAGTCCGGGCGGCCACCATACAGGAACAGGCGGAATCGCGGATACAGGCTGTCGATGAGCTTGGCCATGAAGATCAGCTGCGTGCGCCGGGCGGGGGCGGGCAGGTCGCGCCATCCATTGCCGCCCCCCTTGGATCGGCTGATTTGTTGTGGATTGTAAAGTTTGGGGCGCTGGTTCTATCAAGAGCGAGCCTTTTAACGGTCTGACATTGCTGTGGTATTTTCGAAAATTGCCCAAAAGATGCGAAGTGTGTGAATTGTCCCGCTTGGGCGAAGCCTGCCGTATTTCTGCACAGCGTGGCCAATCTATGCGCGGAAAATCACGCGGGCCTGTTTGAGGCTGCAGGCATTCGGCGCGCACCGCGTGAAAGGAGAAAGCCCAAGTCAGATGCAAAGTTGGCCCAGACGATCCAGCTGTTGGGGAGCCCGGATGCCGCCGGTCAGGTTGGCCGCCGCGAATTTCTGGCCATGGCCAGCACGCTGGGCCTGTCTTCTGCGTCAGCCTATGGGCTTTTGGGGTTCGCGCCGCCGGCTCGGGCGCAAACCGGAACACCGCGCAAGGGCGGGGTGCTGAAGATCGGGCGCACGGTTGTCGACATCACCGACCCGCGCATGTTCGACCTGCCCGAACAGGGCAATGTGGCCGGCATGTTGTGCGAAAATCTGGTGCGCTGGGAGATCGACTTTACCTTCTCGGTGCAGTTGCTTGAGCGCTGGGAGGTGTCGGACGACGCGCGGACCTATACGCTGCACGTCCGCGATGGCGTGCTTTGGTCGAACGGGGATGCGTTTTCCTCGCAGGATGTGGCCCACAACATCCGCCATTGGGCCGACAGCACGGTCGAAGGCAATGCCATGGCCAACCGGCTTGACGCCTTGATAGACCGCGACGCCGGCAAGGTGATGGAAGGCGCGGTCGAGGTGGTCGACATCCGCACCGAGCGGCTCACCTGCGCCAGCCCGACATTTCCCTGATCGCCAGCTTTGCGGATTAATCGGCCAAGGTTGTCCATAGCGATGCAATGGCGTCGGGGTCTCTGCTGTACGATCCGATCGGCACCGGGCCGCGCGGCTCTGTCATTACCCGCGTCACGCCGATTGCCATCGACACGCTCCTGTTTGTCGAGGTGGAAACGCGCGATGGCAACGTCGGCGCGGGCGAGGCAAGCAGCTGGGCGCACCTCGAGGCCACCGAGGCCGCAATCGGCAAGTTCGGCGCGTATCTTGTCGGGCAGTCGGCCTGCGACATCGCGCACAATTGGGAGGTGATGCTGCGGTTCGGCAGCTACAGCGGTTCGGTCATTATGGCGGCCATCCCTGCCATCGACATTGCGCTGTGGGACATCAAGGGCCAGCGCCTTGGCGCCCCGATTGTCGATCTGCTGGGCGGGCGATTCCGCGACCGCGCCCGGGTGTATGGTCAGGCGCGCGGCGCGTCCCGTGGCGAACCTGTCGCGCAATGCATCGCCCTGAAGGCGGCGGGCTTCACTGCCATCGGCCACGTCAATCCCGTCCTCGACGGGGCCGAGACGCAAGAGCAGAACCGCAGCGATTGCCAACGTCTGGACGACGCCGTCGCCACCACCGACCATATTGCCGGTGAGCTGGTGACAGCCACCCCGGTTCAGCAGGATGGCCACGTCAGGCTTGGCGATGCGCCGGGGCTGGGCGCGGCCTTGCGCGATGGCGCGATCCGTCGACAGCCGGTGCGCCCTATCCGTGTCGGCATGAAGCTGCGGGCCGATGGTTCCCCGATGGAGCACTGAGATGCCCAACAATTGCCGGTTCCCACCGTGGCGGGGGAACAGGAAAATGGGCTCGACGGATTTTGCGATCTGATCCTTTCGGGGCGGGGTTCGGTGGTTCAGCCCGACGCAAGGTTGGCGGGCGGGCCGAGTGACTTCCTGTGCATCTCTGCCTTTACCGAAGCGATGGGGGGCGGCGTGTCGAGCCACGGTTACAGGAGTTTTATCTTGATCCCGTCCAGCCGGATTCAGACGGGCATCTGCCGTGTGGCGACACACGGGGGGCGGTTGGGACCTCGACGCACAGGCCGTGTCGCGGTTCAGGCTGGGCTAGGTGCATTCCTTCGATCCCGGGGCAATGCGCCGGGCCGCGTAGCCACGCAGCAGTTCCACCCGGCGCGGCCGAAAACTGGTGCCACCTGGGCGCACCTGTTCGATGCGCACCACGTGAAAAATGCGATAGTCCTGCCGAAGCTGGCAGAAGGCCAGCAGCATCAGTGCATCGGGGCTGTAGGACAGGCCCAGAGGCCAAACCTCTCTTTCCGTCCTGCTCTGCTTAAGGTCGCGGTAGGTCAGCCACAGGCTGGTTTCGTCCCAACAGGCCTGCCGCAGGACATCGATATCAATATGCAAATCGGGGCGAACATCGGAGGGGCGCCAGGATCTCAGGATCGTGTGCATCGCCCTGCGTGCCTGGCCTTGCGGTAGGGTCGCAATGATCCGGGCAAGCGCATCGCGCCCCGCCCGCGCAAGATCGACATCGCCAAGATGGTCGAGGCTGCCGATTCCCAGCATCAGCGCCTCGATCTCCAGCGGCGAAAAGCTTTGCGGCGGCAGCGCCGGATCTTCTGTGAGCGTGTAGCCAAAGCCGCCAGCGCCGTCGATCAGTGCGCCGCCCGCGCGCAACGTGGCAATATCGCGATACAGCTGGCGGCGCGAAATCTCGGTTTCTGCGGCAAGACGTTCGGCGGTCACTGGCGCGGGAAGGCGACGCATTGCATCCAGCAAACGCATCAATCGGTCGGGACGTGCCATCGCTACTGCCTCTTTCTGTCAGTGGTCCGGGCGTAACACGTCCCGGCACAGATCATAAGGAGGCATTCATGGCCACGCTCTATCACTCCCCTCACTCGCGCTCTGATACGATCGTCACGCTGGTGAAGATGCTGAACGCCGATATCGACATTCGCGGAGTCACCATTACCCGTCAGGATGGATCCGGCGCGCCCGACCCCGAAAACCCGCATCCCGAAAAGAAGGTGCCCTATCTCGTCGATGGCGCAGAGGCGGTGCGCGAACGCGGCGCCATCGTGGCCTATCTGACAGATGCCTACCCCGCGGCGAAACTGGGGCCGCTGCCGGGCGAGGCGGGGCGCGGGGCCTATCTGTCGTGGTTGTTCTACTATCAGGGGATCATGGAGCCGCTGCTTATCCTGCACTGGACCGGGTTTGACCATCCGGCGATCACGGCGTCGCTGCGGGATCTGGACACCATGGCCGCCACTCTGGCAAAGCCACTGGGGAGCGGCCCTTGGCTGCTGGGCGATCGTTTCAGCGCGGCAGACATGCTGTGCAGCTCGCCCTTTGCATGGTTCCCCGACCTGTTACCGGACCATGCGACGATTCAGGATTGGGTCAAGCGCTGCGGCGAGCAGACGAGCGGCTTAAAGTCCTGACAGACGGTATCAAGCGAAACCGCTCGGGCGACGACCCGAGCGGCCAACGCAGAGGCGCGTAGCGCGCTCTACTCGGTCACGCGTCAGCTGTTTCCGGCGCGATCAGAGCGGTTTCCAAGGGGTACGTGTCGACGGGTTTGGGGCAGGTCACGGCGCCCGCATAGCGGTGCACGATCTCCGGGTCGTCCATGTGCCCCGGGTGGAAGACCAGATGCACGCCCCTCTCTTTCAGAAGGTCGGCCAGCGGAAAGACCTGCCCGTCGCGCAGGTTCACACCCAGAAGCGCCACATCGGAGCTGAATATCATCGTGAAAACTCTTGGCCCGTCGGAACCCCAAGGGCTTGGCAGAAATTGGTACGTCAGTTGACACCAACTGGAGCGTGCGAATGCCAAGCAAGCAACACTATCTCAGCTCATCCGCAGAAGGCGGACCGAATGTCCACTGTCTCTACGACGTGGCAACCGGGTCCTGGCAATATATCTGCGCCGATTCGGCCACGGGCAAATGCGCCATCATCGACCCGGTCCTGGATTTCGATCCCGCGTCGGCGCGTACATCAACCACAAACGCTGACATGCTGCTGAAGATCGTCGCCGATAAGGGATATGAGGTGCAGTGGATCCTTGACACGCACCCCCACGCCGATCACCTTAGCGCCGGACATTGTCTTGCCACGCGAACCGGCGCGCCCCACGCGATCGGGCAGAAGGTCGCCGACATCGCCCGCCTTTGGCGCGACTATTACAACCTGTCTGACGCCTTTCCGGTCGAACAGGATTTCGGCAAGCTTCTAAAAGATGGCGACAGCATTATGATCGGCGATCTGCAGGTGAACGTCCTGCTGTCGGCCGGTCATACGCTGGGGTCGATAACCTATGTCGCGGGGGATGCGGCCTTTGTCCACGACACGTTGATGCATGTGGATGTGGGCACGGCGCGCGCGGATTTTCCCGGCGGCAGCGCCGGTGCGCTGTGGGATTCGATCCAGACGATCCTTGCCTTGCCCGATCACACCCGGCTGTTCGTTGGGCACGACTACGGCACTGATACGCGGGATGAGGCGGCCTGCGAAGCCACTGTGTCCGAACATCGCGCCAGCAATCCGCACGTCGGGGAGGGGAAATCACGCGATGAATTCGTCAAGCTTCGCGAAGACCGGGACGCCACGCTTGGTCTGCCAGACAGGATGCTTTACGCGCTTCAGGTCAATTTGCGCGGTGGGCGCCTGCCGCCCGAAGAGGCAGACGGTCATGCCTATTTCAAAATTCCCGCGAACAGGTTTTGAATGTGCGCCCAGCCGAAGACCGCCAAGACAATCTGTGCGGGCTATCCGGGCTTTGGCTGCACTGGCATCCCGTTCAGCCCTGTCGGGATGCCCGCTCGGTTCTTGACTCCCATTAGATCTCTAAGATACTTCCAAAACCAACATTTGGGAGGATGAACACGTGCCGGATAACCTGACTGACACTTTCATGTCCGCATTGCCGCAGCATCTGGATATTTATGCCGGTGGCCGCTGGCATAGCCCGGTTGGCGGGGTTTACACCGACACATTGAACCCGGCGACGGGGGGTGTTCTGGCTTCGGTGGCCGAGGCTGGAGCACAGGATGTTGATGTTGCAGTTGCGGCGGCCCGGTCCGGCTTTCTGGAATGGCGCGATGTGAAGCCGTTGGAGCGTGCGCGCATCCTCAAGGAGATCGCGGCACTGCTGCGCCGTCATGGCGATGAACTGGCACTGATCGACGCGGCCAATTGCGGCAACCCCTATACTGAAATGAAAGGCGACGCGGCGATCGCGGCGGCGCAGATGGAGTTTTTCGCCGGGCTGGTGACCGAGATGAAAGGTGACACCATTCCCATGGGCCCGGATCGCCTCAACATGACGGTGCGCGAACCCCTGGGCGTTGTCGCGCGGATCCTTGCGTTCAATCATCCATTCATGTTCTGCGGCGGCAAGATGGCCGCGCCACTGGCCGCGGGAAATGCGGTCATCATCAAGCCGCCGGTTCAGGCGCCGCTGTCGGCGTTGCGGCTGGCTGAACTGGTCGATGGCCTGATGCCGGCGGGCACCTTCAGCGTGCTGCCGGGCGGAACCGAGGCCGGTGCGGCGCTGGCCACGCACCCCGATGTTGCAAAGGTGACGCTGATCGGGTCGGTCGGTGCCGGCAAGGCCGTGATGCGGGGCGCCAGCGAGACACTCAAGCCCGTGTTGCTGGAACTGGGCGGCAAGAACGCGTTGATTGCCTATCCCGACAGCGACCCTGACCGGATCGCGGATGCCATTGTGCGCGGCATGAACTTTGGGTGGTGCGGGCAGTCCTGCGGTTCGACCAGCCGGGCGTTTCTGCACGACGATCTGCACGACGCCGTGCTTGACCGGGTGGCGACCCAGGTGGCGCGCTACAAGCCCGGCATTCCGACCGATCCGGCCACCACCATGGGCGCACTCGTCGGACGCGACCATTTCAACAAGGTGATGGGCTATATCGAGTCTGCCAAACGCGAAGGCGCGCGGACTGTCACCGGCGGACACGCGGTAACCGAGGGTGATCTGGCAGATGGCTGTTTTATCACGCCCACGATTTTTGCAGATGTGACGCCCGAGATGACGATCGCGCGCGAAGAGATCTTCGGACCCGTTCTCGCAGTGCGGCGCTGGTCCGACGAAGCCGCCATGATGGACGAGGTCAACGGCTTGCCCTTTGGCCTTACATGTTCGATCTGGAGCAAGGATCTGGCGACAGCCCACCGCGCCGCATCCCGCGCCGAGGCCGGATTTGTCTGGATCAACGAGGTCGGGTTGCATTTTCTGGGCGCACCTTTCGGCGGAGTAAAGCAATCCGGGATCGGCCGCGAGGAAGGCATTGGCGAACTGATGTCTTTCACTCATGAAAAGAATATTCACGTGAACTTGGCCGGGCAGGGGTAAAAGCATCATTCGGCAAGGCCAGGATCACGGCCGCCGGAGTTGCGGCCAGGGGTTGACGATAAAAACTTAGACAGCTAATTTGTGGTGAACGAACGTCCAGCCCAAGTTGGCCGCCACGAGCGGAACCGGAGGAGATGACAGGATGCTTACGCGCGAAGAGAACGACATGTTGACGCTTGTGTCAGGTGATGCGGCGATGGGAAAGCTGATGCGTCA